>NZ_CP009454.1:2885071-4327607 GCF_000759475.1 Pantoea rwandensis
CACCCCGCCGTGAGATTATGGCGGCGCGCGCTGATATTGATGTTGTCGCGCACCGAGTGCACCGGAATAATCCCTTCGGATTTACGATCTTCCGGACACAGCATGATCCCCGCGCGAATCGCATCGATTGGCTGGCGAATGTTGAGCTTTTTGCCATCCAGCGACACGCTGCCGCCACGCAGTTTGGTCGCACCAAACAGCCCCTTCATCAATTCACTGCGCCCCGCACCAACCAATCCAAACAGGCCAACAATTTCACCAGCTCGTACCGTCAGCGAAATTGGCATGCGCACGCCTTTGGCCTCTACTTGATCAAGTTGCAAACGGACTTTACCCAATGCGCGCGGCGTATAGCCGTAAATATCGCCGAGGTTACGCCCGACCATCGCCTGTACCAGATCGTCATGATGGGTGTTCGGCATGTCGGTGAAGGTGCGCACGTAGCGACCATCTTTGAACACGGTGATGGCATCGCTGAGGGCAAAGATTTCCTCCATACGATGCGACACGTACAGCACGGTGCGGCCCTGATCGCGCAGCTGACGAATGACGCGGAACAGATGCTCGATTTCACGTGCAGACAGTGAGCTGGTCGGCTCGTCAAAGGCGATGATGCGCGCATTACGCGCCAGCGCTTTGGCAATCTCCACCATCTGCCACTGACCGAGCGACAGATATTTCAGCGGCATGTCTGGATCGATATCCATGCCGAGATTTTTAAGCTGCAGATCTGCTTCATACCGCAGCAATTTGCGATTCACCAATCCGCGTTTGTGTGGCAACTGTCCGAGATAGATGTTCTCCGCCACGCTCATCTCCGGCACCAGATGCAGCTCCTGATAGATGATCGCCACGCCCGCATCCAGCGCATCCACGGTGTTGTTGAAGCTTTTCACTTCGCCTTTGATGCAAATCTCACCTTCAGTCGGCTGATAACTGCCGCTGAGAATCTTTAACAGCGTGGACTTTCCCGCGCCGTTTTCGCCCATCAGCGCATGCACTTCCCCGGCGCGGCACTGGAATGAGATATCCTGCAGCGCTTTTACGCCCGGAAAGGTTTTACTGATGCCATGAAAGGACAGAAAGGCTTGATCAGTTTCCATGGAAACTCCTCTTCGCCCCCATCTTTCGCGCTATTGCCGCGTTGGCTGCGCACATTTGTCCCAGCGACGAGCGACACGGGAGCAAACGCGGTGGCCAACCTGCTACAACACCTGGGATGGAGGCTGCGTTTATCAATCAGGCGACTTACATCAGCCCTTTCTTCGCCAACTCAGTTTTGAAGTTGTCGCGGGTAATCAGCACCACATCGGTGACTTCGGTGAACTTCGCGGGCTCTTCGCCTTTGGTCACCCAGTTGTAGAGCATCTGACTGCTCTTATAACCGTGCACATCCGGGCTTGGCAGCAGTGAGCCATAGAAGCCGGTTGGCGCCCCTTTGGAGAGTTCGCTCACCGCATCTACGCCGTTAATGCCAATGCCGATCACGTCTGGCGCTTTAAAGCCCTGGCCTTCAGTCGCGCGTACGCCACCCAGCACGGTGTTGTCATTCATGCCGACAATCAGCCAGTGTTTCACCTCGGGATGCTGCACCAGCAGCGAGTTACCGGCATCAAACGCACCGGGAATGTCGTTGGATTTGGTGGGTACCTGATAGATCTGCTTCTCCGGGAATCCGGCTGCTTTCAGCGCTTCCATCGAACCGCCGGTGCGGCGGCGCGCGGTGTCCAACTCATTGGCGGTAATCGCCATCACGCCGGTCTCTTTCGCATCCCAGCCGCGCTTCTGCATCTCTTTATAGAGTTCCTGGCCCTGGCGCTCACCGATTTTGGTCGCCGCCATCATCACCAACGGCACCGTGTCCATTGGCTTGCCTTTGGCGGTGACGAACTGATCGTCAACCGCAATCACTTTCAGGCCATAACTGCGCGCCTTCGCCACGATGGCTGAACCCAGTTTCGGGTCCGGTGTGCAGATCACGAAGCCTTTGGCACCGCTCGCCGCCAGGCTGTCGATGGCATTGAGGGTTTTCTCGCCGTCAGGCACCGCGATTTTGATGACGTCGAAACCGAGATCTTTGCCGGCTTTATCGGCGAACTTCCATTCCGTCTGGAACCAGGGTTCCTCCGGTTGTTTGACGAGGAAACCGAGTTTCATGGTTTCGGCGATAGCGGATTGTGACATAACCGCGGCGAGACCTACCGCCGCCAGCGCTTTAGTGAATTTATGCATGATGCTCTCCGGCACAATGGTGTTTTATCGCTGTTAATAACGAATCGGTGTAAACGCTACCAATTGGATTTCACGTTTGGGTACAGCGCAAAATCAGCGCGTTAGCTCAAAGGTTGTACAAAGGCTGTGCAAACGCTGGGCTAGTTGTAGCGGTATTGGCGAATAAAAATGTAGAGCGGTATCACATCCCAAAACGATGACTAATTCCTCCATATATTCAGCGAAATTAACCAGTCATTAACTTTTGCTGCCGATCACATAACCTCGCCGATGGCAGAAAAGTGCATATTCTCAGCCAGCGATGACTAACGGCTTATGCTCCCGCATTCCAGGATTGAGCCAGATAACTCACACAGGAGAATCCCAATGGGTGCTGGCGCCATAACAATTGGGCTGGATTTTGGCAGTGACTCGGTGCGTGCCCTCGCCGTGGACTGCCGCAGTGGTCAAGAGCTGGAAACCGCGGTGGTGAACTATCCGCGTTGGGCGCAGGGGCATTTCTGTGACGCGCATGCCAACCGTTTTCGTCATCATCCACAGTACTACATTGATGCGCTGGAGCAGGCGATCGTGGCGGTGGTGCACGCGTTAACAGTGGAACAGCGGGCTGTGGTGGTGGGTATTGGCGTCGATTCAACCGGCTCAACCCCTGCCCCGATTGACCGCGATGGCAACGTGTTAGCCTTGCGTCCGGAGTTTGCGACCAATCCCAACGCCATGTTTGTGCTGTGGAAGGATCACACCGCAATTGAAGAAGCGGAAGAGATTAATCAGCTGTGCCGCAACGGTCATTTCACCGATTACACCCGCTATATCGGCGGTGTGTATTCGTCGGAGTGGTTCTGGGCCAAGATTCTGCATGTATCACGCCAGGATGCGGCGGTGCGTGATGCTGCAGTGTCTTGGGTGGAACTCTGCGATTGGGTACCGGCACTGTTAAGCGGTCGCACCGCCCCGGCGCAGTTGCGGCGTGGACGCTGTGCTGCCGGGCATAAATCGCTGTGGCATCCTGAATGGCATGGCCTACCGCCTGCGGACTTTTTCCGTGCCCTTGATCCGATGTTGGTCGAGCAGTTGGATTCCCCGCTATTTACCGACACCTTCACTGCTGA
Organism: Pantoea rwandensis; assembly: GCF_000759475.1. Taxonomy (NCBI): domain Bacteria; kingdom Pseudomonadati; phylum Pseudomonadota; class Gammaproteobacteria; order Enterobacterales; family Erwiniaceae; genus Pantoea; species Pantoea rwandensis. The sequence goes on from NZ_CP009454.1 coordinate 2,888,416, forward strand.
TGTGCCGGTGGGTACGTTGTCTGCCGAATGGGCGCAGCGTTTGGGACTGTCTGAACAGGTGATTCTCTCCGGTGGTGCTTTTGACTGCCACATGGGCGCGGTCGGTGCAGGTGCTCAGCCTTATACGCTGGTGAAAGTGATTGGCACCTCAACCTGCGACATTTTGATTGCTGATAGTGAGAAAGTGGGCGATCGCGCAATTAAAGGCATTTGCGGCCAGGTGGATGGCAGTGTCGTGCCGGGTGCCATCGGCTGCGAAGCCGGTCAGTCCGCGTTTGGCGATATTTACGCCTGGTTCAGTCGTTTGCTGGGCTGGCCGCTGCAGCAGGCGGTGGCGCGCCATCCTGAGTTGCAACCGCAACTCGCCGAAATGCAGCAGGATTTGATCCGCTCCCTTACCGAAGCCTGGGCTACCGATCCACAGCTCGATCATCTGCCCGTGGTGCTGGATTGGTTCAACGGGCGTCGTACGCCGGATGCCAATCAGCGCCTGAAAGGCGTGATCACCGATTTGAATCTCGGCACTGACGCGCCTGCATTGTTTGGTGGTCTGGTGGCCGCCACGGCGTTTGGTGCCCGCGCCATTATGGAGTGCTTCGAGAAACAACAGATTCCGGTGGAGAGCATTCTGACGCTTGGCGGCATCGCACGTAAGTCTCCCGCCATTATGCAGGCATGCTGCGACGTAATGAACCGCCCGCTGGATATCGTGGCTTCTGACGAATGCTGCGCGCTTGGCGCCGCCATTTTTGCCGCCGTCGCCGCGAAGGTGTATGCCGACGTCCCTGCCGCACAGCAGGTGATGGCGAGTCCGATCGCCGTGACCTTGCAGCCTAACAGCCTGCGCGTAGCGGGCTATCAACAGCTTTATCAACGCTATCAGAACTGGTGCCAGGCCGCTGAACCTCAGTATGCCGCCCGCGCCACATCCGCTAAGTAAAGGAGCGAGAAATGGAACAGAACGTTTGGTTTGTGATTGGGACTCAGCATCTCTACGGAGCGGAAACCTTGCGCCAGGTCGAACATCACGCGCGCCAGGTGATGGACGGTTTGAACCAGGCGGGCACGCTGCCGGTGCCGCTGGTGTTGAAGCCACTGGTGAAATCACCGGATGAAGCGCTGGCGCTGTGCCGCGAAGCCAATCACGACAGCAATTGTGTGGGGATCATTACCTGGCTGCATACCTTTTCACCGGCCAAGATGTGGATTGGTGGGCTGAGTATCCTGAATAAGCCATTGCTGCAATTCCATACTCAGTTCAACGCAGAAATTCCGTGGGACAGTATGGATATGGACTTTATGAACCTGAACCAGACCGCTCATGGCGGCCGTGAGTTCGGCTTTATTGGCGCACGTATGGGCCTGCAGCACAGCGTGGTGACTGGCCACTGGCAGGATAAGACCAGCCAGCAGCGCATCGGACGCTGGATCAATGCAGCATTAGCAAAGCAGGCCAGCCAGCAGCTGAAAGTGGCGCGCTTTGGCGACAATATGCGTGAAGTGGCGGTGACCGAAGGCGATAAGGTGGCGGCGCAAATTCAATTTGGTTATTCGGTTAACGGTTGGGGCGTGGGTGATCTCGTTGAGGTGGTGAACAGCGTCAGTGATGGCGATGTGCATGCGCTGATCGATGAATACGAGAGCCAGTATCTGTTTAGCGAGGCTGCCGCCGTGAATGGCGAGAAGCGTCAGAATGTGCTGGATGCGGCGCGCATTGAACTGGGTTTGAAGCGTTTCCTCGATGATGAGGGCTGCAAAGCCTTTACCACTAATTTCCAGACTCTGCACGGCATGACGCAGTTGCCGGGCCTGGCCGTTCAACGTTTGATGGGCCAGGGTTATGGTTTCGCCGGTGAGGGGGACTGGAAGACAGCCGCGCTGCTGCATATTTTGAAGGTGCAAGCCGGGAATCGTGCAGGCGGTACTTCATTTATGGAGGATTACACGTATCACTTTTCACCGGGCAACGATTTGGTGTTGGGTTCACATATGCTGGAAGTGTGCCCTTCGATTGCCAAAGAGGCGAAGCCGTTGATTGATGTGCAGTTCCTCGGCATTGGTGGCAAAGCCGATCCGGCGCGCATGATTTTCTCCACGCCGGCTGGGCGCGCGGTGAATGCCAGTGTGATTGATATGGGTGATCGTTTCCGTTTGCTGGTGAATGTAGTGGATGCGATTGAGCAGCCGAAACCGCTGCCGAAGTTGCCGGTCGCGCGTGCTTTGTGGCGTGCACAGCCCTCACTGGCTACCGCTTCCGAAGCCTGGATTCTGGCCGGTGGCGCGCACCATACGGTGTTTAGTCAGGCACTGGATTTGGATGATATGTATTTGTACGGTGAGCTAAACGGCATTGAAGTGCTGGTGATCGATGAGGATACGCGCTTACCGGCGTTCAAGGATGCGTTGCGCTGGAATGAGGCGTATTACCGTTTAGCGCGTTGATCGTTTGATTACCGGTTAAAGCCGCGTTAAGTCGCGGCTTTTTTTCGTCGCTAAAACGCGCGGTTCAGTCGACAAAGGTGAGTTGTGGCTAAAAGCGTGCGGTCCAGTAGACAAAGGTGGGCGTTGTGACTAAAAACGTGCGATCCAGTCAACAAAGGTGGGCGTTGCGTAAAGTCGGCGTGAATACATCCCTGTAGCCTCGGACGCCGCATCCCTGCGGCGTACGCTTTACTCCACTGCCCACCTTTGTCTCCTTTATGCATGCCCGCTGCATGGTTTCCAGGGTCAAAAACTGGCGCCGTTACCTTGCATCACAGCGCTACGATTTGGCGGATTTATAAACCTGGCAGCATTCCTATAATTGCACTGACTACAGCAATGACAGTCTCAATTGCCCCATAAAGGCCAGCCCGAAGAGCAAAGCGTTCGCGCCAGGGATGGCGCGGCCGATCTGCATGGATGCGGGGTTCCTTTGCGATCGGGCTGGCCTTTATGGGGCTGAGCACCAGATTTTCAGCAAACCCACCTAACTTTTAAAGAAGAGTGCTGAGGCTAAAAATCTGCGGATCAGTCGTCAAAGGTGAGTTGTGGCTAAAAACGTGCGATCCAGTCAACAAAGGTGGGCGTTGCGTAAAGTCGGCGTGAATACATCCCTGTAGCCTCGGACGCCGCATCCCTGCGGCGTACGCTTTACTCCACTGCCCACCTTTGTCTCCTTTATGCATGTCCGCTGCATGGTTTCCAGGGTCAAAAACTGGCGCCGTTCTCTCGCATCACAGCGCTACGATTTGGCGGGTTTAAAAACCTGGCTGCATCCTCATACTTGCACTGACTACAGCGATGATCATCTTAAATGCCCCATAAAGGTCAGCCCGAAGAGCAAAGCGTTTGCGCCAGGGATGGCGCGGCCGATCTGCATGGATGCGGGGTTCCTTTGCGATCGGGCTGGCCTTTATGGGGCCGTGCACCAGATTTTCAGCAAACCCACCTAACTTTTAAAGAAGAGTGCTGTGGCTAAAAACGTGCGGTCCAGTCAACAAAGGTGGGCGTTGCGTAAAGTCGGCGTGAATACATCCCTGTAGCCTCGGACGCCGCATCCCTGCGGCGTACGCTTTACTCCACTGCCCACCTTTGTCTCCTTTATGCAGGCTTGCCGCGATATTTTTTAATCCAGGACTGAACAGAACTTTCAAGTTTGCGCGGACTACAGCAATGACAGTCTCAATTGCACCATAAAGGCCAGCCCGAAGAGCAAAGCGTTCGCGCCAGGGATGGCGCGGTCGATCTGCAAGGATGCGGGGTTCCTTTGCAATCGGGCTGGCCTTTATGGGGCTGAGCACCGAACCATCAGCAACTTCACTTAACATTCAAAAATATGAGCGTTAAAACCTGTAACCCCTACCCAACATCCACAAATCTGAACACCAAAAACCGCATCCCCGAATCTAAGCCCCAAAACAAAAAAGGTGCGCAAATTTGCGCACCTCTCAAAACAAACATGACGCTGACAACTACGAAGTTAAACGCTTAACCGGCGCATTCTTCTGACGATCCCACATTACCGTTAGCAGACGTTGCAAAGCGATAAATGCAAACAACAGAATACCGATGGCGATCTTTGTCCACCAGGAACTCAGCGTGCCATCGAAGTTAATCCATGTCTGAATCAGACCCTGGATCAACACCCCAAACAACGTGCCGAGCACCGTGCCCACACCGCCGGACAACAAGGTGCCGCCGATCACCACCGAGGCAATCGCGTCCAGTTCCACGCCCAATCCTGCCAGGGCATAGCCTGCTGAGGTATAAATCGAGAACACAATCCCCGCCAGTGTCGCCAGGGTGGTGGAAAGCATATAAATCTTGATGGTCGTGGCGCGTGTCGAAACACCCATCAACTGCGCCGACGTCAGATTACCGCCGATGGCATACACCTGATTACCAAAACGCGTGCGATGCGCGAGGATAATCCCGCCGATCACTACCACCAGCATAATCACCGCCAGCAGGCTAAGACGCCCGCCACCGGGGATCTTCCATGCCAGACTCGACAGTGTGGAATAGAGCGGATGATCGATGGGAATCGAGTTTTCGGAAACCAGATAGCTGCAGCCGCGCAGGAAAAACATCCCCGCCAGCGTAATAATAAAGGCCGGGATCTTCAGTGCATCAATCAGCCAACCCATCATGGCGCCGAACAGTGCCCCCATTGCTAGCACAATCGCGAAGGCTAGAATCGGATCAACGTGATAATCACCGATGATTTTCGCCAAAAATACGCCGCTAAAGGCGATAACGGCCCCCACTGACAGATCGATACCGCCTGACAAAATCACAAACGTCATGCCCACGGCGATAATGCCGAGGAACGCGTTATCGGTCAGGATATTGCAAATCACGCGTGTCGAGGCAAAGCCAGGGAACTGACTCAGACAGAACAGATAACCGGCGACAAACACCAGCAGCGTAATCATCAATGGCAGATGGCGTTTAATCATTTTGGACGTCTCCCTTTCAGCATGGCGATAAAGCGCGGCGATTGCAGCAACAGCACACACATCACCACCACCGCTTTCACCACCTGATTCAGTTCCGGCGGGAAGCCAGACAACAAAATACCGGTATTCATCGACTGAATAATCAGCGCGCCGACCAGCGACAACACCAGATTAAAACGCCCGCCCATCAGCGATGCACCGCCAATCACAACGGCAAGAATGGCATCCAACTCCAGCCACAAACCGGCATTGTTGGCATCGGCGCCACGTATATCCGCTGCCACGATCAGGCCCGCGACTGCTGCACACACACCGCTGATCGCATAGGTGGACATCACCACTAACCAGCCATTTACACCGGCATTACGTGCGGCGCGCAGGTTAATCCCCACCGCTTCGATAAACAGGCCCAGCGCGGTTTTTCGCGTCAGCAGCCACACTAACAGTGCCACCAGCAGCGTGATCCATACCGGAACCGGCAGCATCCACAGCGAGCCGCTGCCAAACCAACCGAGGCTGTCGCTGTTAAAGGTCACAATCTGACCCTGAGTAATCAGCTGTGCAATACCGCGCCCGGCTACCATCAATATCAACGTGGCAACAAACGGCTGAATCTTCAGCAGCGCCACCAGCACGCCATTCCATAAGCCGCAGGCAAGGCCGGTGCCAAGGGTGGCGAGAATAATAAAGCTCAGGCTGTGCCCCGCAACGGTCAACGTGGCCGCCGTCGCCCCCGCAATCGCCATCACCGCACCTACCGACAAATCAATCCCGCCGGTGGCAATCACCAGCGTCATACCGATCGCCAGTAGGGCAACGGGTGCAGCGCGGTTGAGGATATCAATCGGGCTGCCAAACAGGCGACCGTCCTGGATATGCACCGCAAAAAAATTGTTTGCGACCAGGCTATCCACCAACAGCACCAGAATCAGCGCAACGATTTGCGGCATGCCTGGCGGTAACTTCGGCTTACGCCGTTCAGGTTTTGGATGTGTCATAGGGGATTCAAGCATGTTGTGCTCCTGCATCGGCGATGGCATTCACAATCGACGCCACCGACAGCTGCTCCAGCGGGATTTCAGCTACCTGCTTCAGATCGCGCATGATCAACACGCGATCGGCATAGCCCACCAGCTCTTCGAGTTCAGAGGAGATAACCAGTAACGCCAGTCCATCGGCGCACAGGGTTTCAATCAAACGAATGATCTCGGCATGTGCACCAACATCAATGCCGCGCGTCGGTTCGTCGAGAATTAAGAATTGCGGCTTCGTCACCAGCCAGCGTGACAGCAGCACCTTTTGCTGATTACCGCCGGAGAGTAATTCCACTGGCTGATCGGCATGTGGCGTGCGAATTCCCAGGCTTTTGATAAAGCGTTCTGCGATTGCCTGTTGTTCACGCCGTTTAATCGGACGCAGCCAGCCGCGTTGTGCCTGCAGCGCTAAAATAATATTTTCACGCACCGAAGCCGCACCGATGATGCCGTCGGTTTTACGATCCTCCGGGCAGAACCCCATGCCCAGATGGGAGGCTTTGGCCGGAGTCCGAATATGCTGCACTTTGCCTTTGATGGTGGCAGTGCCTCGATCCGCACGACGGATACCAAACAGCACCTCGGCGGTTTCGGTGCGCCCCGATCCCAGCAAGCCGGCTAAGCCCACCACTTCTCCCGGACGCACCGCGAGGTCGAAAGGTTCAATGGTGCCCTTCTTGCCGTAATCTTTAAATGACACAACCGGTTGATTGCTCTTCAGCGTGCTGCCCTGACGTTGCAAGGCGGTCTCCAGCAGTTCGCGCCCCAGCATCAGTTTGATCAATTCGATTTGCGGCAATGATGCCGTATCACGCGTGGCAATAAACTGGCCGTTGCGCAAAACGGTAATACGGTCGGTGATGCGATACACCTGGTCGAGAAAATGAGTGACAAAAATCAGGCTCATTCCTCTGGCTTTCAACTGCGCCATCAGGGTGAACAGCATTTCAACTTCGCTGGCATCGAGGCTGGCGGTAGGTTCGTCAAGGATTAACACCTGAGCGGAGAGATCCACGGCGCGACAAATCGCAATGATCTGCTGCATCGCGACTGAGTAATGGCCCAGGGGACGCGTCACGTCGAGCGCAAAACCGTAGTTGCGCATCAGCGCATCGGCATCACGCACCATACGCTTGCGGTCGATCATGCCAAAGCGGCGCGGCTCGCGGCCGATGTAGAGATTATCTGCCACCGACATATTTGGCAGGAGATTCACCTCCTGATAAACCGTACCGATGCCCATTTGCTGCGCATCGGCAGTATTGTGCGGTGAAATGGTACTGCCATTCAGGGTGATGGTGCCGGCATCCCGGGTGTAAACACCGGTCAGCACTTTAATCAGCGTGGATTTTCCGGCACCGTTTTCGCCCAGCAGCGCCATGATCTCGCCTTTGCGAATGCTGAATGAGACATTATCCAGCGCTTTCACGCCGGGGAAACCTTTGCTGATACCGTTGAGTGTCAGGAGTGCGGATGCATCTGCGGTGCTCATCAGGTTCTACCTCGCCTTACGTCATGAAAAACCGCCCCGAAGGGCGGTTGCGGGGATCAGTAACCCATGCCTTTTTTGGTGTCGAGCTGTGCCTGCGCGGAATCTGGCAGATACAGTTTCGATTCGGTTTTGATGATTTTTGGTGGCATCGTGCCGTCTTTTTTGAATTTCTCCAGCGCATCAAAAGCCGGACCTGCCATATTTGGCGTCAGCTCGACGTTGGCATTGGCTTCACCCGCCAGCATCGCTTTATAAATATCCGGCACACCGTCGATGGATCCGGTCAGAATATCTTTGCCTGGCTTCAGACCCGCTTCTTTAATGGCCTGAATGGCACCGATTGCCATATCATCGTTATGCGCATACACCATGCAGATGTTCTTGCCGTTGTTTTCCGCTTTGATGAAGCTCTCCATCACCTCTTTACCTTTACTACGCGTAAAGTCGCCGGACTGAGAACGGATCACTTTAATGTTGTTATGGCCCGCGATGGCGTCGGCAAATCCTTTCTTACGATCGATGGCTACGCTGGCACCCACGGTGCCTTGTAACTCAACCACGTTGCACTGCTTGTCACCGACAGTTTTCACCAGCCAGTCACCGATCAACTTGCCTTCCAGCACGTTGTCTGCGGTCACCACCGCCATGTACAGCGACTTATCTTTCACCACAATGGCGCGGTCTAACAGGAACACCGGAATTTTGGCATCTTTGGCTTCTTCCAGCACCGGTTCCCAACCAGTCTGCACTACCGGCGCGATGAAGATGGCGTCAACGCCCTGCGCGATAAACGAGCGCACCGCTTTGATTTGGTTTTCCTGTTTTTGCTGACCATCGGCGATTTTCAACGTGATACCGCGCTTTTGCGCTTCGCTTTTCGCCACGTTGGTTTCCGCTGAACGCCAGCCTGATTCCGAGCCAACCTGTGAGAAGCCCACCGTCATATCCGCGGCAAGTACCGAAGTACTGAGCGCTGAACTGACCATGGCGGTTAAGAGTAAACGTTTCCACATAATTTCATTCCTCTGAAGGGAGTGTGCTGTAGGGGTACAAAACGCAGATTAAGCCTGGCGCAAAAGCGAGAAAACAAGCGCGACATGCCTCACAAAATAGAGTGAATTAAAGGAGTTACGAAATTATGCATGTAAGAAGTCATACCAGCAATATGGACAATTTGCCTGATATTTATTTCAGTGGCGGTTAAATAAATGTAATAAACAGAATCGGTTAGGATGGTGGCTACTGGAAACGATTACAGACGCTGCGTAAAGAATGGTTATCGACTGCGGGCACAAGCAATGATCAGTTTTGTGATTATTCGCACACTACATGATTTAAAGTTTCAAAGCCTGTAGATGCCATTGCTTAACTGTTCGACATAAATCGGCCTAATAAACGTCTTATATGAATGAAAGTCAGTGCATTAAGCCTGATAAAAAATGACAACTTTCATTTGCGTTAAGGGTGTGAGCTTTTTTCACATTATGCCGTCCGTCAGGATAGAATTTGTCTTAATCCCGTCTGGAAATGCGCGTTTAAAACGGCAAAATGAAGAAAAAATGTCTTTTGATGAGCGAATTAGCTCACGTTGTCTGATTTTTGAATTTTTTTAACGCTGGCGTATGGACTCTGTCAGTGTGCTCCCTATACTTGGGCACTTCCGAGCACTTTATTTTTAAATGGCAATCATGACTGCGCTAGATTACCTGTTGAAATTCCGCAAAGTGAATAATCTTGAGAGTCTGGAAAAACTCTACGACCATCTCAATTATTCGCTGACCGATGATAATGACATCATCAATATGTATCGCGCTGCCGATCACCGTCGTGCTGAACTGGTTTCCGGCGGCCGCCTCTTCGATATGGGCCGCGTGCCAAAATCAGTCTGGCGCTACGTAATGTAATGGGTTTTCCCCACCTTTTTCTGCACTATAGCGTTGTCCATGTCGGGCGTGCCCCGTTTGGACATTCAACGCCTTCTTAATTTCGCTACAGGATCCGCAAGATGACCGAATCGGTAAACCCGCCGCGTATTGCTGGCTGGCTGTTATTGCCGCTGGCCTGGTTGATTATGACGATGCTGACCAGTGCGCTGGTTGTGGCCATGTATCTGAGCCCGTTGTTTGATACTGAATTGCGTACCACGTTGTTCACTCATGCCAGCCAATTGTTCACGCAATGGGCGATTTCCCTGCTCACCGCAGGCGTGGTTTGGGTCTACAGTATTTGGGTTTGCTGGATGTTCTGTAAACGTTCGCGCCGTTTACCGCGTCATTACATCCTGTGGTTACTGATGACCGTGTTACTGGCGTTGAAAACCTTCGCGTTCACCCCGGTGGCGGATAACAAAGCCATTCAAACGCTGCTGTTGTCACTGCTGGCGGCGGCGGTATTTGTGCCCTACTTCAAACGCTCTCAACGTGTTAAAGAGACGTTTATCCAGCCATAACGGCGCGAGTTTCGTCAGGAATTTAATTCTGAGTGCTCTCAACACCCACACATTTTGTGTAGAGGTTGAGATGCACCTCTCAATTCCGGATAATAGACGCCTTTCGGCTTCCCAGGTTAAAAAATGACCGATTACTTACTTCTCTTTATTGGCACTGTGCTGGTGAACAACTTCGTGTTAGTGAAGTTTCTCGGCCTATGCCCCTTTATGGGCGTGTCAAAAAAATTGGAAACCGCCATCGGCATGGGACTCGCCACCACTTTCGTGATCACCCTGGCGTCGATTTGCGCCTGGCTGGTGAACCATCTGATTCTGGTGCCGCTCGATCTGGTGTACCTGCGAACCCTGGCGTACATCCTGGTGATCGCCGTGGTGGTGCAATTCACCGAAATGGTGGTGCGCAAAACCAGTCCGTCACTCTATCGCTTGCTGGGCATTTTCCTGCCGCTGATTACCACTAACTGTGCGGTGCTGGGTGTCCCTTTACTGAGCGTCAATCTCAACCATACCTTTATGCAGGCTGCGGTCTATGGCTTCAGTGCCTCGCTCGGCTTCTCCCTGGTAATGGTGCTGTTCGCCGGTATGCGTGAACGTCTGGTATTGGCCAACGTCCCTGCGCCGTTCAAGGGCAACTCAATTGCCTTAGTCACCGCAGGTTTGATGGCGCTGGCCTTTATGGGCTTTACCGGGCTGGTGAAATTCTAATGACCGCGATTTGGATTGCTATTGTGGCGATTGCTGCGCTGGGCCTGGTTTTTGGCGCCCTGCTCGGCTACGCCTCGCGCCGATTCGAGGTAGAAGAAGATCCGATCGTTGAACAGATCGACAGTATTCTGCCGCAGAGTCAGTGCGGCCAATGTGGTTATCCCGGCTGCCGCCCGTACGCCGATGCCGTGGGGAATAACGGTGAAGCCATTAATAAATGCGCCCCCGGTGGCGAGCAAACCATGCTCAAGCTGGCTGCGCTGCTTAACGTTGAACCGCAACCGCTGGATGGCGGTGAGGAAGTGCAGGAACCGATCCGCACCGTGGCCTGGATTGATGAAGCCAATTGCATCGGCTGCACCAAATGTATTCAGGCTTGCCCAGTGGATGCCATTGTCGGCGCCACCCGCGCCATGCATACCGTGTTGAGCGATGTCTGTACCGGCTGTGATTTGTGTGTCGCTCCCTGCCCGACTGACTGTATTGAAATGCGTCCGGTTGCCACAACCACGGCCAACTGGAAATGGGATCTCGAAACCATTCCTGTACGGGTGATCCCGGTAGAAACTCATGCTTAATTTGCTAAAAATTTTCCGCAAAGAGAAACTGTGGGATTTTCAGGGCGGTATTCATCCGCCTGAGATGAAAACCCAGTCAAACGGCACGCCGCTAAGTCAGTTACCGCTGCCTGAACAATTCATCATTCCGTTAAAACAGCATATCGGCCATGAAGGCGAGATTTGTGTGTCGCCTGGCGATCACGTTCTGCGTGGTCAAGCGCTGACGTTTGGCAGCGGACGCATGCTGCCAGTGCACGCGCCGACTTCCGGCACCATCGAAGCGATTGCGCCACATATGACCGCGCACCCTTCGGGTCTTTCCGAGCTGTGTATTTTCCTGCGCGCCGATGGTGAAGACCGCTGGACTACGCTCGACCCGCAACCTGACTTCCGCGCGCTGCCGCGTGAAGAGGTCGTCAAGCGCATTCATGAGGCCGGCGTGGCCGGTTTAGGTGGTGCAGGCTTCCCGACCGCCACTAAACTGCGCGGCGGATTGCGCGGGGTCAAAACCCTGATTATCAACGCCGCCGAGTGTGAACCTTACATCACTGCCGATGACCGTCTGATGCAGGACTGCGCGGCTGAAGTGCTGGAGGGATGTCGCATCCTCGCCTGGGTATTGCAGGCAGAGCGCGTGCTGATTGGTATCGAAGATAATAAACCCGAAGCGATTGCGGCGCTGAAGCAGGCTTTGGGCGGTGATCGCGAGTTGCAGCTGCGCGTGATACCAACCAAATATCCGTCTGGTGGCGCCAAACAGCTGACGCAGATTCTTACCGGTGTCGAAGTGCCGCACGGCGGCCGTTCCACCGATATAGGCGTGCTGATGCAGAACGTGGGTACCGCATGGGCGGTAAAGCGCGCCATTATTGATGGCGAGCCGATTACCGAACGTGTCGTCACGCTGACCGGCGAAGCCATTGCGCAACCACGTAACGTTTGGGGACGTTTGGGCACACCGGTAAGTCATCTGTTGCATCATGTAGGTTTTGCGCCAGGTTCGCGGCAGATGGTGATTATGGGCGGCCCGCTGATGGGCTTTACGCTGCCGTCACTTAATGTGCCGCTGGTGAAAATCTCCAACTGTATTCTGGCACCGTCTGCTAGTGAGATGGGTAATAACGAAGAAGAACAGTCCTGTATTCGTTGCAGTGCCTGTGCGGATGCCTGCCCGGCGAAGCTGTTGCCGCAACAGTTGTTCTGGTATAGCCAGGGCGGCGATCATGAGAAAGCGCGCGCCCATAACATCGATGACTGTATTGAGTGCGGTGCCTGTGCATACGTTTGCCCCAGCAATATCCCGCTGGTGCAATATTATCGCCAGGAGAAGGCCGAGTTGCGCGCCATTGATCTCGAAGCTAAGCGCACCGCTGAAGCTAAAGCGCGCTTTGAAGCGCGTCAGGCGCGTTTAGAGCGGGAAAAACTGGCGCGTGAAGCGCGTCATGAAGAAGCAAAACAGCGTGTGGCACGTAGCGATCAGGGTGAACGTGACGCAGCGATTGCTCGCGTGAAGGCGCGTGCCGCCAAAACACCAGAACAGGAAACTGCCGAGCGTGAGGCTCGCCATGCGCAGGCGTTAGCTCAGCAGGCGGAAAAACAGTCAGAGACGCAGGCGCTGAGTCGCCAGTCTGGCGATCCACGTAAAGCAGCGGTTGAAGCCGCGATTGCGCGTGCTAAAGCGAAGAAGTCTGGTGTGACTGAGCAACCGGTAGGCGACGTTGCTGAAACACCTGTTGCTGAGGCTGATCCACGTAAAGCAGCAGTTGAAGCCGCCATTGCGCGTGCTAAAGCGAAGAAAGCGGCTGCGGCTGGTGAACAAGTGTCTGAGCTTGCTGATGCAGCCACAGCCGCTGAAGTTGATCCCCGTAAAGCGGCGGTTGAAGCCGCCATTGTGCGCGCTAAGGCGAAAAAAGCGGCTGCAGCAGCTGTGCCGACTTCTGAATCTGCTGACGTACCACAAACACCTGAGCCTTCTGATGCAGCAACTGCGGCAGAAGTGGACCCGCGTAAAGCGGCAGTAGAAGCGGCCATTGCCCGAGCCAAAGCTAAGAAGGCAGCGGCAGCAGCTGAGCAGATTTCTGAATCTGCTGATGCAGCACCTGCCGCTGAAGTCGATCCACGCAAAGCTGCGGTTGAAGCAGCCATTGCCCGGGCCAAAGCGAAGAAAGCGGCTGCGGCAGCTGAGTCGACTTCTGAATCTGCTGACGCACCACAAGCACCGGAGCCTTCTGATACAGCATCAGCTGCAGAAGTGGACCCACGAAAAGCAGCAGTTGAAGCAGCCATTGCCCGGGCCAAAGCGAAGAAAGCGGCTGCGGCAGCTGAGTCGACTTCTGAATCTGCTGACGCACTACAAGCACCGGAGCCTTCTTATACAGCATCAGCTGCAGAAGTGGACCCACGTAAAGCAGCGGTTGAAGCGGCCATTGCTCGTGCCAAAGCGAAGAAAGCGGCTGCGGCAGCTGAGTCGACTTCTGAATCTGCTGACGCACCACAAGCATCTAAGCCTTCTGATGCAGCATCTGCTGCAGAAGTGGATCCTCGTAAAGCCGCTGTTGAAGCTGCCATTGCGCGTGCCAAGGCAAGGAAAGCCTCTGCTGCGGCTGGCGAACAAGCGCCAAAACCTGCTGATGCAGCACCTGCTGCTGAAATCGATCCGCGTAAAGCAGCGGTTGAAGCCGCCATTGCGCGCGCTAAAGCGAAGAAAGCTGCGGCAGCTGCCGAGCAAGCTTCTGCATCTGCTGAAGCCGCGCCTGCATCATCTTCTGAAGTGGAGGCTGCTGCCTCTCCTGACTCCGCCGACCCACGTAAAGCGGCAATTGCTGCCGCGGTCGCCCGTGCCAAAGCGCGTAAAGCGCAGCAGCAGCCTTCGACGACTGAGGAATAAATGGCTTTTCGTATTGCAAGTTCTCCTTATACCCACAACCGCCGCAGCACTGGCAACATCATGCTGCTGGTGGTGCTGGCTGCGCTGCCGGGCATGGCCGCGCAGTGGTATTTCTTTGGCGTGGGTTTTCTGATTCAGGTATTGCTCGCCACCGCCACTGCGTGGATCACTGAAGGCGCCATTTTACGTCTGCGCAAAACGCCAGTGGTGCCGACACTCTCGGATAACTCCGCCCTGCTCACCGCGCTACTGCTCGGCATCAGTCTGCCGCCGCTGGCGCCCTGGTGGCTGGTGGTGATTGGCACCGTATTTGCCATTGTCATCGCGAAACAACTGTATGGCGGTCTGGGTCAAAACCCTTTCAACCCAGCGATGGTCGGTTATGTGGTCTTGCTGATCTCCTTCCCGGTGCAGATGACCAGTTGGTTGCCACCGGATTCCTTACAATCCATCAAACCCGGTTTGCTCGATTCTCTGAGCATGATTTTCACCAACCATACGCTGGCCGGTGAGACCATGCAGCAGCTACAAATCGGCGTGGATGGCATGAGTCAGGCCACACCGCTGGATACCTTTAAAACCGGCCTGCGTGCCGGGCACAGTGCTGAGCAGTTACTGGCTGAGCCGATTTATACCGGCGTGCTGGCGGGATTAGGCTGGCAGTGGATTAACCTCGGCTATTTGCTGGGTGGCATGCTGCTACTGGCGAAGAATGCCATTCGCTGGCACATCCCCGTCAGTTTCCTCGTATCGCTGACGTTCTGCGCCACTCTTGGCTGGTTGTTCTCGCCGGAATCGCTCAACTCGCCACTGATTCATTTGTTCTCCGGCGCGACCATGCTCGGCGCGTTCTTTATCGCCACCGATCCGGTCACCGCCTCGACGACTAACCGTGGACGCCTGGTTTATGGTGCACTGATTGGTTTGCTGGTCTGGCTGATTCGCAGTTTTGGTGGTTATCCGGACGGTGTGGCCTTCGCGGTTCTGTTGGCGAATATTTGCGTGCCGCTGATTGATTACTACACCCAGCCGCGCGTTTACGGCCATCGCAAGGATTAAAGATGTTCGATGCTATTCGAAAAAATGCTGTAACGCTGGCGGCGTTTGCGGTGATCACCACCGGTGTGACTGCCGTGGTGAACTATGTCACCAAGCCCACGGTGGAGCATCAGACGGCACTGCAGCAAAAGAACCTGCTCGATCAGGTGGTGCCCACCGATATGTATGACAATCATATTCAGCAAGAGTGTTTTCTGGTCACCGATGCGGCGGCATTAGGCAATAACCAGCCGCATCATCTGTATCTGGCACGTAAAGGTGACCAGCCTGTCGCGGCGGCGCTTGAGACCACCGCGCCAGACGGCTATTCTGGTGCAATTCAGATGCTGGTCGGTGCTGATTTTCACGGCAAAGTATTGGGCGTCCGTGTGGTTGAACACCATGAAACACCTGGCCTGGGCGATAAGATCGAACTGCGTATTTCCGACTGGATCAATAGCTTTAACGGCAAAGTGGTGCACGGTGCCGACGACAAAAACTTTGCGGTGAAAAAAGATGGCGGTGAATTTGATCAATTTACCGGTGCCACCATTACTCCGCGCGCGGTGGTCAATGCCACCAAACGCACCGCACTACTGATTGAAACGTTGCCAGCGAAGCTCTCTTCGCTGCCTGAATGTGGAGATGCACCATGAGTGAAGCGAAAAACCTGCTGGTTGGTGGCCTGTGGAAAAATAACTCCGCATTAGTGCAGTTGCTGGGTCTGTGCCCATTGCTGGCCGTGACCTCAACCGCCACTAACGCCCTCGGCCTTGGCCTGGCCACCACCTTGGTGCTGACCATCACCAATAGCGCTATTTCGGCTTCGCGTCGTTGGGTGCCGGCTGAAATCCGCATCCCCATTTACGTGATGATCATCGCTTCGGTGGTGAGCTGCGTACAAATGCTGATTAATGCTTACGCTTATGGTCTGTATCAGTCATTGGGCATCTTTATTCCTCTGATCGTGACCAACTGTATTGTGGTGGGCCGCGCTGAAGCGGTGGCGTCGAAAAGTAGCATCCCGCTCTCCGCGCTGGATGGATTTGCCATTGGGATGGGCGCGACCTGCGCGATGGTGACGTTAGGTTCGATTCGTGAGTTGATCGGCAGTGGCACGCTGTTTAATGGTGCGGACCAACTGCTGGGGCCGTGGGCCAAAGCGCTGCGCATTGAAGTCTTTCATTTTGATTCACCGATGTTGCTGGCGATGTTGCCGCCAGGTGCGTTTATCGGGTTAGGTATGCTGCTGGCGGGTAAATACCTGATCGATCAGAAAATGAAGCAGCGCGCCGCCTTGCGAGCATCGGAACCTGAAATCGCGCCGCAAGGCGAAACCGGGAAGGCCGTGTGAACAAGGACAAGCGGCTGCAAATTCTCACGCGCCTGCGTGATGATAACCCCCATCCCACCACGGAACTGAATTTCAGTTCACCGTTTGAGCTGTTGATTGCGGTCCTGCTCTCGGCACAAGCGACGGATGTCAGCGTCAATAAGGCCACCGCAAAGCTCTATCCGGTGGCCAATACCCCTGCAGCGGTGCTGGCGCTAGGCGTGGATGGCGTAAAGGAATACATCAAAACTATCGGCCTGTTTAACAGTAAAGCGGAGAATGTGATCAAAACCTGCCGCATTCTCATCGAACAGCATGCTGGCGAAGTCCCGGAAGATCGCGCGGCATTAGAAGCCCTGCCTGGCGTCGGTCGCAAAACCGCTAACGTAGTGCTGAATACCGCCTTTGGCTGGCCAACCATTGCGGTGGATACCCATATTTTCCGCGTCAGCAATCGCACCCGTTTTGCGCCCGGCAAAAATGTCGAAGAAGTCGAAGACAAGCTGATTAAAGTGGTGCCATCCGCTTTTAAAGTCGATTGCCACCATTGGTTGATCCTGCACGGCCGCTACACCTGCGTGGCACGCAAACCGCGCTGTGGATCTTGCCTGATCGAAGATTTGTGTGAGTTTGACGCTAAAGAGTCTTAGTGTCTGCCAGGGGCTTCAGCCACGGCTCCCATTGAGAGACTGACTCCGTCGCCAGCGCGCGAAGATGGTTCTTATCCGCACCGCAGGCGTTAATCAGGGATTGCAGGGTCATGAGTCTTCCTCGCTGACAAAGGTTTCATCCGGCACGTCCGGTGTGTCACTGATAATGAAAATATCGGTCGGGAGCGTGAAGTTGCGCAGCTTCAGCAGCGCCAGCGGTCCCTCACCCGCTTCAGTGCGCAG
This sequence comes from Pantoea rwandensis, assembly GCF_000759475.1. Classification (NCBI taxonomy): domain Bacteria; kingdom Pseudomonadati; phylum Pseudomonadota; class Gammaproteobacteria; order Enterobacterales; family Erwiniaceae; genus Pantoea; species Pantoea rwandensis. The sequence goes on from NZ_CP009454.1 coordinate 2,905,747, forward strand.
AATGTAATTCAGCGGGCGACCGTCGGGAGCCTGCCAGGTGAGCTGCCAGCTGCTGCTGATGCCCGGATTGGCGCTGACCCGGGCTTTATCCAGCAGGCGAATCCAGCCCCAGCTGCCCGGCATGTCGCCGTACTGGCGGGTGCCGGCCTTCGTGCTTATCCAGCTCAGCGATGCGCCCGGCGCTTCGGTGTCGGCAGGCCAGGTAAAGCGCTTCCACACCGGCTGCTGATTCATGTACGTGAGCTTCTGACTGTCGATAATCAGGTCAGTCTGCATCACGTCTGCGGCCGTACCGGGACGCAGCTCAAAGTGCAGCCCGGCCTCTCCGCGGGTGAACACCACGTCGGAAATCCGGCTCAGCTGGTTCATCGCTTTCAGGAATGCGGGATTGAACGTCAGTCCCTGCGCGTTGATGCTGTCCGGTACCCAGCGGGTGCCTTCGCGGTGCAGTACGCCGCTCAGACGCGACTGCAGGAAGCGGGTGATGCGGCCGTTGTCCGCATTCAGATATTTCGCCAGCAGCGGCAGTGACACCTCGCTGCTGACGTTTTTAAACGGATAACGTCCGCCAAACGCGCTGTTCCACTCGTTCACCACCGCCTGCTGCCACCGGGCGTTCAGGCTTTCCGCTGCCGGCCTCAGCACCTGCTGCCAGGCCTGCTCCATCGGACGCACAAACACCGTCTGACCAAAACCGCTCCACTCCTGCCCGAGTCCGGCGGCGACCAGGCTGCCATAGTCGCGGGTGTCAGTGAGGTCAACGGTTTTCCCCTGAAACACCGTCTGCGCCAGCGTCTGCGTCATGGCCTGCGGGTCTGCCGCGTTGGTGACCTGCTGCAGGCGCAGACGCACCTGCGTGACGCGCGTCAGGAAGGTGCGCAGGCTCATACTGCTGCTGCCCTGATTATCCATCAGCGCCAGCAGCGGGCCGAAGGTGTCATCAAGGGGGCCGCCCGGGCCGCTGTTCTGGTCGATGGCCGGGCGCTTTTCCCGACTCAGCAGGTTCTGCGCGGATTTCACCAGCGAGTCGGCAATGGCATCCCCACTCTGCCCGGTACGTCCCTGCACGCTGAGGGTGTTCATCAGCGCCACCAGCGGCGACTGGCGCACATCCGCCATCAGCGTGAGCTGGTCAATTGCGTCAGAAAGCGTCGGTGCCGGCTGCAGGCGCAGGCTGTTGAGGAAGTTAAGCCAGGCTGCGCTGTAGTCAGAGAAGTAACGGCTGGTGAGCCGCGCTTCCAGCGCTTCGGGTGAGGATGCATCACCGGCGGGCGGCGGTGCATCACTGAGTACCCAGTCCATCTCCTCACGCCGCTCCCGCGCCACTTTTTCAATGGCGGGTTTAACGCCATCTTCCCAGGCCTGACGGGTGAACATGCCGGGCACAACTTCATCGGTGGTAAACAGGCGACCCGCATCCGTATCGCCGGTCATATCGGCCAGGCGCATGTCCGCATACTGTCGGGCGACCTGCGACAGCACCCGCTGGTACTGGCGGGTTTCGCTGTTGGTTACCCCCATCTGACGCACCAGCAGAGTGCGCACCTGTCTGACCAGCTCCGGGTCTGCTTTCAGCGCCCATTCGGGGTGAGAAATGAGATTCTCTGCATAGAAAGCCAGTAGCGGACTCCCGGTGCCCTGCCAGTACGCGTTGTCCAGACCCTGCCGCTGCGTCCAGTTCTGCATCAGCGTCTGGCTGAACCAGCCGGCATCCATACGTTCCGGGCGCGTCAGCATCAGATACAGCCTGAGCTGCGTGTAGGCCTGCTTTGACTGCGTTTCGCGCAGCGGGCTGTCGGGTGCGAGTGCCGCATAGGCTTTCAGTGCGCCAAAGAGCTGTAAGGCTGCGGCGTCGCGCAGCAGAGGCAGTGCTGCCTCACGGTAACGCGGCCAAAGGGCAGACAGCAGTTCTTCGTTCTGGCTCAGTCCGAGGCGGCTGTACCAGGGCATACCATGTTCCTGGCGATACTGTAATTGTCCGATAGTGTTTTGAAACACGCCCAGTGCAGCAAGCCGCTGTTTTAAAGACTGACTGCTGTCTGAAGCGTTTTCAGCCACCGTAACGGCATCACTGATAACGCTGCGGTTGGCGGCGAAAGAGACCAGCATTCCGGCACCCCACAGAACCACCAGCGCACAGGCAGCAGCAGCGGAAATCCGGCTCCAGTGCAGACCATAGCGGAGCGGGCGAAGATGTACAGGCAGTTCGTTTGAAGACGCAGGCAGCGCATCCCAGCGGTTATCACGCCTCCAGTGGTGCGGTATCGTACCTGCCGTATCTTCCGACTGCGGGCTGAACACCATACCCGTCAGCGGCAGAGCCCCATGAACCTTCTGCAGCGGAAAAAGCAGCGCAGTTATTGATTCCGGCACACGCGCCAGCTGGTCCGCGAGGCTCAGCAAAAAGTGATGCTGCGGCGAGCCCGCCACCTGCTGGGTCCCCTGCGCGATGAGGTCCGCCGCCAGTGCCGCGAGCAATGCATCGTGTTTATTGGTTGTGGAAGTCTGGAACCCCACGGCCTGAGTTATACGGCCAGCCTGCCCCCCAGCGCGTGGATGCAATGACCAGACGAACAGTGGCAGTCGCCAGCCGAGCGTATTGCAGCGAGCCGATAAGGCATGTGCGGTGGCGTCCATCGCGGCACTGGAAGGTCGCGCAGCAGTGGGCAACCCGGCAATGTCGGTAAGCTGGTCAGTTGCAGAAGTCACCCATATTATCGCGTCTGCAGGACGGCGACGCAGGCGCTTCAAAGCAATCAGCCAGGTTTCGTCAGTTTGAGAGGCGGGATCGCCGCCCCACAACAACAGCGTGCCACTGTCCTCCTGCCAGAGTTGATTGGTCAGGCCAGGGGTCAGGCGTTCAACGTCTGGCACGCTGCCCGTGATGAGAAGGATGTGAACTTTGTAATTCCAAAGACGGCCGTGTTGTTGGCGGAGAGCATAACGGAGATGCTGGAGAATAATCCGGTGATTTTCAGTAGAAGTCGTTTTTTTCTTATCTAATTGCTTGTGGTGCCCAATTATCTTTTGAGGTAAATATTGCTCCTGCTCTTGGCCAATTGACTTTTTCTGAGAAAAATGAAGAGTAAAGACAGCTATTATTAAAGTTAATACACACACACACCAGATTAACCAAACATATTCAACATTTACCCCTAAAATATCCATACCACTTCTGAAAGTAGTGATCAGGAATGCACTTACGCATGCAAGCGCCACGACTAATATTGAATATCCTGTCACACTAAAACGCCGAATGACCGGCGAAGCTGTTGATGTCATAAAAACAACCTCCTTGTAATCAGACAAAATGAATAGGCTTTATCCTTGCCACCTAATATTAATAATTGAGTTTCTCCAGTTCTAATTGCAGCATCCACTAATAATGAAATCGAAACAGGAAAAGCTAGTGGTCCTGGAGGACCAAATGAATGATTAACAATTAAAAAAGGATGGCGGGAAGGAAGAGCCCATTTTTTTTCTTCAGCATAGCGTACGATTGTAATCATATCAGCCTCCCCAATTCCCGAAAGCCAAACATGCTTCATTTCTGAAGCCACCAACCTGTTATACTCTGTAAGAACATCAAGTGATTTCGTCAGAGAGTCTGAATGCAAAAATCGTCCTACACCAGCCTTGACAAGCAATGAATCACTCTCGTTCATCTCTGATGAACAGATGAGATTTGCGTTGATAAACTCACTATATTCACGTTCAATAGAGTTAGGCCAATCCTGTAAGGTAATAATCAACGACATTCCTTTAATCGTACAGGATTCAGAACCTGAAAAGTATTGATCAATTTTAGATACAATATCAGGGATTATGTCCCATTGTTTAAATACAGCCTGAGAAATGGAAGATATATCATGTTTTTCTGTAATAAGCACAATGATGTCATGAAGGTCATTTCTATAACCCGGGCACTGTTCTTCCAGATTTTTATCTAAAAAACTCAACTTAGAGCTTAAAGTCAAAAAATTATGGTGTAGACGTCTACATTTAACCGGATATGCTGGAATATAAGAAGGCTCTCCAATTAAAGCTTCACTTCCATTTTTCTCAGGACACAAGATTATATTGGCCACAATCGGTCTTTGCCACATAGCCCAGCGCTGCCAGTGTGATTTAGTAATTTGGGTCTGAACTTCCCATAATATAGCTGCATTAGATGCTTGATCATACCGAAACCAAACAATCCCTACGAGACATAGCCATATCAAACCTGAAGGTAGCAAGCCATTGCTTATTACATCTCTGTAACCATGAACTTTCAGCAGAAAAATAGAAGTCAATGCACCTAAGCAAATCAAAAGAATAAAAACAATCGTCAAGAATTTAATAGATGGTTTCTTTAAGCTTTTCTTATGTGGGATGTCTGGAATCGGCCAATTCATTTTTATTCAACCATCTCATTTCGGAAGCTGATAACTTTGCAACCACATTCACATATGCAGTCGTGTACAACCACCTGTACGCCATGATCGAACATTGTAGGATCCCCTTGTCTAATATGATTAAAACCATGCAGTGGGCATGAAACGCAATCTCCAACTAATGCAACGGGCACACCCTCCACATAAATTGTTGATGAGGCCGATATAACCTTACCGCCGTGTGTTGTTGCATCGCCTAAGCAAGTCAGTGCTGGCATATACTTTTCCTTCTATTTTAAATGGTGAGATACATCATTAACGGAAATTAATAAATCATGAAACATCAAAATCAATAGTTTAAAATAATAAATGATAAATAACCGCGAAACATATTTTATTGCGTAATAACGACCAAAGGTTGACTGGTTTAAACTTATAGATTCATTATATCGATAGTATACAAAACGTGATCGCATAAAAGTTGAACCACTGCATCCCTGTCAATCATAATCGCATACTCTATTAGATGAGCATACTCTCAACAAAAGGTGTAATGGCCCAAATAAAAATAAATATGAACAATCTTTAATTGTATAATTCGAATCGGGCGCATCACCGCCCGACAGCCATTATTCCATAGTATTCTCAGCGTTATTATTAACCGGTGCCCTTTGTTCTGTGAATTGGTTATCACGGGTATTCTTCTGCACGGCTACTGCACCAAATAACGCCATGAAGAATGACACACCGTAAAACCCTTTTTCGCTAGGCATCAGTGTTGCATTCACCAATCCGATGACCAGCAGCGCAACTGAAAGACCAAATGCCAACAGGCACACTCCGTGATAAAGGCGAGTTGTGGGAATATTTTCCTGGCGATCGCGAACCGTTTTTTGCAATGAAACCGCAGCAAACAGCGCTAGAATCAGCACAGAAAAGTAGTAGCCTTTTTCATTTAGCTCCATCCCTGCCTGCCACAAACCGGCCAAATAAACCACACTGCCGCCGATCATGGCAATCCAGGAAATTGCGACAAATGCGGGTGAAACAGGGATATTCTGCGTTTTCATAGTATTTCCTTTAGGTTATTGAAAATAATTTAAAATGTTAAAAAGAGCTGCCGCCGGAATAAATACAGACCAATGCACCAGGGCATTGCGCACTGCGTATATTCTTCAAAAAGCCGTGGACTAAAAACTGTAAAAAATATTCGACTTGAATAGGCGATTGATATTGCATGGGAGAATGCCTGGCAATATGCAGGCGGCATTCAGTGCATAAAAAAATATATGTCATACGGTTGCACTAATGATTAGGTAAAGCAGGCTATTTTGCTATCGCATTTGGGCGGATACGGATAGTGTCGGTAATCTGCTGCCAGATACTTACAGCTTCGGCCTCTGTAAGACGTCCCTCGCCCTCAAGCCCCTGCTGCAGGAACGTCAGAGATAACATTGGATGCTTGGGAGATGCCGTTTTTTCATTGAAATTAATGACAAATCGCAGGGCTTTTTCACCGTAGGTGTCACTAAGTAATCCTTTTGCCAGCCACTGTTCTGCATACAATCCATTGATGTTACAGCGTCCACTGGCGATGGTATTGCCTTCGGCTCGCTTGATGTTGCGCTCCATCATGGCACTTCTCTCCAGCAGAGAATCATCAGATGCAATGTAGTTATCGCTATCAAAATCAAAATCTAATGCGGGAAATTCTGGTGATTTGTAAAGGAAACCATAGCGCTCTTTTTGCTTGCTATCACCATCCTTAATAAACAATTCTGGCAGGCAAAAACCGGGGATGTTGGGTATGTCATTTTCTTTCCTGCCGGAAATGCGCTTTAGCAGCTTAGTCAGCTCAATCAGTTTTTGCGGAACGGTATTACCGTAGATTTCGGGGGTCTGTTTTCGCTCTTCATCATAGCGTGACGATAATCCATTATCGGCTTCCATGGTTATTTCTACTGCAACACCATTGGTATAAAGGTGCGCCTCAAGGATACGTGAAGCATCAGGAATCTGGGTGCTTTCATTTCGTTCAAATATAACGCCCTGTATGCCATCAGGTAAAGAATGGATAGCCTTCAAAAATGGCATATCCTGTGGGCGTAATGTTTTTGTGGCAGATAATTCAATTTCTCTCAAACGAATCTTCTGTTTAAAAGCCGGAGGATAGATGCGTTTATAATTCAGCGGTGATTTGTTAACATACGCAATAACCTGATCTGATGAAGTGGCGAATGTATCGGGTAGGTCTATGAGATAACGTCCAAGACATCGGGTGGTCATTCCCTGTAAAAAGTGCGTCACGTTATTGTGCTCCTCAGTGGTCAGACTTACTCTCGGCGGCATCCATCTGTAGCCATACCAGCCGGCAAAACTGGTGGCCAGCAGCACCAGCGTTATGATTAGTTTTTTTATGCTCATTCATACCTCTGCGCGGTCTGCTCTATCTGCTGAACGATTTTCACCAGCGCCCTCAAGGTAAACTTCTGCGCCTGTCTGTTCTGGAAGGCTGGCTCATGTGAAACGGAAACCTGAAAACGCGCCTGCAAATGATGTTCAGCAATACGCCCAGATCGTACCGGAACCGTCCCGTCCCCAGCCTCTTCTGCTGGCAAAAGCTGATAAGTCTGATGAATGCCCTTTGCCCAGCCGCTACCTAAGAGGGGGGAAGAAACGGTTCGTTTCTCATACATCTCCGTTTTATCAAGCGCGCGAGCTGCAAGCCCGTCACGCTGACGGTTGCGATTCAGCCACGCTTCTGCACGAGGAGTATTTGCGCGCCAGCAGACGTCGCCGTAGGCCCGGTACGTCATATCTGCACTGTAGAATGCCCAACTATTTGGATGATACTTTCCGCAGAGATCCTCGATAAAAGGCTTAACTTCTCGTTGAATTGTTTTTGAGAATGATTGCCAGTCTTTATCCCTGTCTGCCGGGTCAGTGCTTTTGCCAGGGTTTATAAACTGATCCTCACATAGCCCCCACCATCTATCCCGCTGCAGATATATTTCGCTGTAAGGGTCGGCTACCGGTAACGCATGGGTGGTTTTGTCATCCCTAATCTTCAGCCAGCGCTGCCCGTAAGCTTTTCCCGGCAACAGTTGAAGAGGGCCGGGAGACTGAGATAGCACGGCGGTCATGGCTTCCGCACTTGGGCCAAGTACCTGTGCACCAAACCAATCAACTACGTTGCCTGATCCGTTTTCCGTCCCGGCTTTCATTCTGCGGTAAGTTGCTGCGGCTCCGAGTGCCGGCATTACACCGTGTACCACTCCCAGAACCTTGGCTGCCCCCCCAAGATTCTGCGTATAATGCCGGGCAACGAGGCCCCCCATGGAATGCGTAATCAGAATCACCTTCTCGCACATCCGGCCCTTCTGCTGATAAAACTGAATTTGCTTGTCAATGAATTTACCCAATGCAATTGCTGAATCACCGTTTGACTGCAGCCAGTTATACCCCATGGCAAATACCGGAAAAAGGTAACGGTAAGTCAAATCCACCTCACCTTTACTCAGTGAGACATCCCCTGTTTCTGTTTTCAGCATAGATTTCAGTAGAATTACGCGCTCATTAGAGAGGGTGTTATCAAAGTCGTTAAGAGTGTTCTGCAACCAGTCAAGAAAAGTGGCATAGCTGGTGTATCCCACAGTTCCCCAGCCTCGCTGCCGGCGAGTTTTGAGTAAATGGGATTCTGATTTTTCGGTAATATTTCCGCCATCATCAACTATTGTTTCATTAGGGTCTAATTTCTTTTTTCGGACTGCCGCATTTTCTTTAAACCAGTCGCCTAAAATTTGGAGATTACTATCAAGCCTCCAGATTTTTTTACCTTTTTTATCTTTTAAATTGCTGCCCATTACACCCGGAATAAAAATGACTGGAATAACCCGGTCTGGATACACGACACATTGCTGAACAATGTTTTTTTCTTTAGGCGTGCTAAACAACTGATAACAAGCATTACCATCTTCATCAAATGTCGGCTCAATTTTTGGTGTCGTTTTTTCCTCAGACATGACTAACGCTCCTTGTTCAAGTTTAAATTGATGCTGGCAATGTCAGGAAAGCTTTGAGGGGCTATTTTCCCTGCAGCATCTGAATTAGCTGATGTCTTCCCGAGATCACTACTCACATTCCCCTGATGACTTTTTACCGCTTCTTTGGTTCCTGCCCGGATGAGTTGCGTGTTGAGTTCATAATTACCCTGTTGCCAGGTATTAAACATTTCGCTTGCGCTTTGACCACCGAATTTTTGCCATACCGCTGCGCGCTGAATAATTTTATCCGGGGCACCGCTCTCTACTTCACCGTTTCCTATTCTCAGATAAGCACCACCGCTACCTACCAGCAAAATATCCTGTTTGGCACGAATGAAAACTTTACCTTCGCTACTACTGATACGTACATCCTGGAAGGCATCCAGCAACATCTCATCACTCTGAGACTGAATTTCGACTTTCCCCTTCGCTGCTAGTAACTTCAGTCCCAGCTTCTGTGCAAACAGGCTGATTCTTTCGCCCGCTGCCACCGTGAAAGCTTTCATTACGCTGAAGTCAGTGTTTTTACAGCTGGTTGCAATGAGGTTTTCACCTGCTGACAGTTGCAGGCTTTTAGTCGTGGCTTGCGCGATGCCGCCTGGCGCTGAGAGCAGTAGTGCAGACTGCTTCAGCTCTGTGATGGCATCACTCAAAAGCGACTTCTGGGTTTGTAAATCCGCCAATTCGGCTTTTGCCATCTCTGCTGCACTTCGCAAGGACTCAGTTAACTGCTGCGCCTTTTGAAGTTCGCTAAGAGCATCCTGCATCGACAACATCTTCCCATGTGCCTGGGGCTGAATATCCGCACTGATAAACACGCCTTTGCCACCACGGATGGCGATATGATTATCAGTCCGCAGCTCTGCTCCTTCGCCACGAATCTCACGCCGCGCATCAACATTGTGACCTAAATTAAGCTGCGTCTTACCCCCATACTCCGTGCTGAGCTTGATGTACTCCTCACCCCGCTTGTCCTCCATGCGCAGCTTGTTCAGCCCTGCCGTGCGGATAACATTGTGGGTACTAGCCTTTGATTAAAAACAGCAAAAAATATTTGGATGGAATGACAATTTACATTGCATGAAAGAATGTCTGGCAATAGACAGGCGACATTCAGTGCAAAAAAATCTATATGTCATACGATGCACTAATAATTAGTTGAAGCAGGCTATTTTGCTATCGCATTTGGGCGGATACGGATAGTGTCGGTAATCTGCTGCCAGATACTTACAGCTTCGGCCTCTGTAAGACGTCGCTCGCCCTCCAGGCCCTGCTGCAGGAACGTCAGAGATAACATTGGATGCTTGGGAGATGCCGTTTTTTCATTGATATTAATGACAAATCGCAGGGCTTGCTCACCATTGGTATTACTTAACTGTCCCTGCGCTAACCACTGCTCTGCGTATAATCCATTTATTTCGCGACGACCACTGAGGATAGTATAGCCTCCCGCCTTTTTAATGTTGCGCTCCATCATGGTGCTTCTTTCCAGTAGAGAATCTTCAGAGGCGCTATAATTATCACTGTCAAAATGAAATTTTATAGCGGGGTATTCTAAAGAAGTGTAATTCGCACTAACTTCCTCTTTAGGTTGAGCATTTCCATCTTTAATAAATAATTCTGGCAGGCAAAACCCTGGTTCTTGAGGGATTTCATTCTCCTGCTTACCGGAAATACGTGTGAGAAAATCTATTAGCTCAACCAGTTTTTTCGGAACAGTATCACCGTAGATTTCAGGGGTCAACTTTCGTTCTTCATCATAACGTGATGACAATCCATTATCGGCTTCTAAAGTTATTTCTATTGCAATGCCATTGGTATAAAGGTGCGCTTCAAGTATACGTGATGCGTCAACAACCTGTGTACTTTTATTTCTTTCAAATATGATCCCTTCCATACCGTCAGGTAAGGAATAAACTCCCTTAAGATAAGGCATATCCAGAGGCCTCAACGTTTTCGTTGCGGATAGTTCGGCCTCCCTCAAGCGAATTTTTTGCTTAAATGCCGGGTGATATATACGCTTATATTTAATCGGCATTCCATCAATAAACGCCATAACATTATCGTGTGTAATAGTATATGTTTCAGGAAGGTCAATCATGTAACGACCAAAACAGCGAGTGACCGCTTCTTGTAAAAAATGTGTCACGTTTTTACGCTCCTCAGAACTTAAATTGATTCGTGGCGGCAGCCAGCTATAACCGTACCATCCGAAAAAAACGGCAAATAAAAGTACTAGCGCGAGAATAGTTTTATTAATTTTCACTCATCCCTCAGCGTTGTCTGTTTTATGTTCTGAACAATTTTCACAAGCGCCCGCAAGGTAAACTGCTGCGCCAACTGGTTCTGGAAGGCAGACTCATGTTCGACCGAAACCTGAAACCTTGCCTGTAAATAGTGTTCAGCAATACATCCGGAGCGAACTGGCACCGTACCGTCCCCCGCTTCTTCTGCAGACAACAATTGAAAAGTCTGATGAATGCCTTTTGCCCACCCGTTTCCGGACAAGGGCGATGAAATACTTCGCTTATCAAGCATCTCGGTTTTATCAACCGCGCGACCTGCCAGCACGTCACGCTGACGATTACGATTCAGCCATGCATCTACACGCGGTGTATTGGCTCGCCAGCAGACGTCGCCGTATGATCGATAGGTCTTATCTGCACTGTAGAAGGCCCAACTTTGGGGGTGATACTTCCCAGAAAGCTCCTCAATAAAAGGCTTAACTTCACGTTGTATTATTTTTGAGAATGTTTCCCAGTCCCTGTCCAAACCTGCTTGATTTAAGCTTTTGCTGGGATTTATAAATTGGTCTTCACACAATCCCCACCACTTATCCCGCTGCAAATAAATTTCGCTATAAGGATCTTCTTCCGGAAATGCATGAGTAGTTTTATCATCCGTTATCTTCAACCAGTGCTGTCCGTAGGCTTTCCCAGGTAACAACTGCAAAGGGCCGGAAGACTGTGAGAGGACTGCAGTCATGGCTTTGGCATTTCCTCCCAGCACCTGAGCAGCAACCCATCCCTTTGCGTTCCCTGAACCGTTTTCTGTTCCTGCTTTCATTCTGCGGTAAGTCGCCGCAGCTCCCAGCGCTGGCATCACGCCATGTATTACCCCTAGTACCCTATCTGCTCCTCCGAGGTGCTGCGTATAGTGTCTTGCAACCAGGCCCCCCATAGAGTGGGTAATCAAAATAACCTTCTCACACTGCCGTTCATATTGCCGGTAAAACTGAATTTGCTTATCTATGTATTTAGCCAGCGCTGTTGCTGAATCAGAGTTTGATTGCAGCCAGTTATACCCCAAAGCAAAGACAGGAAAGAGATAGCGGTATGTCAAATCCACCTCTTCCTTACTTAGTGATACATCACCCTTCTCCGTTTTCAGCGTAGTCTGTAGCAAACTTGCACGTTCATTAGAGTCACCATCATTAAAGTCGTTGAGCGTATTTTGTAGCCAGTTAAGGAAAGTAGCATAACTGGTATAACCTACGGTTCCCCAGCCGCGTTCCCGACGAGTTTTAAGAAGGTAGAGCTCTGATTTTTCGTCTATTTTCCCACCATCATCGACAACGACTTTTTTTGGATCCAACTTTTTCTTTCTAGTCTCAGCATTTGTGCCAAACCAGTCACCAGCAATCTGATCATTGCTATCCAGGCGCCAGATCTTTAATCCGTCTTCATCATCACTTTTTAAATTGCTGCCCATTACACCCGGAATAAAAATGACTGGAATAACCCTGTCTGGATACACGACACATTGCTGAACAATGTTTTTTTCTTTAGGCGTGCTAAACAACTGATAACAAGCATTACCATCTTCATCAAATGTCGGCTCAATTTTTGGTGTCGTTTTTTCCTCAGACATGACTAACGCTCCTTGTTCAAGTTTAAATTGATGCTGGCAATGTCAGGAAAGCTTTGAGGGGCTATTTTCCCTGCAGCATCTGAATTAGCTGATGTCTTCCCGAGATCACTACTCACATTCCCCTGATGACTTTTTACCGCTTCTTTGGTTCCTGCCCGGATGAGTTGCGTGTTGAGTTCATAATTACCCTGTTGCCAGGTATTAAACATTTCGCTTGCGCTTTGACCACCGAATTTTTGCCATACCGCTGCGCGCTGAATAATTTTATCCGGGGCACCGCTCTCTACTTCACCGTTTCCTATTCTCAGATAAGCACCACCGCTACCTACCAGCAAAATATCCTGTTTGGCACGAATGAAAACTTTACCTTCGCTACTACTGATACGTACATCCTGGAATGCATCCAGCAACATCTCATCACTCTGAGACTGAATTTCGACTTTCCCCTTCGCCGCTAATAACTTCAGTCCCAGCTTCTGTGCAAACAGGCTGATTCTTTCGCCCGCTGCCACCGTGAAAGCTTTCATTACGCTGAAGTCAGTGTTTTTACAGCTGGTTGCAATGAGGTTTTCACCTGCTGACAGTTGCAGGCTTTTAGTCGTGGCTTGCGCTATGCCACCTGGCGCTGAGAGCAGTAGTGCAGACTGCTTCAGCTCTGTGATGGCATCACTCAAAAGCGACTTCTGGGTTTGTAAATCCGCCAATTCGGCTTTTGCCATCTCTGCTGCACTTCGCAAGGACTCAGTTAACTGCTGCGCCTTTTGAAGTTCGCTAAGAGCATCTTGCATCGACAACATCTTCCCATGTGCCTGAGGCTGAATATCCGCACTGATAAACACGCCTTTACCACCACGGATAGCGATATGATTATCAGTCCGCAACTCCGCCCCTTCGCCACGAAGCCCACGCCGCGCATCAACATTGTGACCTAAATTAAGCTGCGTTTTCCCCCCATACTCCGTGCTGAGCTTGATGTGCTCCTCACCACGCTTGTCCTCCATGCGCAGCTTGTTCAGGCCAGCCGTGCGGATAACGTTGCGGGTACTGTTTTTCTCAGTAACGTGATCAACATGACGCGAATCATGCAGCGCATGAGCAATATAGGGCTGGTCCGGATCCCCCTCACGAAACGCTATGGCCACCTCCGTTCCCTGTATCAGCGGGAAATGGAATCCATACATATCCCCACAGTAAGGTTTAGCAAGACGAACGGGCATACTTTCAAGACCGCGATCCTTGCCCTCCTCGTCCGCATCAAACACCACACGGTATAACCCGGATGCATCCTGCCAGGCGTAGATGTCGTTGTCTTTCGCGCTGGTCACGCGAGCCGTCATGGTGCCGCTGACCTTAGGTCGGGCAAGCAGTGCGGGACGCCAGCAAAGCGTCTCACTGTAAGGCACGGCATTCAGACTGGCCTGGAATCCGGAGCGCCGGCTCGCACTGACATTGATTCGGGTGATGAAAAAGGGCGTCTGCAACTGCGCAGGCAGCGTGGGTATGCCTGTCTCGGTGACAGATAAAACGTGGCCCGGGCTGATAAATGCGTCGTTGCAGATTCCCGTTATCAGCGTCTGTCGGGCAAGAAAACGTTCATGGTCGAGACGGGCATAAAAGTTTGCGGTCTCGGCCTCCGGAACATACTTATCACCGCTGTAGGGATGGCGCGGACGATAGTGATACACCTCCCCGTAAGTGATGTTGTCACCATCACCCCGCGTCATATCTGCCTTCACCGACCGCAGCACGCGCTGTGCCTCACGGTGGTTATAATCCTTAGTCACCACACCCGCTTCAACCACGTTATGGGTCAGATTCAGATTCCAGATGGATTCCTGGGCGTTGTCTTCCAGGCCCGATGGGCTGTTCAGCGGCAGCGATTTCTGCTCAGAATAAGCGCTCTGCGTGTCGCCAAACCGGATGACCTCAGTATGTGTGTCGGGCTGAAGCGTGAAGTAGTAGAAGATGCCTATTTCAGACAGCAGGCGCTGAACAAACTTCAGGTCACTTTCCTGATACTGGTTAATCTGTTCCCTTCTGGGATAGTCATGCTTCAGGCTGAACTCATATTCCCACCCGTGAAAACCATGCTCATCCAGTATCTGACTGACGACTTCCGGCACGGATTTATTCACAAAGAAGCGATGTGTGCGGTATTGCTTATCCAGAAGCGCAAAGCGGGGCTCAATAATAATGAGATAACTGACCTGGTCGGCGGAACCCGTCAGGCGGCGGAAATCGGTGATATAACCATGAACAATCTTCTGCGATTCGAATTTCTGCAGAGGTCCAATGCCCATAGTCAGCGTGACCGCTTTGCGCAGCATCCGGTCTGGTGAAATATCTTTATCCGGGCTGGTGAACATCACGCTGTAGAGGTAGTTCTCGCTCAGCGCTTCCACGCCCGTAATATTTTCCACATCAATCGGTGAATTGCAGGCTGGAATCAATAAAGAATAACGATTGAGCGTAGAGGAAATTGCCGATGCTGTTTTTTCTATTAGGCCAGAGGGGGTCATTGTCATTCTCTCCTTGATGACGAATTGTTATGTCTCCCACTAATTGCAGAGAGAATAACGTCAGTAATATTTTATTTCTTGATTGCCGATATTGACTTCTTTATCAAGCTATCAGGGATTAACATCACCGATATTGCATGCTTTTCCACAAGGAAAAACCGCCACCAGTGATTGTCATACGACTGCTGCTACGACTAAAATTGATAAATTCACACTCTGTTTCAGGCACGCTACCGCCCCTGGCCGTTAACCGAGGCCTATAAGGTCTGAGGCATCTTTAAATCGGTGTATTTTTCAGAGGCGTATTTGCGCGCAGGCGAACCTCTGAAAAAGCGGACAGTGAACCACCCACGCGGGCTTACGCGAAGGCGCGTTCGTTCAAGGAATTGGAATGAATGATTTTGACATCCTTGTAAGTCCAGGTTTTTATTCGCTGCGCAGTTCAATCTGCTCCAGGTAGTTGTGCTTCTTTTTATAAGTGCCCTTGATGTCATGTGTCGTGCATCTCAGGGTTAACCTTCGCCACCCTTACGTTTTCCTTATGAACGTCAGGGGAAGCTCGATTGGCTTATGCGCCCCTGCGGTGTGTAAGTACTGGCGTAAATTGGAACGGACTTTCAAAGCACCCGCTTGATAAGCCCTACTCATGATTCAATCGTATAAATAGTGAAGAAAAGCATTAAGACCCGACTTTTCCTGTGAGTTCGTGCGCGAATATAAAGTAATTAACGGACCTAAATCAACACTCTACCACGACCGTTTATCGCTGATTTGTATAAGGAAATTCTTAAATTTAACTTTAAGTCATTGTTAGATAGCTCATAACTTAATCAGGAATATCTGAAAAATTTTTTTAAGAAAATTTATTTTCAGGCGGTCATTTCGTTTAAATGAGAGAAAACCAGTAAGCAGATCTAACAATTTTCATCTGGGGATTACTTTGGGGGAGATTGCAGTGAACATTGCGCCCGGTACACATTGCCGAGGTTGAGGGGGAAATGCGCCGCCGCTATCTCTGTTTCACAAATAGCACTCAGTTTGGGACACATTTTCCTTTCTATCAGAGATGCCGGCAGGTCTGGGCTTTAACCGAAAGGGTATAATCCAATGCATTAACGGGTTGCTATTAATGGAAAAAAACAAAAGTGGTCATGTAGAATTAAAAGAAATCGTCCTTAAGCTAAAACCTCATGGCATTAAATAATGGTTATTTGGGACTTCACCATCCCAATTTGACGCCAAAACCCCAGTCTGAGCCTATGCCGATGACCGAGTGCAATCTTGCGCTGTGGTATCGGCAGTTTGGCGATCCTATTGATGTACTGACGCTGGAATCTTCCCCTTTAGCCCCACGTCCCGCTGACTTGTTGCGTGTACAAATGCACTATGCGCCGATTAACGCGTCTGACCTGATCCCCATAACCGGTGCTTATCGTCACCGTGTCGCGCCGCCACAGGTGGCCGGTTACGAAGGTGTGGGTACGGTGATCGCCGCGCCCCCCTCTTTTCAACATCGGGTTGGCCAGCGTGTGCTGCCGCTGCGCGGTGTCGGCTGCTGGCAACATTATGTGGATATCGATCCGCAGCTCGCTATTCCGGTGCCAGAGGACATCCCCAGCACGCTGGCGGCTCGCGCCTATATCAATCCGCTTGCCGCTTTGCTGATGTTGCAGCAATGGCCGGTCAGCGGTAAAAACGTACTGATCACGGCGGGTGGATCCGCCTGCGCACTTTTGCTGGCTCAGTGGGCTCAACTGCATGGTGCACATCAGGTTGTGGTGGAGTATCGCGCGTCAGCACATGCAGAAAGGTTGCATACACTGGGCCTGACTGCGTTGCAGGATACTGCGCAGGAAACACTGAAAGCGGTGAGTGCACAAACAGATATCGTTTTTGATGCAGTGGGTGGCGATGTGGGACAGCTCATCTGGCAAGCGCTACCTGAGCATGCACAGTTTGTGGCTTACGGTGTGTTAAGCGGCACGCCGGTAAAAGTGAATGCCAACCGTCCGGCGCTGCACTGGTTTCATGTGCGGCACACCCTGGGCGATATTGGCGCGGCGCAGTGGCAGCAGCTTTTCTTCGCGCTCTGGCCGCTGCTGCACAACAGCGAATGCGGCGAAGTGGAGATTTTCCCGTTGAGCGAGTGGCGCGCGGCCATCGAGAGTTATCACCAGTCAGGGCGGTCACGCAAGCCTATGCTGTGTCTGTACAGGTGAAGAGAGGCTATGCAGCCTCTCTGTTCAATCGATTATTTTGCCGCAGCCTGCAGCCAGGCAACCACCAGCGGTGATAGTCGATTTTGCAGCGCCGCCCGTTCTGACTGGAACAGCGTTGCGACAAAGAACGGATGATCGGTCAGTTCAACACCGCGTACATCCCGATCCAAATCCCACGACGTAATCTTCAGATTATGGGTCGCCAGCGCGTCACTGAATTCCGGGTTCACGCCGAAATTACAGTGATACCCTTCATCACTTTCCAGCGCGCCGTAAGCTTGCGCAATCCTTGAGCCGGGCTCGAAAGCCACCGTGCCGCGCTGTTCCACCAGCGAACAGGCCAGCGGGGCAATCACCCAGCGTCCACCCTCATCGGTTTCCGCATGCCCGGCATCTTCCCAGCCCAGCACGTTACGGGCGTACTCCACCACCGCATACTGAAAACCGCCACATGAACCGAGGAACGGTTTGTGGTTTTCACGCGCCCAGCGGATCGTTGCAAAGACACCTTCGTCGTTGAGATACGGGCTGCCCGGCACCACCCAAATGGCATCGTAATCGTTCCAGTGATGTTGATTGATGTCAGGAGTGGCGATCCAGTCGGCGGTGGCGTCGAGCGAGAGAGATTTTGCGGCAAACTGAACAGCAGGAGGAATGGCTTGATGTGCAACGGCATTGGCACGGTAATCGCCAACAAGGGCGACACGAACTGACTGCGTCATGGTTACGTCCTTTCAGGGAAAAAACGAGGTTACAGCAAACATCCAGAGCTGTCTAAGCGCATTTTAGCGAGGTATCACTCACTTTCGTTAACGCGCATTTAGGTTAATGCCTGCTTTTTATACGGTTAAATGTTCTTTTTTATGGTGATTAACTCGACGGATGTTGACCACGCAATCGTTTACTTCTTTTACGGTTTTAATTAAATCGTAATTTTGTGCGCAGGATCAACAAATTAGCCATTTGGAAACTTTAGCCAGCCTATTGCGCTCAACAATCAAGCAATTGTGCTTAGTAAGTGCGCATATGCGGTCTTTATTTTGGTATAAATTATCATCTACAGCGTTATATCCTGCAAAAGAGACCTTAAGCGGTTTATATCAGGAAAATGATCCAAAGGATCTCCAGTTAACACGTTTATTCTGATATAATGCCACACAGCAATATTTAACACTGATTTACAACTTCTTATAACGGCATTAACCCTACCTGTTACAAGTATTTCAGCGTGCAAAAAATGCTTGCCCTGTTGGTCTGATTCAGCCAAATTAGGCGCCGTTTTTCCTTTCTAATAACAATGTTGCGCGGGATTACTCAGCCCGACGCAGACTTAATTCCTGTCGCAAAACAGGCTATGTATAAACTGAGGTACAAGTGTCAACTGCAAACAAACACACTGACGAGGCAGTAAGCCTCAACGCGTTCAAACAGCCGAAAGCGTTTTATCTAATCTTCTCCATCGAACTGTGGGAGCGTTTCGGCTACTACGGTCTGCAAGCCATCATGGCCGTTTACCTGGTGAAACAGTTGGGGATGTCCGAAGCGGACTCTATTACCCTGTTTACCTCGTTCAGCGCCCTGGTTTACGGCATGGTCGCGATTGGCGGCTGGCTGGGCGATAAAGTCTTGGGCACCAAACGTGTGATTGTGCTCGGCGTTATCGTGCTGGCACTCGGCTATGCGCTGATCGCCTTCTCAGGCCATGATACCGCGATGGTGTATGTAGGTATGGCGACCATTGCCGTGGGTAGTGGCCTGTTCAAAGCCAACCCTTCTTCTTTGCTGTCTACCTGCTACGAGAAAGATGATCCGCGCATCGACGGTGCATTCACCATGTTCTATATGTCGATCAACATCGGTTCTCTGTTCTCGATGATGCTGACACCGTGGTTGGCTGCACATTACGGCTGGGGCGCAGCGTTCTCGCTCTCCGTGGTGGGTCTGATGATTACCTTACTGAACTTCCTGTTCTGCCAGCGCCTGGTGAAAAACTACGGTTCTAAACCGGACTTTGCTCCACTGAACGTCAGCAAACTGCTGATGACGCTGGTGGGTGTGGTGGCGCTGGTTGCCATTGCGGCCTGGCTGTTACATCACCAAAGCATTGCACGTATGGCGCTGGGCGTGATTGCCATTGGCATCGTGCTGGTGTTTGCGAAAGAAGCCTTTGCGTTGCAGGGTGCAGCTCGCCGTAAGATGATCGTCGCCTTCCTGTTAATGCTCGAAGCGATTGTGTTCTTCGTGCTGTACATGCAGATGCCAACTTCACTCAACTTCTTCGCCATTCGTAACGTTGAGCATGCCATTCTGGGCATTACCTTCGAACCTGAACAGTTCCAGGCGCTGAACCCGTTCTGGATCATGCTGGCCAGCCCGATTCTGGCGGCGGTTTATAACAAGCTGGGCGACAAACTGCCAATGCCGCATAAGTTCGCGATTGGTATGGTGCTCTGCTCTGCAGCCTTCCTGGTGCTGCCGTTTGGTGCCAAATTCGCTAACGATGCCGGTATTGTTTCGGTGAACTGGTTGATCATCAGCTATGCACTGCAGAGCGTGGGCGAATTGATGATTTCCGGTCTCGGCCTGGCGATGGTGGCACAGTTAGTCCCACAGCGTCTGATGGGCTTCATCATGGGCTCGTGGTTCCTGACCACGGCGGGTGCCGCAATGATTGCCGGTAAAGTGGCTAATCTGATGGCCGTGCCAAATGATGTGACCGATCCGCATGCTTCGCTGGAGGTTTACAGCCATGTGTTCCAGCAGATTGGTATTGCTACCGGTGTGATCGCCATCCTGATGCTGATCACCGCGCCACTGCTCAACCGCATGACGCAGAATGATGCTACACAGCCTGAACTGAAAAGCGCCAACGCGAATCAGTAATGGATGTGATGTCACGAAGCCGGGCCAACGCCCGGCTTTTTTATTTCCTGTAACGCATTTCTTTCCCTCGCTTTAACGTTTCCTGCGGTCAGTGCTTCGCTTTTCATCCCATAACCCGCATGATGACGGCTTCTTGTTAAGCAAGCGGTCATCGTCATGGATCGATTCGAAGAACTTCAGGTGTTTGTCGCAGTAATTCAGCAAGGCAGCCTGGCGGGCGCCGCACGTCTGCTACAGCGATCCCCACCGGTGATTACCCGCACATTAAGCGCACTTGAATCCCGTCTCGGCACCACCCTGATAGAGCGCACGACACGACAACTGGCACCCACAGAAGCGGGCTGGCGCCTGTTCGAACAGGCGCGACAGTTATTAAGTGATTACCACAGCGCACTGGACAGCGCCCATCACAGCGGCTTACAAGGACTCCTGCGCATTACCGCCCCCGTGCCATTCGGCCGCCTTCACATCATGCCGCTGGTAAATGCCTTCTTACAGCAACATCCCGAGATGCAGATTGAGGTGGTGTTGAGCGACAGCTATCAGGATTTAATTGAAAATGGCCTGGATATCGCCCTGCGCATCGGCGAACTGCAGGACTCCTCGATGGTGGCACGTAAGGTGGGCAGCGTACGTTCTACCCTGGTGGCCAGTCCCGATTATTTACAACGCGCCGGGGCCCCCTCACATCCCAGTGAACTCACTCAGCATGCAGTGATCACCAGCCTGCGGCACACGCGAGAATGGCGCTTTGCCCAGGACTTGCGCGTGCGGATCCTGCCGCGATTGCGCGTCAACGACATTGAAAGCCAGCTGGAAACGCTGCGCGGCGGCCAGGGGATTGGCCGTTTGCTGTCATATCAGGTGCTGGGAGATCTGCGCGAGGGCAGACTGATCCACTTATTACCTGAGTGGGAACCTGCGCCGCTACCGGTGCAACTGGTGACTCAGCGGGTAAAAAATATGACGCCAAAAGTACGACAGTTCTGGGAATTTGCGCTTGAACAGCTGCCTTCGCTACCCTGCTTCGTTGCAGAAAAGCCAAAGGCAGCGCCGGATTCCTGATCACTGTCACTGGTATTTTTATTTAGCAGTTTTATGCTGTTTCGATCACAACCACACTTCCAGGAGAAGCCATGATGAAACTCTATTGCAAGCCCGGTGCCTGTTCGCTGTCACCGCATATTGTTGCGCGTGAATGCGGGTTGGACTTTACCCAGGTCAATGTTGACCTGCAGAAAAAGGTCACCGAGCAGGGAGACGATTACTGGCAGATTAACCCCAAAGGACAGGTTCCTGCGCTGCAATTTGATGACGGCAGTTTGTTAACCGAAGGCGTTGCTATTGTGCAGTATCTGGCGGATCTGAAGCCAGACCGCAATCTGCTGGCACCCACCGGCAGCCTGACGCGCTACCACACCATTGAATGGCTGAGCTTTGTCAGCAGTGAACTGCATAAAACCTTCTCACCGCTGTTCCGTCCGGATACCCCGGAAGAGTACAAAGCCATTGTGCGGGCGCAGTTAGAGAAGAAATATCAGGTTGTGAATGAAGCGCTGCAAGACAAGCAGTGGTTGATGGGTCTGCGTTATACCGTGGCCGATGTCTATCTGTTTGTGGTTACACGTTGGGCAAAAGCCATCAAGCTGGATCTGAGCGGGTTAGCCGCGCTGGAAGCCTGGTTCAACCGTGTGGCAGAACGTCCAGCGGTGCAAGCGGCGTTGAAAGCGGAAGGTTTGGTTTAACAATAGACAGGCGCACCCTGTGCGCCTGTTATTCATGCTGTCAGCAGGCAACCGGAGGGTCGCCCGCTTGATCTGCGCGGTGTACGCTTTACAGCTTCTCGGCGGCAAAGTGCTGAGTCGGTTGCGCAATCGCGTCCTGTGCCGCGACCAGTTGCAACTCGTACTCGCCCATCTCATGGGTTTTCAGCATCACTTCATAAACCGCTGCGGTAACGTGCTCCAGCGCATCCTGCAACGATTTGCCGTGCAACAGATCGACCAGCAGTAAACCACTGGTCAAATCGCCCACGCCCACCGGCTGACGGACGCCAAAGTCCACCAGCGGACGGCTGATGTGCCAGCACTCATCAGCGGTGACCAGCAGCATTTCAAACCGATCGCTGCGACGACCAGCACGCGCCAGATGCTTCACCAGCACCACTTTCGGCCCTTGCGCCACTAACGCGCGTGCCGCCACTACCGCCTGCTCAACATTTGCCACTTCATGGCCACTGAGCATTTCCAGCTCCAGCAGATTCGGTGCGATGATATCGCTGGCCGGCATCGCCATCTTGCAATGGAATTCCGCAACGCCAGGCGCCACGATGCAGCCCTTCTCGGGATGGCCCATCACCGGATCGCAGAAGAACCAGGCGTTCGGGTTGGCGGCTTTCACCTGACGCACGATCTCCAGAATCTGCTCGCCCTGCTCTGCAGACCCTAAATAACCGCTCAGCACTGCATCACAGGTCTTCAGACGGTCAATCGCCGTAATGCCTTTGACAATGTCGGTGAGATGCGTGGCAGGCATCACAGTGCCGGTCCAGTGACCATATTGCGTGTGATTGGAGAACTGTACGGTGTTCAACGGCCAAACGTTTGCGCCCATACGACGCATCGGGAATTCGGCGGCGCTGTTACCGGCGTGGCCGTAAACCACATGTGATTGGATTGCGAGGATATTTTTCATTATTGCCCTGTACTGCCTTGCCATAAAAAAGGGCCGGAAACCGGCCCTCGAACCTTACTGCCAGTTAATCAGGCAGTAGTGTTTTTTACCGCGACGCAACAGCGTGAAGCGACCAAACAGTTTGTCGCTGTCGCTGAAACGATACTCGGCGTCAGATTGTTTTTCACCGTTGAGAGAAACGGCGTTGGAACCGATCATGGTGCGAGCCTGGCCGCGCGAAGGCACAAGCTCTGCCGCCACCAACGCCTGTTGCAGGTCATCTTCTGCATTCAGATTGATCACCGGCATACCGTCCTGCGCCAGCTGTTCGAAGTCCGCTTCAGTCATCTCGGTCAGGCTGCCGGAGAACAAGCTGTCGGTAATACGCTTAGCGGCTGTCAGACCGGCTTCACCGTGCACCAGACGCGTCACCTGCTCGGCCAGCACATACTGCGCGCGTGGCGCTTTACCGCTGTTCTTGTCTTCTTCTTCCAGCGCATTGATCTCTTCAATGCTCATAAAGGTGAAGAACTTCAGGAAGCGATAGACGTCAGCATCGGCGGTATTAATCCAGAACTGGTAGAACTTGTATGGGCTGGTTTTCTTCGCATCGAGCCACACTGCGCCACCTTCGGTTTTACCGAATTTGGTGCCATCAGATTTGGTGATCAGCGGAACGGTCAAGCCCCATGCCTGCTGCTGATGCAGACGGCGCGTCAGATCGATACCTGACGTGATGTTGCCCCACTGGTCGGAACCGCCAATCTGCAGCACCACATCGTAACGCTTGTTCAGTTCCGCAAAGTCGTAACCCTGCAGCAGGTTGTAGGAGAACTCGGTGTAAGAAATACCCTGATCTTCGCGGTTCAGACGCTGCTTCACTGCTTCGCGGTTGATCATCTGGTTCACCGAGAAGTGCTTACCGATGTCACGCAGGAAGGTCAGCACGTTCATGCCGCCAAACCAGTCGTAGTTGTTCGCTGCGATAGCACTATTATCGCCGCAGTCGAAGCTGAGGAAAGGCGCAACCTGGTTGCGGATCTTCTCAACCCACTCGCCCACGGTATCAGCGGTGTTGAGTTTACGTTCTGCTGCTTTAAAGCTGGGATCGCCAATCAGACCGGTGGCACCACCCACCAGCGCGACCGGCTTGTGTCCGGCGTCCTGAAAACGTTTCAGGCAGAGCAGCGGCACCAGATGGCCCAAATGCAAGCTATCAGCGGTCGGATCGAAGCCGCAATAGAGTGCAATTGGCCCTTGCGCCAGTCGCTCTGCTAACGCTTCCTCGTCCGTTACCTGGGCGACTAAGCCCCTTTCTTGCAATTGTTGTATCAGGTTACTGCTGGTCATCACTGACTCCAAATTGATCAGACTGCACCTAGGCTGGTACACAGCTTTCCGCTGAGATGCGGATACGAAAAAAATGAGGGCTATAGCATAAAGCGCTGACGCCAACTGCGCCAGCGTTGAAAGGGGGTAAAACGCAGTTTTACGGGGCTAAACGGTCAATAGTCCAGCCATCGGCTTCACGCTGGTAGAGGAAGCGATCGTGCAGGCGATGTTCGCCGCCCTGCCAGAACTCCACGGTGTGGAATTTAACGCGATATCCGCCCCAGAAACTGGGTAAAGGCACCTCACCCTGCTGGAATTTCTGCTTCAGCTCGAGGAATTTGCCTTCCAGCACGCCGCGCGCTGAAATTCGGCTCGACTGCTTCGACACCCAGGCGCCGATCTGGCTGTCACGCGGACGGCTGCTAAAGTATTTCAGCACTTCCTGTGGCGACAGTTTTTCCACTTCCCCTAACACCATCACCTGGCGTTCAAGGAAGTGCCATGGGAAATGCAGCGAGATGCGCGGATTGTCCGCCAGCTGCAGCGCTTTGCGGCTGCCCAGATTGGTGTAAAACACCATGCCTTGTTCATCGTAATGTTTCAGCAACACAATACGCTGATAAGGCTGGCCGCTGCTGTCAACGGTGGCGACGGTCATTGCTGTTGGATCGGGCAGTTGGGCATCGCACGCCTGCTTGAGCCAATGTTCAAACAATGCCAGCGGATTGTCTGGCAGATCGTTACGTCTAAGCCCGCCGCGCGTGTACTCACGACGTAAATGGGCAATGTTTTGCAAGCTGTCACTGTCGCTCATGCTGATTCTCTTCGTTACTGGGCGGACGCATCCGCATTTTGCAATTCACAGTCATTAATCACGATTTTGTCATTACGCTCAACAAAAGCGCCATTGCCTTTAGACCAGAAGACATAAGTGCCGTCGCTGTAACGCGCGCCCGAGGCCGATACGGTTTGGGTTAAGGTGAGCGGTTTACCATCCAGAATAAAGCTAACCTGCTGCTTCGGATTGTCGAGTGTCACCGTTAACGGTAACGTGCCGCACTGATAGCGCAATGTCTGTGGTGTCGGCTGCTCTTTGTGCATCATGCCGCAGCCACTCATCGTGACGACACAGCTCAACAGGATAACGATTTTTTTCATCTTTCACTCCTTAACGTGTCAATCGGGCATTCGCCGGATAAATGGCACCCAATACACTCATTTCCCGTGCACCGGTGACGGCAGGCAAATTGCCTGGCAAACCGGACAAGGTGCGAAACGCCAGCCAGGCGAAGGCCAACGCTTCCATATCATCACCACTGATCCCGGCGTCATCCGTCGTCCCCACTTCTGTTCCCGGCAAATGCGCCGCCAGCCGTGCCATCAGCAATGGGTTGCGACTGCCGCCACCACACACCAGCAGGCGATCGCAGCCATCATTGAGCTGAACTTGCTGGGCAATGGTCAGGGCGGTGAGTTCACTGAGTGTGGCCTGCACATCCTGCGATGCCAGCGCCGGGAAACGCTGCAATTGACGTTCAACCCAGCCGAGATTGAAATATTCACGACCGGTACTTTTCGGTGGCGGCAGCGCGAACCAGGCATCGTTAAGCATTTCATCCAGCAGTGCAGGTACGACCTGACCACTGCGCGCCCAGCTGGCATCTTTATCATAGGGCAAGCCCTTATGGCGCCAAATCCAGGCATCAATCAGCATATTGCCAGGCCCGGTATCAAACCCTCGCACCGGCTGGCCGGGAATCAATAATGACAGATTGGCAATACCGCCAATGTTGAGCACCATACGCCGTTCAACGCTGTCCATCAGCAGCGCCTGATGGAAAGCGGGAACCAGTGGCGCGCCTTGTCCGCCTAAGGCCATGTCGCGACGACGAAAATCGGCCACCACGGTAATCCCCGTGGCTGCGGCGATGTGATTGCTGTCCCCAATCTGTAGCGTATTCGGGGCGTCGCTTTGCGGCTCATGCCACACGGTCTGCCCATGGCAACCGATGGCCATGATGTCATTGGCTTACAGCGATTGCTGCTGCATCAGCGTTAACACCGCTTCTGCAAACAGTTTGCCTAGTCGGGTATCCAACTGACCCAGTTGCGACAGGGTCAGCGATTGACCCTGACAGATCGCCAGCACCTGTTGACGAATTTCCTGCGGCATCGGGTGGCAATAGCTGGCCTGCTGCGCCACCATATGCTCATCAATGACCGCCAGTACGACATCTACCCCGTCGAGGCTGGTGCCGGACATCACACCAATATAGCGTCCTGATTTCATAGCGGTTCCTTACCCACGCGCGAGTCTGCAATATGATTCTGTTTAGCCTGGCAAATATCAGCGGCTAATTCTATGATAAAATTCCGCTTTTCAACCGCACAGCACACGGCATTTCAGCGATAAAATATTTTCAGCACGAAATTGAATTTTTGTTGAGGGGCAATGGTCTATCCTTCGCCTCAGCCGCGTATTATTTGGACATAGAGTCAATTGCCAGCTTTCTGTCTTATACTCTTGCTGTAGAGGACGAGAACATGGCGTTTTTTTGCATTAAGGAGCTTTCTGATGATTAAGCGTTTTGTAGCCGTGGCACTGACCGGCCTAACGCTGGCAGGTTGTGTCAGCAATGACACCCTTTCCGGTGATGTGTATAGCGCCAATGAAGCCAAACAAGTACAAAGTGTCTCATACGGTACTCTGGTGTCGGTTCGCCCGGTTAAAATCCAGGGTGGCGATGAAAATAACGTGATTGGCGCAATTGGTGGTGCGGTACTGGGTGGTTTCCTCGGTAACACCATTGGTGGCGGTACCGGTCGTAGTCTGGCTACGGCAGGTGGTGCAGTACTCGGCGGCGTAGCAGGCCAGGGCGTGCAGGGTGCGGTCAACAAGTCTGACGGTGTTGAGCTGGAAATCCGTAAAGACGATGGCAACACCATCATGGTGGTGCAGAAGCAGGCCGCAACCCGTTACTCAGTGGGTCAGCGCGTCGTCATGGCGTCGAATGGCAGCCAGGTGACCGTTTCACCACGCTAAGCGAACAGATAAAAAAAACCGACGCCAGCGCGTCGGTTTTTTTATTTCTCGCGGTTCTGGAACTCGAGAATGTTTTTTTCCAGTCGAGCAATCAGCATGACCATTTGATTAATCTCTTCGAGGCTGATGCCTGAGAGGATGTCATCGCGGGTAGCATCAATCACATTTTCAACCTGCTCGATAATCGGCTCGGCCTGCTTCGTCAGCTTGATGCGTTTGGCACGACGGTCGTTAGCGCAGGTGGCACGCGTAATTAATCCCTTCTCTTCCAACTGATCCAGCGTACGCACTAATGAAGGTTGTTCAATACCAATGGCTTTTGCCAGCTGGATTTGCGACTGCTCTGGCGGAAGTTGATGAATATTGTGTAACGTCACCCAATGCGTTTGTGTCAACTCAAGCGGCTTCAAACGCTGGTCAATCAAGGCACGCCAGATGCGTACCAGCCGAGACAGGTCTGTACCGAGGGGCGTATCCATTTCATCTCCTTATAATTAGCTTGCTAGCTATCAAGCCAGATTTTACACTATTCTGCGAGTTTACAGGACAAATTACAAATCCCAGGCCAGACGGCACGCTCTCTTCTACGCTAGTTTGAGAGAGAACCTGGGACAATGAAGGATGAAGACACGTGTCCATAACCGCACTTTCCGCCACTGCTCCGCTAACCGACCTGGTATTCGGTGCCTCGCTGTTCTTTCCGCCGCTGTTTAAAGCTGTGCTGCTGGGATTCTTTTTCTGGTTACTGATTCACCCCTTGCTGCGCGGCTGGATGTATTCCGGCGACATCTGGCATCCCACCTTGATGGATCTTTCCCTGTTTGTTTTGTGCGTCACGGGCGCACTGTGGATACTGAGCCTCGGATAAATCACCATGAAATTCAACCCTTTTAAATATTTTTCAACGTTGGTGGTGTTTGCCCTGGCCCTGATTGCCGGCTGGTGGATGTGGAACTACTACATGCAATCACCGTGGACGCGTGATGGCAAAGTACGCGCGGAGCTGGTGGATATCACTCCTGAAGTCTCAGGACGCATCATTGATCTGAAGGTACAAGACAACCAGTTTGTACATAAAGGTGACACCTTACTGAAGATTGATCCCGTTCCCTGGCAAATCGCCCTCGATAATGCGGATGCCCAGTTGGCGAAGGCCCAATCCGATTTGGCTAAAGCTCAACATGAGGCCAATCGCCGTGCCAGCCTGCCACGTAATGTGATCTCAGCAGAAGATATGGACGCGGCGCGACTGACGGCGAACGCCGCCGCAGCCACCGCTAAAGCTGCGCAGGCGAGTCTGGATCAGGCGCGCTGGAATCTGCAACAAACTACCCTGACCGCGCCCACCGACGGTTGGATCAGCAACCTGACGCTGCGTCCCGGTAACTACGCCACTGCCGGAACGCCGCTGTTCGCACTGGTAGATAGTCACTCCTACTATGTGATGGGCTACTTCGAAGAGACCAAACTGCGTCACATTCAGCCCGGCGCAGACGCGCAAATCGTGCTCTACAGCAACGGTGCTCGCTTACAGGGCAAAGTCGAGAGCATCGGGCGCGCCATCTACGATCAGAGCGTTGCGACGGACAGCGGATTAGTACCGGACATTAAACCCAATGTGCCGTGGGTGCGTCTGGCACAGCGCGTGCCGGTGCGCATTCGATTAGCAGCCATACCGGATGATGTTCCGCTGGTGGCGGGTACCACCTGCACGATTTCCATCGCGCATTGAGGCCGTCATGAATTTGCAATGGCTGGCCTGGCAAAATCTGCCGTGGATTAAAGCAACCGGCGGCCAATGGCGTTATGCCTTGCGTAATGCGATTGCGATGTGCCTGGCACTGACGATCGCGTACGCGCTGCAACTGGATGAACCTTATTGGGCGATGACGTCCGCTGCCGTGGTGAGTTTCCCGACCGTGGGCGGGGCGATCAGTAAAAGCCTGGGCCGAATTGTGGGCAGCCTGCTCGGTGCCACTGCCGCACTGCTGATTGCCGGGCATACGCTCAACGAGCCCTGGTTGTTTGCCTTTTTCATGGCCGGCTGGCTGGCGTTTTGTACCTGGATCGCCAACCACTATCAAAACAACGTCGCGTACGCCTTCTCACTGGCCGGGTACACGGCTGCAATTATCGCCTTCAGCAGCGTGAACATTACCGATGTCACCCAGTTGTGGGATATCACTCAGGCGCGTGTTTGCGAGGTGATTTCAGGGATTCTTTGTGCCGGGCTGATGATGATGGTGTTGCCCAGTACATCAGATGGCAACACCTTGATGACTTCACTGCGGCAAATGCACGCCCGTCTGCTCGATCATGCGGTGTTACTGTTGCAGCAAAGCAGTACTGACAACGTACGCACCGCACATGAGAATGTCATCAGCCAGATTCTTACCATGAACCTATTGCGTATTCAGGCATTCTGGAGCCACTACCGCTATCGCCGTCAGAACAACGTGCTTAATTACGTTTTGCACCAGCAGTTACGGTTGACCAGTGTCCTCTCCAGTCTGCGCCGCATGCTGCTTAACTGGCCGGACGCGCCCCCGGAACTCTACACCGCCATTCAGCAGTTGTTACATGAACTGGCATTACCGCAGTGTGATAAATATCGCCTGGCGCGGATATTGCGCAGCGTGACACCAGAAGCCACCGGCGATTATCGTCAGCGCGCCTTTGTTCAGCGTCTGCGCTACTTCTGTTGGGTTTACCTCAACGTCAATCGCTGGATACGTTTGATTGAACGCGCTGATGCCGATACACGCTTTCAACCCCCGAAAGTGCCCTCACTGGCACGTGAAAGTGACAGCGCCGAGGCCGGCTGGAGTGCGTTACGCACTTTCAGCGTCATCATGCTGGGCTGCGCATTCTGGATTGGCACGCAATGGGATGCAGGCGCGGCAGCATTAACGCTGACGGCCATTGCCTGCGTGCTTTACTCTTCCGCACCTTCTCCCAGCGGCAGCGTATCACTGCTGCTGAAAACCCTGTTGTGGCTGTCGCTGTTCAGTTTTTTATTACAATACGGGTTGATGGTGCAGATCAGCGCTCTGTGGCAATTTCTGCTGGTGCTGTTTCCGCTGCTGATGACCTTGCAACTGTTTAAGCTACAGCAGAAAAAACGCGCGGGAATGTGGGGGCAATTTATTGTTTTTATGGGTTCCTTTATTGCCGTCACCGATCCGCCAGACTGGGATTATCAAAGCTTCCTCAATGATAACCTGGCAAAAGTGTGTGGCGTACTGCTGGCATGGATGGCTTTTCAGATACTGCGTCCCAGCTCCGATGCACGCCGCAGCCGTCGGCATATTCGCGCGTTACGTGATGCGTTTCTGGACCAGCTGCGACGACATCCTCGCAGGAGCGAAAGCCACTTTGAATCGCAGATTTATCATCACATCAGTCAGTTGAGCAATAGTCGTGATGAACAGGCGCGTGTCTGGCTGCTGCGCTGGGGCGTGGTACTGCTCAACTGTTCTCACATCGTTTGGCAATTACGCGAATGGCGACCCGCTTCAGGCACTCTGGCGCAAATGCGCGATAGTAGCTTGCAGGATTTACAACGGATTATGAGCCTGCGCGGCGTGCGCCACACCTCGTTGCAGGCCACACTCGATGAGCTGGAGGGTATGATTGCGCAACTTGAGCAGCAGCCTGATAGCGAGGCCAATACACTGGCGGGCATTTTATGGCGTCTGCGCTGCTCATTGGCGCAACTGAGTCAGGCGGTGCCGGATTGATTACTGGCAATACTGCGTGGTCTGACGGTTGAAATCGTCCTGCAGCTGCTGCAAGGTTTTGTGCCCTTCAAAACGAGTTTTATCTTGCTCGGTCATCGGCTCAATCACCAGGTATCGCTCTTCATACGAATAGATAAAGCGACGATCGAGAAACGTACCGGTGAAGCTTTTGCCGCGGATTGAGCCACACACGGTGGTTAACGAACGATGAAAAAATTCGGTGTGCAGGAAATTGGTTTCAGTGGCACTGCGCAACACATTCTGACAACCCTGCGCCTGTAAACGCTCAAGCGTGTGCGGGGTCAGCCATTCCCGACCGCGGGCGATATCTTCGCAACTTGCACGCAGTGGGTTGGTGTCAATGGTGCGCTGTAACTGGCGGCTGGTATCTAATCTCAACTGCGTTTCGTTGGGTTGATCACATCCCGCGAGTAATACACATAACAGCAAAATCCCACGCGTTTTCATTCCTGCCCCTGAGAGGTTCTATTCCTGAATCAACATCCTAGGACGGATATCGCGCGGAGTGAAGCGGGAAAGTGGGTCAGAATTTTTCCGGCATTGAAAAGAGGCAGACGGCAGATGGCCTGCCGTCCATAACGTTAAATCACACCGCAGGCAAATCGGGCACCGCCTCCGCCTAACGGTTGTGGATGGTCAGCATGATTATCGCCACCTACATGGACCATCAATGCCTTACCTTTGACTTCGCTCAGCGATTTAATTCGTGGCGCAACCACGGGATAATCGGCCTTGCCATCATCAGTGACATACAGGGCAGGCAGATCGCCCAAATGGCCATCGGCGTAAGGTCCAAGATGTTTACCGGTATTTTGTGGATCCAGATGCCCACCCGCTGCGCCGGCCGCAACGGTTTTGCCATCCGACTGCCCGGGCTCACAGCTGCCTTTGGCATGCACATGGAAACCGTGGATACCCGGTTTAAGGCCCGTCAGCGCGGGAGCAAACTGCAAACCATACGGCGTTTCACTGATAGTGACTTTACCAATGGCTGCCCCGATACCCTGTGCGGTGACCTCATGCAAGGTCACCTCTTCAGAGGCGGCCTGTGCCCCAGCAGCACAAACCAACGCCAGCGTGGCGATGAGGATTTTCTTCATAACGTCTCCTTACGGTTGAAATGCTTTGTAAGCCTGGACCGGAATGGACCAGGCTGCCGTAATTTGACGTAGTTTTACGCTTCAGGGCACATCAAAACCGATCGCCGCTTTGCGAATGCGGAACCACTGCTGACGGTCAAGCGTGAGTTGGCAAGCACCTGCCGCTTCGCTGACGCGCGTGGTTTTACCGGATCCAATGATGGGCAATGGCCGGCTTGGCAATTTCATCACCCACGCATACACCACCTGTTCGATGCTACTCGCGCCGATTTCCTGTTTTACCCGCTCAAGCTCATCACGCAGCGGCTGATATTGCGCATCGTTAAACAGGCGCCCGCCCCCTAAACATGACCAGGCCATTGGACGGATACGCACCTGCTGGCATTGATCGAGCGTGCCATCGAGCAACGTTGATTGCTCCAATGGCGAGATTTCCAGTTGGTTAGTGACCAGGCTGAACGGCAAACGTGATTGCAACAGCGTGAACTGGGAGGCGGTAAAGTTCGATACCCCAAAATGACGCACTTTGCCGCTCTGATGCAGTGCCATAAAGGCTTCGGCAATTTCATCTGCATCCATTAATGGGTCCGGACGATGGATCAGCAGCAGATCGAGATAATCGGTGTTGAAGTAACGCAGCGAATTTTCTGCGCTGTGCAAGATGTGGCTGGCCTCGGTGATGTAATGGCCGATTTTATGTTCAGGCTTAGCACGCGTCGCAATGCCGCACTTGGTGACAATCTGCAGTTTTTCACGCAGCGCGGGCGCCAGGCGCAGCGCATCACCAAAGGCGGCTTCACAGCCATAGTTACCATAGATATCAGCGTGATCGACCGTGGTGATGCCCAACGACAGATGATGCTCGATAAAAGCGACCAACTGCTGCGGCGTCATGCCCCACTCCAGCAGACGCCAGTATCCGACGATCAACGGTGAAAATTGAGGTCCCTGCGGGGCGATCGTTTGCGGTTGTAACATCGGTTAACTCCCTTGAACACAAAAGCGAATCTGGGAGTATAACGGAAAGGCAAATCATCGTTTTCTTAAAACAGGGAGGGTTGTTCCGGATCATGATTTTCATCGACTTTTTGTTGCCGGTGCAGGCGCAACCAACGCTGGCGACAAAGCCGTAGCACATCGCGTTTTTGCGTATCGGTAAACTTCATCCAGTTAAAACGCTCCTCACGGCTTCGCAGGCAGCCACGACAGTAGCCCCGTGCGTCACTCTGGCAAATGCCGCGACACGGGCTGGGAACAGGGAAGAACTCTAATTGCTCGGCCACATCCACTCCGGTTTAACAACAAACTTCATATTGATAACAGCATAGTGACATTGTGCAAAGCGTATACGCAGTTCGCCCACATTTCATCCAGCTATTGCCACGGAAACGGATATTTACCATTGAAGCCAGCGCAGAAACCTTTGGTTGGGTACTGTTTAATAAGCGTTAAGGTTTTCCTCATGTTGTATTCATACGATTGTCACATTCCATCCAGCCATTGAGTTTTCATGAAATTCCCGAACAAGTTACAGTGCCACACCAGCAGTTTTAATCTGATTGCCGCCCTGTTTTTTACCTTCGTGCTCAACGCCCTGTTTCTGCTACGCGCATGGGAAATTATCCCTTACGATCGCCTGCACGATTATCTGTTTGCGGCCAGCATTCCGGTGGTTTTGGCCTCGGCTTTCTATCTGATTTTCTCACTGCTGGCATGGCCCTATGCGCGCAAGCCGCTGCTGATTCTATTGGTGCTGGTCAGCGCCGCCGCTAACTACTTTATGCACAGTTTCGGCACGGTGATCGACACCAACATGATTGAAAACGTGTTTGAATCGGATGCTCAGGAGGCCGGTGCGCTGATCAGCAGCAGCTACGTGGTGTGGATGATTTTGATGGGGTTGGTGCCCGTCGCCGCCATCTGCATGGTGCGGATTAAAACCGGACAACGCTGGTGGTGGAGCCTGCTGCAACGTTTGGCCGGGGCGTTGGGCGCCATTCTGCTGATTCTGCTGATGGCGGTGCTGTTCTACAAAGATTACGCCTCGCTCATTCGTAACAATAAAGGGCTGGTGAAGATGATCACCCCAGCCAATATCGTCAGCGGCACCGGTCATTACGTCGATCAGCGTTATCTGCAAGGCAGCCAGGCGCTGGTCAAAATTGGCCAGGATGCCAAAAAAGGCCCGCTGATCGCGGCTGAACCGAAGAAAACGCTGGTGGTATTGGTGGTAGGCGAAACCGGACGTGCTGAGAACTTTTCTCTTGGCGGCTATGCACGTGAAACCAACCCTGAGCTGAAAAAGCAGCAGGTTATCTACTATCCCGATGCCAGTTCGTGTGGCACGGAAACGGCCATCTCCGTACCCTGCATGTTCTCTAATATGCCGCGTGAACATTATGATGCCAATCTGGCCCATCATCAGGAAGGCGTACTCGATATTCTGGCACATGCCGGGGTGAGCGTGCTGTGGCGTGAAAACGATGGCGGTTGTAAAGGTGCCTGCGATCGCGTGCCGCACACGGATATGACGAAGTGGAATTTGTCGCAATATTGTCACGATGGTTTCTGTCTGGATGATGTTCTGCTGCATCGTTTTGATCACTACGTGGACAGCCTGCACAATGACGGAATCATCGTTTTGCATCAAATGGGCAGCCATGGCCCGGCCTATTATCAGCGCTATCCGGCAGAATTTCGTCGCTTCACGCCTACCTGCGATAGCAACCAGATTCAGGATTGCGATCATCAGGCGCTGGTAAACACCTATGACAACTCTTTGCTGTATACCGACGATATGGTGAGCCGCACCATTGATAAACTCAAAGCATTAAGCGATCGCTTTAACGTCGCATTGGTGTATCTCTCGGATCACGGTGAATCATTGGGTGAACATGGTATGTATCTTCACGGTGCGCCCTATCTGTTTGCCCCTTCACAGCAGACGCACATCCCACTGCTGATGTGGATGTCACCCGGCTATGCGTCGGCGTTCCACATTAATGAGTCCTGTTTACGCCAGCAGGCTGCGAGTGAGAAAGTGTCGCAAGACAATCTTTTCCATACGGTTTTGGGCATGTTCAACATCCAGACACAAGAGTACCAACCGCAACTGGACATGATCAGATCGTGCCAAAATGCCGGATAAGGTTTGCATTAGACCGACTGGTCTAATACTGTGTGGCCCATGAACAAGACTGTGCAACGCAACGAAACCCGTGAACATCTGCTCGCTACTGGCGAGCAGGTTTGTCTGCAACGCGGTTTTACCGGAATGGGGCTCAGCGAAATGCTGGCGCTGGCGGAAGTGCCGAAAGGCTCGTTTTACCACTACTTCCGCTCCAAAGAAGCTTTTGGCGTCGCGTTGCTGGAGCGCTATTTCGTTCACTATCTGCAACAGATTGAACAGCAGTTAAGTCAGCCGGGGTTATCGGCACGGGAACGTTTGCTGGCGCACTTCCGCTATGGCGCAACGCTGTTTATCGAGCAGGGTCATATAGTAGGCTGCCTCGGCGTCAAGTTATCCGCGGAAGTGTGTGATTTGTCAGAGCCGATGCGCGATGCGTTACAACACGGTGCCAGCGCGACTATCGCAATTTACGCCCGCTGTCTGAGTGAGGTCGCTGCTGAACAGGCGCTACCATATGGACAAACGCCTGAGCAACTGGCCCAGCGCTGTTATTTGTTATGGCTGGGTGCCAGTTTACAAAGCAAAATTTCACGAGAGCCAGGGCCGATAAGCCTGGCACTTGAAACCATTGAACAGTGGCTGAATGGCCACTGATTTTTAAAAACCGCAGTTTCTAGACGACCGGTCTACTTACAGGAGTCATCATGGCGAGTAAACAGCTGTTCTCCCCACTTAAAGTGGGCGCGATTACCGTACCTAACCGTGTCTTCATGGCACCGCTGACGCGTCTGCGCAGCATCGAGCCTGGCGACATTCCTACTCCGCTGATGGCGGAATATTATCAGCAGCGCGCCAGCGCCGGTCTGATCATTACTGAAGCAACGCAGATCTCTTTCCAGGCGAAAGGTTATGCTGGCGCACCGGGTTTGCATACTCAGCAGCAAATCGCCGCGTGGAAAGTGATCAACGAAAGCATTCACGCCGCGAAGGGGCACAGCGCGGTGCAACTGTGGCACACCGGCCGCATTTCGCACAACAGCGTTCAGCCTGAAGGCAAAGCGCCCGTAGCGCCTTCAGCTATTGCTGCTGGTACTCGTACTTCACTGCGTGCTGAAGATGGCACCGTTTACCGTGAAGACACCTCACTACCACGTGAACTGAGCGTGGCGGAAATTCAGCAGATCGTTAAAGATTTCGGCCAGGCGGCAGCGAACGCGCGTGAAGCTGATTTCGACCTGCTGGAACTGCATTCTGCCCACGGCTACCTGATGCATCAGTTCCTGGCACCGGGTTCTAACCAGCGCACCGATGAATACGGCGGGTCGATCGAAAAGCGTGGTCGTTTTGCGCTGGAAGTGGTGGATGCGGCGATTGCGAACTGGTCTGCCGATCGTATCGGCATCCGTATTTCGCCAATTGGTGCCTTCCAGAATCTGGAAAATGGTGCAGACGAAGAAGCAGCAGCGCTGTGGTACATCTCCGAACTGGGGCAGCGTGGCCTGGCGTATCTGCACCTTTCCGAACCAGACTGGGCCGGTGGCCAGCCTTACAGCGATGCTTTCCGTGCTAAAGTTCGTGCGCTGTTCCCGGGCGTGATCATCGGTGCGGGTGCATACAC
This sequence comes from Pantoea rwandensis, assembly GCF_000759475.1. Classification (NCBI taxonomy): domain Bacteria; kingdom Pseudomonadati; phylum Pseudomonadota; class Gammaproteobacteria; order Enterobacterales; family Erwiniaceae; genus Pantoea; species Pantoea rwandensis. Next base: position 2,942,314 of record NZ_CP009454.1, read on the forward strand.
CGTTGAAAAAGCCGACGATCTGATTGCGCGCGGCTTGATCGATGCTGTGGCCTTTGGTCGCGACTTTATTGCTAACCCGGATCTGGTTGAGCGTCTGCAGCAAGACGCACCGCTGAATCCACAGCGCCCGGAAAGCTTCTACGGCGGCGGCGCTGAGGGCTATACGGATTACCCAACCCTGTAAGAACCTGGCTGCCGCACCGGATGTGCGGCAGTGCTGTTTCTTCAGGGCATTAACTGGCTATACTTGCTAGTCTTTGTCATTCCCTGATGACTTTTCAAAAGAGGATGTTATGCGTTTACTTCACACCATGTTACGCGTTGGCGATCTGCAACGTTCTATCGATTTTTATACTCGTGTGCTGGGCATGCGCGTACTGCGTCAAAGCGAAAACACCGAATACAAATACACCCTGGCTTTCGTGGGTTACACCGAAGAGAGTGAAGGCGCGGTGATCGAATTGACCTACAACTGGGGCGTTGATAAGTATGACCTCGGCAATGCTTATGGCCATATTGCGCTGGGCGTCGATAACGTTGCAGAGACCTGTGAACGTATCCGCAGTGTCGGTGGCAACGTAACGCGTGAAGCCGGTCCGGTTAAAGGCGGCACCACCATCATTGCTTTTGTTGAAGATCCCGATGGTTACAAAATCGAGCTGATCGAAAACAAACACGCTGGTCACGGCCTCGGTCATTGATGCCGTTAGTCAGTCTGCTAATTTGCAGGCTGACTTCCCTCTCCTGCTGCACCCTCCCGTAATTTTTGCCATAATGCGCGCTGCCCCATTTCTTGCTATGAGATCCTGATGTCTGAATCGAACGCCTTAAACGCTCTTCATCAACGCTTCCGTGGTTTTTATCCTGTGGTTATTGACGTCGAAACTGCCGGCTTTAACGCGCAAACCGATGCGCTGCTGGAAATTGCAGCGACCACGCTTAAAATGGATGAGGACGGTTGGTTACACCGTGATGAAACCCTGCACTTTCACGTTGAGCCGTTCGAAGGCGCGATCCTCAATCCTGCGGCGCTGGCGTTTACGGGCATCGATCCCTCCAACCCTTTACGTGGTGCGGTAAGCGAGTACGAGGCGCTGCATGCCATTTTCAAGATGGTACGTAAAGGCACCAAAGATCATAGCTGCAATCGCGCGATTATCGTGGCGCACAATGCCACCTTCGATTTGAATTTTGTGATGGCAGCGGCCGAACGCGCCAGCCTGAAGCGAAATCCCTTCCACCCTTTTGCGACCTTTGATACTGCAGCACTGAGCGGTTTAGTATTGGGACAAACCGTGCTGGCGAAAGCCTGTAAAGCCGCAGGAATGGAGTTTGACAGCACACAGGCGCACTCGGCGCTCTACGACACTGAACAAACAGCCACGCTGTTCTGTGAGCTGGTCAATCGCTGGAAACGTTTGGGAGGTTGGCCGCTGGCTTTCAGTGAAGAACAGACGGAGGACGACGGCTCTGCCTGATGGGCTGATTGGCTGATTGGCTGATTGGCTGATTGAACGATAGATCTTCAAAGAAAAGGCCGACATTTGTCGGCCTTCGCAATTATTCCGCTTCTTTATATTTCTCAGCGGTTTCTTTTACCAGCGGCTGCAATTCGCCACGCTGGAACATCTCAACGATGATGTCGCAACCGCCCACCAGCTCACCATCGACCCACAGCTGCGGGAAGGTTGGCCAGTTAGCGAATTTCGGCATTTCAGCGCGGATATCCGGGTTCTGCAGGATATCAACATACGCGAAGCGCTCACCACAGGCAGAAAGCGCCTGCACAGCCTGTGCAGAGAAACCGCAGCTTGGCAGTTTCGGAGAACCTTTCATGTATAACAGAATCGGGTTTTCTGCGATCTGGCGCTGAATTTTTTCAACAGTACTCATTATTGCCTTCCTTAATCCTTCACTTCGTGTTTGTTTATTGTAGCGACTTCAGCCCCACACTGAAAACGGGATTTTGCGTTACCGACCGGCTGATCGCCATGTTTGTTAAGTGCAAACAGGATAGATAACATTTTCCTATCATTAATAAGCATGAACAAATTAATAATTAGCAATAATTTCGCTGCGTTAAACAGCTGAAATCGCTCAATTTAGCGACATTATCTGCCTGGTAACAGATTAATGGAAAAAGGCCTTACCTTTTGGAAAAAAAGTGGATTAGAATTGCTTCGGCGCTGATCGTTGATCAGATTTCTCTTACTCTGCCGCAGCCTGCTTTTTGCCAGACTGCTTAACCTGTAACCGGACTATGCGTTTACTGATTACGCTTTTCATACTGGCTTTTGCCCAACTGTTCTTTAACGTGGCTTCTGCTTCCCAGCATGCCCCGATTAATGCCAGTTTGCATAACGCCGAGAAAAAAAGTGCGCGCGAAGATGAGCGCCGCAAGCGACGCCCGGTTAAAACAACGGCTAAAAAGTCTCGCCTGACTACCGTGCAGAAGCTCAAGCTGAAAAAGCAGAGTAAAACCGAAACCGCCTTAAACAAATCCAGCCGCAAAAAATCCCTGCTGAAGTCGCCATTGAAAAAGTATGGCCATCAACGTCTCGCGAAAAAGTCCCCTGATATGGACGATGACGTTCAGGGACTCACCGGTATCAAGATGAGTAAATCCCACCGCCTGCGCTACCAAAAGGCACGCGAAACCGCGATGACGAAGTTGATGGGACAACTGGGCAAGCCTTACCAGTGGGGGGGCACCTCACCTCATACCGGTTTCGATTGCAGTGGTTTGGTGTGGTACGCGTATAAGGATTTGGTGAAATACAAATTCCCGCGCACGGCGAATGAGATGTATCACCTGCACGATGCCGCACCTATTAAGCGTGAGATGCTGGAGAAAGGGGATTTGGTATTCTTCCGCATCAATAATCGCGGGACTGCCGACCATGTGGGCGTTTACCTCGGCAACGGTAAATTCATCCAGTCTCCACGCACCGGTAAAGACATTCAAATTAGTGCATTAGGCGAAGACTACTGGCAGAAACACTATGTGGGTGCGCGCCGTATGATGACACCAAAAACTATTCGCTAATTGTTGCGCAACAACATCCTGTGGCTCTCGCCACAAAAAAAGCCGGACGCTTAATCAGTGCCGGCTTTTTTTATTGATGCGTTTTGAATCAATGAAGAATGGCAGTGAAGCTAAACGCAATAATCATCAACAGTGCGCCAACCGTGGTCATTAGCGCCAGCTTTAAATCTGTACTCATCACTACTCCTTAGTCACACATTTATTATGGTTAAAACAATTTTCGCACAGCGGTGGGCAAAAATCTCGTCTTATCCGCGTTGGCTTGCTAGAATCGCCGCCTTTCGTTGCGCAACTGATTTTGCGCATGCTGTATTTACAGCCTGCTGAAGTGATTTTCCCTGCCTGAAACGGCAGATTTGCCCCCTTTTTAGGGCGTAAAACCCTTCGCAGACGCAAACGTTTAACAATATACTTATCAGTAAGTTGCGATAAGCCGGGGAGTACCTTTTTCATGGCAACAATTAAAGATGTAGCGAAACGCGCCGGTGTATCAACTACCACTGTTTCGCATGTCATCAACAAAACGCGTTTTGTCGCAGAGGAAACGCGTAACGCCGTATGGGAAGCGATCAAAGAGCTGCACTATTCGCCGAGCGCCGTTGCGCGCAGTTTGAAGGTGAATCACACCAAAACGCTGGGACTGTTGGCCACCTCCAGTGAAGCGCCCTATTTTGCCGAAATTATTGAAGCCGTTGAGAACCACTGTTTCGAACGCGGCTATACCTTGATTCTGGGCAATGCGCATAACGATTTACAAAAGCAGCGCGCTTATCTGTCGATGATGGCGCAAAAGCGTGTGGATGGTCTCTTAGTCATGTGCTCCGAGTATCCTGACGATTTACTGCAGATGCTGGAAGAGAACCGCAATATCCCGATGGTGGTCATGGACTGGGGCGCCTCTCGCGGCGACTTCACCGATACCGTGCAGGATAACGCCTTCCACGGCGGTTATCTGGCGGGTCGTTACCTGATTGAGCGCGGTCACCGTGATATTGGTGCCATTCCGGGCCAAATGGAGCGCAACACCGGCGGGGGGCGCCATGCGGGCTTCCTGCAGGCGATGAGCGAAGCCGGTGTGACTGTGCGGCCGGAATGGGTGGTTCAGGGCGACTTCGAGCCAGAATCAGGTTATCAGGCGATGCAGCAGATCCTTAATCAGAAACAGCGTCCGACCGCCGTGTTCTGTGGTGGCGATATCATGGCGATGGGCGCGATTTGTGCCGCCGATGAGATGGGGCTGCGCGTGCCGCAGGATATCTCCGTTATTGGCTATGATAACGTGCGCAACGCGCGCTATTTCACCCCGGCGCTGACCACGGTCCACCAGCCGAAGGCTCAGTTGGGCGAGAAAGCACTGGAAATGTTACTGGATCGTATCACCAGCAAACGCGAAGAGCCGCAAACCATAGAAGTGCAGCCAACATTGATTGAGCGCCGCTCTGTGGCGGACGGTCCATTCCGCGATTACCGCCGTTAATGCTGATTTTCGCTGAGCCATTCGTGGTTCAGCGTTTCAGCATCGCCGAGATAGGCGAGTAACCACTCCAGCGCGGGTGACGCACGCTGTTCTGACCAGCTGACGCAGCAGGGGCTTTCCGGAAACGGCTGCGGCAGTGATAACTCCACCAGCGCGCCATTGTCGAGTAAAGGTCGCGCGAGGTGGCCTGGCACCATGCCCACGCACAATCCCGCCTGCAAACAGTCCATTCCCGTTTCCCACTCTGGCACCACTAAACGCCGCTGATTATCCAATGTCCAGGTCATGCGTCGTGGTAATGCGCGAGAGGTATCTTCCAATACCAGCGATGGCCAGGCACGCAGCGCTTCTTCATTGAGTTCAGCATGCGCGGCCAGAGGATGGTCGGGACTGACCACACAACGCCAGTTAAGGGCACCCATGTCCTGAAACGCAAAACGTCCGCCTACAGGGATCGCCTGAGTGGCGCCAATCGCCACATCGACCCGCCCGTCCGCTAAGGCATCCCATACACCGTTAAATACCTCGTAGCTGATAATCAATTCCATATCAGGGAAATGACGGTAAAAGTCCTTTACCATTTGCCGGGTACGCTGTGGTTTTACAATGCAATCCACGGCAATACTGAGTTGTCCGCGCCAGCCATTCGCCAGTTGCTGGCACTGCCTGCGGGTTGCCAGCATTTTTTTGATAACAGATCGCCCTTCCCGCACAAAATGCTCGCCTGCAGGGGTTAAAACCACCTCACGGTGCTGACGCTCAAACAACGGCACGGCCAACCAGGTTTCCAGCTGACGCACCGTGTAGCTGACGGCAGAGGGCACGCGATGCAACTCCTGGGCCGCAGCACTAAAACTGCCATTGCGCGCGACAGCGTCCACCACTTCCAGCGCATATTCAGACCACATATTTTTGCCTTCAAAAATTTTAACAGCACTGCGCAAATATTAGCGTTTCACAAAGAATGACGCACTCTTTTACACTCCCCGGCGTTCAATCTGCCAATGAGAATCACTATGTTGTCGTCAAAAGGATTTATTCCCTACCTTGCTGTGCTCAGTATGCTCGGCTTCCTCGCTACGGATATGTATCTGCCCGCCTTTGGGGACATGCAACGCGACTTCGCCACCGCACCGGGCACCATCAGCGCCAGCCTCAGTCTGTTTCTCGGTGGATTTGCCTGCGCGCAGGTATTCTGGGGACCGCTGTCAGATCGTTTTGGACGTAAACCGATTTTACTGGCAGGTTTGACGATTTTTGCCCTGGGTTGCCTGGGGATGTTATGGGTGACGGACGTCAACATGATGCTGGCACTGCGCTTTGTGCAGGCAGTTGGTGTGTGCGCCGCTGCCGTCAGTTGGCAGGCACTGGTGGTCGATCGCTATCCTAAAGCCCAGGCTAACAAAGTGTTCGCCACCATTATGCCGCTGGTTGCCCTTTCCCCCGCGCTGGCCCCTTTACTGGGAGCGTGGCTGATGGGCCATTTCCACTGGCGCAGCATCTTTATCGCGCTGACGATCATCACCGTGCTGCTGATCATCGGAACCTTGCCACTTGCCGCGCCTAAAAAAACCAAAGCCGATCATACCCCGCAACCCGGCTGGCTGAATCTGTTCACCACGCGTGTTTACAGCGGCAACGTGCTGATTTACTCGGCGTGTTCTGCCAGTTTCTTTGCCTGGTTAACCGGTTCGCCCTTCATCCTGGCGTCAGCGGGTTTAACCCCCGCCGATATTGGTCTGAGCTATATTCCGCAGACCATTGCGTTTCTGATTGGTGGCTTTGGTTGCCGTGCGATGCTGAGCCGTTATCAAGGGTCACAACTGCTGCCATGGCTGTTGGTGCTCTACAGCCTGAGCATTTTGAGTCTGTTTGTCGTCGCGATGATGCCCGCGCCCTCTTTGATTGCACTGCTGCTGCCCTTCTGCGGCATGGCACTGGCGAATGGCGCCATCTATCCGATTGTGGTGGCCACTGCATTAGCGCCCTTCCCACATGCCACAGGTAAGGCGGCAGGCCTCCAAAACCTGCTGCAACTGGGCTTATGCTTTATTGCCAGCCTGCTGGTCTCGGCCGGATTACAACAAGCGCTTTACAACACCACACTGGTGATGGTCGCCACGGTAGTTCTGGCATGGGCCGGTTTCATCTGGCAACGCAGCCTAAACGCACAAAGTGATATTGCTCACACCTCCTGTCCCTGCGAAGATAATCACTGATGCAACGAATATCGTTAGCAAACTAACGATAACCCGTTGAATATTGACCCACGTGAGCATATACTCAGTGGGTCAGCATTTCTGCAACAAATCAATAACATAATTGCATTATTTTTAAGCGACTCTGTCGCTGGGATGGCGTCTGCACGATCTTCCTCTCCTGATTGATGACAGACATTTCTATTCAGATTCATACCTCTGTAAAACGTCGGATATCTGGCGCACGGATTTTCCGTGAGTTCTCTCACAGGCCTTAGGAAATTGACTATTATTTCCACAGGTTCAAATCGGAAGGGTGATGGAGAAGCTATGAGTTCATCGTGTATAGAAGAAGTGAGCCTTGAAGAAAACCACTGGTTTCGCATCGTCAACGAATTACTGGAACGGGCTGATGTTGCAGTCAATGGCACACGCCCCTGGGATATTCAGGTCAAGCATCCGGATTTTTTCAAACGTGTTTTGCAGGAAGGATCGCTAGGTCTGGGCGAAAGTTATATGGATGGCTGGTGGGAATGCGAACAATTAGATGTCTTTTTCCATCGCGTTCTGCAACACCATCTGGATAAACAACTCCCGCGTCATTTTAAAGATACCTTGCGTATTGCGGCCGCGCGTTTAACCAATTTACAGTCGAAAAAACGTGCCTGGATTGTCGGGAAAGAGCATTACGACCTCGGTAACGATCTTTTTTCACTGATGCTCGATCCCTTTATGCAGTATTCCTGCGGTTACTGGAAAGACGCAGAGACACTGGAACAGGCTCAGTCTGCCAAGCTGGATATGATCTGCCGTAAATTGCAGCTTGAACCTGGCATGACGCTGCTGGATATCGGTTGCGGCTGGGGCGGATTGGCGGAATTTGCCGCACGCAATTACGGTGTTAAAGTGCATGGTGTGACCATTTCCGCAGAACAGCAGAAGTTGGCACAGCAACGCTGCGAAGGGTTGGACGTCACCATCTTGCTGCAGGATTACCGCGATTTGAATTTGCAGTTCGATCGCATTGTATCAGTCGGTATGTTCGAACACGTGGGGCCGAAAAACTATGCCACTTATTTTGATGTTGCCGATCGCAATCTCAAACCAGACGGCATATTTTTACTGCATACCATTGGTGCCATCACCACCGACATGAATGTTGATCCCTGGATTGATAAATACATCTTCCCCAATGGATGTTTACCCTCTGTGCGCCAGATTGCGGATGCCAGCGAAAAACATTTTATTATGGAAGACTGGCATAATTTTGGTGCGGATTATGACACCACATTAATGGCATGGCATGAACGGTTCCTGGCGTCCTGGCCGCAGCTTGAAGAAAAATACGGCGATCGCTTCAAACGGATGTTCAGTTATTACCTCAATGCTTGCGCCGGCGCTTTCCGTGCGCGTGACATCCAATTGTGGCAGGTGGTCTTTAGTCGCGGTAAAGAAGGGGGTTTACGCGTTGGGCGTTGATCAATGACAGCAAGAGAAAAGGCGCCGCGGCGCCTTTTTTATTGGATTACTCTGCGTCTGCGGCTTGCGCCAGCGCAATGGCCGCAGCTTCGCGCTGAGCCAGCACGCGTTCCACCGTCTCGACAATCGCCTGAGTATGGGGATCGATCTCAATATTCACCTTATGTCCCAGTTTTTTCGCACCCAGCGTGGTGCGCTCCAGGGTTTCTGGAATCAGATGCACGCAGAATTTACTCTTGGTGACGTCACCCACGGTCAGGCTGATGCCATCGATACCGACGAAACCTTTATGCAGGATATATTTGATCTGAGAAGCATCCTGCAATTTAAACCACACTTCACGGTTATTTTCTGACTGAATGATTTTGCAGATTTCTGCAGTGGTCATAATATGGCCAGACATTAAATGTCCGCCAATTTCATCACTGAACTTCGCCGCGCGCTCAATATTCACTACATCGCCAACCGCTAATTCTCCCAGGTTGGTAATGCGCAGGGTTTCTTTGATCAGGTCGAAGCTCACGCGATCGCCCTCAATCGCCGTCACCGTCAGGCAGCAACCGTTGTGCGCCACCGATGCCCCCAACGCTAATCCCGGTAAGAGCTCTTCCGGCAGACGAACGATATGGGTACGAAACAACTCTTTTTCTTCCACGGCGATAATTTCGGCCGTGCCCTGCACAATTCCAGTAAACATACTTTCAGCCTCTGCGAAGTTTGCGCCAGTTTATCACAGCTTGGGCTGCGCGGTTTAATTTGCCGGAGTTCAAACTTTACACAATCAACTTAACAAAATGCGATCAAAGTTTGGTGGAACGCAGCGCTACCGCTACACTATGCCGCGCATTCTTTGGGGATATCCCCCTCTTCTCTTCTTAATTTAAGCAGGTGTTACGTGCAGAAGTATTTAACAGAAGCGCGTCAATTGCTGGCCCTCGCGATCCCGGTCATCCTTGCTCAGGTGGCTCAGACGGCGATGGGTTTTGTGGATACCATTATGGCCGGTGCGGTGAGCGCCACGGATATGGCCGCCGTTGCTGTCGGCACCTCTATCTGGCTTCCCGCCATTCTGTTTGGTCATGGTCTTCTGCTGGCGTTGACGCCCACCGTTGCACAATTCAACGGTTCAGGACGGCGCGAACGCATCGCGGAACAAGTACGTCAGGGTTACTGGCTGGCGCTGGCAGTCGCCTTGCTGGTTATGCTGGTGCTGTGGAATGCAGGGTATCTGATTCATGCCATGCACGATATCGATCCGCAACTGGCCGCGAAAGCCGAAGGCTACCTGCATGCATTATTGTGGGGTGCACCCGGTTACCTGTTCTTCCAGGTGGCACGTAATCAGTGCGACGGATTATCAAAAACCAAGCCAGCCATGCTGCTGGGCTTTTTAGGCTTGCTGGTTAACATTCCGCTGAACTACGTGTTCATTTATGGTCATTTCGGTATGCCCGCTCTCGGGGGCGTAGGCTGTGGTGTCGCCACCGCCTCGGTTTACTGGGTGATGTTTATCGTGATGCGTTTCTGGGTTAAACGCATGGCGAGCATGCGCGATATTCGCATGAACAGCCGCTGGTCTCCGCCCTCACGTGTCATTTTGTCACGGCTGTTTAACCTCGGGTTACCGGTTGCGCTGGCTCTGTTCTTTGAAGTCACTTTGTTTGCGGTGGTCGCGCTGCTGGTCTCTCCGCTGGGGATCGTTAAAGTTGCCGGTCATCAGATTGCGCTGAACTTCAGTTCGCTGATGTTCGTTCTGCCTCTGTCGCTCGGTGTCGCGACCACTATCCGCGTGGGATATCGGCTTGGGCAGGGCTCAACTGAACAGGCGCGCGTGGCGGCATGGACGGGACAAGGTGTCGGTATCAGCATGGCCGCTATCACAGCGATCTTCACCGTCACCTTCCGTGAACATATCGCCGCACTTTACACCGCCAATCCAGAAGTGATTACGCTGGCCGCCCAGCTTATGCTGCTCGCTGCTATCTATCAGTTCTCCGATTCCATTCAGGTCATAGGTAGCGGGATTCTGCGCGGCTACAAAGATACGCGCTCAATCTTCTTTATCACCCTGATTGCCTATTGGGTGCTGGGTTTGCCGGTGGGTTATATTCTGGCGCTCACCGACTGGGTGGTACCGCAACTCGGTCCAGCAGGATTCTGGTGCGGATTTATTGTCGGCCTGACGTCTGCTGCCGAGATGATGATTTGGCGTATTCTTCGGTTGCAACGTTTGCCGGCGCAGATAATTTTGGCGCGCGCGGCCCGCTAAGTGGCTGAACAGGCCGTTATTTGCTCCCGCAATGCCTAAAAAAACAGCGGGTCGCACAGATGCTGGTCAGTCGTCATGGAAAATCATTTTTTCCCTTGCCAGCATCGCGGCCTGCCGTTAATATTCGTCCCCGCTGTCGCCCTGACAGCATGTTGCGCTCTTAGCTCAGTTGGTTAGAGCACCACCTTGACATGGTGGGGGTCGATGGTTCGAGTCCATTAGAGCGCACCAAGTGCGTCCGTAGCTCAGTTGGTTAGAGCACCACCTTGACATGGTGGGGGTCGGTGGTTCGAGTCCACTCGGACGCACCAAATTTCTAAAATGCGCTCTTAGCTCAGTTGGTTAGAGCACCACCTTGACATGGTGGGGGTCGATGGTTCGAGTCCATTAGAGCGCACCACTCTTTGTTTTCTCTCTCTTTGCGCAACACCCCTTTCCTTGATCTGTATCGTTTTCTCTCTCAGCTTTTATATTGGTTTTCGCATACTTAGCGTCTATACTATGCCGCGTTGTCCACCTGAAAGGTTTCAGCGCTAACGTGCCTATGCAAACAACTCAAATGATTTGCGCAACACTGCTCTGCCAGTTCCCTCGCGTACTGCACAACTTCTCTGCACGCTTAGCCTCTGTCACCTATTCTTACTCCTGTACGATCCAAACCAACACCATACACATTTTCACTTCGCTGCCTTGCGCTGCGAATCCCGACCTCTATCATCCATCACAACTTACAGAAAACCTGACATGAAAAAGACCAAGATTGTTTGTACTATCGGTCCGAAAACCGAATCTGAAGAGATGCTGACTCAACTGCTGGAAGCGGGCATGAACGTCATGCGCCTGAACTTCTCTCACGGGGATTATGCCGAACATGGTCAGCGCATCACTAACATGCGTGCCGTCATGGAAAAAACCGGTCGTCAGGCCGCGATTCTGCTGGACACCAAAGGTCCTGAAATTCGTACCATGAAGCTGGAAGGCGGCAACGATGTTGCATTGAAAGCCGGCCAGACTTTCACTTTCACCACCGATCAGTCAGTGATTGGTAACAGCGAACGTGTTGCTGTGACCTATGCAGGCTTCACCGAAGACCTGAAAATCGGCAACACCGTGTTGGTCGATGATGGCCTGATTGGTATGCAGGTGACTGAAGTGACAGAAAACACTGTCGTCTGTCATGTGCTGAACAACGGTGACCTCGGTGAAAACAAAGGCGTTAACCTGCCAGGTGTTTCTATCCAGCTGCCAGCATTGGCTGAAAAAGACAAACGTGACCTGATCTTCGGCTGCGAGCAAGGCGTTGACTTCGTGGCGGCTTCCTTTATCCGCAAACGTTCGGATGTCCTGGAAATTCGCGAGCACCTGAAAGCCCACGGCGGCGAGCATATCCAGATCATCTCTAAAATCGAAAACCAGGAAGGCCTGAACAACTTCGACGAGATTCTGGAAGCCTCTGACGGCATCATGGTTGCACGTGGTGACCTGGGTGTTGAGATCCCGGTTGAAGAAGTGATCTTCGCCCAGAAGATGATGATCAAGAAATGTAATAAAGCACGCAAAGTGGTCATCACCGCGACGCAGATGCTGGATTCTATGATCAAGAACCCACGCCCTACCCGCGCGGAAGCAGGCGACGTGGCGAACGCCATCCTTGATGGTACTGATGCGGTAATGCTGTCGGGTGAAAGTGCTAAGGGTCGTTACCCGCTGGAATCCGTGACTATCATGGCGACCATCTGTGAGCGTACCGACCGCGTAATGAAATCACGCATCGGTGAGCTGCAGGATTCACGCAAAATGCGCATCACTGAAGCGGTTTGTCGCGGTGCAGTGGAAACAGCAGAAAAGCTGGAAGCCCCTGTTATTGTGGTGGCGACCGAAGGCGGTAAGTCTGCCAAAGCGATTCGTAAATACTTCCCGGATGCCACCATTCTGGCGCTGACCACCAATGCGACCACCGCACGTCAGCTCATTCTGAGCAAAGGCGTGGAGACGCGTCTGGTGACTGAAATTGCCTCAACGGATGATTTCTACCGTATTGGCAAGGAAATGGCGCTGGAAAGTGGCTATGCACAGAAAGGCGACGTTGTGGTGATGGTATCAGGTGCGCTGGTTCCAAGTGGCACGACCAACACCGCTTCAGTCCACGTACTCTGATTTTGCCTGAAGTTTTATTTAAAAGCGCCTTTTTGGGGCGCTTTTTTTATTCTTGCGCTAATACAAAATCCAGATTTTTCCAATCGATAATAACTATTCAATATCCCGCACAATTAAGGTTAGTCCGATTAAATCTCTCTGTTTTAGCTAAATATTTTCATCATCTTCTGCGAAACGCTGCTTCTTTGAGCGAACGATCAAATTTAAGCATGTTCTCATCAAAAATTTATTCTCAACTCAAAAAGCTTTGTGTAATACTTGTAACGCTACATGGAGATTAACTCAATTCTAGAGGGTATTAATAATGAATCGTACTAAACTGGTACTGGGCGCGGTAATTCTGGGTTCAACTCTGCTGGCTGGTTGCTCAAGCAACGCTAAAATCGACCAGCTGTCTTCAGACGTTCAGACTCTGAACGCCAAAGTTGACCAGCTGAGCAACGACGTGAACGCAATCCGTTCTGACGTTCAGGCTGCTAAAGATGACGCAGCTCGCGCTAACCAGCGTCTGGACAACCAGGCTCACTCTTACCGTAAGTAAGAGTTCTGGTTTGAAAAATGGTGCCCATGTGGCACCATTTTTTTTGTCCTGATTTTGGTTCTGAATCAGGGTTTCGCGCCGCTCTCACCCATCGCCTGACTGATGGTCGCTTGTCCTGCCCCAGCGCCACTCTGCTGCGTTTGCAGCACATCTGGTAACGCCGTGTCCTGCGTAACGGGTTCGCCGCTGCTCACCAGTACGGGCATCCCTGAACGACGCGCCATCGCCTCTTTGATCAGTGCCGTGTCACTCTTCTGGCTATTGATAAACGCCTTAGATTTTGCGGTCAACGCAATCGGCATCGTTTGCGGATCGTCCTTCTCATTGCGCGACAACGGCTGATGCACCTCTACGTAACGCTTGCCATCCGGTTCCACCGCATACTTGATCGGCTCGTTAACGATCTGCACCCTCGTTCCCTTCGGCACGCTGTTGAACAGCGCTTCGATATCATCCGGACGCAAACGAATACAGCCCGAGCTCACGCGCATCCCAATACCGAAATCGGCGTTGGTGCCGTGGATCAAGTACTGGCCGGTCCCGCGCGCCAGACGCATCGCAAACAGACCCATCGGGTTGTCTGGCCCGGCCGGAACGACACCCGGTAAGGTGATGCCCTCTTTCGCGTAGCGTTTGCGGATATTGACGGTAGGCGTCCAGGTAGGATTGGGGATTTTCTGGCTGATGCTGGTGACCATGCTGGGTGTCGCAGCGCCCAACTGGCCGATTCCGATCGGATACACCACCACGCGATTCTCCCCTTTCGGATAGTAGTAGAGACGCAGCTCCGCAAGGTTGATGACGATGCCTTCACGAGGAGCATCAGGCAGCAGCATTTGTAATGGAACCGTCAGTTGCGTCCCCGCTTTGGGCAGCCAGGGATCGACACCAGGATTGGCCTCCAGCATGCCGAGCATCCCAATCTTATAATGCGCTGCGATGCTCTCTAAGGGCCGTTTGTCGTCGGGGACAGTGGTCAGGGTATTCTCGCCAATTAAACGGCTGTTATCGGCTGGCAGGGGATATTCCGTTGCAAATGCAGGTGCAGAAAGTCCGAAGCAGGACAACAGCAATGCACCGGCTAAACGTAACGCTGGTTTCATGCAATTTTCTCTTTGTCGGATGGAACAGACCCCGGTCATGCCGGGGTCTGGAGAGTGTAACTTAGCTGAGGCTTTGAGCGTTATGACGGATCGCGCGAATCATCGCTTCCAATCCTTGAGAACGTGTAGGAGTGAGGTGTTGAGTCAACTCTAATTCTGCGAACCAATGACCGACATCCAGCGCGAGAATCTCCTGCGCTTGCAAGCCCTGATAGAGGCTAAATACCACCGCAATCAAGCCCTTAACGATGGCGGCATCACTGTCCCCTTCAAAGGCGATGGTGCCATCAGCTTGTGGGGTCATGCGGATCCACACCTGGCTCTGGCAACCGGAAATCACATACTCTGGCTGCTGTAAGCTTTCAGAGGATTCTGGTAATTTCGCACCGAGTTCAATGATGTAGAGATACTTCTCTTCCCAATTAGCGCAACGGTTAAAGTTGCGCACCAGCTTCTCTTTCTCTGGCAAATTCGCCATGGATAACTCCTGAAATCTGCTCAACCGCCCAGCAGACGATGAATACGCGTCAAACCTGCTGCCAGGCGATCGGCTTCTTCTTCACTGTTATACAGTGCAAACGAGGCACGACACATCGCGGGCACCGCATAATGGCGCATCAGAGGCATAGCGCAATGATGTCCGGTGCGAATCGCAATGCCGTATTGATCGAGGAAACTCCCGACGTCGAATGCATGATGCTTACCAAGGTTGAATGCCACCACGCCACTGCGCTGTGCAGGACCGTAGATAATCAGGTCTGGCACCGACGCGAGCTTGTCTAATGCATAACGCATCAGTGACGTCTCACGTTCGTTGATGACATCCAATCCCAGCTCACTGATCCAGTTCAGCGCCGCGCCTAAGCCGATAATGCCACCGGTATTCGGTGTGCCGGCTTCAAAACGCCATGGCGTGCTGTTCCAGGTGGTGCCGGTTGGCAGCATCACCTGATCGATCATCGAACCACCGCCTTCCCACGGTGGCATGATCTCCTGCAGTGCTTTACGCGCATACAGTACGCCGATGCCGGTCGGCCCATAAATTTTATGGCCCGAGAAGACGTAGAAATCGCAATCGATATCCTGCACATCCACCTTGTGATGCATCACCGCCTGAGCACCGTCTACCAGCGTGATCACGCCAGCGGCTTTCGCCTGTGCGACGATGGCTTTTACCGGGTTTACGGTACCGAGCACGTTGGAAACATGCGTCACCGCCAGCAGGCGTGTGCGGCTGTCGATCAACCCACTCAGTTGCTCTAGGGCTAATTCACCTTGCTCGTTAAGCGGCAGAACGCGAATCTCTGCACCGGTACGCTGCGCCACCATCTGCCACGGCACGATATTAGCGTGGTGCTCCATCTCCGTGATGATGATGTTATCGCCCGATTGCAGCTGACTGCCGCCCCAACTGTTGGCCACCAGATTGATGCCTTCAGTGGTGCCTTTAACGAAGATAATCTCTTCTGGCGATGCCGCATTGAGAAAACGCGAGGCTTGCGTACGCACGTTTTCCATATCGGTGGTGGCTTGCGCACTGAGCGAGTGGATGCCACGGTGCACGGCGGCATAGCCGTGCTGGTAAAAATAACTTTCCGCATTGATAACCGCGAGCGGGCGCTGAGCGCTGGCCGCGCTATCAAGGTAGGCCAGCGGATGTCCGTTGACCTCACGTTTCAGAATCGGAAATTCCGCTCTGATTCGTTCGAGATCGAAAGTCATAACTCAACTCCAGGGAAACGCGCACTAATGCGTTCCAGCACCAGCTGGCGCAGCGGTTCTTCTTCCAGCAGTTCGGTCAATTCAGCTGCGAACGCATGGATAATCATCTGCTGTGCGGCATCTTCAGGGATACCACGCGAGCGCAGATAGAACATTTGCTCATCGTCGATACGGCCAATCGTTGCGCCATGGCTGCACTTCACATCATCCGCATAGATTTCCAGCTGCGGCTTGGTGTCCACTTCCGCCAGGCGACCGAGCAACAGGTTGTTGTTGGTCATCTGTCCGTCAGTTTTCAGTGCATGCTTCGCCACTTTGATGTGACCGTTGAAAATCGAACGGCCCTTATCGCGCGAGATGGTTTTGTGCAGCTGACGACTCAGGCAGTAGCCTTTGTTGTGTTCCAGATAGCTGCGGGTATCCGCCACTTCTGCGTTGATCGGCAGCACCAGACTGTTCAGTGACAGCTGGGTGTTTTCACCGTTGAGCTGCACGCTGGTGTTGTGACGAGACAAGCCGGCACCCAGCAGGAAGCTGGTGCTGCTGACCTGCGCATCACGACCAATCACGATGTCATTGTGTGCAAAGTGATAGCTACTGCTCTCTTCAAACGCCAGCTTGATGTGTTTCAGTTGGGCATTGTCGGCGACAGCAAAGGTAAAGCGAGCACCAGTGAAGTGTGCCGCACCGTTCAGCGTCACGTAATGCTCAATCACTTCAGCTTCGGCGCTCTGCTCCAGCTCAAGATGATGGCGGTGGTGAACGGTGTTCAACGCATCGGCTTTGCCGCTGGTGATGTGCAGTAAATACAGCGGACGTGCCGCCGACTTGCCGCGCGCCAGACGAATGGAAGTCACTTCTTCCGCCAGGCTTTCTGTCAGATGCAGGAACACTTCTGGCTGCACCGCAGCAGGCAACGGGCGGCGTTCAGCCGCACGGCTGTGCTGCACGTCAAACAGATCGGTGTCGCGCGCACTCAGCTCAGGCTGGAAGCGGCCATCAACAAACACCAGACGCACCGCATCCACCGGCAGCGCTAATTCAGCAACCTGTTCCGCCGTAACGGTCTGCGCTTCTGGCAGCACGAACTGGTTGGCGAACAGGCCATCCAGCGCGGTGTATTTCCAGTTTTCATGCTTACGGGTCGGCAAGCCGACACGCATTAATTGCTGCCAGTGCTGCTGAGCCTGCAGAGAACGCACCTCACCGCGCGATTCAAACAGGTGATGCCACTGTTGCAGGGCGTTATCACTCTTCGTCGGTAAGCCAGCCATAGCCTTGCTCCTCCAGCTGTTTAACCAGCGAGAAATCGCCAGACTTAACGATTTTGCCCTGATACAGCACGTGCACGTGATCTGGCTTGATGTAATCCAGGATGCGCTGGTAGTGGGTCACGATAATGAATGAACGCTTGCCGTCACGCAGGCTGTTAACGCCTTCAGCGACGATTTTCAGCGCATCGATATCCAGACCGGAGTCGGTTTCATCCAGGATGCACAGTTCTGGCTCAAGAGCGGCCATCTGCAGAATGTCGTTACGCTTCTTCTCACCACCGGAGAAGCCAACGTTTACTGAACGGGTCAGCAAATCTTCAGGCATCTTCAGCAGTTTAATTTTGTCTTCGATGAAGTCCTGGAAATCAAAACGATCCAGCTCTTCCTGCTCACGGTATTTGCGCACCGCATTCACAGAAGTCTGCAGGAAGAATTGGTTGCTGACGCCCGGAATCTCGACCGGATACTGGAACGCCATGAAGATGCCTTCGCCCGCGCGCTCTTCTGGCTCGAGTTCCAGCAGATCTTTGCCATGGAAGCTGACCGAACCACCGGTCACTTCGTAATCTTCACGACCTGCCAGCGTTGCAGACAGGGTACTTTTACCCGAGCCGTTAGGGCCCATGATGGCGTGGACTTCGCCCGGCTTCACTTCAAGGTTCAGACCGCGCAAAATCTCTTTGTCTTCAACGCTAACCTGTAAATCTTTAATGCTTAACATACTCTTTCCTTCACATTGCTTCCGGCAACGCGTGTGGCATCAGCCCACACTGTGCTCAAGGCTGATAGCCAACAGTTTTTGCGCTTCCACGGCGAATTCCAGTGGCAGCTCGGAGAAAACATCTTTGCAGAAGCCGTTGACGATCATTGAGATCGCATCTTCTTCGCTAATGCCGCGCTGCAGGCAATAGAACATCTGGTCTTCGCCAATACGCGAGGTGGTGGCTTCATGTTCCAGCTGTGCTGTGTTGTTTCGCGTTTCCACATAAGGGAAGGTGTGCGCACCGCACTCGGCACCAATCAGCATCGAGTCACACTGGGTGAAGTTACGCGCGTTGGTCGCGGTTGGCATGATTTTTACCAGACCACGATAAGTGTTCTCACTCTTACCGGCAGAGATCCCTTTCGAGATGATGGTCGACTTGGTGTTTTTACCAATGTGGATCATCTTGGTACCGGTATCCGCCTGCTGACGGCCGCTGGTCAGTGCGACAGAGTAGAATTCACCCACAGAGTAATCACCACGCAGGATACAGCTTGGGTATTTCCAGGTGATGGCTGACCCCGTCTCTGACTGTGTCCAGGACATCTTGCTGTGGTCGCCTTCACACAGCGCACGCTTGGTCACGAAGTTGAGGATACCGCCCTCGCCTTCACCGCCCGGGAACCAATTCTGTACGGTGGAATATTTCACTTCGGCGTTTTTGTGGATGATCACTTCAACCACTGCGGCGTGCAGCTGGTAGGTGTCACGCACAGGCGCGGAGCAGCCTTCGATGTAGCTGACATAGCTGTCTTCATCGGCGATCAGAATGGTACGTTCGAACTGACCCGTTTTCGCCGCGTTGATACGGAAATAAGTCGACAGCTCCATCGGGCAACGCACGCCTTTGGGGATGTAAACAAAAGTACCGTCTGAAGCCACAGCAGAGTTCAATGCTGCGAAGAAGTTATCGTTGTGGGGAACCACAGTACCGAGATACTTCTGCACCAGCTCTGGATGATCGTGAATCGCTTCACCGAATGAGCAGAAGATAATGCCTTGCTCAGCCAGTTTGTCACGATAGGTGGTGGATACGGAAACAGAGTCAAAAATCGCATCAACGGCGACTTCACGTCCTTCACGTACCGGAACACCCAACTGATTGAAAGCGTCTTCCACTTCTTTCGTCAGGTAATCGCTTGACGCTACGCTGCCAGATGTTTGCTTCGCACCCGGTTCAGACGCGCAGCTATCATCGCAATTGCCGCAAGACGGCGCGGAATAGTAGCTGTAGTCCTGATAATCGAGTGAGGCGTAGTTGGCTTTCAACCAATGTGGTTCTTCCATCTCTAACCAGGCACGGAAGGCCTTGAGGCGGAATTCCAGCATCCACTCAGGTTCGTTACGTTTGGCCGAAATGGCACGCACCACATCTTCATTGATGCCGTGTGCCAATTCGTCGGTTTGCAACTGGGTAAAGAAGCCTTCTTTATAATTCAGGCTACCTTCCCACGTTTGTACATCGTCAGATGCTTCGCTGTGTCGTGACATTTTACTTACTCGACGCCAAAACTCTCACCGCACCCGCAGGCGTGCTGAGCTTTAGGGTTGTTGAATTTAAAAATCTGGTTCAGGCCTTCACGGACATAATCCAGTTCGGTACCGTCAACAAACGGCATAGCCTGAAGAGGCACAAATAATTTTGCGCCGAATTGCTCAAACGTCAGGTCGTCATCGGCTGGCTCTTTTGTCAGATCCATAACGTACCCAAAACCGGCACAGCCGGACTGCTTCACACCCAATCTAAGGCCCTTAACTTCAGGATCCGCCTCAACCAGGTTAAGAATCTGTTTCGCTGCCGATTCGGTCAGCGTAAGCCCTTTCCAGACGAAATCGTCGGGTGAAAAGGAAGCTGCATTTACTGATGACATAGTGCTACCTCGTAAGTCTGGGCCTTTTCAGGCTATCCCCCTATGGTAGTGATATCAGATACCACTTCAACCTCTTGTTTTGCAGGGATAATCATCTCGTGCTGTTTTTTACTGTTGCTTTATTAAGCATAGTCTCTTCAATCGAGCTTGTGAGCGGCATTCCCGTGCGCGCCACGCCAGCGTAACCCGTTAAAATGACGTAAAATTTAGAAATTCAACTTTACGACATCGTCATGATTGATAGGTTACGCCTTTCTTCAATGTAAAGAGATTGTTATTGCCGATTTTAGTAACAGGCAAAGGAAATCAATAAAATTTCATTGCGGGAATTGCATTCCTGACGCGGTTGAATATGATAATGATTATCATTAACCCATTTAGGGTAGCGACATGACGCTTACCGTCTCAGCCTGGTTACAACACAAAATCGATGAATATAAGTTTTCAGTGCGTGATATCACCGTCGACTTCTACATGGCTCAGGCTAAGCTCAACCGCAACGATTGTACTATTGACCAACTGCGTCGCTTTAACGACACCTGTCTCGACATGGCAGAAATCTGCGAGCTTAACGGCGACGACCAAAGCTATCTGCATGCCATGGGCAAGCTTCATCACCGCTTAGTGCAGGAGATGGGCAATGCCGATCGCGACCGTTTATTCCGTATTCAGGCCTATCAACTGGCGCGCCTGTCGTTAACTCGTTTGTGTCATCAACTGGCGCTCAGCGGCGAGTGGGATAAAGCCACCAGCCTGCAGAGTGATTTTGTCCGTCACGCAGGCTGGATATTCTAATCCAGCTTTGTGACGACTCCTACAATTTGTTTACATCATTTCCAGTAGTGCCTGCAGCGGATGGCGCATGCCGTTGCCCTCGGCGCGTTTAACCTGGCTGCGACAGGAGAAACCTGTCGCCAGACAACGCTGACGTGGCAGTTTCTGTAATTGCGGATGCCACGAGAGTTCGTAGATGCCCAGCGAATTTTCGAGGTTCTTGCTCTCATGTCCGTACGTCCCCGCCATACCGCAACACCCGACGTTGACGTTCTCCAGCTTCGCACCGAAACGCGCAAAGATGTCCTGCCACTGATTCGGCGTGGAGGGCAGCGCAGTGACTTCAGTGCAGTGCGCAAACAGATACCAGGCCTCGCCGCTGGCAGTTTGCACCGCGCGCGCATTCAGGGCCTGCTGCAACCATTCGTGGACCAGTTGCACCTTGAACTCACCACGCTGCTCACCCAGCACTTCCTGATATTCATCGCGATAACACAGCACCGTTGCGGGATCGACCCCAACCATCGGCATCCCCAATTGGGCGACACGATTTAGAAACTCGGCGGTTTTACCGGCAGTGCGCGCAAAGCGCTGCAGGAAGCCTTTCACATGCTGCGCTTTACCGTTCGGTGAGAAGGGTAATAACACCGGACGATAGCCCAGCTTTTCAATCAATTTGACAAAATCGGTCACCAGCTGTGCTTCGTAATAGCTGGTGAACGGATCCTGCACCACCAGCACACAGTTTTCACGCTGCGCGATATCCATCGCTTCCAGTTGTTCCAGCGTCAGGCTCATGGCTGGATGCCCACCGAGTTGCTGTTTCAGACTTGGCGATGAAAGCAACGGCAGATCGACCATGCCAATGTGGGTTTTACTGAGATCGCGTACCCACGGTTGCTTAAGGAAGAAGTTGAACACCTTAGGCGCTTTGGCCATCAAAGGCGCATAACTCTCAACGGTGGCCACCAGATGATCGCTCACCGGACGCAAATAGCGCGTGTGATAAAGCTGCAAGAAGCGCGAGCGAAAGCCCGGGACATCAATCTTAATCGGGCACTGCGTCGAACAGGCTTTGCAGGCTAAACAGCCTGACATCGCCTCTTTCACTTCATGAGAAAAGTCATACTCGCCCTGCTTCGCGTGCCAGGAGTTACGCGTGCGTTGGATCAGTGTGCGCAGGCTGGCCCCCTGTTTCGGCAGCGCCTGTTCCAGCTGTGAGGGATCAACGCCCTGCTCTGACAGCAAACGCAACCATTCACGCGTTAGCGTCGCGCGTCCTTTAGGCGAATGGATACGGTTGCGGGTAATCTTCATCGATGGGCACATAGGGCTACGCGCATCAAAGTTGAAGCATAAGCCGTTGCCGTTGCACTCCATGGCGCCGCGCCAGTCAGTTCGCACCGTGACCGGAATCTGACGATCGTAAGTGCCGCGTTTCACCGCATCCACCTGCATCATCGGCTCGTTGCTGCCCAGCGGGGTGCAAATCTTGCCAGGGTTCAGGCGATTATCAGGATCGAAGGCCGCTTTAATCGCGCGCAGTTCGTTAAACAGCGTCTCGCCAAAAAATTCCGGGCTGTACTGCGCGCGGAATCCTTTACCGTGTTCACCCCACAGTAATCCGCCGTAGCGCGCGGTCAGCGCCAACACTTCGTCGGAGATTTGCTTCATCAGCATCTCTTGCTGCGGATCGCACATATCCAGAGCCGGACGCACGTGCAGAACACCGGCGTCCACATGACCAAACATGCCGTAATTCAGGCCATGGCTATCGAGCAAAGCACGGAAATCGACAATGTAATCCGCCAGTTGTTCTGGCGGTACTGCCGTGTCTTCCACAAACGGAATCGGCTTAGCGCGCCCTTTGGCGTTGCCCAGCAAGCCCACCGCTTTTTTGCGCATATTATAGATGCGCTCGATACCGCCTAAATCATTACACAGCTGATAGCCAATCACACCGCCCTGCTGCTGCGCCATCAACTCATCCAGCCGAGCACACAAGCTGTTGACCTGCTGTTCGATCAATTCGCCGTTGTCACCGGCAAATTCAACAATATTCAGACCGAGCATTTCCTTATCCGGCACATCGGTAATCAGCTCTTTTACCGAGTGCCAGACAATATCCTCTCGTGCCAGATTCAACACTTTAGAGTCCACGGTTTCCACTGACAGCGCTTTGGCTTCCACCATGAAAGGGGCATTACGCAACGCAGAGTCAAAGGAGTCGTACTTGATGTTCACCAGACGACGCACTTTAGGGATCGGCGTGATGTCCAGACGCGCTTCCGTTATAAAGGCCAGCGTCCCTTCTGCACCGCATAACAAGCGCGTCAGATCGAAGGTTTGCATGTCATCGCTGAACACATGACGCAAGTCATAACCGGTCAGGAAGCGGTTAAGCTTAGGGAATTTATCCAGAATCAGGTCACGCTGATCACGACAGCGATTCAACACCTGTTGATAAATGCGCCCTTCAGCTGTCGGTGTTGTTGCTAATTGCTCAGCCAGTTCGGTAGGCATCGCGCGGGTATCCAGGATATCGCCGCCGAGCAGAACCGCCCGCAATCCCTCCACGTGATCCGAGGTTTTACCATACACCAGCGAACCCTGTCCGGATGCATCGGTATTGATCATGCCACCTAAGGTAGCGCGATTACTGGTGGAGAGCTCCGGCGAAAAGAAGAATCCATAAGGCTTCAGCCAGGCATTGAGCTGATCTTTCACCACGCCCGCTTCCACACGCACCCAACCCTGTTCAGGATTGATTTCAAGGATGCGATTCATGTAGCGCGACATGTCAACCACAATGCCCTGATTGAGTGACTGACCGTTGGTACCCGTTCCGCCGCCGCGTGGGGTAAACACCAGGCTGTTAAACCGCGTTTCACCCGCCAGACGCGCAATTAACGCCACGTCCGCTGTCGAACGCGGAAACAGCGCGGCATCGGGTAACAACTGATAAATGCTGTTATCGGTAGAAAGCGAGAGACGATCGGCATAACTGGTGGCGGTATCGCCGGTGAAGCCTTGTTCTTTTAATGACTGCAGGAATGTCAGCACCAGTTGAACGAGGCCTGGCGCCTGGGAAATCTGTGGGATCATTATTGCGTGACCGAGATGTTGTAAACGTTTGCGTGGTTATTTTTTTCAACCATTGGTTTTATCATATTTTTTTATCCCCTGCTGTTTTTTCAGGAAAGACCTTCGCGCGCCCTGCTTTTTTCTGTTTAATTTTCAGGAAATAGCTCATCATTGATCAGGGCCCACGCGGTCCACCACGAAGGATTAATTGAGGTCAAAACGTTGTGATGAAAAGCCTGCAACGCGGTATGGATCTACCGCAACTGCTGTTCTCGTTGATGTTCATTCTCATCATGATCATCGCCTGCCTGTGGGTGGTACAACCCTTTATTCTGGGCTTTGCCTGGGCCAGCATGGTGGTGATTGCGACCTGGCCATTAATGATCCGTTTGCAGCATCTGCTGTGGGGACGACGATCGCTGGCGGTGATCGCCATGACCATTCTATTACTGCTGCTGTTTATTATTCCGATTGCCCTGCTGGTGAGTAGCCTGATCGACAACAGCGCGCCGGTCATCGCCTGGGCAACGCAACGCCATCTGGTTTTCCCGGACTTTGTCTGGCTGCGTGAGATTCCTTATGTCGGCAACAAAACCTACGCCAGCTACCACAAAATGGTCGATGGCGGCGGTACAGCGATTTTAAATCAGCTGCAACCTTACATTGGTCGCACCACAGGCTTCTTTGTGGCACAGGCCGGCCACTTCGGCCGCTTTATGATTCACCTCGCCGTCATGCTGCTATTTAGCGTGTTGCTCTACTGGCGCGGTGAGCAGGTCGGCCACGGCATTCGCCACTTTGCTTATCGCATGGGCGGACGTCGCGGCGATGCGGCGGTGCTGCTGGCCGGGCAAGCGATTCGTGCCGTGGCGCTGGGCGTGGTGGTGACGGCGCTGGTGCAGGGTGTGCTGGGCGGTATTGGCCTGGCAATCTCCGGCATCCCTTACGCCACTCTGCTCACCGTGCTGATGATTCTGACATGCCTGGTGCAGTTGGGGCCGTTAGTGGTGCTGGTACCGGCCATCATCTGGCTCTACTGGAGTGGCGATACCACCTGGGGCACGATATTACTGGTGTGGAGTTGTGTGGTCGGTACGCTCGATAGCGTGTTACGTCCGATGCTGATTCGCATGGGTGCAGATCTGCCGATGATTCTGATCCTTTCCGGTGTTATCGGTGGATTGATCGCCTTCGGCATGATCGGGCTTTTTATTGGTCCTGTGGTATTAGCCGTGTCCTATCGTCTGGTTTCCGTGTGGATGCATGAAGCACCTGCTCCGGATGATGACCCGCAAACGGCCATCGAAGCTCTTGCCGAACACGAGGAAGAGCAACCTTAAAGCAGGCCTTTTCCGCGAGCGGTGCAGATAAATGCACCGCCTTCTTCTCCCACTCCTGATTTGCCTTACCTGGCGCGCTGAAAGCAACTTAATCGCTGTCACATAATTGACTGCAACACCCTTTATTTTTCATAAGCGATTTTTAAGAAAAAACGCAGATTTAGGCGCTTTAGGTGGATTTCGCTAACGAAATGATTATTTTTCGAACTGAATCATCAGGCGCAACCGTTAAAAAAGCACAGAAAAGATTATCAGCTTTAAACTAATAAGAGGATTCTTAAAGACGCCAGCAAGCCTGATGAATAACATGAATCCTATGTTTGAGATCAAACCACTGATTTTTAAACAACCTTTTTCCCCTGAGTAAAGTGAAGAATTGCTGTGTGTAGTCTTTGCCCATCCCCTGTGATGGGCTTTTTTTTTGTATTTTTTATGGATAAAGAAAAGGCCAGCAGCGCTGGCCTTAATGATTTCATCAAGGACGCTTCAGATTTACCCCAAACGCGTCCTAATTGATGTCTGATTACTGCTTAGCAGCATCCAATTCCGCCAGATTTAACCAGGTTTGCACCACGGTATCCGGGTTCAATGACAGGCTATCAATCCCCTGCTCCATCAACCATGCTGCGAAGTCTTCATGGTCTGAAGGGCCCTGCCCGCAAATTCCCACGTATTTACCCTGTTTCTTCGCGGCCTGAATTGACATCGACAGCAGCGCCTTCACGGCGTCGTTGCGCTCATCAAACAGCGCCGAGACCACACCAGAATCGCGATCCAGGCCCAGCGCCAGTTGCGTCATATCGTTTGAACCGATAGAGAAGCCATCGAAGTACTGCAGGAACTGCTCAGCCAGTAAGGCGTTTGATGGTATTTCACACATCATGATCACTTTCAAGCCGTTCTCACCGCGCTTCAGACCTTGCTTACCGAGTTCCTCCACCACGGCCGCCGCCTGGTCAACGGTGCGCACAAATGGAATCATAATCTCGACGTTAGTCAGACCCATTTCATTACGCACACGTTTCACGGCTTCACACTCCAGCGCGAAACAGTCGCGGAAGCTGTCCGCCACATAGCGCCCCGCGCCACGGAAGCCCAGCATCGGGTTCTCTTCTTCTGGCTCGTAACGCTCGCCACCCACCAGGTTGGCGTATTCGTTCGATTTGAAGTCTGAGAGGCGCACAATGACGCGCTTCGGCGCAAAGGCCGCACCCAGGGTCGCGATCCCTTCGGTCAGACGGGCGATGTAAAACTCAACCGGATCATCGAAACCTTTCATCATTTGACGAATCTGCTGCTGCAATTCCGGTGTCTGCTGGTCAAATTCCAGCAGGGCTTTTGGATGCACGCCGATCATACGGTTGATGATGAATTCCAGACGTGCCAGACCGACACCCTCGTTCGGCAAACAGGCGAAGTCAAAGGCGCGATCCGGGTTGCCGACGTTCATCATGATTTTCAGTGGCAGGTCCGGCATGGTATCCACTTGCGAACTGGTCACTTCAAAGTCCAGCAGATCCTGATACACATAACCGGTGTCGCCCTCAGCACAGGAAACGGTCACCTTATGCCCATCTTTCAGATGGTCGGTGGCATCGCCGCAGCCAACGACAGCAGGAATGCCCAGCTCACGGGCGATGATCGCCGCATGGCAGGTACGGCCGCCACGATTGGTGACAATCGCGGAGGCTTTCTTCATGATCGGTTCCCAATCCGGGTCAGTCATGTCCGTGACCAGCACATCACCTTTTTCGATGCGGTGCATTTCGCTGATGTCATGAATCACTTTCACTTCACCCGCGCCAATGCGATGGCCGATGGCACGGCCTTCGACCAGTACCTTGCCTTTCCCTTGCAGGTTATAGCGCTCCATCACCTGACCGTTAGACCGCACAGTTTCCGGACGCGCCTGCACAATGAACAATTTGCCGGTGTGACCATCTTTGGCCCACTCGATATCCATGGGGCGTTTGTAGTGCTGCTCAATCAACACCGCCTGACGCGCCAGATTCTGCACTTCTTCATCGGTCAGACTAAAGCGGTCTCGCTGCTCCTGATCGACATCTTCAATGCGCACCTGCTCACCGTGTTCCTGAGAATCGGCATAGACCATGCGAATCTTTTTGGAGCCCATGGTGCGGCGAACGATGGCCGGGCGATTGGCTGCCAGCGTCGGTTTATGCACATAGAACTCATCCGGGTTGACCGCCCCCTGCACCACCATTTCTCCGAGGCCAAACGCCGAGGTGATGAAGACCACCTGGTCGAAACCGGATTCAGTATCAATAGTGAACATCACGCCGGAAGAGGCGAGATCGGATCGCACCATGCGCTGAATACCGGCTGACAGGGCAACGCCACGATGGTCGTAACCTTGATGCACACGATAGGAGATCGCACGATCGTTAAATAAGGAAGCGTACACGTGCTTCACGGCGACCAGCACCGCATCGAAGCCCTGCACGTTAAGGAACGTCTCCTGTTGCCCCGCAAACGAGGCATCGGGCATGTCCTCCGCGGTGGCGGATGATCGCACCGCAAAGGAAGCGTCGGCATCATCAGAGGAGAGTTGCTCATAGGCAGTACGGATCGCCTCTTCCAGCTCAGGCAGGAATGGCGTGTCCACAACCCATTGACGAATTTGTTTACCGGCCTTAGCCAGCTCTTCCACATCATCAATATCCGTTTTGTCCAGCAAATCATAAATGCGCTGGTTCAGTCCGCTTTGATCGAGAAACAGATTAAAGGCGTAAGATGTCGTGGCATAGCCGTTAGGCACGGAGACGCCCAGTGACGACAAGTTAGTAATCATTTCTCCCAGAGAAGCATTCTTGCCCCCCACCCGATCAACATCATGCATGCCAAGCTGGTTGTACCAGAGCACTAGCGACTGTTGGTCTTGATTGGACATTGAGATTATCCTTCATTTAAATGATTGGGGCACATGGAACAATTTGCTATTCGCCAAAACAGCCTGGCACAATCAATTAATAAAGACTAAGTGTTGAATCGTTAAAGCAGAAAAAGAAACGCAAAATCGGACTAGTACCTGTTAGTGCTAGC
The DNA here is from genome assembly GCF_000759475.1 of Pantoea rwandensis. NCBI lineage: Bacteria > Pseudomonadati > Pseudomonadota > Gammaproteobacteria > Enterobacterales > Erwiniaceae > Pantoea > Pantoea rwandensis. Next base: position 2,970,475 of record NZ_CP009454.1, read on the forward strand.
GTTGCGCAACGGGCTTATTTAATGCTGAAACATGGTCGCAACGATATTTTACCCCTTTTCAGAGGGTTAGCCATTTCTTTTTGTTGCGCAACAGATTCAGACTTTATTTTTACCTTGTGATAAAAATTGCGGGGAAATAGCCGTTTTCAAAACAGCATTTCATCTAATATTGTTCATCACACAAATCAAATTCCAGCAGAAAGCGCTAATGATATGGATATTTCATTTTATTTTTAATTAAAATGAAATATCAGCAATGACATTGTTACGTAAAAGTAAATGAGAGGGGATTTCGCCTATGAGCACTGAGCGCAGTGTGTTCTACATTTCAGACGGTACCGCCATTACCGCGGAGGTATTGGGGCATGCCGTTCTGTCGCAATTCCCTGTGAACATCAATAGCGTAACCCTGCCCTTTGTTGAGAATGTTCAGCGAGCTCAGGCGGTTAAGGCGCAGATTAACGCGCTGTATCAGCAAAGCGGCGTACGTCCGATTGTGTTCTTTTCCATCGTCACACCGGATGTGCGCGAAATCATTCTGGAAAGCGAAGGCTTTTGTCAGGACATCGTGCAGGCATTAGTGGGCCCGTTGCAAAGTGAACTGGGCGTTGCTTCAATGCCAGTGGCGCACCGAACCCATGGTCTGACGGCGAGCAATCTCGGCAAATATGATGCGCGTATTGCCGCAATTGATTACACCCTGGCGCACGATGATGGTATTTCACTGCGTGGTCTGGAGGATGCGCAGGTGATTTTGCTCGGCGTCTCTCGCTGTGGCAAAACACCCACCAGCCTCTATCTGGCCATGCAGTTTGGTGTACGTGCGGCAAACTATCCCTTTATCGCCGATGACATGGATAACCTGAAATTGCCGCCGGCGTTACGCGCCCATCAACATAAACTGTTTGGATTAACTATCGATCCTGAACGTCTGGCGGCGATTCGGCAGGAGCGTGCAGAGAATACCCGTTATGCCTCAATGCGCCAGTGCCGGCTGGAAGTGGGAGAAGTGGAAGCGCTCTTCCGCACGCATCAGATTCGTTACCTTAACAGTACCAACTATTCGGTCGAGGAGATTGCCACCAAAATCCTCGACATTATGGGTCTGCGCCGCAGCATGTATTAATCTGTACGCCAGGCCGTAAAGCCTGGCTTCCGTCTTGTTTCGCTCACCTTTCTTTTTAGCGGGTTGAATTCGCGGCCTATTGGTTTATTGTGACCACCATCACTTCCCGGTATTTCACCGTTGCGAAGAACAGATTTTGAGAATCCCAATGAACAAGACTGATGAACTGCGTACTGCGCGCATCGGCAGCCTGCTAACGCCCGCTGCGCTTGCGCAAGAACACCCCATTTCACCGGAGGTGGCGGCCACCGTCACCGCTGCGCGCCAGCGTATTGCACGCATTTTAACCGGCGAAGATCCACGCCTGTTAGTGATTATCGGCCCGTGCTCGGTACACGACCCTAAAGCCGCGCTGGAATATGCCGAACGCCTCAGCGTGTTACGCGAACGTTATCAGGACCGTCTGGAAATCGTGATGCGCGCTTACTTCGAAAAACCGCGCACGGTGGTCGGCTGGAAAGGATTGATCTCAGATCCGGATCTGGATGGCAGTTTCGACGTTAATCGCGGCATCGCCATTGCCCGTAAACTGTTGCTGGATATCAACGCCACCGGTATGCCGACCGCCACCGAGTTCCTCGATATGGTGATCGGCCAGTTTATTGCTGACCTGATCAGCTGGGGCGCCATTGGTGCACGCACCACAGAGAGTCAGATCCACCGAGAAATGGCTTCGGCACTGTCGTGCCCCGTTGGTTTTAAAAACGGTACGGACGGCAATGTGCAAATCGCGGTGGATGCCATTCGCGCCTCACGCGTCAGCCATATGTTCCTTTCGCCGGATAAGCACGGTCAGATGACGATTTATCAGACCAGCGGCAATCCGCATGGTCATGTCATTCTGCGCGGTGGTCGTCAACCTAACTACCACGCCGAAGATGTCGCGGCCGCGGCCGCAAATCTGCGTGACTTTAATTTGCCGGAACAGCTGATCATCGACTTCAGCCATGGTAACTGCCTGAAACAGCATCGTCGCCAGCGCGATGTTGCGGATGATGTGGCAGCACAGATTCGTACGGGATCACGTGCGGTCGCAGGCGTGATGATTGAAAGCTTCCTGCAGGAAGGCAATCAGAAAGTGGTGAGCGGTGAGCCGTTAAACTACGGTCAATCGATTACCGATCCCTGCCTGAGCTGGGAAGAAAGCGCCGAAGTGCTGGAGAAACTGGCTGCCGCGGTCGACAGCCGTTTTTAATCACCTTAGCTGGAGCAACTCACCTCCAGCGTTTTGCCCCACTCTGGCGGCCGTTGGCGTAACTCTGCGCTGACGGCCGCATCATCAAATGGCTGCTGTAAGGCCAGATGGAGCCGCTCCAGCGCCGCCTTCTCACCCTGCTCGACTTCTTCAATCACCTGCTGTGCCAGATAATTGCGCAACACCAGCGCCGGGTTGGCCGCTTTCATGACCTGCTGGCGTTGTTCATCTGATGCTTCATCCTGCAGCAGACGCTGACGATAGCCATCGTACCAGTGGTCAAACGCCCCGCGGTCGATAAATTCATCACGCAGCGGCGAATGCTGTTGATGCTGCTGCGTCTCACTCAGTAAGCGGAAGGTCAGCGTGTAATCGCTTCGCTCTTGTGTCATCAGCGACAGCAGTTGCGTCAGAATCGCGTTGTCATTGGCATCGGCAGTCAGAAGACCCAGTTTAGCGCGCATCTTCTCACCCCAGACCCGCATCAGTTCCGTTTCATACTGGCTGAGCGCCTGTTTTAACTGATCCGTGCTCATCAACCCTGACAATGCATGCGCCAGACGGTTGAGGTTCCACAAACCAATCATCGGCTGATTCTCAAAGGAATAACGCCCCTGATAATCGCTGTGATTGCAGATGAATCCGGGCTGGTAATCATCAAGGAAGCCATACGGACCATAATCCAGCGTCAGTCCGAGGATCGACATGTTGTCGGTGTTCATCACGCCATGCGCAAAGCCTACGCTCTGCCATTGGGCGATCAGGCTGGCAGTGCGTTTCACGATATCGGTAAACCACAGCACATAGCGGTCAGCGTCATCGCTTAGCTGCGGCCAGTGATGATGAATGGCGTAATCCGCCAGTTGCCGGACCTTATCCTGCTCGCCGCCATAGTAAAAATGTTCAAAGTGACCAAAACGCAGATGACTCTCAGCGATGCGCATCAGCATTGCCCCGCGCTCCTGCGTTTCACGCAGCACCGGCTCATCGCCAATCGCCAGCGCCAGCGCGCGAGTGGTGGGAATCCCCAAATGATGCAGCGCTTCCGAAGCCAGGAACTCACGCACACTGGAACGAATCACCGCCCGGCCATCCCCCATACGCGAATAGGGCGTTAATCCCGCCCCTTTCAAATGCCATTCGAGTCTACGTCCGTTCGTCAGTTGCTGTTCGCCCAGCAGGATGCCACGCCCATCGCCCAGTTGGCCGGCCCACACGCCAAATTGATGTCCGCTGTAAACCTGTGCCAGCGGTGCCATACCTGGCAGTAGCTCACGACCACTCCAGACGCCGTGCCCCTGCCCAATGAAGAGCCCGGCATCCAGTTCCATTTCTGCCGCCAGCGGCGCGTTATGATAGAACAGACGCCCGCCTTCCAACGGCGTTGGCATCAGCGCCGTATAGCATCCCGACAGCTCTTGCTGCCAGCTGTTAATAAATTGCATCACCACTCCAGAAGGTGCACACGAAAAGCACCGACAGTGAGTTTAAAGAATAGGGTTCAGTGTAACGCTGGGCGTCAGCGGATGACAGTTGAAAGGACTACTGCTGTGAAGGGGTATGCGAAGTCACATCAGGATAAATAAGATCACCTAACCGTTCCGCTTTGACAACCGGGAACAAATTGCCTTGCAGTTGAGCTCCGCTCAGCGTGCTGACTTTCTCCAGCATGGCGTTATCGTCAACACCACATATTATGAGCTGATCGGCATAATCTGAGAAATTATCGATGACCGTTTGGATAAAGGGTGTAAAAGATGCACGTTTAGCCAGGCCTTGTATAAAGGTTTTATCCAGCTTCAGTACACTAAAGAGATTATCGTAGACTGCGGTCGCAGGTGCTTTACCCGCACCAAATTGGGAAAGCGATAAACGGAATTCCTGCTGTAATGTGGCCAGAAGTGGCTGCGCTTTTCCGCGCGCTAATTGCGGAAACGTTTCGCTAATATCGAGAATAATAAAAGGAAGTTGTTTAAATTTCCTTAACAGAAATTCACTTCCAAGCAGCGTTAACGCCATCGAATCATCAATACGAACCAGAGCGGTAATTTGATGTAGCTCAAAAAAGTCACGGTACTTTTCCAGTAAAGAAAGCTGGCTCTGCATTAACCGTAATTGCTGCGCATCGTCTAATTGCGGCAACAGCAAATCCTGCGGCAGCGTAATTGGTGCGCTGTCGTGGACGAATTGCGTCACCAGCTCGACCGCAGTCAGCTGGCCCGCCAGTGTATAAACTGGATAGAACCAGGTTTCCGACTGATAGTCGGCAGATAAATGGACTTTCATTTTAGCAGCCAGAAGCAGTGGCAATTGGCGCATCGTATATCAATGAAAACGGTCAGGCAATAGGACCAAACGTTAGAAGAGACGCAATTTTGTGCCTGATTAAACCGTTTTAAGCCATAAATAAAACTTAAGCCAAATAACCGGGGTGGTTGTCCATACTCATTAAATAAATTCAGTCTTATTTTTAGTATTAATGCGGTCGCAGGTAAAGTGCCATTTTAAATGAGAGTTAAATTCGAGGGGAATTCAATAATATATCGGCTGAAAAACCATAAAGAGAATAGGTCATTCAGCACTGGTATGGTAATCACTCAGATACGACGTGCCTGCCAAAATACCTTGCGCCAATAGACGTTATCCAGTGAAGAGCGAATCACGCCCTGGCTGGTAGAAGCGTGGATAAAGGTGTTATCGGTATCGTAAATACCCACATGCAGGCCATTCTCTCCACTGCCCGTTTTAAAGAAGACCAGATCACCGGGCAGCAAATCGCGTTTATCAATGCGTGTGCCAATATCCGTCTGGTCGACGGTAGAACGCGGCAGTTGCATATCGAATTTATCGCGGAAGGTCAGATAAACAAAACCAGAGCAGTCTACACCGCCTCGACTTAATCCGCCGTAGCGATAAGGCGTGCCACGCCAGCGACCTAACTGATCGTTGAGTTGGGCAATCACGGTGATGGAATCAGAAAGACGGCCATTCGGCGGCGGCGCGTGATGGCTACTACACCCAGCCAGCAGCAGCATCAGAAGAAATACCGTTATTCGCATCAGAATGTCCCTAAATCCGTCGCCCGGATGACACTTTAGCGGCAAATCTGCTTAACAGGCAATGTTATTCAGGGAATAAACAGCAGAGGGCCTTGCGGCGTATCCAATTGTTCAAACTCGGTTTGGTACAAAGGGGAGAGATTGGCGGCGGTGAGGACTTCCCGCGCACGTCCCTGCATGACCACTTCCCCCTGATGCATCAACCCTACGCGGTCAGCATGGCGCAGACTGTGGTTAAGATCGTGGCCGCTGGCAATCACCGCGATACCGGCGCGGCACAGCTGGAGCAGCAATTTGTCCACGGCTCGCTGCTGTGCGACATCCAGCGCCGTCAGTGGCTCATCCAGAATTAAAAGCTTGCCGTGAGGATTGATCGCTGGATGGATTTGCATCACCACCGCCGCCAGCCGCACGCGCTGCCATTCGCCTCCGGAGAGCTGCGTCAGCTTACGGGTTAATTTGTCCTGTACGCTGAGTTGCGTCAGCACATCATTGAGTGTGACATCTGCCTGCGGCGACGCCGAAGAGAAATGCAATCGTAGATAGTGCCAGACGGGCATGGTCCCTAACGCGGCCTGTTGTTGCGGTAACCAGGCACGCCACTGAGCCAGCGCGGACCCGCTTAAGCGGCTCAACGACATTCCTGCAAGCTGAATCACGCCTTGAGCCGGTAATAATCCCGACAGCGCACTGAGCAAAGTACTTTTTCCCGCGCCATTCGGGCCCACCAGATGTATCCATTCACCCGCATTGACGCTGAGATCAACCGGAGCCAGACGTCCCGCGACGCTGACTCCCTGACACTGCAACAGCATTTACTCTGCCAGCGCCTGCTCAACGCGTTTCAGGATGATCGGATCATCAGGCGTCATATCCGGAGAAAAACGCGCAATCACCTTGCCCTGTTTGTTGATGAGGAATTTTTCGAAGTTCCACAAAATGTCGCCCTCAGCTTTAGGTGCACGACCTTTACTCACCATACGCTCGAGGAAACCGCTGCCTTCAGGACGTTCGGCTTCCGGCTGCGCTGCCGTTAACTGCGCATACAGCGGATGACGATCTGCACCGTTCACATCGGTTTTATCGAACATCGGGAAAGTCACACCATAAGTGGTGCTACAGAAGGTTTTGATCTCTTCGTTGCTGCCCGGCTCCTGCTCCAGAAACTGGTTGCACGGGAAACCCAGCACGCTAAAGTTTTTGTCCTGCCAGGCTTTCTGCAGTGATTCAAGTTGCTCATACTGCGCCGTCAGCCCACATTTTGACGCCACGTTGACCACCAGCAGTACGTTGTCCTGATACTGTGCCAGTGTCGTTTTTTCGCCGTCCAGGGTAACCAGTTCTGTCTGATAAATGCTCATTGTCGATTCCTGTTGTTGAGACCAAGATGCCAGCCATTGCTAGCGCGAAGATTTCACTAATAGCACGATAAACAGCGGTGCGCCGAGGGTGGCGGTGACCACGCCAATCGGCAGCTCTGCCGACGTCAGCACCAGTCGGGCGATAATATCTGCCCCGAGGAGCACCGCAGCCCCTGCCAGCGCCGAGGCGGGCAGCAGGTAACGATGATCGCTAAAACCGCTTAAGCGTAACAGATGAGGGATGACCAATCCGACAAACCCGATGGCACCGGCCATCGCCACGCTGGTGCCAACCAGCCAGCCCATCGCCAGCACTAACAGGTTGCGCCATAACAACAACGGCAGGCCTAGCTGACGCGCTGAGGTTTCCCCCAGTGAGAGTAAATTCAGCGTCCGCGCGGTGGCGGTAAGCAGCAGAGTAACCGGCAACAGCGCCAGCATCATCCAGCCATAGCGCCAGTCAATACCGCCAAAGCCGCCCATCATCCAGTACATTAACTGCCGCAGATCGAGGCTGGTGCTAAAGTACACGGCCCATGTCATCACTGCGCTACAGATAATGCCGAGCGCGACCCCCGTGAGCAATAAGCGGCTGGCTGAAAGCTGACGATGGGCAAAGTGCAGCAGGATCAGCGTGATCAATAATGCGCCCGCCATCGCCGCCAGCGCCAGGCTCCATAACGAGCCATTGCCCAGCATGACACCCAACACTAACCCAATGCCCGCGCCATTTGATACGCCAAGCAGGCCGGGTTCTGCCAACGGATTGTTGAACAGCGCCTGCATCACCACACCACACACCGCCAGTGCTGCGCCCACCAGTAGCACGGCCAGCGTCCGCGGTAAGCGTAACTGCCAGACGAAGAGATCACCCTTCGATGAAAACCATTGGGTTGGGGAAATCCAGCTGTCTCCGGCACACAGACTGAGTACAAACAGCAGTAGCAGAGTGGCACTCAGCAGCATTAGCCAGCGCTGGCTGCGACGATCGGCCTGATAAGCAAGCTGGTCCAACAGAGTCATAGATGAGATTGGCTGAGAAAACAGAGATTTGATTGTAGTGAGATTGTGGCAAAAAGAAAGCGGCACCGAGTGGGTGCCGCTGAGCAATGCTTACTGATGAGGCGGGATCGGTTGACCGTGATTATCACGCTTATCGTGGTTATCGTGGTTATCACGCGGGTCATGATGCTGGTCGCGCGGCTGCGGTTTGTTATCGTGGCGCGGCGCATTGCCCGGGTGCTGTGACTGCCAGCCGTTACCGTTCCAGTAACCGTGTGGGCCTTTCATGCCAACACGCTGATTGTGGTGCTGTTTCCACCAGGTTGGCGCTCGCCAGTCGTAGCCATCCCAATAGTAGCCACGTTTATCCTGATCACCGATATGAATAGAGACACCCGGTGTGTTGATGTTAACGGAAACATTGGCGCTAGCCAGCAGCGGCATGCCTAACAGGATGCCCAGTAAAAGTGCTGTCTTTTTCATCAGCAATACCCCTTGTTATGTGATGGCGCTGTTATAACAAATGGATTGCGACAGTCACTATCAGCCAGTGCCGATTTTCATCCTATTTTCCGCATACTTACGAAATCCTGACATTATGGAAAAATTGCGCAGAATGGCTATCTTGCAGCCAATAAAAAAGGCCGCTAAGCGGCCTTTTTGTCATACTGAAATTAGTCAGCGTCCTTCGGTGTCGCGTTCTCAACGCGACTTTTCAACTTCTGTCCCGGACGGAAGGTCACCACTCGGCGGGCAGTGATAGGAATATCTTCCCCCGTCTTCGGGTTACGGCCCGGACGTTGGTTTTTGTCACGCAGATCAAAATTACCAAATCCGGACAGTTTAACCTGTTCTCCGTTCTCCAACGCGCGGCGAACTTCTTCAAAGAAGAGCTCAACCAACTCTTTGGCATCGCGTTTGCTCAACCCGAGTTTTTCAAACAGGTACTCTGACATTTCAGCTTTTGTAAGCGCCATAGGTTCAATCCCTCAAGGTTGCCTGGAATCGCTCTTTTAATGCCGCAACGCATTTGGCAACGGTCGCGGCAATCTCCTCTTCTTCGAGTGTCCGGCTGGTATCCTGCAAAATCAGGCTAATCGCGAGGCTCTTTTCGCCCTCGTTCACGCCCTTACCACGGTACACGTCAAACAAGTTTACGCCAACTACCTGATTTACGCCAACTTTCTTACACTCCGCGATGATATCTGCTGCGGGCACGTTTTCAGCCACTACCACAGCGATATCACGACGGTTCGCCGGGAAGCGTGAAATCTCGCGCGCGTCAGGCAGGACGCGGTCTGCGACCTTATTCCAAAGCAGTTCAAACACTAAGGTGCGGCCGTTGAGATCCAGCTTACGTTCCAACTCCGGATGAACCACTCCGATAAATCCGATTCGTTCGCCGCATAAATAAATTGCCGCGCTCTGTCCTGGATGCAGTGCCGGATTAGCTTCTGCACGGAAAGAAATCTCATCAAGTTTACCGGTCAAATCCAGTAGCGACTCTAAATCGCCTTTTAAATCATAGAAGTCAACTGTCTGGCGCGCCAGATCCCAATGCTCTTCGTAACGATTACCGCTCAGAACCCCCGCCAGCATAAGATCCTGGCGAATACCGAGATCGGCTTGCGTATCAGGAACAAAGCGCAAACCGCTCTCAAACAGGCGTACGCGGCCTTGCTGACGGTTCTGGTTATACACCACTGCACCAAGCAAGCCGGTCCACAGCGACAGGCGCATCGCCGACATATCGCTGGAAATTGGGCTAGGCAGAATCAGCGCTTCTTCGCCTGGATGCAGCAACTGCTGCACTTTGGGATCAACGAAGCTATAAGTAATGGCTTCCTGATAACCTTTATCGACGAGCAGGTTACGCGCCCGCTTCAGCGACAAATCCGCTTCGCGATGCTGAGTCATGATCAGGTTGGCTTTCACTGGCACGTCTGGGATGTTGTTGTAGCCGTACACGCGGGCCACTTCTTCAACCAGATCTTCCTCAATCGCCATATCGAAACGCCAGCTTGGCGCAACGGCTGTCCACTCGCCATTGCCCACGCTCACTTCGCAACCCAGACGCGTCAGGATATCGGTGACCTGCTCATCGGCGATCACGTGACCAATCAGACGGTCCAGCTTTTCGCGACGCAGCGTGATAGTGGCGCGCTCAGGCAATTTACTGGCGTCGGTTTGATCGATAACCGGACCTGCTTCACCACCGCAGATGTCGAGCAGCAGCTGGGTAGCACGCTCAATGGCTTTGAATTGCAGCGCCGGATCAACACCACGCTCGTAACGATGCGACGCATCGGTATGCAGGCCCTGACGACGTGCACGGCCGGTGATCGCCAGCGGTTCAAAGAAGGCACACTCGAACAGCACATTTTTGGTTTCTTCGTTCACACCAGAGTGTTCACCACCAAAAATGCCGCCCATCGCCAGCGCTTTTTGATGGTCAGCAATCACCAGCGTATCGCTGCTGAGTTTGGCTTCGGTGCCATCCAACAGCGTCAACACTTCGCCCTCTTCCGCCATGCGCACCACAATGCCGCCGTCAATGCGGTCGAGGTCAAAGGCGTGCATTGGCTGACCCAGTTCCAGCAGAACGTAGTTGGTGATATCTACCACCGGGTCGATAGAACGGATTCCACAGCGACGCAGTTTTTCACGCATCCACAGTGGCGTTGCCGCTTTAACGTTAATTCCTTTCACCACGCGGCCCAGATAACGTGGGCAAGCCTCTGTGGCGTCCACGCGAATCGGGAAGGTATCGGTGATTGTTGCCTTAACGGGCTCAATCGTTGGCTCAGTGAGCGGCAAACCGTTGACCACCGCCACATCGCGCGCGATGCCGATAATACCGAGGCAATCAGCACGGTTAGGCGTCACACTGATTTCAATGGTGTTGTCATCCAGTTGCAGATAGCTGCGGATATCCGTGCCAATCGGTGCATCAGCGGGCAGTTCAATAATGCCGCTGTGATCGTCGGAAATACCCAGCTCAGAGAACGAGCACAGCATGCCTTCTGAAGGCTCACCGCGCAGTTTCGCGGCTTTGATTTTGAAATCGCCTGGCAGCACAGCGCCGACGGTCGCCACGGCGACTTTCAGGCCCTGGCGGCAGTTTGGCGCGCCACAGACGATATCCAGCAGGCGCTCGCCGCCCACGTTGATTTTGGTCACGCGCAGTTTGTCGGCGTTCGGGTGCTGGCCGCACTCCACCACTTCACCCACGACCACGCCATGGAACGCACCGGCGACCGGATCCACGCCGTCCACTTCCAGGCCGGCCATGGTGATTTGCTCAGACAGCGCAGCGCTGTCCAGGGCTGGATTTACCCATTCGCGTAACCAGAGTTCACTGAATTTCATTGGATAACCTGCCCTTATTTAAATTGTTTGAGGAAACGTAAATCATTTTCGAAGAAGGCGCGCAGATCGTTCACGCCATAACGCAGCATGGTGAGACGCTCCATCCCCATGCCGAAAGCGAAGCCCGAGTAAACTTCCGGATCGATGCCGACATTGCGCAGAACATTTGGATGCACCATGCCGCAGCCCAGCACTTCCAGCCACTTGCCGTTTTTACCCATCACATCCACTTCTGCGGAGGGTTCAGTGAACGGGAAGTAAGAAGGACGGAAGCGAATCTGCAGGTCTTCTTCAAAGAAGTTGTTCAGGAAATCGTGCAGCGTGCCTTTCAGATTGGTGAAGCTGATGTCTTTATCAACAATCAGGCCTTCCATCTGATGGAACATTGGGGTGTGCGTTTGATCGTAGTCGTTACGATACACGCGACCTGGTGCGATGATGCGGATCGGTGGCTGCTGGTTTTTCATGGTGCGGATCTGCACGCCAGACGTCTGGGTGCGCAGCAGACGGGTGGCATCGAACCAGAAGGTATCGTGGTCAGCACGCGCCGGATGGTGGCCGGGAATGTTGAGTGCGTCGAAGTTATGATAGTCATCTTCGATTTCCGGACCCGTGACCACCGCAAAGCCCAACTCGCCGAAGAAGTTTTCGATACGGTCGATGGTGCGGGTCACCGGGTGCAATCCACCGTTCTCAACGCGACGACCAGGCAGCGAGACATCGATGGTCTCTGCGGCGAGGCGCGCATTCAGTTCAGCGCTTTCCAGGGTGTTTTTACGCTCGGTAAGGCGGTCTTGTACCTGCTGCTTCGCTTCGTTAATCACCGCGCCTGCTGCCGGACGGTCTTCCGCTGGCAGTTCACGCAGGGTGGTCATTTGCAGCGTCAGGTGCCCTTTCTTACCCAGGAATTCGACGCGCACGGCGTCCAGGGCGGCGATATCCGACGCCTCGTCGATAGCGGCCGTGGCACGGGCCACCAGGTCTGCGAGTTGGGACATGATTTCCTCTTCTTCCAGCCGGGCTGGTCAGTTCTTGTAAGGACCGTGAGATCCGATTAAGTGTCGCCAGAAACAAAAAAGCCTCCACGAGGGAGGCTTTCAGCGCGATTTTTCGTTTCTTTTCTTATGCGCAAAAGCCCCCGATTGTCAGGCGCTAAAGTAAAAAAAGAAACGGAAAATAGCAGCGTGCATGCTTGCGTTACCTTGTCTTGATAGAAACCGCACTATTGAAAAGCCCAGCGGTTAAAATGTCAATCTTTTGCGTGAGTTGCAGGCAATAAAAAAGGGAGCAAGCTCCCTTTTTCATCTGACTTACGCCAGAGCTGATTTTGCTTTTTCGACCAGTGCCGTGAAGGTCACTTTGTCGAATACAGCGATGTCAGCCAGAATCTTACGGTCGATTTCAATAGAGGCTTTTTTCAGGCCATTGATGAAACGGCTGTAAGAGATACCGTTCTGACGGGCCGCAGCGTTGATACGCGCGATCCACAGCTGACGGAACTGACGCTTACGTTGACGACGGTCACGGTAAGCATACTGACCAGCTTTGATAACAGCCTGGAAAGCAACGCGGTAAACACGTGAACGTGCACCGTAGTAGCCTTTAGCTTGTTTTAAGATTTTCTTGTGACGTGCGCGAGCAATTACACCACGTTTTACGCGAGCCATGTGAGCTCTCCTATATCATATTCTGTGATGCCCTATTCCCTGCAGTACGCAAAGTGTTCAGGCAGATTTATAAAAAGTTTACTTATGCGTACGGCAGGCAGGCAACAACCAGACCCAGATCGCCTTTAGACACCATGCCTTTCGGACGCAGGTGACGTTTACGCTTGGTAGACTTCTTAGTCAGAATATGACGCAGGTTCGCGTGCTTACGCTTGAAGCCGCCAGAAGCGGTCTTCTTGAAGCGCTTAGCCGCGCCACGGACAGTTTTAATCTTTGGCATTTTTACAAATATCCACTTCGCATTGTTAATAAAATGAATCAGACAGGCGAATAAAATTCCGCACAGCGCGAACGCTGCGCGGCATTATTACTTGAAGGCCTACTGTTTCTTCTTCGGTGCGAGCACCATGATCATCTGGCGGCCTTCGATCTTAGTCGGGAAGGACTCGACAATGGCCAGATCCAGATCTTCACACAGGTCTTTACGGACGCGGTTAAGCACTTCCATACCGATCTGCTGGTGCGCCATTTCACGACCACGGAAACGCAGCGTGATTTTGGCTTTATCGCCCTCTTCCAGAAAGCGAATCAGGTTGCGTAGTTTGACCTGATAGTCGCCATCATCGGTACCAGGACGGAATTTGATTTCCTTAACCTGGATAACTTTCTGCTTCTTCTTCTGTTCCTTAGAAGACTTACTCTTTTCATAAAGGAACTTGCCGTAATCCATAATACGGCAAACCGGCGGTTCGGCGTTCGGGCTGATTTCAACTAAATCTACGCCAGCTTCTTCGGCTTTCTCAATTGCTTCGCGCAATGTCACAATGCCAAGTTGCTCGCCGTCTACGCCAGTTAAGCGCACTTCGGTAGCACGGATTTCGCCGTTGATACGGTTCGGACGCGTCGGTTGTACTCGTTTTCCGCCTTTAATAACCTTATTCCTCTAATTGGTGAAGATGTCGGCTGCGAATCTCTTGTTGCAGCTTCTCAACAAACACATCTACGTCCATGCTCCCGAGGTCTTTACCACGGCGGGTGCGCACGGCAACTTTGCCTGCTTCCACCTCTTTCTCACCGCAAACCAGCATATAAGGGACGCGACGTAATGTGTGCTCGCGGATTTTAAAGCCTATCTTCTCGTTTCTCAAGTCTGCTTTGACACGAATGCCAGCTTTCTGCAATTTCTTTGTCAATTCACTGACATATTCTGCCTGACTGTCGGTAATATTCATCACCACAGCCTGCACCGGGGCCAGCCAGCTCGGGAAGAAGCCCGCGAACTCTTCGGTCAGGATGCCGATAAAGCGCTCCATTGAACCGAGAATCGCACGGTGAATCATGACCGGCGTCTGACGATCGTTGTTTTCGCCCACATAAGTGGCGTCCAAACGTTTTGGCAGGGAGAAGTCTAGCTGAACGGTGCCGCACTGCCATGCGCGGTCGAGGCAATCGTACAGGGTAAACTCAATTTTCGGGCCGTAGAAGGCACCCTCTCCTGGCTGATATTCGAACGGAATTTCGTTCTCCTTCAGCGCTTCTGCTAAATCCACTTCCGCACGGTCCCACATTTCATCGGTACCGATACGTTTCTCCGGACGGGTCGACAGTTTCACCACGATTTTTTCAAAACCGAAGGTGCTGTACATGTCGTAAACCATGCGGATACAGCTGTTCACTTCATCACGAACCTGATCTTCAGTACAGAAGACGTGTGCATCATCCTGGGTAAAACCACGAACGCGCATCAGGCCGTGCAATGCGCCTGAAGGCTCATTACGGTGGCAGCTACCAAATTCCGCCATACGCAGCGGCAGGTCACGGTAGGATTTCAGACCCTGATTAAAGATCTGAACGTGGCCAGGGCAGTTCATTGGCTTGATGCAATATTCACGGTTCTCTGAAGAGGTGGTGAACATCGCTTCTTTGTAGTTTTCCCAGTGGCCGGTTTTTTCCCACAGCACACGGTCCATCATGAACGGACCTTTCACTTCCTGGTAATCGTACTCTTTCAGCTTGGTACGGACGAACACTTCCAGTTCACGGAAGATGGTCCAACCGTCGTTGTGCCAGAACACCATACCTGGCGCTTCTTCCTGCATATGATACAGGTCGAGCTGCTTACCGATTTTACGGTGATCGCGCTTCGCCGCTTCTTCCAGACGCTGCAAATAGGCAGCCAGCTGCTTCTTATCACCCCAGGCTGTACCGTAAATACGCTGCAGCATTTTGTTGTCGCTGTTGCCGCGCCAGTAAGCACCGGAGATTTTCTGCAGTTTGAAGTGATGGCAGAAACGCATGTTCGGCACGTGCGGACCGCGGCACATGTCGATATATTCTTCATGATGATACAAACCAGGTTGATCATCGTGGCTGATGTTTTCGTCAAGAATGGTGGTTTTGTAGCTTTCGCCACGCTCAGCAAACACGTCACGCGCTTCCTGCCAGCTCACCTTCTTCTTCACAACATCGTAATTAGTCTCAGCCAGCTGGTGCATACGCTTTTCCAGCAGCTCAAGATCTTCCTGCGTCAGGGTGTGATCCAAATCGACGTCATAATAGAAGCCGTTATCAATCACCGGACCAATCGCCATTTTGGTATTCGGCCACAGCTGTTTAATTGCATGCCCTAACAGGTGTGCACAAGAGTGACGAATAATTTCCAGACCGGCTTCATCTTTGGCGGTGATAATTGCCACCTGAGCATCTTCGGTGATCGGATCAACCGCGTCCACCAGCTCGCCATTAACACGACCGGCAATACAGGCTTTCGCCAGACCCGGTCCAATATCCAGAGCGATGTCCATCACGCTGACCGGACGGTCAAATACGCGCTGGCTGCCATCAGGAAGAGTAATTACTGGCATTTCATATCCTTAATTGCAGTGGTAAGCCACACGAAAGCCTACATGCAACATTGAGTTCTGTTTGAGTAACCCGGCGTAATGTCAGACCCACGTTGTCGGAATGACGCCAGGAATGTAAAGCGCCGGAGATAATAGCAGCTTTCTGCCGCGATCTAAACCCGCGAAAAATGCGCTAAGCCATCGACAGATAAAAAAAAACCGCTGCGCGGCGCAGGCCGGCAACGGTTTCTTCATCACGGCTCACTTACATCGCGTAAGAAAGCTGGATGGTGGTTTTGGTGTCGGTACGATCCGGCGCAGACTCTGGCGGATTGTTATTCCAGGTCACGTTGTAAGCCAGCTTCAGCGCAAAGTGCGAGTTAATCGCTACCTGCAAGCCGGTTTCGGAGTTCACCGTCGTGTCATCACCGAAGCTGCTCAGCACAGATACACCCTGAATGAACTTGGTGGTATCCGTCAGCTGCCATTGATAACTCACCGCACCATAGCCCAGGGCTTTGGTTTCGTGGCCACCCGCGTGGAAGTCATCATAACGAACACCTGGACCGAATTCAGCACGCAGTGAATGCACCGGGCCGTTAAGGATCTGGCGACCGTAACCTGCGGTCAACACATCGCGTGAGTCATAACCGTTGAAACGGTCGCTCAGCCAGCTTGCCTGGCCGAACAGGTAGTCAGCACTGTTCAGGTTGTAACGAGTACGACCACCCAGGCTGTAGGTCTCTGACGAACGCTCATCGTTTGAGGAGTTGTTCGCGGCATTACCCCAGAGACTGTAAGCGGTGTTGGTCTGATACCAGGTCATGTTGGTCGCAGCACTCAGCGCTGAACTGGTGGTGTTACCGGTTTGAGCCAGATATCCCGCTGACGCGCTGCCTTCAAACGGTTTTTTTGCCGTTGAAGGGTCATCCATGGAGGTAAAAACGGTGTTATCAGCTAATGCCTGGTGACAAAATGCTCCAGCAGAGAGCAATACAACAGCGGACAGCTTATTAAAGGCTTTCATTAAATGTGACCCGTACGGCAGTTTAAAAAAGAGTGAGTCTGAAGAGTTTTCCCGGCCAATCAATGCAATTTACGGTAAGTTTTGTAAAAAAGTATGAAGGTGCCAGAAATGCCAGGTTCCGCGCTGGAACCGCATGGTTAATAGGAGCTTTCCCATTTCCGCTGCGCATTATAAGAGGCAATTAACCAAATAGCAGCCCAATTGATACAAGAATTTTCTGAAGCCTGTTGACGCAGATTTACGCCTCCTTTCCCCTCCCAATTGCGCAGAATTCGCTCTATTCGCAGCGCTGGTCTACGCTGGAATTTGTTCCATAACAACGAGGTGAATGATGAGTGACCACGACCTGAAACGTTACATTGTCACGCTAAGCTATTCGGATGAGAGCTTAGGCGATCTGCAATCTCTGAACAGTGTGATGGTCAATGGCGGTTACACCACGACCCTGCATGACGACGAGGGCCGTTCACATGAATTGGGGACCAACAGTTTTGGCATCATCACTGCCCTGGAACAACACGAGATTGCGGAACACGCAGCCGGGCTGGCCGATGTTGCTTTGCACCGCCAGGCAGAGGTGAAAATCAGCACGCTTTCCGAATTTCTAAAGGCAAAACCCTGACGCGCCACAAATAATCGCCCCACCACTGGTTTTGCTGAAGTTTTGAGCGCTACAATCAAACTTACGCAGCGAATAAAGAGGATTACCCAATGTGGTCAGCCATTAGTCGTCTGTTAAGCGAACACGCCGGTGAAGCTGAAATCACTGAACGTTACGAACTGCCTGGTGGCGATGTGCATCCTGCCTGGCGCCTCCGCTACGGCGATCTTGACGTTTTCGTCAAATGTAACACGCGCGATATGCTTACCCTGTTTAGCTGGGAAGCGGACCAATTGGGCTTACTGGCGCGGACACAGACGGTCCGGGTGCCAAAAGTGTATGGCGTTGGGAATGACCGCGACAGCAGCTTTTTGCTGTTGGAGTATATTCAGCCAGAGGCGCTGAACGAACACAGCGCCTTCCAGCTTGGCCAGCAGTTAGCTCACCTGCATCAATGGAGCGAGCAACCGCAGTTTGGCCTCGATTACGATAACAACATCACCACCTCGCCCCAGCCCAACAGTTGGCTACGCCGCTGGTCGGTGTTCTTTGCTGAACAGCGTATTGGCTGGCAACTACAGCTGGCCGCTGAGAAAGGGGTGCAATACGGCAATACCGAACTGATCGTCGATTGCGTGCAACGCGCGCTGGCCAATCATCATCCTCAGCCTTCTCTATTACACGGCGATTTGTGGCCTGCTAACTGCGCGGATAGCAGCAGTGGGCCATGGCTGTTTGACCCCGCCTGCTATTGGGGCGATCGGGAGTGCGATCTCGCGATGTTGAATTACTACGTCGAATTGCCACGCCAGATTTACGAGGGATATCACTCGGTGTGGCCGCTGGCAGAAGGGTTTTCGCAACGACAGCCTGTGTACCAGCTCTACTATTTGCTCAACCGCGCCAACGTGTTTGCCGGTAACTGGACAAACGCCGCACAATTCGCGATTGACCAGTTGTTAAATGAAGATGCATTGGGACAACGTCAGGCCAGGCCGGCCTGACGCCTTACAGCATGCCCAGTAATTTCAGGACAAAATAACCCGCAATAGCAATCACGATTGGCAGGATATAGAGCGAGAAAACTTGCAGCAAAATAGTATGTCGCGGGACATGGATCTTCTCTTCCAGCTGCGCACGTGTGCGTCCTTCTGCTCCTTTGGCTTGTTCAAGAATCAACTGATCCTCAATACCTTCCTTGATGTGACGCGACTGACGCCACATGCGCGCGCCTGACGCCTGCAGCGCAATGCCGACGAAAATCAGGATGTAGATGATCCAGAAGCCAATATTGGCACCACCATTAAACTCCGGTACCGGTGAATTTTGCCAAAACAGGTTCAAAAACGGCGTGTTGAACTTGATCATGTCGACCATCACATGGACAAAATCGAGCATCACGGCATCAATGCCCGGCTGCTTTTCACTGTGTTTAAACATGAAACCGAGAATTGAAATAATGGTGGATAGCAGCGCCGGAATAAAAATTACCCAGCCAGCCACTCGCTTAAGGATGGCGATGCGGCCAGCCTGTTGGTAAGTCATGGTGTCTCCCTTCACATACAGTAGTTTTGCCCTAAGTCTACCTGCACTGCGGCTTTTTTTCCTGAAAAATGCGTAACCTGCCGTGAGTCGGATTTACCGGCTGCACATGGTAAGGTAGGGCAAATTTCAAACGGAGCTGTTGTATGTCTTATCGTCACCCGGTGTTGGCCGCTATTTTTGATATGGACGGATTGCTGATCGATTCTGAACCCCTGTGGGATCAGGCGGAACTGGATGTGTTTGCCAGTTTGGGGGTGGATATTACCCGCCGCCATGAACTGCCCGATACGCTGGGTTTGCGCATCGATCAAACCGTCCGTATGTGGTTTGAAGCCCTGCCGTGGAACGGCCCGGATCAGGCGGAAGTCACGCAACGTATCATTGCCCGCGCACTGGCATTGGTTGAGGAGACGCGTCCATTACTTCCCGGCGTTGAACAGGCATTGCAACTTTGCCAGCAGCAGGGATTGAAGATCGCCCTCGCCTCAGCGTCACCGCTGTTTATGCTGGAGCGCGTGCTGGAGATGTTCGACCTGCGCAAATACTTCGACGCCATTGCTTCAGCCGAAGCCCTGCCTTACAGCAAACCTCATCCACAGGTCTATCTGGATGCGGCGGCGAAGTTGGCGGTGGATCCGCTGAACTGTGTGACGCTGGAAGATTCGTTTAATGGCATGATCGCCACCAAAGCCGCGCGCATGCGTTCGATTGTGGTGCCTGCAGCCGAGTACGCGGATGATGCGCGTTGGGCGCTGGCCAATGTGAAGCTGGCGAATTTGACCGAGCTAAAAGCTGAGCATCTGTTCAATTAATTCTGATACGCCTGTGTCGGGCCAGGACGCAGCCCATCCACTCTCGTTGCCCACCTGTGGGCAACGCTTTCCATTGTTCCTCTGAATACTCACTACGGCAATAACCGCGCGTATTTGATCGCTCACACAAATAAATAAAACAACGTTTCATTTTTATTGAATTCACATCCCATCCTGCCTAAGATGCCCAAAGACCCACTTCGGGACACTTCCTTTAACTTTGAGAGGTCTGAGATGGACGTTCGTCAAAGCATTCATACTGAGCATGCAAAAAATCTGGACACCGCCGGATTACGTCGCGAATTTTTAATCGAGAAAATTTTTGCGGCCGACAATTACACCCTCACTTACAGCCACATTGATCGCATCATCATTGGGGGTGTTATGCCAATCCAGCAGTCGGTGACGATCGGCGAGGAAGTCGGCAAACAGCTGGGCGTCAGCTATTTTCTCGAACGCCGCGAACTGGGCGTGATCAACATTGGCGGACCGGGCTTGATTGACGTCGATGGCAAAACCTGGGAGGTCGGCCATCAGGAGGCGCTGTATGTTGGCCAGGGTGCCAAAAGCGTGGTTTTCCGCAGCAGCAACGCCAACCTTCCAGCGAAGTTTTACTACAACAGCGCACCCGCACATACCCGTTTTCCGGATAAAAAGATCACCCTGCAGGATGCAGTCAAAGCCACGTTAGGCGATGCTGCGACCTCAAACCGTCGCACCATTAATAAATTTATCGTGCCGGATGTGTTACCTACCTGCCAACTCACCATGGGACTCACGCGTCTTGATGACGGCAATCTGTGGAACACCATGCCGTGCCACACCCATGAACGTCGTATGGAAGTGTACTTTTACTTTGATATGGCAGATGATAGCGCCGTTTTCCACATGATGGGTCAGCCGCAGGAAACGCGACATTTACTGGTACACAACGAGCAGGCGGTGATTTCACCGAGCTGGTCAATCCATGCCGGTGTGGGCACACAGCGCTATACCTTTATCTGGGGCATGGTGGGCGAAAACCAGGTGTTCGATGACATGGATCACGTCAGCATCAGCGCGCTGCGCTAACAGGAGCGAAAGATGATCCTTAACGCATTTAATCTTGAAGGCAAAATCGCGCTGGTCACCGGCTGTAATACCGGTTTAGGTCAGGGGATGGCCTTAGGGTTGGCGCAAGCCGGCTGTGACATCATCGGCGTTAACCGTGCCGGTCCTGCCGATACCCAGGCTAAAGTTGAAGCCCTGGGCCGCCGCTTTTGGTCGATTCAGGCCGATTTGACTCAGCCGAAAGGGGTGCCGCAGATTGTTGAGCAAGCCGTGGCTCAGGCAGGACGTATCGATATTCTGGTGAATAACGCGGGCATCATCCGCCGTGAAGATGCGCTCAACTTCAGCGAGCAGGACTGGGACGATGTGATGAACATCAACAGCAAAAGCCTGTTCTTCCTGTCTCAGCAGGTGGCGCGTCAGTTTATCGCTCAGGGCAACGGCGGCAAAATTATTAATATCGCCTCAATGCTCTCCTTTCAGGGCGGCATCCGCGTGCCCTCTTACACGGCGTCAAAAAGCGCGGTGATGGGTTTAACGCGGCTGATGGCCAATGAGTGGGCGAAACACGGCATTAACGTGAATGCCATCGCTCCTGGCTACATGGCGACCAATAACACCGAACAACTGCGTAATGATGAGTCGCGCAATGAAGAGATCCTTGGGCGCATCCCTGCCGGACGCTGGGGTGTTCCGGATGACATGATGGGTCCGATCGTGTTTCTGGCTTCTGACGCTGCAGATTATGTGCACGGCTACACGCTGGCCGTTGATGGTGGATGGTTAGCACGCTAACCTGTTCTTTTCCCGCGTCATTATGACGCGGGAAAGCGAAAAATATTAACGCTTCGTTACAGCGTCACCGTTCTATTTCACTGGATAAATCCCTATACTGGATGCATCGACAGTTTTTGCAGCCAGGTTTCACCATGACGGCCGAAGGCCATATCATTTTTGCCATTGCCAGCGCGATTTTTGCTAAGCGTGCGGAGCTGACGCCAGTCATGGCCAGCGCCGACTGGTGGCATCTCGTGCCTGCTGCACTTCTGACCTGTCTGCTACCTGATATTGACCATCCTAAATCCGTGTTAGGCCAGCGCCTTAAATGGATCTCGCAACCTATCGCTCGCGCCTTTGGTCATCGTGGATTTACCCACAGTTTGCTGGCGGTGGCGGTCAGCCTGTGGCTATTCCAGATTAACGTCCCGGCGGACTGGTTCCTGCCTGCCGATGTCTTACAGGGGATGACGCTGGGCTATCTCAGTCACATCGTCGCCGACATGTTGACCCCCGCAGGCGTCCCCTTGCTGTGGCCGTGCCGCTGGCGTTTCCGTTTGCCGCTGCTCAACAGCCAAAAAGGTAATCAGCTGGAGCGCGCACTTTGCCTCGCATTGGTCGGATATGCACTGTGGTTTCCCGCTGGCATGCCCTCTTTTGGTGCCAACGGTTGGCCCGAGCAACTGTTTAATACGCTGCAAAATGGTGTCGGTCGGCTGGTTAATGGTCAAAACGGTCAATAATCAGGCAAATCAATCAATAAAGTTATAACCCATTCCTTTTGAGTATAAGCCTGCACTTTCCTGAACTGGTAACATTCCTGACATTCCCTGACGGGAACTTACTGTTTTCCGTGCCAGCCAAACGTGCTGCGCGGCACACCTCTGGAGTCGAGTATGGATTTTCCCCTCATTATTAATATCATCGCCTTTGTTGCGTTGCTGATTCTGTTGAATCGCATTGGCAACCAAAGCTGGAGCTTGTCGAAACGCGTGCTGACTGGCTTAGTGATTGGCGTGCTGTTCGGTCTGGCGCTGCAAACCATTTATGGCGAAAACAGCCCGGTGGTTAAGGATTCAATCAGCTGGTTCAACATTGTCGGCAACGGTTATGTCCAGTTGCTGCAGATGATTGTGATGCCGCTGGTGTTTGCGTCGATCCTGAGCGCTGTCGCGCGCCTGCATAATGCCTCTTCACTCGGCAAGATCAGCGTGCTGACCATTGGCGTATTGCTGTTCACCACCGCGATTTCCGCGCTGGTGGGTGTGATGGTCACCGGGCTGTTTGGCCTGAGCGCAGAAGGCCTGGTGCAGGGTGCTCAGGAAACCGCACGTTTGAGCGCGATCCAGAGCAACTATGTAGGCAAGGTCGCAGATCTCAGTACGCCGCAGCTGCTGCTCTCCTTTATCCCGAAAAATCCGTTTGCCGATAT
Organism: Pantoea rwandensis; assembly: GCF_000759475.1. NCBI lineage: Bacteria > Pseudomonadati > Pseudomonadota > Gammaproteobacteria > Enterobacterales > Erwiniaceae > Pantoea > Pantoea rwandensis. The sequence continues at coordinate 2,993,341 of NZ_CP009454.1, forward strand.
GGCGGGCGCTAACCCAACCTCGATCATCAGCGTGGTGATCTTCGCTGCCTTCCTCGGCGTGGCGGCATTGCAGCTGCTGAAGGATGACAAAGTCAAAGGCGAGCGCGTACTGGTGGCAATTGATACGCTGCAGTCCTGGGTGATGAAACTGGTGCGTTTGATCATGAAGCTGACGCCGTACGGTGTGCTGGCGCTGATGACCAAAGTGGTGGCGGGCTCTAACCTGCAGGATATCATCAAGCTGGGCGGTTTTGTGGTGGCCTCTTATCTCGGTCTGGCGATCATGTTTGGCGTGCACGCCCTGCTGCTGTCCGTGAACGGCATCAACCCGATGCGCTTCTTCCGCAAAGTATGGCCGGTGATCACCTTCGCTTTCACCAGCCGTTCCAGTGCGGCCAGCATTCCGCTGAACGTGGAAACGCAGACGCGCCGTCTTGGTGTGCCGGAATCGATTGCCAGCTTCTCGGCTTCCTTTGGTGCCACCATTGGTCAGAACGGTTGCGCCGGTTTGTACCCGACCATGCTGGCGGTGATGGTTGCACCAACGGTCGGCATTAACCCGTTTGATCCGATGTGGATTGCGACACTGGTCGGTATCGTTACGCTGAGCTCGGCCGGTGTTGCCGGTGTTGGCGGCGGTGCCACTTTCGCTGCGCTGATTGTGCTGCCAGCGATGGGCTTGCCAGTCACACTGGTTGCCCTGCTGATTTCCATCGAGCCGCTGATCGATATGGGCCGTACCGCATTGAACGTCAATGGTTCGATGACAGCAGGTTCACTCACCAGTCGCTGGCTCGGTTTGACCGATAAAAAAGTGCTGGAAAGCGACGAGCACGCTGAACTGGCGCATCGCTAATTCCGACGCAACAGAACAACGGCAGGCCTCATCGCCTGCCGTTTTTTTATGGCTGTAACTCCGCAATTCCCCCCGATCGTGGCGCTAGCGTCAGGAAAGCGTTAAGCATGGTAAACAGACGAAAAATCAGCCACTTTTCACTTGAGTTTTGTCATTAAAAGGCGAATTCTGCTATCAGTCATAGCAGGAGAATCACCGATGAAAAACGTTATCGCCTCGGTGCTGGCGTTAACCTTATTAACGCCAGCCATCAGTTTTGCCCACCCTTACGGCTGGAGCCCCGGCCCAGGTCCACATTGGGGTGGAGGTCCACATTGGGGAGGTGGCCCACGTTGGGGCGGCCCGGGTCCGTTGCGCTTCTTACCTGAAGCGGCTACTGCGGTACTGATTGGCGGTCTCACCTATTACATGCTGAATGGCAACTACTACCAGCGTCAGGGCGATACCTATGTCGTCGTTCAGGCGCCTGAAGCACCGCCAGAGGGCGGAATGCGCGTGCTGGATTTCAACGGAAAACGCTATTACGTGCAGGAAGGTCATTACTATCAGCGTGAGATGGGCGGCAATTATGTTGAAGTGCCCCGCCCGTACGGACTGTAAGTGTAAAACGAAAAAAGGCCCGTCATCGACGGGCCTTTTTGTATTCGGCAAGAATTACTGTGCAGCTTGCGGATCGGTATCGTAGTCTTTACAGCTCTGGAAGCCGTAGTTCATCACGCGGCCCACATCGTTGTAACTGACAAAGTAGGTCTGTGCTTTACCATCACGCTCGCCGAGCACGTAGGTCTGGCAAGTACCACGGGCATGTACCATGGTAATTTCAGTTGATGGCGCACCCGCAATCTGGCGTACCTGATCGCGCGTCATTCCTTTTTTCACATCTTTAACTACCGGCTTAGTCACATAGCTTTCGGCTTTGTCATAAGTCGTACAACCCGATAAGGCTACCAGCGTCATAGCGGCAGCGATACATCCCAGCACTTTATTCATCTTTATATTCCTCATACTTTGTCCATGTCACACTAAGCCTGGAACATAAATCCAGATTTATCAACTTAATGGCTTCGCTTTAAGCCCATTCTGAAGCGTTAGTTTTACGTAAAGTTGCTGTGTTGCCGCTTCACGCTTCGTATAATCTCCCGGCAAAAAAAATCTTAAGACATCAATAAAACAGAGGATCAATGACACCTGCACACTCTAATCGGCTGGTTTACGCCATTACGCTGGGCCTGCTCGCGGCACTTGGACCGCTCTGTATCGACCTGTACTTGCCTGCCTTACCTGAACTGGCGCGCGATCTGCATACCGAAACCGCCACCGCGCAGTTAAGTTTAACCGCAGGATTACTGGGCCTCGGCGCCGGACAATTGCTGTTTGGCCCGATGAGCGACAAGTTTGGCCGTATCCGCCCGTTGTTGCTGTCGCTGGTGCTGTTATTTATCGCGTCGATTGGCTGCGCGCTGGCAAAAGACATTCACTCTCTGTTGGTAGCACGTCTGTTTGAAGGTCTGGCGGGTGCAGGCGGCGCGGTGTTGTCACGCGCTATCGCACGCGATATGTACAGCGGCCATGAACTGACTCGCTTCTTTGCCCTGCTGATGCTGGTGAATGGCCTGGCGCCAATTGGTGCACCGGTGCTCGGCGGTGTGTTAATGACGGTGCTGAACTGGCGCGGCATTTTTGTGGTACTCGGTTGTATCGCTGTACTGCTGATCTTCCTCGCACGCTGGAAACTGCACGAAACGCTGCCCGCTGAACGTCGCAGCCAGGGCTCAATCTTTTCCGCCTGGGCAGCACTCGGCCAGGTGATCACTCATCGTCCCTTCATGGGCTTCTGTCTGACGCAGGGTTTTATGATGTCCGGCATGTTTGCCTATATCGGCGCTTCCCCATTTGTGTTACAGCAAATCTACGGCCTGTCACCCCAGGCGTTTAGCTTTTGTTTTGCTGCCAATGGATTCGGCCTGATTATTGCATCTCAAACCAGTGCACGTTTGTGCCCACTGTGGGGAGAATATCGCGTGCTAAAAGGCGGGCTGACGCTGGCATTCGTGGCGTCGAGCTGTCTGTTATTAGCGGGTCTGACCGGGGCACCGCTGCCGGTGATCCTGCTGGCACTGTTCTTCACCATTGCCAGTAACGGTGTCATTGCGACGACGGCTTCGTCTCTGGCGATGCAGAGTCAGGGGCATCGTGCAGGCAGTGCCTCAGCGGTGATTGGTGTCACCATGTTCACGTTAGGTGCCATTAGCGTGCCCGTAACCGGTTTGGGCGGCACCTCAGTATCGAGCATGACGGGCACTATCTTTGGCTGCTTTATGCTGGCAATTTTGATGTTCATACTGTTGGCACAAAAACCGAAAAGCGCCTGAAAAGCCTGCAAATAAGTGCGACAACAAGCCATGCGGCTTGTTGTTTGCCAACGGAGGCGTTAGCTTTAGCAGATGATTCGTATTGTGCCGTCAGGCTACTGACTTGAGGAGAGGTTCATGTCACTGCAGCAGGAAATCATTGAAGCGTTGGGTGTTAAACCCGTTATCGATCCGCAACAGGAAGTCCGCGTCAGCGTCGATTTTCTGAAATCCTACCTGAAAGCCAATCCATTCCTGAAAACGCTGGTGCTCGGCATTAGCGGCGGACAGGACTCCACGCTAACTGGCATCCTGTCTCAAACCGCCATTCGCGAGTTGCGAGAAGAGACCGGCGATAAGGACTACACCTTTATCGCGGTACGTCTGCCGTATGGCGTGCAGGCCGATGAGCAGGATTGTCAGGATGCGCTGGCGTTTATCCAGCCGGATCGCACGTTAGTGGTCAATATCAAAGAAGCGATTCTCGCCAGTGAGCGCGCGTTGAAAGATGCGGGCATCGCAGTCTCCGATTTCGTACGCGGCAACGAAAAAGCCCGCGAGCGTATGAAGGCGCAATACAGCATCGCCGGTATGACCAAAGGCGTGGTGGTAGGCACCGATCATGCAGCCGAGGCCGTGACCGGCTTCTTTACCAAATACGGTGACGGTGGCAGCGATATCAACCCGATTTTCCGCCTGCACAAAGGCCAGGGTAAACAGCTGTTAAAAACGCTGGGCTGCCCGGAACACTTGTATCTGAAACACCCGACGGCCGATCTGGAAGACGATCGTCCTGGCTTGCAGGATGAAGTGGCGCTTGGCGTGACCTATCAGCAGATTGACGCTTATCTGGAAGGCAAAACCATTGATGCCGCCGCTGCCAAGACCATTGAAGGCTGGTATCTGAAAACCGAACACAAACGTCGTCCGCCGATCACCGTGTTCGACGACTTCTGGAAAAAGTAACCGCTCTGCGTTTCCCGCCGCTGTTGCGGGAAACGCCCTCCTTCTGCCGCGGACTGGCGAGAAAAGCATCACGCTGATATACTGGACAGACAACCAGTAATCGGAGTGTGTTTTGGTCAGACGTGTAGCCAGCCACCGCCTCGAATTTGATGCGGCCGCGATTTATCAATATCCCGAACATTTACGACAATGGCTGGAAGGATTACCGAATCAGCCAGGCGTGTATACCTTTCACGGTGAGAGCGACAGCCTGCCACTGTATATCGGCAAAAGCGTCAACCTGCGCAGCCGGGTGATGTCGCATTTTCGCACGCCGGATGAAGCCAACATATTGCGTCAGGCGCGGCGTGTGACCTGGATCCCTACCGCGGGCGATCTTGGCGCGCAACTGCTGGAAGCGCAGATGATTAAAACGCAGCAGCCGCTGTTTAATAAGCGCCTGCGCAAAAATCGTCAGCTCTGTTCGTTGCAGCTTGGCGATGGCGCTCCGCAGGTGGTTTACGCCAAAGATCTCGACTTCTCCTGCTCCCCCAACCTCTACGGTTTGTTTCGCAGTCGTTTTGCGGCCATGGAAAAACTCAAGGCGATTGCCGATGAACAACGCCTGTGCCATGGATTACTGGGATTAGAGCGCTTATCACCGGGACGCGGCTGTTTTCGCGCCGCGCTAAAACGCTGCGCCGGGGCGTGCTGCGGTACCGAATCCGTTGAAGCCCATCAGCAACGTTTGCATCAGGCACTGGAACAGATGCGTGTGGTGTGCTGGCCGTGGCAAGGTCCGGTTGGCATGGTAGAAGTGGGAGCAGAGATGACACAGATTCACGTCATCGATCACTGGTTCTGGCTCGGTTCGGTCACCACCGAAGCGGAAGCCCGCCAGCTACAGCGCGCACGTCAGGGCTTTGATCATGACGGCTATAAAATTTTGTGTCGCCCGCTGTTGTCCGGGGTTTTCCCGCTGATCGAACTCTAAAACAAAACCGCCGACGCTGCCCAAAGCATCAGATGCAGTGGACAACGTCGGCGGTCTCAAACCGATAAGCTAAACGGCTTATTCACCATCAGCCGGCGGTGGCGGCATTTTACCGTCATGCGGGCCTTTCTCTGTCAGACGTTTCTCAAAGTTGGCGTTGTACTGTTTTTTCTGTTCAGGTGTCAGCACGTTGTAAATCTTGTTCTGCGTTTCCATCATGCTCACCGCACGATCTTTCGCGTTGGCGGTCATTTTCTCAGCCTGCGCTTCGGCTTTCGCTTTATCGAAAGTATCTGAAGCGATGATGCTGTGGTTAGCACGACGCTCTTCCAGAGATGGACGTTTCATCTCTTTATGGCTGTCACGCATGATGGTTTTGATCTGCGCTTTCTGCGCATCCGTCAGATTCAGGCCTTTGAACATCATCTCCATACCGTGATGACGCATTGGCGGCTTGTGCATCGGTTTTTCGCTACCTGCTGGCGGTGGTGTCAGATTGTCCGCTGCAGCGTGGACGATGTTGGCAGCACCAAGAGCCATTGCAGTAGCCAGGAACAGGGAAGTGAGTTTACGCATAATATTTTTCCTTACTATTCAGTTTCATGACGACAAGGTGTGTCGCGTCTTCGGAAACAAGCATACGACGCCAAACGTCAACTACTCAGAGTCTGAGTAAAGCCCTGAAAGCATAAAAGACAGTAATCAGGCAATCATGGAGAGAAAGAGAAGAAATGCGTGAGGAATTGCAAAAGAGTATGACAATCAAAGGGAAATGCGCAGGAATTAAGGAGGAGTGTAACGGTATTGTCGGATTTGCGGAAGGGAAAAATGGGTGAATTTTCTTCACCCACCTTATTTATAACGTCAGTGCCTGCGTCTGCTCGTTCTCTTCCACCAGCATCAGGCCAGCACGTAGTCCCGCAGCAACATTTGGATTGGGAAACAGCACATATTCACGCGCCTGTTGTACGTAGTAGCGCGTCTCCCCCTCTTCTGCCAGCAACGTGCCCTGCGGGAATGCCGTAAAGTTCAGCGTTTCTGGCCCCATGTGCAACACAAACGCGTCACCGTGACGGGTAATCTGCTGCGCCACACGATAATGCCGCGGCTGTTCCCGCACTTCTGGCAGTGGCTCGCCATACAACAATGCCGCCAGCGCCTGCTGCACCGCCGAGAACTGGCTGAGATCATTTTCTCCAAACGGCAGGGCTTTACCCAGCTCCAGCGTACAGCTGGCCGCATCATGATGTTCACAGCTGTAGTGGGTAAAGGTGCCGCCAGGGGAACGATGAAACACCAGCGCTTCCAGCTCTGCCGCCGCCAGCCAGTGCAGAAAGTCGTGCGGCCACGGTTGAGGATTCAAGGGCATCACGCCAAAGCGCGCATGGTACGAGCCACGAATCGCGGTATGCAGATCGAGATGCCAGCGCACTTCATGATCGCGACACTCGCGCCAGAACTGTTCAAGCGCCTGTTCCAGTCGCAACGTGCGCTGAGCTTCAGGCAAATCGGACACCTTCTGCCAGCGCCCACCGAACAAGCGGTTAATATCATATTGTTGATAACGCTTGCCGCTGCGTAGCGCATCGGGATTACCCAATATCACCAGCAACCGCACCGCTAACGGCTGATCTCCGCGCAGCAGTGGCGTCAACAACATGTTAAGAATCTCAACCGGGGCCGTTTCGTTGCCGTGCACGCCCGCTGACAGCACCAGCGCCTGATGCGTCGGTGCATGGGGTGTCAGGGATAGAATGCCCTCATCGTGCCACTGCCACTGTAAATGGGCATTGCTGCCCTGCCGCTGCTGGGGCGGCTTACCTGACAGGGTTTGTTGTAGAAAATCCTGCATGTACACTCCTTTTCAACTCAGAAGCTTCACTTACCCTCTGAGGTTAACGCTGAAATGCGTAGACACTGCCTAAGTCTAGCAGCTGCGTCAGCTCATCCAGCGCGGTGCGTCCTTCACGCAGTAACTGTGGATCGGCCAAATCGGCTTGGGTCAGGCGATCACGGTAGTGGCGATCGACCCAACTGTTCAGAGTGGTGAATAGGCGATCGTTCATTAGTACCGCTGGATTGAGGGCCTGACGCTCTGCTTCATTGAGCACCACCCGCAAACGCAGACAGGCTGGCCCACCGCCATTGCACATACTCTCACGCAGATCGAACACCGTGAGCTCACGAATCGGTCCGCCGCTCTCCACCAGCTCACTCAAATAGCGCCACACGCCCGCATGCTGGCGTGACTCTTCGGGCAGTACCAGTCGCATCCCACCTTCAGGATGCTGCAACAGCTGGCTGTTAAACAGATAGGTATTCACCGCGTCGGCCACTGACACTTTATCACGCGGCACCACAATCGGCTGGAAGCCGGGCACGCGCGCAGCCAGCTGTTGTAATAACGCCGGCTGATCGACAAACGCCTCCTCATGGCAGAACAGCACCTGCTGGTTGCTGACGGCGATGACATCGTTGTGGAATACGCCCTGATCGATCACCAGCGGGTTTTGCTGAGCAAACAGCGTGCGATCGTCGTCGAGCTGATGCAGGCGCGCCACCGCGGCACTGGCTTCCCGCGTCTGACGTGCCGGATAACGTGCTGGTGCAGCGCCCTGCTGTTGTCCATCACGACCATAAACAAACAGCTGAACACCCGCATCGCCGTACTCCGTACCAAAGCGGTTATGGTTGGCGGCACCTTCATCGCCAAACAGCGCCACCTGCGGCAAAGCATCATGCACGCTGAAATGTTGCGGATCGCGGAAAATGGCGCGCAGCAAGTCGGCCGTTTCCGGCGCTTCGATGGCGCGGTGGAATTTATTGTTAAGGTTAGCCACGGTAAAGTGCACGCGACCATCGGCACTGTCGGCTGAAGGCGAAACGGTGGCAGCATTCGCCACCCACATTGCCGAGGCAGAACTGGCCGCAGACAACAATTGCGGTGCCTGCCGGGCGGCTTTCTCCAGCACCTGTTCGTCAGTGCCAGCAAAACCCAACTGGCGCAGCAGCGGGATATTCGGCCGCTCATGCGGCGGAATCACCCCTTGCACATAGCCCATGTCCGCCAGCGCTTTCATTTTCAACAGGCCCTGTTTCGCCGCCAGACGTGGGTTAGAAGGCTGCAGCTGATTACGCGTTGAGGCTTCATTACCAAATGAGAGCCCGGCGTAATGGTGCGTCAGGCCGACCAGACCGTCAAAATTGGCTTCAAACGCTTTCATTATTCAGCTCCTTCCGCGGAGAAATCCAGTCCCGGCGATAAGCTGCCCGGTAAGGCCAGGCTCGGGCTCTCCAAAGAAGCCATCGGCCACGCGCAGTAATCTGCGGCATACCATGCACTGGCGCGATGATTACCGGACGCACCTACACCGCCAAACGGCGCTGAGCTGGCGGCACCGGTTAACGGTTTGTTCCAGTTAACAATCCCGGCACGCGCTTCCAGTAGCAGTTGGTCAAACTGCGCACGCTGCGGAGAAATCAAACCGCAGGAGAGGCCATAGCGCGTCTGGTTGGCGAGGCGAATCGCCTGATCGTACTCATCGTAGCGGATGACCTGCAGCAGCGGACCAAACACCTCTTCGTCGGGCAGTTTCGCCACGTCCGTCATCTCAATGATACCGGGAGTGATAATGGCGCTGTCGCGATCCGGCCAGTGCATCGCCAGCAACACCTTGCCGCCCAGATCGATACGCTGCTGCCAGGCGGCGTAAATATGTCCGGCGGCGGCAGGTGAAATCACGCTACCCATAAAGGGCTGCGGTTCGGCATTCCAGGCGGCAGGCTGCAGACGAGCGGTCACTTCCACCAAACGCTGCAGGAAGGCATCGCCTGCTGCTCCGCGTTTCACCAGCAGACGACGCGCACAGGTGCAGCGCTGCCCGGCTGTAATAAAGGCAGACTGAATCGCGATGTGCACTGCGCCATCAAGGTCTGAGGGGTCCTCGACGATCAGCGCATTGTTACCGCCCATCTCCAGCGCCAGCATTTTCTCAGGCTGACCGGCAAACTGGCGATGCAGGTGATAGCCTGTTGCGGCACTGCCGGTAAACAGCAAGCCATCGATTTGTGGCTCATGCGCCAGTGCCTGGCCGGTTTCGCGCGCGCCCTGCAATAGCGCGATCACACCCGCTGGCAGCCCCGCTTGCTCCCACAGCTCTACGGTTTTTTCCGCCGTCATCGGCGTAAGCTCACTCGGTTTGAACACGACACAGTTGCCCGCCAGCAGCGCGGGAACGATATGTCCGTTCGGCAGATGGCCAGGAAAATTGTAGGGACCAAACACCGCGAGTACGCCATGCGGGCGATGGCGCAACGAACTTTCACCCTCGGCCTGTTCTCCGGTACGCGTGTGGTAGGCTTTTACCGAGATGGCGATTTTATTGATCATCGCCTGCACTTCGGTCAGGGTTTCCCAGCGCGGTTTACCGGTTTCTTTGGCGATAGTTTCTGCCAGTGCGGTTTTGTGGTTCTCGAGTAATTTGGCAAAGGCTTCCACTACCGCCTGACGTTCCGCGAAAGGCTTGCGTGCCCAGGCGGGAAAGGCCGCGCGCGCCGCCTTGCAAGCTGCCGCCACCTGTGCACCGGTCGCTGCCCGTCCCTGCCATAACGTTTCACCGTTCACCGGGTTTTGTTTGGTTAACGCTTCAGCGCCGCCCGTCAGCCATTGACCATTAATGAAGTGCGTCATGCTTTTTTCTCCTCGCGGCACAGCGTGACCACACGCAATGCATCGCCATAATCGCAGCGCAACGCCGTGCGCTGATGCTCATTGATACGGACTTTTCCGCTCGCCATATCGACGGGCAGCAGCGCCACGCGGAAATGCTGGTAATCACCGTTGGCGACCAGGCACAGCGGCCAGCTGTCATCGGCTTCCCCGGCTTCGGCCTGAAGCAGGTGACTTTTACGGATGGCGCGAATGCGATCAATCTCGCACTCCAGCGTTGGGCCGCCGTCAAAGATGTCGACGTAATTGAGATAACGAAACCCTTCCGCTTCCAGCACGGCGCGCGCGGGTGCCGTTTTCGGATGCACTTCGCCAATCACTTTCTGCGCCGCTTCACTGAGATAATGGATATACAGCGGATGTTTTGGCATCAGCTCAGCAATAAAGGCTTTCTGCCCGGTGCCGCTGAGGAAATCGGCTTCACGAAACTCCATGGAGAAGAAACGGCTGCCGACACTGTCCCAGAACGGGGAATGACCTGTGTCATCACTGACACCGCGCATCTCAGCCACCACGTGCTTCATAAAACGATCGCGGAAATTAGCCATAAACAGGAAGCGGGATTTCGACAGCAGATGGCCATTTTTTCCATCGCGATAATCGGGATCGAGGAACAGCGTGCACAGCTCGCTGCTGCCGGTGTGATCGTTACTCAACGACAGCGTTGGCAAGCTGGCGTAGACGTTTAACTCTTTCGAGGCGTGTACCTGCGTGCCCACCCGGAAGTTGTACCACGGGTCTTGCAGGCCCACGGCCACTTCAATGGCACAGATCCCAACAGCACGATTGTCTGCGCTATCGGCCAGTACAAACACATAGCCTTGTTCAGCACGCGAGAGCGCGCCCTGCCAGGTGAGCAGAGAACGCTCAATACGCGCTTTCAGTGTATCGCTATCGGCGGGCAGCGAGGTTAAGCCGCCCCCGGTTTTGCCCGCCAGCGACAGCAACTGCGCAAGGTCGTCACGTTCGACGGGGCGAATCACCATCATGATGCAGCTCCTTTGAGCACGCGAGCACAGGCACGTTCAAAGCGCGCCAGTCCCTCTTTCACTTCCGCTTCACTGATATTGAGCGCGGGCGCGAAACGCACCACGTTAGCACCGGCAATCAGCACCATGACGCCCTCTTCCGCCGCCGCCAGGTTGAACTGCTTCGCTTTCCCGGCAAAATCTTCATTCAGCACGGCTCCAATCAACAGCCCAAGACCGCGAACTTCTTTTAAGATCGGCAGGCGCTGGTTCATCTCTTGTAATGCCGCGACAAACCACTGATGGCGCTCTGTGACACCCGCTATAAAGTCGGGTTGGTTAATCAACTCCATCACTTTACCGGCGACGGCACCTGCCAGCGGGTTACCGCCGTAGGTGGTGCCATGGGTGCCCACGCCCATCACCAGCGCCAGATCTTCACGTGTCAGCATCGCGCCGATCGGGAAGCCACCACCCAGCGCTTTGGCGGTGGTCAGCACGTCAGGCGTCACGCCATAGTGCATGTAGGCATACAGTGAACCGGTACGCCCCACGCCGCTCTGCACTTCATCGAATATCAACGTCGCCTGATGTTTGTCGCACAGTTCACGCAGGCCGCGCAGGAAAGCCGGATCGGCCGGTACAACACCGCCCTCACCCTGAATCGGTTCAACAATCACGGCACAGGTTTGGTCATTGATCAGTGCTGCGGCAGAGGCCAAATCGTTGAAGCTGGCATGTTCAATCGCCGGGGGTAACGGCGCAAAATCACGTGAATAAGCCGGTTGACCACCCGCTGAAACAGTAAATAGCGTGCGTCCGTGGAAAGCATTATTGAAGGCCACGATGCCATTTTTCTCGGCGCCAAAACGATCGTGCGCGACTTTACGCGCCAGTTTCAGTGCTGCCTCATTAGCCTCTGCCCCGGAGTTACAGAAGAACACGCGATCGGCAAAGGTGGCGTCAATGAGCTGTTTAGCCAGGCGTAAAATAGGTTCGTTGGTATAGCCATTGCCGGTGTGCCATAGCTTACCGGCCTGCTCTGTCAGAGCCTGTTGCAAAGCGGGATGCGCATGTCCCAATGCATTAACCGCGATGCCACCTGCAAAGTCGATGTAATCCTTACCTTGCTGATCCCAGAGCGTTGAGCCTTCAGCACGCACCGGTACAAAAGCTGCGGGGGCATATACCGGCATCATCCATTGATCAAAATCGTGACGTGAAACCTGCAGTGACATAGCCATTTCTCCTGCTCCAGCTAAGTGAAGCTATTGTTTTAAAATTGTTAAAATCCGTTGTGTCGCAGCACTACTGTAGAGTGCAGTAAGCGTGCCAGCTAGCGGAAAAAATGCATAAATGGGTTTGAGCAACGCAATATCAATGAGTTAGATTAGGTCACTATTCACATTAACTGCATAAAAAGTGAATATCAGTCTGATGGAGAGAGGAGAGCAGCTATTTATTTAGCAGATTTATGCATTCACAAAATGAAATAGCGCTTTTGTGATCGCACAGCTAATATTTCGCCAAAAAGTCGCGGCGTCCGCCCTGTTTTAGGGCAACTTGTGCATTTATGGTGCGCGGATGTGCAGGAAATGTGCATCCAAATCGGCAAGTAGAGGTGGCACTCACTCGCTCCTGTTTAACAATCTCTTTGCATATTTGGCTGCATTTTGAACAACGCCTTAATTAAACGTAAGTTAAACGACGTTTAGTGACTAAGGTTATTATCATTGCAGAAATAAAAAGACACAAAGAGATTAACCAGATAATTACCATGCTAATGATTAGGTGGTTTTATATATTTTTTATTGAACAATAATGCATAGGCTTGTGCTATTTAACCATCATAGAAACAGGGTGATTTACTTTTCTTTAATTTTATTAATACCAATATAAAACAATGAGTTATCTATTTATATTGATGCGATACATATTGATATTGGGATAAGTTTATCCAATGTAAAATCCCATATAATGGAAGTTAAGATTAAAAATCACACAAAAAGCCAATAGGAAATATTTAGTTACATATATTGCACTGTTGATCTTGAACCTTTTGTGTCATTTTCTTTTCACCCCGATGACGGGGATACAATTAAAAAATATCACAGGGTAAATTATAAATGATGAAGCGCTCCTTACTGGCAGCAGTGATGCCTTTACTGCTGGGACTTTCTTCGGCTCAGGCCGCCGAAATCTATAACAAAGATGGCAACAAACTGGACCTGACCGGCAAAATCAACGTTTCGCATCTGTTCTCTGACAACGACAGCGCAAACGGTGAAGTCTCTTCCTATACCCGCCTGGGCTTTAAAGGCGAAACCAAAATTAATGACCAGCTGACCGGCTATGGTCAGTGGCAATACCAGTACAGCCTGAGCAACTCTGAAGGCAGCGATGCTAACTCAGGCAACAAAACCCGTCTGGGCTTTGCGGGTCTGAAAATTGCTCAGTTCGGTTCAATCGACTACGGCCGTAACTACGGTCTGGTGTACGACGTACTGGGCTACACCGATATGCTGCCGTACTTTGGTGGTGATTCAGGTTACACCGATGCGTTCTTGTCAGGCCGTTCTACCGGTGTGCTGACCTGGCGTAACAAAGATTTCTTCGGTCTGGTGAAAGGCTGGAACTTTGCCGCGCAGTATGAAGGCAAAAACGAGCGCTCTGACAGCGCAACTGCCAGCAACCTGGCGGTACGTCGTTCGAATGGTGACGGCTTTGCGTTGTCAACCTCCTATGATTTCGATTTTGGCCTGAGCATTGTTGGTGCTTATGCGAACCTCGATCGTGTCACTGCACAGAACACCGCAACCTACGGCCGTGGCGATAAAGCGCAGAGCTGGGCAGCCGGTCTGAAATACGATGCCAACCAGATTTACCTGGCGACCATCTATGGCGAAACGCAGAACGCGACGCCGATCGGTAATAACGGTTTCGCTAACAAAGCGGTTAACTTTGAAGCCGTTGCACAGTATCAGTTCCTGAATGGCCTGCGTCCTTCACTGGGCTATGTGTCTTCTCGCGCGAAAGATGTCGAGAACAATGTAGGTGATACTGACCTGTTCAAATACGTAGCCGTTGGCGTGACTTACTACTTCAACAAGAACATGTCTGCTTATGCAGAGTATAAAATCAACCTGTTGAAAGATAATAACGCGTTGAACATCAACACTGACGACGTAACTGCTGTTGGTCTGGTGTATCAGTTCTAAGTGAGTATCCCTCATTGCATACCGGCTAGTGTCGGCTGGGTATGAGCAAAGGGCAGCGTAAGCTGCCCTTTTTTATTGTCGTTATACAGGTACTCAATCGTGATTGAGGACGCGATAACTGACTGTTTCCGTTATTACTCTTCATGATTTTACACTCATGGAGAACACGCTAATGATTCGATTTTGTATTTGTGCACTTATGCTGATGATGTGTGCATCGCTTGCACAGGCAGCTACGGGCTTTCGTCAGATAACACTTGATAGCCAGGGCAATCGTCCGCTCAATGTTGCTTTTTGGTATCCCACTGCAGCCACGGGCGTCTTAGAAGATGTGGGTGAGAACCCAGCGTTCTATGGTGAGTCGGTTTTACGCAATGCAACGCCTCGTCCCGGACAGCATCCTTTAGTCCTGCTGTCTCACGGCTATGGCGGTAGCTGGCGTAACCTCAACTGGTTGGCGCATGCACTCACTGTGCAAGGATATATCGTCGCTGCCCCCAATCATCCCGGTACAACAACTGAGAATCGCGATCCTGCTACTGCCCGGAAACTTTGGCTGCGTCCAGATGATATCAGCCGGGTACTGGACCGATTATTGGCAGACGAACACCTGGCAGGAAAGGTTGATCCATTGCGCATCGCCGCCATCGGCCACTCACTTGGAGGGTGGACAGTAATGGAGTTAATCGGTGCCCGGTTTTCGTCAAACAGATTTGTTCAGGATTGCCAGAACCACGCGCCGCTATCAGACTGTCAATTGATTGAGACTTTGGGTATCAGCAACACGAATACCGCTTCTTTATTAAATGCTCAATTAGGTAGCCCCCACATCAAAGCGGCTATATCGCTCGATCTGGGTCTGGCGCGCGGATTCACGCCAGATAGTTTGGCAAGGATTTCTGTGCCAGTGCTGGTATTATCCGCAGAACAAGACAGTGTTGAACTTCCCGCCTCACTGGAATCCGGCTATCTGGCGCAGTATCTTCCGCCTCAACAGACACCGTTTTCACGTATCAGCGGCGCAACCCACTTTAGTTTTATGCAGCGCTGTAAACCCCATGCTGCTGAGTTGATTGAACAGTCTTCCCCTGGCGATGGCATCATTTGCCAGGATCAAGGCAGCCGGAGCCGTGCCGATATTCATCAGGAGTTAATCGCCCGTATCACGCATTTTCTGAGCGCGGCATTGAACCGGCCTGCTGACGAAATGCACTCGGCGTCTGCCCGCTGATGCGGAGAAACTCGCGATTGAAATTTGATTTGGTGGTGAATCCTGAAGCCAGCATCACCTCCGTAACCGGCAGTGAACTGCTTCGGAGCAACTGCTGCGCATGAGCGATGCGAAAACCATTTATCCATTGAGAAACATTACAGTGGTAAGTCGCATTGATCGCACGCGAGATGTGACGCGAGGGAATACCGGCTTTGCGCGCCAATAGATTCAACGTGAGTTGTGTATTAAGGAACAGGTCATCCTGCCGCAGTCGATTTTCCAGTTGCAGGCACAAAGCTGCCTGCTCAGGCGTCTGCAACGGAGAAGAATCGGGCAGTACTGTCTCAATACTCACTTCCCGGGGGCGAGTACGTGCTGCAAATACAATCGCCAGGCTAAGTAAAGGCAGCATTAAACTTTGCATTATCGCGATGATTTGCGGCACAAGCTTGCCCTGATGCAAAGTGAATTCGAGCGCCACCAGCAAATCTGTCATACCAGAGAAGCAAAGAAATACACCGGCGGTAAGAGCCATTTTTGCCGCCAGCCCGACTTCGCTGATGCGCGCATCGCTTAATCGATCCCCACCGCCTAAGCCCAGAAAAATCAACGCTGCCCCGTATCCGATGTAGAGCACAAATAGCACGCTATCAATGGTTGGTGGCCAGCACTGCATAATGATGATGGCCAGCGCGGGCGGGACGATTTTCCAGCGTGAATAGTTCTGAGTCGTATGCGGGCTGAAACAGTACCAGGCCAGCGCTGGAAGCAGCGTTGCCAATAACACGCGCAAAGCCATGAGTGGCGTTGACGGCAAGATCCAACGTAATGCTCCCACCGCCAGTAACAGTGAGCAGACGACCAGAAATAACAGCGTGGTTTGGTGGCGTTGCTTATCGTTCGCCGCTAAGGTCACGATTAAAATCAGCAGCACCAGTAGCGTAACCAGCGGAACCGGAATTGAAGGCATGCAATAAGAACCCATTCCTGACAATAAGCCGCTATGTTACCGGGTTCATGCAGTGAAGTGGCATGAATTTCGTCGATGACCGTTTTAAGGCGCCAGCAAATCGAAACGATTATCCTCTCCGGAATTGATGCTAAACGGTTCCTGTAATTGCAGCGTAATCCAGTTGGAGGTCACCCGGCTGCCCTTGCTGTCTTCCAGCGTCACAGACAGGCGATAGCTGTTGGTGGCGTCAGATGCGCTGTTCCACGTGGGCATAATAATGCTCCATCCTTGCGGATCGTTAGGATTCGCACCCGGCGTTAAGCTCAGTGCCTGAGTGTCGCCCTGCCAGACCACTTTAGTGATCGGATTGGCATTACGGATTTGCAATTTCAGCGGCAGACTTTCACCGCCGTTTAATTGCCATGGCGGCGTAGCGAGGAACACGGATAAAGTTTTGCGCTGACGATATTCCACCACCGGCGTAGTGTTGCGGGTGACCATGTCGTAACGACTGCCACGCAGCGAACGCGCTTCTGCCACGTTATCGGCACTCAACTGCTGGCTCAGCGGCACGCCGAAGCGATAGTTAAGATGCAAACCCAGTTGGTCCTGACTCTCACCTTCATTACTGGTTTTGTGGCTGGCAGAGAGTGTGACCAACGGCACAGGCGTGTAGGAGACACCAAAGGTCAGCGCCGAAGGATTGTGATAGGTGTTGCCGCTACTAAACAGATCCACATCATTGCCCAGATACTGCTCCCAACTCACTGACATCCCAAGCTGGCGATAGAAAGGCAGATAGCCCTGGGTGGTGAAATCGTAGCCGCGTGCTAAACGCTGCTGCTGGAAAGGATCGCGATTTTGCCAACCCGACAGTGGCGTGTAGTAGTTAGCCGAGAAGCGCAGGTAATCGCCCCACGCTTCGGTGCCCACTGAAGCGCGCTGCAATCCGCTATTAAACATGCGGTCGACAAAACCGTTGTAACCCAGCAGCCATTTACCCGCCGTCCAGCGTTGTCCCAAGCCGATATTGCCCACCAGCCCATCATCCGTTTGATGAAAGCCCACTTCACTAAAGGTCAGGTATTGGTAGCGATCGGCCCACGGCGTGAGTAGCGAAGCGCCACTGCCGGTGAAGTTACCGTCCATATCGACGTTAAAATCGATTTGCGCTTTACCATAAGGCGACAACAGGGATTGGCCTTCATCCACCACGCGGTTCGCCACTTCATCGCGGAAATGGTTAAACGCCCAGATGCCCGCCTGATGACCAAAAGTGTTGTCGCTGGTGCTGTCCTGACTGGCTTCACCAATGCTCTTGGCGATGGTGGCCAGATTCTTGCTGAAGGCCGCATTCTCGTCTTCATAGCCAAGTGCGGGTAGATCGCTGGCCATTTTCTGGAAGCGTTCGGGATCGCTAAAGGGCGCATCAGCAACGTGCGTGTCAGTGACCAACGCCAAAGCCGGTGCAGTGAAAAGCAGCCCCGTTGCGGCAGGCAGCATGCGCAGTGATTTGAAAGCGGAAAAAACAGATGTCATAGCAAAAACAGGCTTTTATCCAGTTTAGAATTTGAGGTGGCTCACAAAACTGTACTGGAATACCCTAACACATTCTGCCGACTTTGCAGAAAAGGCTGGGCTGAATTAGGACATTGCCTGATTAGCAAATGCACCATTTTCTCTTGATCACCAAATCGCTCCGCATCGCGTAATGTTCGTCAGTTCAGCGACAGGTGATAACGCAGTCTGCCGCCGTATAGGGGCTGGCCTGCTCTGAAGCTTCAGTGATTATTGTGAAAAAGGGCACGGTAGTGGTGGCCTGAGCATCTCTACTGCTGCAAGGGCTATCCGCAGCGCTGAGGCTTTTACGTTGGGTCAGGAGCCAGGCGCAGGGAGGCGACTGGCAGTTCGGGTTGGCCTGGATGGCCTTA
Organism: Pantoea rwandensis; assembly: GCF_000759475.1. Taxonomy (NCBI): domain Bacteria; kingdom Pseudomonadati; phylum Pseudomonadota; class Gammaproteobacteria; order Enterobacterales; family Erwiniaceae; genus Pantoea; species Pantoea rwandensis. The sequence goes on from NZ_CP009454.1 coordinate 3,011,498, forward strand.
CCCGAACGATCCGCCGGCACGACGTGGAAGCCGAAGGCACCGCGTCAGCGGCGCGAGGACAGCCCGGCAGCAGCAGAGGTGCTCGGGCCCGCACTCCAATATGCTAACCCACACGAAAAAAGCTGCCACTTTTAACAGCGACAGCTTTTGCAAATAGGGCTTTAACTCACGAGCATTCCCCCCTCCCCCACAGAGCGCCCTGCGTCAAGCCCCGCCAGGCGCTTACAGCTGCTGCGATTAGGAGAAAATCAGCCCGCCATCCACGTTGATGGTTTGACCGGTAATGTAGCGCGCATCATCCGACGCGAGAAACGCCACCAGCCCGGCGACATCTTGCGGCTGTCCGGCGCGTTTCAACGGAATATTTTCCACCCATTCCGCCATCAACTCGCCTTTGCCATACTGCTTTTTATCGCTGCTGAGGATTTCTCCCCATACGCGATCGTTGTAATCCCACATCTCACTTTCGATGATGCCCGGACAAAAAGCATTGACGGTGATGTGCCATGGCGCCAGTTCCAGCGCCAGACTCTGAGTAATACCGATGACACCCATTTTGCTGGCCGCATAATGTGGCGTGTAGATAAAGCCCTGCCGCCCCTGTCCTGATGAGGTGTTGATCAGGCTCCCGCTGCCCTGCTTCACCATGTACTTTGCCGCCTCACGACAACACAGCCAGACGCCGGTGGTGTTCACTGCCAGAATTTTTTCGAAATCGCTTTTCGGCATCGCATCAAAGCGATCGATGGTGATCACGCCAGCGTTCTGAATCGAAACATCAATGGTGCCAAAGCGCTCAGCGGCCTGCTGATAAAGCTGCTGCACTTCGGCTTCATTGGTCACATCCACCTGCAGCGCCAGAATCTCACCGCCAAACTGCTCTTCCAGCGCCCGCGCCGTGGTGAATACCCGATCCGCGTTGGACACCATCACCAGTCTTGCACCATCGCGTGCAAATCGTGCGGCAATGCCCGCGCCAATCCCGCGGCATGCGCCGGTAATCACCACCGTTTTTCCACTAAAATCGCGTGTCATATTGCCTCCTGTTATCCATGCGTTGCTTCAGGCAGGGCGGCCGATTGCTGCTTTTTTTCATGTCTGCGCAGCAGCACCACCTTACTTTGTAATTTTTGCTGGAACTGGTCGATCACCACGGCGGTGACAATCACCAGTCCTTTAATCACCATTTGCCAGAAATCGCTGACGCCCATCATCACCATGCCATCGGCGAGGAACACGATAACAAAGGCACCGATGATCGAACCTGATACGCGCCCGCGCCCTCCTGCTAACGCAGTTCCGCCTAACACCGTCGCGCCGATGGCGTCCATTTCGAACATGTTGCCGGTCATCGGGTGCGCAGTTTGCAGCTGAGATGCCACGATCAATCCCACCAGCGCAGCGCATAAACCGGAGAAGGCATAAACAAACACTTTGACCTTGATGATCGGTACACCGGCCAGGCGTGCCGCAGATTCATTGCCGCCAGTGGCATAGATGTAACGCCCCAGCGGGGTTTTACGTGTCAGATAGAGGCCGAGCAGCAGGAAGCCGATCATCAACCAGATAGGGATGTAGACACCAAGCACACTGCCCGATCCCAAAAACGCGAAACCGGTATTACCCAATGCTGGCATCCCCACCAGATTGGCGTAGGTGCTGCCATCGTTGAACAGCAGCGCGGCCCCGCGAGCCACATACATCATGCCGAGGGTGCAGATAAAGGGTGCCACGCCCAGACGCGTCACGACGGTGCCGTTGATCAACCCCAGCACAATGCCAAACAGCGCCACCACCAGAATCACTTCCGGCACGTTAAAGAACAGCGTGTTGCCGCCCCATAGCGGCACACCATTGGTGAGCAAAGCCCCCGCCACCATGCCGCAGATGCCCGCCACCGCACCGACCGACAGATCGATGCCACCGGTCAGGATCACCAGCGTCATGCCAATGGCCAGCAGCCCGGTGATGGCCACATGCTGCGTCATGATCAGTAAGTTTGAGGTGGTCAGGAAATTAGGCACCATAAAGCTGAAAAAGCCGACCACGATCAGTAACGCGATAAAGGTTCGCGCTTTCAGCAAGTACATATAAAGCAGGTATTTCTGGTTCATTTATTGATCTCCTGCGGGCTCAATCATGCGGTGTTGAGGCGCTAATCAGCGCTTCTCGCGTTGCCGCGCTGCGCTGTAAGTCGGCGGTAATACGGCCATCGGCCATCACCAGAATGCGATCGGCCAGTGCCATCACCTCGTCCAGTTCAGAAGAGGAGAACATCACCGCCAGACCTTGCTGTGCGAGATTGCCAATCAGGTGGTACACGTCCGTTTTGGCCCCCACATCGATCCCGCGCGTGGGTTCATCCAGCAACACCACTTGAGGGCCCGTCATCAGCGCTTTTCCCAGCACCACTTTCTGCTGGTTGCCGCCGCTGAGTGAGGTAATCGGCAGTTCCGGATCGCTCACTTTGATGGCGAGATGACCAATCATTTCATCGACGCGACGCTGCTCTTTGTGGGGATTGAGTAAGCGCAGCGCACGGCGAAAACCGCGCAAGCTGAGATCGCTTAACGTCATGTTGGCAGTGATGGACATCAACTGCACCACGCCTTCTGTTTGTCTATCTTCCGGTACCAGCGCAATGCCTTTCTTTAACCGCTGCTGGAAATTGCGTTTATCCAGCACTTCGCCATTCAGGCTGACGCTGCCAGACTGGCAGTGCATCATGCCAATCAGCCCTTTAAACAACTCCGTGCGTCCCGCGCCCAGTAAACCGTAAATGCCGATCACTTCACCCTTGCGCAGTGAAAACGACACATCATTGAGCTTATAGCCACCATTCTGATGCAGTGCCGTCAGACCGTTGACGTGCAAAACGGTTTCGCCCTGAGCCGCGGGCTGATAGTCGAAGTGTTTTTTCTTGTCGCCGACCATCTGTTCGATGATCCAGGGAACCGAAGCGTCACGCACTTCTCGCTCGCTGATAAAGCGACCGTCACGAAAAATGGTGATGTGATCGCCAATTTCCATCAGCTCTTCCAGCCGATGCGAGATATAGATGATGGTCACGCCACGCCGCTTCAGCTGGTCAATGACGTTGAACAGCACTTTCACTTCAGACTGGCTCAGCGCACTGGTGGGTTCATCCATGATCAGCACACGCGTATCTTTGGACAACGCCCGGGCGATCTCAACCAGCTGCTGATGGCCGATGCCCAATTCCCCCAGCTGCGCATAAGGGTCAACATCCAGCTCCAGTCGCTCCAGCAATGATTTCGCCAGCGCATACTGATATTTTTCATTGATCACGCCGCGCTGGAAAAACTCGTTGGCGATAAAGATGTTGTCCATCACATTCATGTTGGGGAACAGGTTGAGTTCCTGAAAAATGATGCTGATACCGTGCTTTTCCGCCTGATGGGTGGAACTGAGCGACACCACTTTGCCGTCCAGCAGAATTTCACCCGATGAAGGGGTTTCCACGCCTGCCAGCATTTTCATCATGGTGGATTTACCGGCACCGTTTTCGCCAATCAGCACGTTCACTTTGTTGCGATAGACGCGGTAATTCACCTGATCGAGTGCGGTCACGCCGGGGTAAATGCGTGACACATTACGAGTTTCGATGATCACGTCACTTTGAGGATTTTGCATACCCGCTCCTTACTGCCGCACGATGGCAGCAGGTGTGACATTCGGCACCTGTTCAGGCGTATCGAAGCTGCTAAACACGCCGGAAATTTGCACTTTATCGCCGACTTTGGGCTTGAAGGCGCTCATCATGTTGGCTGCCTGCTGATTAATGGCGCGGCTGTAGTCGCCAAACAGCACCTGATCGTTGAAGTCCTGATAGCTGGCCCCTTTATAGGCATCACGCAGCACCGTGCCAGGGAAAATCGGACCGACCTGCACCGTCACGTTATCGCCTGATACATCTTTCACCGTCATTCGGCCATTACGTGAAGTGGTATTCACCGCCGTAACTTCACCACTAACCTTGACGCTGAAGACACAGGGGTTCTCTTCCTGTGCGCGGTAGCCGTAGGTTTGACAGGCGCTGTCAAAATCTTTGGCGGACTTCAATGCATTCAGCAGTTCAGCCACCGGCTTCGCATCGTGCTGAATCTGCGGCACCAGTTTCTGCTGCCAGGTCTGAGCAATATTGGCCATTTTAGGATTGGGGGGATTTTTCAGGTCGGCCAGCTCCTGCTGCGACACAATGCGGCAACCGCTAAGGATCACGATAGGAAGCAGTAACCAGAGTCGTTTGTGCATCACATTCTCCTGGGCGCCTGCTGTGCAGGCGCACCGATTATTGATTACGACTTGTAGTTAAAGTCCTGCACACCTTTAGCATTGTCCGGGGTGATCAGAATGCCGCGGAACATCACGCGCTGCTTCTCTGGTTTCACCCCTTTCTGGATGAAGTTGTCGAGGTCGGTCACGCCCTGCGCAGCAATAGCCTGTGCCTGCAACATCACCGTGGCTTTCAGATCGCCTTTTTCTACCGCATCACGCTCGTCGTTGCTGCCGTCGATACCCACCACGGTGACATCGGTGCGGCCTGCGGCTTTAAGTGCCGCAATTGCACCCAGCGCCACTGGGCCGTTACCGCAGATCACGCCTTTCACATCAGGATGAGCCTGCAGGATGCTGTCCATGATGCGTTTGCCATCGATCAAGGTGCCTTTCGCATCCTGACGCGCGACAGATTTCATATCCGGATACTGATCCAGCACCTGGTGGAAGGATTTCGAGCGGGTGACGCAGTTGTTGTCAGCGAGGTTACAGGTCAATTCGGCATAGCTGCCCTTTTCACCCATTTTCTCCACAAACACGTTGGCCACATCAGAACCCGCCTGGAAGTTGTTGTGGGTGATCTGCGCCAGCGCCACATCGTCTACCGGAATCTCACGGTTGATCAGCACCACGGGAATACCCGCATCTTTGGCTTTTTTGATTGCCGCGACGCTGGCGGTGGAGTCGGCGTTATCCAGCACAATGCCCTGCACTTTTTTACCGATGGCGGCATCGATCAGTTCGCTCTGCTTCTTAACGTCTTCACCGTGCGACAGCACGCTGGTTTTATAGCCCAGCTCTTGCGCTTTCAGGTTGGCGCCTTTGGCTTCGGAAGCGTAATAGGGGTTATCCAGTGAGTTCACCAGAATCATGATGGTGCCTTTGTCGGCAGCGAAACTGGATTGGGCGATCAGGCAACTGGCAATGGCGGTGAATAACAGGGTACGTTTTTTCATGTTCGTGCTCTCTCATTGTTTTGTTGTTATTGCAGGGTTGAGGCCGTACTGGTGCTGGCGCGGCATTACCAGATGGTGAAGCCGCCATCGATCATTAAATCTGCGCCGGTGATCATGTCGCTGCCGTTGCTGGCGAAGAACAGCACGGCAGCGGCAATTTCATCGGTGTAAGCAAAACGCCCTAGCGGGATCAGTTTTTTCATCTGTTCGCCTTTCTCACCGCGCCAGGCCTTTTCGCCCATCGGCGTCAGCACCACGGTGGGTGACAAGGTATTCACGTTGATACGGTGTGGTGCGAACTCTTTGGCCATGACTTTGGTCATACCGAGCAGACCCGCTTTGGCAGAGGTATAGGCCACGTGGTTATCAATGGCGATGGAAGCGGCCTGTGACGCGATATTGATGATCTTGCCGCCCTTACCGGCGCGCACCATGCGTTTGCCCGCCGCTTGTGAGCAGAGAAAAGGACCCGTGAGATTAACGGCGATCTGCTTTTGCCACTCGGCAAAGTCGGTTTCCAGTACCGGCTGTAACATCACATAACCCGCGCAGTTCACCAGGATATCGATGTGCCCGTAATGCTGTTCGACGTGATCGAACGCCGCCTCCACCGAATCAGCATCGGTCACGTCACAGCACACCAGCAGCACGCGGTCAGCGGAGAATTGTTCCTGCACAGCTGCGACGCGGTCGCTTTCGAATGGAGGGTAAAGCAGGGCCAGTCGCGCACCTTTTTCTAACAGCACTGCGTTACTGGCCATGGCAATACCACCGAGGCCACCGGTTACCACCGCCACCTTGCCGGTGAGGTCCAGATCGGTATTCACGCCGTAGCGCAGGTTGACATCGTATTCCCCACTCATCCTTTCTCTCCTGTGTGCATGTTCAACGGCTCTGGTTATCTCTGGCCGGATAGGTTCGCAGTAACTTTGATTTTCGAACAAAAATATAAGCTATCGTTTCGCAATGGTTTGTGGGTGAGATCAAATTTCATACAAATGATTTAAACTATTTTTATCCCTCTGTATTTTAAGTAAATAACCAAATAACGCGTTTTTTGATATAGAAATAACGGCTGTCAGGTGTATGTGAAATCAATTGCATGGCTTTATCTTATTTTCATTCGAAAATGCATCTTTGTGCGAGCCGCCTCGCAAATCCCTGGCACGCAGAGTAAAATCATCACGGGTTTTCTTATGGCCAAAACCAGACCGTGATTGGAAAGAGGGAGCATTTCGATTGAAAAGCAAAACTGAGCAGCTGGCTGACATGCAGCAGCGTCGTGAGAAGATCCTGGAGATGATCCGCGAGGACGGCACAGTCACGGTTAAAGCGCTTACCGATACCTTTGGCCTGACCGAGGCAACCATCCGCACCGATTTGCGTATGCTGCAAAAAGCCGGGCATGTGCAGCGTTATCACGGTGGCGCCACGCTGATGACCGGTAAGCAGAACACCGGCGCACTGCTGCTTGAGCGTCAAACTCACCTTGATGAGAAAGAAGCCATTGGCCGACTGGCCGCGCAGTATGTGGAAAATGGGGATACGGTGATTTTCGATTCCGGCACCACCACCACCGCCATTGCCGAGGCGATTGGGCATATCCGTCGTTTATCGGTGATCACCACGGCGGTGAATATTGCGCTGAAGCTGGGGGGCGAACCGGGGATTAATATCCTGCTGACGGGCGGTACCTTCAAATTTCCGACACTCTCGACGTCCGGTGAAAAAGCGGCTTCTTTCTTTGAAAACGTGCTGGCCGAAAAGCTGTTTCTCGCCACCGCCTGTATTTCGCCGCGCCTCGGGTTGAGCTTCCCCAGCGAGACGGATATCAAAGTGAAGATGGCGATGATCAACTCCGCCAGTACGGTGTTTGTGGTGGCAGACTCCAGCAAAATCGATAAGGTGTCGATGTTTGCCCTGCCCTGTGACTGGAGCAAAATCCATTATTTGATTACCGATCGCGGGATTACGTCGGCGCAGATTGCGGCGTTTGAAGCGTTAGGTGTACAGGTGTTGGTGGCAGGTATTGAAGAGGCAAAAAAACGCGCGGTATTTTGAGCATTCATTCAGGGGCGGCCAACTCGCCGCCCCCGCAATGCTGATTAGAAACCTAAGCTATCCAGCAAATCATCGACCTGATCCTGGTTCGCGACCACGCCTGGTGCATTGGCATGGATCTGCGGGCCATTCAACAGGCTGCTGGCGTCTTTGCGCGCGGCAGCGTTGGCTTCAGGCATATTCTCCAGCAGCACCATCAGCAACTGACGCTCGATCTCCTGGATCACATCCATCATGCGCTTGATCACCTGACCAGTCAGGTCCTGGAAATCCTGCGCCATCATGATCTCGAGCAGCTGCTTGTTGGTGTACGAGGTATGCGACGGCACATCACTGAGAAATTCGCGCGTATCCGAAACCAACTCGCGTGCATCCGCCAGCTCAATCGGGTTTTCAAACCACGCATCCCAACGGCCTTTCAGCTGGTTGGCGCTGGCTTCCATTTTGTCCTGGTGTGGCTGCGCGGCTTCAACGCAGTTTAGTGCGCGTTCTGCCGCTTGCGCCGTCATCTGCACCACGTAATCCAGACGGTCACGTGCGTCCGGAATCGCTTCCGCCGCTTCGGCAATCGCCTGGTCTAACCCCAATTCGCGCAGGCTGTCGCGCAACATGCGCGTCAGCGAGCCGATACGGGTAATAATGTCGTGTGCCGAGGCTTCTTCGGTTGGTTTCGGAAGGTCGCTCATCACATCTCCTTACATACCCAGTTTTTCGAAAATTTTACCCAGCTTTTCTTCCAGCGTGGCTGCGGTGAACGGCTTCACTACGTAACCGCTGGCACCGGCCTGGGCGGCTGCAATGATGTTCTCTTTTTTCGCTTCGGCGGTGACCATCAGCACGGGCAGTTTGCTCAATGCCGCATCCGCACGAATGGTCTGCAGCAGTTCCAGACCGTCCATGTTGGGCATGTTCCAGTCGGATACCACGAAATCAAACCCACCCGCACGCAGTTTGGTCAGTGCATCAACACCGTCCTCTGCTTCTTCAACGTTGTTGAATCCCAGCTCTTTCAGCAGGTTGCGGACGATACGACGCATCGTATTGAAGTCATCCACCACCAAAAAGCGCATGTTTTTATCAGCCATATCTACTCCTGTGTTGTCTCGTCCGGCAGGACGGGCTCGTTAAATTCGCAATGCCTGTCCGGCGCTAATTTTTGCCAGCATGTGCTGACTGATGTGTCCTAAATCGACTACTTCACTGGCGCCGCCCATCGCAATCGCTTCGCGCGGCATACCAAAGACGACGCAGCTGGCTTCATCCTGCGCGATGGTCCAGGCACCGGCACGATGCATTTCCAGCATCCCGGCGGCACCATCGTTACCCATCCCGGTGAGGATGACACCCACGGCATTTCGTCCTGCGTGTGTCGCCACGGAACGGAACAGCACGTCAACCGACGGCTTATGGCGGTTCACTGGCGGTCCATCATTCAGTTTCACCACGTAGTTAGCGCCGCTACGGCCCAACTCCATGTGCATGGCACCCGGCGCGATATAGGCATGGCCGGGCAAAATACGTTCGCCATCTTCCGCTTCTTTCACGGTAATCTGGCACAGCTTGTTCAGGCGCTCGGCAAACGAGCGGGTAAAACCTGGCGGCATATGCTGAGTGATCAGCAGCGCCGGGCTGGTCGCGGGCAGCGGTTGCAGCACATGGCGAATCGCCTCCGTGCCGCCGGTAGAAGAACCAATCGCAATCAGCTTCTCACTACTGAGCAGCGGACCGGCTTTCAGCGTCACCGGGGCCAGCGTCGCAGGGCGCGCATGCAATTTCGCCCGGGCCGCTGCACGAATTTTATCGGCGATCATCTGGCTGTAAGCCAGCATCCCTTCGCGAATCCCCAACTGCGGCTTGGTAACGAAATCCACCGCGCCCAGCTCCAGCGCGCGCAGCGTCACTTCCGATCCTTTACCGGTCAGCGATGACACCATCACCACCGGCATCGGACGCAGGCGCATCAGCTTCTCCAGGAAGTCGAGGCCATCCATACGCGGCATTTCGACGTCCAGCGTCAGCACCTGTGGGTTGTACTGCTTGATTAAATCCCGCGCCACCAACGGATCGGGCGCGGTGGCGACCATCTCCATATCGGCGTGGCTGTTGATGATCTCCGTCATCAACTGTCGCATTAGCGCGGAGTCATCCACGCACATCACGGTGATTTTGCTCATCGTCTTTCCTTGGTCAATCCATAGACTGTCTGTCCACGCAGCCAGAACTCTTTACTGATCTGGCTGAAGTTCTCTGAGTGTCCAGCGAACAGCACACCGCCGGGCTTCAGCAGGGGAACGAAACGGCGCAGAATTTTTTCCTGCGTCTCTTTATCGAAATAGATCATCACGTTGCGACAGAAAATTGCGTCGAACGGACCCGGCAACGCCCAGTCGTTGGCCAGTAAATTCAGCTGCGAATAGTTCACCATGCTGGCGAGATCGGAGCGTACGCGTACCATGCCTTCATGCGGGCCAGTACCACGCAGGAAAAAGCGTTGCAGCTGCGATTGCGATAAGGTGCGCAGCTCTTCCTGGCGATACACCCCCGCCACGGCTTTTTCCAATACCTGTGTATCAATATCGCTGGCGTGGACCTGGAATTTGCCCGGTCCGGTGCCCAGCGTTTCGGCCAACGTCATGGCGATGGAGTACGGCTCTTCGCCGGTTGAGGCGGCGGTACTCCACACGCTGTAACTGCCACTGCGCTTACGCGCATGATCCGCGAGGATCGGGAAATGGTGCGCCTCGCGGAAAAATGAGGTCAGATTGGTGGTCAGTGCATTAATAAACGCCTGCCACTCTGCACTGTTCTGGTCTTGCTCCAGCAACGCCAGATAGCGACCAAAATCATCAATGTTCAGCGTGCGCAAACGGCGCACTAAGCGGTTGTAAACCATCTCCCGCTTGTGATCGGCCAGCACAATGCCTGCGCGTTGATAGATCAGCTGGCTGATACGACGAAAGTGCGTATCTGAGAGCGGCAAACGTTGCACCATTTGCGAGAGCAGCGTGGTCGCTTCACTTTGATCCAATAACGTCGATTTCTTCATGTCAGGTCACCCGGCAACAAACTGATTAAATTGTGATACTGCGATTACTGCTGTGCTGCCAGTTGGGCCGCCTTGCGGCGGCCACACGGATTAAAAGGTTTCCCAGTTATCGTCCGCGCTACGTGCACCTGCGGGTTGTGCCAGCGCTTTGACTGCGGCTGGACGCAAAGTTTTTGGCGCTGTAGATACGTTAACGGCCTGAGCGACAAATTCTTTACCAATATTGAACACCGCAACCGACTGTTTCAGTCGACTGGCCTGATCTTCCAGTGCCGCAGCCGCCGTGGCTGACTCTTCCACCAGCGCGGCGTTCTGCTGTGTCACCTGATCCATCTCGTTCACTGCCAGGCCAACCTGGTCGATTCCGCGACTCTGTTCATCCGACGCCGAGGCGATTTCGCCCATGATGTCGGTGACGCGAGTGACGGCGTTGACGATGTTGGTCATGGTTTCGCCTGCGCTCTCCACCAGCACCGAACCGGTGTTGACGCGACTCACCGAGTCTTCGATCAGGCCTTTGATCTCTTTCGCTGCCTGGGCGCTACGCTGTGCCAGACTCCGCACCTCGCCCGCCACCACCGCAAAGCCACGTCCCTGCTCACCCGCACGTGCCGCTTCCACCGCCGCGTTGAGTGCCAGAATGTTGGTCTGGAAGGCAATGCCATCGATCACACTGATGATGTCGGCGATTTTCTTCGAGCTACCGGTGATCTCTTTCATGGTGGTGACCACGCCATCCACCACTTTGCCGCCGTGCTGCGCGGTTTCAGAGGCAGTCAGCGCCAGCTGCGATGCCTGACGGGCGTTTTCGGCGTTCTGCTTCACGGTCGCGGTCAGCTGCTCCATGCTGGCAGCCGTCTCTTCCAGAGAAGCGGCCTGCTGTTCAGTACGTGAAGAGAGATCGTTGTTACCCATGGCGATTTCGCTGGCACCGGTGTAAATAGCGTCTGAACCATCACGCACGGTACGCACGGTATTCGCCAGCTCCTGCTGCATGTGCTGCAGTGAGGTCAGCAGTTCGCCCATCTCGTTGCGCATACTGACATCGATCTGCTGCGTCAGATCGCCACGTGCGATATGACGGATATGGTCGATGCTCTGTTTCAGCGGACGAATCAGCACGTTGCGCATACCGCTCCACACCAGCGCAATCACCAGCAGGGTCACCAGCAAGGTGCCGATCACCAGCATGATGGAGTGCTGATAGGCGCTCTCATTGGCATCAATACCCTGTTTAGCCAGCACGATGTTGTAGTTCAGCCATGCGGTGTAATCCTTTTCGAATTTATCCTGCATACCTTGCGTAGGTTGATCGACAAAGCCTTTGAAATTCCCGTTACCCAAGAAGTCAATCAGCTCGCCGAGTCCGCCGCGGAAGGCGTTGTAGTTGGCCTGCAGCGTCTTGACGTTCTCTGCGCTTTTGCCCTTCTCAGACAAATTCGCGTTAAACTCCGCAAAGGCCTGGTCAGCGGTTTTCAACTCCTCACTTGCCAGCGCGACCAGATCTTTCACGGTTGCGCCTGAGCCAGCCTGCTGGCTGTCCAGCAAATAGCGGATCCCTGCACGGTTCAGCGTGTTACGCGCCTGAACCAGCGATACCCAAGAGGTGCCCATCGCCCGTTGCAGCGTACTGAGACGCTGGTTGTAAGCAAAATTCTCTTTATCGGCTTTCACCGTGGTAAAAAACATCCCTCCGGAAAACAGCTGCAGCAAGGCAAACAGTGCCAGCACACATAACAGCCCGGAAACGACACGAATACGACTAAACATAAACACCTCATTGGTTGGCGGATCGCTCCTGTTATCGGCGTTCACAGGGGGATCTTTATGTTGTCTGCAACGGGTTGGACCAGCGGGAATTAAGGAGGATCTGGGATAAATTAACGTGTGCCGACAGGTGAACGGACGCACCTGCGTGCGCCCGGTTAAAAACGTTTAAAATGTCTCCCAGTTGCTGTCACTCACTGGCGCGGTGACCGTTTTGCGCGGTGTACTCAGCACCGGCTGCACGCTCGGTGACGCGCGCACCGCCGCAGTGGCCGGCGAGGCACGCGGCACGCGGAATACCGCCACTGACTGGCTCAAACGACTGGCCTGCTCTTCCAGCGACGCCGCAGCAGCGGCGGATTCTTCCACCAGCGAGGCATTCTGCTGGGTCACGCGATCCATCTCCGTGACCGCCTGGCCGACCTGATCGATACCGCGGCTCTGCTCATCCGACGCTGAGGCGATTTCGCCCATGATATCGGTGACACGCGTCACCGCGCCGACGATATCATTCATGGTTTCACCGGCGGTGCCGACCAGCTGCGAACCGCTGTTAACCCGATTCACCGAATCCTCAATTAAACCTTTAATCTCTTTCGCCGCCTGTGCGCTGCGCTGTGCCAGATTGCGCACTTCACCGGCGACCACCGCAAAGCCGCGTCCCTGCTCACCCGCGCGAGCGGCTTCAACCGCCGCGTTCAGTGCCAGTATATTGGTCTGGAAGGCAATGCCATCGATCACGCTGATGATATCGGCGATTTTCTTCGAACTACCGGCAATATCACTCATGGTACGCACCACGCCATCCACCACTTCGCCGCCTTTGCGTGCGGTATCAGAAGCACTGAGCGCCAGCTGAGATGCCTGACGGGCGTTCTCCGCATTCTGCTTCACGGTCGCCGTCAGCTGCTCCATGCTGGCCGCCGTCTGTTCCAGCGAAGCCGCCTGCTCTTCAGTACGGGCGGAGAGATCGTTGTTGCCCGCCGAGATTTCGCTCGCGCCGGTAAAAATGGCATCCGAGCCATCACGCACATGACTGACGGTACGCACCAGCGACTGCTGCATCTCATGCAGGCTGGCTGCCAGTTGGGTCATCTCGTTACGCCCTTCGACGGCAATATTCTGCGTCAGATCGCCAGAAGCGATATGGCGGATATGGCCCAGCAGCTGATGCAACGGTTGGATCAGCACGGTACGCAGACCGAACCAGCAGCCGACAATCACGAACACCACCACCAGCGCCACCATCACCAGCAGCCACATCATCATGTGGAACGCTTGCTGGTTTTGCGCCACGCCTTCCGCCGCCAGCGCGCTCTGCGCCGTGCGCCACTCTGCATAGGTGGCTTTCATCTTCAGCTGTTTAGCTTCAATGTTCTGCGCAAACATGCCCTGCAGATCGTTGGCTTTCAAACGTTCCAGCATCGCCTTCAGGCCATCATTAAAGGCGGCGTAGTCCGTTTCCAGGCGATCGCGCAGTACGTCCGGCAAGCCTGGCGTACCCGGCAGATCGTAGTAACGCTGATAGTGGCCCGCCGCGACATCCAGCTGCTTTTCAGTCTGAGCAATCAGCGCCTGAAGCTGGCCGCCATTCGCTTGTGCGGCCGCAGTACCCTGCATGCGCAGCATCGCGCGGTTTAATACGGTACGGGTCTGGTTGAGTTCAATCCAGGCATCGGACATCGCGCCGACGTTGTTGGTCGACGTCTGTGCCACGGCAAAAGCTTCTTTATCTTTTTGTAAGGCAGACCAGAACAATCCACCCGACAGTAACTGCAAAGCACCAAAGACCAGCAAGACTGCGATCAGGCTGGTGACAACATTGATTCGTTTTAACATGGGTTCTCCAAAGAGTGAGGCATTTCGGCTCCCGCTGTTATCGACCGCAGTTGTTAAATTTTGAGGGGCTTTAACGGATTTTACGAAATATAATTCTGCCAATAACTTTCTTTACAGTGTTTTATAACTAAAGAAATTGTCATTAAAAAAAATGCGCCTTTACCGAATAAACGATAAAAGCGCATTGATGTTGTGGGAATAAAGGGATATTGCGGCAGTGGGTGCGCCAGCGCACGCCACTGCAAGCGATTAAAACGTTTCCCAGTTACTGTCGCTGACCGGCGCCGTCACGGCTTTACGGGGTGCACTCAACACCGCCGGCGCGATCTGCGGATGGCGCACCACGGCACTGACCATGCCAGGCTGTTCGGCACGCGGCACACGGAACACCGCCACAGACTGGCTCAGACGGCTGGCCTGCTCTTCCAGCGAAGCCGCTGCCGCAGCAGACTCTTCGACCAGCGAGGCGTTCTGCTGGGTGACGCGGTCCATTTCCGTCACTGCCTGACCGACCTGATCGATACCGCGACTCTGTTCATCAGACGCTGAGGCGATTTCGCCCATAATATCGGTCACGCGGGTGACCGCATTGACGATTTCACTCATGGTTTCACCGGCGGTACCCACCAGCTGCGAACCGCTGTTGACGCGATTGACAGAATCTTCAATCAGACCCTTAATCTCTTTCGCCGCCTGGGCGCTGCGCTGTGCCAGGTTGCGTACTTCACCGGCCACCACCGCAAAACCACGCCCCTGCTCGCCAGCACGCGCCGCTTCCACCGCGGCATTCAGCGCAAGGATGTTGGTCTGGAAAGCGATACCGTCAATCACGCTGGTGATATCAGCGATCTTCTTCGAACTCCCGGCGATATCGCTCATGGTACGCACTACGCCTTCCACCACGTTGCCGCCCTTCTGCGCGGTTTCAGAGGCACTCAACGCCAGCTGTGACGCCTGACGGGCGTTTTCGGCGTTCTGTTTCACTGTGGCGGTCAGCTGTTCCATGCTGGCTGCGGTCTGTTCCAGCGAGGCGGCCTGCTCTTCCGTACGGGCTGAGAGATCGTTGTTACCCGCCTAGATTTCACTCGCACCGGTGAAGATCGCATCAGAGCCGTCACGCACGTTACTGACAGTACGCACCAGCGACTGCTGCATGTCATGCAGGCTGCTCGCCAGTTGGCTCATCTCATTGCGGCCTTCAACGGTAATACTCTGGGTCAGATCACCCTGCGCGATCGACTGAATGTGGGCAATGTTAGTGTTCAATGGATTAATCAGAATGCGGCGCAGGTTCACCCAGCACAATCCAATCACCACTAATACCACCACCATGATAGCGCCCAGAATCCAGCTCATGCGGCTGAAGGCATCGGCATTTTTTTCCTGGCCTTGTGCTGCCAGCTTCGCCACATCCTCACGCCAGTCGGTGTAAGTTTTCAGGAATT
Organism: Pantoea rwandensis; assembly: GCF_000759475.1. Lineage (NCBI taxonomy): Bacteria > Pseudomonadati > Pseudomonadota > Gammaproteobacteria > Enterobacterales > Erwiniaceae > Pantoea > Pantoea rwandensis. Next base: position 3,026,911 of record NZ_CP009454.1, read on the forward strand.
TGCTCTGGCTCGGTGCCACCGGCACGCTGCCCGCTTTTGATAGATCGTTAGCAATCAGCGCATCCTGCATCTGTCCCAATGCCGTGGCGTAAGCCGCATAGCCCTCATCCAGTTGCCCTGTGAGTTCAGCATTTTGTCCCGGTGTATCCGGAATCGCTTTATAGAGTTTGAAATTATCCGCTGCTTTTTGCTGGAACTGCTTGCTGTCGTTGAACAGCCCCTCAATATCCGGCTCTTTGTTGGCCAGTTTACTGGTGGCGATACGCAACTGGATGCGCGTCAACACAACACGGCTTTGGTTGAGGCTCATATAAGCATCATTCAGCGCCGAAAGGTTTTGGCTCGCTAGCTGCGACACATTGAAGCTGGATTTGTCGTCGTTTAATGCTTTGAGGAATATTGATCCGGATATGACCTGCAGCAGGCCAAACATCAGTAGCACCACCAGCAGACTGGTGACTACGCGAATTTTTTTTAACATAGATAGCCCTGGGAAAAGTAAGTAAATAGAACGCAGTATTTATCGGCGGGCGAGGCAGGGAGTTTAATGAAAGTTGTGTGAATAAATATTGTTATTATCTGATTTTTATAGAAATTATTTCAATGCGGGATTATCACGGGCCGATGCTGCCAGCCCGTGATTGTCGATGATTACGCGCTACGCAGCGTATCCACCAGCGCCATCTCTTCGCTGCTCAGCAGCTTCTCGATGTCGACCAGAATCAGCATACGCTCGCCCAGTGCGCCGAGGCCGGTCAGGTACTCGGTAGACATGGTTACAGCGAATTCCGGTGCCGGACGAATCTGTTCTTGCATCAGAGACAGTACGTCTGACACGCCATCCACCACGATACCCACCACGCGGTGTTCAAGATTCAGCACGATCACCACGGTGTTTTCGTTGTATTCCACATCCTGCTGCGCGAACTTCACTCGCAGGTCGATGATTGGCACGATCACACCACGCAGGTTAGTCACACCCTTGATGAACTCAGGGGTGTTAGCGATGCGCGTTACCTGATCGTAACCCCGAATCTCCTGCACTTTGAGAATGTCGATGCCGTACTCTTCGTCACCCAGGGTGAAAACTAAGAATTCCTGGCCCACGGTTTCGCCAGCGATTTTGGTCACGGTTGCCATGTCAGTCATTTTTTTGCCCTTTATTTATCTATTACGCTGCGGCACCGGCCACACGCTTTTCACGGTTCAACGATTGCAGTGCAGAAACATCCACAATCAGCGCCACGCTACCATCGCCGAGGATGGTGGCGGCAGAAATGCCCGGCACTTTGCGGTAGTTGCTTTCCAGGTTCTTCACCACCACCTGATGCTGGCCAATCAGCTGATCCACCAGCAGTGCATAACGACGGCCTGCGCTCTGCAGAATCACCACGATGCCCTGGGTCGCATCGGTTTTGGCATTCTGCACATCAAACACATTCCACAGCTCAACCAGCGGCAGGTATTCGCCACGCACTTCCAGCACGCGCTCGCCACCCGCCAGCGGTTTCAGCTCTTCAGCCGTTGGCTGCAGGGATTCCATCACCGCGTTCAGCGGCAGAATGAACACTTCATCCGCCACGCGCACTGACATGCCATCCAGGATAGCCAGCGTCAATGGCAGCAGGATGCGAATGGTGGTGCCTTTGCCCTGCTTCGAGGAGATTTCGACGTGACCGCCCATCTCCTGAATGTTTCGCTTCACCACATCCATGCCCACGCCACGGCCGGATACGTCAGTCACCTGCTCCGCCGTTGAGAAGCCCGGTGCGAAGATCAGCATGCCGACTTCTTCATCGCTCATGCTGTCGCTGACCGGCAGGCCAGAGGACAGGGCTTTAGCCAGAATACGTTCACGGTTCAGACCGGCGCCGTCATCGATCACTTCGATGCAGATATTGCCGCCCTGATGTTCTGCTGACAGCGTCAGATTGCCCACCGCCGTTTTGCTGGAGGCCAGACGCTTCTCTGGCGTTTCGATACCGTGGTCAAGACTGTTACGCACCAGGTGCGTTAACGGATCGATAATGCGCTCGATCAGGCTCTTATCCAGTTCAGTTGAGCTACCCAGCAGGGTCAGCTCCACTTCTTTGCCCAGCTTGCTGGCCAGATCTCGCACCAGACGTGGGAAGCGGCTAAACACATACTCCATCGGCATCATACGAATCGACATCACCGACTCTTGCAGGTCACGCGCGTTACGCTCCAGCTGGCCCATGCTGTTCAGCAGGTCGCCGTGCGCCACAGGATCCAGTTCGCCAGAACGTTGTGCCAGCATCGATTGGGTAATTACCAGCTCGCCAACCAGGTTGATCAGCTGATCCACCTTCTCAACCGCTACACGAATACTGCTGGATTCGCTGGTTTTGGCCGGCGCTGCCGCACGTTTCGCTTCACGTTTGGCTGGCGGGGTGATGTCGGTTACGGTGGCGGTTTGCACCGGTGCAGGGGCTTCCACCGCAACGGCTTCGGCAGGTGCTGCTGCGACGGCGGCCGCGCCTTCCGGGAAATGAATCTGCGCTTCATCAATAACAAAACAGAGTACCGCAACGATGTCGTCTTTACCGACGCCATCAATGGTCACTTCTAACGAGTGGGTGCCTTTCACCACGTTGGAGACGGTGCCGAGGTTACCCAGTTCCTCCAGCATCAGTTCCGGCTCTTTCTCTTTCAAATCGATCAGTTGCAGGCGTAAACCCGCTGCTGCTGTCGGGGCCGCGGCGATCTCCACCACGTCGGCCACTTTCGCCGGTTCGGGTGCGATTCCTTTGGCTTCCAGCGCCAGCTGACGCAGTGCTTCGCAGATATATTTGAAGTTTTCTGCGTTGGGTTCCTGCGCCGTTTTATAGGCATCGAGCTGTTCTTGCATAATATCTTTGGTTTCCAAAAACAGGTTGATGATGTCGGTGCTGAGCTGCATTTCGCCGCGGCGCGCACCATCCAGAATGTTTTCCAGGATGTGGGTGGTTTCCTGTAAAACCGTAAAGCCAAACGTACCGGCTCCGCCCTTAATAGAGTGGGCGGCGCGGAAAATGGCATTCAACTGCTCGGAATCGGGCTCCTGGGGATCCAATCCCAACAGGTGTTGCTCCATATCCGCTAACAGCTCATCGGCTTCATCGAAAAACGTCTGGTAAAAATCGCTGATGTCCATGCTCACGGGATCACCTCGGCTGTGAGGGTTGGTCTGGTGTCACCGCGCCTGCCGCTGGCTGCGCTGCTGGTGCAGGTGCCACCGCACTGGCCGGCGAGGCCGGAGTCGCGGTAGAACTTGCGGGTGCAGCAGATGCAGCGGGACCGGTCGGTGCGGTAATGTCGGGAATAATTTGTGCCGGGTCAGTTATCTGCGCGGCATCGCTCTCAGAGTTCTCTTTCTCAATCGCAGCCTGGGTGTCATGGTTCAACACCAGCAGACTGATACGACGGTTTACAGCATCGTTCGAACCACGATTCTTTAATTTCATGGTGTCAGCCATGCCCACTACGCGCAGCATTTTGCCCCCATCCAGCCCGCCAATCACCAATTCACGACGTGAAGCATTGGCGCGGTCTGCTGAGAGTTCCCAGTTGCTGTAGCCACGGTCGCCAGACGCATACTGAAAATCATCCGTATGCCCAGCCAGACTGATTTTGTTCGGAATATCATTCAGCACCGGCGCAATTGCGCGCAGGATGTCACGCATGTACGGCTCCACTTCTGCGCTACCGGTTTTGAACATTGGGCGGTTCTGGCTATCAATGATCTGAATGCGCAGCCCCTCTTCCACCATGTTGATGATCAGATGCGGACGCAGTGCTTTCAGACGCGGATCGGCTTCAATCAACTGGTCCAGCTTTTCGCGCAGACGATTCAGACGAATCTCTTCCAGCTTTTTCTTCTGCGCATCCATATCGACCACTTTCTTCACTTCACCGTCTTTACGCGTTGGATCATCACCGCCGCCGGGGATCGGGCTTTCGCTATCGCTGCTGCGCTGGCCACCGGTCAGCGCGACTTTCAGCGGCGTACGAAAGTATTCTGCAATCTGAATCAACTCTTTCGGGCTGGAAATTGAGAGCAGCCACATCACCATAAAGAACGCCATCATCGCCGTCATAAAGTCGGCATAGGCAATCTTCCACGAGCCGTGGCTGCCATGATGACCTTTATGTTTGCGCTTTTTAACCAGCACAATGGGGCGATTGCCTGCCTTCATGAGTTCTGATCCGAGGTTTGTTTCGCAGGATTTTTCGCGTTACGCACATGTTCTTCCAGTTCGGAGAACGACGGACGCTCAGCGGAATACAGGGTTTTACGGCCAAACTCCACGGCGATCTGCGGTGCGTAACCATTCAGACTGGAGAGCAAGGTCACCTTGACGCACTGCATCATTTTGGTGGTTTCGGCACACTTCTGACGCAGCACTGACGCCAGCGGCGAGATAAAGCCATAAGCCAGCAAGATGCCGAGGAAGGTTCCCACCATGGCGTGTGCTACCAGTGCGCCCAACTCTGCTGCCGGGCGATCGGCTGAGGCCAGTGCGTGTACCACGCCCATCACCGCCGCCACGATACCGAAGGCAGGTAAGCCATCGCCCATGGCCGATATACTTTGCGCCGGCACTTCACACTCGTGCTCGTAGGTCTCGATCTCTTCGTCCATCAGCGCTTCAATTTCAAACGCATTCATATTTCCGCTCACCATCAATCGCAAATAGTCGGTAATAAAATCCACCAACTGTTTATCGGACAAAATACGCGGATAGTTAGCAAAAATTTCGCTCTGGCTGGGATCTTCAATGTCACGTTCTAATGACAGCATGCCTTGCTGACGTGATTTCGCCATCAGGCGATACAGCAGTGCCATTAAATCCATGTATACAGCTTTGTTATATTTCGAGCCGCGCATTAACATTGGCAAGGCTTTTAATGTTTTCTTGATCGACTTGCCATTGTTGCCCACTAAAAAGGCACCAATACCGGCACCGCCGATAATAATCAGCTCGGCAGGCTGATAAAGCGCCCCCAGATGGCCACCGACCATCATATAGCCGCCCAACACGGAGCCGACGACCACGATATAACCCAGAATAATCAGCACAAAAAATCCTTACGTCCGTAACGTGTTGGTAGAAGTTAAGCCAGAGAGCCGCAGGTGTTATTCGTAAATCGTGGGCAAAAAAAAAGCAGCGGACTAAGCCGCTGCTGGATGTTTTCCACGATGCGAACAAACTTAAACGGCACGTTTAACCTGTTCATCCAGCAGTTGTGGAAAGGTATCGGCAGAATCTGCAGAAAGTTTACGTCTTTTTACGGCACGTGATGGCGGCTGGCACAGGCTGCAAACAAAGCTGCCAACAGGCTGATGAGCGTGATTAATAAAGCTCCCGCCACAGCATTTACAGTCAGACAATTCCAGCATGCCGCTTTCAACGAATCGCACCAGGGTCCATGCACGCGTTAGCGCCAACAGCGGGCCCTCGTCCGATTGCGGACACTGCTCAAGATACAAGCGATACGCTTTAATCACCGCTTCAACACCATTGCTCAGCCCGGTTTTCAACAGGAACTGCCAGGCATTACAGAACATGGATGAGTGAATATTTTGTTCCCAGGTCATGAACCAATCGGTTGAGAATGGCAGCATGCCTTTCGGTGGTGGTGCACCACGCAGCTCTTTATACAGTTTAATCAGGCGACCACGGCTCAGCTGAGTTTCACTCTCCAGCATTTGCAGTCGTGCGCCCAACGTAATCAGCTCCATGGCCAGCTGAATATCGCGCGCTTCCTGAACAATACTTTTTTCGGTCATTAAACCGCCCTCTTCTTCGCGGAAGCATCATCTTTTGACGCGTTCCGCAGTAAACGGCTGGATAATAAAATGCCGGTGTGGATTTGCTGCAGGTCATCCACGCGTGATTCTTGAGTCAAACGATTAATATGGCTGTGATCGGTAAAGCGGAACTGGCAAACCAGTTGATTGGTTTCCGCTAATTTTACCATCTCAGGCAAGGTTAATTGCGACAATGCATCTGCCATCGATTCATCGATGCCTAAACGAAACATTGCTGAAGCTTTTTCCTGGTTAATTAAACGCTGAGCAAGAAGCAAATATGACAGATTGATGTCATATATATGTTTTAGTAATTCTGATGTACCCATTTTTTTCCATCCTGATAGACGCGACACATATACGGCCACAGAATTTAAATTTCTATGGTTCGGGTTGCTGGTTGGTAAATCTAAAGATGGCAAAAAAATTATCAGGCACAAGCCAACGTGTACTGAACTGTTTCATTCCCCACCGGGGCATTGGTCAGTAGTAGTCAAAACTCCAGGCCATTCTTTTATCGAGTTGTAACCATCTTCCGTGACGTCTGCTTACAGTTTTTTAAGACTAATCCGAAAACAAGGCAAATCTATATCGTCTGATATCGACATACAACGTGAGTGGAGCGAAATTTTAGATAAAGTGTGATCTACATCACACTTTTAAGGCAAATTTTTTCCTGGAAGCTTCAGAATTGCTTTTCTGTTGTACGTTTTTTGAACGATTTTGAATTGTTTCGCTAATATTTCACTTTAAAAAGCCCCTGTTTAGCCTGTGTGGTCGATTGTCATGACAACGCGATCTTTTATCTGTTGAGTTGGTTTTAAATGGCGATATGAAGCCACTAAAAATCACAAAGGCAGCATAATATGCTGATTTTAGGAAAAACTATTTGCTTCTAAATTAATCACTTACAGGGAATATTGCTGAAAGGCACTACCACCATGATGATAGATAAGCGTGAAGACTGGACGCAGCGCGCCTGGGAACTGTTAGGGCTTTGTAGGGAGTGTTTAGCGAACGGCAGTGGATGTAACAGTGCGTTACATTAGTGATATGAATGAATTGGGGATTTGACGCATTGATTTGAAATAACTATCGGCCTGACCAACCAAACCTTTAGGGCTGACATGAAAAAAAAGCTTTTTTCGCGTTCAGTTGCACGCTTTTTAACCAAAACGTGCGATTTTGGCTGCCGTGTCAGGCAGTTACCCCTTAAGCAAATGAAAACGATTTCGCAGGTTTAAGATGGGCAGTGAAAACGGTGCGCAGAACTGCGCACCGGAAAGCAGAATTAGGCGAGTTTCGGGAAGGTCGCGACTTTATTGGCGATACCATGATCGGCGCTGCGCGCAGGTAACCCATTTAAATCACGCAGGAAGCTTTCACGCCATTGCGTAATATCCTGCTTACGCAACACCGCCATCATGTCGTTGTAGCGCGAAATACGCTCCGTGCGCGGCATGGTGAGCGCTCTGTCGAGTGCGGCGGCCACTTCATCACGATCGTAAGGATTAACGATCAATGCCGATGTCAGCTCATTTGCCGCCCCCGCAAAGCGAGACAGCACCAGCACGCCCGGATCGTCCGGGTCCTGCGCGGCCACATATTCTTTCGCCACCAGGTTCATGCCGTCACGCAGCGGCGTGACCAGACCCACATCGGTTAAGCGGAAGATTTTCATCAACAGGCGACGATCAAAGTGCTGGTTCAGATAATAGAGCGGTGTCCAGCCGAGCGTACCGTACTTACCGTTAATGCGCCCCGCTTCCGTCTCTAATTGATGACGAATATCCTGATAGGCCTGCACATCGCCACGAGACGTCGGCGCGATTTGTGAATAACGGATATTGCCGCGATGCTGCGGGAAATTCTCCAGCAGTGCCTCATAAGCCAGAAAACGCTCCGGTAATCCTTTGGAATAATCGAGCCGCTCGCTGGCAATAATGTTTTGCACATCGCCCAGTTCACGTTTCATCGCCGCCATCTTCGGTGGCAAATGTCCCTCAGCCATCTCTTTTATGCTGTCCGGTTCGATACCAATCGGATACACCTCCGTCATAAAGGTATTGCCAAAGGCACGGTGTTTCTTCTCACCTTTATTCTGCAACTGCGTCAACTGGCTCAGGCTATCGAGGAAGGCCACGCGATCGGATTCGGTCTGGAAACCTAACAAGTCATAATCGCACAGCATCTCCAGCAGCGTCTGATGCGGTGGCAGCGCATTAAAGATCTCCGGCGTCGGGAACGGGATATGTAAAAAGAAGCCGATGCGATTATTCACACCCAATTTGCGCAACTCGGCCGCAAACGGCAGCAGATGATAATCATGGATCCATAACACATCGTCGGGTTGCAGCAGCGGTTTGAGGCGCTGCGCCAGTAAGGTGTTCACGCGGCAATAGCCATCCCAGGCTTCACGCTGATACTGCACTAAATCCAGACGATAGTGAAAGGCAGGCCAGATAACGGTATTGGAGAACTGGCAGTAGTACTGATCGTAATCGTTCTGATTGAGCGGCAGAGAAGCATAGGTGATGCCATCCTGCTCGACTTGCGAAAGTGGCTCATCTTCCTCGCCAGAGAACTCACTGATCTCTCCGTTCCAGCCAAACCACAAGCCTCCGGTGGTGCGTAACGCGTCCAAAATGCCCACCGCAAGACCCCCTGCGCTGGCTTTGCCTCCATCCGGAATGGCGATACGGTTAGATACCACGACTAAACGACTCATAACCTTGACTCCTTACCGACGATGTCATGTTCTACTTGTAATAATAGTTGCCCCAGCCAGTGCCATACCGCGTCAACGCTGTCGAGACGGTAGCGCGCATGGCTGGCGCCTTCTCCGACCTTGACTGAAATGCCCTGCATGGCGTTCACGGCGAGAAATCCTTTTTCATCGGTCAGATCGTCACCCACGAAGACCGGAATACGGCCAATAAAGGGGGCTTCTTGCATGAATTCACGTACCGCCGCACCTTTATCGATGCCCTGCGGCTTCAATTCCACCACGCACTTGCCCGGTTGTAGCGCCAGCGCAGGAAAGCGCATCACGGCGTCTTCTGCCAGTTGCATGATGGATTTCTCGTACTCGGGCGCGTTGCGATAGTGCAGTGCGAACGCCATGCCTTTCACTTCCAGCAGGGTGCCTGGCCATTGGTCGAGCGTTTGCTGCAGTTCGGTTTGTAGCGTTTGCGCAATATCGCCAGGCAACGAATGCCGGTGCACGTGCCCACTGGCGTCACGACGTTCTGCACCATGCACGCCAGCAGCGGGCGCTTCCAGTGGCGCAACCAGTGCATCCAGTTGCGCAATCGGACGGCCCGATACCAGCGCCAGGGCGCCATGACTCAGATTGGAGATTTGTTGCAGATGCTGGCGCACCGATGCGGGGATGGAAACCGACTCGGGTTGCGATTCAATGGTCGCTAGCGTGCCGTCGACATCAAAAAAGAAGGCATAAAGACCGCCGCTGAGTGACGGCAAGGTGCTGTTCTGATTAACCGCAGGGGTCACGTCTCCTCCTGTTCATTGAGCTTTAACAGGATGTTCGAAGTCAGGCTGGGTGTTTTCAGTCCAATGCCTGGACTGAGGCGAGGAGATTGAGCCAAAAACGGGGGACTGCGATAGGTAACTCTCCACAAACGCACAACTTTATTGCCAACACAGCAACCTGACTGCGAACATCGTCAGCATTAAGTCTAGACGGAGATCACAGTTTTGCCAGGCGCAGCGGGTTAATGCATGAGAAAAGTGTCTGTTTCAGGTCTTTGCGACGGCAAAAAATCGCCCCCTTTCCTTTTATAACGCTTCGCTTTTTTAAGACCTCAATTTTTGCCCGCCCTCTTTCCCTGATGACGCCGCATTTACCAGATTTTCCTCACTTGCATCCGCGCCGCCGATTGGCTTATGGTGCGGTTACCGCGCGATTCAAGGCGGAAAAAAGGCCGATAAAGGTCCATATCTGCGCCAAATGGTGCTTTCAGGCAGGCATTCAGGACGATGAAAATCCGATCAAGTTCACACTTTAGCGATGTCATGGCGGGTAACAGCCTATGATCCCCCAGAGCTACAGCCAGCGCGTGCATTTCTATTACTGCATTTTGGTGGCGCTGAAGATCAATGCAAAAACGCGCAAACCCGCCGGCGTGCGCGGCAAGAATAACTTTCTGCTGAAATGGCTGCGCAACGCGCAGAACAACACCATTTTCCACCCCGATATCACCAGCGAAATTGAGTGGCTGCGTGGCAAAATTATCAGCTCCGGGCCGGATGCCGATCTGGAGCCGATGCTGCAATACGTTTATGACACCGCCAAGCGCGCCGAAACCCTGCGGTTAGGATCGTGAATACCGCGCCTCCCTGTTAAAGTACCCTGCTGAAAAGTCAGCGATGGAACGTTTGGCTGCACGACCATCAACAGGGACGGATAACAGGACATCTTACATGAATTTCACCATACGCAAGGCTCGGGCCGAGGACGCGGAACTGCTTCATCAGCTGGGACGCATGACCTACAGCGCGCATTTCAAACATATGTGGGTTTCAACCGACGAAATGGATGCGTTTATCGATAAAGAATACGGACTGACGGTGCTGCAGAGCAGCCTCGCGGCAGAAAACGAGAGCTGGCTGATCGCCGAGACCGATCACCCAGTAGGTTTTGCCAAGGTCACCTGGAATACACCGGTTCCTGATTCCGGCATGACGGGCGCCATGTTGAATAAGCTCTACCTGAATCCCGATCAGACCGGTAAGAACTTCGGCAAAATCATGTTCCAAAGCATCATCAATGAAGCCCGTGAGAAGCAGGAAGGTTACATGTGGCTGGAAGTGATGGCTGAAAACGTGCGTGCACGTAAATTTTGGGAAGCCTTTGGCATGCAGCACATCAAAGACATCCCGTTCGTTACCGCCTCGCAGCGCAGCACGCTGCAAATTTTGGGTATGGTGATTTAACCCGACAGGGCGCCGCGAACACCGATTTCGCCGCGCCCTCTCCGCCTTTATCTGCGTTCAGCCCCGTCTTTACCACTTATTCAGATTTGTTATAACGATATAATCAGTTTTTCTTTCAAGCCATCTCTCCGCATCATAACGGCAACACAGGAGGCGTTATGGCTGATATCTCTCTACACAAACACTCACAGGGTATGGCGCATTTCGCGCCCGGTTTGCTGCTTACGGCGGCCATTGCGCTGGCAACGGCATGGCTCGGTAATCTACCGTCTGTCGCACAACTGGGGCTAGGCGCCCTGACGCTGGCCATCATCGGCGGGATCATTCTCGGCAATACGCTCTACCCGACGGTGCACGGTCACTGCGACGCGGGCGTACAGTTTGCCAAACAGAAACTGCTGCGTCTCGGCATTATCCTTTATGGCTTTCGTCTCACCTTCCAGCAGGTGCTGGATGTCGGCGTCAGTGGTGTGGTGATCGATGTACTGATGCTGACCAGCACCTTTACCCTCGCCTGCTGGCTGGGACGTAAAATCCTGAAACTGGATCGTGAAACCGCGTGGTTGATTGGTGCAGGTAGCAGTATTTGCGGTGCCGCCGCCGTACTGGCGACTGAACCGGTGATTAAAGCCGAATCCTCCAAAGTGGCGGTGGCGGTCGCGACTGTGGTGATCTTCGGTACACTGGCGATTTTCCTTTACCCGCTGATTTGGCATAGCGTTTCGCCTTTACTGCCGGGCCTGAGCCTGAGTGAATTTGGTATTTACACCGGTTCGACCATGCATGAAGTGGCGCAGGTCGTGGCGGCCGGACATGCTATCAGCCCGGAAACAGAAAATGCGGCGGTCATTGCCAAGATGCTGCGCGTGATGATGCTGGCACCGTTCCTGGTGGTAATCGGCGTGATGGTTCGCCGCAGCGCACCGGCCACCAGCGGGGAAAAACAGCGTATTACCTTCCCATGGTTTGCGCTGGCGTTCATTCTGGTGGCGCTGTTTAACTCAGCGCATCTGATTCCCGCCTCGGCGATTGCGGTCATTAATCAGCTGGATAACGTGCTGCTCGCCATGGCGATGGCCGCACTGGGTCTTACCACCCATATCAGTCAACTGAAGCGAGCCGGTCTGCGTCCGCTGTTATTAGGATTGATGTTGTTTATCTGGCTGATTGTGGGTGGCGGCGCGATTAATCTCACCATCCATCATTGGCTTGGATAACTTATTTGCCGCCCGGCTGGGCGGCAAATACCTTATTGTTTGAAGTGTTTTCGTGAATAGATGGCGGTCTGTCTGCGGCTTTTAATGCGGAATTTGGCATGAGAGATCACCGTCATCCACTTCGGATCAACCTTGTTGGTCAAATAAATATTCAACTGATCCAACAGCGCCTCCCAATTCTTCGCCTGCCAGGCTTTGTCACTGCCGAGTGACTCTTTCATTAACTGAATGAGGCTATCCACTCTGGCTTTTACGTCACTCAGTGTTTCTCCAGCCTGATGCGATGCTGCTAATTTCCGGATTTCGGTGGCGTAATAATGGATGTCAATCTCGTTCTCGCGCACGCGAACCTCTGCTTATTTTTGGTCCGTAATATTACAGTAACCTAAGTCTGTGAATTAACATAATCGGCAATACCTTTCGCCGCTTCGCTATTGTTACCTATCAGCATTTCTTTTGTCAGGATTGATGGGCAACCTTCACCCTATAAGACAATAAAAAACCGCCCGCAGGCGGCGTGTTACATCACTTTGGCGCAGATATTGAAATGTGATTTCATTATTTTAGCGAAACCTTAACGAATTTCTTTCGGACACTCATCTCAACAACAGAACTAATAATAATCAGTTAATTAGCTAATCAATATCCGATCGCGATCACTCTTTAATCGTAAATTCCAGCTCACTGAGTTTTTGATACTCTTTCGCCAGCTTTTTAAGTTGCACCGCACACATTTTATCCGCACGCGCCAGCGCTTCTTCTTCGGTTAACTGAAACTCTTTTTTCTTAAAAAATTGCTCAAAGTTGTACTCGCGATCGCGGCGCTGTACAAATACCTCGCCATCATTTTTGAGTTCACCTTCTGCGATGTAGATGCCCCGGGTTAATGCATATTTTGTTATATAGGCTTTTGTCATGCTGTCCTCTCATCTTGCCACGTCGGTTAATTAAAGCAAAATTGCCGTGTAATTTACAGTATCTTGAAGAAAAAACAGTCTATTCCTGGATAGTATTGCCATTGATTTAATTAATATTTTAATTAAACCTAACGTCAATACCAGGAAAAAACACCTCAGGTTTGATGACAATTAAAAGCGCAGAGAGATTTAAACATTTCAGCGGTGTGAAGCTATCCCACAGGAAATTTCCTCTCAGCCGCGCAAACAACGGCATTCATTTTTTCTGGATATCTTCCCAATTCAGCCCGAAGCGCATGAGGTATTTACGTAAGCGATCGGCATCATTCGGCTGCTTTTTATGCTGCCGTGAGACCGAAAATAAATGTCGTCCCGCTTCTGATAATGTTGTGGCGTGTCGACAGACTTCCAGCACCGTCTCGAGTTGTCTTTGCTCGAAGAGATCAATATCGCCAACCATCGGCAGTAAGGGTGATGCCACTCGCTCACTCTGCCAGTTTAAGCGTAATCGCGCGATCTCCTCGTCTACCAGCATCAGTGAAATACGCCCGTCTTCAGCCAGTGTTGCCATTCGCATAACACTGGCACCCAGTTCACGAAAGTTACCGTGCCATGCAGCTGCTGGTGAGGTGGCAAAAGCCACATAATGCTGACGCGCTTCTTTATCAAACCGCACCTGATGCTGACGCGTGCGCGTAAATCGCTGCAATTCATAGTCGATATTCGGTTCAATATCCTCGCGACGCTCTGCCAGTCCCGGCAGCTGGAATGTCCACATATTGATGCGTGCGTAAAGGTCCTCCCTGAAGCGCCCCTCTTTTACCCATTGGCGCATGTCACGGTGCGTGCCCGCAATAAGCTGGAAATCACTGCTCACTTCACGATCGGCTCCAAACGGGAAAAAACGTTTCTCTTCAATGGCGCGTAATAACATCGCCTGTTCATCCAGACCCAGTTCAGCAACTTCATCAAGAAAGAGAATGCCACCATCCGCTTCACGCAATAAGCCGCTGCGTGCCGTTAATGCCCCCGTAAAGGCCCCTTTAACGTGGCCAAACAGCGTTGACATGGCGTTATCACCACGCAGCGTCGCGCAATTGACCGCGACAAACTTGCCCTTCACCTGATGACGTGCGAGACGCAATTGATAGATACGCTCAGCGAGGAAGGATTTCCCCGCCCCCGTCGGCCCGCTTAGCAACATTGGCGCATCAGAGCGCTGCGCCACCCGCTCAATTTGTTCAATCAGGGCGTTAAAAATGGCGCTGCGCGTTTCAATGCCTGATTTAAGGAACGACACGGAATTCTGTTGTTCGTGCTGAAAACGACTGGTCAGAGTGGTATAGCGACTCAAGTCCAAATCAATAATCGAGTAAACGCCCTGAGGGGATTTCTCCTCCTTCGGCCCCGGTCCAGTCTGTAACAGGCTAGCAGGCAGAAAGCGTGCTTCGGTTAACAGGAACCAGCATATTTGCGCAACGTGCGAGCCGGTGGTGATGTGGACCAGATACTCTTCATTTTCGGTATCGAAGGGATAGTTGCGAGCAAAATCAAGAAAAGCACCGTACACCTCTTCAAAATCCCAGGGGTCGTCGAGACTGATTTGATGAGGCACCACCTGAGTCTGGGGAGAAATGCGCGCGATATCTTCAGTCAGTTGTTCCACCATGCCGCGATTCAGCGGTTGATGCAGTACCTCAAACCGGTCCACGGGCAAATCGGCATGCTGACACAGCGCCACACTGGGCCGCCACTTACTCCAGCGGTTTTGCCTTTTGCCACGTTTGTCGAGTTGCGTGCCTAAAACACCTATCACTACCCGTCGCTTCACACTTTATCCCTTAAGATAAAAACTTATCTTAAAGAATAAAAAACTTCTCCTCCACTGGCTATCAGAAATGTCACACCAAAATAATTAACCGCTATAAATCATGCAGTTATTTGATAATCTGACGTTTTATTATTTTTGGCACGTTATTCGCTATCTCTTTATTACCTCAAGATTTTAATAGGAAAGAAGAAATGAAACTAACCACAGGAGTTCATGGCGTTGATGCCGTTATGCGTGAGCGTGTCTGTAGTGTGTTACAGCAGATAGAAGCTGAACATGAAGTCCGTGTTCTCTTCGCCTGCGAATCCGGGAGTCGCGGCTGGGGGTTTGCCTCCCCCGACAGTGATTACGATGTGCGTTTTCTCTATGTCCATAAACCCGCGTGGTATTTGCGGGTGGAGTCGCCACGCGATGTGATCGAAAAACCCATCGATGCCGAGTTAGATGTGTGCGGTTGGGAGTGGCGTAAAGCATTGGGCTTATTAAAACGCGCCAACCCAACGCTGATCGACTGGCTTGATTCGCCCATCGTGTATCGCCAGCACGACGGCATCATGGCGCAGCTGCATGCACTGAGCGGTCGCTTTTTCTCTGCAGAAAGCGCGCGCTGGCATTACCTGTCCATGGCACAAAAGAACTTTCGCCAGTATCTGCAGGACGATGAGGTGCGGCTGAAGAAGTACTTCTACGTGCTGCGTCCCTTGCTGGCCGTTCGCTGGATCGAGGCAGGGAAAGGTGCGCCACCCATGCGTTTTGATCAACTGCTGCACGGCACAGTGCAGGATGGCCCACTGCTGCGCGATATCGCTGAATTGCTGTCGGTGAAGCAGCGCGCCGGGGAGGCGGAGTACGGTCCGCGACGCCCGATACTGCACGCCTTTATCCGTGCCGAACTGGATCGCCCGACAGAGGCGCTGCCACTGGCGCACAGCAACCGGGACAGCGCGCTACTGGATGCCCTGTTATTCGACACCGTGATGGCCGATTTCAATGTAAAGGAGGAGATATGATGCGCGCACTGATTCATTCATTAGGACTGGTTTCTGCGTTCCCCGTGGTATGGAAAACCCGGCAGCGCGCCCTGTATACCCTTCTGGCACCGAGCTATGACACTGCGCAGCCGTTGCCCTGGGATAACACAGTGCTGCCAGCACAACCGTTGGCAGAGGCCTCCGAGTTACGCTGGGCACCGGGAGCCGGCGAAGGCACGCTGATTTACCACATCGGCGTCAACCCGGCTGAGGAGGATGCCGCCGCCATCCTCGCTGCGTTACAACGGGTGCTGGCAGCGCCGGGCAAGAAAAATATGCGCGCGCTGTATCGGCTGATCAATCAGCAGTCGCCGTTGTACTACATCGATGCATTGATGGAAGCCATTCCGCAGGCGAACCTGAGCGCAGTTCACCTCTATCCGCTGGTGATCTGGCTGGTGACCTCCAGCCCGGATCAGAACGTGGTGAAGTTTGCCATGGCAATGACCGCATGGTTCTCACAGCAGCGCACCGTGAAGATATTGCAGGTGCTGGCGCAGCATGACGAACTCACGCTTTATGCAGTGGTCGCGCTGCGAACCATGCTGGATCCAGAGGAGTACACGGCAGTTTGGTTCGCCATGATGCAACGCGTCGATGGCTGGGGTCGCGTGCATCTGATGGAGCGAATGCCTGCCACATTGAACGCCGCACAACGCGGTTGGTTATTGCGTACGGGATACGCCAACAGCGTGATGATTGAATACACCGCAGTGAACTGTGCGGTGTACGGTGAGTTGCTGGATGCGCTGGCCAGCGAGCACGACGATGCACTCCTGCTAGGCTGTGCGCAGATGTTGCTCGCCATGTTGAGTGATGCGCCAACACCGGACATTTCAACCTATGAAGATGGGCCGATTACGTGCTTGCGCTATTTACAACATGTGGTCACCCAGCAGCCAGCACATTCACAACATTACCTCGCCGCACAGGAGATCGGTGCCTGGGTGGCGGGCGAAACGTTGATGGATGCACCGCTGGCTCAGCGACTGACGGCATTATGTGAGCAGGTGCTGGCGCAACCGATGTGGCAGGAGCAGCAATAATGGCGCTGAGGTTGGTGCAGGAACCAGCAAAGCCACAAGTGCAATCACATACTGAGTAAGGCGTACCCCTGATTTTGCAGCGTGGTCATCGTGGTGAGTGCGGAGGGCGTATGGATCACCGAGTCTGCGATCCATTGTGGTTCGTAATGATGCCAGGCCAGAGCCTGATCGCACACCGTGACTTTGACGCCCTGCTGCTCCAGCGCCGATATCAGCGCAAGGTTGGGATTATCCACACCAAATAGCTGTCGAAAGCGAGTGTTTTCCAGCATCGCGGGCGTCGCTTCGCCATTCACCGCCACGACAAATTTTAACTGCTTTGCCGGCACACCGGCCGCCACATAGGTATTCACCACTTGTGCCACATGCTCCAACGCCGGATTAACCTGACTGCGTTCTTCCGCACCACGGCTGACTTTGAAGACCACTTTGTTACTCAGCGCACTGCTGGGCTGGAATGCGCTGCTGGCGTCATAGTGCACTTTGCCGTAACCGGCGATGGCTGGCGTAGTCCAGTTGATGGCGGGATCGGAAGGTGGGGCACTCACTTTCGCGGCAAAGAGGGTTTCATTTTGGCTGAGTAAGGCACCGCATACCCCACCCGCTACTGCGACAACTGCGCTAATCACCACTGAACGCATCTCTTTTCCCCCGCGACATCGTGAAAAATCGGCCTTGCCAAGTATGGCATGGATTGCCATTTTGTCGGCTTATCGCAGAGGTATACGGGCATATTCAGCCATTTCCTAACGCTCGGTGAAAAGCGGTGGCTCATGTTATGCGCTAACCCCTATTCACTTCGCTACCGGGAGATCTGCGTATCGGGTGGTATACGCTGGAGACAACATCTCACGCTTCATCGCCCAGGATTTTTGGATTCCCTGCCCGGCGAACCATAGCTTCCCTTTCCCGCTTTGATTTATGCCATCGATCACCCGCATCAGCATTTCACTATTCGCCTGCGGCTGGATGTCATCAAACAAATTGAGTTGCGCCACGCCCTGACTGAAGAAGTCACCTAACATCACCCCTGCTTTCATATAGCGGCGCCCTTCCCGCCAGATGCGATCCAGCGCCTCGGTGGCCACACGGATAATATCGCGGCTGTCGTTGGTGGGCGTCAGCACTTTAATGATTGCCTGATTACCGTAAAAAATTTCCCCCTCCGCATGCGGGCTGGTGCGAATAAACACGCCGATCTGTCGACAGTACTGCCGCTCGCCCCGCAATTTTTCGGCGGCGCGCACAGCATAGTTGCACACCGCTTCACGCATGTCGGCGTACTCCGTGATGCGTCCCGCAAACGAGCGTGAGCAGACAATCTGCTGCTTCACGGGCGCAAACTCTTCCAGTTCGAGACAGGGCTCACCGCGCAGCTCGCGCACGGTGCGCTCCAGCACCACATTGAAGTGCTTGCGGATCACCCAGGTGCTCTGCTCCGACAAATCCAGCGCGGTATTGATGCCCATGGCATTCAGCTTTTTGCTGATGCGACGCCCTACGCCCCACACATCGGCCACATCGACTAACGCCATTAACTTTTTTTGTCGCTCAAGGTTGGAGAGATCCAGCACGCCGCCGGTTTTACTCCATTTCTTAGCGGCATGGTTGGCCAGCTTGGCCAGGGTTTTGGTGGGCGCGATCCCCACCCCCACCGCCAGATGCGTTTCGCGTTTCACCCGCTGCTGGATTTCCCGTCCGAACTCTTCCAGCACGCGGCAATTCCGCACGCCCGTGAGGTTCATAAACGCCTCATCAATGGAGTAGATCTCAACGGCGGGCGCCATCTCTTCCAGTATCGTCATCACGCGCAGACTCATGTCGGCGTAGAGCGCATAGTTAGAGCTGAATACATGCACGTTATGGCGACGCAACACATCTTTGATTTTGAAATAGGGGCCGCCCATGCCGATATTCAGCTTCTTGGCCTCGGCCGAACGTGCGATGACACAGCCATCGTTGTTGCTTAACACAATCACCGGCTTACCTTTGAGATCCGGCCTGAACACCGTCTCGCACGAGGCATAGAATGAGTTCACATCCACCAGCGCAAACATCACCTTCTCAGCGTCTTGATGACATGTTTAACGACACCGAAGATCTCAAACTGATCCGGGTCGGGAATGGGAATGATGGCGTGCGCCGCATTCATCGGTTTGAGGTGCAGACAGGGCTTCAGCATCAGCTGCTTCACCGTGAACTCCCCCGAGATGGCCGCCACCACCACATCACCCTGCTCGGGTTTCTCCGCACTATCGACGATCAGCATATCGCCGTCGCTGATTCCGCCTTCGATCATCGAGTCACCGCTGACTTTGATGAAGTAAGTGGCGCTGGGATGTGTGACGCAGAGGTCATTGAGGTCAATACGCTGCTCAACGTAGTCCTGCGCCGGTGACGGAAAACCGCACGGCACACGACTGATAAACAAGGGCAAACTGAGGATGGCGCGGAGTTCCGCCGGTTGATAAAACACCATAATGATGGCCTTCGAAAACATACTGTATATAAATACAGTATTACTGATCGGGTTGTTTGATCAAGCGGGATCCTTCGGGATGATGCAAAGCAGTTGGCAGGAAAGGAGATTTAGTTTTGGCTGGTTTTAACGGCGGGATGGAGGTGCTGCGGTGGTTTTGGGCTAGGGTGAAATGAGGGTTCGCCGCTGAGTTGAACGGCTTTTGTCTCACGATTTCATATAGGAAATGTATTTTGCCTCAACCTCAAGACCTAAACATGCGCCGAAAGGCCTTTATTGCGGATACCACTGCGCTGATTTTATTTTTCACCACGACGGGCATGATTAATGAACGATGGATCGCCGGCATGGCGTGGGACCAGGTGCTGCATGCCCGTTTAATTGGTGCAATTCTGATGGTGCCGGTTGCCCGCCCTTACGGATTGTGGCGCGATTGGGTGATGCAGCGTGCAGGATCGGGCCGGGTTTCGAAGCTGCTGTGGGACAGTATTGCGCTGGTGAGTTTTCAGGTGCCGATCTATGCTGCGATCATTGCTTTTAGCGGTGCGTCGGGCAGTGGACTGGTGCGCGGTACGCTAGGTGCTGCGTTGATGATGCTGTGTTTGGGCAGGCCTTATGGCGCGTTTCTTAATTGGGTGCGGGGCATGTTTGGTTTGCCGCCGGGCGGAGAAAAGCCGATGTCATTGGATAGCTAAATGATTCGCTAGCTGAAGCGAACGAAAAATATTCGAATAGCTTGTGAAAGGATGTATTAACCTTTTGATGAATAGGCACTTTCACCATATTAATAATACATTTTCAAATAATCATTAAAACCAGTGCTTCACACTAGATTAAAAAACAACATCCATTCAGTATGATGAAAAATCCAGGTTGTGATGTGAAAGCTCCGCTTTTATTAATCATAAAAAGCCACACCCAACGCTATTAAGATGATTCGCAATGCAATATTAAAAGTAGCGTCTAAGTTTAAATTGAGGTTGTCATTAATTCGATCTAATGGAGGATTTTCAGTGTTATTTCAAGATCATGAAGAAAGCCATATTATCATTGGTGAAGCCGCATTAAGCCTTGCTTTATGTCGAAAGGAAATCAGTGTTGCTAACCTTTTTTCACAGCTTGGTTTGATGTCTAAATCAGAGAATAATATTGACCGATTGACTCAAATCGCTAAAGCCAGAAGCTGGTTAATGAGCTTTGAGTCACCTTCAGTCGCCGAGGAGCAAATACCTTATTTGCAGACCTTAGTTGGCCTGAACAATGAACTGAATTAACGATAGATGAACTGAAGCCAAAGGACGTAATCCGGTTCCGGCCGGAAGACGACGAAGCGGATGACCTCATCGGTTACACGTGAGTGTATACCGGCCGGAGACACTGTCAGGGACGACACCCTCAAAATGATTTGCCAGAATATTTCTTCCTCTACTCCGCTGACGAAGCAACAGAGTTATCAAGCATGAGTTGGTTGCACACTCAACCCAAGGCATACCCGCATAAAAAGCCCTAAACACCGAAGATGCCTTTGAGCATAAATTGGTCTATTAAGATTTATAGACGATGGCAGAACTATGTTTGGTGATCTCCGCCCTCCCAATTTTGACAAAGTGCGCTAAATTTATTTCATATGTGATTTCGACCTCAGTCGAAATGCCACCCTGTACAAAATCCGCACTCTACCAATAGATTGCGATTGTTATATGTTACAGCATGACCATAGTGACGCCTGAGTAGCGGACATAAGGGATAAAATCATGTATCAGAGCACACAACAGTCAACCAATAGCGCGAAGTCTTTCCTGCACTTAGATGCGCTTCGCGACAAAGCAACTGCTGAAACCGTTGTGATTGAAGCAGCCGCGAGTGAAATCACTCAACGTGGGGTGAGAGTCACCAACGGTGCCGTGATTTTGCAATTGATCACTGAAGTGCAGAAGGCCTCTGATCCCCTGCAAATCGATCTGTTACTCAACGCCCTAAAAATCGTGGTCGGGATGACACCCGGGGAAGAGGAACGCTGGGCATACTTCAACTGGTAAAGTGTTGATAAAGACTAAGCACATCGTTGACCATTGATATCGAGAGATAAAATAACGCCCAGGTTAACAAACTTAACGAAAGATTTTATCCATATCTCTGTCATTTCAATGAGATATAGAAAGCATTGATGGCCAGTGCCTATGCCGCATGCTTTGGCTTTGGCTTTGGCTTTGGCTTTGGCTTTGGCTTTGGCTTTGGCTTTGGCTTTGGCTTTGGCTTTGGCAGTCACACCGTACCCCATTAAGTTACCCGCTACTCCGCTTTCACCCATTGCAAAAAATTCGTAACCGCTGCTTCGATAACCTGCTGGCTCAATGTCTCAGCATCAACGATCATCCGTAATCCATGCCCATAAGCGAATCCCGGCAGGAACTGATAACCACAGCAAACCTTCGGCGGTTGATCCTGCGCGATTTCCCGCTCACGCTTCTCAATAAACTGCCAAAATGTCAGCCCGCCAAAAATCGCATAAACCTGTTTTTCTCGGTGTACAAGGGTATGGCTGACGATTTTGCCTTTGCTATTCACGTTAGGCGTTGTTTCATATCGCGCCTCTTCTTCTTGTTCCTGCTGACTCAGCATCGCCCAGGCTTCATTAAATGCACGGTCGTGCACCGCATTTTGAAGCGCCTGCTTTGCAGTGATGATCTCAGCATTCCAGAGATCGGCAGGATCGCGGCCGACAAAATAGATGTCACTCCACGCCCAAATGTGGTCGGGATTATCTTTGTAGTGCTGGATATCACAAGCATCATAAAACACCCCGCCACAGCGATGGCGTTCACGATAGATACGCTTTTTAAGCTCGATGACTTTTCTGCGGCGCTGACGACGAGAAAGAGAAATGAAGGGACGATGTTTATTGAAAGGCGACATGGAAACTCCTTAACCGGCAACGCTAGTGCGGCTGGAAGCAGTCCAGCCGCACAGGCTAGCAAAAGCAGGGGCTGAGGAACAGTCGTTAATGGGAGAAAATATGAACTGTACACAATCACATTGCACCCTTGACCGGTATGCGGTGCCACGAAATAGCGGCTGATTACTTCGAACTGCTCATCGGTCGCTGAAGTTTTGTGGGGCTTGCTTGCGGCAGTTAAGTGCCAAAAGCAGACATTGATATATTTTAATTTATAGGGAGCAAGTCACCGCTTTAAACCTGTCATTAAATTAATGATGCACAAAAGCCCATTGGATCGGGTACATTCAGCAGAACCAACACCATGTAGGCTTAATAGCATGTGGCTGATGCGATTCGTTAATTCAACACTCTCAAAAGCTGAGGAGTGAAACCGAGCTAAATCACGAACTGATGTGGCTCTTTTAGACCATCAAACAAAAGTAGACTGCTAGATGTGAAATGATAATAACGCCGGAAAATTAATCATTGTGCTTCTTTAACCTTGCGACCCCTTACTAGCGCAGAAAGCACTTATTCGACACACACGCATTATGATGGAGGTTGCATTGATCATTCCTCTTCAAAAACAAACCGAGGGTGGAAAGCTGTACACACGCATTCCTGAGATTGAAGCCAGGTTGACAGAATTAGTCACCCTCACGGATGAAGATCTGATTCAGTTGTGTAATCAGAGCAATACACATCCGCAATATGTGCCCTGTGAATGTCTTCTTTACTTCGTCCGACGCAGCGCATTGGCTAACCAGGCTCTATTTGATCCTCTCTTCAGGATCCTCTCAGAACGCATTTTCAGGAAGCTTCCTCGAGCCGCTAATCCTGGTGGAAGTTCTGTATCAATGCTGAACAGCGACATTCAGGAGAGCGTTTTTGACCGTTTTGTTGAAATGCTCATGCTCGATAAAGCGGGTTATGATGCACGACTGGACATGTTTGAAATCCGTTTTGACAAAGCCGTTTTAAGTCTAAAAAACGATGCCCTGCAGAAGTCTTATCGGTCTGAGAAAAGAAATACTGAGCTGGAGTACGATGATTCAGAGGACATTACTTCAGAGGTTGAAACTGCTTCTGAAGGTTTTAATCCTTTTGAACAAGCAGATTTCAATCATTTTCATTACAGTCGTGAGCTTGATGCGGCGATTGAGACTTTACCCGATCTACAGAAGCGAATCATTGAGATGATCCGATTAGATTTTCCAATAGACTCCATCGACCCTCAAGAGATGACAATTTCCAAGGCTCTTAACAAGTCTGAAAAGACCATACATAATCAGAAAAACAGGGCGTTTGCACGTCTGAAAAAATTGCTTGAAGGGGGCATATGATGACCGGACTTTCACCTCAGGCATCCCTGGAAGAGGTGCTGGAGTCATTTTCCATAGAGCATGATGTGGGAAAAGCGACTCTGCAAAAGTACCTCACAGCCTTCCCAGAATTTGCCAATGACCTCATAGATTTATCTCGAGAGATAGCCAGATCATCAATTGAGGATGATGCACCACTCTCTGAGTCCCAGCACCGCTTAATCAATTCGGCTGTCACTCGCATCCAGACGTCACCGGGGAAAACAACAGGTGACCCCTTCGCCAATATCCCGGCTCAGGAAATGCGTCATCTCGCTAAATCGCTTAATCTCCCTCGGCAGGTTGTTATGGCATTTAAAGAACGAAACGTAATTGCCGAGTCTGTTCCCCGGAAGGTTATGATCAGCTTTGCTGAAAAACTTCAGACAAGCGTTCAGCACCTGTTTACATCCCTCAAACAGCCACCCATGGAGGTTGCAGGGAGCTATAAGTCCAACACTAAACCGGGTGATGCAGAAAAGGTTACTTTTGAACAACTGCTGCGGGATGCTGACTGGCCTGAGGACGATATCAGTCACTTAATGGAAGAGGATTGATAACGTGCAAGCCGTGGAACTGGCTCGCAAGGCCGCTGCTGCTCTACATGACCAAGCCGTTGCTTCAGGACATAATCCATGGGCACCCTATGAGTTTGCTGTTGCAGAAGCAAAACGGCGAGGCCTTGATGTGGAGAGAACCAGTAAAGGATCGCCTAATCTGAGGGGCGCACGGGCTCGCTTTATTCCAGAGGAGATGTTTATCCTCCACGAAAAATGCGCAACTCTTTTTGAACAGGCATTCCTCGTCGCTCATGAAATTGGTCATGCTGAACTTGGGGATGATGTCGAAGAAGATGAGACGAGTTATACGATAGATCCCACCAGAACATCGGAATCCTCGCCTCTGGGAGTTGAACGAGTCGTTGATTACAGCAGCAGACAGCGAAGAGAGGTCCAGATGGATCTATTTGCGCGCGAGTTTTTGCTGCCGAGGCATTTTGTCAGCACGCTTTATCTGGAAGGCCAAAGTGCTTCAAGTATTGCCGAAAGGCTTGGCGCGCCGTTTGACGTCGTTGCCCAGCAACTTTTTGATGCACTACTGTTGCCCCCGACATTGCCTGAAAATCAAAAGCCAGCAATTGAATATCCACTAAACGATGAACAGGCAGAAGCCGCGGCTCATCGCGGTGCTGCCTTTCTGCTTGAAGCCGGACCCGGCACAGGAAAAACACAGACATTGGTAGGCCGTGTTAAAGGACTGCTTAATGGAGGGGTTGATCCCCGTAAAATTCTCCTGCTGACTTTTTCAAATAAAGCCGCTGGAGAAATGGCTGAAAGGATTGCGCGAGTTGATAGCGCTGCTGCGGCTGCGATGTGGATCGGTACCTTCCACTCATTCGGCCTCGATTTGGTTCGCCGGTTTCACGATAAGCTGAATCTGCCGCAAGCTCCCCGAATGCTGGACCGTACAGAAGCAGTAGAACTGCTGGAGCATGAGTTCCCTAAACTAGGCTTGGTTCATTACCGCAATCTTTATGATCCAAGCCGAATTATCGCTGACTTTCTCACCGGCATATCACGCGCTAAAGATGAGGTAGTCGATGCAAGCACCTACCTTAGACTGGCGCAGGCCATGCGCGATAGCGCTTTTGAGACTGATGCCATCCTTGAAGCAGAGAAAGCGATTGAAGTCGCCAGGGTGTATGCAGCTTATGAAAGTCTCAAGCAACAGTCTGAATGTATAGACTTTGGGGACCTAGTTTCACTACCTGTAAAGCTGCTTGAAGAAAATGAAGCTATTCGCTCTCATATTCAGTCTACCTATGAACATGTTTTGGTAGACGAATACCAGGACGTCAACCACAGCAGCGTGCGACTGCTGAAAGCCATATGTGGTGAAGGTGAAAACCTGTGGGCAGTTGGGGATGCTAAGCAGTCAATCTATCGTTTCAGAGGTGCCTCTTCATTTAACATGACGCGCTTTGGGAATGAAGATTTTCCAGGCGGGATGCGATACCGGTTAAAAACGAACTATCGATCGGTACCTGAAATAGTTTCAACATTTTCGAGATTTGCGGTGGGCATGGCTGTGGGGGATGCTGAAAGCGGGCTACACCCGAACCGGAAGAGTAATGCCTGCAAACCCGAGCTTCGCTTTGTGGGACAAGGCGTCCAACAGCCACCTGCTCTTGCAGACGCGATACAGGAAATGCTGGATGCCGGATATCCATATCGTGATCAGGCCGTTCTCTGCACAGGCAATGAAAAACTCTCAGAAATCGGGCAACAGCTCGAGCGCTTAGGCATCCCTGTTCTGTTCCTGGGCAGTGTTTTCGAGCGTCCCGAGATTAAGGATTGGCTGTCGCTGCTTTCCCTTTTGGTGGATCGCCGCGCAATGGGCCTAGTGCGAATGGCTTGCCTGCCTGAATTTTCAATGTCGCTGGAAGATGTCGGCAATATACTTACCTGCCTGCGTGAACAAGATTACAGAGGGGACTGGAGAGAAAAAACAGATCAGTTCCAAATCTCTGAGAATGGCCATGCGGTCATAAAGCGACTGATTAAAGCACTGGATGGTTATAACGGAGCGACTTCACCCTGGACTGTGCTGGCAACTGTGCTTTTAGACAGGACACGCATAGTCGCCCGCATGGCAATGTCTCCAGCTAGCAGTGACCGCTCCCAATGTATTGCAACCTGGCAGTTACTTAATTTCTTGCGAGTCCAGCCCTCAACTGGCGAAGGATTATTTATCACCCGCACATTAGATCGAATCCGTCGTTTAGTACGACTCGGGGACGATCGCGACCTCCGGCAACTCCCGGTAGCAGCACAAAGCATTGACGCTGTTCGCCTCATGACCATTCATGGTGCCAAAGGTCTGGAGTTTCCTGTAGTTCATATACCGGGCATGAATGCAGATACCTTACCTGGCTTTACACAAAAGCAACCCTGCCCGCCACCCGATGGAATGATCGCCGGTAGAAAGTCTAATAACAAAGAGCAGCTCAGTCAGGAGCATAAGGCGGAGAGAGAATGCTTATTCTACGTTGCATTGTCGAGAGCGAAGGACCAGCTATTTCTCTATGCCGCCCTACGAAACGCTGCAGGTAGTGCACGAAGGAAATCCGAGTATCTGGACCGCATTGAGCCTGATCTGGTTCAAATGAACACAGAACCCCATCATCCCGTCATTGAGCCACCCGAATCGTTACCAATAGACTGGGCTGTGGATGGAGACCTCAAGCTCAGTGGCGATCAGGTATCACTCTATGAGTCATGTCCGCGACGATTCTTCTATACTCACGTCCTTCAGATTGGGGGACGGCGGACGCCCACTCCATTCTCAAAAATGCACGATGCTGTCCGAAATGTGTTTAGAGATATGATCGAGGCGGAGTCAACAATATCAACAAATATGGAAGGCAGCGTTGAGCAGGCCCTCGAAGCTGAAGGTCTGGCTGAGCACGGATATGCCCCTGAGTATAAGTCTCTGGCAATAGACATGGTGAGCTATTTCAATTCAATTCGCGAAGGCCATTCACCTGAAACACCCAGTGTACTCACGATTAAGCTTGGGAATATTCCTGTCACCGTACAACCTGACGATGTGCTGATTCACTCAGATGGCCGACGTACGTTCCGCCGGGTCAGAACCGGACATAAAAGAGATAAAGAAGAATCGGACCTTAGCGCTGCCGCTTTTGTACTTGCAGCAAGGAGAGCCTTTCCTGACGCGATAGTTGAGTTAGTTCATCTTTCTGATAAGACTGTAACGCCGGTTGAACTCACCACTAAGGTGCTGCATAACCGGCAGGAAAAGCTTCTTGATGCCCTGAACTCTATAGGTCAGGGGGTATTTCCCGCCGAATCATCATCCCGTGTTTGTCCCTCCTGCCCGGCATTTTTCGTCTGCGGATTGACACCGCCAGGCGCACTTCAAAAAAAATTCTAAAATAATTTACCGCTTTGGTAGCGCTGCATCGATTGAGTATTAGAGCCAGACACCGTCTGGCCAAACTCAAGGACATGCATAAGATGAACAGCCAAAATATTAACAATATCGACGATGTCGGAGAAGCGATTCGCGAAGGCCGCGAACTGCGTCCGGCAAATGCCTACCGCATCCTGTTTGCGCAGGAAAACCTGGATTTTCACGCAATTGAGATCAATGACCCAGTTCCACTGGGGCGTCAGATTCTGATTGCCGCGGGCCTGCGTATAAATGATGGTTACAGCCTCTTCGCTATTCTTCAGACGGGCGACTTTGAAGATCTGCGACTTGATGAACCTTTCGATTTACGCGGTCATGGCGCTGAACGGTTCGTGGCCTTCCAGACCGATCGTGATTTCAAACTTACCGTAAACGACAGCCAGGTATCGTGGGGAAAACCTGCAATTTCGGGAGCAGCACTTTATGAGCTGGCAAAACCAGCCGATGGAGATGCTGTATTTATGGTTGTCCGTGGCGGTGATGATCGCCAGATTGAACCGAATGAGGCAGTGGATCTTACGACGCCGGGCATTGAACACTTTGTAACGGCGCCAAAGCGTAAACCAAAGATTGATATCGTCGTTAACGGGCGTGAAGTTCAGGTCAGCGATAGTCATCAAACTTTCGAGCAATTTGTGGCTATCGCATACCCAGGCGAAGCCCCAACTGCAGAGATCGTTTATTCAATCACATATCGTGGAGCGGACTCAAAACCACACAGTGGTGAGTTAGCTGCAGGTGCCTATATCAACGTGAAAAACGGGAGCGTAATCAATGTCGGCCGCACTATTCAATCTTAATAGCGATCTGAAGCGCTTGCGCGAAGAAGGTTATCACGTACAAATTGTGGGTGGCTTTCTGGTAATGCGTGACGTTCCGTACGTTAACGCGCAACGGGAACTTAAAACCGGCACGCTCATATCGAGCCTTTGCCTGTCTGGAGACACTACTCAAAAACCTGAACCACACACTATTCACTTTGATGGAGATTTTCCATGCACCTCCCAGGGGGTGCGCATCCAGGCTATTTTTCATCAGAGTGAAGCGGTAAATCTTGGGCATGGACTGTCTGCTCAGCACTTATTCTCCAGTAAACCAGGGCCTGAAGGTTACAGTGACTACCATCAGAAGATGTCCACCTATGCGACGATCATCTCTGGTCACGCCGCAACCCTCAAACCTGGCGTTAGCCCACGTGTTTTTAAAACCCCTGATGAGGAGGAAGGGGGCGTCTTTAACTATCTTGAAACTGCATCTGATCGGGTCGGGATCGGGGCATTAACTGCACGGCTTGAGGGTCAGCACATTGCCATCATCGGTGTCGGTGGTACAGGTTCCTATATATTGGACCAGATAGCTAAAACACCAGTCAGTGAGATACGTCTCATCGATGGTGATGATTTTCTTCAGCACAACGCTTTTCGCGCCCCCGGCGCCCCGTCGATTAACACTCTCAGGGAAGTGCCGAAGAAAGTGGATTACCTGGCGGGAATTTACGGTCAGATGCACCGTCGTATCATGACGTATGCACTACAGATAAGCCAGGATAGTCTTACTCTCTTGGACGGGATTACCTTTGCCTTCCTTTGTATGGACGCAGGAGAGCCAAAACACTTAGCGATGCAGAAGCTGGAAGACATGGGCGTGTCATTCATAGACGTGGGAATGGGGCTCGAGCTGGTAGACGGATCGCTGGGTGGCATCCTGAGGGTGACAACCAGTACTCCAGAGAAACGAGATCACATTCGCACACGTGTGTCTTTTAAGGAGAGTGGCGCAGAAAACGTTTACGCTTCAAATATTCAAGTCGCCGAGTTAAACATGTTGAATGCGGCACTTGCCGTCATCAAATGGAAGAAACTACTCGGTTTTTATCGTGATCTTGAAAATGAACATAACTGTTCATATACGACTGACGGGAATATGTTACTGAATGGTGACTTACTATGATACGCCATAATCAACTGACCCCGTGTTTCGTTAAAGGGATTCCGCGAGAAATTGAACCAAGTATCCTGTATGTTTCCATGGAGTATGGCACAGTGATTCACAGTTGCTGTTGTGGTTGCGGGCATGAGGTTGTAACGCCTCTGACCCCAACTGACTGGAAGCTGACTTTCGATGGCGAGACCGTGTCGCTGTGGCCATCAGTGGGAAACTGGAATTTACCCTGTCGATCTCACTATGTAATCCAGTGTAACCGCGTACTGGAAGCACCTCCTTGGGATAAAGCCAAAATCGATGCAGAGATGCGTCGAGATAAAGCGGCTAAGAAGCGTTATTACGCGCAGACTAATGCGACGGTAGCATCTGAAGAGCTGAAACAGGAGCCAACTGAGGAGCCGTTTGGGATGAGAACCGAGCCATTATCTCTTTGGAATAAGATAAGGAAGTGGCTTAGTTAGGGCAATGACTTTAACAGCACTCAAAATATCAGATCTGAAAGCATGACTCTGGGCAGGTTACATTCAGCTTGTTCTAAAGGCGTGTTCATCGGTTTGGCTATAGACCGGTATGCTGGAATGTCTTAAAAACATACCGGTACAATACGCAGATAAATATTTTCAACGTGATCTTCTCTCCATTGATTAATACATTAAGATATGAGTTATTCAGAAATTATGCTTGGGAATAATGAAAGCCTAGTGCCAGAAGCGGACATCACACATGCCACAAAAATATATGCGCATATCACTATCAATGGGCTTGCAAATAAAGAAAATCACTCTATTGCCGATAATGATCATAATTAAAAATTAGGTTTGGATGATAAATAAATGTCGACATTGAATACTGAAAGTAAAATCAAGATAACTGAATTAATAATGGTTTTTATTGCAACCCTCCCAATGGGAGTAGCAAATATTTGGATAACAAAAAATCAAAACGATGAGAAGCTTGCTTTCGATAGACAAAATGCGAAAAGCATTCTATCTATTCAAAATAAAGAGTTATTCATAAAGAGTGCAGAGCAAGGTTTGAATTCACAGAAGCTTGATATTGATTTTTTAAGAACAAGCTATGAAGAATGCCAAAAAGATGGCGAGTTATCAATTGGGAAAATAAAATCTTATGCAGACGCTTATTATTCTTCATCAGAAAAGAAAAAAATCATGATTGCAAAGATTCAAGAAAACTGCTTATCAAAAAACAATAATCAACCAGTAGATAACCAAGATAAACCGACTTACAACATCGAGCATTACAAGAGTCTCGGATTCGAGTACTTGCAAAATAAAAAATTTCTGGAGGCAGCAGAGTCATTCTCCCAGGCAACTCAAATGACACCCGTAGATGCTTCTTTGTGGAATCAAAAAGCTTATGCGCAATTTAGAGCAGGGAATTATACTGACGCAATGAATAGTATTTCCATTGCGCTTAGAATTGGCAGTGATAGTGATAAAGTAAGAAAATATATGGCCATCAATGCAGCTAAAATATTATGTGCAAAGGGAGATGTCGATAATGGAAGAAATTACATACAACAATCAATAAATGCCATTCCTGATTTAATGCCAATGGCTAAGAAAGATTTAGAACTGGGTAGCACTTGTAAAATTGATCTCAGTAAGTAAAATTGATCGTATTGCTTATTTGTGAAAGTGGACGTAAGTAAAGTCCGCTTTCGCTAAAGCAGTCATTCAAGTCGACTACATTTCCATAATTGGATTTGATTCTGCCGCGCCGTAAGCAGCTTGCCTGCTGACGACAGCGCACAAATAATGCTATGAGCACCTCCCACCACCGGGAGCATGTGAGATTTAGTCTGCGTGGCAGTCCGCTCAGTGCAAGGAGCGGACGTTGATAACAACGTTTTTATTAATCTTTCAAATGTTACCCCGGGATATTTGAAAGATTAATAACTACACATATAAAAAAGTTAATGAAACCAATGTGAAAATGGTAAGGAAAGTAATGGCAGTCATATGTTATTGAAATAATAACGTGTGGCTACATAGCACACACCTTAATCCTATCAGTTTAAAAACCACCTAAAATAGAACGAAAAAACGCAATATAAATTTACGCCTAGATTTTCTATTAAAATATCAAAAAAAATTGATAGAAAATTCTTTAAGTAGTCGCTAGAGTTGTGCCGCACGCCCGAATGATGGTAACTTACCTTTAAGCTATTGAACAAAAAGGTCCTCATTGAGAGCGGGGCAGACTATGTTACATTACCACTCTAAAATTGCTTAGTATGGGCCTATGGGGATTAAAAACCTGCTAGGCTGTAAAATATATAGCCATAGTGACTCACTATGTCTAAAATATTTTCGTCACCCTGACTCGCCAGAAAAATAGTAAACTAAACTAGATGATTATGAAGATTTTACCTGAGACTCGATTTCTCCATAAGAATTTTATTTATCTTGTTTTACTTACTCTAGTAACGACCAATTCTTGAGCAACGTTATACCTTGAAAACCTATCCGTTAGAGGAATTACAGTTTGAAAGTTTCCAAAATAGAATTGAAAGGCGTCAAATCATTTGAAGATCTAACCTTAGTCGAACTTCCTCTTGATGCCCCAATGTCTGCTTTTTCTGGGAAGAATGGAGCCGGTAAATCGACCATATTGAAAGCTGTATGGCTCACACAAAAAGCTCACTTTGTTAAACTCCTAAATGAAAAAAGCATAAACCTGTCTTTCTCACATGACATAAAAAAATATCTTAATTCGAAAGAAGCATACATAAAAATAACCTTTGTTACTGAAGACGATGAACTTGATGTAAAGATTACTAAAGACAACAGCAATCCACTAGGTTACCAAGTTAGCTACAGCGATGAAGCATTGCTAAACAAATACTGGAATCTTTCTACCCCAAACAACCTAGTGCTGTACATTGATGCAAGCAAAGGGTTTTCTGAAGACACCCTTACATTTGACGAAATAAATATCAAAGGAAATGACAAAGGCAGCCTAGTTTTAGAGGCGATTTTAAATCCAGAAGGACTTTTCTCAGGAATATATCGTCAACTTGTTAAGGATTATGTTCACGACAGGCTTATTCCAAGTAAACCGGACAGACTTCTTTACTATCATATTTCTTCAAAGCTGTTCACCCATCTAATACCAACTGTAGAGTTAAGGAATTTCAGTGGAAACCATATGCCTGGTGAATTTGTACTTCTAGGAAAAGCAGGCGGAAGCAAAGCCAGGCCACTCTATGATGTCAGGGATTTCAGTTCTGGTGAAAAAGCGCTTCTTAGCACGCTCACTTTTTTATGCATATCAAAAACAGTTAGCACGCTGATCATTGACGAGCCGGAAAACCATTTTCATGAGTCATTATTACTTGAATTCATGAGCGTTCTCCACAGATTGTGTGAAAAGGGAGGAATTCACAAATGGATGGAAAGTTCAGATGAATCAGGTAAAAAAGTCAAATTAGATTGGGTCGCCGCCGAGTACAAAGATCACAATATAAATCAAGTTCTAGTATCAACCCACTCAAAGTCACTAATATATAAGTTTTTCCTTATTGGAAAAAATTATGTTGTAAACCAAGGTATCTCCTCGATTTCTTATGAAGATGCTGAAGCAGAGCTTAGAAACCTTGGCTTAAGCTCTATTTATAGTAAGGTGTTATTGGTTGAGGGTGACAGTGATCATGAGGCGCTTGAACATACATTACAGGAGCAAAGTCTCCAAATAAAACCACTAAATGGTTCATCCGCAGTTATTGATACATTTAAACGATTAGCGGAGCTTAAGAATTTCGTCCGTGACTCAAAATTTGTCTTCCTTGTCGATTCAGACAACAAACCAGATGAATTTTTTGATAAATTAGAACAAATTGACCCAGCATATTACAATAGCAACTTTATTAAAATTGATCGTCACGAATTCGAGAACTATTTCCTAGATGCCCCAATAATAAAGACAGTATTAGATAACTTCTTGGAATTATCTGGGGAACATAGCAAAAAACAAGATATCACTATGATTAAGTCCAAACTTTTTGATATTGCTCGAGAGTCTCTACCCACGGTCTACAAAAAAGAGCTTTCTCTCGTGTTCCAGCAGGTTATTGAAAGAAAGTTTTCGTCTTTGATTTGGGGCAACAAAAAATTCGACTGGAGTAACGCAGATAAAATCCACGAGCAACTTACGACAAACACCTTGACAGACTCTGAATTTACTAATTTAAAAAATGAACTTTCATTTGAGTCTGGCAAGGTTTTCACAAATTACTCGACAATTAATGATGATGATCTTCTTAGACGTTGTGATGGAAAACAAGTACTTTCAAAGGCTGCCGCTTACTTTGCAAACACAGCCGGTGTGAGCTCCCATATTTTTAAAAAGGCTCTTTATAAACATGCGTTCTCTATCAAACAATCCGAGGCATCGAAACTTATCAGCAATATTTTAACTAAGTTTTCGTAGCTGTACGCTGCGCAGTCACGAATTTGGCTCTGGACAACCAGAGCCAAATTCGCAATATTAATCTTGCTAGCTTATAAATTATTGACTAGTTGATCGTGTCGACCACATTCATAACTAAATCACCAGACGCCGGCTGAATTTACAGCGGACTGGAATAACGGGAAGCATGAAGAAAAACCAACCGACATTACTAACTGAAGGTTGTACCTAATCCTAGGGGCAGGTCATGTCCTCTAATATCATAGACGGTCCGGCATGTTTGTATGTGCGATGGAATCTGCGATAGTCCGTAGGATATTCTGGAACTAATGTACGCAATACTCAGTTTTATTGATTCCGGGGATGACAGGCTATGGCTGGCTACAAGTAGAAACTCTCCTTGTTCTTCATCAATAAACTCTGATGTAAACATCAAAGTTCCCTTTTATAATCTTCGTAGATTTCTATCAATTGAATGCCTTTTCATCAGAATTTATCTGATCAGTTATCCAGCTCATACAACGATGTCCGTTCTTCGCTCAGGCTGTGTGAAAACTCCTGATCACTTTTTGATCTAAGCGATGGTTTCATATGATCAACCATTCTTGATAAACCCATGCGACGAACTGACTTTTTCATTAAAATTAGAAACATACGAATGAATACCGCGGATACCGACATGGCCAATCACATTCAAGGACAAGGCAGGCATCAGGTGACATTACTTCCTGATGCACTGGATGATTTTGTCACTGAAGATAACCCCGTCAGAGTGGTTGATATCTTTGTTGATGGACTAAAGCTCGATTCTCTTGGTTTCAGAAGAGTTGGTGCAAAGCGAACCGGACGACCCGGATATCATCCTGCCACCCTACTGAAATTGTACATTTACGGATATCTCAACCGAATTCAGTCCTCCCGTAGACTGGAAAAAGAGGCCCATCGGAACGTTGAACTGATGTGGTTACTTGAACGATTAACGCCTGATTTTAAAACCATTGCAGACTTCAGAAAAGATAACGGTGAAGGTATCAGGAATGCCTGTAGGGCCTTTATTGGCCTGTGCCGGCAAATGCAAATGTTCACTGATGTCGTTGTTGCCATCGACGGAAGCAAATTTAAAGCAGTAAACAGCAAACCCAACAACTTCACATCTCAGAAAGCCAAAGACCATATTGAGCGCGTTGAGCAAAGTATTACTTATTATTTAAACAAGCTGGATGAAGCCGACAAGAATACTGAGCCAGATGCAAACACAAAGTTAACAGCCACTAAACTGGCCTGGCTAAAAAAGCGTTTACGTGAGCTTCATGAGATCCAACAAGCAGTCGCACAACAGCCAGATAAACAACTCTCTTTAACCGACCCCGACTCCCGGTTGATGAAAACAAATAATATGAATCGGCAAGTTTGCTACAACGTTCAGACAGCTGTGGATACGAAGAATCACTTGATTGTTGCGCATAAAGTCACCAACACAACAGATAATGGGCAACTTGGTTCAGTAGCAACACTGGCTCAGAAAGCTGTTGGCCGGAAGGACATAACAGTACTTGCCGACAAAGGGTATTACAGTCGCAGCGATATTAAAACAGTTCTGGATAGCGGAGCCATGGCGTTAGTGCCAAAAGGGGATACCTCTGGTGCTGAACGTAAGGGACTCTATAATCGCTCAATGTTCAGATATAACAGGGAAAAAGATGTTTATGTATGCCCAATGGGCAATGAGCTTCAGAATCGATTTACCTCAATAGAGGACGGACTGGAGCAACAGTTGTACTTTAATCATATTGCCTGTCGCGATTGCAGCCAGCGCTCCAGGTGCACTACATCGAAACGCGATCCAAGGCGTATACGACGTTGGGTTCATGAAGCTGAAATGGAAGAAATGCATGCAAGGCTTGAGTCATTTCCTCAGGCGGTAGTCATGCGAAAGCAAACGGTAGAACATCCGTTTGGGACAATTAAAATGTGGATGGGTGCAACGCACTTTCTGATGCGGAAATTTAAAAATGTCAGTACGGAAATAAGTCTACATATATTGGCTTATAACCTGAAAAGGATGATATCGATTTGGGGCACTACAGGATTGATATTTAAGCTTCAGGAAAAATACGGCTAACGGTTCCGGCCGTTTATCCTCCAGGAAAATATGTTATTAGGCTCTTTCCCGCACTAAAAAACCTCTGAGACACCCGAATAAAATCACAGCTTATCTCGTCAACTTAAACAGCATTCTCAAAACACAAAAGAAAATATTTTTTTGCTACTCAAAGCTATGAGTTTTCACACAGCCTGCGCTCACAGCGGACCTCCCCCCCACACCCTTCGCCAACTTACCAACACAAACACAAACACACCCCCCAAAACATTATGGTAAATCTCATGTCCCTCCGTGCTCTCCAGGTTGTGAATCCCAAAAATTCAGCAAACACCTCCAAAGCACAAATAAGGATCTAGCCATATGAACATAACCAAAATCGACCACATCCACGTCTACGTTGACGATATCGATAAATCAGAACACTGGTATCAGGAAATCCTTGGCTTCACCCGTGACAACTCCCTGCACTTCTGGTTTGAGCAAGGAGGGCCGCTGGTCATCAGGAATAATGGCGCCTCGCTTTCCCTCTTCCTGAGAAAATCCCAGCACCCGGGTCACACCATGGCTTTTGCTGTGGAGGCGTCAGCGTTTCTCGAACTCATACCTATCCTCAAGTCCAAAAAAATCGCTTACACCGTCAGTGACCACGATATCTCCATGTCCCTATACTTCAGCGATCTCAGTGGCAACAAGATTGAAATCACGTCCTGGGAATATAAGCAGGCAAAACAGATATTGGAAAAGGCGGCATAACGATTCGTCAGTCAGCAACGGATAACGCTAAAATCAATTGCGGATTAGCATTTTGAATGGAGTCAAAATTGAAATTTCACTATTCACTTCACCGCCTTAGCCTGATTAAAGCAATGGCAAAAAGATAGCTTCAGGATCGTTTTTTCATTCTCACCGGGCTATGCTTTTCAGCCGTGATGAAATGGCTATTACCCCAATTAACTCATGGCAATATCACCGGTGCCTTTACCGGTATGCTACGCGGGCTTGCAGCAAGCTTTTGGTTTACCCATATTACGTGGCCGAGGATTAAGTCAGCTCTTCGCTTAAGCGACTTAATTCAGTTCTGGAGACGTACCATTACCAGCAAACTGAACAAGATGATGATGAGCTTCAGATAGCGAAATACCGAAGATTCAAATTTCAGCGCATTTATATACGCAACGATGGCAATGTCATCATGCCTGAAGGCCCCTATAACACCCTCAAAAGAATTATCAATCAACTCAACAAATAGCCGGAAATTTTTGAAGGGGTTGTTACAAGATGACTGGCACAAATATCAATCCAGCCATCCTCATCTTAACCGTGCACCACCACATTAAATCCTTCATCCGCATGCGGTGCGACAAAGTAGCTGCTGATCACCTCGAACTGCGCATCGGTCGCCGCGAAGTCATGTTCACCTTCTGCATTACGCGCATGCAAACGGCTCTTGCACAGCGCATCGGGCACATCGATAAAGTGCAGTTGATGCTCCGCCTGTGCACTCTGGATCACCGCCTTCATCCACTGACGTTGGCCGACGGTATTCGCCGGGAAATCCAGCACCACTGACACACCGCGCTGTAACAGAGCGATCAGGTGTGGCGTCATCGCATTACGCAACTTGCCCGCACAACGCACGTAGTCCGCAACATCCTGCATCTCTTCGGCGAACAGATGCGCCAGCCAGGCGTCTTCGCTGATAATCACCGCACCGGTCTGTTGGGCCAGTTGATGTGCCAGCGTTGATTTTCCGGCAGCGATTTTGCCGCACAGCAGATGCAAAACAGGACGAGATGTGGACACAGACGCAGATTCCATTGACCAGCTCCAGATAAAATGACGCTCTACCATGCCGTTAAATGCCGGTCCAGTAAAGCCTGGCATCTACACTTACGCTATCTCTGCAAAAATAAGGAGACGCATGATGGGTCAACGCCTGCATAAAATCGACTTTCCGGTCAGCAAGGCGCGGAAGTATCTGGAACCTGGTCCGGTGGTGTTGTTGAGTTCGCAATTTGAAGATCACCACGACATCATGGCGCTCGGCTGGCACACCATTCTGGAGTTCTCGCCGTCACTGGTGGGCTGCATGATCGCCAACGGCAACTACAGCCATGAGCTGATTCGGCAAAGCGGACAGTGCGTGATGAACATCCCCTCGGCGGATTGGGTGGATAGCGTGGTGGCGATTGGTAACTGCCATGGCGATCGCCTCGATAAGTTCGATGCCTTTCACCTCACGCCAGAACCGGCAAAAGTGGTGAATGCGCCGCTGATCGATGAGTGCTTCGCCAGCTTTGAGTGTCAGCTGTATGACGACTCGATGGTGAATAACTACAGCTTCTTTATTTTCGAAATCGTCAAAGCGCACGTGGCCGATAAACCGGAATTTCCGCCGACGCTGCACTACACTGGCGAAGGACGTTTTACCGTTATGAGCCATAGCGTGCTCGACAAGCACCATGATTTTAAGCCAGAAATGTTAATTTAAGCGGCTTGAATTCGCCTTCGAGCGCCCTCACAGTAACGCTTTCGACCTGACAGGAGTAATAACAATGGCAACCGAATATGCGGTGATCGCCGGTGGCTGTTTCTGGTGTACCGAAGCAGTGTTCAAAGATGTGATTGGCGTGGAGTCAGTCGAAAGTGGGTATACCGGCGGGGAGCGCCCGAACCCAACCTATGAGCAGGTGTGCAGCGGTGCCACCGGCCATGCGGAAGCGATTCGCGTCGGCTTCGATCCCGAGCAGGTGAAATACGGCGATCTGCTGGACATCAGCTTTGCGACGCACGATCCAACACAGTTGAACCGTCAGGGCAACGATGTCGGTACTCAGTATCGTTCAGCGATCTTCCCGGCGACCCCCGAGCAGGAAGCCGAAGCGATTGCCGCGATTGCGCGTGCGCAAGCCGATCTCAACGTGCCGGTGGTCACCACCATCGAACCGCTGAAAGAGTGGTACCCGGCGGAAGATTATCATCAGGATTACTGGGATGGCGCCGGTCAGCGTAACGGTTACTGCATGGCGGTGATCCCACCGAAACTGCAGAAGCTGCGTAAGAGCTTTGCCAATCGCGTGAAACAGGGCTAATTCTGCCCTTGAGATGCGGCTGCTGAACACCGCATCCATCGCCATCAAAGGTCGTCATTTATGACGACCTTTTTGCATTTAGCCGTCATAATAGCGCCCTCTTCTCTTCAGGGAGCGATGATGACCACGCCTCAACCCGCAATCCCCGCGCGCAAGCGGCCGATGAAACTCAACACGCTGGTGACGCTGATGCTCAGCGCGGTAATCGTGCTGGTACTGCTGAGTGTGCACATGTTCTATTTCTTCCAGATTGGTGCCTCAACCCGCGCCCAGCTGGAAGATAAAGCCATGGCGGTGGCTCGCACGCTGGCGAGATCGCCGGAGATTCAGCAGGCGCTGACGCAGCCGGTGGCCAATGCCAATATTCAGCCCATCGCAAAAGCCGTGGAAGAGAGCAACAATCTGCTGTTTATTACCGTCACCAATATGGACGGTATCCGCTATTCCCATCGCAATCCGGAACTGGTCGGTAAGCACTTTATCGGCGAGGACATCGGGCCTGCCCTGCGCGGCCATGAAAACGTCTCGGTGAACAAAGGTTCGCTGGCAAAAGCGCTGCGCGTCTTCACGCCGGTGTATAACGCGGAGGATCGGCAGATCGGTGTAGTGGCGATTGGTATCTCCCTCGATGCCGTCACCGATCAGATCAACGAAAGCCGCTGGAGCATTATCTGGACCATCCTGATTGGTACGCTGGCGGGCGCGATTGGCACCTTTGTGCTGGTGCGCGTGCTGAAACGCATTTTGTTCGGCCTCGAACCCTATGAGATCTCCACCCTGTTTGAGCAGCGTCAGGCGATTCTCAACTCGGTCAAAGAAGGCGTGGTGGCGATGGACGATCAGGCGCAGGTAACGCTGGTGAATCAGGCCGCGCGCATCCTGCTTAATGAGCCGTCGTCCAGCAGCATGGTTGAAAATGAAGGCATTGATGACGCCTCGGTGATCAATCAACACCTGCGAGATGTGCTGCACAGCGGCCGCGCACGCCGTGATGAAGAGCTGAACGTAAATGGTCGCTTGCTGTTGAGCAATACGGTGCCGGTGCGCAGCCAGGGACGCATTATTGGCGCAGTGTGTACTTTCAGGGACAAGACCGAAATCAGCCGACTGATGCAGCGTCTGACGGGCATGGTAAACTACGTCGATGCGCTGCGAGAGCGCTCGCACGAGTTTATGAACAAGCTGCACGTGATTCTCGGCCTGCTGCACATGAAAAACTATGCGCAGGTTGAAGCGTATATCCTGAAAACCGCCAATAATTACCAGACTGAGATTGGCTATTTGCTGGATCGCATCAAGTCACCGGTGATTGCCGGTTTCCTGCTAAGCAAGATCAATCGCGCCTCGGATTGCGGTCATCGCCTGACCATCAGCGATGCCAGCTTTGTGCCGGATAGCAGCAACGAAGACCAGATGGCAGCCCTGATCACTGTGGTCGGTAATCTGGTGGAGAACGCCATTGATGCGCTCAGCGAGCAGACCGAAGGCGAGATCCACGTGATGCTGCACTATCAAAAAGGCTGGCTGGCGTGTGAAGTGAGTGATGATGGCCCCGGCATTGAGCCGGCCAATCTCGCGACAATTTTTGATAAAGGGTTCTCCACTAAAGGAGAGAACCGTGGCGTGGGCCTGTTCCTGCTGAAACAGCAAACGGAAAACCTCGGTGGCGGCGTGACCGTTGAGTCAGAACCCGGCGTCTTTACCCAATTTTTAGTACAACTTCCCTGGGATGGAGGAAACCAATCCGCATGATCAATGTGTTAGTGGTCGATGATGACGCCATGGTCGCTGAACTGAACCGCTCGTTTATCGGCCAGGTTCAGGGCTTCCACTGCTGTGGAACCGCTTCGACCCTGAAGCAAGCCAAAGAGATTCTGTTCAACAGCGACACCCCGATCGATTTGGTGCTGCTGGATATCTATATGCAGCAGGAGAATGGCCTCGATCTGCTGCCGGAACTGCGCAAAGCCCAGAGTTCGGTAGAAGTGATCATCATTTCATCCGCTGCCGATGCCGAGAACATCAAAACCTCGCTGCACTATGGCGTGGTGGATTATCTGATCAAGCCGTTCCAGTTCCCGCGTTTTGAAGAGGCGCTGACCAGCTGGCGGCAGAAGAAGTCGTTAATGGATAATCAGCACTATTATCAGCAGTCTGATGTCGATCTGTTGATCCATGGCAACCCGGCAACGCAGCATGACAACAAGCGCCTGCCGAAAGGCTTAACGCCGCAGACGCTGCGTACCTTGTGTCAGTGGATTGATGCCCATCCCGGCCATGAGTTCTCCACCGATGAGCTGGCGGCAGAAGTGAATATTTCACGCGTGTCATGCCGTAAATATCTGATCTGGCTGGCGCAGATTAATATTCTGTTCACCAGCATTCACTACGGCGCAACGGGCCGTCCGGTGTATCGCTATCGTTTACAGCCGGAATACCATTCGCTGTTGCAGCAATACTGTCAGTAACGCAGCTGCCAGGCGAAATCGCGCTGCTGGAACTGGAAGTGGCGCGGTGAAGAGCAGATGATCTGTCGATCGCGCGTCACAAACACCGCATCCAGATCGGGCTGGTCGGCCAGATAGGCCAGCCCCTGCTCCACGCCCATGCCGTACAGCAACGTCGTGTAGATGTCACCATCCAGAGAACGATCGGAAATCACCGTCACGCTCAGTAACTCGTTATCCAGCGGATAGCCGGTGTGTGGATCGAAGATATGGTGCCAGCACTTGCCGTCCAGTTCGAAATAGCGCTCGTAAATCCCCGATGTCACCACCGATTTACCCTGCACCTGTAATACGCCCAGCAGTTCATCCTCGCGTCCAAACGGCTTTTTCAGGCCAATGCTCCAGCCTTGTGGCTCATGCGGCGGTGCGCCGAGTGTCTGCACATTGCCCCCGAGATTGATCAGCGCCTGCGGCACGCCCTGCTGGCGCAAAAACGCCTGCACCACATCAGCGATATAACCTTTGGCGATGGCCCCGAGATCGATCTCCATGCCCGGCTGTTGCAGAAACACCGAACGATCTTCCTCATTGAGGATTACCTGGTGCGCATCGGTCAATGGCAGCAGTGCGGCTATTTCATCAGCGGGAGGGACGGCATGGCCCTGAAAACCAATCTTCCAGCGTTTCACCACCGGGCCGATAGTGAAGTTAAACGCGCTGCCGGGCGACACACTGACGGCATGCGCCACGCTGATTAGCCGAAACACCGCCTCACTGACGCGCACCGCATGGCGACCCGCCGCCTGGTTAATCGACATCACTTCGGATTCAGCACGATTAACGGTGAACAGATTTTCTTGCTGCTTGATAAGTTGAAAGACCTGACGGGCTAAGGTGGGATTATCGTCGAACAGTTTGAGCAGAATGGGAGAACCCATCAGAACAGCGGAGTAAGAGTAGACGCCTTCGGTCATAGAGCCTCGTTTACCCGCCATATTGCGCGCCAGTGCCTTGTGCATGTCACCCGGTGACCA
Source organism: Pantoea rwandensis (assembly GCF_000759475.1). NCBI lineage: Bacteria > Pseudomonadati > Pseudomonadota > Gammaproteobacteria > Enterobacterales > Erwiniaceae > Pantoea > Pantoea rwandensis. The sequence goes on from NZ_CP009454.1 coordinate 3,069,544, forward strand.
ACGCTTGTCAGTCACCGGAATTCACACTCTAACGCCTTACTCTGGTACGCAATATTTTGGGTAATTAACGTTAATTAGTTTCCTAACGCCAGTTTAGCCGCATTGTGACCGGCCTTGATACCGAAGATGATGATATCCGCCACCGCGTTACCACCGATACGGTTAGCACCGTGGATACCGCCGACCACTTCACCGGCTGCCCAGGCACCTGGAATCACCTGTTTCTGTGCATCCAGCACCGCGGTATCGGTGTTGATGGTGACACCGCCCATGGTGTGGTGCACGCCCGGGGCGATGCGGATGGCGAAGTACGGGCCTTTGTTCAGCGGGTGACGCAGCGCCGTCTTACGACCGAAGTCTTCATCATCCTGCTTCGCCACAAACTCGTTGTAACGACCGAGTGTGGTTTGCAGCGCTTCCTGATCCATGTTGAGTTTCACCGCCAGGTCGTGCGGCGTCGGTGCACTAATCACAAAGCCTTTGGCGATATATTCGTCGGCTGCTTTGTTGTTGGCGCGGACCTGCTCATCAAACACGATCCATGCACTTTTCTCTGGCAGTGCGATGATCTCAGCAGAGACTTTGTCACGGGTTTCCATCTCATTGTAGAAACGCTTACCGGCCTGGCTGACCAAAATCGCCCCGCCGCCGCGCATCGCTTCAGAGATCAGATAAGAAGTGGTCTGTTCAACCGTTGGGTGAATCTGGATCTCGCCCATGTCCACGGTGTCCGCGCCAATTTTCTGCAGCATGGCGATACCGCTACCGGTGGCACCTTTGTGGTTGGTGGTGACGAAGCCATCCAGTTCAGGGCGATACTTCACCACCATCTCGCGGTTGGCACTGAAACCGCCGGTGGCAACGATCACGCTCTTCGCATTGAGAATGCGGCTGTCGTTGTACTCATCCACCACTTTGACGCCGGTGACGACACCGTTTTCCACCAGGATTTCTGAAACGGAGGTCTCCAGCAGCACTTCGATTTCACGCTGGTTGACGTTTTTCACCAGGCCGCTGATCAGGAAGCCACCGACGGCAGAACGGTCTTCCGGGCGGTGCGTGCGGTCAATACTCATACCACCGGTGATGGTGATGTCGCACAGCTCGATATTTTTCGCGGCCAGCCACTCAATCGCTTCTGGCGCCTGCTCAACAATCTCGCGCAGCAGCACCGGGTTGTTTTTGAATTTACCGCCCTTCAGCGTCTCTTCGTAGAACAGCTCTTTGCTGTCTTCGATGCCTTTCAGTTTCTGATAGCGGGTTTCGGCGGCGTTCATGCCCACCGAGGCTTTGATGGTGTTACCGCCAATGGTCGGCATCTTCTCGATGATCACCACGCGTGCGCCGTCATCGTGCGCCTGAATCGCCGCCGCCAGACCGGCACCGCCCGTACCCACCACCACCACGTCATAATTGACCGGTGCGTTCGGGTTACCGCCCTCTTCAATCACATACTCTTTACTGGAGGTGGTCAGTGCGCGGGATACCGCTTTTTTCAGCGCCTCACTCTGCGTAGTGGCGCCGGTGATGGCATCGACGTGCGGGCTGTTCGCCACCAGAATGCGTTCACGCAGGCTTTCGAAGGTGCTGGTGAAATCGACATCCAGACTGGGGTCCGGCACCAGTGAGATATCGGTGATACGGTCCGTGTCGAGCGTCACGTTGATTTTCAGTTTCAGCGCTTCGGCTTCGACTTTCGCCTGGTAAACCCCGGCTTTGTATTTGCGATGGCCGTCGCTGACGTCGCGGATCATCGCATCCACCAGCGAGAAGCGCCACAGCGGTTCTGGAATCGTCAGCGCCTCACGCTTGGTGCTGTCGATGTAGAGTTCCATGTGTTCATTTTTGATGATGCGATCCGCCCAGTCCGGATAGGCGATGCAGGCTTTACCGACCGCCACCAGATCAAACCCGTGCTCCAGCGCGTTCTCGGCATCTTCTTTATTCACCACTCCGCCCACACCAATCACCGGCACTTTCGCCAGCGTGGCAGAGCGCTCGGCCAGATATTTGGTGATCAGTGGCGTTGGATCTTTGGTATCGACAATGGATGGACGCAGCAGCTGGCCGACGGAGAAGTGCACGTAATCGAGACCGCGCGCCGCCAGTTTTTCCAGCAAATACATCGTGTCATCCCAACGAATACCGGGGACTTCCAGCTCTTCCGGTGAGAAACGATAACCGATGATGAAATCTGCCGCCGCAAAGCGATCGGCCATTTTATGGGTGATCTCCAGCACTTCCATTGGAAAGCGTGCGCGGTTATCGCGGCTGCCGCCCCATTTGTCGTCGCGCTGGTTGGAGTTAGGGGAGTAGAACTGCTGGATCAGATAGGTGTTTGCGCCGTGGATCTCAACACCGTCAAAACCGGCTTTGATCGCACGGTTTACCGCATCACCAAACTTGGTGATCATCACATCGACTTCTTCGGCGGTCAGCGCTTGCGGTTTGGTGGCACCGTCACGCGGTGCAGCAATAGCGCTCGGTGCAACAGGGGTTTTACCACCAATCAGCGCCGGTTCCACCATGCGGCCACCGTGGTAAATCTGCAGAATGGCTTTTGAACCTTCAGATTTGATCGCATGGGCGATTTTCGCCAGCCCGGCAATTTTGTTGTCGCTGTCGATACCCAACGCGCCAGGGAAAGCAGGGCCACGATTATCAATAAAGCAACATTCAACAATCACCGTACCGATACTGCCCGCACGTACGCGGTAATACTCGACCAGATCGCTGGTGACACCGCCGTCAAAATAGCCGGTACAGGTGGTCATCGGGGCCATCACCAGACGGTTTTTCAGCACCGCACCTTTCGGCAGCGTTAGCGGGTTAAGGATTGGGGTGAGCTTATTCATAATGAGCAACTCCAGAATTAAGAAATTGTGTATTCAATTCTTTGGCGGTTCGGCGCGGCTTTATAATTATTTAAGTGGTCCGATTTCATGGCGTAAATATACCATTTTATTTAGTTACATAACCCAGAATGTTAGTTATATAAGTTTTACGTTTGGAAATGATATTTGATGCTCATTGCCAGAATAGGCGCTCCGCTAAGTTTTAACCAAGACTTGACAAAAATCAACTTTTTCCTTACATTTAAAACAAATGCAGTACTATCATAAAGATAAAACTCTCCAACCCGCCTCATTTTGCTCGATTTTTCGCGTTTCGATAGTGTGTAGCGTTTAATCCTCAGCAGACAGAAAGTTAAATAAAAAGCAAAAGATAAAAATTAAAAAACAGTGCATATTTTTTATTGATCTAGATCAAAAGAGATATTTTAATTAATCGCATCTTAGCTGCATTCAATTGATAATTCGCGTATCGAATTTGCAAAGCAAAGTTTCATCAAAGCACAAAATTTAAATTGTCACGACTCATCTGCTGCACGCATGTTGAAACCAAAAGAACAGTGTGTTCGTGACAATCAATCGCATTCTTCCTAACTTGCAGACAAAACTATGAACACACAAACAACCCAGAGTGCCTCCCCCGTAGTGCCTCCTGCGGCGCCGGGGAAAAAGAATCGCCTGATTATGTTGTGCCTGCCGATCATCGTAGCGGTGCTGCTGCTGCTGGTCCCTACCCCTGCCGGGCTGGAACCCTACGCATGGCACTTCTTTGCTATCTTCGTTGGCGTGATTGTCGGGCTGATCTTTGAGCCGCTGCCCGGTGCGGTTATCGGCCTGACCGGCGTGGTGGTGATAGTGCTGTTCAGCCAGTGGGTGCTGTTTAGCCCGGCCGAACTGGCGGACCCCAAGTTTAAAACGGCGGCGCAGTCGTTCAAATGGGCAGTGAGTGGCTTCGGCAACTCCACCGTCTGGCTGATCTTCGGTGCCTTCATGTTTGCCGCCGGCTACGATAAAACCCAGTTCGGACGCCGCCTGGCGCTGATTCTGGTGAAGTATCTCGGCCGTCGCAGCCTGACGCTCGGTTACGCCATCACCTTCGCTGACCTGTTACTGGCACCGTTTACGCCCTCTAACACCGCGCGCAGCGGCGGTACCATCTACCCCATTATCGCCAACCTGCCGCCGCTGTACGGTTCAAAACCAAATGACCCGAGCGCACGTAAGATTGGTTCTTACCTGATGTGGGTTGCCATCACCGCTGCCTGTATCACCAGTTCGATGTTCCTCTCTGCGCTGGCACCTAACCTGCTGGCACTGGCGCTGGTGAAAAGCGTGGTGGGCTTCGAAATCTCCTGGGGCATGTGGTTCCTCGCCTTCCTGCCACTGGGCGTGCTGTTGATTCTCACCATGCCGCTGCTGGCTTACTGGCTCTATCCGCCAGAAGTGAAGGTCAATGACGAAGTGCCACGTTGGGCGACCGCTGAACTGGCGAAGCTCGGCAAGCTGTCACGCAATGAAATCCTGCTGCTGGTGTTTGTGGTCTCAGCATTAATGATGTGGATCTTCGCTGCAGCATGGATTGAACCGGCGATGGCTGCCCTGCTGGTTATCGTGCTGATGCTGTGGACCGGTGTACTCAACTGGAACGATATCACCAGCAACAAAGCGGCATGGAATACCTTTGCCTGGTTCGCCACCCTGGTCGCTCTGGCGGATGGTCTGGCGCGTGTGGGCTTTATCGCCTGGCTGGGTAAAGAAGGTGCGCAGCTGCTGCAAGGTTATGACCCACAAGTCTCGGCGGTGGTGTTGCTGGTTGCCTTCTACTTACTGCACTACCTGTTCGCCAGCACTACGGCGCACACCACTGCGCTGTTGCCTGCGATGCTGACCATCGCCGCCTCGATTCCGGGCATCAACATGCCAGTGTTCTGTTTGATGATGTGTGTATCCTTAGGTGTGATGGGTATTATCACCCCGTACGGCACCGGCCCAAGCCCGATTTACTACGGTAGCGGCTACCTGCCAACCAAAGATTACTGGCGTCTCGGTACTATCTTTGGCGCTATCTTCCTGATTGCTCTGATGGTTATTGCCTACCCATGGATGGTGATGATGTTCTGATGATGTTGCTCCGATGTTAAAATCGGAGCCGCGCAGAGCCGTGAAAGTGTTATGATGCTCGCCAGTCAGTCCTTGCGGAGGGCTGGCGAGAGAAAATCAAAAACAGATCGCCTAATTTGTCACCTGCCACTCTGACAGGCGACACGAAGCTAAGTGAGCCAACATGTCGAACAAACCCTTCTATTATCAGAATCCCTTTCCTCTCGCCAAAGATGATACCGAATACTATCTGCTGAGCCGCGATTACGTCTCAGTAGCCAACTTCGATGGCGAAGAGGTGCTGAAAGTCGATCCTAAAGCCCTGACGCTGCTGGCGAAGCAGGCATTCCATGATGCTTCATTCATGCTGCGCGCCTCGCATCAGGCGCAGGTTGCCGCGATTCTGGCGGATGACGAAGCCAGCAAGAACGACAAATATGTTGCCCTGCAGTTCCTGCGTAACTCGGAAATCGCCGCCAAAGGCGTGTTGCCGACCTGCCAGGACACCGGCACAGCAATCATCATGGGCAAAAAAGGCCAGCGCGTCTGGACTGGCGGTGGCGACGAAGCCGCACTGTCACAAGGCGTCTATAACACCTTTATCGAAGACAACCTGCGTTACTCACAGAACGCGGCGCTGGATATGTACAAAGAGGTCAATACTGGCACTAACCTGCCGGCACAGATCGACCTCTACAGCGTGGATGGCGACGAGTACAAATTCCTGTGCATCGCCAAAGGCGGCGGTTCTGCCAACAAGACTTACCTGTATCAGGAAACCAAAGCGCTGATCACCCCGGCCAAGCTGAAGAATTATCTGGTCGATAAGATGATGTCGCTCGGCACCGCAGCCTGTCCGCCGTACCATATCGCGTTTGTGATTGGCGGCACCTCAGCAGAAAGCACGCTGAAAACCGTGAAGCTGGCATCAACCCACTACTACGATTCGCTGCCGACCGAAGGTAACGAACACGGTCAGGCGTTCCGTGACGTCGCGCTGGAGCAGGAGCTGCTGAAAGCCTCACAAGAGTTGGGCCTTGGCGCACAGTTCGGCGGTAAATACTTCGCCCACGATATTCGCGTGGTGCGTCTGCCACGTCATGGCGCGTCCTGCCCCGTCGGCATGGGTGTGTCCTGCTCGGCTGACCGTAATATCAAAGCCAAAATCAACCGTGAAGGCATCTGGATCGAGAAACTGGAAGATAACCCAGGCCGCTATATCCCGGAAGAACTGCGTCAGCAGGGCGAAGGCGAAGTGGTGAATGTCGATCTTAACCGCCCGATGAGTGACATTCTGGCGCAGCTGTCATCCTATCCCGTGGCGACCCGCCTTTCGCTGAACGGCACCATTATCGTGGCGCGTGATATTGCCCACGCCAAGCTGAAAGAGCGCATCGACAACGGCGAAGGTCTGCCGCAGTACATCAAAGATCATCCGGTGTATTACGCAGGCCCGGCGAAAACCCCGGAAGGTTATGCCTCTGGTTCACTTGGCCCAACCACCGCGGGTCGTATGGACTCTTACGTTGATCTGCTGCAGGAAAACGGCGGCAGCATGGTGATGCTGGCAAAAGGCAACCGCAGCAAACAGGTGACCGATGCCTGTCATAAACACGGCGGCTTCTACCTCGGCAGCATCGGCGGTCCGGCAGCGGTGCTGGCGCAGCAGAGTATTAAGAGTCTGGAGTGTGTGGAGTACGCGGAACTGGGAATGGAAGCCATCTGGAAGATTGAAGTCGAGAACTTCCCGGCGTTTATCCTGGTGGATGACAAAGGCAACGACTTCTTCCAGCAGATCCACAATCAGTGTTCTGCCTGTGTGAAGTAAGGCTTTAAGCCGTGCTAAAACAAAAAATCCGCGGCTTAAGGGCTGCGGATTTTTTTATGGGGTGAGCACTACGCGGCGCTTACATCGCACCGATTTGTACGTCCAGCAGCATATCGGCATCATCATCGTTTTGACCAATCACGTAAATCGCCTGACGGCCCGGCAGATTCACCGTGATGATGTGCTGATCGTCGGCATCCAGCACTTCATCATGCTGCTGCTGAAATTTATGCAGTGTGTTCATGTTATCTCCTTAAAATGGCGCACTATCTTAGATTCCCTACTGTTTAATATCGTCAAGACACGGCTTAAATGTAGCGGAATTGTCTGTATTCGTGATGCAGGCACTCTGTCATGACGAAATGACCGTCAGATTAAAGAATTCACACAAATTTTTGACAGTGAATCAGGCAGCGGTTTGACCCGCTGCCAGTTGGCTTAAAAGAAGCCCAGCGGTTGCGTGCTGTAGCTCACCAGCAGGTTTTTGGTTTGCTGGTAGTGATCGAGCATCATTTTATGGGTTTCACGGCCAATCCCGGATTTTTTGTAGCCGCCAAACGCGGCATGAGCCGGATAGAGGTGATAACAGTTGGTCCAGACACGGCCCGCTTTAATCGCTCGTCCCATGCGATACGCACGGTTGATATCACGGGTCCAGACGCCAGCACCCAGCCCATAAATCGAGTCATTAGCGATGGCGAGGGCTTCTGCCTCATCTTTGAAGGTCAGCACACCGACCACCGGCCCGAAGATCTCCTCCTGGAAGACGCGCATGCTGTTGTCGCCTTTCAGCAGCGTGGGCTGGATGTAGTAGCCGCTATCAAAAGCTTCACCGATTTTCTCCACGCCACCACCGTGCAGCACCTGAGCGCCCTCTTGCTGGGCGATTTCCAGATAAGAGAGGATTTTATCGAACTGCTGCTGCGACGCCTGCGCGCCAATCATGGTTTCGGTATCCAGCGGATCGCCGCGTTTGATAGTTTTGATACGTTTCATAACGGCTGCCATAAACGGCTCATAGATCGACTCCTGTACCAGCGCACGCGACGGACAGGTACAAACTTCCCCCTGATTCAGGAAGCCAAGCACCACGCCTTCTGCTGCTTTCTCGATAAAGCTCTCTTCCGCATCCATGATGTCTTCAAAGAAGATGTTCGGTGATTTACCGCCCAGCTCAACGGTAGACGGAATCAGGCTTTTCGCCGCCAGTTCGAGAATATGCCCGCCAGTGGCGGTAGATCCGGTAAAGGCGATCTTGGCGATACCCGGATGTGACGCCAGCGCTTCACCGGCTTCTTTACCGTAACCGTGCACCACGTTAATGACCCCCGGTGGCACCAGGTCTTTAATCACTTCCATAAACAGGGTGATCGACAAAGGCGTTTGCTCAGCCGGTTTTAACACCACGCAGTTACCCGCACCCAGCGCAGGGGCCAGTTTCCACGCCGCCATTAACAGCGGGAAGTTCCACGGGATGATTTGCCCGACCACGCCCAGCGGTTCATGGAAGTGGTAAGCGGCGGTGAATTCGTCGATTTCCGCTGCGGTGCCTTCCTGTGCGCGCACGCAGCCCGCGAAGTAGCGGAAGTGGTCTACCGCCAGCGGCAGATCGGCAGCCAGGGTTTCACGCACCGGCTTGCCGTTATCCCAGGTTTCGTTGACTGCGATATATTCCAGTTTCTCTTCCAGTCGATCGGCGATTTTCAGCAACACCAGCGAACGTGCCTGCGGGGAAGTTTTGCCCCAGGCATCCGCAGCGGCCTGTGCTGCCGCGACTGCGTTATCGACATCGGCCTTGTCCGAGCGCGGGAACTCGCCGATGGTGGAACCGTTAATCGGGGTCGTGTTGACGAAGTAATGACCGTTCACCGGCGCAACGAATTCGCCGTTGATAAAGTTGCCATAACGCGATTGCAGAATGATGAGAGAACCTTGTTCTCCCGGAGCAGCGTAACGCATGGTGTTTCTCCTTGCGGGACAGAGTGGCGAATAACAACTATGAAACTTGTTATTAACATTGATCGATCAATGTCAGCCTGTCAGATCGCAGAGCGGGAAACTGTGACCGCACCGAAGGAAAATTCCGGGATTGTTGATTTGAGATTTAGCACAGGCGCTAAGCCAGGATTGCTACTAAAGAAAAAGCCTCTGTCACAACAGTTTTCGGTCGCCATAAATGGCAATCCTTCGACTATCGTGCAGGATTTTTAGTCGCCAGAAATGCCAACCCTACGAACATCGTGCAGGATTTTCAGTCGCCAGAAATGGCAATCCTTCGAACATCGTGCAGGATTTTCAGTCGCCAGAAATGCCAACCCTACGAACATCGCGCAGGGTTTTCGGTCGCCATAAATGGCAACCCTACCATCCTCATGCACGATTTTCGTAGGGAGCACATTTATGCACATTAGAAATACGCGTAAACCTCCCGCTTCGTTGCGGAAAATTCCGAGTTTTGCCGCATATGCAGCGAAAAGCGAAACAAACGCAATGAATTTGGTCAATATGAAACAGGATACTCATCAGGAGAAAGAGATGTTGGCTTCAGCCCTGACGTTAATGCGCGCCAAAGCGAACTTTGTTCAGCAATTTATTCGAAATCCGCGCAAGATGGGCAGCATCACGCCCTCCTCTGCTGCGCTGTGCCGCACCATGTGCGATGCCGCCAGCTGGGATCACAGCCTGCGTATCGCCGAACTGGGTGCCGGAGACGGGGTGTTAACCCGGCATATTCTGGACAGAATGTCGCCGCAAGCGCAGTTGGATGTGTTTGAGATCAGCCCGGATTTAGTCGAGAGCTTGCGCGAATGGACCGATCCGCGCATGCAGGTACGTGCCTGCTCGGCCGAATACCTGTCTGGCGAATACGATGTGATCTTTTCCGGCCTGCCGCTGCTGTCGCTACCGCCGGAAACGCGTGAAGCGATTCTGAGTGCCGTCCACGATGTGCTGGGCCCGCGCGGTGTATTTATCCAGTTTCAATACACCTCATTGACCCAACCTACTCTGTCACGCTACTTCACCTGGCAGCGCCAGCGGGTGCTGAAAAATATGCCGCCCGCCTGGGTTTATCGCTGCACTCGGCATTACGCGCCCTGAGCCTGCACGCGAGGCTGCGGCCGCGTTTGCAACCAGAAACGACGCAACAACTCGCGTGACCAATCCTCACCTGCGACCTGCGCACCATCATCACACACGCCCGCCGGTAAACAGGCGGTCATGATGTCGCGGGTAAACTCCGGGTGGAACTGTACCGACAGCGCCTGAGGGGAATAGCGTAAAATCTGGCAACCATCCAGCTCAGATTGCGCCAGTACCACGGCGTGCTGCGGGGGACTAATCACCGACTGGCGATGCGAAAGCCATGCCTGAAACTCGCCGGGCAGCGTTGCCAGCCACGGATCGCGCTGCGCCTGCTGCGTCAGGGTTTTCAATCCACGTTCCCATCCGTTCGGGTTATCGCCCACTTTTCCGCCCAACGCATACGCCATCAGCTGATGGCCGTAACAGACGCCCAGCAGTGGCAGCTCGGCTTCCATGGCACCACGGATCCATGCGGCCGTGCGCTCGCTCCAGTCGGCGTGGTCGGTGACCATTGCCCAGGAGCCGCTGAGAATGGCGCCGCTGACGCGATCAAACGCCGGCAGCTCTTCGCCAAGATGCGGGCGAACAATCACATAGTCATCAGGCTGCAGTTGCAGCGCATCAATAAACCAGACGGGTTGTTCACCAATTTGCGCCACAACCTGCGGTGGCGGCACTTCGAGTTGAATCAGAGCAAGGGGTAACGCGCGGGTGTGTGTCATTCCGAATTCATTCCTTAACGGAGTCAGCTTTCGGACATCCACTTTGACAGGAAATCAGTGACCTGTCTTATTTTTTTCCTGCATAAGCTCATACCTTGATGAAAAAAATTTTTGCACAATGTCACAGAAATGCACGGCTTCGTGCCATGATTAGCCGGTGATACCCCCTTTCATGTGAAGGATGACATTGTGGCAGTGCGGCATTTCTTTTTGGTTCTGATGGTGGTTTCCATCTGGGCTTTCAACAACGTGGCGGTGAAGTGGGGATTGCTGGAACTTCCGCCGCTATTCCTTACCTGGATGCGTTTCGTGGTGGTGGCGATTGTGCTGGTGCCGTTCTGCCGCATCACGCGTGAACAGCTGCCGTGGCTGCTCACCCTCGCCTTCACCTTTGGCTTTATGCATTTCTCGCTGCTGTTTGTCGGCATGCGCTACACCGATGCCGGAACCGGCGCGATTGTGGTGCAGCTCGGTACACCGATTGCCATGCTGCTGGCGATGCTGGTGCTGAAAGAGAAACTGCGCCTGGTGCAGTTATTCGGCATCGCGGTCTCGTTAAGTGGTGTGGCGGTGCTGTCCGGCAGCCCAACCATTCCTGCGTGGTGGGTGTTATGTATTTTGCTGTGCAGTGCCTTTGGCTGGGCCATCAGCAATATGATCGTGAAGAAATCGCCGCCGATAAAACCGTTGACGCTCACCGGCTGGATCTCATTTCTTGCCGTGCCGATTGTCGGTGCCGCTTCCTGGCTTACCGAATCGCACCAGTTTTATGCCTTAAGCCACGCGGGCTGGCGCGGCTGGTTTGGTATTCTTTACAGCGCGCTGGCTTCATCGATCGTGGCTTATACCTTGTGGTATTGGTTACTGAAAAAGTACAACGTCAACTTAATCATGCCCTACTCACTGCTCACGCCTGTGCTGGCCGTTTTGATGGGCGTAATTGTGCTGGGCGACAGCATGAACAGCTTCAAGATCCTCGGCGCGTCTCTGGTGGTGCTCGGCACGGCCATTGCGGTGATCAACCTGCGTAATCTGCGCATGCACGCGCGTTTTCCGCGTTTACGCCGCCGTTAGATCCCCTCTGCTATGCTTGAGTCTCGCGCGTTTTCCGGAGACTCAATATGGATACTCAATCTGCTGCCGCATTATGGCAGCAACTGTGGCAAGGATTGCGTGGCGCGGAACCCCTTCCCGCGCTTAGCTTTCTCCAGCCCGATACCTTTTCCTCTGCGTTTGCCGTCAGTGAACTGGCCGCCACCAGCATTGGGCTCGCAAGCCAGGCAGTGAGCGACTTGCTCGGGCAATCGGCCCCGGTTAGCGTCAATGTGCGGCTCGCCTCTCGCTGGTTTCAGCACAGCCTCACGCCGTTAAATCGTCCTCCTGCCGCACTTTGGGACCCTTTTGCTGGCGACTATGCCACCACCGATGGCTGGATCCGTCTGCACACCAACGCCCCGCATCATCGTGCGGCCATGGAGCAGGTGCTGGGTCAACAAGCCGATCGCGCCGCTTTAGCGCAACAGGTTTCACAGTGGCAAGCGGCTGCGCTGGAGCAGGCTGTGATTGAGGCAGGCGGTTGTGCCGCGCAAATGCGCAGTGAGCAACAGTGGCTACAGCATCCACAAGGCGTGGCCGTCAGCAGTGAAGCACTGATCGCCCAACAGGCCACGGGGGATGCGCCCACGCCTGGCTGGCAACTGCCGCTTGCCCGTCCACTGCTGGGCGTACGCGTGCTGGATCTGACACGCATTATCGCCGGGCCGGTGGCCACGCGTTTTCTCGCCAGCCTTGGCGCGCAGGTTTTACGTATCGATCCTTACGGCTGGGAAGAGCCAACACTGGAAGAGGAGATCACCTGCGGCAAACGCTGCGCACGACTCGATCTCAAATCCAGAGCGGGCGTTGGGCAGCTGCGCGATCTGATCAAACACGCTGATGTGCTGGTGCATGGCTATCGCGCGGATGCGCTGGAAAAGCTGGGGCTGGATGCAGAATCACGCCGCAAACTGTCGCCCGGATTGGTGGATGTCAGTCTCAATGCGTGGGGCTGGAGCGGCCCGTGGCGCAATCGGCGCGGCTTTGACAGCCTGGTGCAGATGGGATGCGGCATCGCTGAACAGGGCATGATCTGGCGTGGTAACGTCCAACCGACACCGCTGCCAGTGCAGGCACTCGATCACGCCACCGGCTATATGATGGCCGCCGCCGTACTGGAAGGGATGAGACAGCGTCGGGAAAATCACGTTGGCTGGCAGGCACGCTTATCGCTGGCGCGCACCGCAAGGCTATTGCAGCAGTTTGGCGCGTCCCCGCCACCGCCGCAGCATGGCATTGCGGCACAGCACGGTGATGCCCTGCCGACAGTAGAGATTAACGCATGGGGGATTGCCGAAAGATTGCGTGCCGCTGCGTATCTGCCCGGCACGCCGATGATCTGCGCCACGCCGGGCGTTAAGCTCGGCAGCAGCGTAGCCAGCTGGTAATCAGGCTTCTTCGCTGTCGTCTTCATTCAGCTCGTCGTACATCGCCTGAATGGCTTCACGGCTCAACGCGGCCAGCGTGCGGTAAAACGCAGTGGTCGCGTGGGCTTCGACTTTGCCCAGGAACGCGCCGCACCAAGGCAGTAAATAGTCGTCGAACAGCGCGAGCTGCGCGGCAGACTCATCTTCCGCGGACTGATCTTCCAGCCACGAGGCCGCCAGCAGCAGCACGCCAAAATGATCGGCAGGCGCATCGCTTAACGGCATACCACGTGAGGCGAGGAAGGCACGGACATCCGCTTCCTGCGGACCGTTTGGCCACTGTGAGGCGTAAGGCGGTACGCTGCATTCGCTGCCGACGAACAGCGCGTTGTAATCCGCCGCCAGGGCCTGCGGATCGCTATTCTGCTGCAGACGTGTTAACAGTTCATCCTGCTCCAGCGGCCACTGAGCCTTCAGTTTGCCTTCACGCAGCATGGTGAAGAGCGGCACCAGCAATGGATCTTGTGGCTGGCGGTTGAACAGCGAGCCGATGACGCGGCAGAGAATGGAAAACTCATTCATGCAACAGAATTCCTTGAGGCTAAAAGTTAAAAGTCCGCAAATTCAGCAATGTGCTTACCGGTTCGCTGTTCGAGGAAGTCGAGCAGGCGGCGCGGCGTGACATTTAACACGCGATCCTCGGGAAAATCCACTTCACGCGTAATGCGGATGCAGTGTTCGAAATGACCGAGGGTAAACGCGGTGTGTGAATCCGACCCAAACGCCAGACGTCCGCCTGCATCACGCACCGCTTCGGCGATAGCGCGACAGTTTGGTTCACTGCCCGGACGAGAATGGGTAAATGAGGAGTTGTTGATCTCCAGCGCCACATCGTAATGCGCGGCCGCTTCGGCAATCGCGCGAATATCTACCGGGAATTTCGGGTTGCCAGGATGCGAAATAATGTGCACCAGCCCACCCGCCATGGCAGCAATCATCGCTTCCGTGTGATGCGCCTTATCACGCGGTGCATACACCGGCTCATGGAAACCCGCCACAATCAGATCCAGCGCATCCAGCATCGGGCCACTGCAGTCAATTTCACCCTGCTGATTTTTGATGTTGGCTTCAATACCACGCAACACGCCTACGCCATCAATCACGCGTGGCCAGATGCGCATGTTTACGAAGTGCCAGTAATGCGGCGCATCCGCCATATCCGGGCCGTGATCGGTGATGGCAAACAGCTTCAGGCCATTCTGCTTCGCCTGCACCACATAGTCATGCAGCGTGCTGTAAGCGTGGGTACTGGCAACGGTGTGCATATGCAAATCGACGGGATACATCCTCTTCTCCTGACTCAATGTGAATTAATAACCGCGCTGGCGATCGACTAAACCACCCGGTTGATCCCCCTGCTCCAGAGCAAGTATGGCACCGGCAATGAAATCCATCGCCTCGCCGGGCAACGTAATCGCCGCAGTATGTGGCGTCAATGTGACATGGGGATGAGACCAGAGCGGGTGATACGCTGGCAGCGGCTCAGTCTGGAACACGTCCAGCGCCGCACCCGCCAGTTGACCGCTGTTCAATGCGGCCAGCAGATCGGCTTCCACCACGTGCGCGCCGCGCGCCAGATTGAGGAAAAAGGCACCCTGCGGTAACACGCGCAGAAACTTTTCATCGATCAGGTTGGTGGTTTCCGGCGTGGTGGGCAACAGGTCGATCAGCACCTGAGTGCCATCGAGAAACGCATCCAGCTGATCGCGACCGTGGAAGGTTTGCACGCCATCAATCTGCTTAGCCGAGCGGCTCCAGCAACGCAGCGGGAAGCCCCACTGACGTAAGCTTTCAAGCACGCTACTGCCCAGCACTCCCGCACCGAGCACGCCGATGGTGAAGTCGGCGCGATCCGCTGTGTCGAGTGGTTGCCAGTGCGCCTGTTGCTGCTGCTGACGGTAGTCGGCAAAGCGGCGGAACCAGCCCAGCACGCACCAGTTCGCATACTCCTGCATCTGACGCGCCATACCGGTATCTTCGAGGCGGAACAGCGGCACGTCATCGGCAAGCATTTCAGGATGGGCGCGCAGTTGCTTAAGAATTTCGTCGACGCCCGCGCCCATGGCAAACACGCCTTTTAACGGACGGCCAGCCAGCATCTCGATGGGCGGTGAACGCACGATGGCATAATCCGCCGGAGCCGTGTCGCCCGGCTGCCAGTAGCGCACGTTGGCTTGCGGTAAACGCTGACGTAGTCCCGCAAGCCAGCGATCGGGGGCTTGCGACGGGTGATACCAGATAATCTCCATACTGCTCTCCTTTTTTCCTTCAGCCTCAGGCAAATAGCAATGAAGGGCAAGTAAAAACCTCAGTGTTAATGCAATTTCTTGCGTGATTAATTCCCGCGGCTTCACATTTCCATGGCTTGAGGCGGCTAAGCGGCGCGTTAGCGACTAAAGTTGTTCGGGTGGTCAATGTGTTAGCACACCACCTTTTCGGACAAGGAGAAAAACCGATGATAAAAAATGTCAAATTCACGCCCGCGCCACTGACGTTGTTACTGAGCGCGGCGCTGCTGGCCGGCGCCTCTGTTGCGCAGGCGGAAGATACCAGCCGAATGCTAAGCAGCCAGCCCCAGCCGCCCGATATCCGCCTTGGGCCTCTGTTTAATGCGGTACAGCAGGCAAAATTTTATCCGGATCAGAAAACCTTTGCCGATGCGGTTCCGAAGTACAATCCTTCTTCGATACTGGCGGACTGGCAGATGCAAAAGAGCCAGCGCAACTTCGACCTCAAGCATTTCGTGGACGCTAATTTCACCCAGCCTAAAGAGCAGGACAAATACGTGCCACCTGCCGGACAAAGCCTGCGTGAACATATCAACGGCCTGTGGCCGGTGCTGACACGATCAACACCGACCGCCAGCCCGTATGATTCCCTGTTGCCGCTACCGAAACCCTATGTGGTCCCCGGCGGCCGTTTCCGCGAAGTTTATTACTGGGACAGCTACTTCACCATGCTGGGCCTCGCCGAGAGCGGGCACTGGGATCGCGTGCAGGATATGGTGGATAACTTCGCCACCGAACTGGATAAATACGGCCACATCCCGAACGGCAATCGCAGCTATTATCTCAGCCGTTCACAGCCACCGTTCTTTAGCCTGATGGTGGATCTGCTGGCGACGCACAAAGGTGATGATGTTTACCGCCAGTATCTGCCGCAGTTGCAGAAAGAGTATGACTACTGGATGGCGGACAGCGATAAAGTCGCGGCCGGAGAAGCCAGCAAGCGCGTGATTAAACTGGGTGACGGCACGCTGCTTAACCGTTACTGGGATGACCGCGACGCTCCTCGCACCGAGTCCTGGCTCGACGATGTGAATACCGCCAACAAAGCGCCAGATCGCAATAAACAGCAGGTGTATCGCGATCTGCGTGCCGGTGCGGCCTCCGGTTGGGATTTCAGCTCTCGCTGGTTTACCGATGCCCACAATCTGGCCTCGATCCGTACCACCCAGCTGGCACCGGTCGATCTTAACAGCCTGATGTTCCATCTGGAGCAGGTGTTGTCCAAAGCCTCGAAGCTGGCACAGCAGGATGACAAAGCCAAACAGTTCGCGGCCGATGCTGAAAAACGTCAGGCGGCGATTAATCGTTATCTGTGGGATGAGAAGCAAGGCTGGTACGCCGACTATGACTGGCAGAAAAAACACATTCATCCGCAGTTAACCGCCGCTACCCTGTTCCCGCTGTATATGCAGGTGGCGAGTGAAAAACAGGCGGACCGCACCGCCAAAGCGGTTGAGAAACAGCTGTTGAAACCGGGAGGTTTGGTGACGACGACCGTTAATAATGGTCAGCAATGGGATGCACCAAATGGCTGGGCGCCGCTGCAATGGGTGGCGGTGGAAGGTCTGGAACATTACAAGCAACCGAAGCTGGCGCAGGAAATTGGTCAGCGCTTCCTGCAGAACGTGCAGGCCACTTACAACAAAGAGCACAAGCTGGTTGAAAAGTATGTGGTGGAAGGCGCGCAACTGGGCGGCGGTGGCGGCGGTGAATATCCGTTGCAGGACGGCTTCGGCTGGACCAATGGCGTGACGCTCAAACTACTGGATAAATACTGCCCGAAAGATAACACCTGTAATAACGCGAGCGATATCCCGAATATGCCCGTGCTGAGTGCGGGGAAATAACCCTCTTACTCTTTTAAATAAAACCGCTGCTACTGCTTTGTTTGTCAAACGGTAGCAGCGCAATCGGTTCGCGCTGTCAAAGCCAAGGGGCTTAATACCATCCCCTCAGGCATGCGATGTCACCACTTAACGCAGTGAAGTCATCACCTCAGGTTTCCACACCCTCACGCACCGCGACAGATTGTATGACTGAATCTTGAAACCATTACTCACTTAAATCCGTGCTCGCTACGCCACCCTTCCTGTTCATGTCCACACAATCTCTTTAACTCAAATTAACAACTTGAAACACACCTCACTAAAAGATAATAATTCTCACTCTTAATTTTAATCGCATTCTCAATTTTCGGCAGTGCCGGTTCAGTGCTGCTTTTTACCTGCTTCCTGTTAAAGGATTTTCGATGACGCTTTTTACCCTCAATCGTAGCCGCGTGCTGTGCGCACTAGCTCTGGCCCTTCCCGCCGCAACCTTCGCGGAAGAGTCCATCGTGGTCACTGCGCAACCGCAAGAGAGCGCCAGCTCACCGACGCAAGGCTATCTCGCCACCCGCAGCAGCGGCAGCAGTAAAACCGATCAGCCGCTGATCACCACGCCGCAGTCCATCTCGGTGGTAACACGCCAGCAGATGGAAGATCAGGGTGCGCAGGATCTCAATCAGGTACTGAACTATACGCCGGGCGTATTCACCAACTTCGGCGGCGCCGCCACCCGTTATGACACCATCGCGCTACGTGGTTTCCATGGCGGCGATGTCGACAACACCTTCCTGGATGGCTTGCGCATCATGAGTGATGGCGGCAGCTTCAACATCTTGCAGGTGGATAACTGGTTCCTCGACCGCGTTGATGTGATCAAAGGCCCCTCTTCCGCACTATACGGCCAGACCGTGCCGGGCGGGTTAGTCAATCAGGTGAGCAAGCGGCCGCAGTTTGCTGAAGAGGGCCATTTCCGCCTGTCGACCGGCACCAACGCCACCAACAGCGCCGCCTTTGACTACACCAATGCGATTAACGATCAGTGGGCCTTCCGTCTCACCGGCATCACGCGTAACAGCGACACGCAATACGATCACACCCGTGAAGAAAAGTATGCGATTTCGCCACAGCTGCTGTGGCAACCCAGCGAAGACACCAGTCTGGTGCTGCGTGCCTATCTGCAAAAAGATCCATCCGGCGGTTATCACGGTTCCGTACCGGCTGAAGGCACGCTTTACAGCCACAACGGCCGCAAGCTGAGTGACAGTTTCTATGAGGGCGACAGCGCACTGGATCAGTTCAAACGCCACGAACAGATTTACAGCTATGACTTCTCGCACCGCTTCAATGAAGTGTGGTCTGTTTACTCCACCGCCAGCTATAGCCACTCTAATGTCGATCTCGATCAGGTGTATCAGATTGGCTGGGACGCCACCAATCCTGATTTGCTGACGCGCTACTACTCCGGTGAACGTTCTTCGCTTAGCGCATGGGCCAACGACAACCGTCTGCAGGCTGATTTCGCCACTGGTGCTGTGCAGCATCGTGTGATTTTGGGTGCGGAGTACCATCGTTACAAGAACGACTTGAGCAATGCCGGCGGATATGCCAGTTCGTTGAATCCATGGACCGGTGAAGCCGTTGGCGCGATGCCAGATTACAGCTGGGCCGAATCGACTCGCCGCTACTATCAAACCGGACTCTATTTACAGGATGAGTTACAGCTGGATCGCTGGCATCTGGATCTCTCTGGCCGCTACGATCGCATCGTCTCCAATAATGGCACCAGTCGTCGCCAGGATGACCACGTCAGCGGCCGTGCTGCGCTGCTGTATGCGTTCGACAGCGGCATCTCACCTTACGTCAGCTGGAGCCAGGCGATTACCCCGGCTTCTTTGACCGACCCAGACGGCAATCAGCTGAAGCCAACCACTTCCGAGCAGTATGAAGCCGGTGTGAAATACCAGCCTGTGGGCACACGCGATATGTACTCCATCGCGCTGTACGATTTGACGCAAAACGATGTGGCGAACCGTAACGTGGTGGACAGCACCTACAGCCCTTCCGGCAAAGTGCATTCGCAGGGCATTGAGCTGGAAGCACGTAATCAACTGACGCCGCGACTCAGCACCATTGCCGGTTACACGCTGAACCATCTGCGTTTCAAAGATTCCGTTGACGGAAATGATGGCCATACGCCTTACGTCACGCCGAACAGCATGGCGTCATTCTGGGGTCACTATCAGTTTGATTACGGGCTGAGCGCCGGTGCGGGTGTGCGTTATATCGGTAAGCAGTGGGCTGATAATGAAAACACCACACGTTTGCCGTCAGTGACGCTGTTTGATGCATCCGTACGGGCCGATCTCGGTGCATGGGATTCACAGTTGAAAGGGGCATGGCTGCAGGTGAATGCCAATAACCTGACCGACAAAAAGTATCTCGCCGCCTGTTATGGCACCGGATACTGCTATCGCGGTGCGGAGCGGACCATTACCGCCACCGTGGGTTACGATTTCTAACCGCCATAAAAAAATCCGCATCCCGTTGGGGATGCGGATTTCATAAAATCAGAGTGCGCTACTAGGTTCGAACTTTACGATAGATCCACAGCACCACGATGGCACCAATTACCGCCACCACGAAGCTGCCAAAGTTGAAACCGTCAACTTTGCCGAAGCCAAACAGGGTACTGATCCAGCCGCCAACCACCGCGCCGACGATCCCTAGTACCACAGTGATGATGAATCCGCCGCCATCTTTACCTGGCATGATCCATTTAGCGATGATCCCGGCAATCAAACCAAAAATAATCCATGAAAGAATACCCATTTACTGCTCCTTACGTTATGAATCAAGGTGTTCACTGCGATTAGTATAGTCGGATATTTTTAATCTGCTTGAGGAACATCACAGTAAATAGAGAGTTAGCAGGCTAAAGCTTTTTGTTAAAACGTCGATAACAGTTCGATAGCCGTGTCACCCGTGATAATAACAATCGGATAAGTGGAGCAGGATGTGAAAGACGCCGATAACGAACAATATCTCAAACGAGGCACCCTTGCTGTTTTAAACGTAATGAAGGATTTGTTGCGTTTCCAGACCCCTTTAATGGTCAGTTTTTCGCGCGGTCAGTTTATCAGCCGCATGCTGGATGCGGATGAGGATCGCGTGATCTTCGATCTCGGCAGCAATGCGCTGGATAACGATTTAGCGCTGCAAGGCGGCGAAGTGAATATCGCGGCAGAAACCCAGGGTGCCAAAGTGGAATTTGGCTTAATTGAACTGGAACGCACCGAGTTTGAGGGCTTACCGGCTTTCGCTGCCCCGCTGCCTCAACTGCTGTGGCAGATTCAGCGTCGTGAGTTTTTCCGGGTTTCAGCTCCGATGGAACCGGTGTTTTACTGCCATACGCAGTGGCCGGATGGTAGCAAAGCGCGTTTTCGTTTACAGGATCTCTCTCTCGGTGGCGCGGGCGTATTGCTGGATGACAGCTTGCCTGAAGGCCTGAATCGGGGTGATACCTTTAAGAACCTGCGTGTGGAATTGGGCGAATACGGTCATTTTGAGGTCACCGCACAGCTGCTGCATATTGGCGAGCGCAGCACCGTCACCAGCAAGAATGAAACCCGCACAACCCCCCGTCTTAGCTTCCGCTTTACCGCCATTGAGCCGGTGCAGGAACGCCAGCTACAGCAGGTGATCTTTGCGCTGGAGCGTCTGGCGCGCGACAAAGCCAATCGCTTCCAGTAATTGAGTAACATGCGGGGATCAGAGTGAATCCCGCAGATTTCTCTTCGACATGATTTATCACGCCTGGGCAAGCGCGGTGTGACTCGCCCTCGTGCGATACGTTGTCTTTGAGACGATAAAGATTAATGGTGCGGTTGATAGCGACAACGCGCCACCGCTTCCAGCCAGCCGCGATAATTCTCCTGCATAATGGTCGCGCGATCGCTGCGCGGCTCAATCACGCTGCCACCCTGCAACGCCTGCATATCACTGCCCTGCTGCCACCAGCCTAATGAGCGCCCCGCCAGCAGCGCGGCACCAAGGGCGGAGACTTCAGCGGTGGGGGCACGTTTCAGCGGCCGCTGCAACACGTCTGCCTGTAACTGCATCAGCCAACTGTTTTCGGTGGCCGTGCCATCGACACAGAGCGCGGGCAACTGCATACCACTGGCCTGCTCCATCGCGAAGAACACATCGGCAATCTGGAAGGTGATCGATTCCAGCGCCACGCGCGCCAGCACCTCTGGCGTGGCTGCATCGGTAAGGCCACATACCATGCCGCGCGCCTTCAAATCCCACCAGGGCGCGCCCAGGCCTGACAAGGCAGGCACGAAATAGATGCCCTGATTATGCTCGCTGCGCTGCGCCATTGCCGTCAGTTCACGCGGATCGCTAATGCCCAGCATGCGTCCCAGCCAGGCCGCGCCTGAACCGGTATGGGTGATGTTGCCTTCAAAGGCAAATCGCAGCGTGCCATCGTGCCACGCCACCGTGGTACTGAGGCCGTTTTCGGTCAGCAAAGGTGTGGCCATTGACATCATCAGCGATGAACCAGTGCCGTAAGTGGCTTTCACCACCTCTTCACCCGCACTGCGTTGTGCCTGCAGTGCCGCATGGGAATCGCCAATGCGCGACAAAATGGGCGTACCCGCTTTCAGTCCGGCGATGTCCTGTACCGTGACAACACCCTGCGCACTGGCGGAGGGCACAATATGTGGCAGCGCCGCGCGCGGGATATGGAACAGCGTCAGCAGTTCCTCATCCCAGTCACCGCTGTGCAAATTGTAGAGTTGGGTGCGGGCCGCATTCGCGTGATCGGTAATAAAACTTTCGCCGCCGCTGAGTTGCCAGCTGAGCCAGCTATCTACCGTGCCAATGCAGAGTTCACCGGCCTGCGCACGCGCCTGGCCATCCGGTATCGCCGCCAGCATCCCGGTAAGTTTGCCTGCGGGAAACATCGGATCGACCGCCAGGCCCGTTAAGCCGGTGATGCGTGGCGCTTTACCCGCCATGCGTAAATCACGACAAAACGCTTCTGAGCGACGATCCTGCCAGCTCACCAGCGGCGTCAGCGGTTGCCCGTCGCGGCGCTGCCAGATCAGCACCGACTCGCGCTGATTGCTGATCGCGACGGCGGCCACCTCTGCCCCGCCGCACTGCACCAGACAGCTTTCAATCGCCTGTTTCACCGCCTGCCAGATCGCCAGCGGATCCTGTTCGGCCAATCCGGGCTGCGGATGGGCTAGCGTCAGAGGCTGGCTGCCGCGCGCCACCACCTTGCCTGCGCGGTCCACCGCTATGGCTTTCGCGTTCGTGGTACCTTCATCAATTGCCAGTATTAATGGACCCGCCATGTTTACGCTCCTGCACACATGCGCACTGCACTCTTCACCACGCTGGCGGCGTCAATACCATGATGCGCGCGCGTGGAGGCACGGTCGCCAGCAATCGCGTATTGACCATCGGGGATGCCCAAACGTAACAGCGGAATGCCGCAGCCGCCTTCAGCCAACACTTCGGCCACCAGACTGCCGACGCCGCCGTTAACATTGTGCTCCTCTACGGTGATCACCGCCGGATAATGCTTTAACAGCTCTTGCAGCTGTTGGGTATCGCAGGGACGAATTGATGGAATGGCGATCACACCTGCGCTGATTCCCTGTGCATGCAATTGCTCAGCCGCGCTCACCGCCTCATGCACGGTGGAACCCATCGCCACCAGCACGATGTCGTTGCCTTCACGCAAGACGTCGATTTGACCGGGACGGAACTGGTAGTTTTCGTCGTGCAGCTGAGGCAGGTCCTTGCCATCCAGACGGATGTAAACCGGCCCCACATGCGCAAGGGCATAATCGATGATCTGGCGGCACTCCAGCGGGCAGGATGGCGCGTAAATCTCGATATTGCCGAAGCCACGCATCACCGCAATATCATCAATGCTGTGGTGGGTGCTGGCCAGCGGTCCGTAACTGGCACCGGCATTCAGGCCAAACAGTTTGACGTTAGTGTTGTTGTAGCAAACGTCCACTTTTACCTGCTCGTTGGCGCGGGAAATCAGGAACGGTGCGGCATTACAGGTCACCGCCACTTTACCACCGATTGCCAGACCAGCTGCTGTGCCCACCAGCGTTTGTTCCGCAATGCCGACGTTGATCAGGCGATCCGGGAACGCCTTAATGAAAGGTGATATTTTTGCCGTTGAGGTGGAATCCGCCACCACTGGCACCAGATCCACACCGCGATTGACCGCGTCAATAAAGGCTTCCACCATCACCGTGGCCAGGTGTTTTGCATTACTCATCTTTTAATTCCTCCAGTGCCAGTTCGATCTCTTCCCCTTTCGGCACACGGTGATGCCACTCTGGTTTGCCCTGAATAAAGGAGATGCCAAAGCCTTTCTCGGTATGCGCCACAATCACCTGCGGTTTGCCGTTACGTGGCAGGTTTTCAATGGTTTCCACCACGGAAGCCATGTCATTACCGTTGCACTCAGTGACCTCCAGGCCGAAGGCGCGCCATTTATCCGGCAGCGGATCGGTGTTCATGATGTCGCGCGTGTGCCCTGCCAGCTGCAGTTTGTTCTTGTCGTTGATGATCACCAGGTTATCGAGGTTGTAGTGCGCCGCCACCAGCGCAGCCTCCCAGTTACTGCCCTCGGCCAGTTCACCGTCGCCGGTTACCACGAAGATGCGGCGGTCGCTGTTGTCTTTCTTCGCCGCCAGCGCAATACCCACCGCCACCGGTAAGCCGTGCCCCAGTGCACCGGTGTTGAGTTCCACGCCCGGCGTTTTCTGCCGCACCGGATGGCCCGGCAAATGTGAATCCGAATGCTGGTAAGTGGGCAGCCACTCGGTTGGGAAATAACCCGCCTCTGCCAGCACACAGTAATAGCCGCCGACCGCATGGCCTTTCGACTGGATGTAAATGTCACGCTGCGGATCGTTGGTGCGATCCGGCGCGCAATTCAGGATGCGGAAATAGAGTGCCGTCAGGATTTCGACCTGAGAGAGATCGGCACCGGTGTGTCCACCCGCCGGACTACCGGCATTGAGCTGGATGATGCGGCGACGTACGGCGCGCGCTTTCGCTGCCAGGTCCGCCACCGAATATTTGAAAGGATTCATAGACACCTCTGCATTTTAAAGCGTTATTGAATATATATTCAAAACAGGTAAAAAAATTTACCCAGATTTTTACCCTAAATAAGCTGAGTTGCGGGAAGGCGGCCAACTCGTCAATCCCCAGGAGCCTACTCAGGTAAGTGACTGGGGTGAGCAAGTGCAACCCACGCACCTGCGGCTCAGCTTATGACGGGTAATGATTAACCTTTGGCCTCACCTTCCTGAATCAATGCCTTCTGCGCCACCACGGCGGCTTTTTGCTGCATGCGGCTTTGCATCTGATCGATGATCACCGCCACGATAATCACGATGCCTTTGATCACCATTTGCCAGAACTCACTGACGCCCATCATGATCAGGCCATCCGCCAGAAAACCGATGACAAAGGCCCCCACCAGCGTGCCGAGAATGGTGCCGCGTCCGCCAGCCAGTGAAGTACCACCGAGCACCACTGCCGCAATCGCATTCATCTCAAATGAAGTCCCGTTCGCCGGATGGCTGGCCACCAGCTGCGAAGACACCACAATGCCGGCAATCGCCGCACAGAAACCTGAAAGGGTGTAAACCCAGATTTTCACCGACTTCACTTTGACGCCGGAGAGTTCCGCCGCACGCTCGTTATCACCAATCGCATACACCTGACGGCCAAACGGCAGGCGGCGCGCCACATAGGCAATCACTAACGCCAGCACCACCATCATCCAGATCGCCCACGGTAAGCCGAGAAAATACCCCGCACCGATTTTGTCGAAACCGGTGTTACCCAGCAGCGGATTGCCCTGCAAGCCGGGGAAGGTTTCGCCGCCAGAGGTCAGCATCGCCGCCCCGCGCAGGATGTACATGGTGCCCAGCGTGCAGATAAACGGGGCCACGTTATATTTGGTGATGATCCAGCCATTCACCGCGCCAATCAGTCCGCCAACCACTAACACCACGGGCACAATCACCCAAACGCTGGGAAAGATGGCGATGCCAAACATCGGCAACACAATACCTTTGGTAATCAACCAGCCGGCAATCATGCCGCACAGGCCCAGCGTGGCGCCGATGGAGAGATCAATACCCGCAGTGATAATGACAAAGGTGATGCCGAGCGCCAGAAACGCATTGATGGCGATGTGTTTGACCATGATCACCATGCTGCCCACGGCGAGGAAATCAGGCACGCTAATAGCAAAGAAGCCGACGATGAGGAACAACGCAATAAAGGTGCGCAGTTTTAACAGCAGCAGAATCATGCCTTCACGCGAGTTGAAAACCTTACCTGGCGAAGCGAGCGCCATTGCGCCATTGTTTTTCATGCTCAGAACCCCTGTGCACTTGCTTTAACCAGCGCCGCCTCTTCCGCTTCCGCGCGCGGCAGGTCAGCTGTCAACTTGCCGCCAGACATCACAAGAATGCGATCGGCGACGGCCATAATTTCTTTTAAATCGGAGGTGGAGAACACCACGGCAATGCCCTGCTCTGACAGTTTCACCATCATGCGGAACACTTCCGCTTTGGCACCCACATCAATGCCCCGGCTGGGCTCATCCAGCAGCAGTAAACGTGGATTGGTGAGCAATGAACGGCCAATCACCACTTTCTGCTGATTGCCGCCACTCAGCGCACTGATCGCCACGTCGGGCGACGAGATTTTGATGGCCAGATTGCCTACCGTACTGTTTACCGCTTCGCGTTCAGCTTGTTCGGAGATCACGGTGCGATGCGATAATCGTCGCCATAAGCTGGCAATGGTGAGATTGCTGGCCACGGAGGAGACCGGGAAAATACCGGCCCGTTTACGATCTTCCGGCACCAGGCTCATGCCCATACGAATACGTTCGGCCGTTGGCAAGCGTGTGGGTAGCGGTTTGCTGTCCAGCCACAGTTTGCCGAGATAGTTGCGCTGGCTGCCGAGCAGGCACTCAAACAGCTCGGTGCGTCCCGCGCCCATCAGGCCATAAATGCCGACGATCTCCCCGGCGCGAACATTGAAACTGACATCGTCCACCAGCGTATTGCCATGGGCACTGACACAGGTGATGTGCTCGGCTTCCAGCACCGCCGCCCCGAATTGACGATTAGGCGGCAGAAAGTTACTCACCGGTTCGCTGCCGAGCATTTCACGCACGATCCAGGGGACATCGATTTCGCTGACCTTCGCTTCCGCCTGAAAACGTCCGTCACGCAGGATGGTAATCACATCACCTATCGCCATCAGCTCTTCCAGCCGATGTGAGATATAAATGATGGAAACCCCCTGCCGCGTCAGTTCACGGATCACGCGGAACAGAATCTCCACTTCGGTTTTGCTCAACGCCGAGGTCGGCTCATCCAGAATTAAGATGTCGGCGTTTTCTGCCAGCGCTTTGGCAATTTCCACCAATTGCTGCTGACCCACTTTCAGGTTACCGACCATCTCGTCCGGTGAAATTGGCTGGTCGAGACGTTGCAATAACGCAGCCGTACGGCGCTTCTGTTCTGCTTCGTTAATCGGGCTGATGCCGCGCTGGATTTCCCGTCCCAGAAAGATGTTCTCCGCCACGCTCAGGTTTTCAAACAGGTTGAGTTCCTGGTGCACCATGCCAATACCGTGACGGGCGGCGTCTCGCGTACTGCTCAACACCACTTTTTCGCCGTTAAGGAACATTTCGCCGCTGGTGGGCTGCTGTACCCCGGCGAGGATCTTCATCAGCGTGGATTTCCCCGCCCCGTTTTCGCCGATGATGACGTTCACTTTGCCGCGCCACACGCGATAATCGACACGATCCAGCGCCAGGGTGCCTGGAAACAACATCGACATCTGTTTGGCCTGCAGGATGATTTCATCGCTCATCATGGATTCCCCTGCTGCAACTGAATCGCCACCACGTCATCCACCTGATTCGACTCGATACTGACGGCTAACAGCGCCTGCACCGGTTTGCCGACCCAACTGGCATCCACCGGCGGTAGCTGCTGGACGGCATGGCGGTTCAACGCTTTAGTCAGCTGTGCGTATTGCACCTGATTGGTGAACTCTTCAAAGCGATAGCCCGCCGCATCACGAATTGCATTACTGCGCAGTACCGGCCCAATCAACACCTTGACCGGTTTGCCATTGATGGTGACGGTCAGGCTGCGTTCCCGCTCGTTGCTGTTATCAAAGGCGGTGACGGTTCCTCCGGCACGCACAAACACGCTTTCGCTGCCCCCTGCCTTAACGGTATGACTTTTGGTTTCCATATCCGCCCAGCTCAGCGCCTGCTTCTCAGCCGGTTGCTGCACCCGGCTGGCCCAGCTCGATTCGGCAATCTGCTGTGGCGTCTGGTTGCTGTAGCCGGGTTTGGCATTCGGATCTTTCGGCATGATGGGATTGCCGTTTGCATCGAGATCCACCACGGTGCAGGCGGTCAATATCAGCGATAAGAGCCCAACCATCACCCCGGCTGCTGCTTTTCCCTTCATGCCGACCTCCGTCTTATTTCGCCAGGTTGAAGTTTTTCAGCTTCGCGGCGTTGCTGTCGTCGATCAGCACGCAATCCATCAGCTGCTTCTCTTCTTTTTGCGCTTTGCCGTTTTTCAGGTAGTCGTCCACCTGTTCAACCGCCATTTGTGCCTGATCCCAGCCTGGCTGCAGCACCGTGGCTTTGATGTTGCCTTTATTGATGATGGAGTCACGCGTGTAGTCGCTGCCATCAAAGCCGACCACGATCACGTTGGTTTTACCGGCGGCTTTCAGCGCGGCTTCCGCACCCAGCGCCATGGTGTCATTCCCGGAAATCACCCCGACGATGTTGGGATTTTTCTGCAGAATGGTTTCCATGCGACTGAAGGCTTCGGTCTGGCTCCAGTTAGCACTCTGCTGCGCCACCATCTTCATATCGGGATAGTCATCCAGCACATCGTGATAGCCCTGTGAGCGCACGCCCGCGTTGGTATCCGACTCTTTGCCCAGCAGCTCAACGTAGTCGCCTTTGCCGTTCAGCAACTTAGCGAACTTCTCTGCGCCCAACTGCGCGCCCTGATAGTTGTTGGAGACAATCTGCGCCACGGCGACGCCGGTTTTGTTGATCTCACGGTCAATCAGGAAGGTGGGGATGCCGGCATCTTTGGCTTTTTGCACCGGGCCGACAGTAGCGTCAGCACCGGCGTTATCCAGAATGATCGCTTTGGCTTTACGCGCGATGGCGGTTTCGATCAGCTGGTTCTGTTTGTTCACGTCATCATCGTGCGAGGCCACCAGCGTGGTGTAACCGAGCGCTTTGGCTTTCTCTTGCGCGCCATCGGCTTCGGCTTTAAAGAACGGGTTATCGTGAGAAGGCGTGATAATAGCAATCAAGCCTTTCTCTGCCGCCAGCGTTGCCGCTGAGGCCAACATCAGTGAAGCCAGTAGGGTCATTTTGAGGACAGAAGCTTTCATTGATTTTTCTCCGCTTGAATATATATTCAATTGCGATTTTATATGCATAATGACTATGCGCTGGCTTCCTGAACTCGTCCATCGCGCGATCCTGAAAAAGCGAAAACGATCACAAAATGTTCTGCGTTGTTATTTATGACAGCCTGATTAACAATACCAGGCAGGTTAAGAGAGAGAAAAAACCATGGCAAAACAGGACGAACAGCGGCTGATGGTGAAAATCGCCACGCTTTATTATGTGGAAGGCATGAAGCAGTCCGACATTGCGCAGCTGCTGAAGCTGTCGCAATCCTTTGTGTCACGCATTCTCAATCGCAGCGTGAAAGAAGGCGTGGTGAAGATCAGCGTGGTGCCCCCCGCCAACGTCTTTCCCGAACTGGAGAAGGCGATTGAGCAGCAGTATCAGCTGCCACAGGTGATTGTGGTCGATGTGCCGGATCAGGCTTCCGCGCTGCAAATTAAACAGGCGATTGGATCAGCGGCGGCGCACTATCTGGAAACCCGCCTGCGCGCCGATGAACTGATCGGCATTTCATCATGGAGTGGCACCATTCGCGCGATGGTGGACGCGTTGCATCCGCTGAGTGCGCCCTGCAAAGGCGTGATCCAGTTGCTTGGCGGGGTGGGCGCAAACGGCAACGTGCAGGCCACCATCCTGACGCAGAATCTGGCGGCGCTGCTGGATTGTCCAGCCTGGTTGCTGCCGTCGCAGTCGATTGAGCATTCAGTGCAGGATCGTCAACGCTTATCAGTCAACCCAGACGTGGCCGTGGTGCTGGAAAAGTTTGATCAAGTGGATCTGGCGATTGTCGGCATTGGCGATCTTGAGCCTTCCGCGCTGCTGCGCAATTCCGGCAACTACTATGACGGCGAGATGCTGCGCACGCTGGCCGAGCGCGGTGCGGTGGGCGATATCTGTTTGCATTATTTTGATGCTGACGGAAAACCGGTGTTGAACGCCGAGGAAGATCCGGTGATTGGCATGGAGCTGGCGCAGGTTAAACAGTGCGCGCAAGTAGTGGCGCTGGCAGGCGGCAAAGAGAAAGCCCAGGCGATTCGCGGAGCGTTGCGCGGTGGATATGTGAAAGTGTTGATTGTGGATTATCCCACTGCACGATTGCTGATGGAATGAACGAATTAACAGTGTGCTTTAAGGCGCGGCCCTGACGAGCCGCGCTTCGCCAGGACGACTTAACCGATGGTTCGGTATGCTGTCGTGACCTTCCACAAATAACGTGGTGCCTGTGCCGCCGGATGTTTGTTCTGAACATGCTGGTAAAACTCGTCTGGCGACATGGAATTGATCATCGCAATCGCCCGATCGCGATTCCGTGAAAAGGTGCGCAGCAACGCACCGGCACCGTTGGCGTAAGAAACGATGGTGGCATAGCGCAGCGTCAGTGGATTTCGAATCCCGGCCAACTCAGAGTCCTGCAGCAGCTTGAGATATGCCGCGCCGATATCGATATTTCTCGCTGGATCGCGCAATTCCGAAGACGTTGGCTGACCGTGACGTCCCTGAGTGCGATACACCGCACGCCCCGCCGTTGAGGCTTTAATCTGCATCAACCCTACCGCGTTTGAACGGCTGGTAACGGTGGGATTGCCCCCGGATTCGACACTAATAATGGCGCTGATTAACTTCTCATCAACGCCATAATGACTGGCGGCATCTTCGGTAAACATTGACCATGCATCATTCACTTTCGACGGGGGTGCCTGGGTTAATGGCGTATTTTTCTCTGGCACGACCGTTTTTTCTGGCTCACTGGCACAGCCCGCGAGCAACAGCGCAGATAGCATAAGTAGTCGAATTTTCACTGATTTTTGGTTCCGCAATAGAGTTGGCGCAAGCTATCATACCTGGCGCAGCGCAATGCAAAATTACCGTTTATCCTAAATACGTAAAAAACCTTGTGCTGCCGTGACATCGGTAACGGATTTCGCCATCATCGGCAGGCCACTTTAAATCAGGATGAACGCTATGCTTTCCCCCCGATCCATTCGTCTGATCGCCCCCTCCGGCTACTGCCATAATCAGGATGCGGCCCAACGTGCAGTGAGTCGTTTACAGGCTCAGGGACATCAGTTGGACAACTTATCAGCGATGACACGCCGCTTCCAGCGTTTTGCGGGCGAGGACGGGGAACGGTTGAATGATGTGAACCAGCTGGCAACACTGAGCACGCTGCCCGATATTGTGCTGGCGGTGCGCGGTGGCTACGGTGCCTCGCGTTTGCTGGATCAGATTGATTATGTCGGTCTGCAGCGCCGGCTGCTCAATCAACCTATCGCGCTTTGTGGACACAGTGATTTCACCGCGATTCAACTGGCGTTACTGGCGCAAACCGGACTGGTGACCTTCAGCGGCCCGATGCTGGCCGGCAACTTCGGCGCAGAGGCATTATCCGAATTTACCTTGTCACACTTTTGGCAGGCGCTCTCTTCTCCTACAGTCAATATAGGCTGGCAGACCCACAGCCCGGATGCGGGACGCTGGCAAGGGACCTTGTGGGGCGGCAATCTGGCGATGATCTGCTCTCTGATCGGCACACCGTGGATGCCGCAAATTGAAAACGGCATTTTGGTGATCGAGGATGTGAATGAGCATCCTTTCCGCATAGAGCGCATGCTGATTCAACTGCAACAGAGCGGCATTCTGGCGCGCCAGCGGGCGATCATCACCGGCAGTTTTACCAGCACGTCACTGTCGGCTTATGACAATGGTTTCGATTTTGCCAGCGTATGGCAACGCATCCGCGATGAATATCAGCTACCGGTGATCAGCGAACTGGCGTTTGGCCACGATGCCGACACCGTCACGCTGCCGCTGGGCGCCAGCGCCACCTTACAGCTTGAACAGGGCGAAGCACAGCTAGCCTTCACCGGCCACCCGACATTGCGCTAACGTTTTGCCGCAGGAGACCGACATTGAAGCCACTGTACGAAGATTTGTGGATCTCCACCCCGGAATTTCCCGCCGAAGAAACGGCGCAAGATTTAATGATGCATGGCTTTATGCTGCGCCATCCGCGCGGCAATCTGGTCATTGGCCGTGTCGAACATCCGCTCGATCATGAGTTTCTCAATGATGCGGGCGGCGTGATTCGTCACTACCTCACCCACTGGCATGAAGCCGCGCCAGGCGCCGTGGCGATCCAGCAGCGTTTTAACAGTGCGCTCTACTGTCACAGCCGTTCACTGGGGCCCGTCAGTCTGATTGTCGAACCCGATGAGACCTTCATTCAGCAGGAAAGCCACTTTGGTGACTTCCATCTGCTGCCCACACCCGGCCACACACCCGGCAGCTGCAGCTACCTTTATCACTCCCCGCTGGGCCAGACCTATCTGTTTGTTGGCGATACCTTGACCTGTGACTACAACCGCTGGATCAGCGTGTTGGTACCGGAGAGTAATCCGCTGGAGTTGCAGCAGTCGCTGGAACTGTATCGCGCATTGCGCCCGGACGTGGTGCTAATGAGCACCACGCGTGGACACCTGTCATGGGCGAAAGTCGATTTGCAGAGTTGGCTGGCGGCGATTGATGAGGCAGAGCAATCGCCGCTGGATTTGCGCCAGCAGCCACTGATCTAGTTACAGCGATTTACTGAGGTAATGACGCTGATGCAGACGCGGATAATTATCGAGGCTGAAGCGTAAGGTGTAGCCCATCTTTTCATAGAACGGGCGCGCCTGGAAACTGGCCGTATCAACCTGCGCATAAAGGCAACCACGGGCGCGGGCTTCTGTTTCGGCGGCCTGAATCAACTGTGTGCCAGCCCCCTGCCCGCGTAACGCATCGCCGACCCATAGCAGGTCGATGCGCAGCCAGTTACCAAAGGTGGAACCGGTCAACCCGGCCAGCTTGCGGCCAGAAGCATCCTTAATGAAGACGCCAATCGCCTGCATCTCACTGGGATCGATAAAGCGGCTGTTATATTCGGTGAGGCCGAGACGAACATCATCCAGATCCTCTGCGGTAACGGTGTCGGTTACGCTTAATTGCATCGTCTTCTCCTTTGACTGGCCACTATGAATTGGGGCGCTGGCTATCGTCATAACGTTCCAGCGAAAGAATTTCCGCATCGCGTTTTTCGCTGCGATTGCAGGGAATCAGTTTATCGCTATCGGCATAGACAAAGAACGTATCGTCATTATTTTTGTTCACAATCAGCTGATCGCCATTACGAAAACGCGTGATCGCCACTTTATCCCCGCCTTCCAAACGCGTGCGCTGTTGCCCTGCTGCAATTTGAAAATGACGTGTTGGCCACATCAGCGTGCTTAAACCGTATTCCGCACGCGATACCGTCATGGTCGGGCGCCCCGGACAGGTAATTTGAAATTCGGTTTCGCTCCAGGCCGGCGCGATTTGGCACGCCATTAAGCCAACGGCAATAGCTATCGCCTTCATTGGGATCTCCGCTGAGGTTAGATGATGATTTCGTTGGGTTTTATGCGGAGAAGCGTAACACAGAAAAAAGCGGGAAGACGAATAATGGCCCGTTGAGTACGGGCCTGCAAGGATAGAAGGGTAAAGAAAACGTTAGTTCACCGAGTTCATATCTTTGATTTGATTACGGTTTATCTGCTGTTCTTTACCATCAATATCTTTGTAAGTAATCATGCCGGTATCTTCATCCACTTTAGGTTTACCCTGCACCACAATGGTTTGCCCATCGGTGGTGTGCAGGACATGATCGGATGCGCAGCCCGCCAGCAGTAGGCCGAGGCTAAAAGTACCGATTAAAAGCAATGTCTTTTTCATCTCATCCTCCTTTTGGATTCACTGTCAGGTTTAGCACAGCGCGCAGTCATGTGAACCAGGAGAAAGATTAATCTGTGCAGAACAATCGCTGCGCATCAGCCGATATCGACTGAGCAGCAGCTATATTGCATGGATTTCCATCGCAAACGGATGGGGAAGGAATGATCGGAAGGGATTACTCTGCTGCAACCTGTGCGGCGACTAACATTAACGCCAGACCCGCATCTTCCGGATCGAAGCCTTGCATCACTTCTTGTATGGCCGCTACACAGTTCATTACCTGCTTTTTTTTGTCGGCTTCTAATTTATCAATCGCGTGCTGAAGAATCATTAAACTGGCTTCTTCTTCTTTCATAGATTTGCCCTTGTTTTGCTTACCTGATGCGCAACGCTGGCAAGAATAACGTTTATCTGCTACCAAAGTCACCCCTTTACATTCTTACCGCTTAACGATTAAGCAAATGACAAATGGGAAGCGGTGCCAGACCTGCTATGATCAGCATATCAGTGGGCATTGACGGGCCACTGCAAACAAGGAATCGAACCAGGACAGGATCATGTTGCGAATCACGGTAGTACTCACCCTCTTATTATTGGCTGGTTGCAGCTCCACGCCCAAAGGTGTCGACTGCCCGGGCGAAGTCGCGACCATTTATGGACAATCAATGGGGCAGACTCAGGCGCGCATTTTCGATTTGGTGAATGCCTTTACGGTTACGCGTGATGGCGTGGCGGTGAAAAGCGGCACATTGCACTCCAGCGATCGTTTCCAGTATGTCCCTTCTGCCGTGACGCCTGAGGGCTTCACCGCTCAGCGGCTGTCAGATAAGCAATTCCGTCTGATCAACCCTTATCAGAACACCATGATTACCTGGACGTGCCCTTAAACGTGCTTAGCCGGGAAAGATGGTTTATTGTCAGGCTTCCTCACGCTGCGGACCTGTACTATGGAAAAGAGTCTGGACAATAACGGCTACATTGACTTCCCCTTCCCCGCTTCCACCAACGCAGATGGTTCGGTGAATCCTTGTGGATTTGACCTCACGCTCGAGACCGATCGCATCGACGAAATCTCAGCGGGTAAACATTCCGAAAATTTACGGCGTTTGCTGGAAGAGGTGAATTTGCAGGAGGGGGTATTTATGACCTTAGCCTGTGACTGGCAGCAGCGTGATGACGGCGTGTGCGGATTTATCGATGTGGCTTTACGCCCGGCGCTATCGAATGGTAGCAGTGAAGAGACGCAAAGTCTGGATCAGGCATTTGAACTCTATCTGAGCCGACAAGAGAAGCAGCACACCATGCAGAGCGGCACCCTGGTCAATTACGCCCGCGCCGTGCTGGATTGGGGCTGGTCACCTTTGCATCAGCGTCATATGCGCTACGAGAAAGTCACCATTCGCTATTATTGTCAGCAAGCCGACGATGCCGAGTGGTGTTTCGATCATCTACGCCATTTTTTAGTGACCTGGTATCCGGCTTACCGCGGCAATCCCTGAGGGCGTCTCGTGACACCCTATCGGGCTTAGGGTTTGACCAGACGAATCGCATGCTCCAGCATCCGCTGTTCGTCGCGTTCATCATGCGAGCGATGGTGGCGGGTTCGCTGCAGTAATTCGGTAATCTCTGCTCTTTTCGTTTCATGGCCACATTCGGAAAGGACGATCACCGCATCGCCAATTACCCGGCATACTTCATCGTAATCGTCGTCGTTCAGCACATCACGTTTCATATTTCCTCCCGCTGCCGTTGAGCTAGTTCGGCAAGATGCATCACGCCCCCTGCCATCTTCAAGCCTGGACAGAATTCTCTGTTCCTGCAAACAGCTGTTACAACCTGAATGCTCGTTGGGTTGCTGGTCTGAAAATCTGTGACTACGCTGAATCGTAATATTCACAACCAGCAGGGAGTCATCATGACTGATAAAGCGGAAGCAAAATTGAATGAAGCAGCGGGCGCAGTTGAAGAAAAAATCGGGGAATGGACCGGCTCTCGCAAACATCAGGCTAAAGGTGCGGCGCGTCGTTATCCCGCGCAAGCCAGTTATGCTGTGCAGGATGCGGCAGACTGTGTGGTCAAATCGGTACGTGATAATCCGGCAACGGGCCTGGCGGTAGCAGCCAGCATCGGCATTATTGTCGGTTTCCTGCTTGGCAGGAAATAATCGGTGATGGGGGGCCTGTGCGGCCCCAACATTTACTGATGGTGACCAGCCTCATCCAACCTCTCCTGAATATGTTCATCCGGCGTCTCTGCCACATCAGCCGTGCTGTTATTCACATCCAGATGACGCCCCTGGTGCACAGTGATATTCACTGGCACGTCAGGTAATTGCGCACAGCTGCCAAATGACACCAGTAAAAAGAACCACGCGGCTAATGACGTCTTTGCCATCTTCACTTCCACCCACACTGTTTTGAGTCGGGCCAGATTGCCTGACAGAGTGCAAATTAGCGTCAGCGCTGCGCAAAGCTGTGTGGGCAGATGTGAGCAATCAGGCTTGCGAACGCCGTGCTTTAAAGCGCGCCACCATGGTCATCAATGCCTGATAAATCAATCCAGCGTACAAGCTTTTTACCACCACCATACTGATGGCCTCACCCTGCGCCTGCCACGAAGTGAACCACATGAAAATGCCCCACAGCAGCGAAAACAGCAGCCAGCCCTTAACGAATTTGATGACACCTTGCATACCACCTCCAGAATCTGAAGCGCAGAACATAGCGGGTTTTGTCGGAAAAGGCACGACGAGGGGTTCATGGATGCTATCTGTTTCAAAGTTTTGCGAAATGTATTGTCAGGCGCGAACCGCCGTTAAGAAATTGCGCACTTGTCGCATACAGTATGATCACAGTTTGTGATTGAATCCCCGCCAACGTTGTCAGGCATGTTGTGAATATGAATTATTTAAGCGATATCCAGAAATTTATTGAGAGTAACACCCTGCTATCCACCACTTTTAGCTTGCTGCTGCTGGTAATTGCGGGAATGGTGACGCATCTGATCTGCAAATTCTTTGTGGTGAAGGTGGTGCGCAAGGTTTTCTTTAGCACACACAAAAAACAGGTTCCACTCGATAAAGATGTGCGGCTTTCTGAAAAGCTCTCTAATTTTATTCCGGTGATCACGGTCTATTACCTGCTGCAGTTTATGCCAGACCTGCCCGAACATCTGCTGATTGCTATTAAGACTATCTGCGGCATTTTGTTCTTTGTTTATCTGTCGCTGTTCTTCACAGAAGTGCTGGAGATTGTTAACAACTCCTACTCCCGCAAATCAAAGCGTAAGAATCACTCGATCAAGGGCTATATTCAGGTCGGCAAGATCCTTGTACACATTATTTCGGCGATCATGATCCTGGCCATTATGTCGAATAAATCGCCAGTGATTATTATCTCGAGTTTGGGTGCGGTTGCTGCGGTATTAATGTTGGTGTTCCAGCACACCTTAATGTCGCTGGTGGCGAATATTCAGGTGTCATCCAACGACGTGCTGCAACTTGGTGACTGGATTGAGATGCCGGATAAAGGCATTAGCGGCGAAGTGATTGATATTGCGCTGCACACCATTACGCTGCGTAACTGGGATAACACGTTGTCACGCATCCCGACGAAAAATTTCCTCACCGAAACCTATACCAACTGGCAGGCGATGTTCTCCTCCGGCGCGCGCCGTATTATGCGTAGCTTCCACCTCGACCAAATGTCGATTCGCTTTCTCGATCACGAACTCATTCAGCAGATGAGCCAGATTCGCGGTGTTAACGAGCAGCTTTCAGCGTTAATGGATGGCCGAGACAGCAATGCTGTGGGCGATCGCTGGTTTGCTGACAACGGCATGACTAACCTGACGGTGTTCCGCAAATATCTCACCGCGTGGCTGTCGCAGCGCGATGATATTAAGCAGGATATGTATATCGTGGTGCGCGCCATGAAGCCCTCGCCGGAAGGTTTGCCGGTAGAAGTTTATTGCTTCACCTCGTCGATATTTTGGGTCGAGTATGAGAATTCGCAGTCAGCGATCTTCGAATATATCTATGCGATTGTTGGCCAGTTTGGGCTGCGCATGTATCAGCATCCGGGCGGCAATGATTTTTGGCGCTTGTCGCAGCAGCATGCGTCAGCCGCCAAATCCGTTGAACAGCAGGCCGATTAATTTAGCGCATAAAAAAACGGGAGCCATGGGCTCCCGTCTCAATTTCTGGCTGGCAGAAATTACATGTTCGCGATGATCGCGTCACCAAACTCTGAGCATTTCAGCAGTTTAGCGCCATCCATCAGACGCTCGAAGTCATAGGTCACGGTCTTAGCGGCGATTGCGCCTTCCATGCCTTTAACAATCAGGTCTGCGGCTTCGAACCACTCCATGTGGCGCAACATCATTTCTGCGGACAGGATAACGGAACCTGGGTTCACTTTATCCTGACCAGCGTACTTAGGTGCCGTACCGTGGGTGGCTTCGAACAGTGCACATTCGTCACCGATGTTTGCGCCTGGTGCGATACCGATACCGCCAACCTGTGCCGCCAGGGCATCAGAGATGTAGTCACCGTTCAGGTTCATACAAGCGATAACGTCGTATTCGGCTGGACGCAACAGGATCTGCTGCAGGAAGGCATCAGCGATCACGTCTTTCACGATGATCTCTTTGCCGGTGTTCGGGTTCTTGAACTTCATCCACGGGCCGCCATCGATCAGCTCGCCGCCGAACTCTTCTTTCACCAACTGGTATCCCCAGTCTTTGAATGAGCCTTCGGTGAACTTCATGATGTTGCCTTTGTGAACCAGGGTCAGAGAATCACGATCGTTGGTGATGGTGTACTCAACCGCTGCGCGTACCAGACGTTTAGTGCCCTCTTCAGAGCACGGCTTCACGCCGATACCACACTGCTCAGGGAAGCGAATTTTCTTCACGCCCATCTCTTCACGCAGGAACTTGATCACTTTATCTGCTTCTGGCGTGCCCGCTTTCCACTCGATACCTGCATAGATATCTTCTGAGTTTTCACGGAAGATCACCATGTCGGTATCTTCTGGGCGTTTAACCGGGCTTGGGGTACCGGTGTAGTAGCGAACCGGACGCAGGCACACGTACAGATCCAGCTCCTGACGCAGCGCAACGTTCAGAGAACGAATACCGCCACCGACTGGGGTAGTCAGCGGGCCTTTGATGGCAACGCGGTATTCTTTGATTAAATCGAGGGTTTCTTGCGGCAGCCAGACGTCCTGACCGTAAAGTTCTACTGATTTCTCACCAGTATAAATTTCCATCCAGGAAATTTTGCGCTCGCCGTTGTAGGCTTTTTTCACAGCGGCATCAACCACTTTCAGCATAACAGGGGAAACATCAACGCCGATGCCATCACCTTCGATGTAAGGAATGACTGGGTTATTCGGAACAGTGAGTTTGCCCTGAACCAGGGTGATTTTTTGACCTTCCGCCGGAACAACTACTTTGCTTTCCATCAACCTCTCCTTCGAGCGATTTTTTGTTAATGATTTGTAAGATGCGGGTCAATACTACTTGAATATTTCCGCTACGCCAATCACCGCAGTTTCGCGTTATAATGCGCCGATTGTTTCTGACTGCAAAGCCCATGCGAAAAACTTCTCAACGAATTCACCAGGATAAGCGTCCAAACACCGCAGCACGCCAGCCCGTGCGCCGTGACACACGTCCAAAAGGACCGCGACGCGTCATACTCTTTAACAAACCTTTCGATGTTTTACCGCAGTTCAGCGATGAAGCGGGACGCCGCACGCTCAAGGATTTCGTGCCGGTGAGCGACGTTTATGCCGCCGGCCGCCTCGATCGCGACAGCGAAGGTTTGATGGTTCTGACCAACGATGGCGCGCTCCAGGCGCAATTGACGCAGCCCGGAAAGCGCACCGGAAAAATCTATTATGTGCAGATTGAAGGTGCACCACAGGAATCAGATTTATCCCTGTTACGCAACGGCGTCACCCTCAATGATGGACCCACGCTGCCTGCTGGCGTGGAATTGGTCACTGAACCAGAGTGGCTCTGGCCGCGCCAGCCGCCGATCCGCGAGCGTAAAGCGATCCCGACCAGTTGGTTGAAAATCACCCTGTACGAAGGGCGTAACCGTCAGGTGCGGCGCATGACGGCACATATTGGTTTTCCCACCTTGCGCCTGATTCGCTTTGCCATGGGCAAATATCAACTCGACGATTTAGCCCTGGGAGAGTGGCGCGATATCAGTGCCAACGTTTAGAGCACCACTTTTCAATAACTTTTAGTTAACAATTTCGGAGGAAGGATGTTTAAACCTCATGTAACGGTAGCTTGTATCGTGCAGGCGCAAGGCGAATTACTGGTGGTCGAAGAGCGTGTTCACGGCCGCATTACGTGGAATCAGCCGGCGGGTCATCTCGAAGCCGATGAAACGTTGCTCGAAGCCGCACAGCGTGAGTTATTTGAAGAGACCGGAATAGACGCTAAACCCGAGTATTTCCTCGGTGTGCAGCAGTGGATCGCGCCTGACGATACACCTTTTGTGCGTTTCCTGTTTGGCCTCGATCTGCCAGAAAAATGCGAGACGTCTCCGCACGATCG
Source organism: Pantoea rwandensis (assembly GCF_000759475.1). NCBI lineage: Bacteria > Pseudomonadati > Pseudomonadota > Gammaproteobacteria > Enterobacterales > Erwiniaceae > Pantoea > Pantoea rwandensis. Next base: position 3,109,624 of record NZ_CP009454.1, read on the forward strand.
TGACATCGATTGTTGCTGGTGGCTGCCGCCAGAGCAGATTCTGACGGCGAATCGCCTGCGTTCACCGCTGGTCGCTGAGAGTGTACGATTGTGGCAACAAGGCGCACGTTATCCGCTGCAACTGGTGGCGCCGTTCCAATGGCCGTTTCACGAAGGTGCGCGCCCGGCTTCGGCATGATAGAATGCGCCGCCTGTTTTTATCGTAATTAAGAGTGCGTCATGTCTGACAACAGCCAGAAAAAAGTGATCGTCGGGATGTCCGGCGGCGTCGATTCTTCCGTATCCGCCTGGTTACTGCAACAGCAGGGCTATCAGGTTGAAGGCCTGTTCATGAAGAACTGGGAGGAAGACGACGGCGAGGAGTATTGCACCGCCGCTGATGATCTGGCTGACGCTCAAGCCGTGTGTGACAAACTCGGCATCAAACTGCACAAAATCAACTTCGCCGCTGAGTACTGGGACAACGTGTTCGAACACTTCCTGGAAGAGTACAAAGCGGGCCGTACGCCAAACCCCGATATTCTGTGCAATAAAGAGATCAAATTTAAGGCCTTCCTTGAATTCGCGGCTGAAGATCTCGGTGCAGACTTCATCGCCACCGGACACTATGTGCGCCGCGCCGATGTGAATGGCACCAGCCAGTTATTGCGCGGTCTCGACGGCAATAAAGATCAGAGTTACTTCCTCTACACCCTGAGCCATGAACAGATTGCGCAAAGCCTGTTCCCGGTGGGTGAACTGGAGAAGCCTGAAGTTCGGCGTATCGCTGAAGAACTGGATTTGATCACTGCGAAGAAAAAAGACTCGACCGGCATTTGCTTTATCGGCGAGCGCAAATTCCGCGACTTCCTTGGCCGTTACTTACCTGCACAGCCGGGCGAAATCGAAACCGTTGAGGGTGAGATTGTCGGTGAACACCAGGGGCTGATGTATCACACGCTGGGTCAGCGCAAAGGATTGGGGATTGGTGGACGCAAAGAGAGCAATGACGATCCCTGGTATGTGGTCGACAAAGACGTCGCACGCAACCGCCTGGTGGTGGCGCAGGGTGCTGAACATCCACGCCTGATGTCTGTTGGCTTGATTGCTCAGCAACTGGATTGGGTTGATCGCCAAACGATGACGGCCCCGTTGCGCTGCACGGTGAAAACCCGTTATCGCCAGACCGATATTCCCTGTGAAATCATTCCGCTGGATAGCAATCGTATTGAAGTGCGTTTTGACGAGCCGGTTGCGGCCGTCACGCCTGGCCAGTCGGCCGTATTTTATCTGGGTGATGTTTGCCTCGGTGGCGGCATTATTGAACAGCGCCTGCCCCTGGCAGAAGCCTGAGGTCGGCGCTGCCGACGCGATGACAGGAGTTAAGCGTGGCCAAGAACTATTATGAGATAACGCTCGCGCTCGCGGGTATTTGTCAGTCCGCGCATCTGGTGCAGCAATTAGCGCATCAGGGCAGTTGCAACAATGCCGCATTAACCGTGTCGCTGCGCAGCCTGCTGGATCTGAACCCCGGCTCGACGCTGGCGGTCTTTGGCAATGATGAAGCGAATCTGCACCTCGGTCTGGAATCGCTGATGGCCGTGCTGAACAGCGGCAGCCGCCAGGGTGCCGGGGCCGAACTGACACGTTACACCCTGAGCATGATGGTGCTGGAACGCAAACTGCACGGCAACAGCGCGGCGCTGAACACCCTTTCTCAGCGTATTGCGCAACTTGATCGCCAATTAGCGCATTACGAGCTGGAATCTGAAACCATCACCAGTGCCATGGCCGGGATTTATGTCGATGTCATTAGCCCACTGGGTCCGCGCATTCAGGTCACCGGTTCGCCGCAGGTATTACAGAATTCTCAGGTACAGAGTAAAGTGCGTGCCGCCTTGCTGGCAGGTATTCGTGCTGCTGTACTGTGGCAGCAGGTGGGCGGTGGTCGCCTGCAGCTGATGTTCTCACGTCAGCGTTTGCTGCGTGAAGCCAAAACCATTTTATCCCGGTTGGGCCCGGCGTATTAACCGCCGCCCTACCCTAATTTGTTAACGATTCAGGAGTTGCACTGATGGAATTATCCTCTCTGACCGCCGTCTCACCTGTCGATGGCCGTTATGGCGATAAAGTCAGCCCGCTGCGCGCCATTTTCAGCGAATACGGTTTGCTGAAATTCCGCGTTGAGGTTGAAGTTCGCTGGTTACAGAAACTGGCTACGACCGCAGAGATCAAGGAAGTTCCTGCATTTGATGCTGACGCAAACGCTTTCCTTGATGCCATTGTCGCCAATTTCAGCGAAGAAGACGCGGCGCGCATCAAAACCATCGAACGCACCACCAACCACGACGTCAAAGCGGTTGAGTACTTCCTGAAAGAGAAAGTGGCTGATGTCCCTGCGCTGCATGCGGTATCAGAGTTCATCCACTTCGCCTGTACTTCTGAAGATATCAACAACCTGTCGCACGCGCTGATGCTGGAAACCGCTCGCCGTGACGTCATCGTGCCTTTCTGGAACAAAATTATCGATGCGGTGAAAGGTCTGGCGCAGGAATATCGCGATATCCCGCTGCTGTCTCGTACGCATGGCCAACCCGCTACGCCCTCCACCATGGGTAAAGAGATGGCCAATGTCGCTTACCGCATGGAGCGTCAGCTGCGTCAGTTGAGCAAAATCGAGGTGCTGGGCAAAATCAACGGCGCGGTCGGCAACTACAATGCCCACATTGCTGCCTATCCGGAAGTCGACTGGCATCAGCTGAGCGAGCAGTTTGTCACCTCACTGGGCGTGACCTGGAACCCGTACACCACGCAGATCGAACCGCATGATTACATCGCAGAACTGTTTGATTGCATCGCGCGTTTCAACACCATCCTGATCGACTTTGACCGTGATATCTGGGGTTACGTTGCCCTGAATCACTTCAAGCAGAAAACCATCGCCGGCGAAATTGGCTCTTCCACCATGCCGCATAAAGTGAACCCGATTGACTTCGAAAACTCGGAAGGCAACCTCGGTCTGGCCAATGCGGTGATGCAGCACCTGGCGAGCAAACTGCCGGTTTCCCGCTGGCAGCGCGATCTCACCGACTCTACCGTACTGCGTAACCTCGGCGTCGGCGTGGGCTATGCGCTGATCGCTTATCAGGCGACGTTGAAAGGTATCTCTAAACTGGAAGTGAACCGCGATCGTCTGCTGGACGAACTGGATCACAACTGGGAAGTGCTGGCCGAGCCGATCCAGACCGTGATGCGCCGCTACGGTATCGAGAAGCCATACGAAAAGCTGAAAGAGCTGACGCGTGGCAAACGTGTGGATGCAGCCGGTATGCAGGCCTTCATCGACAGCCTCCAACTGCCGGAAGAAGAGAAAGTGCGTCTGAAGCAGATGACACCGGCCAACTATCTCGGCCGCGCCATTCAGATGGTTGATGATTTAAAATAATCATTAAGGGTGTGCCTGCGGGCACACCCTACTCTTCCTCTCAGGCAGTCGAGCGCCTGCAAATCGGCAAGTGCATCAATCCCTTGTCGCCTGCGTCCGGAATGAATACTCGCCGCGTTTTCCTGCTGTCGTTCAAACGATGACAGTCAAGTGTTGTTCTCTTGTTTAGCTCGCTTAACATATACTCTTGCCATCATCACTGAGTTTGAAGGTAAGGAAATTCTATGCGTGTTCTGGTTGTGGAAGATAATGCACTGCTGCGTCATCATCTCGCCGTGCAGTTACGTGAAATGGGTCATCAGGTGGATGCTGCCGAAGATGCCAAAGAAGCCGATTATTTCCTGCAGGAACACATTCCCGACATTGCGCTGGTCGATTTAGGCTTGCCTGATGAAGATGGCATGTCGTTGATTCGTCGCTGGCGCGGTGATGCTGTGCGTCAACCGATTCTGGTGTTGACGGCGCGTGAAGGCTGGCAGGCTAAAGTGGAAGCACTCGAAGCGGGTGCCGATGACTACGTCACCAAACCTTTCCATATCGAAGAAGTTGCTGCACGTTTGCAGGCGCTGATGCGTCGCAACAGTGGACACGCTTCACAGATCATTGCGATGCCGCCGTTCCAGGTTGATCTGTCACGTCGTGAAGTGACCGTCAATGATGCGCCGGTTAAACTCACCGCATTTGAATACACCATTGTAGAAACCTTGATCCGCAACGCCGGAAAAGTGGTCAGCAAAGATTCGCTGATGCTGCAACTCTATCCCGATGCCGAACTGCGCGAGAGCCACACCATTGATGTTTTGATGGGTCGCCTGCGTAAAAAGATTCTTGCGCTCCATCCGACCGAAGTGATTAACACCGTGCGCGGCCAGGGCTATCGTTTTGATCTCTGATTTATGAATTGGCTGAATCGCTTACGTCCTTTCTCATTACGCGCCCGGTTTTTACTGGCGACCGCCGCTATTGTGCTGTTTTTGTCGCTCTCCTACGGCATGGTTGCCGTAGTCGGCTATGTGGTGAGTTTCGATAAAAACACTTATCGCGTGATGCGCGGCGAGAGCAACCTGTTCTTCACCCTGGCGCAGTGGCAAAACAATAAGCTGACCATTGCCCAGCCAGAGCGTATGACGCTCAATTTCCCGACGCTGGTGTTTATCTACGATGAACACGGCAAGCTGCTGTGGCAGCAACGTGATGTGCCGGACATCCGCAAAAACATTCGGCGTGAGTGGCTGCTCAAGCCCGATTTTTATGAAATCGACACCACAAATCGCACCAGTCTGGCCGCCATCGGCAACAACTCCGAGGTCAAAGAGCGGTTGCATCAACTGGACAGCGACAACAACGACACCTTTACCCACTCGGTCGCCGTCAACCGTTACGATGCCACCACCAACTTACCGGCACTGACCATCGTAGTGGTGGATTCTATCCCCCAGGAACTGCAGCACTCGGATGTGGTGTGGTCATGGTTTAGCTATGTGCTGGCAGCGAACCTGCTGTTAGTGATTCCGCTGCTGTGGCTGGCCGCGCACTGGAGCCTGCGCCCTATTGGTGATTTAACCGCGCAGGTGCGGGAACTGGAAACGGGTCATCGCGAGAACCTGGACGACAATCCGCCGCAGGAGTTACGCAGCCTGGTGCGAAATCTCAACCTGCTGCTGACCAATGAGCGCCAGCGCTACACGCGTTATCGCACCACCCTGTCTGATTTAACGCACAGCCTGAAAACTCCGCTGGCGGTGTTGCAGAGTACCTTGCGCTCCCTGCGCAGCGGTAAGGAGCTCACCGTGGAGCAGGCTGAGCCGGTGATGCTGGAGCAGATCAGCCGTATTTCACAACAAATTGGCTACTACCTGCATCGTGCCAGTATGCAGGCCGATCATAATCCGCTGCAGCGCGATCTGCATTCGGTGTCGGCACTATTGGACAGCCTTTGCTCGGCGCTGAATAAGGTTTATCAGCGCAAAGGTGTCGAAATCACCCTGGATATTTCCCCCGAGTTGACCTTTGTCGGTGACCAAAATGACTTTATGGAAGTGCTGGGCAACGTGCTGGATAACGCCTGCAAATACTGCCTGGAATTTATTGAGGTCAGCGCACGGCAAACCGACAAGGCACTGCATCTGTTTATTGATGATGACGGCCCCGGCATTCCTGAAAGCAAACGCGATCTGATCTTCGTGCGCGGTCAGCGTGCCGATACGTTACGTCCCGGCCAGGGCCTTGGCTTAGCCGTGGTCCGCGACATCCTCGAACAATACGCCGGTCAGGTGATCGCCAGCACCAGCCCGCTGGGCGGTGCCCGCATGGAAGTGATTTTCCAGCGTCAGGAAGTTGAACATCACCGCGAGTAGAAAGGCCTGCGGGCTGTTATACTTGCCTGCATTCATGGCCCTAACCGGAACACTCGTATGGACTATCAGCTCGATATTAACTGGCCCGACTTTATTCAGCGCTACTGGCAAAAACGTCCGGTGGTGCTCAAGCGTGGTTTTAAAAACTTCATTGATCCCATTTCTCCTGATGAGCTGGCGGGTCTGGCGATGGAAAACGAGGTGGACAGCCGCCTGGTGAGCCATAACAACGGCAAATGGCAGGTTAGCCATGGTCCGTTTGAAAGCTACGATCATCTCGGCGAGAGCAACTGGTCGCTGCTGGTGCAGGCGGTTAATCACTGGCATGAACCTTCTGCCGCGCTGATGCGCCCGTTCCGTTTCCTGCCTGACTGGCGCATCGACGATCTGATGATCTCTTTTGCCGTTCCGGGCGGCGGTGTAGGCCCACACTTCGACCAGTATGATGTGTTTATCATTCAGGGCACCGGCCGTCGTCGCTGGCGCGTGGGCGAAAAAGTGCCGATGAAACAGCACTGCCCGCATCCCGATCTGCTGCAGGTTGAGCCGTTTGATGCCATCATCGACGAAGAGATGGAGCCGGGCGACATTCTGTACATTCCGCCAGGATTCCCGCATGAGGGCTATTCGCTGGAAAATGCCATCAATTATTCGGTCGGTTTCCGTGCACCCAATGGCCGCGAGCTGATTAGCGGTTTCGCCGACTTTATGCTGGCACATGAGCTGGGCAGCTATCGTTTCAGCGATCCAGATGTGCCTTCGCGCGATTGTCCGTCACAGATTTTGCCCTCTGAAGTGGAAGGGATCCGTCAGGTGATGTTGGATGTGATCAACCAACCAGAACAGTTCAATCAGTGGTTTGGCGAGTTTATCTCGCAGTCACGTCACGAACTGGATATCGCCCCACCAGAGCCGCCGTATCAGCCTGATGAGATTTATGATGCGCTGCAGCAAGGCGATGCGTTGACGCGCCTTGGCGGCCTGCGCGTGTTGACGCTGGGCGACGCGGTATTTGTGAATGGGGAGCGTGTGGCGTGCAGCCACCCAGAAGTGCTGGCGGCACTGGCACACAATCAGGTGTTAACGCTGGAAGATTTCGGCGATGCGCTGGACGATCCGTCGCTGCTGGCACAGCTTGCGGCGCTGGTGAACAGCGGCTACTGGTTCTTCGGTGAGTAATCTGTTGCGCTAAAAAAATCGCGCCTCTTTATCACGGCGCGATTTGCCACCCGTGTTTGCCGCGACAGAGACGCTGTCGACTGCGCCGCCACGTAAGATATTGATAAAAGGCCTGCTTAGCAGGCCTTTTTCATACTATTTCTTCTCTGCTGCCAGCGCAGACAAGCGTACTATCACATCTACCGCCTGCGACATCACATTTAATGACGCAAACTCGTGTTTACCGTGGTAGTTATAGCCGCCGGTGAACAGGTTCGGACACGGCAAACCCTTCCACGATAGCGCAGAACCGTCGGTGCCACCGCGAATCGGCTTCACCACCGGCTCGATACCGCAATCACGAATGGCCTGCAGCGCCAGCTCAATAATCTGCGGATGTGGCTCAACTTTCTCACGCATATTGCGGTAGCTGTCGCTGATCTCAACTTTCACTGAGCACTCAGCCTGCAGCCCTTTCCCAACGCGCGCCGCAATCTCTTCCAGCAGCTGTTTACGCTGTTCATAACTGTCGGCGTCGAAATCACGAATCAGATACATTAACTCGGCATGCTCAACCGTGCCTTTGATGGTGTGCAGATGGAAAAAGCCTTCATAACCGTCAGTGAACTGAGGTTTTTCTTTGGCGGGTAGCTCAGCGTGGAAACGCATTGCCAGATCCAGTGCATTCACCATCACGTTTTTCGCACTGCCGGGGTGCACGTTATTGCCGGTGATTTTCACCATCGCGGTCGCGGCATTGAAGTTTTCAAATTCAAATTCGCCGAGATCGCTGCCATCAATGGTGTACGCCCAGTCCGCTGCAAAACCTTCAACATCGAAATGAGAGGTGCCGCGACCAATCTCTTCATCAGGGGTAAACGCCACACGAATCGCGCCGTGCGGAATATTCTCTTTCACCAGGCGTGCCATCGCCGTCATGATTTCAGCGATACCCGCTTTATCATCTGCGCCGAGCAAGGTTTTGCCATCGGTGGTGATCAGCGTATGGCCAATCAACTTGTGCAGGATCGGGAACATCACCGGCGAGAGGATTTCATCGCCGTTGCCCAGCGCAATATCGCCGCCACGGTAGTTTTCGATAATCTGCGGATTGACGTTTTTAGCGGTGAAATCCGGTGACGTATCCATATGCGAGATAAAGCCAATCACCGGGGTCGGCCAGTCAACGTTGGCGGGCAAAGTGCCCATCACGCAGCAGTGATCGCTCAGGGACACATCAACAAATCCCAGTGCAATCAGCTCTTCCTGTAACTGACGCGCCAGCGTCCACTGCCCTTCACTGCTGGGCACCTGACGCGCCTGCGGTTTTGACTGAGTTTCTACTGCCACATAACTGAGAAAACGCTCAAGTAATTGATCCATTTGTCATCCCTCTAAAGAACCTGCGTTATTATCATGGCGCGTGAGGCGCGCCATGTTGCGTCAAATCATTATCCTTCAGGTTAGCGTTCTCAGCGCAAAGTGCTTAACCAGATATCGTCTTACTTATACAGCCCGCGTAGAAAGGTATGCACAAAATCCGGTACCACTTCACTGGCTAAGCCGTACTGGCTTTCCGCGAACTCATTGCCAACCTGACTTGGCTCCAGATTGAGTTCAACGGTATGCGCACCCTGCAGTTTTGCTTCATGCACAAAACCGGCGGCGGGATAGACATGCCCGGAGGTGCCAATGGCGATAAACAGATTGGCTTTCTCGATCGCCTGATAAATCTCTTCCATGCCGAGCGGCATTTCGCCAAACCACACCACATGCGGACGGAGTCGGGCCGGGAACTGGCAGCAGGTGCAGCGATCGTCCGGCTTCACATCTTCCGTCCAATCCAGCACCTGTCCACTGCTTTCACAGCGCACTTTTAGCAATTCACCGTGCATATGCAGCACGCGCTGACTGCCTGCCCGCTCATGCAGATTATCGATGTTCTGCGTCACCAACAGGAAGTTGTCGCCCAGCACCTGCTCCAGCTCGGCCAGCGCTTTGTGCGCGGCATTTGGCTGAATCTCCGGCTGTTGCAACTGACGGCGGCGCGCATTGTAGAATCCTTGCACCAGATCGGGATTACGATGAAATCCTTCTGGTGTGGCAACATCTTCAACCCGATGCTCTTCCCATAATCCGTCGGCAGCGCGAAAGGTTTGAATGCCTGACTCGGCGGAGATGCCAGCGCCGGTCAGTACCACGACGCGCGGTTGCGGGTGCGCAGCCAGTTCAGCTTTGCGATCGCGTTCAAAGATGCGCTGGCGAAAGCGCTGATGCACTTTGCGGCGATTTTTCTTGTCGCGGGCGAGTCGTAGACGGCGGCGCGGTATGCGCATAAAAGCTCCTTATGCTGCGGTGGATGTCACCGCATGTCGGGTGTTTGGCTCAGGATAATGGTTCCCGATAATAGCGGCTGCGCATGACGGCTGCATGCCACAGACGCTGAAAATGTGCGCAGCCGCGAAGGCGGCTGCGTTTTTTATCATTACTGTCCGCTCAGTACGCGAGCCGGATCGATTCGACTGGCACGCCGCGCCGGATACCAGCTGGCAATCAGGCTGAGCAAGATAGCGGTCACCAGCACCGAAATCACATCAATCCAGTGCAACTCCGATGGCAGGAAATCAATGAAGTAGATATCCCCCGCCAGCAATTGATGACCGGTAAGATGCTCCAGTCCACGCACGATCGGCGTCAGGTTGAGCGCCACCAGCACGCCCACCACGACACCGCTGATGCTGCCGAGCAATCCGGCCAGCAAGCCATACCAGATAAAAATGGCGCGGATCAGGCCATCTTTGGCGCCTAGCGTGCGCAGCACCGCAATATCACTGCTCTTGTCTTTCACCGCCATGACCAGCGTCGAGACGATATTAAAACAGGCCACGCCAATCACCAGCACCATCGCCAGATACATAATCGCGCGGATCATTTGGATATCGCGGTACATGTAACCGTAGGTGCCAATCCAGCTCTTAATATAGACATAGGAGTGCGTGGCTTCACCGGCATCGCGCACCAGTTTTTGCGCCTGGAAAGGATCGCTCATCTTCAGCGCAATGCCGCTGACGCTGTCACCCATATCAAGATATTTTTGCGCATCCGCCAGCGGCACCAGCGCCAGGCTGTGATCGAGCATCCCGCTGAGTTGCAGAATGCCTGATACCTGCAGACGAATACGCTTCGGTTGCAGCAGCTTATTTTCACCGTCATTGTTCGGGATCATGATGGTGATCCAATCGCCTTGCTTCACGTTAAGCGATTTCGCGATGCCGCCACCGAGGATGATCTGCTGTTTATCCGCGCCGAACTGCTGCCACGCATCACCATCGACAAAGCTCGGCAAAGCGCTCAGCCGCGATTCCTGTTGCGGATCGACACCCTTCACCTGCAGCGCCTGCATCTTCGCGCCACTTTCAATCAAGCCGGTAAAGTTAATGTAAGGCGCCGCTGCCGCGATACCCGGCACCTTTTCAATCGGTGCAATCATCGGCTGCCAGTTGCGGAAAGGTTGATTCACCGGTTCGATTTCACCGTGCGGGACCACGGCCAGAATGCGTTTGTTCAGCTCGCGTTCAAAACCGTTCATCGCGCTCAAGCCAATAATCAACACGGCAACACCCAGGGCGATGCCGATGGTCGAGATGATGGAGATCAGTGAGACCATGCCACCGCGCCGCCGACCGCGACTAAAGCGCAGGCCAAGCAGCAGGGATAATGACGAACCCATCAGATAGCTCCCAGCGTCAGATGCTCGCTTAGCTGACCGTCGCGCATCTCCATCTGGCGATTCAGACGTTTAGCCAGATTCAGATCGTGCGTCACCACCAAAAATGCGGTGCCCTGCTGCTGATTCAGCTCGCCCAGCAGTTTGAAAATCGCATCGGCATTACGCGCGTCCAGGTTACCGGTCGGTTCATCCGCCATTACCAGGCGCGGACGGTTCACCAGCGCACGCGCAATTGCGACACGCTGACGCTCACCGCCTGACAGCTCCGATGGACGATGCGCAGCACGTTTTTCCAGTCCGACCGCCGCCAGCATTTCCAGCGCGCGCGAGGTGGCTTCTGCTTTTGCAGTTTTGCCAATCAGCAATGGCATCGCCACGTTCTCCAGCGCCGTGAAGTCTGGCAACAGATGGTGGAACTGATAGATAAAGCCCAGCTCGCGGTTGCGCAGTTCGGCTTTCGCTGCAGAGGACATGGCATTCAGTGATTTGCCGTCAAACACCACGTCACCCGAAGTGGGCGCATCGAGGCCGCCGAGCAGATGCAGTAAGGTACTTTTACCCGAGCCGGAGCTACCAACGATGGCCGTCAGTTCGCCTGGCTGCAGGCTAAAAGCCACATTGCGCAGCACATCGGTCTGCACGCTGCCTTCCTGATAGCGTTTGCACAGGTCACGACACTGCAACAAAGGGGTATTACTCATAACGTAAAGCCTCAGCGGGTTGAACGGCGGCAGCGCGCCATGACGGATAAAGGGTTGAGAGCAGCGCGACGATCATGGAGACCAGCGCAATAGTGACCACCTGCCAGACGTTAATATCGACCGGCAACGCCGCGCCATCCAGGAACAGGCCAATCACCGGCATCAAATTATTGAGCTGGCTGGCGAGCAGCACACCCAGCAGCGTACCGAGCAAGGTGCCGATAATGCCAGCACTGGCGCCCTGCACCATAAACACCGCGACGATCTGTCGGCGGGTTAAGCCCTGAGTTTGCAGAATCGCCACTTCACCCTGCTTTTCCATGATCAGCAGACCGAGTGAAGTAATGATGTTAAACGCCGCTACCGCGATGATCAGGCTCAGCAGCAGCCCCATCATGTTTTTTTCCATGCGCACCGCCTGGAACAGATCGCCTTTACGCTCGCGCCAGTCTTTTAACGTCAGGCCATCCGGCAGGTGCTGTTCACTGAAGGCATCCACATTCAGCGGTTTATCCAGCCACAAACGCCAGCCGGTGATGTTACCCAGCGGATAGCGCATCACGCGGGAGGCATCCTGCTGATTAACCAGAATCTGATAGGCATCGACTTCACTGTTAGCAGCATAGGTGCCTGCGACGGTGAAGATACGCTGGCTTGGCAAGCGACCTACCGGCGTGAACTGGCTCACCGTCGGCACCATCAGACGCAGCTGGTCGCCACGTTTCACACCCAACTGAGACGCCAGTTGTTCGCCGAGAATTACATTATATTGGCCCGGTTGTAGCACGCTTTGCTGAGTATTGACGAGATAAGGCGTCAGCGGATCCTGCTCATCAGGATTGATGCCCAGCATCACGCCCACAGAAACGTTGCGCGCGCTTTGTAACACCACATCCGCGGTCGTCAGCGGGGCGACACGCGTGACGCCCTGCAGTTTGAGGCTCTCCGCCGTCACCTGTTGTGGATTGATGCTGCCTTTGTCGCTGGTGACCAACGCTTGCGGCATCAGGCCGAGGATATTGCCCTCCAGCTCACGCTCGAAGCCGTTCATCACCGACAGCACGGTGACCAGCGCCAGCACGCCCAGCGTGATACCGATGGTGGAAAGCCAGGAGACGAAGCGACCAAAGCGGTCTGAGGCACGTCCACGCATGTAGCGCAAACCGATGAATAACGCGACTGGTTGATACATGAGATCCGTCTTGGCAGTTGCCTGAAAATAAGTAGTGGGATGATAAAGGAGCAGCCCTGTTTATGAAACCTCTAACCCTCTGAGTCTGTGGCAAAGTTGCATCCAAATACGTCGCAATCTGCGTCAATGCATAAAATTGCGACAAAATAATGATACTCATTGTGCGTTTATTAGGCATACCCTGCGGTAGACTCGCTCTTGCAGTTAAGAATTTATGTCCAACCGGCACCGCAGTCAGCCCAAAATAATTCGCGCTGTGGCAAGGCGGCAAGCCTGTGAATCCCCGGGAGCTTACTGAAGTCAGTGGCGGGGGTTCGCAGACGCAGCCAATACCGCCACAGCGCGAAGTATGCAGGGCGAAAAGGAGTACATCTCATGTTCAGATATCCCAAAGGCAGTATCGTGAAGCACAAATCGGGAGAAATCAGAGGCGAGATCGTCAACGTCTTTGAACAGGGAGATGCGGCAACCGGCTATTACGTGAAGTGGGACGACGGCAATCACAGCTATCATCTGGAAAAAGAGCTGTCCTGGGCCAACGTTGATCGTCCGCGCATGCACTACACACAGCAATCCAGTAAGTGACTGGGGTTCGCAAACGCAGCCAACGCGGCCACAGCGCGAAATATGAAGGGCGATGAGAAATAGCACCGCGACAGATGATCCTCAGGGCGGATTATGGAATGATGACGCCCTGGAATCCAAGGAGAGAATGTCGAGTCCTTATGTCGGAACAGAGTCGTTATACCCTGCCTGCGAAAGCGGGCGATCATCGTCAGCTCGGCGAACTGATTGGCGCCGCGCAGGCGGTTGAGTGCGCCAGTATCACCGAACGCCACCCGGGTCCGGTGTTGATGATTACGCCAGATATGCAATCTGCCCTGCGTCTGCAGGAGGAGATTCGCCAGTTCACCGATCTGCCGGTCACCAATCTCGCCGACTGGGAAACGCTGCCTTACGACAGCTTCTCGCCGCATCAGGACATTATCTCCGCCCGTCTTTCCACCCTTTATCAACTGCCCAATCTGACGCGCGGCATGCTGATTATGCCGGTCAACACGCTGATGCAGCGCGTCTGTCCGCACAGCTTCCTGCACGGCCATGCGCTGGTGATGAAACAGGGGCAAAAACTCTCGCGCGATGCGCTGCGTGATCAGCTGGAGCAGGCTGGTTATCGCCATGTCGATCAGGTGATGGAACACGGCGAGTACGCCACGCGTGGCGCGCTGCTGGATCTGTTCCCAATGGGCAGCGATCAGCCCTATCGCATTGACTTCTTTGATGACGAAATTGACAGCCTGCGCCTGTTCGATGTGGACAGCCAACGCACGCTGGAAGCGGTTGATGCCATCAATCTGCTGCCTGCGCACGAGTTTCCTACTGATAAAGCAGCGATTGAGCTGTTCCGCAGCCGCTGGCGCGAGCTATTTGATGTGCGCCGCGAGCCGGAGCATGTCTATCAGCAAGTGAGCAAAGGCACGCTGCCGGCCGGGATCGAATACTGGCAGCCGCTGTTCTTTGAGCAGGAGTTGCCCACCCTGTTCAGCTATCTGCCTGCTAACACGCTGGTACTCAACAGTGGCGATCTGCACGGCAGCGCCGATCGCTTCTGGCAGGATGCTAACGCGCGTTTCGAAAATCGTCGCATCGATCCTATGCGCCCGCTGCTGGAGCCTGCAACGTTGTGGCTGCGCCCGGACGCGTTGCTTGGCGAACTGAAAGCCTGGCCACGCATGCAGCTCAGCAGCGAAACGCTGCCAGAAAAAGCCGCCAATACCAATCTCGGCTATCAACCGCTGCCGGAACTGACGGTGCAGGCCCAGGCTAAAGCGCCACTCGATCTGCTGCGTCAGTTCATGGAGCAGTTTGATGGGCAGATTATTTTCTCGGTGGAAAGTGAAGGCCGCCGTGAAAGCCTGCAGGAGCTGCTGGCGCGCATCAAACTGCGCCCACAGCCGATTGAACGCTTTGAAGAAGCCGCCAAACAGCCGCACAGTTTAATGATTGGCGCCAGCGAACGCGGCTTTATTGATAGCGCGGGCCATCGTGCATTGATTTGTGAAAGCGACCTGCTGGGTGAGCGTGTCAGCCGTCGTCGCCAGGATAATCGCCGTACCATCAATCCCGATGTGTTGATTCGCAACCTCGCCGAGTTACACCCCGGCCAGCCGGTGGTGCATCTGGAACACGGTGTGGGCCGTTATATTGGCCTGACCACGCTGGAAGCTGGCGGCATTGTCGCGGAATATCTGATGCTCTCCTATGCGGGCGACGCCAAGCTGTACGTGCCCGTTTCATCACTGCACCTGATCAGCCGCTACGCGGGTGGTGCGGATGAGAATGCCCCGCTGCACAAGCTTGGCAGCGATGCCTGGTCACGTGCACGCCAGAAAGCGGCCGAGAAAGTGCGTGATGTAGCGGCCGAACTGCTGGATATCTACGCCCAACGCGCGGCCAAAACCGGCTTCGCCTTTAAGCACGATCGCGATCAGTATCAACTGTTCTGTGAAGGCTTCCCGTTTGAGACGACGCCGGACCAGGGTCAGGCCATTAATGCCGTGCTGAGCGACATGTGCCAGCCGCTGGCGATGGATCGTCTGGTGTGCGGTGACGTAGGCTTTGGTAAAACTGAAGTGGCGATGCGCGCCGCCTTCCTCGCGGTGGAAAATGCCAAACAAGTCGCCGTGCTGGTGCCCACCACCCTGCTGGCGCAGCAGCATTACGATAACTTCCGCGACCGTTTCGCCAACTGGCCGGTGCGCATTGAGATGCTGTCACGCTTCCGCAGCGCCAAAGAGCAGAGCCAGGTGCTGGAACAGGCGCGTGAAGGCAAAGTGGATATTTTGATCGGCACACACAAGTTGCTGTCAAACGACCTGAAATGGCACGATCTCGGCCTGTTGATTGTCGATGAAGAACATCGTTTTGGCGTGCGTCACAAAGAGCGTATTAAAGCAATGCGCGCGGACGTTGATATCCTGACTCTGACTGCCACGCCGATCCCACGTACGCTGAATATGGCGATGAGCGGCATGCGCGATCTGTCGATCATTGCGACACCGCCAGCCCGCCGTTTAGCGGTGAAAACCTTTGTGCGCGAGTACGACAGCCTGGTGGTGCGTGAAGCGCTGCTGCGTGAAATTTTGCGCGGCGGTCAGGTTTACTATCTCTACAACGATGTCGAGAACATCGAAAAAGCCGCACAACGCCTGGCGGAGCTGGTGCCTGAGGCCCGCATCGCCATCGGTCACGGCCAGATGCGCGAGCGCGAGCTGGAACGGGTGATGAATGATTTCCACCACCAGCGTTTTAACGTGCTGGTGTGTACCACCATCATCGAAACCGGTATTGATGTGCCGAGCGCTAACACCATCATCATTGAGCGTGCTGACCACTTTGGCCTGGCGCAGCTGCATCAGCTGCGTGGCCGCGTCGGACGCTCACACCATCAGGCCTATGCCTGGCTGTTAACGCCGCATCCAAAAGCCATGACCACTGATGCGCAGAAGCGTCTTGAGGCGATTGCCTCGCTGGAGGACCTGGGCGCGGGCTTTGCGCTGGCGACGCACGACCTTGAAATTCGCGGTGCCGGTGAACTGCTGGGCGAAGATCAGAGCGGTCAGATGGAAACGATCGGTTTCACGCTGTATATGGAGCTGCTGGAAAACGCGGTCGATGCGCTGAAGGCCGGGCGCGAGCCGTCGCTGGAAGATCTCACCAGCAACCAGACCGAAATCGAACTGCGCATGCCTGCGCTGCTGCCGGATGACTTTATCCCGGATGTGAACACGCGTTTGTCACTCTATAAACGCGTTGCTTCAGCCAGTGACGAGCAGGAACTGGCTGAGCTGAAGGTTGAGATGATCGACCGTTTCGGCAAGTTGCCGGATGCGGCGCGCAACCTTCTGGATGTGGCGGCTTTACGTCTGGTGGCGCGAGAACTGGGCGTGCGTAAAATTGAAGCCAGTGAAAAAGGCGGGTTCTTCGAGTTCGCGCCGCAGAACCATGTCGATCCCGGTTGGTTAATTGGCCTGCTGCAAAAAGATCCTAAACAGTGGAAGTTGGATGGCCCAACTCGTCTGAGATTCACTCGTGATTTAGAAGAGCGCAAAGTGCGGATGGAGTGGGTGCAGGGCTTCATTGCCGAACTGGCTAAGAATCGGGTTTAGCGTCCTCAGCCGCATCTCGCCTGGCGAAGCAATACCTTGCGCTTCTGCAGGCAACATTGTGGCTATCGGGACGCGAGATACATCTCGCCGCTCCGGTTTACACCATAAAAAAAGCGCCTTACGGCGCTTTTTTCGTTACTGCTGCTGTGACGTGTCTTTGCCCAATCAGGCCTGATTCGAATTCAGGATCAGCTGACCATTACGGTCGAGCGGAATGCGGGTGCCAGGGTCATTTTCCATGCGGATTTTGCCCTGCTGGTCGCCTATTTTATAGGTCACATCATAACCCAGCATTTTTTCCTGTTTGTCGTAAACGGTTTTGCAACGCTGCTCGTTGGTGGTGTAGGTATCACGATCCTGCAGTGCCCCCTGCACCTGGTTACCACCGTAACCGCCCGCCAGCGCGCCCGCTACCGTTGCGACATCGCGCCCACGACCGCCACCAAACTGGTGACCGAGCACGCCGCCCGCCACTGCACCCAGTACTGAACCGGCGATGCGGTTCTCATCCTGTACCGGACGACGATGCGTTAACGTCACGTTGCGACACTCCTGTCGCGGTTGTTTAATGTTCTCTTTGATCGGCGTAGCCGAGAGAACTTGTGCATACTGCGGGCCGCGATCAAAGACATCCATGCTGGCGACTGCGGCAACCCCTAACGCTGCTGCCACGCCGATACCGATACCCGCTAACATTGATTTATTCACAGGAATGTCCTCCTGAATGTTGTTACCGCGCATTCCTGCCGCTACGAAATCCTGTGTAGCCGAGGCATAACCGGCGTGCGCGCCGCGCCGTGTTTGTGGATATAAGTTTTACAGATGGTCCGTAATTGCAACATCAGATTAATGGAGGAAACGCAACGGAAAGCCGTCAGGGCCAGTTTTTCGGAGAGTTCTGAGAGAAGCTGAAATACCGCCGTAACCTTAAACTGAATTGTCGTTTTTCAGCAGATTACGGCAGGCGGAGCGGCATCGGGCGGCAGATAACCGCCCGGCAATCATTAGTGCAGCTTGAGGCGAGGACGCAGCACGCGGTTCAGGCTACCGACCAGCATCATCAGGCCGGTTTTGAAGTATCCGTGGAGCGCAATCTGGTGCATGCGATATAGAGAAATGTAGACGAAACGCGCAATGCGCCCTTCTACCATCATCGAGCCGCGCATCAGGTTGCCCATCAGGCTACCCACCGTGGTGAAGCGTGACAGTGACACCAGCGAACCGTGATCCTTATAGACGTAAGCTTTGAGCGGTTTGCCTTTGCGTTGCGCCAGAATATTTTCCAGCGCGCGTGACGCCATCTGGTGTGCAGACTGCGCGCGCGGTGGCACAAAACCGCCGCCCGGCAGTGCGCAGGAAGCGCAGTCGCCAATCGCGTAGATGTCATCATCCAGCGTGGTTTGCAGCGTGTCTTTCACCACCAGCTGATTGATGCGGTTGGTTTCCAGCCCACCAATCTCTTTCATAAAGTCTGGCGCCTTAATACCGGCAGCCCACACCATCAGGTCAGCATTGATAAATTCGCCGCCTTTGGTATTGAGCCCCTCTTCTGTCGCGCTGGTCACCATGGTTTGCGTCAGGACGCGTACGCCGAGCTTGGTCAGTTCCTGGTGTGCCGCAGCAGAAATGCGCGGTGGCAAGGCTGGCAGAATACGCTCACCGGCTTCCACCAGCGTCACGTTCAGTGCAGAGCTATCAAGGCCTTTGTAGCCATAGCTGTGCAGCTGCTTCACGGCATTGTAGAGTTCTGCTGACAGTTCAACGCCGGTGGCGCCGCCGCCGACAATCGCAATGTTAACTTTTTCCAGGCTACCTTCACTGGCGGAGAAGCGCAGGAACAGGTTAAGCATCTCGTTGTGGAAACGACGAGCCTGATGCGGGTTATCGAGGAAAATGCAGTGATCTTTCACACCCGGTGTGCCGAAGTCATTGGAAGTACTGCCCAGCGCCATCACCAGACGGTCATAAGCCATCTCGCGCTGCGGCACCAGCAATTCACCGTTAGCATCGCGGATTTCCGCCAGCTCAATGGTTTTGTTTTCGCGGTTGATTTGCGTCAGCGAACCCAGCTGGAACTGAAAACCATGATTACGCGCGTGCGCCAGATAGCTCAGGGCATCGATCCCTTCGTCCATCGAACCGGTTGCCACTTCGTGCAGCAATGGTTTCCACAGATGGCTGTGGTTGCGATCGACGAGAATAATCTCGGCTTTCTTCTTCCGACCCAGCTTGTGACCGAGCTGCGTTGCCAGCTCTAAGCCGCCGGCACCACCGCCAATAATGACGATTTTTTCCATAGATGTAGTCAACAAAGATCCCCTCAAAGTTGTAAACCAATAGTTAATTAATGGTTACTAAAAACCTTAATAAACATAGGGTTGGCGACGTTAAATCGCGAGCTGAGGGCAGAATATCACGGCGCTAACGACATATCATAAGAAAATTGATGTACATCAATCTTTCAAGCGCATTATCAGAATGTTAAACGTTTTGTGCGCCGCATCACACGGCGCGCGGAGGCTCAGGCGAGGGATTTAAAGGCCTTAATGCGGTGTAAATGCGGCGAGATGTTCTTGAATTTATGGCTGGCCTGTTCGTCCCACACGATTTCATAGAAAGGATGCAGTTGCGCGGCCGTGCGCTGATTATCCAGCGCCTCGTCATGACGGGACAAAATGGTCAGGCAGCGATCGCGATTCTTTTCGCGAAAATCACTGACGCACTTGGTGGCGATATCCAGATACTCTTCCGGACGATCAATCTTGCCTTCCATGTTCTCAAACGGAAACAGGTTGGGATTGAAGATCACCTGGCGCATACCGCAGAGAAAACCGATACGTTCGGCCCAGTAACCCCCAAGGCCTACCCCGCAAATCAAGGGATGCGCATCACCGCCCTGCTGCTGCAATTTATCGCACTCTTTCAACAGAAACTGCATGTCATGTTTGGGGTGTTGCGTGCTGTAACTGATGAGTCTGACGTCCGGGTCAATAAACTGCAGTTGCAGCACTTTTTCGTGGTTGCCCGGACTGTTGGAATCAAAACCGTGCAGATAGATGATCATGATTATCCTCAGCGTGGAATGAAATCCGGGCAGCGACGCTTATCTGCCCGACGCTTTATGCTCCAGCCAGCGCTCCTGTAGTGCGCTCAGCTGATGATGATTCTGCTTCCAGCGTTCACTGGATTGCAGCGCTTCTCGGGTATAACGCCCCTGATGGTATAACTGCGCCACACGCTCCGCCTGGATCGGCGTCAAGTTATCCAGCACACTCACCGCTCCGGCGCGCTGATTGCACACCAGGATCATGTCGCAGCCGGCATTGAGCGATTGCTGCGCGCGCTCAGCATAACTGCCCATTACCGCAGCACCTTCCATCGACAGATCGTCAGAGAAAATGACACCGTTGAAGCCCAACTCTTTGCGCAACACCGTTTGCAGCCAGTAAGGCGAGCCGCTGGCAGGTAACGGATCCACCTCAGTATAGATAACGTGCGCGGGCATCACCGCATCCAGCAACTGCTCATCAATTAACTGTTTGAAGATGGCCATGTCATGCTGGCGCAGCGTGGCGGCATCGCGCGGATCACGCGGGGTCTCTTTGTGGGAATCAGCACTCACCGCACCGTGGCCGGGGAAATGCTTGCCGGTGGTTTTCATGCCCGCTTCGTGCATGCCGTTGATAAAACGGCGGGCAATTTGCAATGCAATCGCGGGATCTTCATGGAAGGAACGGTCGCCAATCGCCGCGCTGATGTGGCCAATATCCAGTACTGGGGCAAAGCTGATGTCGATATCCATCGCGATCATTTCCGCTGCCATCTGCCAGCCCGCCTGCTGGGCGACTTCACCCGCAGTGGCGATATCGTGCAGGGCGGCAAAAGATTGCATCGCGGGGAGTTTGGTAAAGCCTTCACGGAAGCGCTGCACACGCCCGCCTTCCTGATCCACGGCGACCACTAAACGATTACGCGAAGCGGCGCGAATCTGGCGCACCAGTTCTGCCAGCTGATCCACATCGTGGAAGTTGCGGGCAAACAGAATCAGTCCGCCCACCAGCGGATGTTGCAGAATCTCACGCTCTTCGGCGTCGAGTTCGTAGCTTTCAACATCCAGCATCAGCGGGCCGGGAGTATTCATGGTCATGGTTACAATCCTGAGTTAAAGATCCTGCCAGCTGGCCTGCGCCAGCTGTTGTAAATGAGGGTCACCGCTCTGTTCAGCGCGCAGCTGATACCAGCTGGCCATCAGCAGGTGCAGCCACGGCTGCCAGCGCCACATATGTCGCTTAAGTCGCGCTTCGTCAAGCTGGCTGCGTTGCGCGTAACCCGCAATCCAGTCGATTGGGTGTTCTCCATCGACCGCGCAGAGCGCCGCGAGTTCCAATGCCACATCACCATCGGCAGCATATTCCCAATCGATGAGACGTAAGCCGTCTGGTGTGGCAATCACATTGCCGGCGTGAACATCCATATGAATCGGCACGAGGCGTAACGGCCGGGGTTCACCCTGCCTGATCAGGCGCTGGAGTTGATGTTGCCAGCGCCAGTGGCGTTGCTGGCACAGCTGCCAGTAGTGTTGCAACAGCGGTGTCAGTCGCAAGCGATAGCCTGTCAACGGCTGCTGATGCAGGCGATGCAGCAAGGCAAGCACCGCATCACGCTGTTGATTGAACTGCGCAGGGGTCAGCACCTCGCCGGGCAACCAGCTCTGTAATAACCAGGGATGATGCCAATCCAGTGGCGACGGCCCGAGATGCGCAGCACGCATTTGACGCAAGATGCGATATTCGCGCTGACGATCAACAAACGGGAGCGGTTGCTGCGGCGCACGACGCGCCAGCAGCTCACCCTGCTCGGTTTTCACCCGAACACTGTTGCCACTCAATCCCGGCAGCGCGAAAAAATGACCGGCAGCTTGCGCCGTCGGCCATTGTTGCTGAATCCGTTGTTGCAGTAAGGGATCAGGGTTGAGCAATACCATTGCCTGACCAGATAATTTCACCGGTCTGCACCAGCATCAGCTGCATCTGCAGCGTTGGCGCTTTCACATCGCCCTGTGCGCTGCTGTAAAGCACATACTGCGCGTTGACATTGCGTGCCAGGCCAATCGCTTTGCTGCGCGAATTGAGGCTGTCATCGGCTGATAAGCCCAGCGTCTGTTTTGCCTGTGCCAGCTGTTCTGGCGTCACCAGCGTGAATTTGCCGTTGTTTGCCAGCGCATTCTGGATGGCATCGGTGGCTTTATCGCTCTGCAAAGCGCCGTTGGTGCTGTTCTTGATGCGGTCCACCAGCAGCACACTGCCTGGATTCACACCCGCAGACTGCACCATATTCCCCACTAATGGCTGCACGCTGGCATTCCAGTTAATGGTTTTCAGCTTCGGTGGCTGCGGCACATTTTCCGGCGGCGGCACCGGCTGCACAGGTGGCTGCTCCGGTTGGGTTGGCGTCGTCGGCTGGGTCGGTTCAACCGGCGCCGGAGTTTGCTGTTTCACCACACAACCGGTGAGCATCAACGCAAATAACAGCGCGCTGGAACGTTTTACACTGCGAATCACAGGTTACTCCTCAGAGATAAAGATAGAGACGCACCTTACTGGCGGTCAGGTTACCGATTTGCGAGACAACTTCAGTGCTGCCATGCGCCGGGACAATTTGGGTCTGAGCCGGCTCTTCCGGGGTAATCTCCAGTCCCTTCTCGTCATACCAATAGAAACGGTAATGTACGGTCACTGGCGTTTCCCGCTGATTAAAGAGAACGCTCGAGGCTCGCATTTGCCCATCACGGCTGGCCAGCGTGGGTTCATCGGTGATGATGCCCGCAGAAAGCACGGAAGACTCCATCACCAGCGATTGCGACGTGTTGATCATCGGTTTGTCACTGCTGCACCCGGCAAGGGACATCAGCAGCAGGCCACTCAGCCATTGACGCATCACAAGGTCCGCCTGAGGTTAGATAGACAGCATCGGACCCAGCGGCTGACCGCCGACCAGGTGCATATGAATATGATAAACCTCCTGACCACCATGACGATTGCAGTTCATGATCAGGCGATAACCATCTTCGGCAATCCCTTCTTCTTTCGCAATTTTCGCCGCCACGGTAATCATACGGCCCAACGCATGCTCGTGCGCTTCCTGCACGTCATTGGCGGTAGGGATCAATACATTAGGGATAATCAGAATGTGCGTTGGCGCTTTAGGCGCGATATCACGGAAGGCGGTGACCAGTTCGTCCTGATAAACCACGTCGGCGGGGATTTCGCGACGAATGATTTTACTGAAAATGGTTTCTTCAGCCATGGTGCATTTCCTTAAGCCTGAGTTCAGTCAGGCAGTATGCGCGAGGAATTCGTTTGCTTTCAACCTCAGTACCACTTTTCTTCTGTTAAATGGCTGCCTTTACGCCATTTCATCCCCCAGGCAGCATTGCTGTGCTCTCCCTCTCAAATTTATGCCGTCGCCGATCACTAAAATGAAACGCTGTTTTATAAATTAGAGATATCACGCCAGTTTCTTTGTGTTTTTGCCACTCAACCGTCAACCCTTGCCAAATCGCGAAGGTTTGCCGCTGCACCGCGCTCTACTTTCTATCCAATCCGGGCAAGCAGTACGGAGTAATGAGGGATGTGTCATCCGTCGATTTCAAGGAGAACCTGCCATGCAGTCTCGTAAAATTAGTCTGGGCCATTATCTGGCTTACGGTTCCGGGGATTTTCTCGGCGCCGGCACCACGGCGCTCACCGCTGCCTGGTTACTCTATTTCTACACCACCTTCTGCGGGCTTTCACCGATTGAAGCCACCTTTATTTTTGCTGCTGCCCGCGTGCTGGATGCGGTCGTCAGCCCGCTGATGGGCTTTCTCACCGATAACTTCGGATCCACCTGGCTTGGCAAGCGCTTTGGCCGCCGCAAGTTCTTTATCCTGCTCGGTATTCCGTGTGTTTTCAGCTATAGCCTGATGTGGATCGGCGACATGAGTTTCTGGTGGTATCTGCTGACCTATCTGCTGTTCGATATGGTCTACACCATGATTCTGGTGCCCTACGAAACGCTGGTGCCGGAGATGACCGATGACTTTAAACAAAAGAGCCGCTTCTCCGGCGCGCGTATCGCGTTGGCGCAGCTCTCCTCCATTCTGGCGGCCTTCCTGCCCGGCATTTTGATTGGCTGGTTTGGCAAAGAGAATCCCATCTCCTTCTTTTATGCCAGCCTGGTGTTCTCGGTGATCTGTGCGCTGGTGCTAACCCTGGTGTGGCGCTTCACCTGGGAACGCGCACCGGAGGATTTTTCCGCCGAGTCACGTCGAGCCGAAGAAGAAAAGACGCAACTCTCGCTGTTCCAAAGCCTGAAACGGCTGTATATCGAGCTCGCCTCCACGCTGCGCATCCGTATCTTTCGTCAGCATCTTGGCATGTATTTGGGCGGTTACATCGCTCAGGACGTCTTTAACGCGGTATTTACCTGGTACGTGGTGTTGGTACTGATGCAGAGCGCGCAAATCGCTTCCAGCCTGATGGGCACGATGGCGGTGCTGCAATTTATCGCGGTGATGGCAATGATCCCGCTGTGTATACGCCTCGGACCGGCCCCAGCCTATCGTCTGGTGGTGGTGCTGTTTGGCCTCAGCGCCCTCTCCTACGCCGGGCTGTGGTACAGCGGAATGAACGATAACTTCGCGCTGTTAGTGCTGATCTCGGCCTTCGCCGGTTTAGGACGTGGTGGCATTAACTATGTCCCGTGGAATACCTACACCTATATCGCCGATGTCGATGAAGTGATCACCGGACAGCGGCGCGAAGGTATTTTCGCCGGGATCATGACGTTGACACGCAAAGCCTCGCAGGCCGGTGCCGTGATGATCGTTGGCATCCTGCTGCAACTGGCCGGTTTTACCTCCGGTAAAGCTGAGCAGGTTCCTGCGGTGAGCCACAGCATTCTGCTGATCCTCAGCATCGGCACCATTGGCGTCCTGACCTGCGGTTTCATTGTGTCGCTGCGCTTCAAACTTAATCTGCATACCCACACCGTGCTGCGCGAAGAGACGCTGAAGATGCGTGAAGCCGGACGCGTTGTCCCGGAACGAATTACGCCGCAGGCACGTGCCATCGTCGAAACGCTAGCCGGGATGCCCTATGAAAATCTGTGGGGCAATAACAATGTCGGTTACCTCAACCGTAGTAAGCCCCCGGCGCCCGCGCTATCCACACAACGCGGCAGCTTACCTCCTCTCCCTACCCTGATTAACGATAGGAATGAACCATGACTGTATTTCCGGTAAAACACAGCGCTCTGTTACGCCAGCCTGAATACCTGTTGCCACGCAGTGAGTTAGTGCAACTGATCCACAAACTCACCGACAACCTGGTCAATATCACCGATCATAGCGGCGAGTTTTTGCTGCAGCTGGATGATGGCCGCGTCATTGATACTAAAGGTTGGGCTGGCTGGGAATGGACGCACGGCATCGGGCTGTATGGCATGCTGCATTACACCCAGCAGACCGGCGATCAGGCGACACTCAAGATCATCGATGACTGGTTTAGCGCGCGCTTAGCAGAAGGCACGCCCACCAAAAACGTTAACACCGTGTGCCCGTTCCTGACGCTGGCTTATCGCTATGAAGAGACGGGTAACGCAGCATGGCGCCCGGTGCTGGAACGCTGGGCTGAGTGGGTGATGTATGAAATGCCGCGTACTGAGCAAGGCGGTCTGCAGCACATCGTTTACAACAACGAAAATACCCAGCAGCTGTGGGACGACACTTTGATGATGAGCGTGATGGCGCTGGCGAAGATCGGCCAGTTACTCGATCGTCCGGAGTTTGTCGAAGAAGCCAGCTATCAATTCCTGATCCACACCCAATACCTGATGGATCGCCAAACCGGTTTGTGGTTCCACGGCTGGACCTTCAATGGCCGACACAACTTTGCCAATGCCCGTTGGGCACGCGGCAACAGCTGGCTGACCATCGTCATCCCGGATTTCCTTGAGATGATGAACTGGCCGGAACAGCATGCCACGCGTCGCTTCCTGCAGCAGGTATTGGCCAGTCAGGTAAAGGCATTAGCCGATTGCCAGCACAGCAGCGGTCTCTGGCATACCTTGCTTGACGATCCACAAAGCTATCCGGAAGCGTCTGCCACCGCAGGATTCGCTTATGGGATTCTCAAAGCGGTGCGTAAACGATATTTATCTGATGAATATCGCCCGATGGCGGAAAAAGCCCTGCGTGGCGTGATCGCCAATATTGATGAAGACGGAGAGTTAAAACAGGTCTCATTTGGCACCGCGATGGGCAGCGATTTGGACTACTACCGCCAGGTGCCGCTGACGTCAATGCCCTATGGCCAGGCGATGGCGCTGCTGTGTCTGACGGAGTATTTGCGGGTTTATCTGTAATCGTACCAATGGTGAGGTGCGAGGAAGCGGCGGCAGAAGAGTAAAGTGTCCCGCGACAGAGATGTCGCGGGACGAGCCTCTAGCCCTTACATATTACGAATATAATCATCCATCTCAGTTTTCAGGTTATCGGACTTAGTGCCGAAGATCGCCTGAACACCGGAACCGGCCACCACCACGCCACGCGCGCCGAGGTTTTTCAGTTCATTTTGATTCACTTTCGCCACATCCGCGACGCTCACACGCAAACGCGTAATACAGGCGTCGAGATTGGTGATGTTCTCTTTACCACCAAATGCAGTAACCAGTTTGCCTGCCATCTCGCTACCGGTGGCGCTGCTCTGTTCGATTGCGGTGTCCTCACGTCCAGGTGTTTTCAGATTCAATTTCACAATCAGTACACGGAAAACGGTGTAATAAATCAGGCCGTAAATGATACCGACAATCGGGAACAACCAGATCTTGCTGCTGTTACCGCTCAGCACCACAAAGTCAATCAGACCGTGTGAGAAGCTGGTGCCATCACGCATGCCCAGCAGAATACAGATTGGGAATGCCAGACCCGCCAGAATCGCATGGATAACATACAGAATCGGCGCCACGAACATGAACGAAAATTCAATCGGCTCGGTGATACCGGTCAGGAACGAGGTCAGCGCGGCGGAGATCATAATACCGCCCACTTTGGCACGGTTTTCCGGCTTAGCCGAGTGCCAGATAGCAATCGCAGCCGCAGGCAGACCGTACATTTTGAACAGGAAGCCGCCAGAGAGTTTACCTGCGGTTGGATCGCCCGCCATGTAGCGTGGGATATCACCGTGGAACACCTGACCTGCGGCGTTGGTGAACTCACCAATCTGCATCTGGAAAGGCACGTTCCAGATATGGTGCAGACCAAACGGCACCAGCGAACGCTCAACCACGCCGTATATGCCGAACGCCACCACCGGGTTCTGATAAGCCGCCCATTGTGAGAAATCCTGAATAGCGGTGCCAATCGGTGGCCAGATAAAGGACAACACGATACCCGTGAAAATCGCAGTCAGACCGGAAATGATCGGTACAAAACGCTTACCGGCGAAGAAGCCAAGATATTCAGGCAGCTTGATGCGATAGAAACGGTTAAACATATACGCGGCGATCGAACCGGCAATGATCCCGCCCAGCACCCCGGTATCGGCAAGGTGTTTGGCTTCAATTTCCGCTGGCGGCAAGTGCAACACCAGTGGTGCAACCACCGCCATGGTTTTCACCATGATGCCGTAAGCAACCACGGACGCCAGCGCCGATACGCCATCGTTATTGGTAAAACCGAGCGCCACGCCAATCGCAAAGATCAGCGGCATGTTGGCGAACACGGAACCGCCCGCCTCCGCCATCACATGTGAAACCACAGCTGGCAACCAGCTGAAGTTAGCCGAACCAACACCTAATAAAATACCGGCAATCGGCAAAACCGATACCGGCAACATTAGCGATTTACCTACTTTTTGCAGGTTCGCAAATGCGTTCTTGAACATAGAAGCTCCTGAGTATGAGTGCATATTTGCGCAGTGCGCTGGCAAAGGGGGAGGATCCTTCACCGGGGTGACGCTGAGCGTCTTTTGATTTATTACGAAGGGTAAAATAAATCGATATTTGTTACTTTGACGGCTATCACGTTTCGCTCAAGACGAACGCTTGCTTTCTGTTGTTTTTGACTGAATTGCCTGGAGAAACAGCAATAAATCACTGCCCGTGCCGCGTTATATGCCGCACAGGTCAGTGATTATGGAATTATTACAGAGTTTAAAATAAAGCGGATTAGCCGCCAAGTCGGCTCATTGGGACATGAAACAGACGCGAGAAGTTTTCTGTGGTGGCCGCGGCCAGGGTTTCGATATCAATACCTTTCAGCACAGCCATATAATCCGCGACATCGCGCGTAAAGGCTGGCTGGTTTTCTTTGCCACGATGCGGAACCGGCGCCAGATACGGCGAGTCGGTCTCTACCAGCATGCGATCCAGCGGCACGTAGCGCGCGGCATCACGAATCTGTTCAGCATTGCGGAAGGTCAAAATGCCGGAGAAGGAGATATAGAAGCCCATATCCAGCAACTGCGCCGCAGTCTCTTTATCTTCAGTAAAGCAGTGCAGTACGCCACCACACTTTTCCACCTGCTCTTCACGCAGGATCGCCAGCGTGTCTTCACGTGCATCACGAGTGTGTACGATGATCGGCTTATTCAGCGCGATGCCGGTACGGATGTGTTCACGGAACGAGGCTTGCTGCTGCGCTTTGGTCTCCTGCTGATAGAAGTAATCCAGCCCGGTTTCGCCCAGTGCAATCACCTGCTCTTCAGCGGCCAGTCGACGAAACTCTTCGACATCGTACGGCGCTTCCTGATTCAACGGGTGCACGCCGCACGCCAGAGCGATGTTTTCCCTGTCGCCGACCAGTTGCTTGATCTTATAGTAATCCGGCAGCGTGGTGGCAATCGCCAGCATAAACTTCACGTCACGCGCTGCGGCTTTGGCGATCACATCGTCCAGATCGCGGTGCTGCTTCTCATAATCCAGGCCATCAAGATGGCAGTGCGAATCAACAATAAACATACTTCTCTCTTTTGCGCTTAGCCGACCGCCGAGGGCGACATTAAGCGTCCCCAGGCTAACAGGCGATCGGTCAAAATCAGTTCACGGTTCAGGGCGGCGACATGCAACAGTTGCTCACGACACTGCATCCACTGCTGGGCGCTGGCGTTGAGCGCGCTGCTGCTAAGCTGCTGAGCCAGTTGCGATACGACCTCAGGATGGTCGCCGTTGCTCAACCAGTTGCTGGCACCCTGCTGCACTTTCATGGCATCCACCACTAATGAAATCAGCCAGCTGAGGCGCTCTGCCACATCGTCGCTGTTCAGCGCAGGCAGCAGTTGCAGTACATCGCTGTTCAACGCGCTGAGCAAGGTTTCACACAGCTTCTCACGTGCCTGCCAGCGCTCAGGCTGTAGCAGGGTCAACGCAGCAGCAGGTGCGCCATTGCTCAAGCGCAGAGCGGCTCGCAGTACTGGCTCGGATTGCGGCAACTGCTTCTGCAGCCATTGCAAACTGGGCAGCTCTTCCGGTGGGGAAAGATGCCATGTCATGCAACGGCTACGCAATGTTGCCAGCAAACGTGATGGCTCACGGACGCTGAGGAAAAACCAGCAGTTGGCAGGAGGCTCTTCCAGGGTTTTCAACAACGCATTGGCTGCGGCCTCAGTGAGCTGCGCCGCATCCGGCAACCAGACAATCTTTGCTCCGCCCTGCTGAGCAAAATGGTAGAGCTTCTCGGTGACGTCACGGACCGCATCAATACCCAGTGAGGATTTGCCTTTTTCTGCTTCCAGGCGATACCAGTCAGGATGCGTCTGCGCCTTCATCAGCTGGCAGCCGTGGCAATGGCCGCAGCTCTTCAAGCCTTCTGGATGTTGGCACATTAACCAGCGGCTCACACCCCACACTAACGCATCGTCACCCATGCCATTAATGGCCTGTATCAGCAAGGCATGGTGTGCCTGACCGCTTTGATGACGGCTGATAATCTGCCGATAGGGCTGATTCAGCCACGGATACCAGTTCATGCCGCCTGACCTGCCAGCCATTTCTGTAGCGCTGATTTAAGTGACGATGTCACCTCTTCAATATTTTGTGTGGCATCAATGGTTAAAATGGTGTCATCGCAGGCAGCTAACGCCAGATAACGGTCACGTGTGCGTTCAAAGAATCCCAGTGATTCCTGCTCAATACGATCGAGTTCCCCTCGAGCACGCGCGCGTTGCAGGCCAATTTCCGGTGTCACATCCAGGTATAGGGTCAAGTCCGGACGGAAGTCGCCCAATACCGCATCGCGCAGGGTGGTCATCAACTGCGTATCCAGGCCACGGCCACCGCCCTGGTAAGCCTGGGATGAGAGATCGTGACGGTCGCCAACCACCCAGGCGCCACGCGCTAATGCAGGCTTAATCACGTTCTCGACTAGTTGAACACGGGCAGCATACAGCATCAGCAATTCGGCTTTGTCAGTCACCTGTTCGCCATCAATTCCCTGCTTCACCAGCACGCGCAATTGTTCTGCCAGCGGCGTGCCGCCGGGCTCACGGGTGAACACCACATCGTCGATACCCTGCTCATGCAGCACCGCCACGATAGCATCACGCGCAGTGGTTTTGCCCGCACCTTCAAGGCCTTCGATGACGATAAACTTACTTTTCATTTTTTTCCTTCATGGCCAGCCGATAGACCTGTACTGCTTTATTATGGCTGGCGAGATTGGTGGTAAAGGTATGTCCGCCTTTGCCATCCGCGACAAAATAGAGATAGTTGGTTTTTTCTGGATGCGCCGCCGCTTCCAGCGAGGCTCGACCTGGCATCGCGATAGGACCTGGCGGCAATCCGCTAATCGTGTAGGTATTGTAATCGGTCGGCGTTTCGAGGTCTTTACGCGTAATCGTACCGGTATAGTTATCACCCATACCGTAAATCACGGTAGGATCGGTTTGCAGCTTCATGCCGGTGCGCAAGCGATTAATAAAGACCGAGGCAACGCGCGCGCGCTCTTCCGTCACGCCGGTCTCTTTTTCGATAATCGAGGCCATGGTGACCAGATCTTGCTCTTTTTTATAGGGCAGATTGTCCATCCGCCCCTGCCAGATCTCATCCACCAGTTTATTCATGCGCGTGTGCGCACGCTCCAGCAGCGATACATCACTGGTGTTAGCCGTATACAAATAGGTGTCGGGGTAGAAAGCGCCCTCAAGCTGATTTGCATCCATTTTCAGCGCAGCGGCGACGGTCGCAAACTGATCGTCAGTTAGCGTATGTTTGATATAGGGCGCTTGACGCAGTTCGGCCAACCACTCCTTCAGGCGTGAACCCTCGACAAACCGCACCGGAAATTGCGCTTCTTTACCGCTGGCCAGCAACTGCAGCAGCTGCCTTACTGTCATATTGCTTTCAAGTCGGTAGGTTCCGGCTTTGAATTTCGCGAGCTCAGGCTCAAGTTTCAATAGCGGCCCAAACCAGATACTTTCCGGAATGATGTGCTGGCTTTCCAGTTGCGCTTCCAGCACGACCCGACCACTACCTGCGGGCAATGTGTAGATCTTTTCCTGATTAATAGTCAAAGCGGTATCGGCTAACCGTTCAATCTGCCAATAACTCAATGCCGCCGCGAGGCCGGCAATCGCCACAGCGCTGGCGAGTATTTTTTTCATTCGGGTCATGATGCTTCCATCTTCTGGCAACTGTTATACAGCTGCTGGTACAGCGTGCGTGCGGTGAACGAAACATCGTCAATTTTCCGCACAGGTAAAACCGGCATCAGGGCATTGCAGATCACCACTTCATCGGCGTTCAGCACATCGTCCCTGCTTCCTTCAATCAACTGACAAGCCTGGCCTTCCGACGCCATCTTCGCCATCAGATAACGGCGCATAATGCCATCGACACCCGCTTGCTCAAGACGCGGCGTGAAAACCTGATCGCCTTTGCGCCAGAATAAATTGGCCGCACAGCATTCCACCACCGTCCCTGCAGTGTCAAGCACCAGCGCCTCATCAGCATCGGTGTGGTCGAGCTGCTGACGGATCAGCACCTGTTCCAGTCGGTTAAGATGTTTGAGGCCGGCGAGCAGTGGATTACGCGCCAGTCTCACGGGGCTGGTTATCAGCGCTGCACCCTGCTGCTGCAAAGTGGCGTAGTGTTGCGGCCACGGCGAAAGGGAGAGGATGCGCGTCGGGGTTGCGCAACCGGTTCGGCTATATCCCCGTCCACCGACACCTGGCGTCAGAATCACTTTTAAAACCGACTGGGTTTGACCATTGGCGGCATGCTGCATCTCCTCGGCCAGCTGCGCCATATCCGGTAAGGGAATGAATAAACGCTCACAGCCTTCCTGCAATCGCTGCAAATGGGCGTTCAGCAGTTGTATCTTGCCTGCCACTACCGCAGCAGTGGTAAAACAGCCATCACCAAACTGCACCGCGCGATCGCGCGCAGAAAGTTCGAACTGCTCTACGCCGTTTATCCACATACCGCTCACCTTTGGCTACCCTGCCAGTCTGAATACCACTGACAGCGGTAAGAATCCACGTCACTGCGTGACAAAATATAAAAAAGGCCCGCATTGCGGGCCTCTGTTTGGCTGGGTAAGGCTTATACCTTGCGGAAGATCAGCGAGCCGTTGGTGCCGCCAAATCCGAAGGAGTTACACAGCGTGTACTCCAGTCCGCTCACCTGACGTGCTGTATGCGGCACGAAGTCGAGGTCACAACCTTCATCTGGGTTATCCAGGTTGATGGTTGGCGGTACCGCCTGGTCGCGCAGCGCCAGAATCGAATAAATCGCCTCTACTGCGCCTGCTGCGCCCAGCAAGTGCCCAGTCATGGATTTGGTAGAACTCACCATCACGCTGTGAGCCGCTGCACCAAATACAGACTTGACCGCCTGAGCTTCAGCTTTGTCACCCGCTGGCGTTGAGGTGCCATGCGCGTTGACGTAGCCAATCTGTTCAGCGTTCAGCTGCGCATCACGCAATGCATTCACCATCGCTGCTGCAGCACCTGAACCATCCTCCGGCGGAGACGTCATGTGGTAAGCATCGCTGCTCATGCCGAAACCGATGATTTCAGCATAAATTTTCGCACCGCGCTTTTTCGCATGCTCGTACTCTTCCAGCACCACAATGCCTGCACCATCACCCAATACGAAACCATCACGGTCTTTATCCCACGGACGGCTTGCCGCCTGAGGATTATCGTTATTGGTTGAGAGCGCACGTGCAGCACCAAAGCCACCCACACCCAGCGGGGTACTGGCTTTTTCAGCACCACCGGCCAGCATGACATCGGCGTCGTTGTACGCAATGATACGCGCAGCATGACCAATGTTGTGCACACCTGAAGTACAAGCGGTTGCAATAGAAATGCTTGGACCTTTCAGACCGTACATGATGGTCAGATGACCTGCCACCATGTTAACAATGGTAGAAGGAACAAAGAACGGGCTGATTTTGCGCGGACCGCCGTTAACCAGTGAACTGTGGTTGTCTTCAATCAAACCCAGTCCGCCGATGCCGGAACCGATAGCTGCGCCGATGCGACCGGCATTCTCATCAGTTACGACCAGACCGGAGTCCGCCATAGCCTGAATACCAGCAACAATGCCGTATTGGATGAAGTCATCCATCTTGCGCTGATCTTTGCGCGAGATGAATTCATCGCAATTAAAATCTCTTACTAAGCCCGCAAAGCGTGTTGCGTAGGCACTAGTATCAAAATGGTCGATCAGGCTGATGCCGCTCTGACCGGCAAGGAGAGCACTCCAGGTAGACTCTACGGTATTGCCGACAGGAGACAACATGCCAAGACCAGTCACAACTACACGACGCTTAGACACGTACGTCCTCCAGGGAGGGAAAAAATAACGCTATGTGGGGCAAACATAAAACTCAGGCGGTCGAGGTGACCGCCTGAAGATATTCATTAGCCTTGGTGGCTATTGATGTAATCGATCGCTGCCTGAACGGTAGTGATTTTCTCAGCTTCTTCGTCTGGAATTTCAGTATCAAACTCTTCTTCCAGAGCCATTACCAGCTCAACGGTGTCAAGAGAATCTGCACCCAGGTCTTCAACGAAAGAAGCAGTGTTAATCACTTCGTCTTCTTTAACACCCAGCTGCTCAGCTACGATTTTCTTAACGCGTTGTTCGATATCGCTCATACTATTTAATTTCCTATCAAAACTCGCTTTCGCGATGGTTTTCGTAGTGTATAAAATGTTGAAAAAGATGCAACAAAATCCCGGCTGGTCGAACCACGATTTTGCGCTATTCTGCGGTGTTTACCGCAGATAATGCAAATGTTTTCGTGATTATCAGACCATGTACATGCCGCCATTGACGTGGAGCGTCTCACCCGTGATGTAAGAGGCTTCGTCAGAGGCTAAGAATGCAACAGCATTGGCAATCTCCTGCGGGTCGCCTAAACGACCTGCCGGCACTTCTGCCAAAATGCCCGAGCGCTGATCTTCGTTCAGTGCACGCGTCATGTCCGTCTCAATAAAGCCCGGAGCCACGACGTTTACGGTAATGCCACGTGACGCGACTTCTCGCGCCAGTGATTTGCTAAAGCCAATCAAACCAGCTTTTGCTGCCGCATAGTTTGTTTGACCCGCGTTACCCATGGTTCCAACTACAGAACCGATGGTAATGATACGGCCCACGCGTTTTTTCATCATGGCACGCATAACCGCCTTAGAAAGACGGAAGACAGATGTCAGGTTGGTATCAAGGATATCCGCCCACTCATCGTCCTTCATGCGCATCAACAGATTGTCACGCGTAATGCCTGCATTATTGACTAAAATGTCCACTTCGCCAAATTCAGCGCGAACTTTCTCGAGCACGCTCTCAATAGAGGCCGCATCGGTCACGTTCAACAGCAGACCTTTGCCGTTATCGCCGAGGTAAGCACTGATTGCTTCCGCACCGCTTTCGCTGGTGGCGGTTCCCACCACTTTCGCACCGCGCGCAACCAGCGTTTCCGCGATTGCACGGCCAATGCCGCGGCTTGCGCCAGTCACCAGCGCTACTTTACCTTCAAAGCTCATGTTTTTCCTCTTATTCCTGTGTAAGCGCAGCAGACAGTGAAGCAGAATCGTTCACGGCTGCAGCGGTCAGGCTATCCACAATACGTTTGGTCAGACCGGTCAGGACTTTACCTGGACCGATCTCCAGCAACTGACCAACGCCTTGGGTGGCAATAAATTCAACAGCTTCGGTCCAGCGCACCGGGCTATACAACTGGCGAACCAGTGCACTGCGAATCGCCGCGGCATCGGTTTCACACTTGACGTCTACGTTATTAACGACAGGCACAGTCGGTGCATTGAAAGTGATGCTTTCCAGTGCCACAGCCAGTTTATCTGCTGCAGGCTTCATCAACGCGCAATGCGAAGGAACGCTCACCGGTAATGGCAACGCACGCTTGGCACCGGCCGCTTTACAGGCAGCACCTGCACGCTCAACCGCTTCTTTGTTACCCGCGATGACCACCTGGCCTGGCGAGTTGAAGTTCACCGGTGAAACCACCTGACCTTGCGCGCTTTCTTCGCACGCTGTACGGACAGACTCATCATCGAGTCCGATGATTGCCTGCATGGCGCCGGTTCCTTCAGGAACCGCTTCCTGCATCAGTTTGCCGCGTAATTCGACTAACTTGATCGCGTCCGCAAAGTTCAGTACGCCAGCACACACCAGCGCAGAGTATTCACCCAGGCTATGGCCGGCCATCAGCGTAGGCTGCGGGCCATTTTTGCTCTGCCAGACGCGATAAATCGCGACGGAAGCCGCCAGCAACGCAGGTTGCGTCTGCCAGGTCTTATTCAGTTCTTCAGCTGGACCTTGTTGTACCAACTGCCATAAGTCATATCCCAGTGCGTCAGAAGCTTCACGGAAAGTGGCTTCAACCTGCGGGTTTTCCACAGCCAGATCGGCCAACATGCCGACGTTCTGTGAGCCCTGTCCTGGGAAAACAAAAGCAAATTGTGTCATCTGTCGTTCCTGTCAATCAAAA
This sequence comes from Pantoea rwandensis, assembly GCF_000759475.1. Taxonomy (NCBI): domain Bacteria; kingdom Pseudomonadati; phylum Pseudomonadota; class Gammaproteobacteria; order Enterobacterales; family Erwiniaceae; genus Pantoea; species Pantoea rwandensis. The sequence continues at coordinate 3,145,352 of NZ_CP009454.1, forward strand.
GCGAACCAGCGCAGAACCCCAGGTGAAACCACCACCAAAGGCTTCCAGCAAAATCAGTTGGCCAGGCTTGATACGGCCATCTCGCACCGCTTCATCCAGTGCACTTGGCACCGAAGCCGCTGAAGTGTTGCCATGACGATCCAGCGTCACCACCACTTTTTCCATGCCCATGCCGAGCTTTCTGGCTGTTGCGCTGATAATGCGCAGGTTGGCCTGATGTGGCACCAGCCAATCGAGCATTTCGCGATCAAGGTTGTTGGCTTGCAGCGTCTCGTCCACGATATGGGCAAGCTCGGTCACAGCGACTTTAAAGACTTCATTACCGGCCATAGTGAGATAGGCTGGCTCATCCTGATGTTCACGATCCTGATACGGCAGCGTCAACAGCTTGCCATAACGACCATCAGCATGCAGATGCGTTGACAGGATACCCGGCTCTTCACTTTGACCCAGCACCACAGCGCCAGCGCCGTCACCAAACAGGATGATGGTGCCACGATCGTTTGGATCGAGGGTGCGGGCTAAGACGTCCGCACCGATCACCAGCGCGTGTTTGACCACACCGTTTTTGATGTATTGATCGGCAACACTAAGTGCATAAGTGAAACCTGCACAGGCAGCAGCCAGATCGAAAGAAGCGCAGTCATTAATTTCCAGCATCTGATGGATCATGCACGCTGAACTTGGGAAGGCATGGCTGGAAGAGGTGGTCGCCACAATAATCAGGCCGACATCGCTGGCCGCAACGCCCGCCATCTCTAGCGCGCGCTGTGCAGCCGCAAAGCCCATAGTGGCAACAGTTTCTTCTGGCGCAGCAATGCGGCGCTCACGGATACCGGTACGCGTGACAATCCACTCGTCCGAAGTCTCCACCATTTTTTCCAGATCCGCATTGGAGCGAACCTGCTCAGGCAAATAGCTGCCCGTACCGATAATTTTGGTAAACATCTACGCTTTGTCACTCCTGGCTAATACAGCGTCAAGGCGCGCCGCAATCCTCTCTGGGACTTGCCTGCGCACCGCCTGCTCTGCCTGCTCTATCGCCACGGCAAACGCACGTTGATTCGCCGCACCGTGGCTTTTGATCACTGTTACGCGCAATCCTAACAGACAAGCGCCATTGTACTGGTCGGGGTTGAGATGGCCGAAACGTTTAGCCAGACGCTTTTGCAGCCAGCGCCCTACCCATTTCAACCACCACGCCCGTTTTTTCCCATCCTCTGACGACTTGAGCAGAGAAAGAAACATTCTTACCACGCCTTCCATGGTTTTAAGCGTGACGTTTCCCACGAAGCCATCACAGACCAGCACATCCGTCTTGCCGGTGAGGAGATCATTCCCCTCAAGATAACCAATATAGTTGATTTGCGGCGTCTCCCGCAGAACCGCAGATGCTGTGCGAATCGTTTCCAGCCCCTTGGTCTCTTCCTGCCCAATGTTGAGCAGCGCGACACGCGGTCTGTCGATTTCCAGCACTTCCTCAGCCATGACAGCGCCCATGATGGCAAACTGCACCAGCATATCGCTGTCCGATTCCACATTTGCGCCGAGATCCAGCACCACCGTTTTGCCCTGATGCTGATGCGGCAGAACGGTCATCAACGCCGGACGCTCAATGCCATCCAGCGGCTTCAACAACATTTTTGCCAGCCCCATTAACGCGCCGGTGTTGCCTGCACTGATACAGGCTTGCGCGTTACCCTCTTTCACCAGTTCGAGTGCCACACGCATCGAGCTGCCGCGGCTGTTCCGAATGGCTTGTGAAGGCTTGGCATCACTTGCAATAACCGATTCGGCAGGGATAACCTGCACACGCCCCAGTAACGAGGAATCCGCTTTGGCAAGAAATGACGAGATGATGTCGGGATCACCGACCAGAAGAAGAACCAGATTCGTATGAGAGGCCAGTGCCTGCAAGGATGCAGGCACTGTCACGCAGGGACCGAAATCCCCGCCCATGGCATCAACTGCCAGGGTCAAACGTGTCAAGGTATCGCCTTGCGTAACCGCAAAGAATTACTTGGTGATAACCTTGCGACCGCGGTAGTAACCATCCGCAGTGATATGGTGACGCAGATGAGTTTCACCAGAAACTTTATCTACTGACAGAGCTGCGGTGGTCAGCGCATCGTGCGAACGACGCATACCACGCTTAGAACGGGTTGGTTTATTCTGTTGTACGGCCATGGACCTTACTCCTATTACTTACGCTTTAAACTGGCTAATACGGCAAAGGGATTTGGTTTTTCTGCCTCTTCAGGCAACTTGCCAAATACCATGTCCGCGTCGGACACTTCACAGTGTTCAGAATCATGCACCGGAACTACAGGCAGCGCGAGGATGAGTTCATCTTCGATAACTGCCAGCAAGTCGATTTCGCCGAAATCATTGATATCAACTGGCTCGTAAGCTTCCGGCAGTGCCTCGGCCTGCTCATCAGAAGAGACAGGACTGAAGCAATAGCTTACGTGAACAGCATGCGGGAATGACTGGTTGCAGCGTTGACACGACAATGTCACCTGCACATCAGCTGTTCCTTGCAGAACCGCTAAGCGCTGGTTGTCAATCGCAAACGACATGGTGCATTCCACATCACTGTCCACACTCACGACCGTTTCGGCCAGGCGCGCCACCAATTCAGGTGCATACACACCTTGGTAATCAAGGCGCTTTTGCGCGGCGCGGGCCAGATCGATCGTCAGGGGTAATTTTACCTTTTGCATAGGGCGCGCATATTAACTTTGTAACGTCATAGAGTCAAAGAAAAAGGCCGGTTTACAGCATCTTTCACCCGTTAGTCGCATCCAGTGCGGCGCATAGTTTAAAATGCCTGTCATCTTTACGCTATCTATTCTGAAAAAAAATCATGACACCATTAATTCTGGCCTCCACTTCCCCATTCCGTCAGGCCTTGCTGAGCAAGCTTGGCCTGCCTTTTATTGCCGTTGCGCCCGATTGCGACGAGACGCCGCAACCGAACGAAACCGCACCGCAGTTAGTGCAACGCTTAGCACTGGCTAAAGCCCAGGCGCTAGCCGCTCAGCATCCACAAAGCTGGATTATTGGTTCCGATCAGGTCTGCGTGCTTGATGGCAACATCACCGGAAAACCGCATACGGTAGAGAATGCCTGCCGACAACTGGCTGCGGCCAGCGGCAAAGTGATTACGTTTTATACCGGGCTCGCCCTGATTCAGCCTCAAACGGCACAACAACAGGTGGTTTGTGAACCGTTCAACGTACATTTTCGTCATCTAAGCCAGGAAGAAATTCGTCACTATGTGGAAAAAGAGCAGCCGTTGAATTGTGCGGGCAGCTTTAAAAGCGAAGGAATGGGAATTTGCTTGTTTGAGCGGCTGGAGGGGCGCGATCCCAATACGCTGATTGGATTACCGCTGATAGCGTTAAATAAGATGCTGATTAAAGTGGGCATCAACGCGCTGGGTTGATGCCCGGAAAATCAGGCTTTTTTCTGACGTAGCTGCGCCAGGCAGTGTTTCAGTGCATTATCCAGCGGCGCTTCCGTTCGCAGGACTTCCCCGGTATTCGGATGGGTAAAGGTCAGCGCTGCAGCATGCAGGAACAACCGCGCCAGGCCCGTTGATGCGAGTTGGCGATCAAAGTCCCGATCGCCATAGCGATCGTCAAAGGCGATAGGATGGCCACCATGCAGCGTGTGCACACGGATCTGGTGCGTGCGCCCGGTCACCGGACTGGCTTTCACCAGGGTGGCGAATCCAAAACGCTCTTCCACTTTGAAACGGGTTTCGGATGGCTTGCCTTCCGCACTGACGCGCACCACGCGCTCACCGCTTTGCAAAATATTTTTCAGCAACGGTGCCTGCACCACTTTCAAATGTGAAGGCCAGTCACCGCGCACCAGCGCCAGATAATCTTTCTGCATGCCTTTTTCACGTAACTGCTCGTGCAGCGAACGCAGCGCAGAACGTTTTTTTGCCACCAGCAAAATACCGGAAGTATCACGGTCAAGACGATGAACCAGTTCGAGGAAACGGGCTTCAGGACGCAGCGCGCGCAGGCCTTCAATCACACCAAAGCTAAGACCGCTACCACCATGTACAGCAGTACCCGATGGCTTGTTCAGCACCAGCAGATAATCGTCTTCATACAGAATGGCGTTCGCCAGCGCGGCAACTTTATCGAGTTTCGGTGATACTGCTTGCTCTTCACGCTCGGCCACGCGCACCGGCGGAATACGGACTTCATCCCCCGCCTGCAGTTTGTATTCGGGTTTCACGCGCCCTTTATTTACGCGCACCTCGCCTTTACGCAAGATGCGATAAATCATACTTTTCGGCACGCCCTTGAGCTGAGTGCGCAAAAAGTTATCGATACGTTGTTCGGCATTTTCAGCCGTAATGGCGACATAAAGTACGCCGGGATTCTCTGTTTTCATGGCGGCGATTCTAAATAGTGTCCCTGGATAGCGCCACCCCTTTTTCTGTGCTTAACTCTCTCTTTGTCGCGCCGGAAAAAGGTCATAATGATGACTTTTTAACCGATGCGGTGTTAAGCCCTGCAAATGAATAGGTTAAGGATGCACAAACTTCACAGCTCGGCAAAAGTCGCCTTGCTATATGTGAGTGAGCAATGGAATAATGCAGGGGTTTCTGCCCTGGAAAAATTCAGGCAGGAAAAAAGAGCGAAATAAGTCATTTTGCCGGATTGAACGGACACGCAGCAATGGCGTAAGACGTAATGTTAAATCAGGCACTTAGCGGGCTGCGGGTTGCAGCCTGGACGACAGACTGGGATGTGTGGATTTCTGAATTTTCTATAGCTATTCCACCTTCAGGCGCTGTTTTTCCTTATGAAAAACAGGCCACCGACAAGATTTGCGCCCCTTTAGCCGACGACAGCCGTGAGGTTGACGTCAGTGCATTAAGACACGGGGCCATCGGTTGATTCTCGTCCAGGGTAACGATGCCCGCAGCTACATCACTCATGTGAGAATAACGAGTAAGTCACGATGAAAAGAATGTTAATTAACGCATCTCAGCAGGAAGAGTTGCGCGTTGCCCTTGTTGACGGCCAACGTCTGTACGATCTGGATATCGAAAGCCCCGGACACGAGCAGAAAAAAGCCAATATCTACAAAGGTAAAATCACCCGTGTTGAACCCAGCCTTGAAGCGGCATTTGTCGATTACGGTGCTGAACGCCACGGTTTCCTCCCTCTGAAAGAAATTTCCCGCGAATACTTCCCTGCTAATTACAACGCACACGGCCGTCCAAACATCAAAGAGGTGTTGCGAGAAGGTCAGGAAGTTATCGTGCAAATCGATAAAGAGGAGCGTGGAAATAAAGGTGCGGCCTTAACCACCTTCATTTCTCTGGCCGGTAGCTATTTAGTCCTGATGCCGAATAACCCGCGTGCCGGGGGGATTTCCCGCCGTATCGAAGGTGACGATCGCACCGAACTGAAAGAAGCGCTGTCCGCACTGGAACTGCCAGACGGCATGGGCTTGATCGTGCGTACCGCAGGCGTTGGCAAATCTGCCGAATCGCTGCAGTGGGACCTGAGTTTCCGACTGAAGCACTGGGAAGCGATCAAAAAAGCCGCTGATAGCCGCCCTGCCCCGTTCCTGATCCACCAGGAAAGCAACGTCATCGTGCGTGCCTTCCGCGACTATCTGCGTCAGGATATTGGTGAGATTCTCATTGATAACCCGAAAGTGCTGGAGCTGGCGCGTCAGCATATTGCTGCGCTCGGTCGCCCGGACTTCAGCAGCAAAATTAAACTGTACACCGGTGAAATCCCGCTGTTCAGCCACTACCAAATTGAGTCGCAGATTGAATCTGCATTCCAGCGTGAAGTGCGCTTGCCTTCCGGTGGCTCGATTGTTATCGACAGCACCGAAGCACTGACCGCCATCGATATCAACTCCGCCCGTGCAACACGCGGTGGCGACATCGAAGAGACGGCCTTCAATACTAACCTCGAAGCGGCTGATGAAATCGCTCGTCAGTTGCGCCTGCGCGACCTCGGCGGCCTGATCGTCATCGACTTCATCGATATGACACCGGTTCGACACCAGCGCGCGGTTGAAAACCGTCTGCGTGAAGCGGTTCGTCAGGATCGTGCGCGCATTCAAATCAGTCACATTTCACGTTTCGGTCTGCTGGAAATGTCGCGTCAGCGTCTTAGCCCATCATTGGGTGAATCCAGCCATCACGTCTGCCCACGTTGTAGCGGCACCGGCACCATCCGTGATAACGAATCGCTCTCGCTGTCTATCTTGCGTCTGATTGAAGAAGAAGCGCTGAAAGACAACACCAAAGAAGTGCATGCGATTGTACCTGTGCCCGTCGCCTCGTATCTGCTGAACGAAAAACGTGATGCAGTCAGTGCGATCGAGAAACGCCAGGGTGGTGTGCGTGCCATCATCGTGCCAAACGATCAGATGGAAACGCCACATTACTCTGTGCTGCGCGTGCGCAAAGGCGAAGAGACGCAGACACTTTCTTACCACCTGCCGAAATTGCATGAAGCTGAGATGGCACTGCCTTCGGAAGAAGAGCATGCCGAACGTCGTCGCCCTGAGCAGCCAGCCCTGGCCGCCTTTGTGATGCCTGATGCGCCGCCTGCGCCGGTTGAAGTGGAGAAAGAGAGCCACTCTGCGGTTAAAGCGGATGCAAAACCGGCAGCTGCCGCTGCGGCGCCTGCCGTTGCCAGCACTGGCTTTGTCGCTCGCCTGTTGGGCGGTTTGAAAAAACTGTTTGCTGGCGATGCACCTGCTGCTGCACCTGTTGAAGCTAAACCGGAAGAGAAAGCCGCTGAAAGTGAGAACAATCAGCAGCGTGGTGACCGCCGTAACAACCGTCGTAGCAATAATCGTCGCGATCGCACTCCGCGCAACGGTGAAAATGCTCAGGGTCGCGAAGGCCGTGAACCGCGCGAAGCTCGTGAGCCACGCGAATCGCGTGAACCACGTGAAGCCCGTGAGCCGCGTGACAATCAGGACAATCGCCGTAATAAGCGTCAGAACGAGCCTCGTGGCGAACGTCCAGCGTTGACCGATGAGCAGCTGCAGCAGCGTGATGAGCAGCAGCAACAGCGTCGTGAGCAGCGTGCTGAACGCCAGCGTCGTCGTCAGGATGAGAAACGTAATCAGCAGCAAGATCAGAAAGTCGCTGAAACCGTTGCTCAGACCGATATCGCTGATGAAAACGTTGCGCAGGAAGAAGAACGTGTGCAGGTCATGCCACGTCGTAAACAGCGTCAACTGACCCAGCGCGTGCGCGTGGGTGATACCGGCGAAGTGGCGGCAGCCATCCCGGCACCCGCAGTCACTGAAGCGGTTGTAGAAAATGCACAGCGCGCTACATTCAATGAGCAACCTGAAGTCGCTCAGGATGAACAGGATGATAACGAGAACCGTGATAGCGCCAACATGCCGCGTCGCTCGCGTCGTTCACCACGTCATCTGCGCGTGAGCGGCCAACGTCGTCGTCGCTATCGTGATGAGCGTTACCCAACGCAATCTGCCATGCCGCTGGAATCGGCTGCGTCTTCTCCAGAGATGGCATCCGGTAAAGTCTGGATTACCTACCCGGTTGCCCAGGCCCACGATCAGTTCTCCTCTCAGGAAGCGCTGAACGAAATGCCAGATTACAGCTATCAACATACCGGTGAAGCGGACGCACTGCCGGTTGCGGCAGCAGCAGAACAGGTTGCACAGCCAGCAGCGCAAGAGGCTGTTCATCAGTCTGAGCCACAGGCACATACAGAAGTGCCTGTGGTGAACACCGATGACCTGACCCCAGTCGCTGCGCCTGTCAACGAAGAGCCTGCCGTGATTTCTGCCGCTGTTGAGCAGATTGCACAACAAACCGCTGCTGAAGCCGTACCGGCCGATGAAGTGACAACGGCACCGGCTGAAACTGCCCTCACTAATCAAGTCGAAGATGTTCAGGCTGACGTCGCACCGGCTGCGGATGTTGTTGCTGCATCGTCTGAAGTGGCACCGGCTGCTGAAGTGGCGTCTGCATCGACTGAAACGGTTTCTGCTACTGAAGTGACACCGGCTGAAGCGGTTCCTGCTGCGGAGACTGCCGCACCACAGGCAAGCGAAGCAGTAGTAGCAGCAGCGCAAGCGCCTGCTGAAGTTGAGCCTGCTGTTGCAGCGGCTGAGCAAGCGCCTTCTGAAGTTGAGCCTGCTGTTGCCGCGCAAGTGGAAGAAGTACTGGCTGCACCAGTCGCTGCTGAAGCGCCTGCTGCACCGGTGACTGAACCGCATGCGCCTGTTGCTGCACGTGATACCGCAGTGAGCAACGCTGAAACCCGCTGGAAGCATCACGCCACGGCGCCGATGACCAAAGCACCTGCTCCGGCATGGGAGCCAGAAGTCGTTCGTCACAGCGATTGGGTTCGCCCACCGTTTGACTTCGAAGGCCGTGGTTCTGCGGGCGGCCATAGCGCCACGCATCAGGCGACGGCACCGGCAACACGTCCGGAAAGCGTTTAAGTCTTAGTCGCTAATCAGCATTAACAAAACCCCGACTGGTTCGGGGTTTTTTATTGCCTGTTGATCCTGCTCTTTCGCAGCATTAGGTGGTGATCTGGCAGAGTACACAAACAGACCGCTGCTCCGCATGAGGCAGGTGCGAAGAGGTAGTGATCTGGCAGAGTACACAAACAGACCGCTGCACCGCATGAGACAGGTGTGAAGAGGTAGTGAACTGGCAGATGACACAAACAGAGCGCTGCTTCGCATGAGGCAGGTGCGAAGAGGTGGTGATCTGGCAGAGTATGCAACCAGACCACTGTTCCGCAGGAGGCAGGTGCAATGAACTGTGCGACGAAATGACAGGCAAAAAAAATCCCACGGCCCCAAAAGGCGGTGGGAGAAACTAAGCGCGCCCGGTTTAAGCACGCTCAAATTTTCAAGTCAGATCTTATGAATTCAGCTGGAACAGTGACATCTTCGACATATCAGTGAAGGTCTTGTAAGACGCTTGCAGTGCTGTCTGTTGCATGGTGTAACTGGAAATGGCGGAGGTGTAATCGACATCCACCAAATCACTCATTTGCGAGGTCATAATAGTATCGCGATCGTCACCCTGCGCATTCAGCGTGTCGAGCTCTGACAACTGTGTACCGACTGCAGAACGCACGGTCAAAACGTTGTTCAGTGAATTACTGAGGCCACGGTTGGTTTTATCCATCGCATCCTGGAACGTTTGTTTGGTCGCATCATCCGCATTGTCTTGTGGCACTTTAAGGGCCGCAATGGCACTGTCGAGCATATTAAAGACATTGGTCTCGCTCGCCGTTCCATCTGGCTCAGCTTTCGCATTGCTGGTAATCGACATGAACACAGAAGATCCCGTGCTGCTCACATCCATTGTGCGGCCATCATCGACTTTCTGCGTGATAGCCTGATCGCCGCCCACATAGCTCACGCCAGTGCCGGCAGTATCGGTGAATGGCGCCGTATCGGTTTTGTATCCGGCAAAGATATAGCGACCATTACCATCCTGGCTGTTGGCCTGATTGAGCAATTGGGCGCGAATACCTTCCAGCTGGGTGGCGATAGAGGCACGGTCATCATCGCTAAGTGTGCCGGTAGAGCCATAAACAATCAGGGTTTGTGCATCCTGAATGCTACTGGTCGCGCCTTTAAGCGCATTCTCTTCCATCGACAAGCTTTGATCCGCGAAACTACGCGCTGTCGCATATTGGGTACTTTTCGCCTGAGACTGCGACAGCACCACGGCACGAGAGGCCGCAATCGGATCATCCGATGGGTTGTTAACACGACGACCACTGGAAAGCTGTTCGCCCACTTTTAACCAGGAAGATTGCGAGTCAGTAATCCCGCGCACCTGCTGGTCAAAAATCATATTGGTACTAAGACGCATGGTTTTTATCCTCTATGCTTAGCCGCGGATGTCCATCAGCGCATTGAAAATCGTGCTGGCGGTTTGCAATACCTGCGCATTCGCCATATAAAACTGCTGATATTTGGTCAGGTTGGCGTACTCTTCATCAAGGTTCACCCCTGAGACCGACTGCTGACGGTCGGTAAGCTGGTCGACCACGTTTTTCTGCGTGGTACTGGCCGTTTCCAGTGTGCTGGTTTTGTTACCCACCGTGCTGACGATGCTGGCATACGCTTGCGCAATCGTTGCGTTGCCGTTAACTAACTTCGCATCCTGCAAATCCAGCATTTTTTGGGCGTTGGTGTTATCACTCTCACCACTGGTCGCACTGGATGCAGCCGCGATTTGCGATTCATCCGTGATAGCCACAGACATACTGCTAATCACGTTCTGGACCGGTTTTACCAGGAAACTATCTTTATTATCAGGCGTGCCGCTAACGGTTAGTTTCAGACCATCAAAGCTCAGGGTGCCGTCTGTCGCATCAGGCGTAACGCTAAATTTCACGTTGTCAGACAAGCGAGTCACAGACCAGGTACTGCTGGCGCTGTCATAGCTCATGGAGTAGTTAGAGGCTTTAAGTGCACTGGTATCAGACCATTCTGCGGTCACCGTTGCAGTGGACGTATTCTTGCTATTACTCACTACGTTCGGTGAGCCGATGTTGAAGAATTTCGTGCCCTGATCGCCGTTACTGTCATAACCTGCAGTTTGCACGGCGTTAAAGCTGGTGGTGAAGGCAGCCGCTAACTGGCCAAGCTGATTCTGTGCGGTATCTAAATCCTGCGTGCGGAACGCCAGCAAACCACCCAGTGAGCCTGTCGTCAGGGTTTTTTCAGGAATTTCGACATTACCCGCTTGCTTGTCGACATAACCGACAGTGATACGCGAATTATCGGCGCTGGAAGGCATCGCGACCAAATTAGTCGAGTTTTTGCCGTTAACCAGAGTGACACTCCCCATCGAGACGATATAGCTACCATCTTGCTGAGAGACGTTTACCCCAACGATGTTATTGAGGTTGTTCACCAACTGATCGCGTTGATCCAGCAGATCGTTCGGTGCAGCACCGTTGCCGGTGGTGAGTTTTGCGATCTGGGTGTTGAGGTCGGCAATCTGGCTGGTGTAAGTGTTAATCTGGTCAACGTTGGACGCAATGTCCGTATTCACGCTGGTTTGCATATTATTCAAGTACTGCGCCGTGGTTTGGAACTGATTGACCAACCCCTGGGCATAGCTCAGCATTGATTGACGTGCAGACGGATCGTTTGCGTTACTTACCACGTTTTGCACATTGGTAAAGAAGCTTTGAATCGAGGTTGAAAGGCTGGTGGTCGATGTCGACAGCAGGTCATCAATGTTTGAAATCTGACTGTATTGGGTGTTCACCGCGCTGTAATTGGCACTGGATCCGCGCAACTGAGCAGTAACAAACTCATCATATTCACGCTGCACGCCATTCAGCGTCACGCCATTGCCATAGTAGCTGTTGCCCTGCAGGGTGCTATTGGCCTGCGACAGAATGGTCGTCTGACGTGAGTAACCCGCTACCGTGTAGTTGCTGATGTTGTTACTGGTGGTGCTTAATGCGGCCTGTGCGGCGCTCAGCCCACTCATCGCTGAGTTAATTATGCTGGACATCTCGGTTCCTTTATTTCCCGTTAACCGGGCTGGCAGTCATCAGTGCGATTGGGCGGGCTAAAACGCCCGCAGCTTATGATGGTTATCGGCGTGCTTAAGTGAAACTTGAGGTAAAAAATCAGAACAAATCGGTAATATCCTGGCTATACGCCTTCACCACTTTTTCGCCCATGTTTTTGAATTGCTGGATCATTCCTACCAATTTCTGCGCATATTTCGGATCGGTGGCATAGCCCGCAGCCTGCAGGGCTCGTGCGCCCTGCTCCGGCGTTGCGGCGTTGGCAACGGCGGCATAGCGTGGGTTATTGGACAGCAGTTTGACGTAGTCGCTGAGTGCTTCCATATAGGAACCATACACACGGAAGGTGGCACGCACTTTCTTCGCCACGCCACCTTCATATTCGGTGGTCATGATGTCGGTGGTTGCGCCCTTCCAGTCACCACCGGCCTTGATGCCAAACACGTTGTAGCTCGGCTTGCCGTCGCGCGTCAGAATCTGGCGTTGTCCCCAACCCGATTCCAGCGCCGCCTGGGCAAGGATCAAGTGATGAGGAATACCACTCTGCTGACTCGCGGCCTGCGCGGGTTGGGATAACTGGGCAATAAAGTCGTTGCTATCCGCTGGGAAGCTGGACGGCGAGACCGGCAGACGCGGCACCGCTTTGCGTACCATCTGCTCCAGTTGGTTGGAAGGCAGATTGCTATAAATGAAGCTGTTATCCAGCTTCATCGGTACCGTGCCAGCGGTTTCATCAGGCTCTTGCGCGGGCTGCATCTGTTTGACGATCAAATCCGCCATACCCAGCCCGCGTTTACCGATTTCCTGCGCAATCTGCTGATCGTACATTGAGGTGTACATCTTTGTTGAGTCGCTGCTGAAGATGCCATCCTGCGGCAACGCTTCACGCATGCTCTTCAACATCATCTGTACGAACATTCCCTCAACCTGTTTTGCCACTTGCAGCGCCTTCCCTTTCGGGTCGGCGGCGGCTTCGCGTTTCAGGTTGTTCAGTGAGCGGCTGTCATAAGCCGCACTCATCAGCGATTGCGTATCGGTCATCAGATGATTTCCAGTTTGGCGCGCAGACAGCCTGCACTTTGCATCGACTGCAGAATCGACATCAGCTCAATCGGCGTTGCGCCCAGGGCGTTAAGGGCACGGACCACGTTATTAAGGTTGGCGCTGGCGTTAACACGCTGCAAGGCTCCGCCGCTCTGGCGCAAGTCGATCTGCGTCTGCGTCGTCGCCACGGTTTGTCCACCGGCGAACGGCGTGTTCGGCTGGCTGACGTTCTGCTGCTGATTCACTGTCACCGACAAGTTGCCTTGCGCCACAGCACAGGTATTGAGCGTTACCTCGCGGTTCATGACCACCGAACCGGTACGCGAGTTGATGATGACTTTGGCATCTTCAACCGGCACGGAAACGTCAATATTTTGGATATCGGCCAGCAAACGCACCTGCGAGCTGTTGTTTGGCGACACACGAATTTGCACCGTGCGCGCATCGAGCGGTTGCGCTGAACCCACGCCACGGCTATTAATCGCATCGGCAATACGCTGCGCCATGGTGAAATCTTCAGTATTCAATTGGAGATTGATGGTGTTTTGGCTGCCAAAGTTACTTTGCAACTCGCGCTCTACCGTTGCACCATTAGTAATGCGGCCACCGTTTAGCTGGTTAACCTGCACACTGCTGCCGCCCGCAGATGCACCCGCACCGCCCACCAAAATGTTACCCTGCGCCAGCGCGTAAACCTGGTTATCGACCCCTTTCATCGGCGTCATTAACAGCGTGCCACCGCGCAGGCTTTTGGCGTTACCCAGCGAAGAGACCACTACGTCAATATTCTGCCCCTGCCGCGCAAACGACGGCAGCTTCGCCGTGACCATCACCGCCGCCACGTTTTTCAGCTGCATATTGGTGCCGGTGGGCACGGTGATACCGAGCTGCGACAGCATGTTGCTTACCGTCTGGGTGGTAAACGGGGTTTGTGTTGTCTGGTCACCTGTCCCATCAAGCCCCACCACCAGGCCGTAACCGATCAGCTGGTTTTCGCGCACGCCCTGCACGGATGTCAGATCGCGAATGCGGTCAGCCTGGGCCATCAGACTGACACCGAGCAGCAGGCTCAGGCTCAGACGCAGCAGAGTGTTCATTTTCATCATTACCTCGATTACATCGGCGACACGTTCAGGAAGAAACGCTGGAACCAGCCCATGGTTTGCGCCTCATTGATATACCCGTTTCCGACATACTCAATACGTGCATCGGCCACCTGCGTTGACAACACGGCGTTGCTGGCGCTGATGGTGCGTGGGTTAACCACACCGGAGAAGCGAATAAATTCGGTTCCCTGGTTAATTTCGATCTGTTTCTCACCGACCACGCGCAGGTTGCCATTCGACAACACCTGATTCACGGTGACGGTGATGGTGCCGGTAAAGGTGTTATTGGCCGTTGCGCCACCTTTGCCAGCGAAGTCATTTTTACCATTGGCATCCAGACCGGCTTTCTCACCGGCGGCGCCGACCAGACCGCTCAGGCCGGTTGGCACAGTGCTCACGCCAAAGCTGTTGCTGCCATCACGGCTCGCATTAGCTGAAGAACTTTTGCTGGCGCTGACATTCTCTTGCAGCGTAATCGTCAGGGTATCGCCAATGTTACGTGGACGGCGGTCTTCGAACAGCGGCTGATAGCCGTAGTTCAGTGGCGCAACGCCCTGGAAAATAGAACCGTTTACCACTGGCGGTGCGGAAGGCGTGGGTTCTGCCGTTGTGGCACCCTGCACCAGAGGCGTACGCGGGACTAACGCACAACCGTTTAATGTCAGTAGCAGCGTGGCTACTAACCAATGCCCAGGCTTGAGAATCACTTGCTTCGCCACGGAGTTCTGACCTTATTCATGTTCTTAATCGGGCCAGCCAGGCTGGCCCAACGACCCCAGATTAAACCTGGGTTAATTTCTGCAGCATCTGATCAGAGGTGGTGATCGCTTTGCTGTTGATTTCATAAGCACGCTGCGTCTGAATCATGGTGACCAACTCTTCCGCCACGTTGACGTTAGAGGTTTCAACATAACCCTGATACAGCAAACCCGCGCCGTTCTGGCCTGGCGTACTCTGCGTCGCCGCACCGGATGCCTGCGTTTCCTGATAGAGGTTTTCACCCAGGCTATCGAGGCCTGCATCGTTCATAAAGGTGCTCAGCGTCAACTGTCCCACCTGCGCTGGGTTGGTCTGCCCCTGCTGCGTCACGCTCACCACACCGTCACGCGAGATGGTGATGCTGGTGGCGTTCGCCGGAATAGTGATCCCAGGCTGAACCGGATAGCCGGCGTTGGTCACCAGCTGACCGTTCTGATCCACCTGGAATGAACCGTCACGCGTATATGAAGAGGTACCGTCTGGCATCTGCACTTCGAAATAACCCTGACCGTTGATCGCCACGTCTTTTGAGTTGCTGGTCTGCGACAGGTTGCCCTGGGTATGCAGACGCTCGGTGGTCACTGGGCGCACACCGGTACCAATCTGCAAGCCTGAAGGCAATGTGGTCTGTTCCGATGACTGGGTGCCCGGCTGACGCAGCGTCTGATACATCAGATCTTCGAACACGGCACGCGAACGTTTAAATCCGTTGGTTGAAACGTTCGCAAGGTTGTTCGAAATGACGTCCATATTGGTTTGCTGGGCGTCAAGGCCGGTTTTAGCGATCCATAAAGAACGAATCATGTTGTTTTCCTTACGCCTTAGCTGCTCATGTTGAGCAGTTGATTGGCTTTTTGTTCGTTTTCATCGACGTTAGTGATGACTTTCATCTGCATCTCGAAACGTCGGGCGTTGGCGATCATGTCGACCATGGTTTCCACTGGCTTAACGTTGCTGCCTTCCAGCACACCTGGCATGACCGCGACCGTTGCATCAGGCGCTAGAGCCGCACCGCGTGTCGCCTGCGTCGCCTGGGTTGGACGGAACATACCGTCGTCACCGCGCTGTAACTCTTTGCCCGTGGCCTTAACCAGCTTCAGCTTGCCAATCTGTACCGTGGCGTTTGGCGCATCACCCGCATTACGCGAGGTGATGGTACCGTCAGCCGCGATAGTCAGCTCGGAGCCTTGTGGAATGGCGATTGGACCGCCATCGCCCATCACGGGATTGCCCTGAATGGTCAAAATACCGGTCGAGCTGATCTGCATGTTGCCGTTGCGGGTATAGGCTTCAGAACCGTCAGCGGTACGCACCGCCAGCCAGCCATCTTGCTGTACCGCCACATCGAGCGGGCGTCCGGTGTTGTCCATCGCGCCTGGCGTCATATCGGCACCCGGCGTTGAGGCAGCCACTAAGGTGCGCGTCGGCAGCGACCAGCCGTTGACCGGCACCGCGCGCAACGCGTTGAGCTGGGCGCGGAAGCCCGGCGTTGAGGCGTTGGCGAGGTTGCTGGCGGTCACCGATTGTTGTTCCATCGTCTGACTGGCGGCGCCCATCGCGGTATATATTGCGTGATCCATAATGCAATCCCGTTAGCGAATTAACGTAAGTTGATCAGGGTGTTGAGGATCTGATCCTGCGTTTTAATCGTCTGGCTGTTGGCCTGATAGTTACGTTGTGCAACGATCATGTTGACCAGCTCTTTACTCAAATCGACGTTGGAGGCTTCCAGTGCACCTGAAGTCAGTGAACCGTAAGTGCCGGTGTTAGCCAGGCCGATTGCCGCCTGACCCGAAGAGTTGGTCGCAGACCAGACGTTATCGCCTTCTGACTTCAGGCCTTCCGGGTTAGAGAAGCTGGCCAGAACGATTTGACCCAGCAGCTGAGTTTTCTGGTTCGAATAGGTACCGGTAATGGTGCCGTCATCGTTGATGGCGTAGCTGGTCAGGTCGCCCGGCGCATAACCATCCTGCGTTGGGTTTCCGAATGACGTGGTGCCGGTGTTTTGTTGCTGGCTTCCCAGTACGCTCAACGTGATGGCCTGATTAGCCGCAGCACCATTAGATCCCTGAATAGTCAAGCCAACAGTGGTTGCGCCTGGGGTGGTTGTCCCGCCGCTTGTGATAGATTGCAGCTTACCGTTGGAGTCAAAGGTCATCGAGAAATCACCTGCTGACGTTCCAGTCGTGGAATCAATCGCGTGTACAGCCCAGTTGTTATCACTGGTTTTCACATAATAGAGGTCGAGAGCATGATCGTTACCCTGTGAGTCATACACAGTGACGGTGCTTTTGGCGTTGTAGCTATCGACGTCTGACGAGCTGAAGGTTGCCACTGTTGGCACGCTATCTGTGGAGTTCAGGTTAGACACCAAACCGGCGGTCGTGGTCGCGCGCGCCGACATCTGCGTCGTCGGTACGCTCAATGCCACCGGGTTTGCACCCGTCTGAATGGTCGGCGGGGTACCGGTTGCCGGATAGCCGGTCACGCTCATGCCCTGGGTGTTCACCAGGTTACGGTTGGCATCCAGCGTGAACTGACCATTACGAGAGTAGTACACGCTACCCGCAGCATCGGTCATACGGAAGAAACCGTTACCGCTCAGTGCCACGTCCAGACCACGGCTGGTTGAGGTCGTGGTACCGTCGTTGAAGTTCTGAATAACCGCAGCGACCTTGGTACCCATACCGATATTTGAACCAGCAAACATATCCGCGAACGAAATGGTGCTGGATTTGAAACCCGCAGTCGCGGAGTTGGCGATGTTGTTACCAATGACGTCCAGGTTACTGGAGGCCGCATTCATACCACTGACAGCTTGAGAAAAAGACATAACGTGTCTCCTGCTAAAATTGAATTAGAGAATCTGACGAACTTCATCAAGAGTGGCGGAGCCCATGGTGCCGAGGTCCAGTTTTGAGGTGTTATCCACCGTACTCACGCCATTCACGTAAGCGTAATTAAGCGGTTGTGCCACCAATTGTGTGCTGCCATTACTGGCGGCAATCGATACAGAATATTTGCCATCAGCCACTGTCGTGCCATTCGCGTCTTTGCCGTCCCAGGAGAAGGCGTGAACGCCGGACGTCAATGCGCCCAAGTCGACAGTGCGAACCACAGTGCCGTTCGAATCTTTGATGGTCGCGGTGGTGGCGGTAGAGGCGGTACTCAACTCCACCCCGAATGGGGTCGTGGTACCACTGCCCACCAGGATCTGGCTGCCATCAATCATCACACCATGTCCAATCAGCGTCGTACTCTGCAGTGACTGGCTGGTGGTGAGCTGACCAGAGATGGAACCCAACGTGGTATTCAGCTTCTCAATGCCGCTCAGGGTGTTAATCTGCGCCAGCTGAGTAGTGAGCTGGCTGTTGTCCATTGGGTTGGTGGGATCCTGGTTCTGCAACTGCGTCACCAGCATGGTCAGGAATTGGTTCTGCAAGTCCTGAGCACTGTTTCCCGTCCCTGTTGAACTGGACGAACTCAGTACCGTTGGGTCAAGATTGGCATTAACGCCGACTGCTACGCTCATGTTCGTGCTCCGTTATTGACCCATCGTCAGGGTTTTCATCATCATTGATTTCACCGTGTTCAACACTTCGACGTTGGCCTGATAGCTGCGGGACGCTGACATGGTGTTAACGGTTTCTGATACGACATCGACATTTGGCATCTTGACGTAACCCTTCTCATCCGCCATCGGATTACCTGGGTCATACACCAATTTGGCCGGGGTAGGATCGTTCACCACGCCCGCGACTTTGACGCCACCGGTCGCCGCGCCAGGGGCGGCATCGGTCTGGAATATCACCTGTTTTGCCACATAAGGCTGACCATCCGGCCCGGTGACACTGTCGGCGTTGGCCAGGTTACTGGCGCTGACGTTGAGGCGCTGTGATTGCGCGGTCATCGCCGAACCGGCGATATCAAAAATATTCAGCAATGCCATGGTTATTGCCCCTGCAGAACGCTCATCATGCCTTTGATTTGGCTACTGATGAGGGTGAGATCGGCTTGGTATTTCAGGCTGTTATCAGCAAACTGCGTACGTTCACGATCCATATCCACGGTGTTGCCATCCGCGGCAGGTTGATCGGGAATGCGGTACATCAGGTCCATGGATGGCTGAGAGTTGGTTTCAGCGGCGATATGGCGTGAAGAGGTGACTTTCAGCGCCATGCTGCTCCCCTCCGCGCGACCGTTTTCCATCACCTTGCTCAGCTGGCTGGCAAAGTCGATATCCCGCGCCTGGTAGCCCGGGGTATCGGCGTTGGCAATATTGGACGCCAGGATTTCCTGGCGCTGAGCACGCAGATTTAACGCTTCTGTACCAAATCGCAGCGCGGCATCGAGTTTGTCGAGCATGCTTCCTCCGCGAATGAGAATTTCGAGCTGACAGCTTAAGTGGACAAATGCAAGGGCGATCGTCTGAATAGCAGCAAAAATCACGGCTATTTTTGACATTGAATTTTTCGCGCGAAGAGTAGACTCAGGCCATCTTCTCGACAGGAGGCGTTTATGCGCAGTTCTTTACCTTTGCTGGCCACGTTGTTGTTGGCCTTCGCGCTGCCCGGCCATGCGGCGGACCTGACCGCACAGTTAACGCAGTTTTTTAAAGCGCGCGATCCGCAACATGCCGCGGGGATGACCGTGGCGGTGCGCACGCCCAAAGAGCAGTGGCCGACCTGCGAGGCGCCGGCGTTACAACTGCCGGGCAACAGTCGCCAGTGGGGCAATCTCAGCATTGCCGCCAGCTGCGATCAGAATCGTCGTTTCCTGCAGGTTCAGGTACAGGTGACCGGTCAGTACTTAGTTGCCAGCCGTCAGGTAGCACGTGGCAGCACTCTCGACCCGAATGATTTCCGTCTCGAGACCGGGCGTCTGGATGAACTGCCTCCGCGTGCCCTGTTCGATAACAACAGCGTGGCCGATGCGATTGCGCTGCGCGATATCCCGCCTGGACAGCCGGTGACCGCGATGATGCTGCGTCAGCCCTGGCGGGTTAAAGCAGGACAAAATGTGATGGTGGTAGCCAGCGGAAACGGGTTTAATGCCAGTAGCGAAGGACGTGCGCTGAACAACGCCAGCGCGGCACAAATGGTGCGCGTGCGCATGGGAAATGGTCAGGTTGTCAGTGGGCGCGTCGACGCGGATGGGAATATTCTGATATCGCTATAAAGCGTTAAAGAACCCTGTTGTTCTGCCGATAGAGATATCAACAAAGACATTACCCTATGCTGACTCAGTTGACTGACCCTCAACTGACCTTACAGGAGCAAGACCATGAGCATCGACAGAACGCAGCCTTTAAGCCCGGTGAGCACTGTACAATCCCGCGACACCAACGATAACAACGGCAAGGTGCGCCAAAATGTGACTGCTTCAACCAACGCCAGCACCAGCGAAAGCGGTGCCGAAGTGAAGTTGAGCACGGCTCAGGCGCAGTTAATGCAGCCGGGCAGCAAAGACATCAACACTGCACGTGTTGAACAACTGAAAACCGCTATTCGTAATGGCGAACTGAAAATGGATACCGGTAAGATCGCCGACGCGCTGATCGCCGATACCAAGGCGTATTTAGAGGGTAACTAATCCCAATGGACAATCTGCTGACCACCTTAGATAAAATGCAGGACGTGCTGGCTTCACTCACTGTGGTGATGGATGAAGAGCAACAGCAACTGTCTGCCGGCCAGGTAAATGGCAACCTGTTGCAGCGCATATCAGAAGATAAAAGCGCGCTGCTGACGACGTTGAATTATCTGGACGAAATGCGCCGAAACACCGAAAAGTCACTCGGTACTCAGGCGCCCTATGGTGGTCACAGCGATCGTGAACGCCGCTGGCAGAGCATTCAGCAGCATACCCGCCGTTTGCGCGATACCAACACTCATAACGGTATTCTGCTGCAGCATCAAATCAGCTTCACCAATGATGCGCTCTCGATACTCAAGCCGCACCAGACTCAGGCGTTTTACGGTCCCGATGGGTTAGGCAAAGGTCAGTCGACGCTAAGCCGCAAAGGTTAATAAAGAAAAATCCCGCCGAGGCGGGATTTTTTTATGCCAGCGTACGGCGGGCAAAATCTCTCGGGCGGAAGCCCAACAGACCCAGCATGACAAAGTAAGCCCCACCGCCAATGGCGCAGACTGCAGCCAGACGCAGTAACCGCCACCACATCTGCCCTTCTTCCCAGGCCGGCATCACATGCAGAATGCCCAGCAGTGCTGCCGCCATGACCACAACCGCAATCATCAGACGCACCAGGAAGCTAAACCAACCCGGCTGCGGCTGGAAGATATCCTGTTTACGTAATTGCCAGTACAGCAGCGCGGCGTTAAGACAAGCCGCTAATCCGATCGACAACGACAATCCGGCATGTTTGAGCGGGCCGATAAACGCCAGGTTCATCACCTGCGTCATGATCAATGTCACAATCGCAATCTTCACCGGGGTTTTAATGTCCTGACGCGAATAGAAGCCGGGCGCCAGCACTTTGACCACAATCAGCCCCATTAATCCTACCGAATACGCCACCAGCGCACGCTGCGTCATGGCGGCATCGAACGCGGTAAATTTGCCGTACTGGAACAACGCCACGGTCAGCGGGCCAGAGAGGATCCCGAGAGCAACGGCGCTCGGCAGGGCCAGCAGGAAGCAGAGGCGCAGGCCCCAATCCATCAGACGCGAGTACTCATCATGATTGCCGCTGGCGAAACTCTTCGCTAACGATGGCAGTAAAATCGTGCCCAATGCTACACCTAATACGCCCGACGGGAACTCCATCAGACGGTCGGCATAGTACATCCACGACACTGAACCCGAGACGAGGAATGAGGCGAAAATGGTGTTGATGATCAAGGAAATTTGGCTCACCGAGACGCCAAGAATCGCCGGTCCCATTTGGCGCATGACGCGCCATACGCCGGCGTCACGCAGGTTGAGGCGCGGCAACACCAGCATGCCGATTTTCTTCAGGTGCGGCAGCTGGTAGAACAGTTGCAACACCCCACCGACGACCACAGCCCATGCCAGCGCCATCACCGGTGGATGGAAATGCGGGGCAGCAAATACCGTAAAGCCAATCATGCTGATGTTTAATAACGTCGGCGCAAATGCCGGAACCGAGAAGCGATTCCAGGTGTTGAGTATCGCACCGGCCAGCGACGCCAGAGATATCAGCAGAATATAAGGAAAGGTGACGCGCAGCAGTGAACTGGTCAGTGCGAATTTATCGGCGGTATCGGCAAATCCGGGTGCGGTGACCATAATCACCCAAGGCGCGGCAATCATGCCGAGCACCGTCACCACCGCCAGCACCAGCGTCAGTAAACCGGAAACGTAGGCGACAAATACGCGCGTGGCCTCTTCACCCTGCTTGCTTTTGTATTCAGCAAGAATGGGCACAAACGCCTGCGAAAAGGCGCCTTCCGCAAAGATACGGCGCAGCAAATTGGGCAGTTTGAAGGCCACGAAGAAGGCATCGGTAGCCATACCGGCACCGAACACGCGTGCCACAATGGCATCACGGGCAAAGCCCAGCACGCGAGAAAAAAGGGTCATCGAACTGACCGCAGCCAGCGATTTCAACAAATTCATTTTGAGTGGCGCATCCTGAAAAGTGTCGGATAAATGAGCAAATTAGCGCGGACATCTGCTGATGTCCGGCGATAGTCTACTGCCACTGCGGGAAATGACCAGCATTGAGTGTTACAAGGGGTTATTCCTGTTCGGCATCGCGCCACAGTTTTTCCACCAGACGCTGCGCCGCCAGCGCCTGTTCACCGCTGGTTTCAGGCATCGTCTGATTTTGTACGCATTGGATAAAATGCTGTGCCGCACCGCTGAAACCGCGCTGAACAAGATGGCTTTGCCAGGAGGCTACCGGATCGGTGCGTAAGCCGCCGAGGTTCTCCTGCTGCCAGTCACGCATCTCATTAATTTCGATGTAGTCACCGTCGCAGATGGCGCTCACCACTTCGCGCTGTGTGCCGGCGCGACGATGCATACTGGTGGTGATTTGCAGCGGCCCTGCTGAGAAGTGATGTTCAGCGTACAGCATCGCCCCCTCCTCATTGGTTTCAATAAAGCCCTGCTCACGCGTCAGTTTGCCCCCTGCCAGCCACAACGCCGTATCCACCACGTGCAGGTAGTCATCCAGCAGAGTAAAGCGCAAATCCCCTGGACCCACGCTATCCGCGCGATGCTTTTCAATACGCAGTGAAGCCGCTCGCGGCATTTCCGCTTTCAACTGTTGATAGCGTGGCGCAAAGCGACGATTAAACGCCACCATCAGTTTGCGTTTGTGCTTCTCCGCTAAAGCCACCAGCGCTTCCGCCTGCTGCAGGGTTTCGGCTAATGGTTTATCCACGCAAACATCTTTGCCCGCCAGCAGCAACGCCTGCACTACTTCAAAATGGCTGGCAGTACTGCTGTGCACAAAGACCGCATCACTGGCGGCCGCCAGCGCGTCCAGCTGATTGAAATAAGGCACGCGATAACTGTCGCAGATGGGCTGAGCTTTTGCCTGGCTCGGCGAAAACGCCCCCGCCAGTTGCCAGTCGGTGGCGTGAGACAACACCGGCAACCAGGCTTTCTGCGCGATGCCGCCTAATCCGACAATGCCGATACGTAGTGTCATGTTATTGCTCCTTCTGCAGCAGTTGCTCCAGTTGAGATTGCAGTTGAGCCACCTGCTGTTCCAACTGCGCAACCCGGCTCAACAGGTCATCGCTGTCCCTCTCATCTGCACTCATGGCAGGCTCTTCAGCCACTTCCCCGCCAAACAGATGCATGTAACGGCTTTCGCGTTTACCCGGCTCGCGTGCCAGACGTATCACCATCGGCCCGTCATCACGGGTGATTAAGCCGTTTAGCGTCTGCTCAACCTCGTTCATATCGCTGAACTCATGCAAACGTCCACTGCGGGTGCGCAGTTCACCCGGTGTTTGTGCGCCGCGCAGGAACAGTAAAGCCAGTACCGCCACTTCCGCGCTGCTGAGTTGCAAATGACCGAATGCGGAGTTACAGAAGCGCTGTTCATACTTGCTGACGCGTTGACCGAATCCGTTGTTGGAGGTCACCAGGTGCTTCTTCACCAGCTCATCAAGTTGAGATTGCACCTCCATTTCACTCAGATTCATCACTGGTTCGCGGTTGGACTTTTGATTACAGGCGGTGACCACGCCATTGAGGGAAAGTGGATATTGATCCGGAGTGGTGACCTGCTTTTCTAGCAGGCAACCGATCACACGCAGCGCCTGCGCGGATAAAGCCATTTTCATGCGTATTTCCTTATTATTGTCCACGACGATCTGGGGTCCACTCCTGCCAGGTCAACGCGGTCAACACGTGATCCTGCCAGCGTCCATCGATCAGCAAATAATCTTTGGCATACCCCTCTTTCTCGAACCCAAGACGTGCCAGCAGATCACCGCTGCGCTGATTGTGCGGCATATAGTTGGCCATGATGCGGTGAATGCGTTGCTGCCGCTGCATGTAGCGAATCGCTGACTGCAACGCTTCAAACATCATGCCTTGCCCCTGCCACTTTTCGCCTAATGAGTAACCGAGGTAACAAGCGTGAAATGAACCGCGCAGCACGTTGCTAAAATTGGCCACACCCCGCACTTCATGCTCTTCCGGGTCCATCAGCACAAAATAGTAGGCTGAGCCCTGTTTATGCATATCCGCGATCAGTCCAAGGCGTGCCTGCCAGCCTGAGGGGTAGCAGTGGCTTTCGTCGCGCACCGGCTCCCAGGGTTTAAGGAAGACGCGGTTCTCTGCATAATAATCTGCCAATCGCCAGGCATCGCGCTCGTGAACTAAACGGACCACCAAACGATCGGTAGTCAGGCGCACGCGGGGTCCAGCAGAACGATAGCCAAACATCATGACTCCTGAAATCCATAACTTTAAGAAAGATGTACGCCGGAGGCGATACTTCTCACTATAACCGTCCCCTTCGCTACGGTAAAACCCTCGACAACATGCAACGTGATTCATCCTTAATCAGGATTAATTTTTCTGCTCATTCGATGAAAAAATATCATCCTGGATAGGCTGTCTTTCCCGTCAGTGCAGGCGGAAAATAGACCAACTGGTCACTTTTCTCATCTCTTGCTCAGGATTAAGCATGTCTCGGGTAGCGCGGGCACGACGCCTCGGTAAAACATTCCTCTTAGTCGATAACATGTTGGTGGTGTTAGGCTTTTTCGTGGTATTTCCACTGATTTCCATCCATTTCGTTGAACAGCTGGGCTGGGCGGCGTTAATGGTGGGTATCGCGCTGGGTTTGCGTCAGTTTGTGCAGCAGGGGCTGGGCATTTTCGGCGGCGCGATTGCCGATCGTTTCGGCGCGCGTCCGCTAATCGTGACGGGTATGCTGATGCGCGCAGCCGGATTCGCTTGCATGGCGCTGGCGCATCAACCCTGGATGCTATGGCTGGCCTGTTTGCTATCCGGCCTCGGTGGCACCCTGTTTGATCCTCCCCGCAGCGCCATGGTGGTGAAACTGGTACGCGCTCGCGAGCGCGGTCGTTTCTTCTCGCTATTGATGATGCAGGACAGCGCAGGCGCCGTGCTGGGTGCGCTGGTGGGCAGTTGGCTGCTGGCGTGGGATTTCCGTCTGGTGTGCTGGGTAGGTGCAGCGGTGTTTGTCGCCGCGGCGATATTTAACGCCGTGTGGTTACCGGCGTGGCGCATCTCGACGGAACGCATTGCGATGCGCGAAGGTATGCAGCGCGTCTGGCAGGATAAACGTTTCCGCCTTTATGTGCTGACGTTGACCGGCTACTACATTCTGGCCGTGCAAGTGATGTTGATGTTGCCGGTGATGGTGAATCAGGTGGCTGGCGCACCCGCCGCCGTGAAATGGATGTACGCCATCGAGGCCATGTTGTCGCTCAGCCTGCTCTATCCGCTGGCCCGCTGGAGCGAAAAGCGCTTCCGGCTGGAAACCCGGCTGATGGCGGGTTTATTCCTGATGACCTTTAGCCTGCTGCCTGTCGGCATGACCCAATCTCTGCCCTCGCTGTTTTTGTTAATCGGCGTGTTCTACATGGGTTCCATCATCGCTGAACCGGCGCGCGAGACGCTCAGCGCATCGTTGGCCAGTTCACGCGCGCGGGGCAGTTACATGGGATTCAGTCGTTTAGGTCTGGCCATCGGCGGTCTGATTGGCTACTCCGGTGGCGGGTGGATGTTCGACATGGGCCAGCAATTGGCTCTGCCTGAACTGCCCTGGATGTTGCTGAGCAGCGTGGGCATCATCACCCTGCTGGCCTTGTGGTGGCAGTTCCAGCCGCGCCCGGTGGCCCCGATCATCTTCAGCAGCTAGTTTGCCCCTTCGAAGGATCTCTTCCATACTTCCCGCACGTCCGGAAAAAGGGTGACCTTTGTCACCCTTAGATTTACACAGGAGAAACGGGATGAAACTCTACATCTACGATCACTGCCCTTTCTGCGTGAAAGCACGCATGATTTTTGGCTTAAAGAACCTGCCGGTTGAATTGATCGTTATGCTTAATGACGATGAGCAGATGCCCAAAAAACTCATCGGGCAGAAGATGGCGCCCATTCTGCAAAAAGCCGATGGCAGTGCGATGCCAGAAAGTATGGACATTGTCCGACTGGTGGATAAACAGGATCGCGAGCCGCTGCTTAACGGCAAAAACAACCCCGCCATCAGCGAATGGCTGCGCCGCGTTAACGGCTATATCAATAAGCTACTGATCCCGCGCATCGCTGATGCCTCGTTTGCGGAATTTGCCACGCCGGCAGCGCGTACCTATTTCCGTGAGAAAAAGCAGGCCAGCGTCGGAGATTTCACGGAGCTGCGTAAACACGCGCCCGGGCTGATAAAAAACATCAGTGATGACCTGCGTCAGCTCGATAAGCTCATTGTCAAACCCAATGCCGTGAACGGCGAACTGTCTGAAGACGATATCAATCTGTTTCCGCTCCTGCGTTCGCTCACCTTAGTGGCAGGCATCGAATGGCCGAGTCGCGTCGCGGATTACCGCGACAATATGGCGAAGCAAACCCAGATTAACCTGCTCTCTTCCATCGCGGCATAGCTCCGTCCGATGAGAAACGCTGCGGCGTTTCTCATCCCTCTCCTGGTGACACCTGGCCCGGTTTCAGGCAGGCTATGGCTGTTTTGCCGTATCGTTCAGGATGAGGATCTATGAAAAAGGCGATGTCTGGGCTATTGGCCCTGTTTTTAGCCGTGCTGTTGAGCGGCTGCAATCAATTGACGCAATACACCATCAGCGAACAGGAAGTGAATCAAGCGCTGCAGAAGCGCAATAACTTCGAAAAAGACGTCGGCGTATCCGGGCTGGTCAATGCACACATCGTGCTCAGCGATCTCACCAGTCAGATTGGTCGTGAAGAACCCGGCAAGATTACCCTGTCCGGCAAAGCAAACATCAACGTCAGCTCGCTATTTGGTCCGCAGCAGGCTGAGATGCAGCTGAAGATGAAAGCGCAGCCGATTTTCAATGCACAGGAAGGCGCGATTTATCTGCATGATATTGAAATTGTCGACGCGCAAGTACAGCCAGAAAAGATGGCGTCCATCATGAAAACACTGACGCCTTATCTTAATGAGTCTCTCAAACGCTACTTCAATGAGAAGCCTGCCTATGTGCTGAGCGAAGACCGTAGCAAAGGTGAAGCACTGGCGAAGAAATTTGCCAAAGGCATTGAAGTGAAGCCGGGACAATTGGTGATTCCGTTTACGGATTAAGCTCAACCACCGCACCTTCGGGTGCGGTTTTTGTTTCCGGCAATAAAATCCCGTGCAAACGGTTGCTCACACCCTTATGATTACTCCCCGGCCTAAACGTGCCCATTCGTTTTTTCTCAGCCGGAGCCTTTTTGAATGACAGCCCAACCCCAGCAAATCACGATTCGCCGCCCTGACGATTGGCATATCCATCTGCGCGATGGCGCGATGCTCAATGCCGTTTTGCCTTATACCAGTGCGGTCAATGGTCGTGCGATTGTCATGCCAAACCTGGTTCCACCGGTGACCAGCGTAGAGGCCGCCATTGCCTATCGCGAGCGCATTATGGCTGCGCTGCCTGCTGAACACGCTTTTACGCCACTGATGACCTGCTACCTCACTGATTCCTTAGATGCGGATGAAATTGAGCGCGGCTTCCGCAACGGGACCTTCACCGCAGCGAAACTCTATCCCGCGCATGCCACCACCAACTCCAGCCACGGCGTCACTAATATTGATTCTATCGCCAGCGTGCTGGACCGTATGCAGCAGATTGGCATGCCGATGCTGGTGCACGGTGAAGTCACGGATTCGCACATCGATATTTTTGACCGTGAAGCGCGCTTTATCGAAACCGTGCTGGAACCTCTGCGTCAGCGCTTCCCTGCCCTGAAAGTCGTGATGGAACACATTACCACTAAAGAAGCAGCCGAATATCTGGCCGCGGGCAACGACCTGCTGGGTGCCACCATCACGCCGCAGCATTTGATGTTTAACCGCAATCACATGTTGGTGGGCGGTGTACGTCCTCATCTCTATTGCCTGCCAATTCTGAAACGCAACATTCACCAGGAAGCACTGCGCAGCCTGGTGGCCAGTGGCAATCGTCGCGTATTCCTCGGTACGGACACCGCACCGCATCTGCGTCACCTGAAAGAGGCGAGTTGCGGCTGTGCCGGCGTGTTTAACGCACCGACATCACTGCCTGCCTATGCCACGGTATTCGAAGAGTTGAATGCGCTGGAACATTTCGAAGCGTTCTGTTCAGAAAACGGGCCGAACTTCTACGGCCTGCCGCTGAATGAGGGCACACTGACGCTGGTCCGTGACTCCTGGACAGTGCAGGACACCATCAACGTGGCCGATGACACGCTGGTGCCGTTCCTCGCAGGTGAAACCCTAAACTGGCGTATTAAAGAATAATATTGCACAGCTTGCCTTTGGGATAATTTTACTGTACAAATAACCAGTATATTATCCCGGAGGCTTTTATGCGTGTTGAAATTACCGTAGCGAAAACTCAGCCCCTTCCCGCAGGTGCACTGGATGCACTCAGTGCCGAACTCACCCGTCGTATTTCCCGTGATTTCCCCGATGACGATCACCATGTCAAAGTCCGTTATGCGGGCGGCAATCAATTGAGCGTATTTGGTGGCTGTAAAGCGTCACGCGAACGCATTAGCGATATTTTACAAGAAACGTGGGAAAGCGCAGACGACTGGTTTATTACTGATTAACTGCCACTGTGCCGTTTTTGCCGGGTTTCGCCACCCGGTTTTTTTGTTTTAATTTCCCTCTCGCCAGATAAAGTCGCTGCATCTAGACTCATGTTTAACGATCCCCTATCCTTGCCTCGTCATGCTTACGGGAGGTGTTTTACATGACTACTGAAAAACCAGAAGAGGCGATGACCTTCGGTGAATTGCTGGCATTAATTGCTGAACAGCAGCGACGTTTAACGGTGCTGGAAAATGCTTTTGCCAGTTTGACGTTCTGCCTCGACGATCGCGCCAGCCAGTTGCTGGTGCATAATCTGTCGCTCGAAGCGCAAAACCAGAACCACGACGCACAGTTACAACAGCACTTTACTCGGCTGGCAGAAGAGATTCAGCGGCGTAATGGTCAGGTACCTCCGGCAGAACAAGCCTGAAGCCTTCCCTTTTTTACCGTTCGCTGCGGCATAAAGTTTTCCCTTAACGCCGCCGATAACTACGCTATAGCCGTTGTTCAGGCTATTGAATAAATGCCCAGTACACCGGGCACTTTATTATTCGACAAAAGTCGCATTCTGAACGCATTTATTATCGTGCTCTTTTTAATCGCCACACGTTTTAACTATTGTACCGCCTGTTTCATGTTATAATTGTTCCGCTAGTGCAAGAAAAGCCGCATTGAACCTCAAGAAGCACTTCGTTTAACGAGTAATAAGGAGGTTATAATGGACAGAAATAAAGACGTCATTCAGACTCATCCGCTGGTTGGATGGGACATCAGTACCGTAGACAGTTATGACGCCATGATGATCCGCCTGCACTCGCTATCATCGCAGGATCAGAAAGAAGAAGAAGCTGACGTGGGCCCCACCTACTGGCTGACTACTGATGTAGCCAGACAGTTCATCTCGATACTCGAAGCTGGCATTGCAAAGATTGAGTCCACAGAGCAATACCTACGCGATAATCAAAAGCACTAATTTCTTACTTCGCGTGAAAGGGCACCCAATAGGGTGCCTTTTTCATGGGCGTGATTTTTTTGATATGCTGTTGAAAAATTTCGTCGTTTGGCAGGAGTTATGTGGTTATGGTTTATGATCTGATTGTGGTGGGCAGTGGATCGGTGGGTGCCGCCGCCGGTTTTTACGCAACCCAGGCAGGCTTATCGGTATTGATGATTGATAGTGCCCATCCTCCGCACAGCCAGGGCACACACCACGGTGAAACACGCCTGATCCGCCATGCCTATGGCGAAGGTGAACGCTACGTCCCGCTGGTGCTGCGCGCACAAACCTTGTGGGATGAGCTGGAACGTCAGAGCGGTGAACGCATCATGCATCGAAGCGGCATCCTCAATCTGGCCCCCCTCACCTCCTCATTTATCCAAAATGTCATCGACAGCGCCAAAACATATCAACTGGAAGTAAAAATCCTGCAGGCAGACGAAGTGCGCAAGCGCTGGCCGCAGATCTCTGTGCCCGACGGCTATATTGGGGTATTCGAACCTCACTCCGGCTTCCTGAAATGTGAGCAGGCAGTTCGTAGCTGGATACAGCTGGCTGAACAGGCGGGTTGTGCGCAACTGTTTAATTGCCCGGTGAGTGAAATCGCTCGCGATGGCGATTTGCAGCAAGTCACTACCCGCGACGGCGTGTTTCGCGCGCGTAAATTGTTGGTCAGTGCCGGTACCTGGGTGAGTGAACTGGTAAAAGATCTGCCGGTACAACCGGTGCGTAAAGTCTTCGCCTGGTATCAGGCAGATGGTCGATACAGCGAGAACAACCAATTTCCTGGCTTCACGGTGGAGATGCCTGATGGCAGTCACTTTTATGGCTTCCCTGCCGACAATAATGCATTAAAAGTGGGGCGTCACGATGGCGGGCAGCTGATGCAGAAACCCGAAGATCGTAAACCTTTCGGCAGTATCGCTGCAGACGGCAGTGAAGCCTTCAGCTTCCTGCGTCAGTTCTTACCAGGGGTTGGCGTTTGCTTACACGGTGAGGCCTGCAGCTATGACAACACACCTGACGAAGACTTTATTATAGATACCCTTCCAGGCGAGCCCAATCGATTAATTATTACCGGCTTGAGTGGACACGGATTTAAATTTGCCAGCGTTTTAGGTGAACTTGCCAGTGAATTTGCCCAGGATAAGCCCTTCTCCTTTGACCTGAAGCCGTTTTCACTTTCGCGCTTTGCTTAACGTTGTCTCGCTGGCGCCCCAGGCGCCAGCATTATTGACGCAAGCTGACATTAATAGTTTTTTCCTGACATTTTAGCGTTAAGATTGCCGCATTAGGTGTAGCAATATTCAATTCCATTTTATTTCCCCGCCAGCCGTACAGCCATTGTCAATATTTCTGACGCAGATATCGATATACACGCACAATTTCCGAATGTCTTGTTAAATTTTATAGAAAGGTAAGCTTAATTGCTTTCATATTTCAAAATATGGATGCTTATTACCATCTATTTCCAGATATGGATTCACTTTTATGTGGCGTAACTCCAGACAACATTTCGGGCTAATGACCATTATGTTGCATTGGCTAATGGCGCTGGTCATTTACGGCATGTTTGCGCTGGGTCTGTGGATGGTCGGATTGGGATATTACGATGGCTGGTATCACAGCGCCCCGGAAATCCACAAGGGTATTGGCATCCTCCTGTTTGCCACATTACTGCTGCGCCTTGGCTGGCGTGTTATCTCTCCCCCGCCCGCCCCCTTACCACACTATTCCCCCTTAATTCGCCGCTCCGCCAGCCTGACTCACGGGCTGTTGTATGGCTTGTTATTGCTGCTACTGGTCAGTGGCTACCTGATATCGACCGCCGATGGCAAAGCTATCTCTGTGTTTGGGTGGTTCGAAGTGCCTGCCCTGTTAAGTGGAGCAGGTGCACAGGCCGATTTGGCTGGCGCTCTGCATTTGTGGCTGGCCTGGGGGTTAGTGCTGTTTTCCGCCCTGCATGGGCTGGCTGCATTAAAACACCATTTTATTGATCGAGACTTCACATTGAAAAGGATGCTGGGTTACCGCATCCCGTTAACCTCTGAAAAGGAGAAGTAAAATGCTAAAGAAGACGCTACTGACACTGAGTGCCGCCAGTCTGTTAGGCACCAGTTTGCTGGCCAGCGCAGCAGACTATAAATTTGATAAAGAAGGCCAGCACGCCTTCGTACAGTTCCGTATTCAGCACCTGGGTTATAGCTGGTTATACGGCACGTTTAAGGATTTTGACGGGACTTTCACCTTTGACGAAGCCAACCCTGCGAGCGATAAGGTTAACGTCACCCTGAACACCGCCAGCCTCGACACTAACCATGCCGAACGCGACAAGCATATTCGCAGTGCCGATTTCCTTAACACCGCCAAATTCCCGCAAGCGACTTTCGCCTCAACGGCAGTCAAAAAAGAGGGTAACGATTACAAGATCACAGGTGATCTGACGCTCAATGGCGTGACAAAGCCGATCACCCTTGCTGCACGCCTGCTGGGCGAAGGTAAAGATCCCTGGGGTGGCTATCGTGCCGGCTTTGAAGCTAACGGTGAAATTGTGTTGAAGGAGTTCAATATCACTAAAGATCTTGGACCGGCATCGCAGAAAGCAGAGCTGATTATTTCAGTAGAAGGTGTGCGGCAGTAAGGCAGTAAGCAGTAAGGCAGTAAGGCAGTAAGCAGAACCAGCCTGAGGTCATGCGATCTCAGGCTGGATGTCGTTTACTTTTTCTCTGGCGCGGGAATCGCCATCGTCATATTGAGTAAACCACGCGACTTGTTGAACACTTTATTGCCGTTTTCACGGCCTGCGCGGCGTGAACGCTGCTCCTCCGGTGTTAATGTCGCCTCTTCCATGCACAGCGGGCTGCAGCAGTTGTGGTATTTCTCCGCACAGCTCGGGCATTGAATGAACAGCAGATGGCATCCGTCATTAACGCAGTTAGTGTGACTGTCGCACGGCACGCCGCACTGGTGGCAACTTGAGAGAATGTCGTCAGAAATACGTTCGCCCATACGTTCATCAAACACAAAGTTTTTGCCTTTGAAACGGACAGGTAAACCCTGCTCACGCGCACGGCGGGTATATTCAATGATGCCGCCTTCAATGTGGTAAACATCATTGAAGCCTTTGTGTTTCATCCACGCACTGGCTTTTTCGCAGCGGATACCGCCGGTGCAGTACATGACAATTTTTTTGTCTTTATGCTCCTGCAGCATATCCACGGCCATCGGCAGCTGATCGCGGAAAGTGTCGGCGGGGACTTCCATCGCCTGATCGAAATGGCCCACTTCGAATTCGTAGTGATTACGCATGTCGACAAACACCGCATCGGGATCATCCAGCATCGCATTAACGTCTGCGGCTTTTAAATAGGCACCGACATCGCTGGCATCAAAGCTTTCATCTTCAATGCCATCGGCCACGATGCGCTCACGAACTTTCAGGCGCAGTACCCAGAAGGATTTGCCATCATCGTCCAGCGCAATGTTCATTCGCAAGTTATTTAAGGCCGGATCAAACGCATACAGTGCGGTTTTCATGGCTTCATACTGGCTGGCAGGTACGCTGATTTGCGCGTTGATCCCCTCTTTTGCCACGTAGACGCGTCCAAATACCTTGAGCTTTGTTAGCGCAACGTAGAGGGCATCACGGAAGGCTTTCGGATCGGCAATCTGGAAGTACTTATAAAAAGAGACTGTAGTACGCGGCTCGTTTTCAGCCAGCATACGTTCTTTCAGCTCTTTATTGGAAACAAGGTTATGTAACACTGGCATGGTGTTCGATCCTGTTAGCAATCAGAGAAATTTAGCGCGCACATGATACCTGAATTCCGCTCAATGCAAAGCCCCTGGTCAGATAATCCTGAATGGCGTGATTACCGACGCAATTCTCCGCCGCAGTTGTAGATTAATGCGCAATCTGACTGCCTTACACCCGCCTGCAGGCTATGCTTGATTTCAGTCAGCACGAAAAAATGGCATAATCACGACAAATAACAGAAACCGGACTCTCTGGCACAAGACGCAGGATACTGACATTTCCATGACTCAACTTCCCCATTTTTCCCGTGAACTTCTTCACCCGCGTTACTGGCTAACCTGGATAGGTATTGTTTTTCTTTATCTGCTGGTGTTACTTCCTTACCCGGTGCTGCATACGATTGGCTGTGGCCTGGGCCGCATTGCCATGCGCTTCTTAAAACGTCGTGTGGAAGTCGCGCAACGTAACCTGGAACTCTGTTTTCCGGATATGCCTACCAGCGAACGTGAAGCCATGGTGAAGCACAACTTTGAATCGGTTGGCATGGGGCTGATTGAAACCGGTATGGCGTGGTTCTGGCCTGACTGGCGTATTCAAAAATGGGTGACCACTTCCGGGCTCGAACATGTCAGCCATGCGCTTACGGAAAAACGCGGCATTTTATTGATTGGCATGCATTTCCTGACGCTGGAGCTAGGTGCTCGCGTGTTTGGCATGCACAATCCAGGCATTGGCGTTTACCGGCCGAATGACAATAAGCTCATCGACTGGCTGCAAACCTGGGGACGCATGCGCTCAAATAAGAGCATGCTGGATCGTAAAGATCTCAAGGGCATGATTCGCGCCATGAAGAACAACGACATCATCTGGTACGCGCCTGATCATGATTATGGCCCGCGCAGTAGCGTGTTTGCCCCTTTCTTTGCCGTGCAAGATGCCGCAACCACCACGGGCACGCATATGTTGATTCGATTGGGCAATCCCAGCGTGATCCCGTTTCTCGCTCGCCGCCTGCCCAACGGACGCGGTTATGAGCTCAAAATGATGCCTGACATTCGCCATAAGTTCTCGCTCGAGAATGAACTCAATACCGCTATCGTGATGAATAAAGTTGTAGAAGAGACCGTTCTGTTGGCACCAGAGCAGTACATGTGGTTGCACCGCCGTTTTAAAACCCGCCCTGAAGGTCAACCATCGCTGTATTGATGTGATGTGGAGCACAGTCCGTGCTCCACGCTTTCCTGAGAAAATTTGCGTTATTTCACGACGATAGTCTGTCAATTTTAGTCAAACCGGGCCAGTCTGAATTCAGGCTGATGGCATTGTTCGGTCCATATTTAACTTTATCCATGGAGCAGAATAACCTGTCGAAATGCAGAATATCAATCTTTGTTAACGAAATGTAAACACTAAAATGCCCATCTCTTTGAATTCTCATCCAGCCGCATCAAAAAGCTTCATCCATGGAAACAGGTGGTCACGGATCTAATTTTGACGCATTCCAGGCCTATTCCTATTTAATATTGCTGAATGCTTTTGATCCGCTTATCAATCCAGTAAAATTAACTTACATAACAAGGTATTGTCTTAGTCCATCCCCTCTATATTCTGTTTCTATAAAAGAAGAGCTATGCTTATTCCTTTCTGGAATTTGTTAGCGAAATCGATTCCAGTTAATTTCAACCGTGACAGTTAGCCAAATAACTGCCCTTCTAAAAAATATAAAAAGATTACACACAGCAAACATATCGCAGGAACCTATAATATGAATAAAGGCATCTATTACTACGTGACAATCAGTACTGATCAAGAGGGCTACCACCTCTTGCATCGGAAAGAGTGTAAACGTCTGCCCGTTAAGGAGGATATGGTTTTTATCGGTACGCTCTATAATTTAAATCAGGCTTTATCAACCGCTCGTATTAATTTTAAAAAGGTGAAACCCTGTATTAAATGCTGCATTCGTTACTCTGCTCCTATTATTCGCGAGTCAGTACGTCCTGTACTGCATTTCCCGCAAAAGATGATCTAAACGGTTTGGGCGGTTGAATTGCATTCATCCGCCCGCCGTTATTCTATGCCCGTCCTGCACACTTCCATTTTTCGTCTATTCTTCTGTGAAATCCCTTTCAACAGACATGGAGTTCATTATGAGCTTATACAGCACGCTTGAAGAAGCTATCGACGCCGCACGCGAGGAGTTTCTCGCCAGCCAGACGGATGTGCACGAGGACGATGTCAGCGTGAGCCAGTTCTCGCTACAAAAGTACGTGATGCAGGATGGCGACATCATGTGGCAGGCAGAGTTCTTTGACGGTGAAGGTGAACAAGGTGAGTGTTTACCGATCTGCAGCGGTGAAGCCGCTCAGGCGGTATTTGACGGCGATTTCGACGAGGTGGAACTGCGTCAGGAGTGGCAGTCGGAAAACACCCTGCACGAGTGGGATGAAGGGGAGTTCCAGCTGGAGCCCCCACGCGATCTTGAAGAGGGTGAAGCTGCGGCAGAGGAATGGGAAGATGACGATAGCCCATCGGATAAATGGGCGTAAGCGTTACTCGTAAGGGCCGTGGCTGGCATCGACGGGCAGCAACAGCGTATCCATCACCAGCGAGAGTGGCAGATCAAGGATGGTCAGCACGCGCCATGGCCCGTCACGCACATCCCATTGCACACCGGGATAATACTGGCTGCCATGTCCCTGTCCTGGAATGGTTCGGCTGATAATACTGCCGCAACCGCTCAGCACGAGTGTGGTGGCACACAATACGGTTAATTTAAGGAAATAATTCACAACATTTACTCACAATGAACTGGCGTTAGTTTAACCGGGTCTCGGGTGGAATAACTACACTTGCGCGCGTAAAGATTGTGTTAGTCAGAATGTTGGCAAAAAAAAAGCGGCATCGCTGCCGCTTTCAGGGTTTTCAAGGTTAGCGCTGTGGAAGCGCCTCAGGATTGAGTTTCAATTTCTGATAACTCTCCACCCATTGATGATATTTCTCTGCACTTTCCCACAGGCGTGAGTGCACGCGCGCCAGTACGACTGGGTCACTGATCAACTGCAAACGTTGTTCACGGTTGAGTTTCTCAGGCGCATCGCTCAGAGCCTGGTCGACACGACGGTCACGCGCATGATCAAGCAACGCACTCTGTTTATGGCGCGACGTGGCCATAGCGGTTGCCAGGGCGTTGAATGCCGGGTTGAACAAAGCGTGCATAAAGCCATTCTTCAACGCACGCTCGCGATTCAGTTGCAGGTAGTGATCGGTATCAACCAGTTCTTTCGGTGGTTCATACTCTTCCGGGATCAGGAACAGCTTCGCATTCTTACTCTTTTGCCCCACCGTTGCACGGCTCGACATCACCGACACAAACGGCGACAGGATCAGTGAGAATACAATCGGCGCCAGCCACCACAGGAAGTTCAGATCGAGCACACCCATACCGGCCGCCCAAACAATACCTAACAGCATCTGAGAACCATGACGACGGAAAGCTTCGCCCCATGGTGTGGCATCGTCATCACGCTGCGGTGAGTTCCACACCACTTCCCAGCCGAGGAACGCGCTGACCACGAATACCGTATGGAACAGCATACGCACCGGTGCCAGCAGCACCGAGAACAGCATTTCCAGAATCAGCGAGCAGAACAGGCGAATGGCACCACCGTACGGCTTGGCACCTTTGAACCAGATCAACACCACACTGAGCAGTTTCGGCAGGAACAGCAGGACCAACGTGGTAGAGAACAGCGCGATCGCCAAATCAGGACGCCACTGCGGCCACACCGGGAACAACTGGCGCGGTTGCAGGAAGTAGGTCGGTTCCATCAGCGTATGTACCACCTGCAACGCGGTGGACAAGGCGAGGAACATAAACCACAACGGCGCTGACAGATAAGACATCACACCGGTCAGGAACACTGCACGGTGAAC
This sequence comes from Pantoea rwandensis, assembly GCF_000759475.1. Taxonomy (NCBI): domain Bacteria; kingdom Pseudomonadati; phylum Pseudomonadota; class Gammaproteobacteria; order Enterobacterales; family Erwiniaceae; genus Pantoea; species Pantoea rwandensis. Next base: position 3,182,745 of record NZ_CP009454.1, read on the forward strand.
CGGGTGCATCCCCTTCACCAGGAACAGGCGGAAGTTCATCAGGTTACCGTGGCACCAGCGACGGTCACGCTTCAGTTCATCCAGCAGGTTCGGCGGCAGTTCTTCATAAGAGCCCGGCAGATCATAGGCGATCCACACCCCCCAACCCGCACGACGCATCAGCGCGGCTTCAACGAAGTCATGCGACAGAATCGAACCAGCAAAAGAACCTTCACCTGGCAGCGGCGCTAACGCGCAGTGCTCGATGAAAGGCTGAACACGGATGATGGCGTTGTGCCCCCAATAGTGCGATTCACCCAACTGCCAGAAGTGCAGACCGGCGGTAAACAGTGGACCGTAAACACGGGTGGCGAACTGCTGGCAACGTGCATACAGCGTATCCATGCCTGACGCTTTTGGCGACGACTGGATAATACCGGCGTTCGGATTGGCTTCCATCATGCGCACCAGGCCGGTGAGACACTCACCGCTCATCACGCTGTCGGCATCCAGCACCACCATGTAGCTGTAATTGCTGCCCCAGCGACGGCAGAAGTCATCGATGTTACCGCTTTTACGCTTCACACGACGACGGCGACGGCGATAGAAAATCTTGCCTGCGCCTCCGACATCACGCACCAGCTCCATCCAGGCTTTCTGCTCAGCGATGGCGATATCCGCATCGTAGCTGTCGCTCAGGATATAGACATCGAAGTGCTCGGCATTACCGGTGCGCTGCACCGATTCCCAGGTGGCACGCAGACCGGCGAATACGCGTTCAACGTCTTCGTTACAGATCGGCATGATCAGTGCAGTACGATGCTCCGGATTGAGCGGCTCATCACCGGTGGTTGAATACGAGATGCTGTACTTGTCGCGACCCATCATCAACTGCAGGAAGCCCATCAACGCAGTCCAGAAACCCGCAGACACCCAGCAGAACAGAATGGCAAACAGGAACAATATCCCGGTTTGCAAAATGTAAGGCAGGATCAGCTCTACCGATTGCAGCCAGTTCTGGTTAAACAACTCGATCGGATCGAGCAGCGTCCAGCCCTGATAGGGCAGAATGGTTTTCATGTACCAGGTCGCCACTACCGTCTGCAAAATCGTCAGAATCAGCAGGACATAACGGCGCATAGAACCGACATGACGCCACTTATCCTCGGTCTTTTGCTCTTCCGCTGTGGCATAACGCGGCGTGGATTTTTTCCCACGCACAGAATCCCATGCACGCGCGATAGGGTTGGTGCGCCAGATCTCAGGGAACATCAGCGAGCGCTTCACTTTAGGCATCGCCTTCAGCGTGGTGCGGTCGAGATAATCCTTACTGAGTTGTTGACCCTCAGCCAGTGAATCCGGCCAGGCCATCTGTACGCGTGATGACACCGATTTTAGCGGCGCATCATCCGGGCGATCGCTGGCGGCAACATCTTGCCCCAGCGCCGTATGAATAGCGTGGAACGCCTGGGCATTCTGTAACGAATCACTCAGACGAGCGCGCCCCGCCGCATCAAGCGGCAGGGCCTCCACGTAAGATTGAGGTAAAAAAGTCGATTTATTCATTGGCAGGTAGCTGATAGCTCCAGGTTTCCGTCAATGTCTTGTCGCCGCTCACCAGCGCCGCACGCATTTCGGTCGGCTGCTTGTTATCTTTCACGCGCAGACGCAAGACCAGACGCCAGCCTTTAGTCACCGGGTTGTAGCGCACACTCTGCTCAACCACATCGGCGTTGTTGCCCACACTGACCTGAGGCGCAACCTGGGTATTGTCCGGCAGTTTGCTCATCGCTTTACCGACGAAGTCGATGGTAAAGGCGATAGAACCATCCGGTTGACGCACCAGGTTAGACTGCTTCACATCACCCGCAGAACGCAGTGTGTTTTTCACCCAGGCCACATCATCCTGATGCAGTTGGTTTTCATCACGCGTGAAGTGCAGACGATACTGGAAGTTCATCTCTTTGCCCGGCTCTGGCAATGACTCTGGTGTCCAGAAAGCCACAATGTTGTCGTTGGTTTCATCCGCTGTCGGGATTTCGACCAGTTCGACACGGCCTTTGCCCCAGTCACCCTGTGGCTCAACCCAACCGCTTGGACGCAGATCGTAGCGATCGTCGAGATCCTGATAATGGCTGAAATCGCGGCCACGCTGCAGCAAACCGAACCCTTTCGGGTTTTCCACGGTGAACGTGCTCACCGCCAGGTGTTTCGGGTTGTTCAGCGGACGCCAAATCCATTCACCGTTGCCAGCATGAATCGACAATCCGTTAGAATCGTGCAGCTCATTGCGGAAATTGGTCACCGGTGAAGGCTGGTTAGCGCCAAACAGGAACATACTGGTGAGTGGTGCCACGCCCAGTTTGCCGACGTTATCACGCAGGTAAACTTTAGACTGCACATCCACCGTCGACTCTTTGCCCGGTTTGATAATGAAGCGATAGGCACCGGACGCACGTGGTGAATCCAGCAGTGCGTAGATCACCAGCTGCTTGTCCTGAGGTTTTGGACGTTCAATCCAGAACTCTTTAAAGCGTGGGAACTCCTCGCCTGATGGCAGCGCGGTATCAATGGCCAGGCCACGCGCAGAAAGACCATACACCTGACCTTCGCCAATCACGCGGAAATAGCTGGCGCCCAGGAAACTGGTGATTTCGTCGTCTTTACCCTTTTTGTTTAAAGGATACAGCACTTTAAATCCGGCAAACCCGAGATTCTTGACGGAATCAGCATCGTGTTTCACGTTGCCGAAGTTGAAATAGTCAGGGTTATATTTGATTTCACGTACTGATGAGGCGGTGACTTCATTGATTTTCACCGGCGTATCGAAATACATGCCCTGATGGTAAAACTCGAGCTTAAACGGCGTGCGCAGTTTGCCCCAGTATGCTTTGTCGTGGTTAAACTGGATCTGCTGATAATCCGCAAATTTCATATCACGAAACTGAGAGGGTAAATTGCTCTTCGGCGCTTCGTAACCTTTCCCTGCCAGCGCCTTGGCTTGTTTTGCCACATCATCAATGTTGAACGCCCAGCTATTGTTGGCGTACAACGCCAGCAGAACTGCCGCGCCTACCCAGCGCATTTTTACCAGTCCCACTTTTTTATTCACATTATTTAGCACATCCCCCCCTTTCGTGTGCTCAGATCAAACCCGTTTATCTTAAAGGATTATTCGGTTTTCCGACAGCTTATGCACAAGATTGTTCCGCTGATTTGTAAGCTGAAAGTGTGCTTTTCGGATAATTAAACCCTTCAGGTTAAGATACAGAATCACCTGATAGTATACGCTGTTTACAGGCGGTAGAATTTTCATCCAGCATAATCCGGTTTCAGGGTGAAACCGGCAAGTAAACTGACAAATTGGAAGCTTATGAGTTCAGCAAAACCCGAACGCGAATATTTTCTCGACTCCATTCGAGCGTACTTAATGTTATTAGGCGTGCCCTTTCACGTCTCGTTGATTTACTCCACACAGCGCTGGGCCGTGAATAGCCACGATGCCTCGATGTGGTTAACCGTTTTGAATGACTTCATCCACGCCTTCCGCATGCAGGTGTTCTTTGTTATTTCTGGTTATTTTTCCTACATGCTTTACCTGCGCTATCAGCCTCAACGCTGGCTGAAGGTCCGCATGGAGCGCGTGGGGATCCCGCTGTTAACCGCCATTCCGCTCATTACCCTGCCGCAGTTTTTTATGCTAAAAAATCTGACCGACAAAGTGGGTAATTGGGACAGTTTTTCTCTGTATGACAAGTACAACACGCTGGCATGGGAACTGATTTCTCATCTGTGGTTTTTACTGGTTTTAGTGATTCTGACGGCACTCGGCATGCTGACCTTCCGCTGGCTGCGCACTCAGCAGCGGAAGATTGATTATCAGCAGGTAGGCTGGGGGAAACTGACGCTGACATTGATGGCTTATGCATTGGTCTGGTGCCTGTTCCGTCGCGCGCTGTTCTATGCCGTACCGGCCGTGTTCGCCGATGGTCTGTTCAGCGTGGCCGTGATGCAAACCCTGACGTTCCTGCCGTTCTTTATGCTGGGCGCATTAGCATGGAAACATCAGGCGCTGAAAGCCTTGTTTGTGCGTTTCAATCCGGTGATGTGTTTTGGCGCCATTGCGGTATTTATCGCTTACAGCCTGAATCAGCGATACAGCAGTGGTGATGGCTGGCTGTATGAAATCGATGAAGTGATCTCAACCCTGATGGGACTTTGTATGCTGAATGTCTGCTTTAGCTTTGGCCACAAGCTGCTGAATAGCCATTCACCGCGCATCATGTATTTAGTGAATGCCTCGCTGTTTATCTATCTGGTGCATCATCCGCTGACGATTCTGTATGGCATTTACGTTACCCCGCACATTAGCAGCAACACCCTGGGTTTCTTTGTCGGTCTGCTGATGGTGTTTGGGATGGCCTTTATGCTGTATGAAATCCATCTGCGCATCCCGCTGCTGCGTTTCCTGTTCTCCGGTAAACCACAGCGCAATACGGTTAAAGCGCCCTCTGCCACACGGTAATCTGCATTAGCCCCTGCAATGCGGGGGCGATTGTTGTCCGGTGCGTCAGGATGTCTTTGTCATTTACAACAACCACTCCACCGGTAAGCGCCACACCAACCGCACCAGCAGTCTTTGTATCCACGTACACTGCGGCTCATGCTTGTGCACCACCTCACCTGCTTCACCGGCATACTCAACCCAGTTCACCCGCCCCCAGTTGTCCAGACGCAGTGTCCAGGCGTGATCGCGCATCCCGGCTATAAAGCGCTGATGAGTTTGCTGCGCCAGGGCTTCACTCTCAATCACCAGTCCCATTTCGGTATTCAGCACCGCAGAGCGGGGATCAAAATTAAACGAGCCGATAAACACCTTTCGGTTATCGACAGTGAAGGTTTTCGCATGCAAGCTTGAGCCGGAATTACCGGTTAACCCACGGTCATGCGGGGCTTCACTGGCATTAGCTTGTGGCTTCATTTCATACAGCGCGATACCGTGACGCAGCAGCTTTTTACGCCAGCGCGCATAACCTGCGTGCACCACGGACACATCATTGGCCGCCAGTGAATTGGTGAGTATGGCGATTTTGACACCCCGCCGCTTCAGTGCGACCAGATGAGCCACGCCGGCACGCGTGGGCACAAAATACGCCGAGATGATATCGAACTGCTGCTGCGGCGTGCCAATCACCTCCAGCATACGTTGCGGCAATAGGCTGGAACGTTTCGCTTTGCCCAGTCCCTTGCGCGGATCATCACTCAACAGACGCGATTCTGCCCACGTCATCTGCATTGATCCCTGTTCCATTTGGCTGACAAAAGAAGAGTGCTCCAGCCGCGCCAGATAACGCTGAACGGCTTCACTCTGCTGCCACTCTGCCGGTAAACGCACAGCCTGATGGGCATCGCCCGAGACATCCACTACCGCGCGCAAGGGTGAAACCGCTTTGCTCTGCCAGTAGCGCTCGAAATCGTGCGCGACCTGATGTACCACCGGGCCAATCGCCAGCACATCCAAATCGGTAAACAGCGGCTCATCGCCAGTACCGAAATATTCGTCGCCGATATTGCGCCCACCGACCAGTGTCACGGCCCCATCCACCGTCAGGCTCTTGTTATGCATGCGTCGATTAAGCCGGGCGAAATCGGTCAGGTAGCCGAGCGCGCGTAAGGTGCGAAAGGAAAACGGATTGAACAAGCGCACCGCAATATTCGGATGGCGATCCAGTTCGGCCAGCGTGTCATCCAGGCCCGGCGTATTGTTGTCATCTAATAGCAAGCGCACTTTGACGCCCCGTTCGGCAGCATCCAGCAGCGCGCTAAACAGCAAACGCCCTGACATATCGTTGTGCCAGATGTAGTACTGCACATCAATGGTGTGCTGCGCCATGCCCATCAACAGATAGCGCGCGGCAAAGGCGTCCAAACCATCGTTGAGGGGATGGATGCCACTCATCTCGGGATGCAGCGCACAACGTGCATCAATAATCTCTCGTAACCCTTCGCCCGATGGCGGCTGCTGAACGGATGCTGCTTCACTCATACCGAATCCCTGAATTCACTGGATCTATTATTGTTGGTCTTGCCCGCGCCGGATGGCAATCAGAGACATCTGCTACTGCTCGCTGACGCGCCTTTCATTTACAGTCTAGACTTAGGCTTGCGTTCTGCCCCCGACGTTTACCGTGAGGAGAGGATGATGACTCAGCAATCCCCGCGCCATCACCCGCAGCTTTTCCGCAGTTTCTTCCAGGGTAGCTTCCCCTGCTCCACCGCCTGTCGCAGTGGTGGCCGGCGTATGGATATGGTGATCAGTAGTGGTCACGACATGTTACTGGAGAAAGATTACGCTGCACTGGCGCAGGAAGGATTACACACTGCCCGCGACGGTGCACGCTGGCATTTGATCGAAGCCACGCCTGACAAATACGACTGGCGCAGTTTTTTACCCATGGTTCATGCCGCCGCACGTCATGATATGCAGATTATCTGGGAGCTGGCGCATTTTGGATACCCGGAACATCTCGATATCTGGCGCAGCGCCTTTGTCGATCATTTTGAGCGTTTCGCACGTGCCATGGCACAACTGATGCGTGATGAAGGCGTTGAACACCCTTTTTTCACCCCGATAAACCAAATCTCGTTCTGGTCATGGGCAGGAGCCGATGTTTCCTGGCTTGATCCCTATGCCAGCGAGCGTGGCCGCGAACTTAAACGCCAGCTGGTACGCGCCTCGCTGGCGGCGATGCAGGCGATTCGTGAAGTTTATCCTGATGCGCGCTTTGTGCTCACCGATCCGCTGGTACAAATCGCCGCCGATCCCGACAACCCCGACAGTAAGCCCTATGCAGATGCACAGCATCAGTCCCAATTTGAAGCCTGGGACTGGATTGCCGGGCGCGATGCGCCGGAGCTGGGCGGACGTGAAGATTTCCTCGATATCCTCGGCCTGAATTACTACCCCGATAACCACTGGTTCTTTTCCGGCGATACCATCCCTGCTGAACACGCGACTTATCAACCGCTGCATCGCCTGATGCTGCAGTGCTGGCAGCGCTATCAACGTCCACTATTACTGGCAGAGACCGGTGCGGAAGGTGACGCACGCGCTCCCTGGCTGCGGCATGTCACGGAAGAGGCGCTGTTAGCACTGGATGAAGGCGTGGCGCTGGAAGGGATTTCGCTCTATCCGGTAGTCGAATATCCGGCCTGGGCAGACGATCGACGTTCACCTGGCGCGCTGTTTGGCCTGGGCGATCCGAATGGCAATCGCACGCTGCACGAAGCGCTGGCGCTAGAGCTGCGCAGTCAGCAAATTAAGTGGCACAAGCGGGAGCAGCAGGATTAAGAGTTTTGCGTCGGATTAACTTTTGGCGGACAGGTTTGTACATCAAGTGTGGGATCGGCGGGATGGCGCACATCAGTCAGCCACGTCATAGTGAACAGAAACACCACGCCAATTAAACAGGCGGAGAGCAGGCCAATTATGGCGATCAGTTTGTCATATCGGGCTTCCATCGACATCTCCTTGCAGGCTTCCATGAACAGTTGCTGACCTTAGCTCATCCATAATGTCACCATCAGGACGAAGATTATAAGGGTAACAGAGGTCACTGCAAGTACCACAATAGCGAAGTGCGCATCATCCAGAGATTGTCGTAAAGGCTCGTCGTGATCGTCAGGTGGCGCGGGTGAACTCATGTTGACTCAATAACAAAGGACTTTTATGCGCAGGATTGCCGCACTGAGTGTAATGGAATGCGTGGCAAGGTACAGAAATATTTCAGTATAAAAGGACAACAGGGACGCGATGGCGTCCCTGTTAAGCGCGGATTAGAAATCGTAGCTCATGGAGACTTTCAAGGTGCGAGGATCGCCCTGGTAAATGTAGGTGCCGTAGCTTTCTACGCTTGACCAGTACTTCTCATTGGTGACGTTATCAACGCCCACGCGCCAGACCATATCATGGTCGTTCAGCTTGGTGCGGTAACGCACACCGAGATCCAGCGTGGTGTAACTATCCAGCGACTTGGTGTTCTGCGCATCGGCATACTGTGAGCCTGAATGGTTAACATAAGCCGTGGCTGTTAAGCCATCCACCGGTTTGATGTCGTATTCGGCACCCAGAACAAAGTAGTAACGAGGAACGCCAATCGCCTGTTTGCCATTCAATGTGCCGTTAGCAGATTCGGTGATCTGTGCATCCAGCCAGGTGGCACTGCCGTTCAGACGGAAACCTAAAACCGGTTCGCCAAACAGATTCAGCTCAACCCCGCGGTTACGTTGCTCGCCGTTCAGCGCATAAACATTATCGCTGTTAGTGATCGCGTTAGGTTTGCGGATATCAAACAGTGACAGCGCTCCACCAACACGATCAAAGTCAACCTTCACGCCCACTTCATTCTGCTTAGAGTGCGCGATCCCGGTGGTTTTACCGTAGTTGGCGGCGGTATTTGGCGCCGCGCTACCCGGTTGCAGGGCTTCGGTGTGGTTGGCATAGAAAGAAACCTCTTTCCATGGCTTATACACCACGCCGTAAGTTGGCATCCAGCGGCTGGCATCAAAGCGAGAATCGGTATCTTCCGCACCTGAGTTGTTATCGTAGCTACGTACCACGACTTTCTGATGACGAGCACCGGCAGTGAACAATACGGTGTCATCAAAGAAGCCTAAGGTATCGCTCAGCAGATAACCCTGAGTACGCGTGCGGCCCGTGGTCAGCGGATCGTGGTAATCACCACTACCTGAGGTCGTTTCCGGGACAGCAGTGGTCGGGGTGTTATAAATATTGGTGTCTACTGACGCTGCGCCATAACGCCACGCCGTTTTATTCGCCTGAGTGACAGCAGAATAACCAAAGTTAACTTTGTGGGTGACAAATCCGGTGGTGAAGTTACCGCGAATACCCGTCATGCCACTGAAAGCATCGCTGATACGGTTGGTATCTAAGCGGCCATACTGCGCATCGCCGCTGGCATCGGAGACCGCCGGGCTGGCATACAGGCCAATTTCATGGGAGTGCTGAGCACCCACCGCACCGTACCAGGTCCAGCTATCGGTTAAATCATACTCGGCCTTCGCCATACCGAATTCACTCTCGATATTGCTGTAGACCCAATGCTGGCTGGTGTTATGCGTGGCAGCTGTGGGGGCAGGAATGAAGTCTAGCCCACTCACGTTGACGCCGATACGGTCACCGTGGAAGGTCTGTTTCTGGTAGCCGACGTCCAGTGAGGTACGCAGGCGATCGCCACGGAAATCCAGGCCAAGTGAAGCGGCAGTGGTGCGGCGTTTAGCGCCATGCACTGCGGTCTCACCTTCACGATCCAGTACATTGACGCGAACGCCAAATTGATTGTTATCACCAAAACGACGTCCGGCATCAACCGATCCGCCCACCTGAGAAGACGACGTGTAATCCAGGCCGACACGCGCCATTGGCGTATCTTCCGCGTGTTTTGGCTCAAGGTTGATCATGCCGCCAACGCCTGACGTTGCCGCACCGTTAACCAGTGAGTTAGCGCCTTTAAACACTTCCACGCGATCAATCAATTGGGTATCGATGACCTGACGCGGCACGACACCTGGCAGTCCGCCATAGGTCATGTCATCGCCATCCAGCTCAAAACCACGAATGCGATAGGTTTCAGCGTAGTTGCCGTAACCCTGAACGTTCTGCACGCTGGCATCATTACGCACGACGTCAGCGATGGTTTTCGCCTGCTGATCCTGAATCATTTTCGAGGTAAAGCCGATGACGTTAAACGGCACGTCCATGGCATTCTGCTCACCCAGCATGCCGAGGCGGCCGCCGTGGGCAATTTGCCCGTCAAGGTATGCGGGCACTAAATCATTGCCGCCGGATTTGAAATCAGCTTGTGGCGTCGCGGTCACGGTCAGCGTCTGCTGTTCATTTTTGGCCGCGGTTGAAGACGTTGTGGTGTTGGTGGTAGCAGCCATCACTGGCAAACAACCGGCACTGACCAGAACAGCAAGCAGCGTCGGTTTCAGTCCGGGATTGAAAGGCGAAGTACGCATGGATATCCCCTGATGCGAAATATATTGATAATCATTTTTATTACGGTTTGCGATTATGCGGAGTGCCAATGCGAAAGCAAGTAAAATCGCTGAACTTACTCAACTAAACGTGGTCGGATGCGCTTCTTTGTTAAGAAAGCGAAAACACTGGGCGGTAATTGCACTTACCACTGTGATTTCACTCAGGATGTATAAGGATTTAAGGCCGGGGAAAATGAGAGTGCAGCGGCTTAGTTAATTGAAACCGCTGTCAGTCGGTGAATTTGGGCGTCGCGGCTTCGTTGATTGAAACCGCTGACAGTTGGGTGATTCAGGCGTCGCGCCAGCGTTTAAACACCAGCGAGGTGTTGATACCACCGAAGGCAAAGTTGTTGGATTGAATATAATCGGTATCAATCGAGCGTGATTCGCCAATGATGTAGTCAAGATCGCCGCACTCTGCGGCGGGCTGCGTCAGATTCAGCGTGGGCGCAAACCACCCTTCTCGCATCATCTCAATGCTCATCCAGGCTTCCAACGCGCCGCAAGCACCGAGCGTGTGACCAAAGTAACTTTTCAGCGATGAAATCGGCGTGTCATTGCCAAAAATTGCCGCCGTCGCCTGACTTTCCGCGATATCGCCCCGGTCAGTCGCCGTGCCATGGGCATTGATATAGCCAATCTGCTCCGGCGTGACGCCCGCCGTTTTCAGCGCGCGTTCGATGCAAATCTGCATGGTTTCACGCTGCGGCTGGGTAATATGTGCCGCATCACAGTTGGTGTGGAACCCCACCAGTTCGGCGAAAATCGTCGCGCCGCGTGCCTGGGCATGCTCCAGTGATTCAAGGATCAATGTTCCCGCCCCCTCGCCAATCACCAACCCATCGCGCTGTTGATCAAAAGGTGACGGCGATGAATGCGGTGCATCGTTGCGTTGACTGGTGGCAAACAGCGTGTCAAACACCGCCGCTTCGGAAGGACACAGTTCTTCCGCACCGCCTGCCACCATCACGGTTTGATATCCATGGCGGATCGCTTCCCACGCATAGCCGATCGCCTGGCTGCCTGAGGTGCAGGCGCTGGAAGTCGGGATCACACGGCCGCGCAGGCCAAAGAACAGCCCGGCGTTCACCGCCGTGGTATGCGGCATCATCTGCACATAGGTGGTGCCGGTAATGTTATTGGTGTGCTTTTCCGTCAGCATGGTGGCAAATTCACTGACCGGGCCGGTGCTGCCAGTCGATGAACCATAGGCAATGCCGGTTTCTCCGCTGGTCAGCACCGGGTGATCGATCAAGCCGGCCTGTTCCAGCGCCAGCTCGGTGGCGCGCGTTGCCATTAACGAAACACGCCCCATGGAACGAATGCGTTTACGCGTGTAGTGCGCAGGCAGTTCGAAATTATCTACCGGGGCACCAAGCAAGGTGTGCAATCCGTCGTAAATTTGCCACTCCGGCATTTTCCGCACCGCGTTTTGCCCCTGCTTGATGCGAGCGGCCACCGCGGGCCAGTTTTCGCCAAAGGCGGTGACGCCACCCATGCCCGTAACCACGACTCGCTGCATCACAGCATACCTCCGTTGATTGAAATCACCTGACGCGTAACGTAGCCCGCAATATCCGACAGCAAATAGCTGGCCAGTCCGGCAACTTCCTCAGCCGCCCCCATGCGCTTCATAGGAATGATCTTCAGCGCTTCGTCGATCACCATCGGCTCCAGTTCCGTCATGCCGGTGTCAATCAAACCTGGCGCGATACAGTTCACGGTGATTTTGCGTTTTGCTAACTCGATTGCCAGCGCTTTGGTGGCACCAATGATCCCCGCTTTGGCCGCGCTGTAATTCACCTGGCCGCGATTGCCCATGATTCCGGACACCGAGGATAAGGTGACGATTCGGCCGCCTTGACGCAGACCAATCATCGGCATCACACAGGGATGAATCACGTTGTAGAAGCTGTCGAGGTTGGTGTGGATTACGCTGTCCCACTCATCTTCGGTCAGGGCCGGGAAAGCGCCGTCACGCGTGATACCGGCATTGTTCACTACGCCGTAATAGGCGCCGTGTTCGGCGATATCGTTTTCAATTGCGGTGCGCGTGGCCTCGCGCTCGGACACATCAAACTGCAGAGTGCGCCCCACTCCGCCCGCATTCGTGATGTCCGCCAGCGTCTGTTGTGCACCTACTGCATCACGGTGGTAATGCACCACCACGTTGAAACCATCCTGCGCCAGGCGAAGCGCAATCGCGCGGCCAATCCCTTTACTGGCGCCGGTCACTAATACGCTGCGCGTCATGGCTGCATCCCTTGTTGTAATTGATTAAGTTCCTGTTCATCCGGCTGATAGGTATTCAGCCGACCGCTGGCAAGGACCGCATCCTGAATGCGGATCTCGCCTTCGAAGCTACCGAGCTTGTCATCACGCATCAGCAGATGCATCTCCACCCGCAGCGTGCTGTCTGCGGCAAAGGTGGCAGCAGCGGCACGATAGCCGCGTCCACCCAGTAACATGCCGGGGCGGATATCCCGATCGCCGCGCTGTCGGGCATGAAAGCCTGACCAGACGCCAACGGTCTGCGCCATGATCTCGACGCCAAACCACGCGGGCAGTTCGCCCTGCGCATTAAGAAACGGAGCGAGTACGCCCTGGTGGTTGATGGTCACTTCACACACCACGCTCTCGTTGCTGACCTGAATCACGCGATCCAGCAGCAGCATCGGTGCACGGTGCGGCAGATAGTCGCCCACCGGCAGAAAATCAGTCATGAGGCTTTCCTACAATCAGGCAGGTGTTGTTCCCGCCAAAAGCAAAAGAGTTTGAGGCGATGATGGGACGCGCCAGCGGCTGTGGCAAAGTCAGCAGTCCGCAAACCGGCAGCGTGCTATCCAGGGTAGTGGCGCTAAAATCCTGCGCCGGTAACGCCAGATTCTGCTGCACGATAAGTGCCGCCAGCGCCGCCTCGGTCGCACCCGCCGCGCCGAGCGTATGGCCCGTTAGGTGCTTAGTGGAACTACAAGGCACGCTATCGCCAAACAAGCGATGAACCACGCCCGACTCGACCTGATCGTTGAGTGGCGTCGCGGTGCCGTGCAAATTAATGTAGCCGATATCCTGCGGCTGCAATTCGGCCTGCTTCAGCGCCATCTTCATCGCTTGCTCGGCGCCAATGCCTTCAGGATGCGGAGCCGACATATGCCAGGCGTCTGATGATTCACCCGCACCAAGCAGCGCCAGCGGCTGAGGCTCACGCGTGAGCAGCAGCAGCGCCCCCGCTTCACCGATAGAAATACCGTCACGTTCTGCACTGAACGGCGCACACTGACGCTCGGATAACGAATCCAGGCTGGCAAAGCCGTTAATTGGCATGCGGCTCAATGAATCCGCACCGCCCACCAGCGCCACATCCACCAGACCGGCCTCAATCAAGCGCTGTCCGCTGATTAACGCGCGGGCGCTGGAGGAACAGGCAGTAGAAATTGTGTACGCCGGGCCATCCAGTTCAAGATAGTGCGTCAGGAAGCGCGACGGATCACCCAACTCTTGCATGCGGTAATCGTAACCCGGCAAGCCTCCGTCGACTTGACGATCGCCCTCGTCCACCCCTGACGTGCTGGTGCCCAGCACCACCGCCACGCGCTCACGACCAAACCGGGCAATCGCCGCATCCACGGCCGGACGGATCTGCGCCAGTGCCGCCAGCAGCAGCTGATTATTGCGCGTGTTATGCGCGGCAAGTGCGTCGGGCACTGACGGCAATTCGCCCGGCACCTCGCCCAGCCAAGAGGTTTTACCTTGCTGCAACCAGCCTTCGCGCGGCTGCATACCGGGGGCATGGCCTGACGTCAGCTGCGCGGCAATCTGCTCCAGTGAGTTGCCGAGCGCATTCACCATGCCAAACGCCGAAATGTAGATCATGAGGATGCGTCCAGATGCTGGATTTGAATTTGATAACCGAATGCGCGTTGGTCGATGCTGATGGGTTCACGCACGGTTCCCCGTTGCAGATAGCGAATCAACGTCACTACGTTACCGGCAGGATCGCGCAACTCACGACGATCGCCATCGTCGATCAACTGCCAGCCTGGCGGCAACTGTGGCTGCCATGCACTCAGCGGCCAGTGGCTCAGCATGACATCCGCCAGCACCTGGCTGGCGGGCGGCATTTCGGGCAGCGCCATCATCTGCTGCGTATGAATCCCGTTTTTATCATAGGTCACGCGGAACAAGCGAATGCCCAGTGAGGACAATCCCGCCAGGCTGATTTGCTGTGAATCGGCGCTTAACAGCACCAGCAGTGACTGGGTTTTACCTTTGGCGTGGCCGGTCAGCAGTTGCTGCTGCTGAAACGCGGGTGAAATGCCTGGCGCAGGTAACGTGACGCGCACGCCCGGTTTCAGCCACGCGGTGGGCCGATTGGATGCGCTATCATGCTGTGCGCAACTGCTCAACAGCAGACTCAGCATCAACAACAAAGCACCTGTTTTCATCGTTGCTTCCTTTTCCCTGGGGCCAGCGCCAGAGGGGCCAGCAAGAATGCACAAAAGATCCCGCTGCACAGCACCGTGCCAAAACCACTGATCGCCGCCGTGCTGCTGAACACCAGCATGCCCAACGTCAGCAGTGTGGTCATCATCGCCAGCGTGACGGCCAGCATTGAGGTCAGTGGCGTACCGCGCGGATTACTGAAGAACAACGTGTAGTTGATGCCGATGCCGAGCACCAGAATCAGCGCCAGTAAGGCGAATAAGTTCAGGCTGGCACCAATCCAGCCTAACGTCGCCAGCGCCGCAGCCAGCGACAGCCAGGAAGGCAACGCGCTGCGCAAACCTGCTTGCAAACCCAGCCGTACGATATAACTGACGGTAATCAGCAGCAGCGCGAGTGCCAACAGGCCACTCAGCAGCGTACGCCAGAAGCGGAACAGCTCATCGTAGCTGGCTTTGCGATCGACCCAGCTTACGCCCGCCTGCTGCGTGGCTAAGTCCAGTAACGCCGCACTGTTTTTCACGCCATTGACCGGCACCAGCACGCTACTGCGTCCATCTGGTAACGACAGCCACAGCAAACGCCAGCCTTCGCTGAGCGGACTCGCCAGCCAGTTATCGGCTTTGACTGGCATCGCCGTTAAGTCGGCATGGGTTAACGTGATGCCTGCCTGTGTTAACCGCGCCAGGATAGTTGGCGCGGCCTGCTGCAACAGCTGAAGATCCTGCTGTTGCTGATCCAGCGAATTAAGCGGCAATACGCGATAACCCGCCATCCAACCTTGCTGCTGCGCCAGTTGCAGCTTTGGTGTTAATTCGCTGAGACGCTGCAATGCCTGCTGTTCGTTATCACCCCATACCACAAACCAGGTTTGATCGGCCTGCTGCCCCGTGAGCTGTGCCAGTTGGCGATCCTGCGCCAGCAGTTTCGCGGGAGCGCTCTGCAGATGGGCAATATCGTCATCGACATGCAGTTGCAGGATACCGCTCAATGCATAGAGCGCCACCAGAAGTGGCAATCCGACTTTTAACAGCGTGTTGCGGCGCCATGCCGCTAACCAGCGCGCCAGCCACACCATGCCGGGGATGGGGCGCACCGGCAGGCCGCGCACCAGCCATGGATAAAAACAGATCACCGTCAGGCAAGAGGCACTTAACCCGCTGGCGGCAAACACCGCCAGCTGGCGCAAACCGGGGAACGGTGCCAGCAACATCAGCAGCCAGGCAATCGCCGTGGTGCCCAGTGCCAGCAGTAAAGTGGCCCGCACCTTGTGCAGGCTTTGCCATGGCGTGGATTGTTCGCCGTGTACCATGCGTTCCGTCAGATAGTACAAGGTATAATCGGCAGAGATGCCGACAATGCTGAGGCTCATCACTAACGTCGTGAGATGCAGCTCACCAAAACAGATCAAGGTCAGCACCGTACCCGCCATCGCGCCTATCGCCACCGAGAGCGCACACAGCGCCAGGGGCCGCAGCGAGCGAAACACCAGCCACACCAGCAGCAGCAAGCCGGCCAGTGTGACGCTGCCGAGCGTTTCGACATCATGCTGCGCGCGCTGGCTGGCATCATCGCTAAACAGCACTGTGCCACGCGTTAACAGCTGGGCATCTGGCCAGCGCGTTTTTAACTGCTGTTCAAGCTGATTGAGGGCGGTCACCAACTGATGACTTTGCTGAATGCTAAAGGCGTTGCTCGCCAGTTCACCGTGCAGGAAATACCAGCGGCGCTGCTGGGCGTCATTCACGGTTAACCAGCCGTTATGCAGCACCATTTTGCTGGCATTCTGCTGCAGTGCCAGCTGCGCGCCACGCACCAGCATCAGCGGGTCGTTTTGAATTTCTTTACTGCTCACACCGGCAAACGCTGAGAACAGTTGCGCCAGAATCCAGTCGGCTTGTGCCGTACCGCCGTTTTGCAGGCGTGCGCGCGTCAACGGATCGATCAGGCCGTTACGATGCTGGAAGGCGTAAGTGCCCCAACGCTGCATCTGGTCATCATCCAGCGCACCGCTAACCTGTTTCAGCATCGGCAGCGCCTGAAGCTGCGCTTGCCACCACTCTGCCACTTCATCGCCATGCGCATCATCGGCGCTCACCAGCCACACCAGTTGGCGATCCAGCCGCTGCATAAAGCCTTGCTGGATCTCAGCGGGTGCTTGACCCAGATTTTGTTGCGGCAATAAAGCCAGCACGCTGCTGTTCAGCTGGCTGCGCGGCAACAGGATGGCCAGTGCCACCGCCAATGCCAGACATACCGCCAGCCACAGCAGCGCAGCGGTTTTCTCACTGCGCTGGGGCAAAACGTGCTCGCTCTTCATCAGTCAGTTGTTTCGGCTCGGTGCGGGTGTCACTTAAAGTGATGGCGGTTTTATCGCCCTGCTTATCATCCAGCGTAATGCTGTTAAGGAAGGCTGCGCCCTGCAGATCGATGCGATTGAAGATTTTGTTCAGCGGTGCCGCCTTCGGCGTCAGGCTGAGCTGCCACTGGTCATTCCCTTTATCGTGGAAATCGAGTTCAAAATTCTCGCGCAGCACCTTTTCGTCGGCCTGGAACAAGGCGCGCAGCAGATGATTGAACTGAAACATCTGTGGATTGCTGTCGGCGGTGATCACCTGCGGCAGCTGACCGCTCATGCTCTGAACCATCCGCTTATCATCAAGAATCAAAGTCATCACAAACGGCGTGGCCTGATGCCACCACAAACCTTGTTGCTGGGCGATTAATAACTGGCCACGCGACACCAGCAGCTGCGACATACCAGAAATGGTGCGCACCTGCTCGAAGTTGGCGCGGATTACCGGCTGGCTGGCAAAACGCTGCTGCAGCTGATCCAACGTGATGGCCTGTGCACTGGCACACAGCAACGTCAGCATCAGACAAAGAGTTCTGATCACGGTTTGACTCCCAGGCGTTCAAATAAAATATCGGGTGAAACGAAATTCATCTCCTGACTCACCGCATCCACCGCCACTTGCAGCGTGTGTGCTTTGGTGGTGACCTGGCCCGCCACATTGCGGATGACATAATCGATACGCAAGCGGTTCTCGTATTCCGTAATGCGGGCTTCCACGCGGATCACCTCTTCACAGCGTAACGGCTGGCGGTATTTGACACGCGTGTCCACCACTGGCCAGACAAAACCGCTGGCGGTCATCTCAGCGTAGCTATAGTTGATGCTGCGCAACAGCGCTTCACGCGCCACTTCAAAAAAACGGAAATAGTTGCCGTGCCACACCACGCCCATCGGGTCGCAGTCGTGGAACGACACGGTTATTTCAACCTCAGCGCGCCAGATATGTTCACTCATCGCGGCTCTTCTCCTCTGGTAACGTCCAGAAATCGTAAAAGTTAAACCAGTCCAGCGGCGCCATCAGCGCATGCTGTTGCAGTCGCTCGGCATAGCGATCCACCGTGGCCTGCAGCGCCGCCTGTCGTTGGGCTCGCGGCAGCAGGATCGGATCGGCAAAAGGCTCACAATGCACACGCAGTCTGCCCTGTTCCCGCAAGGCAAACATCAACAGCACCGGACAGCGTAAGGCGGCGGCCAGCACAAAAGGCCCCTGCGGAAACGGTGCCGGACGGCCCATAAATGCACTCCACACCACGCGGCGTTCGCCCCCGCGCTGACGATGCACGGCGGTACGATCACCGACAATCGCCACCCATTCACCGGCATCCAGTTTTTGCTGCAGCAGAATGGCCGTATCCGGGCCGATATCGGTGACCGGCATCAGATTTACCCCGGCCTGCGGCGCGATGCTCTCCAGCACCTCGCGAAAGCGCTGGGCGTTATCGGTAAACACCAGCGCGTTGATCACCAGCCCGCTGACCTGCTTTGCCATCGCGCGGCAAGCTTCGATATCGCCCAGATGCGAAGCGAGGATCAAATGTCCTTTGCCATCCGCAGCACGGATGACCGCTTCGGCACCCGGCGCAAAATCAATATCGCGCCCCCACTGCACCTCTCCGCGCCAGCTGGCGACTTTATCCAGCATGCTGTAACCAAAGCGCAGAAAGTGGCGATAGCTGTTGATCGGCGCCGGCAGGGCAATCTGCTGTTTACTGGCTTCTGCCTGCACCCGCGTCAGCCATTGCTGAGAAGCGTTACGCGCCTCACGTCCGCTCAACCAGTAAACCGCCACCACCGGCCAAAGCAACAGCACAAACGGCAGCCGCCCGGCGCGACGATACAACCACAGCATAAAACGCAACCCGCTCTGACCCCGGCGTTCTGGCGTGGCGGCCCAGTGCTGCGCCGTTTTACCCCGGCTCAGTAACTGTGGGATACGCGGCACCATGCCAAAGAACAGGCGCGTGTGCATCCATGAGATACGCAGGTTGTCGCGCAAGGCATCAAAATGTGACAGGCCACTTTCCGGATAGGTGACGCGCGTGCTGATAAAGCGGCTCGGCGTACCCTGCCAGTAGAGTCGCACCATGATTTCGGTGTCGAAATCCATGCGCTGGCCAATCGGGTGGCGATCGCAGAGTGCTAATGAAGGTTGCAGCGGGTAAACACGGAAACCGCACATGCTGTCTTTTAGCGAGAAGGAGAGCGTTTCAATCCACACCCAAAAATGGGTGATGTAACGGCCATACAAACGGGATTTCGGAATGGAATCATCGTAAACAGGCTGGCCGGAGATCAGGCAATCGGGATGGCTTTCCGCTTCCGCCAGCATGCGCGGCGTGTCTTCCACTTGATGCTGACCATCCGCGTCGAGTTGGAGCGCGTGGCTGTACCCTGCTGCGGCGGCTCTGCGCATCCCGGCGATCACCGCCGCACCTTTGCCCTGATTAACCGGTAAGGTGAGGATATCCAGCTGTGGGGCCTCAAGGGCGGCGATCTGCTGCTGAGTCTGCGTATCACTGCCGTCATCGACGATAATTACCGGCAGATTAAAGGGAGCCAGGCGCGCCAGTACCGAGGCCAGCATGGCGCCGTGATTGTAACAGGGAATCAGAACACAGGGTTTGAAAGGCGCACTCAGCACAGGCGAATCTTCCCGCTGCTGGCAATCTCAATGCTGTCCACGCGAATCAGGCTGTAGCTGAAGCTCAGCAATGATTTGTCTTCCTGCCAGCTCAGCTGCAGCTCCAGCTCCGCATCAGGCGGCACCGGCTGCTGAAACTTGATGTTCTCAATAGAACGGAAATGTTTACCGATGGCCAGGCGTGACAGGCCGTAATGTAAAGCCCAGTCGAGCTGCGCCACGCCGGGTAAAATCGGTAAGGTCGGGAAGTGGCCGCGGAACCAAAACAGATCCGCGGCAGCATGCAGGCGCAACGTCAGTGTTGCGCCCTGCTGCAGGGCGTTGAGTTCAACCGGCAACATCAAACAGTTCCTCAATTTGGGGCCAGGCGCGTTTACTCTGCGCCGTCACCGGAATCGCGTTGACGACACGCCAGTAACGCGGCATGGCGACGGGGTCAAGCCAGGGTTGCAGCGCGATTTTCCATTGTTTCTTGCGTTGGGTCAGCGTTGCGGCATCCAGCGCGTCCGGCAAAGCCAGCACCACGCCAATCGCCTGGCGTCCGTGACGCTGAATCGCCAGAGCGGCAGCATCTTCCACGCCAGGTAAGGCCAGCAGTCGTCGCTCGATCTCACTGAGAGAAACGCGCTTATCTTCGATCTTCACCACCCGATCCTGACGCCCCGCCAGCTGAAATACGCCGGAGGGCTGTTGCACAATACGATCGTCGAGCGGCCAACCCTCAGTGGTTTCCAGCAACGCCGAAAACACCCGCCATTCAGCAGATGCCTGCTGCTCCAGCCTGACCTGTGGAAAACAGTGCCACGGGGCGTTTTCTTCCTGCGCACAGCGCCAGCCCATCACGCCGGTTTCGGTGCTGCCGTAAATCTCATCCACCGCACAAGCGAAGGCATCCTGAGCACGTTGCGCATCAGCCCAGGGCAAAGCCCCGCCTGCCGAAACAATCAACGCACACGACGGCGCATCCAGGGCAGGATCAAGGCGTCGCAAAAAGGCCGGACTGCTGATAAAGGCGTAGCGGCGATCGCAACGCTGATCGGCCAACTGCTCACCGTAAAAAATTTGCTGGGCGGCGAGTGGCAAACTTAACGCCATCGGTAACACAATGCGAAACGTCAGGCCATACAGATGCTGATGGCTCACTGAGGCAATGACGTGGCATTGCTGCAGACGTTCGGCCCATAACGCCGCCAGCCACTGCGCTTCGAGATCGAGTGCACGCAGTGATTTCACTACGCGACGTGGGGTGCCAGTGGAACCGGAGGTGAACAACACCAGCGCGGCATCCCCGGCGATGGCAGGCAGCTCACCCAGCGCCAGTGCACCGTCCCAGCGCAACTGTGGCAGGGACACCGCCAGCGGCATATCGCTGATCACGCCATCCAATTGTTCTGCCATCTCTTCCAGCTGCGCGGCCCGACAATGTCCTGGGATCACCGGGGTTTTACCGGCGTGCCATAACGCCAGCAGCGCAGCCGTGAAGTGATAACTGTTATCGAAGCATAACGCCCAGTGCTGGCCCGGCAGCCGTTGCAATGTTTCCACTAACGCCATCACCTGCTGGCGCATTTCCGATAACCAATGCTGTTGCTGCCCTTGCCAGGCCACGACACGATCCGGCGCTTCGAGCCAGTCGCGGATACTCACCACCTTCATGCCTTGTTCCTCATGCGCTGACGCAGCAGCCATTCGCCGCCCATCAGCGTGCCCATCAGCAGATAGCTGATGCACCCATTCCAGAGTGTCCACAGCGAGAGATCATTGAGCAGGCAAGTGACCAACGCCACGCTGCCGTTAAAAATGAAAAATCCACACCATACCTGTGTCACGCGCCGCGTATAGCGCACTGCCCGCGCGGGCAAATCCGCTTCACGCAGCCGCGCTAAACGTTCGACCAGTGGCATGGGGCTCCATAAAGATGTGCCAAACAGCAGCAGCATCAGCGTATTCACCACCACCGGATACCACAGCAACAAATGCTGGCTGCGCAACAGCATGCTGGCAAGGCACAGTAAGGTGCCCACCAGCGCCAGCAACAGCATCACTCGCCCCATCGCGCCCTGCGCGTGACGTAACTGCCAGATGCGCCAGCCAAACAGCAAGGCTAACAGAGCAATCACATCACACCATTGCGGATGGGTGACAGCGAGCCACACCAGAAATGGCCAGGCCAGCAGGGCCAGACCATTTAACAGGCGCAGAAAGACTGGCATGCCGGAAATCAGGCTTCGTCGCGCATCAGTTGATCGACGGCATCCACCACATCCTGCACGGTGCGAACCGCACGGAAGGCTTCAGGTTTGATTTTACGGCCGGTACGCTTTTGCAGGTGCACCACCATATCCACCGCATCAATGCTGTCGAGTTCGAGGTCTTCATACAGACGGGCATCCGGGCGGATATCATCGGCATCAATTTCAAACAGCGAGGTGAGTAGCGAGGCCACTTCCTGGTAAATTTCGTCTTTATTCATCATTTTGACTGTTCTCAGGCTTGCTGTTGTTCAACAAACGCGGCCAGCGTGGCCACGGAAAAAAAGTGCGCGCGTAAGGTTTCGCTTTCTGCGGAAAGCTGTACGCCGAAGCGATTTTTCACCGCCAGTCCCAGCTCAAGGGCATCAATTGAATCGAGTCCCAACCCTTCGCCAAACAAGGGTGCGTCGGTTTCTATATCGTCCGGGCTGATATCTTCCAGATTCAGCGTGTCGATAATCATCAGTTTGATGTCGTCAATCAGTGCTTGCATAACTTACTTTGTCTCTTCAGGGACCAGTGCCTGTTGCAGGTGACGCGTCAGGCGACGCGCGGCGAGCGGCTGCGCATCTTCTTCGGCTTCACTGAAGGCCTGGCTATCAATACGCGATTGTACGCGTACAGTAAAAACGGGTTTAACCAGCGGAATCTGATACCAGCGACTTTGCTTATCGAGCATACGCTGGGTGCAGCTAATATGTACCACGCGCAGATCGCATCCGGCACGCACCGCGATATTGGCGGCACCGCGTTGCAGCTTCAAAGGTTCACCATAACGGGTACGCGTACCTTCAGGAAAAATCAGGATGGTATCGCCGCGCGCTAAACGCTGCTGGCTATCTGGCAACAAGGTATCGGCTTCGCTGTTAATCAGGTAATCGGCAGATTTGATTACGCCATTAAAAAAAATGTTGTGCTGCAATTCGGCCTTAACCAGACAATCCATTTCCGGCAGTACCGAAGCAATCATCACATAATCGATCAGCGAGGGGTGGTTGGCTACAATCAGGCAGCCGCGATCCTGGCGCAGTCGTTCCGCACCGATGATCTGATAATCGTAGACGCCGACAAAGCGACAGAAGCGCAGGAAACAGCGGAAGCTCCAGGCAATGCTGCTGCGCGCAATCTGACGCCGACGCAGACCATCGCGCTGAATCAACAGTAGCAGGTTAAACCAGGTCACAGACAGCAGCAGACCGCCAACGCTGAACAGCGTAAAACTCACGGCGGTCATCATCAGTCGCCAGTAAAAGTTGCAGCCAGCACGCCAGCGCAGGGCTAACGAATTATCCGCCATGATGACGCTCCCAGTGCCACAGGTGACGTTCACCGGCAATCGTCATTCGTTCGTCACCCTGCAACATCGCCTGCAGGAATTGCAGACTTTGCGGCAAAGTCTCGGCGTCGGGGCGCGCGGGCTCTGCTGTGCAGCGCCACTCATTGCCGGATTGCAGCAACAGAGCCACCGCGTAAGGGGCGTTGAAGCGGTCAATTTCGGGTAGCCACGGCTGATAATAGGCAGGTACAACGCCGTCAAAATCCACCAGCAGCACCTGCGCGTAGCCCGCCTGATGCAAAGCCGCGACCTCAAGCAAACCCTGTTGAAAACTGTCCATGCCCGCTGAAATCGACGAAGAGACCAGCGGCTGTCGCGCAGCAATGGTTAAGCTACCCACCGCAGAGTTGTGTACGGACATGGCAAAATCGGTCGGAGACAGCGCCTGCTGATCTTTTAACGCCGTGAGTATGCGCAGATTACGTTCCAGCTCACCGTGGCGGCTGGTAAACACAATGGCATCCACCGTTTGACGTGCCAGTAGCGCCAGCCCGCTCTCCACAGCCGCACGGCTGCCCGCACTCAGGCGACGTGCAGTCATCATCGGCAAAAATTGGGGTTTGGCGATCGGTAGGGTGGCGTCTAACGCGTTTTGCTGCCCGGCCCAGTGCTGCCACTCATCGGCAGTGCTGTGACCTGGTGCAATCGCGTGCCAGTCAACCAGGGTGTAAGCGAGTTTCATACCTGTATTCTTTCATCAGCCTCAGGGATGGTCAGATTTTCGCTGTGCGGCATCCCTTCCCTGCTTGCGTTCGAGTCCGTCATCCGTCTCATGCGAATGTCGCCGATTAACAAGGCGGGCACATGGCCCGCCTGTTTTCTCTTTCGGCAGCGTTAGCGCTTTCTTTAAAACATTGTGTCAGCGATCACGCATGGCGCTTATTTTACGGCCTGAACCGCAAGACGCGTCTGAATACCCTGGTTCAGATTCTGAATCCAGCGGTTGTAGTTACGATGGATCTGGCCGCTGCCCGCTTTCAGATTGGTACTGCTCACGTAATCAATGCGGTAACTGTTTGCAGCATAAGTGATGCGAATGTCGGCCGTATGACCGCGCTCGGACAGCTTACCGTTCATCACGCCCGGGCCTGCTGGGGAAATCACCCAGTGGTTGGCCGCACCGGCTTCAACAATGGCGCGCTGCATTTGACTATCCGTGTAGCTCTGCCCAACGGTCTGGCTCACGTTCTGAATGGGTGCGGTGCGCGGTGCGCAACCCGTCATTAATGCTGCTGTCACGATTAAGGCAAGCGCCAATTTTTTATTCATCATTTCCTTTGTTTCCCCTGTCGTAGCCAATCACCACAAATGGCGACCGTGTGCGTAATTGAACTTGCACTGATCCGTTCAGACTTTGTAAAGCGCGCGAATAATACCACTATATGTAAAGACAAGTAAAAAAAAGCACGAATGACTTAAGCAGCGCCTCATTCCATGGAAAAAGCGGATATTGCCGGGTTTACAGCGTAAAATCTGCCGCAAAACCGGCTTGTGGCATGATGTTTAGCCCTGCCAGCCGCCGCCGAGCGATCGGTAAAGATCGATTTGTGCGAGCAACAGAGTGTTTTTCACTGAGACAATATTGAGCTGAGTACTGAACAAGGTGCGCTGCGCGTCCAGTTCATCCAGATAAGAGGCATAACCGTTCTGATAACGATTACGTGCGATGCGGTATGCTTCTGTCACATAGCCTTCTTGCTTCTGCAATTCCGTCAGCTGTTCCTGACTGCGACGAATGGCATCCAACGCGTTATCCACATCCGAAAAGGCACCGCGCACCACTTTCTCATAGCCATAAAGCGCCTGGTTACGTGCGGCCATCGCCACATCCACCTGCGCCGTCAGTGCTTCGCGGTTTAATAGCGGTGCGAGAATGCTGCCGCCGATGCTCCACAGGCGGAAGGGATTGTCCAGTAACTGATGCAATTGATAACTTTGCAGCGTGCCGGTCGCCGTCAGATTAAGCGACGGCAATAAATCGGCCTGCGCCGAGGCCAGCGAGGCATCCGCTGCAATCAACTGGCGCTGCGCCTGCACAATATCCGGGCGGCGGTTGAGCAACTGAGACGGCAACAACGTCGGCAGCGTCTGCGGTTTGATGTGGTCGAAGTTGCGGGTACGGGCAATCTCGCGCGGATTCATGCCCACCAGCACGCTGAGTGCATTCTCTTGTTGTTCGATTTGATGCTGTAACTGCGGCACCTGCGCTTTGGCGGTCTGATATTCCGATGCCGCCTGCATCCACTCCAGTCGCGAGGTATAGCCGGTTTCAAACTGGCGCTGTGCCAGATTTAGCGAGTTTTCACGCGTGGCCAGCGTGGCTTCAGTGACGCGCAATTGTTCGTCCAGCGCGCACAAACTGAGGTAACCGGAGGCCACCGAACTGGCAACCGTTAATTCAGCCGCTGAGGCTGCAGCACGCTGGGCATCCAGAGACGCTTGCGAGGCAAGAATGCTGTTGCTGCGACTGCCCCAGAGATCCACGTCATAGTTTGCCTGCAGCAGTCCCTGGAAGACGGCATTCTCATACGGCTGCCCGGTCACCGCCGACAATGCGCGCTGATGCGTGGCGGCAACCCCGGCGGATAGCGTGGGGAAATTATCCCCCTGCGCAGCACGCAATTGCGCGCGGTACTGATCGACCCGTGAACGGGCAATCAGGATATCGCTGTTATGCTGCAACGCCTGGTTCACTAAGCGGTTAAGGTTATCGTCGCCAAAGCGTTGCCACCACTGTGCTTCGGGAGCTGCCGATGGGCCAACCTGTTGGCGCCAGCTGTCCGGGATCGGTAAAGATGTCGGGGCCTTTTCCACTTCGGTCGCGCAGCCGCTGACCATCAACGCCATCAGCGAGGCAAGGATTAACCGCTTCATGGCGCATCCTTGTGCGGCTCTGCTGCGGTATCAATATTGACTTCAACCGACATGCCGGGACGCAATCCTTCGGTATCGCCGAGGATTTGAATACGTACCGGAATACGCTGTGCGATCTTCACAAAGTTACCGGTGGCATTGTCTGGTGAAATGGCACTGAATTCTGAACCGGCGGCGGGGGAAATAAATTCAACCCGGCCGTCAAAGCGCTTGCCGTCCAGCGCATCAACCCGAATCGTCACGGGTAATCCTGGGCGCACACGTGCCAGCTGTGTCTCTTTCAGATTGGCGATCACCCATTTGTTATCCGGCACCACTGACGTCAGGCGCGTACCCGCCGTGACATAGGTCCCTTTACGCACCGACAATTGTCCCAGCTGTCCGCTGTCGGGCGCAATAATCCGCGTATTGGCCAGATCGATATTGGCCAGTTCCAGTGCGGCTTTGGCACTGGCTACATCACCTTCCAGGGAACCGCGATTCACGATGACCGTTTGTAAACTCTGCTGCGATACCGCAACCTGCGCATCTGCCTGGCGAAGTTGCGCTTGTGCCTGCGCGTTAGCGGCACGCGCCGCGTCACGTTCACGCACGGAGAGCGACCCATCGGCCGCCAGATTTTCTACACGTTTCAGGTCAAGACTGCTTTTCAGCGCCTGGGCTTTGGCATTCTCCAGCGCAGCTTTATTGCTGAGAATATTGGCTTCCGCACTGCGGCGCTGCTGTTGGTTATTGTTTTGCGCAGCGATTTTCATATCCAGCTGCGCTTGCGCCTGATGCACGCGCTGGCGATAGATCCGATCGTCAATGGTCATCAGTAACTGCCCTTTGGTGACCGGTTGTAAATCCACCACATTGACGTCGGTCAGATAGCCGCTGACCTGCGGGCTGATAAAGGTGACCTGCCCGCGCACATAGGCATTCTCCGTTGACTGAATCGTGCTGGTAAACGGCCACAGCTGCCAGGCGTATAAAATCACCAATACGCCAACAATCACAATGCCGCTGCCGAAAGCGATGGAAAGAATGCGTCGGCGGTTGGCGCGTTCGCGCTCCGCAGCCTGAATATCGTCCTGTTGGCTCATGAATTCTCCGTCGGGTTTGAAGCTTGCTGACGCTGTTCTGTCAAATTATGGCGTGCCTGACGCCAGTTGATATAACGCAGCCGCGTCAATCGCCACAGCACCCACATCAGGGTGATCAGCGCCATCGCGGCAGTCAATAAATAGGTGTCGTTGTAGGCCAGCACGTTAGCCTGTAGTGTGGCCACGGCTTGTAGCTGGCTGCTGCTTTGCGCACTGAGCAGGAAGTTGTCGGGCAACTGGCTGCTAAATAGCGAACTGTATTGGCTGAGGCGCTCGGTGACATTGGGATCAAGCTGTGACAGCTGATCGCCCAGCAGGCTGGAGTGGTACTTCTCCCGCCACGTCTGGAAGGTGCCGAGAATCGCCGAGCCAATTAGCCCGCCCAGATTTTGGCTCATGCCAAACAGCACCACAAAACTCACCAGATTTTTCGGCTGCGTCACCACACCGCCAATCCCTAACAGCATCGCGGGTGCGAGGAAGAACGCGCTGCTAAAACCGAGTAAAAACTGACTGACATACAAGTTGTTGCCACGTGTCACTGGGCTGGATTGTGCATCCATGTACGAGGCAATGATCATCACCACCAGCGAAGTGACGATCGGCCAACTGAGATGCGTCGGTTTGATGGTCAATGCACTGGCGATCATGCCAAAAATCACCCCAGCGATAATCGCTAAAGCCAAGCCACGCATCTGGTCATTCAGCAGCCCAAGCTGTTGCAGGAAGCCCACCGCGCCGGTGTTTTGCTCGGCCAACACAATACGCATCATGATCATGACAATGCCCAGTCGCACAATCATGCCGTTGCTGAGCCATCGGGTGTTAATCAGTGGATTCGCGCGGTTATGTTCCACCACCACTGCCGCAACAATCAGCACCAACGAAATGGCTAATGAAATACCTAACCACGGCGTGGTAAACCACCACTCGATGCGGCCCAGCGATAGCACGCCGCAAAGCAGTGCCATGCCGGGTGCCAGCAGGATAAAGGTGACAAAATCCATCTTCTCAAAGGCCTTGATACGGTCGCCCGGCGGCAACTTCACCACCAGAACACAACCGAGCGCTATCATCGCCAACCCTAACTCAAACAGATAAAGACCGCGCCACTCTTCCAGCTGGAGCAATTCGGTAGAGAACAAACGGGCGAGCGGGATCGCCAGCTGGGATGCGGTAATGCCGATCACCAGGGCTTTGAGTCGGTGTTTCGCCGGCCAGGCCTGAATTTGGTAATAGATGCCAAGCGAGCTAAGCGCCGCGCCCACCATCCCGTGAGCGGTGCGCACAATAATGGCGGAACTGAGATCGTTGGCCAGGATATGGAAGAACGCCACGATCACGTAAAGCACGAGAAAAGCTTCGGTGAACAGCCGCAGGCCAAACTGCTGACGAAATTTAACCAGCAGCAGGTTGATGGAAATG
The DNA here is from genome assembly GCF_000759475.1 of Pantoea rwandensis. NCBI lineage: Bacteria > Pseudomonadati > Pseudomonadota > Gammaproteobacteria > Enterobacterales > Erwiniaceae > Pantoea > Pantoea rwandensis. Next base: position 3,211,198 of record NZ_CP009454.1, read on the forward strand.
TTGCCCATCACGTAAACAGCCGGCAGCCAGGCAATCTCATTGCTGTAAGCGCCAAAGGTGCCCTGAAGATTGGTGAGATTGGCTGTCACCAGCGCATTACTGAGCGCGCCGGTGATGGAGATCAGCAGTCCGATAATGCCAAACGCCACGCGCTTTGAGGGCGAGTGGATTGGGGTGGAAGGTGAACCCGGCAGCATCGGTTTTTCATGAGGCAGCCATTCACGTTGTGCATAAGGATTGCGTTTTGCCACGATTAGATACTTCCCAATCGAGCCAGCAGCTGTTGCAGCACCTTCTCGGTCACCGCCAGCGCGTCAGGATCGATGTCTGCCAGCAACTGCGCGCGCAAGCTGTCTGCCTGGGTTTTCACTTCGGCAAACGCCACGCTGCCCTGCTCAGTCAACACCAGCAAGCGTTTACGGCGGTCCTCTTTCGGCTGAACGCGCGCCAGTAACTGCTGTTTAACCAGTCGATCGACCAGTGGCACCACGCTTGCTTCTTCTAATCCCAACAGTTGCGCCAGCGCTTTCTGGGTCGGCGGCTCCGTGGCCGTGGCCACTGTCGCGATGGCCATCCAGCTGCTCATACTTAAGCCACTCTCTTTCAGGCGACGATCGACCGCCAGCCGCCATGCATGTGCCGTAAGATGTAATAAACGCGAAAAAGGTTGCGGATAGTCAGTCAAAACGTAGTAGCCTAATGATTAGATACCTAACTAGACAAGTGCGTTATTATAAACAAAGTGTCAGCCTGATGAAAAGTTTGCTTACATTAGCACTGTAGTTCGCGCGCCTTAGCCCTTCCACTTTGTTCTCAAACTGATACAGTCTGCGTTAAAGCCTATTCCTGTACAGCTATTTTGTATAAGTTTCCCGTCAGTCAAATTTATCAACTAATTGATAAAAAACAATAAGCACAAATTCCTTAAAAATATCATTGTACAAGTTAAGCTTCATTGTATAAGTTTACTTCCCGTGAGCCAGCGACTGGCTCCGTAACGAATGATGCACTTTGCGTCGCCTCTGAAGGTGTTTTTGGATTTCCACCTTCAGAGGTGTCTTTTTTGCGTTGGTTGATGAGTTTGGGTCTTACGCGCCTGTCCGCGCGTAAGTTTTTTCATCATGGAACTGAAGGCCAGGTTGCCATCAGACCGATCTGAAGGGCTTCATACATGCAAAACGCCGCCACCAGCAGTGACGCTATCGCTGACTATTTTAAACTCGCCGGTAACAGCGACAGCACCGAGATGGAAGTTTTCGGGCAGATCATCGCTGAAATCCTGCAAGCCGGCATGCCGGTCACCAATAAAGCCATCATCGCTTCGCTGATTAATCGCCTTGAGATGGAAAGTGATGTGATCCAACTGGATATTTATCGTCATCTTCTCGAACTGGTGGTTAACAAAACGCCTGACGATCTCTCGGTGTAATACCGGATTCCAGGGACGGAATCACTCTCTTCTTCGCTCTCCCGCTAGCTTCATCCCTCAATGCCCGCTAACATCATCCGCGTTTAGTGTCCAACTGGTTGCTGCCATGCCGTGACGGTATGCGCAAAATAATAAAAGAGCCTGCACATTTATGAGCCCATCTACAGAACACGCCCCTGCGGCGAACGATATTACCGTGGGCAGCGTTTTACGCTCGCCTGCGCTGCTTACCCGTGAGTGTCTGGCTGGGGTGATTACCGCTCTGGCACTGATCCCAGAAGTGATCTCCTTCTCTGTTATAGCGGGTGTCGATCCCAAAGTGAGTCTGGTCGCCTCGGTGGTGCTGTGTCTGACCTTGTCGATTTTAGGTGGACGCCCGGCCATGGTCACGGCTGCAGCGGGATCGGTGGCACTGGTGATTGGACCGATGGTGCACGCGCATGGGGTTGAATACATTCTTCCTGCGGTAATCCTCGGCGGTATTATTCAGATTATTTTTGGTCTTGCCGGGCTGTCCCGCATGATGCGCTACATTCCGCGTTCAGTGATGCTGGGCTTTGTGAATGCGTTGGGCATTCTGATTTTCTTCGCGCAGGTTCCCCACGTCTGGGGGCAATCGGGATTAGTGTGGGTGCTGTTTGCCGTGGCTCTGGCGATTGTGCTGCTGTTACCCAAAATCCTGAAAAGCGTCCCGTCACCGCTGGTCGCCATTGTCGTCGTCACCGGGGTGGCGTTGTTGCTGGGTTATCGCGTGCCTAACGTCGGCGATGAAGGGCCAATGAGTTCAGGCTTGCCAGGATTCACCACGCTGCTGGTGCCGTTTAATTTACAGACGTTGCTGATTGTCTGGCCTACCGCTTTGAGTATCGCCTTCGTGGGTTTGATGGAATCTCTGCTCACCGCCAAGCTGGTGGACGATATCACCGACACACCTTCGGGTAAGCGCCGCGAGTCCTGGGCACTGGGCGTCGGTAATATTTTGGCCGGTTTTTATGGCGGCATAGCTGGCTGTGCCATGATCGGTCAAACCATTGTTAACGTTGAGCTGGGCAAAGCACGCACGCGCATCTCAACCGTTGCGGCAGGTATTGTGCTGCTGCTGCTGGTCACCGGACTGAGTCAGATCATGGCGCAGATTCCTATGGTGGTCCTCGCGGCAATCATGATGGTGGTCGCGGTGAAAACCGTTAACTGGCACAGCCTGCAACCCGCCACGCTAAAACGTATGCCGTGGTCAGAAACCTCGGTGATGGCCCTGACGGTCGTGGTCACCGTTTGGACAGGCAACCTGGCGCTCGGCGTGTTAATTGGCGTGATCCTCGCCATGATGCTGTTTGCACGTCGTATTGCCCATGTTATCCATGCTGAACGCAAGTTAAGCGATGACGGTGAACAGGTCTATTACACGGTACGCGGCCCGCTGTTCTTTGGCAGCAGCAATGATTTGTTCGAACATTTCGATTACGGACACGATCCAAAAGTTGTCACCATTGACCTGACGCATGCACAAATCTGGGATGCATCCAGCGTCGCGGCCCTGGATGCCATTGAATACCGCTATCAACGTCACGGTGCGACAGTCACCGTCATCGGGCTGGATAACCGCAGTAGCGATTTCCGCGATCGCCTGAGCGGCAATTTGGGGTGATGATTTCAGTGAAGTGAGTTTGAGTCACTTCGTCCAGATTGATTTTTCTCTCAGCTGCCATCTCCAACGAGATGGCAGCTTTTTTATGGGCTTTCGTCAGCGATATATCGACTACGCTTAGGAAGCAACGCTCGGTTGCCCAAATAAAGGACGTGATTAATGAAGAGTTTATTCGGTGGAATGCTGATTATCACTTGTCTGGTCTCGCTGATGGGTTGCCAGCAATCCGACAGGCCAATTGGGCCTGATGGTCGTCCAAATGTGCCCACAGAGCAGCCTGTTCCGGGCGGCCCGATGAGTAAAGGTCCTGTAGGGCAACCGCAAGCTTGAGACTTATCGCGCCCAAAGCAGATGAGCAGGTGAGCAGGTGAGCAGGTGAGCAGGTGAGCAGGTGAGCAGGTGAGCAGGTGAGCAGGTGAGCAGGTGAGCAGGTGAGCAGGTGAGCAGGTGAGCAATTGTAACGTGCAGTTGATATCGAGGTTAGATATTAGGAATTGATATTATGAAGTAATATCGCAGGCACAAAAAAACCGCCCTTGGGCGGTCACGACATTACTGCATATTGCTTTGATTTTATTTGGTTTTAGCGACTACTAAACATGGTACCCGGGGCGGGACTTGAACCCGCACAGCCATAAGCCGAGGGATTTTAAATCAGTCGCTTTTGTTATTGATAACATCGTCTTGAACAATATTTTCATAAATAAGCTCAGTAAGCACACTCCATCTAATAACGGCTTGCGAGCATTGTTGTCCTGATATTATGAAGCTTTTCCGGCCCTAACTGCCGCTTCGCTAGCGTTTGTTTAAAGTCCGCCTATCATCAAATTGTCACTTCGATTCCCTGTGATGTTGACCACTAGCTCATTGGAAATGTTAGGCACAGTATTGTGCCTGGCCCGGCTGATTGGACTCATCCGGGCTTTTTATTTTTCCTTTCAGCCGCCAGCCTTACATCCTTTTCCATCTCCAGCATTCCCCCCTTAATAAATCCTTCATTCTCACGATTTCCCAACGATTTTATTCTGAAAATTATATCCGCCGCTTCGCTAGCTTTTACTTAATGCCATCCTATGATCAGAATGTCGCTTCTACTTCCCTGTACTATCGACAAACTCTGATTGATCATGATTCGCACCCATTGTGCAGCCCGGACGCCAACACTACCGGGCTTTTTTATGTTGTGAAATCATCACTATCGAAACAGAACGAAATTCGCTACTCCCCTCAGTAAATTCTTATCATCGATCGTTTTGTGATCAACACCTCAATTGTTGCTATTATAGCGACGTGATACACACAGCAAACGTGATGTTTTACGAAAGAGAATTTCCCATTGAACGAATTTTTACCCGCCTTTGTGCGGGTTTTTTTGTGCCTAAGCGGTATTGATCACATCTTTATCTGTGGCAAAGCGCATGATGCATGAAACCAGAAGGTACGATAGTTTCCCCAAAAGATTGCCCGCGCTTCATCTCACTCGCAGCGCGGGCTTTTTTGCGTAAATAGACTAGATTTGAAGTGGTACTGTCGAAAACGTGGAGGCGAGAATGCGTTATCTTTTGCTGCCAGGTATCACTACGGTTTTGCTAGTAGTAGTTGTGTTTCTGATGCAAGCACACTGGAGTCCCATGCTGTGATGATTCGACCCATCACGGCAGGCCAAGAAAAACTATAAAAGATTACGCTGAACTCTCCGCACAGGCTGAACTCAAGGGCATCCTGTGCTTTTTTTTAAGCGTGCGCTGGCTATTTCTAAGGGTAATACTATTCTCAATCGGTTCCCGTTTCCCAATGGGACGCCATCAATTACAGGCAAAACTTTTGCCGCCCGGAACCCATTGCTCCGGGCTTTTTTGAAAGCATCAAATCGGCGAGCCATCCTGCTCATGTATCGCAGTGACTTCATGTGTCACCACACCAATCACTGCCACATCCCCTGGCAAATCATCTTCCAGAGTCTGGCCTTCATCGGTGATGATTCGACGCGGATGCATATAGGTGTGCCCCCATCCGTAAATGCCTGACAAATCCGGCAGGACAGCATCACCATTCTTTGGCCGCCGTTTCTCATCAACGATGCAGCTGCGCCCCTTCCATTCCACAAGGTAACAGGTCGTGCTGGTCGCAAGCACCTTCTGCACCGGCAGTGTCATCTCGCCACTCACAGGTTCGAAATTCGAGTGGTATATGCCAGCGACAACCTTTCCCGCTTCATTGCCCACGCTTTCTGAGTGCCCTGTCCTGCGAACCATAGTTTTCCCTTCCCGCTTTGATTGAGGCCGTCTACAACGCGCATCAGCGCCTCGCTATTGGCCTGTGGTTTGTGTTCGTCAAAGAGATTGAGTTAGGAGACGCCCTGACTGAAAAAATCACCCAGCATTACCCCTGCTTTCATATAACGTCGGTTATCGAGCCAGATACGACCCAGCATCTCCATAGCCAACCGGATAATGTCTCGGTTGTCGTTTGATGGCGTTTGTAAATTGCCCATAGCCTGGTTGCCATAATAAATTCCATTAACAGCGTGCAGACTGGTGCGAACAAAAACCGCTACCTGACAGCAGAACTGGCGTTCTTCGCGTAACTTCTCTGCAGCCCGCTCCGCGTAAGCGCAGATGGCCTGACATATTTCCATGTAATCGGCTAAACGTGAGAAAGCGTTTATTTCCCGTATGTATCGCTGGGTATATGAGCGCGGCATGGTGAAGGGTAATCCTTCAAAGGGCGTTAAGAAGTTCAAAGAGGATTCTCGCGACCGCTACGTCACAGATGCGGAATATCAGGCGCTATATTCGTGTGCGCCAGATATTGTGAAGGTGGCAATGGAGTTGGCGTATTTATGCTGTGCCAGACAAGCAGATGTTCTTTCCATGAAAAAGAGCCAAATCATGGAAGAAGGGATTTTGATTAAACAGAGCAAAACAAGCGTAGCGCAAATTAAGGGCTGGTCCCCTCGCCTGACTACTGTAATCAGCATGGCAGTAGAGCTAAACCTAAAGCCAGGCATGAGCAGTATATTCATCATCCACCAGCCGAACGGTTCAGGCTATACGCGCGATGGTTTTAACAGTCGTTGGAGCGCAGCCCGTGAAGAGGCTCGCATTAAATTTCCAGAACTGCTTTTTGATTTCACCTTCCACGATCTGAAAGCAAAAGGGGTATCAGACCTTGAGGGTGATCTTTATGAGAAGAGAGCCATCACCGGGCATAAGAACGTCGAACAAACCGCAGCATACGACCGCAAGATCGTTGTCGTTCCGATTGTCGGTGGGCAGAAAAAGAGCGTTTGATATTATGAAGTCATATTATGAAGAGAACTGAAGACACAAAAAAACCGCCCTTGGGCGGTCACGACATTACTGCATATTGCTTTGATTTTATTAGGTTTTAAGCGACTACTAAATATGGTACCCGGGGCGGGACTTGAACCCGCACAGCCATAAGCCGAGGGATTTTAAATCCCTTGTGTCTACCGATTTCACCACCCGGGCAGGGTGTAAATTGGAGGCGCGTCCCGGAGTCGAACCGAGGTAGACGGATTTGCAATCCGTTGCATGGCCACTCTGCCAACGCGCCTTTATTCTGATGTGCCATCTGTCAGCAACAGACGACTAAATTTGGAGCGGGAAACGAGACTCGAACTCGCGACCCCGACCTTGGCAAGGTCGTGCTCTACCAACTGAGCTATTCCCGCATAATCTTCGTCTTTCACTTTACTGCTGCGTTAGCTTCCTTCATTCACACAGGTCACTTACTGAAGTAAGCTTTCTGTGGTTCGTTCAGTCGCCGCCTTGCTGAAAACTGAAATACTTGATTCTTTAATTCACCGAACTCGCTGATTTTATTCAGCTTCTTGCAGACTCGCTGCCGTTCGATGCGATGCATTCTACTTATCTGACGCAATGAGTCAATAGAATTATCCACACAGTGCGTCCGTTTGCTGCTTTTTAAATCGCATCGATCAGCTATCGAGCAAATCACCGCGTGCGGCGCTCAAATACTGGAACATTGACCAGAAGGTCAGCACCGCGGCGATATACAGTGCTACGACACCCACCCCCACCACCGTAGCGTCTGGACGCCACAGCAAGGCGAACAGAGAGAACATCTGCGCCGTGGTTTTCACTTTGCCAATCCAGGAAACCGCTACGCTGCTGCGCTTACCAATCTCCGCCATCCACTCACGTAAGGCTGAGATGATAATTTCGCGCGCAATCATGGTCGCTGCCGGTAAGGTAATCCACCAGGCGTGGAAATACTCGGCAACCAGTACCAACGCAATGGCCACCATCACTTTGTCAGCTACAGGATCGAGGAAAGCGCCAAAACGCGTGGTTTGCTTCCAGCGGCGGGCAAGAAAACCATCAAACCAGTCAGTCACGGCGGCAACCACAAAGATCAATGCAGTGGCAAAAGGTGCCCATTGAAAAGGCAGATAAAATGCCAGCACAAAGAATGGAATCAGTACAACTCGAAACAGGGTAAGACACGTCGGAATGTTAAATTGCATATGCCAGTAACTGTCTGGTGTGAGTAGAATTTAACGTATGTTCCTACATTGCCCCCCCTGTTTCAATGCTAGTGTTTCAGCGAGTAGTAGATTTTTTCCGCCAGCGCGAAGGAAATCCCCGGCACTTTAGCAATCTCATCCACGCTGGCATTCATCAGGGGTTGCAGGCCCCCCATGTACTTAAGCAGCTGTTGGCGCCGTTTTGGCCCGACCCCTTCAATGCTTTCTAGTGCACTGGTGTTCTTCACTTTCGCACGTTTTTTCCGGTGCCCCGAAATTGCATGATTGTGAGAGTCATCACGAATATGTTGAATCACATGCAGTGCAGGCGAGTCTGGCGGCAACGAAACCCCCTCACCTTCCGCTTCAAAGAACAACGTTTCCAGACCCGCTTTACGGTCAGTGCCTTTTGCCACGCCCAGCAAAATGGGACGATCTTTATCCCATGGCACATCCAGCTCTGCAAACACTTGTTTCGCCTGCGCCAGCTGGCCTTTACCGCCATCGATGATGATGACATCAGGGATTTTGTCCTCTTCCAGCGCTTTACCATAACGACGACGTAATACCTGGTTCATCGCGGCGTAATCATCGCCAGGCGTGATGCCTTCAATGTTATAGCGGCGGTAATCTGAACGCAGCGGTCCATCGCGGTTAAAGACCACACACGAAGCTATCGTCTGCTCACCCATGGTGTGACTGATGTCGAAACATTCCATGCGCTTGATGCTGTCGAGTTCGAGAAAGACTGCCAGCGCCGCCAGTCGCTGCTGAATAGTGGAGTGCTGAGACAGTTTCGTGGTCAACGCGGTGGCAGCGTTGGTGCGCGCCAGTTTAAGGTAGCGCGCCCGATCGCCGCGCGGTTTACTTTGAATATTGACCTTGCGGCCGGCCAATTCACTCAAAGAATCGGCCAGCAACTCGCGTTCAGGCAGGCTAAAATCCAGCAGAATATCAGCTGGCAAAGTGCGTGCTTCGCTGCCCTGCAGATAAAACTGGCCGACAAAGGTTTGCACCACTTCGGTGAGATCGGTATCGGCTGGCACTTTCGGGAAGTAACTGCGGCTGCCCAGCACTTTGCCCTGCCGAATAAACAGCACGTGCAGGCAAGCCATACCGGCGTCGAATGCCACCCCCATCACATCAAGGTCATCCCCCTGATTGGAGACAAACTGCTTCTCGGTGACGCGTCGTACCGCCTGAATCTGATCGCGCAGACGCGCCGCTTCTTCGAAGCGCAATCCATAGCTGGCCTCTTCCATGCGTTTGACCAGTTGGTTGATTACTTGATCATCTTTACCGGCAAGAAACAGCCGCACGTAGTCCGTTTGCTGCGCATACTCATCTTCGCTGACCAACCCCGCTACGCATGGCCCAAGGCAACGGCCAATCTGATATTGCAAACAGGGGCGAGAGCGGTTGCGATAAACACTGTTTTCACACTGTCGAATCGGGAACACTTTCTGCAACAGCGCCAGGGTTTCACGCACCGCATAGCCATTAGGGAAAGGCCCAAAATATTCCCCTTTCGCGTGTTTAGCACCACGATGCATCGCCAGTCGCGGATGCGCGTCTGCACTCAGGAATATATAGGGATAGGATTTATCATCACGCAGCAGCACGTTATAGCGAGGCTGATAAAGCTTGATGTAATTGTGTTCAAGCAGCAAAGCTTCGGTTTCGGTATGCGTCACCGTCACGTCGATGTTTTGGATGTTACTGACCAGGACTTCGGTTTTTCGACTGCCTACCTGAGTGCGGAAATAACTGGTCAGGCGCTTTTTGAGGTCTTTCGCTTTACCGACATAGATCACCGTGCCTGTCGCGTCATACATGCGGTAGACGCCGGGCTGACTGGTCACGGTGCTCAGAAAGGCTTTGGAATTGAAAACGTCACTCACTACTGATTAACGGCTCCGCATTATAGAGACCATGTCGAATGGCCAGATGCGTTAACTCTACGTCGCCACTGATGTTCAACTTACTGAACATGCGATAACGGTAACTGTTAACGGTTTTCGGGCTGAGATTAAGCTGCTCGGAAATTTCCGTCACCTTTTGCCCTCGGGTGATCATCAGCATAATCTGCAATTCCCTTTCCGACAAACAGCTAAAGGGCGATTCGGCTTTTTGCGGCTCGATTTGGCTAAGCGCCATTTGCTGCGCAATATCTGATGCGATATAGCGCTGACCTGAATGCACTGAACGAATCGCACTCACCACTTCCTGCGGGGCCGCACCTTTGCTCAGATAACCCGCCGCACCGGCTTGCATCACTTTTGCCGGCAGCGGATTTTCGGTATGGATGGTCAGCATAATAATGCGGATGTCAGGATTGAAGCGCACAATTTTTCGCGTGGCTTCCAGACCGCCGATGCCCGGCATATTCATGTCCATCAGCACCACGTCCACCGGATTGCTGCGGCACCATTTCACCGCATCTTCACCACAAGCCACTTCCCCGGCAATTACCAATCCCTTCATATCTTCCAGTATGCGGCGAATACCGGCGCGTACCAGTTCATGGTCATCAACAAGAAGCAGACTGATCAACGGGACGTACTCCGCAGGTTAGTGAGGGGAAAAATATATTTCAGGAGGGTCATCTTACCGGGTTTGCCGGGGAAAAAACATCTGGTTACGCAGATAAATCCCAAATGAAATGATACATATCAAATTGAGCTCATTCCCAGATATCTTTTGAGTAAAACGCACTAGCATGCAAGAATTAAAATGTGAAATTGTGACTAATATCATTATGTTATAATTTATGCTCTTTTCATTGACCGCTGGGCTTTGTAAAATAAAAATAACTTCAACGCCTGATTTTCCCTGCCTATTAATAACGCAAACATCCATTTAATGTTGGTTTAATCTCCACCGCTTCGCCTGGGATAAATTCCTCATTCAACCATATGATATACTCTGTTTTTTACACACAAATATTGTGTCTACATTCAGTAACACCACCAAGGAGTCAAAGATGAGTGATGAAGACTTTTCAACATCGCGGGATACCCAGGCACTGGCCGACGAAGTGGCTTGCCTGAAAATGATGGTGACGCTGATTCTGAAAGGAATGGGCCAGGCGGATGCCGGTAAGGTTATTATTAACATGGAGCGCTATGTGCAAAGCGCGTTAGCGGATAAGCCGCAGGCGGAGGTGTTCAGCAACACCATTCGTCAGATTAAAACCGCCTACCGTCAGTAAGCGGTGAAGCCCCGCGCGATGCGCGGGGTGATCAACTGTGCGACTGCCAGTTCACTGAAACACCCAGTGACGGCAGCACCTCTTCCGGACTAAACCGGCGTGTGCCGCGATACTTGTCCGCCAGTGCCGGCTGATGAACCGGAATACGAATGGCAAACAGATTATCCTCAGATTGAATCAAACCAGGTGATAAAGGTTCGTACACGACATGGTGCTGCTCAAACATTTTTTCCAGCATCGGCGTTGCTGAGCTGATCAGGTACTCCATACCGCTGAGTTCCGCCAACTGCACCGCATGCCACAAAATCGTCAGTGGCAGTTCTGCATCCACCTCAAGGCGTGCCGAAAAGCGTGACATTTCCCAGACTTTTTCCTGATCGAACGGCAGCACCATGCCTTCAGGCACTTCGGGTTCATGCCAGGGCAACAAACGTGCACAGCCGCAGATCCCCTGGCGCGCATTCCAGGCGATCATCCAGGTGACATCGGAGCGATCAAAGCGATCATACTCCTGTCCAGGCGTACTTAAGCGCGGCGGGATAGACCAACCTTCACCCCGCGCAAAAACGCTATAGCGATACGTTCCTAATTCTGCCAACAGAGAGGACGGCATATCCTTAAGCTGTGTTTGAATTACTTTCATCATGCGCCCCTGACATCCCCATGTTTGCAATGATTTCTTTGCGCCAGCCTGGCAAAGTTCCGGCGCAGGGTAGACAACTGACTAAAGAGTGGGAACTACTAAAATTAGTAGTTGCCTTTTTGCTATATCAGGCCAATTGCCGCCGCATAACACGCAATCTGCGTTTTATTGGAAACATTAAAACGCTTTTGCATATTCTTTTGGTGAAAATTCACCGTATGTTCTGAAATCGCTAAAATCAGTGAAATTTCCGCAGAAGTTTTTCCTTCTGCCGTCCATTTCAAAATTTCCAGTTCGCGTTGGCTAAAATCATTAGATAAAACCGCCATTGAACTATCATTTAGCCGCTCAAGCACGCGCAAACTCAGTTCCGCCAGTAGGTGCAGTTTCACCTCTAGCTGAACGCGTAAGTGTTGAGTCTGACTGTGAAGCGATGATGCTATAGATAATATACCAATGGCACGATTTGGCGCCATTGCCGAACAAGAAAAGCCGCTGTTAAGCCCTGCCGCATTCGCTTCAGCCCATAAATTACCGGCACCGGTAAATAAATCCCGTGTCCATTCCACGCCTCGTCCCGGCCGCTGACAAAGTAACAGCACCGGATCGACAGCATAATAATTTTCGCTTTCATAGCGCTTAACCCAGCTTTCCGGGTAAGTACTGAACAAAAACACGCGCGGCCGGGTAAAAGGCACGGGATGTTGAACCAGGAAAGCGAATGAATCAAAACCCATCGCTTCAATGTGTTTTTGTAATAGCGTTTTTACTTGAATCACTTCCGTCAGCGCCTGAAATTCATTTTCAGTTTTGCCACGCCAGACGAAATAATTATCGGTCGTCATTATTGCCTCAGCGTTGTTTCACGCTTTAACTTGTTATTCGTTCTGATTAACACAAAAAATAAATTAACTAGAGAAAAAATATTGATTGAAATGAGAGCAGCCCACGGGGTAACAATCATAACCATCCTGTTGTCAATGCGTTACCATTATGGGGAACTGAAAGCAGATACATTTTGCCAACAGCTTCACAACTTTAATCCTCTTTCCTGATTAGAATAGGATTTTTCCGAAGGAGTTTCAATCACCCTATTCATCGAAAATCATCATTAGATTGATAAATTTTTAGCATCGTCATTAACCAAAATCACTCACTTTGAAAGCGATTACTGAGGGTAATAGCGGTATTTGTGGGACGACGCCTATTCGGCTCATTCTTAATCCCAGTGATTTCTGTGGTGAGCGGTATAACGTGATTTCCGTCACCCTCTTTTCCAGCTACGCTTAGAGGATGTACGGGTGATGACGCTGTGGACTTTTCAGGGGAAGACGTTGCGCCCTCATGCATACTGGCGCATTGTCATGCGTATTCGAGCATCATAACGGGGCTGACTATGATGAACCAACTGGCATTACCTTTCCTTGTACTGGGCGGTTGTACAGCGCTGATGATCTTAAAAGATCTTTTCCGTCACCCGCATCCGGTGGCCATCATGAATATCATCTGGCCGCTGACCGGCCTCTATATGCCGTTCATCGGATGGTTAGCCTGGTGGTATCTGGGCCGTAAACCTTCACGTCAGGTAAAACTTGCGCTGCTGGTTCCACAAAAAATTCAGAGTAATGCCAGCTGGCAAACAATATTTATTTCCACCTCATTATCTGCTGCGGCCTGTATATTTGGCGACATAATGACCCTACCAATAATCACCTTGCTAAATCAGTTCGCCATTATGCCAACGCTTTGGATGCAGGCAATTATTTGCTTGATAGTTTCTCTGGTGGTGGGTTTATTTTTCCAGTTCCTGGCGATTCGCCAACGTGAAAAACGTTCATTTGGCCGGGCGTTATTATTAGCATTTAAAACCGAAACATTCCCCCTGCTGATTTATCAATTAGGTATTTTTATCTTTATGGCACTGGCACTAAAATTTGTTCTCAACCAGCAAATCAATCCGTTGCTGGTCGCTTTCTGGTTTATGTTACAACTGGCCATGATCATCGGTTTTCTATTCTCCTGGCCCGCTAATCATTTCCTGATAAAACGAGGGCTTAACCCCGCCGTCTAACTAACGACAGTATCCGGCGCCGCGCATGCCCAGGTGAAAATGTCCGGCATGCGCGGCGTTGTAATCCGGTCCTAACGCATTGCCAAAGGTCGCACAGCCGTTTTGCCATAAAGCGCGGAGCCCTGCAGCCGCATCCTCAGGTTGATGCCAGTTTTTTGCCACCTGCAGCCAGCGTCCATCGGCAAGCTGAAACCCTGTCACATCCCATGCATCTGCTGTTGCATGCTCGCTTAAACGCCCCTGCTGGCGATGATAGATATTTCGACAGGCGTAACTGCCGACGTGGCTGATGTGCCGAATCGGGCTGTTGATACCTGCCTGCTGCAAGGCGTGAGTGCTGTTGACGACATAGATTGTGCTGCTCACTGCCATGGGGCAACTGGCAAGAAAGCTGCTGCTCAATGTCACTTCACCAAAACCACTCACGCGCAAAGGTTGTTCAATAGGGCAATCACCTTTCAGTGCTGGCACCGCGCGAAATTCTACCCATCCCTGCTGACTGGCTCGCTGCATCACCGCCATACAGGCCGCAGGATCGTGACTCAGGCGCTGCAATTTGTAGCGCATCATCCATCCTTGTGGGTCAGTGACCGACAGCGGCGTAAACGGATTCCACTGCGGCGGCAAATGCGTTTTCAGCCACGGCAAACTCCACCAGCCACATAATGCCAACAGAGCAATCGCTAATAATGCGCGCATCACACCTCACGTTTACTCATAAAAAGAAGACGTAAGTGTAGGTGGCAAAATGGGGAGATAACGCAGAAAAGGCTTAATTGCTGAAGATTTACGCAAATGTACCGTGGATTATGCCATGTAAATATTTACTGACAGAGGAAACCCCGTAAAAGGTCACAATTGTAAAAAAACAATTACCGAGAGTTGCAACCTTTCCACTATCTTATGCCACTTGCCCTATCAAACGGCACGTTATCTAACAGCCAGTAGAGCTGACACAACATCAAAACAGGAAAGATATATTTATGGTTGATCAATCCAAAGAGGCGCTTATCGAGGCCGAACAGCCCGATAAGCTCCAGCGTAATCTGCATAACCGCCATATCCAACTGATTGCTATCGGTGGCGCGATCGGCACCGGGTTGTTTATGGGCTCAGGTAAAACTATCAGCCTGGCCGGCCCCTCGATCATTTTCGTTTATATGATCATCGGTTTTATGCTGTTTTTCGTCATGCGCGCTATGGGCGAATTGCTGCTCTCAAATCTTGAATATAAATCATTCAGCGATTTTGCTGCCGACTTACTCGGGCCATGGGCGGGATATTTTACCGGCTGGACTTACTGGTTCTGTTGGGTGGTAACGGGCATTGCTGATGTCGTGGCCATTAGTGCCTATTTCCAACTCTGGTTCCCCGACTTTTCCATCTGGATGAGTGCGCTGCTGTGTATATTTGTGTTCCTGGCGCTCAATATCGCAACGGTGAAATTGTTTGGCGAAATGGAGTTCTGGTTCGCGATTATTAAAATCGTGGCGATTGTTGCTCTGATCGTGACCGGCATCGTGCTGGTCAGCATGCATTATCCTTCACCTAACGGCAGCGCCGCGGCCCTGAGCAATATCTGGGATCATGGCGGTATGTTCCCGAAAGGATTGAGCGGCTTCTTTGCTGGCTTCCAGATTGCGGTATTTGCCTTCGTCGGCATTGAGTTAGTGGGAACAGCCGCAGCAGAAACCAAAGATCCGCACAAGGTGTTGCCACGCGCGATTAACGCCATTCCGTTGCGCATCATTATGTTTTACGTTCTGGCGTTGCTGGTGATCATGGCGGTGACGCCGTGGAATCAGGTGATGCCAGACCGCAGCCCCTTCGTTGAGATGTTTGTGCTGATCGGATTACCCGCCGCCGCCAGCATCGTTAACTTCGTGGTGCTGACTTCTGCTGCATCATCCGCCAACAGCGGCATTTTCTCCACCAGCCGTATGCTGTACGGTCTGTCAGAACAAGGCGTGGCACACAAAGCGTTTGGCCGCCTGTCGGCACGCGCGGTTCCCACCACCGGGCTGTTTTTCTCCTGCTTCTGCCTGCTGTGCGGCGTGGCGCTGATTTACCTGATTCCCGATGTGATGACGGTATTCACCATGGTTACAACGGTATCGGCGATTTTGTTTATGTTCGTCTGGACCATCATCCTGTGCAGCTATCTGGCTTACCGCAAACAGCATCCACAACGTCATGCTGAGTCGAAGTTCAAGATGCCGCTGGGCAAGCTGATGTGCTGGGTGTGCATGGCGTTCTTCGCCTTTGTCATTGTCCTGCTGACCTTGCAAGATGATACTCGCCAGGCGTTGATGGTCACGCCGCTGTGGTTCGTCATTCTCACTATGGGCTGGTTGTTACGTCGTCGTAAAGCCTGATAGCCCTGCCGAAAAAAAGCCCCGAATGCTCGGGGCTTTTTTTATAACCTTTCGCGTAATTTATGCCATGCCTGCGCCAGTGAAGGCCGTACCGAAGGCTCCCTTTCCGGTGCCGGTTCGGGAACATGTGCCGATCCCAGATTGAAGGTGAAGGTGTAATTGGGCGCTTCCCCCATCCTTAAATCCGAAATCAAGGTATCTTCACCCTGCTGGCGCATGGCGTAAAAACCATGGCTGAACCACGCCACTCGCTCGGCATACCAGTCGCCTTTAAACGCATCGAACAATTCCGGGTTGCGCGGATGCCAATGAATTTCCAGTGCACGATCGGGTGACAGCAGTGACCAATAGGCTTCACCGTAACGATCGGGGGTCATAATCACGGTTCGCCACACCAGGGTATTAAACGCCGTTGGCGTCACCAGCACCTGCTGCGGCTTGATGGATTGATCGGTCAAATCACGATTGATATGCTGCGTCGCCACGCCCTGCACCACCATGCTCCAGCCGAGATACAGCGTACTGATCAGCAAGCCCGCCTGATTCCAGCGCAGCCCTACGCCATCACGCCGCCATAACGCCACCCCCAGCGTGATCAGCAATGGCAGTGTATACAACGGATCGATGATGTACATGCTGCCAATCGCGTAGGGGAAATCGGTAAACGGCAACCCCAGTTGCGTGCCGTACACCGTTGTCAGATCGAGCAATGGATGCGTAATCAGGGCCAGCCAAATTGCCAGACACCAACCGCGCCAGTGGGAGCGACTGCGGGTTGCACCTGCGATCAGCCAGGCCAGCAGGGGCGCAACTAACGTGAGCCATATCAGCGCATGGCTCTCAGTTCGATGCAGCGTCATATTGCGAATCGCATCGCCATGATCGATAAACACATCAAGATCGGGCAAGGTGCCGGCAATCGCCCCCACCAGCGCCGATTGCCATAACGGCACGCGCTTGCCCATTACCGCAACGGTGACCGCCGCGCCCAACGTCAGTTGTGATAGCGAATCCATGCACTCTCCTGGCTAAAGCGGGATCAACGCACGCGGATCCCTTCAATAATCATGCGCTGAACATTCTCCAGCGTTTGCTCAAAAAATTCAGGGTCACTCAGGGTCTGGCCGGTGATCGCTTCAACCTGCGAAGCAAAATCCGCGTAGTGTTGCGTGGTGGCCCACAACAGGAAAAACAGATGCTGAGGTTGCACACCGGCTAACCGCCCTTCTGCAATCCACTGCTCGATGATCGCCGCCTTCTCATCCACCAGCGCTTTTAAATCCCCGGCCAGTTCACCTTTGAGTAAAGGAGCGCCTTGTAGCATCTCGAGACAGAACAAGCGCGAGGCCTGCGGGTGATCGCGCGACACCTCCAGCTTAAGACGGATATATTTCCGAATGGCGGTCAGTGGGTCCTGATCGTGGCGCAGTGCACGCAGTGGTGCCAGCCATACATCAAGGATCTCCTTCAGAACCGCGATATACAGCACCTCTTTTGAGGGATAGTAGTAAAGCAAATTGGTCTTGGAGACATCGGCACGCTCTGCCACTTTATCGAGGCTGGTACCGTGAATACCGAACTGCGAGAAGAAGCTTAACGCCGCTTCCAGTATCGCAGCCCGTTTTGCGGCAACGGCACGTGAACGTCGGCCCGGTTGTTTTTCATCGCTTTTCACACTGTTACCTCTTCAATCCTGCCTGTCTGCATCATAACAAAGCCCCTCTTTCCTGCCTAATCGCTCGCCCTGCACCTTTTTTGACCACCGTGCGCATGAAAAACGTGCAAAAAGTTTTGACCAAACGGTCTGATTTAGACCAACCGCTCTACTTTCATCCTTTAAGGGTTTTTAACACATTGTTGTATAAGGCATTTAAAAATGTGGCACAGGCTTTGCAATTCTGTGACTGAGCGCCGCTCGCAGGATGCGTGCAGGAAGCAGTGCAGCGCGTAAAGCAATGCCCGTTCAATGCAGAGAGGTTTCACATGAAAATTGGCGTATTTATCCCGATTGGCAACAATGGCTGGCTCATCTCCACCCATGCGCCGCAGTACAAACCGACTTTTGAACTCAATAAAGAGATTGTGCTGAAGGCCGAGCATTATCACTTCGACTTTGCGCTCTCGATGATCAAACTGCGTGGCTTCGGAGGTAAAACCGAATTCTGGGATCACAACCTTGAATCCTTCACGCTGATGGCGGGGCTCGCGGCGGTGACCTCACGGATTGAGATCTATGCCACGGCAGCCACGCTGACGCTGCCCCCAGCAATTGTGGCGCGCATGGCCGCCACCATCGATTCGATTTCCAATGGCCGTTTCGGCGTCAATCTGGTCACCGGCTGGCAGAAACCCGAATACGAACAGATGGGATTGTGGCCGGGTGATGAGTACTTCTCCAGCCGTTACCAATACCTCACCGAGTACGTCACCGTGCTGCGCGATTTATGGGGCACCGGTCAGAGTGACTTCAAGGGTGAATTTTTCACCATGAATGACTGCCGCGTCAGCCCGCAACCGCAGAAACCGATGAAGGTGATCTGCGCCGGGCAGAGCGATGCCGGTATGGCGTTCTCCGCGCAGCATGCCGATTACAACTTCTGCTTCGGCAAAGGGGTCAACACGCCCACCGCTTTCGCCCCGACCGCCAGCCGCATGAAAGCCGCAGCGGATCACGCCGGGCGCGATGTTGGCTCTTACGTGCTGTTTATGATCATCGCCGCCGAAAGCGACGAGGCCGCGCGTGCCAAATGGGAGCATTACAAAGCAGGTGCCGATGAAGAAGCGCTTGCCTGGCTCACCACGCAAAGCCAGCAGGACACCAAATCGGGTAGCGATACCAACGTGCGTCAGATGGCCGATCCCACCTCAGCCGTCAACATCAATATGGGCACCCTGGTGGGTTCATACGCCAATGTGGCACGAATGTTGGATGAAGTGGCAGAGGTCGATGGCGCTCAAGGCGTACTACTGACCTTTGATGACTTCCTGCAAGGCATTGAAGATTTCGGCGAACGTATCCAGCCATTAATGCAGTGTCGTCAAAACGTTATCACTTCGCAGAAGGAGGTTGCCTGATGAGTACCGTAACCTGTGCCCATACGTCGAGTTTGCCCAATATCACCCTGCCCGCCCGGCCCGAAGCTATCGCACTGCCGCCGGCGCAAAGTGCCTTGATCGTCGTGGATATGCAAAACGCCTATGCCACCGAAGGGGGTTATCTGGATCTTGCCGGTTTTGATGTCTCCGCCACCAAACCCGTGATCGCCAAAATTCATCAGGCGGTCACCGCGGCACGCGCCGCTGGCATGCAGATTATCTGGTTCCAGAACGGCTGGGACGACCAGTACATCGAAGCGGGTGATGCTGGCTCGCCTAACTTCCATAAGTCGAATGCACTGAAAACCATGCGTAAGCGCCCGGAGTTACAGGGCACGCTGCTGTCGAAAGGCGGCTGGGATTATGCGCTGGTGGATGAACTGGTGCCACAGGCAGGAGACATCGTGCTGCCCAAACCGCGCTACAGCGGCTTCTTCAATACCCCACTCGACAGCATGCTGCGCAGCCGCGGTATCCGCCATCTGGTGTTCACCGGTATAGCCACCAACGTGTGTGTCGAATCCACGCTGCGTGATGGCTTCTTCCTCGAATATTTTGGCGTGGTGCTGGAAGACGCCACTTATCAGGCTGGACCGCCGTTTGCTCAGCAGGCGGCGATTTTCAACATCGAAACCTTCTTTGGCTGGGTCAGTGACACAGACACCTTTTGTGAAGCCCTGAAGGCTTAAGGCCAATCTCACCTGCAAAACCATAACGATAAGGAACTGCGACGATGCCTAAAAGTGTGATTATCCCTGCCGGTAGCGGCACCCCGATTGCGCCCTTTGTGCCGGGAACGCTGGCCGATGGCGTGGTTTACGTGTCAGGTACGCTACCGTTCGATGCCAGTAACAATGTGGTCCACGTCGGCGATGCAGCGGCACAAACCCGCCACGTGCTGGAAACCATTAAAAAGGTGATCGAGACCGCCGGTGGCAAGATGAGTGATGTCACTTTCAACTCTATATTCCTCACCGACTGGAGCAACTACGCCGCGATTAATCAGGTTTACGCCGAGTATTTTCCCGGCGACAAGCCTGCGCGCTTCTGCATTCAGTGCGGATTGGTTAAACCAGACGCACTGATTGAAATTGCCAGCGTCGCGCACATCGGTCCCCAGGAGGCGTAATGCACCTTGAGATTCATGGTTTAACCGCTGCCGACGCGCCAACGCTGGTGCTGTCGTCCGGCCTGGGTGGCGTGGCGGGCTTTTGGCAACCCCAGCTAGCGGCACTCACTCCTCATTATCGGGTGGTGACTTACGATCAGCGCGGTACCGGTCGCAGTGCCGATACGCTGCCTGAAGGCTACAGCATGGCGATGATGGCCGCCGAACTGGCTGAACGACTGGCGCAACATGACATTCACCATTACGACATTATTGGCCACGCGCTGGGTGGCCTGATTGGCCTGCAGCTGGCCCTGGATTATCCCGACCGTGTCGGCCGCATCGTGGTGATTAATGGCTGGCTGTCGCTGGATCCTCACACTCAACGCTGCTTCCAGGTGCGGCAGGATCTCCTGCTCAACGTGGGCGTTGAAGCCTTCGTGCGGGCGCAGCCGCTGTTCCTCTATCCGGCTGAATGGCTGGCGCGCCATCAGGCGCGTATCACGGCTGAAGATGCTCATCACGTGGCTCATTTTCAGGGTATGGAGAATCTGCTACGTCGATTACATGCATTAATGAACTGTGATTTTCGTGCCCATGCAGCGCGGATTCAGCAACCGGTGTTAGCCATCTGTAGCCAGGACGATCTACTGGTGCCGTGGAGCTGCTCGCCACTGCTGGCCCAGGCGTTGCCTGACAGCAGTCTGATTGAGATGCCGTGGGGTGGACATGCTATGAGCGTGACCGATGCCGATAACTTCAACGCACTGCTGCTGCAATGGTTGGCCGAAACCGCTGCACCTGCACAGCGTGCCGCAAGTTGAACAGAGGAGTTGAATCATGAGTGTGCATGAATTGCCGCTGCCGCCCAATGTTGACCGCGATGCTTTTCGCCATGCCATGGCACGATTGGGTGCTGCGGTGAATATCATCACCACCGACGGTCCAGCGGGTCGCGCCGGATTCACCGCATCTGCGGTCTGCAGCGTGACGGATACGCCGCCTACTTTGCTGGTGTGTCTGAATCGTTCGGCATCGGTCTGGCCGACCTTTCGGGATAATGGCTATCTGTGCGTCAACACCCTCGCAGCCGGTCATGAGGATCTTTCTACGCTGTTTGGTGGTAAAACGCCGATGGATCAGCGTTTTGCTGCGGCTAACTGGCACACGCTGGCCAGCGGTTCACCGCTGCTGGAGGGTGCCACCGTGTCGTTTGATTGTAAAATCACCCAGGTGGTCAGTGTTGGCACACACGACGTTTTGATGTGTGAAGCGCTGGCGCTGGTACGTAACGATGATTCCCATGGCCTGGCGTGGTTTGACCGTGGATATCATCACCTTTTACGGCAGGACGCCCGCTAACGCCGCTCTGCGCGGCCCGGTTCCACCGCTACCCTGGAGAAAACGATGGCGAATTCCTGGTTCCCCCGCTGGCAGAAAAAGTCAGCCATGACCGAAGATGGGCTGATTGCACCGGATGAAACCCTGCCGTTTGGGCAGACATTTGTGCTGGGCTTGCAGCATGCTGTAGCAATGTTTGGCGCGACGGTATTGATGCCGTTGCTGATGGGACTGGACCCCAATCTGGCGATTCTGGTTTCTGGCATCGGCACGCTGCTGTTTTTTGTTGTGACCGCCGGCCGCGTCCCCAGTTATCTCGGATCCAGCGCCGCCTTTGTTGGGGTCATTATCGCGGTGACCGGATTTAACGGCCAGGGATTGAACCCTAATCTGGCCCTGGCGCTGGGCGGGGTCATTGCGTGTGGCGCACTCTATACCCTGATTGGCCTGATTGTGATGAAAGTCGGTACGGGTTGGATTGAACGCCTGATGCCGCCTGTCGTCACCGGTGCAGTGGTGATGGCGATTGGCCTTAATCTGGCTCCAATCGCCGTGCACGGTGTTTCTGCATCGATGTTTGACAGCTGGATGGCGGTGATGACGGTGTTATGCATCGGCGTGGTCGCGGTCTTCACTCGCGGTCTGGTTCAGCGCTTACTGATTCTGGTTGGCCTGATTGTCGCCTGGGCGATCTACGCCTTGCTCACCAATGTGTTTGGCCTCGGCAAGCCGGTCGATTTTAGCGGTGTCGCCAATGCGCCATGGTTTGGTTTACCGCACACCACCGCACCGGTGTTTGATATGCAGGCGATAGTGATGATTGCCCCTATCGCCATCATTCTGGTGGCTGAAAACCTTGGTCATATTAAAGCCGTTGCCGGTATGACGGGGCGCAATCTGGATCCCTGGATGGGGCGTGCGTTTGTCGGGGATGGCCTCGCCACCATGCTGTCAGGTTCGATGGGAGGTAGCGGCGTGACAACTTACGCAGAGAATATCGGCGTCATGGCGGTCACCAAAGTCTATTCGACACTGGCGTTTGTCGCGGCAGCAGTGATTGCGCTGATACTCGGCTTTTCACCGAAGTTTGGTGCCTTGATCCATACCATTCCCGGCCCGGTGATTGGCGGTGCCTCTATTGTGGTATTCGGCTTGATTGCCGTGGCAGGTGCGCGAATCTGGGTGCAAAACAACGTTGATTTCAGTCAGAACGGCAATTTAATCATGGTGGCCACCACGTTAGTGCTGGGCGCTGGCGATTTCGCTTTGAAGATCGGCAGTTTCACCATTGGGGGAATTGGCACAGCAACCTTCGGTGCCATCATTCTTAACGCGATCCTCAAACGTCGTGGTGCCGCACTG
This sequence comes from Pantoea rwandensis, assembly GCF_000759475.1. Lineage (NCBI taxonomy): Bacteria > Pseudomonadati > Pseudomonadota > Gammaproteobacteria > Enterobacterales > Erwiniaceae > Pantoea > Pantoea rwandensis. Next base: position 3,233,995 of record NZ_CP009454.1, read on the forward strand.
GCAAACCAGGCGGCACGACAGCAACCTTAAGGCTCCAGCGGTGCCTGCTCAGGCACCGCTTTCTTGCGGCGAAGTCGTAACTCGCTGACGATGACCCCACAGACGATCAGCGCACCACCCAACAGGGCGGCGGCCGGTAAACGTTCACCCGCAATACGCCCTACCACCCCTGCCCAGACCGGTTCACCGGCGTAAATCACTGTGGCACGTGTCGGCGACACGCTGCGCTGCGCCCAGTTCATTGTCACCTGAATCAATGCACTGGCCGCACCTAGCCCCAGTGCACTCAACAGCAATGGCGTTGAGATTGTTGGGACCGACTCGCCGTTAGGGATCATAAAGACAAAGGCACAGGCCGATGCGACCATCAGCTGAATCAGCGTCACACGACGCACATCTACCTGCCCGGCAAAGCGGCTAATCAGAATGATTTCAGCCGCGATGGCCAGCGTACTGAGCAATGTGGCTATTTCACCGGCGTTTAATGTCAGGCTGCCATCTTGCGGCCCGGCCACCAGCACTAAACCGGTGAACGCCAGCATGATGCCAATCCATGCCATTAATCCAGGTGGGCGGCGCAGAAATATCCATTGCAGCAATGGCACCACCGGCACATACAGCGCCGTTAAAAACGCCGACTGACTGCTGGAAATGGTTTGCATTCCCCAGGTTTGTAAGCCGTAGCCACCTGCAATCGCCAGTCCTATCAACGCACCGGCCTTAACTTCGAGCCATGTCATCTGTTTCAGGTAGCGACGAAAGAAGAAGGCCAGCAACAGCGATGCCGTCGCAAAGCGCAGCCCCACAAAGAAAAACGGACCAGAGTGCGCCATCGCCCGGTGAACCACCAAAAAGGTGCCCCCCCAAACCATGGTGATGAAGATAAGGACAAGTTCCTGACGCGTAATACGCAGGCTGAGACGTGAGCTTGAAGCGGACATAACGCACCAAAATATTCGATTGGCGGTCATTTTTGCCTGGTCATGAGGGGAAATGCAATCTTTGTTACCGCCGGGCGAACCCGGCGGAGGGGGAATCAAACACAATCACATTACTTCTTGCTGCGACTGCGTCCCCCTTTTTCACCTGCTTCGGAAGCGCGTTGCGGGTCGTTCCTAAAATTACCGCCGCTATTTTTGCCGCCTTTACGTCCGGCTTCCGCGGCTCTCTCGCGATCCTCCGCGAAATTACCTGATCCTCCACGATGTTGTGCCATCATTTCCTCCAGGGATTGAGCATCTGTGGTTAGACCTTTTCATCCAATAGGGTGAAAAGCGAGACGACGTAGTATTCGCGCCGCCTGATGAAAGAATAGTCAACTCAACTAGACATTCAGCTAATATTCACACTTTGAAACACATAATTCACTTAATTATCCATCATAAACCAGATTAATCTCCAGCTTACAAGCGGTTAGCCCGGCAAAAAGCGCAGCACTGAACTGCCCCCATATATCCTCCCTTCCGGCACCTTACGCAGTCTCTTCTATACTTCTGAATACTCATCACCCTCAGCAGGATAGAAAACCATGGCAAAAGTTTTGGTGCTTTATTACTCAATGTATGGACATATCGAAACCATGGCGCAAGCCGTGGCTGAAGGCGCAAAGAGTGTGAGCGGTGCAGAAGTCACTATTCTTCGTGTACCGGAAAGCATGGATGCGGAGAGATTTGCGCAGGTGGGCGGCAAGGTGAATCAGTCAGCGGCTGAAGCAAAACCTGAAGATTTAACCCAATACGACGCCATCATCGTGGGTACGCCAACCCGCTTTGGCAACATGGCCGGTCAGATGCGTAATTTCTGGGATCGCACTGGTGGATTGTGGGCCTCTGGTGCGCTGTACGGCAAACTCGCCAGTGTATTCGCCTCGACTGGCACCGGTGGCGGTCAGGAACAAACGATTACCTCGGTATGGACCACTCTCGCCCATCACGGCATGGTCATCGTGCCCATTGGTTATGGCACCAAAGAACTTTTCGATATTTCTCAGGTTCGGGGCGGTACGCCTTATGGCGCCACCACGATTGCTGGCGGTGATGGCTCACGCCAACCGTCTGCGGAGGAACTGGGAATTGCCCGCTATCAGGGCCAATACGTCGCCGGACTGGCGGTAAAACTGCAAGGATAAATCCACAACAGGAGACCTTTATGGCCACAGAACAGTCGAAAGCTCACCACGTGGGCGAATGGGCCACGCTGCGCCACACCTCACCTGAAATTGCTGAAGCCATTTTTGAGGTGGCGAATTATGACGAACGACTCGCGGAAGAAATCTGGCGTCAGCAAGGAAGCGACGATGTGCTGCTCCGCGCTTTTGATAAGACCGATCAGGACGTTCTGACGTGGGACGACAAAACCGTCGAGCGTAAAAACGTTTAAAACGCAGGCGGGCATGTCCCGCCTTTGTCATTTTTTCTGCCAAGGAACCCTTTATGTCAGCCTACCAAAGCATCAACCCGGCCAATAATCAGTTGCTGAAATCCTGGCCTAATCACGATGACACCTTCATGCAGCAGGCACTCAGCGCGGCTGACGAACTCTACCACTCTACGTGGTGCAAAGGCGATATGCAGCCACGCCTGCAGGTGCTGCACCGACTGGCCGATTTGATTGATCAACGCGTTGATGAATTAGCGGAGATTGCGAGTCGTGAAATGGGCAAGTTAATCGGGCAGAGCCGAGGTGAAGTAAAAATTTGCGCACAGATCGCCAGATATTATGCGGAACATGCGGCTCACTTGTTACAGGCACAACCCTATCCCAGTACGGTGGGCGATGCCTGGCTTGAGTATCACCCAATAGGGGTGGTGGTGGCCGTCGAGCCCTGGAACTTCCCTTATTACCAGCTGATGCGTGTGCTGGCACCAAATCTGGCACTGGGAAATCCGGTGCTGGCGAAACATGCCAACATTGTGCCGCACTGTGCGGATGTCTTCGAAAAACTGGTTGAAGAAGCGGGTGCGCCAAAGGGTGCGTGGACCAATCTGTTTATCTCGAATCAACAAGTCGCCGATCTGATTGCCGATCCGCGCGTGCAAGGTGTCGCGCTAACGGGCTCTGAACGTGCCGGCAGCGCCGTGGCGGAACAAGCTGGTAAGCATCTGAAAAAATCCACGCTGGAGTTAGGCGGCAATGATGTATTCGTGGTGCTGGACGATGCCGATATCGACGAAGCTGTGCGCCAGGGTGCGCAGGCGCGATTGAGCAACTGTGGTCAGGTGTGTACAGCAGCTAAACGCTTTATTCTGCACGAAAAAATCGCGACTGAGTTTATGGCGAAGTTTAGTGCGGCCCTGCAATCGGCCAAACCGGGGGATCCACTGGATGAGAGCACCACGCTGGGTCCGCTTTCATCGAAAGAGGCACGCGACCGTTTAGTGAAGCAGGTTGAAGATGCGATTAAGCAGGGTGCGCATGTTGAACTGGGCGGCAAAGTGATTGAAGGCGTGGGTTGTTATTATCAGCCGACCATACTCACCGGTCTTACGCCGCAAAACCCTGCCTATTACCAGGAGTTTTTTGGACCCGTCGCACAGGTTTATGTGGTGGCTGACGATCGCACCGCCGTCGCGCTGGCCAATGATTCGCACTATGGCTTAGGCGGTTCAGTCTGGACGCGCGATATTCTGCGTGGGCGCAACATGGCATCGCAGATCGAGACAGGTATGGTGTTTATTAATTCCCAAAGCGATACCGCCGCAGAATTGCCGTTTGGTGGCGTGAAACGCTCAGGCTATGGACGCGAATTGTCCGATCTTGGCCTGAAGGAGTTTGCGAACCAAAAGCTGGTGGTCGTGGCTGGTTAACGCAAATAAAAAACCCCGTCGCGACGGGGTTTTTTCATGGTAGCAACGCTAGTTGCTGGCAGGTGCCGGTTTTGCCGCCTCGCCTTCCGGCTTGGCTGGCGTCGCATCTGACTGCGCTTTCTGCGCTGCAGCGGCATCGGCCTTCGCTTTGTCCTCCGCCGCTTTCTGCGCGGTGGCTTTCTCGGCTTTCGCTTTATCCTCTGCTGCTTTTTGCGCAGCCGCTTTATCCGCCTTCACCTTCTCTTCAGCAGCTTTAGCATCAGCCGCTTTCTGCGCCGCTGCTTTATCTGCTGCGGCTTTGTCGGCGGCCGCTTTATCAGCCGCGGCTTGATCTGCTTTGGCCTTAGCGTCGTCATTGGCAGCAGGCGCAGGTTGTGCCGCTGGCTGCGCTGCCGGAGTCGGAGCAGCTGGCTGCAGCGGTGTGCCCTGCAGAGCAGTATTCAACGCGGTAGCAAACTGATCCCAGCTGCAGTAACCATTGGCATCGGCATCGCAGCCTGCCAGTTGCAGCGTGACTCGCTTCGGCGGGTTTTTCAGGCTCAGCACATCGGCATTACGCAGTTGTTCTGCGGTCTGATAAACGTATTCCATTTTCAGCAGGTCTTTGTTGTTTTTAGCATCGTGCCAACGCTCAAACACCACCTGGCCACCGATAGGCGTTTTCTCATCGTTGCCCGGCAGCTCGTATGGCTTAACCTGCAATGCGCTGAGCAGTGAAGCAATATTCGAATCGTGCCCCACCATCACCGTGACTTTCGGTGCGTTCGCTTTGTCTTGATCCACTAACTGGCTGCGGATGTAATCCACCAGCGGTGCGGCCACTTCGCGTGCAACATCGGGAGAAGTAAACAGCGCATCCTGATAACCATTTTTGATCGCTGCGAGAGATTTCCACTGCTCAGGGGTTTTGATCTGGCCCCAGGCCACCTGATCGGCGGGGAAACCTTCGTAATATTGCAGCGTGAAGGCGTCGACCAGGGAATTACCGATTTTCAGCGGCCCGTTCACGTTAGGCTCTTTGCCATTTTCCGCGCTGAAGGTGTTATCGCCGCTGCTCAGATCACACTGTTTTTTGCCGTTACAGGCCGGTGCAGATTTATAATCAACAATCTTTTCTAACTGCTGGAAAGCCGGTTTCAGCGCCAGCTTCTCATTCGCAGCCGTCATCGCCGCCAGCGCTTTCTTATTGAATGCGTCGCTGCCGTCCGTGATCACCGGATTAAAGATAGGATCCATGGTTCCCATCGCATCCTGATGCGTCACGGAAACATCACAGCCCGGGAAAGCACCGGTAATGAAGTACTGCGCGGTCGCTACCGTACGTTGCAGGCTATTGGCATAGACGAAGATGTTGCTGCTATCCGGGCAGGTGCCGCTTTCCACCAGGCCCTGCTGTGCCAGCCACTGACGGGTATAGTTACCCATGTAGACTTCCAGCACGCCGCCTTTGGTGGTTAACTCGCCGCCGGGCACATCCCACTGCGGCCAATTCTTCTTGGTGGATTGTTCCAGCACGCTGCCGTTGTTGGCTAACGGTGCGCGCAGATTGTGACGGCTCAGCATCAGCACTTGCTGTAACTGCATATCTCCATCTGCCGCGTAAGCAGACATACCGATCGGGAGCGCAGCGATAACTGACAACGCGCAAAGACTCAGTTTCTTGATCATTGTGCCTATTCCATAATTCATCAGTGAAACACTCTGGCATTCAGACGATTAGCTCGCCATTGAGCGAATTACCGCACAGTGTAACCCAGCTTGCCTCGGAAAATCGCCAGATGTTTACAAAAACCGTGAATGGAATATAGCAGTAAACGCGCGTGCCGTCGGGTTACGGCAGCAGATTGAAAAGCAACGGGATGTTTTTCGGAATTCAGGAACGCAGAAAAGCAAAAAGCCCGCATTTCTGCGGGCTTCTTTAATATGGCGGAGGAACAGAGATTCGAACTCTGGGATGGTTTCCCATCGACGGTTTTCAAGACCGTTGCCTTAAGCCACTCGGCCATCCCTCCGGAAATCTTTTTGTCACTTCACTCTGCAAGAGTGATGGCGGAGGAGGAGAGATTCGAACTCTCGGATGGTTTCCCATCGACGGTTTTCAAGACCGTTGCCTTAAGCCACTCGGCCACCCCTCCGCAATGAGGCGCACTATAAACATCCCCCCGAACGATGTAAAGCGTGGATTGAATCGTTCGCCTGAAAAACAGCCAAAATCCATTTTTTCGCTGTCAAAATCACCATTCTGCTCAGTGAAACAGCAATTTATCGCGTAAAGATGGGTAAAACGACTTTGCTGTCTGGGAGCCGTTGCGTATCCGCAGGCCATATTTGGTGTTCTCTCTCTATAATGGAGCGCATGATGGATAGAATAATTAGCTCGTCACAGCAGCAATCGCTGATCAGCACCCACAAAGTGCTGCGCAATACCTACTTCTTACTGGGCCTGACGCTGGCGTTTTCCGCGGTCACCGCCACGCTCAGCACCGTGTTTGCTCTGCCCTCTCCGGGCTTAATTTTGATGCTGGTCGGTTTTTACGGTCTGATGTTCCTAACCTACCGTCTGGCAAATAGCCCGGCAGGGATTCTGGCGGCCTTCGCCTTTACCGGCTTCCTCGGTTACTGCCTCGGTCCCATTCTGAGCTCTTTCCTCGCTGCGGGCATGGGCGATGTGATTGCCATGGCGCTGGGCGGCACAGCGCTGGTGTTCTTCTGCTGCTCGGCCTACGTCCTGACCACACGTCGTGACATGTCCTTCCTCGGCGGCATGATGATGGCTGGCTTCGTGGTGCTGCTGGTTGCGGTCGTGGCGAATATCTTCCTGCAACTGCCAGCGCTGCATCTGGCGATCAGTGCGCTGTTTATCCTGTTCTCTGCGGGTGCGATTCTGTGGGAAACCAGTAACATCATTCATGGCGGCGAAACCAACTACATCCGCGCCACCGTGAGCTTGTATGTCTCGCTGTACAATATCTTTGTCAGTCTGCTGAGCCTGTTAGGTTTCGCCAGCAAAGATTAAGTCATTGTAGTTAACACGACTAACCCCGCTTCGGCGGGGTTTTTGCTTTTTTACCGCAGGCGAACTTACAATACGCGCCTTAATGCTGTGAGGAATAACTGTGATTTTTGCCGGTAAAGAGATCGCCACCGATGCGGAAGGCTACTTAAAAAATAGTGCGGACTGGAGCGAAGCACTCGCTGCGGTGATTGCGGAGAATGAAGCCATTGTGATGAGTGAGGCTCACTGGGAAGTGGTGCACTTTGTGCGCGCCTTCTATCAGGAGTTCAATACTTCCCCTGCGGTGCGCATGCTGGTGAAAGCCATGGCGCAGAAATATGGCGAGGAAAAAGGCAATAGCCGTTACCTGTTCCGACTGTTCCCGGAAGGTCCGGCAAAACAAGCCACTAAAATTGCCGGTTTGCCAAAACCTGCCAAGTGTTTGTAATTAGCCAGTCGTAAATCGCGTGGGCATCGGCGTGGGTTGATGAGGTTCCACCAGCACTTTATCAACCCGAGCGCTGGTCGGCCCACCTGCTTTTAGCCAGGCGATTAACGCATCCACTTTTTGTTCATCGCCAGCGGCCAGCACTTCAACACTGCCGTCGCGCAGATTATGCGCATAGCCAGTAACGCCTAATTTATTGGCCTGTGACTGCGTGTAATAACGAAAGCCCACGCCTTGCACAATACCGTGCACCCAAATTTTATAGCAAGTGTTCGCCATGGCGATCTCCCCATTGTGCGTTGCAATTTGCCGCCATCCACCGGAAAATGGCGCCTCATTTTTTCAGGTAAGCATAGCAAACATGACTGTTCGATTGATTCTCGCTAAGGGACGTGAAAAATCCCTGCTCCGCCGCCATCCGTGGGTGTTCTCAGGTGCCGTTGCCCGTATGGAAGGCAAAGCCCAGTCTGGTGAAACCATTGATGTCTGCGACAGCAATGGTAAATGGCTGGCCCGTGCCGCTTATTCCCCGCAGTCACAAATTCGCGCGCGCGTCTGGAGCTGGCAGCAGGATGAGTCAATCGACATCGCCTTTTTTGTGCGTGCTTTCGAAAAAGCGCAGCAGTGGCGCGAATGGCTGGCGCAGCGCGATGGCCTTGATAGCTATCGCCTGATTGCCGGTGAATCGGATGGCATGCCTGGCGTGACCATTGACCGTTTCGGCAACTTTATGGTGCTGCAACTGCTCTCTGCCGGAGCTGAATATCAACGTCCGGCGATTCTCTCTGCTTTGCAGCAATGCTTCCCAACTTGCGCTATTTACGATCGTTCTGATGTTGCCGTGCGCAAAAAAGAGGGACTGGAACTGACACAAGGTCCGGTGACCGGCGAGTTGCCTCCGCCGCTATTGCCGATTACCGAACACGGTATGAAATTGCTGGTCGACATTCAGGGTGGCCATAAAACCGGTTACTACCTTGATCAACGTGACAGCCGTTTTGCCACGCGCCGCTACGCTGAGAACGCTCGTGTGCTGAACTGTTTCTCCTACACCGGTGGATTTGCCGTGTCAGCTTTGATGGGCGGCTGCCGTGAAGTGATCAGCGTGGATACGTCACAGGATGCGCTGGATGTGGCAAAACAGAACGTGGAGCTGAATGGCCTCGATCTATCGCGTGCACAGTTCGTTCGTGATGATGTGTTCAAACTGCTGCGTCGCTATCGTGACAGCGGCGAAAAGTTTGACGTCATTGTAATGGACCCGCCGAAGTTTGTTGAGAACAAGAACCAGCTGATGGGCGCCTGCCGCGGATATAAAGATATCAATATGCTGGCGATGCAGTTGCTCAATCCTAACGGCATTCTGCTGACATTCTCATGCTCAGGACTGATGGCCACCGATCTGTTCCAGAAAATTATCGCCGATGCCGCAGTCGATGCGGGTCGTGATGTACAATTTGTTGAGCAGTTCCGTCAGGCAGCCGATCATCCCGTGATCGCGAGCTATCCTGAAGGGCTTTATCTGAAAGGATTTGCCTGCCGCGTGCTGTGACTTGAAAATCTGCACCCTGCCTCCATATTAGAGACAGGGCACAGTTTTGGGAGGCACAATGATTACCAGTAAATTTGGAATTGGACAGCAGGTCCGTCACCGTCTCTCCGGGGTGCTCGGCGTTATCGTGGATGTCGACCCGGAGTTTTCACTCGATGAACCCGAACAGGATGATGTGGCCGCCAGTGAAACCCTGCGTGCCGCACCCTGGTATCACGTGGTGATGGAAGATGAAGAAGGTGAACAGGTACACACCTATGTCGCCGAAATTCAGTTAGCAGGTGAAACGTCGTATGAGCATCCTGAGCAACCTTCGATGGATGAACTCGCCGCTTCTATCCGGCAGCAGTTGCAGGCACCCAGCCTGCGCCATTAATGCTAACGGCGACCTTGGTCGCCGTTGCTGTTTTACTGCGCCAGGGGCACTATGCCCAGGCGCGGAATTTCAATTTTAGGGCAACGATCCATCACCACCGTCATGCCGGCATCTCCTGCTAACACTGCCGCCTGCTCATTGATCACGCCCAACTGCAGCCACAGTGTATCGGCACCAATGGCAATCGCTTCCTGTGCCACACCCCACGCGGCCTCAGCATTGCGAAACACATCTACCATATCCACTTTACCCGGAATTTCTGCCAGCGTGGCGTAAGCGGTCTGCCCCAGCAATTGCTGTCCCGCCAGTTTTGGACTCACCGGAATAACCTCATAACCTTGATCAAGCAAAAACTTCATCACACCATAGCTTGGGCGATCGGCGCGATCGCTCGCCCCGACCAATGCAATGCGTTTGGTTCGGCTCAACACATCACGAATCGTTTGATCATTCATTTTTTTCTCCTTGTTCGTTCGCCTGAGTGTAGTTGCCATTGCGTGACACAGTGCAAGCCCCTCGGATAAAAACTTTGCGCCTCAGCACGAATAAATATGTGAAAATGTAAATTTACTGCCATAATGTAATAATTTGCTACACATCACCCTTAATCCCCATCCTCCGGGAGTTGAAATGAAGCTGTCTTTGGCTGTTACGAGTTTACTCGTGTTACTCGTATCGGCATCCTGCCATGCCATCACCCTGAAACTCGATCCTGAAATCGATTTGCTGGTGCTCGATGGTCGCAAAATCTCAGGCTCGTTGCTGAAAGGCGCGGACAGCCTGGAGCTGGAGCGTGGGCAGCATCAATTCCTGTTTCGCGTTGAAAAACCTTGTGCGGATGCCACGCATTTTCAGTCGGTGCCGATGATCGTCACGTTCAATGCCAGCGCCACTTCAGTCGCGATTCGTTTACCCGCTTTGGCCAACCGCCGGGAACGCAGCACGTTCGATAAGGCGCTCAATTTCCAGCTAGTTGATGAACGAGGCAATGAAATCACCAGCGTGCGCGATCGCTTACCACTGGGTAGTGATAGCGATCTGGAAAAGGCCATGTTGAATTATAACCGTACTGCCCAGGCGGCATCGGTTCCTCGCTTTGCGCTGCAATCGGTGAGTGCGTCGGATGCCCAGATGAGTCTCGATTTTGCCTGGCAGGATGCGGGGGAGTTACCTTATCTGCAACAGTGGTTTCAGCGTTTTGATGCTGCTACACGCCTGAGATTTATCAGTTGGATGAAAACCTTACGCGCAAGTTGATAGTGTTGAAATGTCAGGGGTAAACTCATGCCTTAAAATTAATGCATGAGAAGAAACAGGAAGCCCTATGGAGCAGACCGTTCGTACCCTTAACGTTCAGAAACACATTGCCCTCGTTGCCCACGATCACTGCAAAGCAACACTACTGGAGTGGGTCAAAGCCAACCAGAGCGCGCTGCAACCGCATGTGCTCTATGCCACCGGCACCACCGGTAATCTGATTAATCGCCACACCGGTTTAGACGTCAACGCCATGCTAAGCGGCCCGATGGGCGGCGATCAGCAAGTGGGGGCTTTAATTTCCGAAGGGAAAATCGATGTGTTGTTCTTCTTTTGGGATCCGTTAAATGCGGTGCCGCACGATCCCGATGTCAAAGCCCTGTTACGTCTGGCCACCGTGTGGAATATCCCGGTGGCGACCAATCGCGCCACCGCAGATTTCATTATTCAGGCACCGATGTTTGCCCAGCAGTTTGAGATCCAAATCCCCGATTATCAGCGCTATCTTGCCGACCGCCTTAAAGCGTAGTGTTCAGGCCTTCCGACTTTGCGGCACGCCCAATTCGCGGAAGTGTTCGACAAAAACGGAAGGCCGATCTTTATCAAACAGCATCCACACCTGCTGACGTGCACGGGTAATGGCCACATAGGCTAAGCGCCGCTCTTCAGCATCCGGGAAATCTTCCGGCTGGGGTAATAATCCCGCTTCCATAATCGATTCACGTGCCTCAGCGGGGAAGCCATCGCGCCCCTCATGCAGCCCCAGCATAATAACAAAATCAGCCTGCTGCCCTTTGCTGGCATGGATGGTCATGAAATCGATCTGCAATTTCGGCCAGCGTGTTTTCGCTTTATCGAGGATGCCCGGACGCAAATGGTGATAGCGCGCCAGCATCAGCACGCGCTCTTCCGGTTTCGCATAGCCACTTAATTTATCCAGCAACGGTTCCAGTTGCTCCTGCGGCAGCAGCGTGACTGACTTCTTATTCCCCTTGCTCAGACTGTTGAGCGGCTTGCGCAGCTGATGGGGATTCTGCTGCACAAAGCGGTTGGCAATCTCACCGATGCGATCATTGAAACGATAGGTGGTGTCCAGCACACAGCGATCGCCGTCTCCAAAGTAGTGGTGGAAAGCCTTGGTCAGACTCATCTCGGCACCGCTGAAACGATATATTGCTTGCCAGTCATCGCCCACCGCGAACAAACTGGTGCGCTTATTCTGCTGACGTAACGCAGTCAATAAAGCGGCGCGCTGTGGCGAGATATCCTGAAACTCATCCACGAGAATATGCTTCCACGGACTGATAAAGCGCCCTTTTTCGAGAATGGCAATCGCCTGATGGATCAGCCCGGAGAAATCGACTGCCCCCTCTTCTTTCAACGCACCCTTCCAGGCTTTTAATAGCGGGGCCATCAGTTTCACGCGTTTACTGAAATTATCGCGATACTCTTCTGGCACATCGGCAATCATGGCGGCCTGCGCACCGCCGTGCATACGCATCAGCCCCAGCCAGCGCTCCATGCGTGAGGCCAGCCGTTGCGCCAACTTGTCATCCTGCCAGAATGGGCCTTCAGCGACCTCCCACGCCAGTTCCTCCTGTAACCATTGGCGCCAACCGCTCGCCTGCGCTTTTTTGCTATTACACTGTTCGCGCCAGGTGTCGATCAGCAGTTGCCGCCGCGCCTTGCTGTCACTTTCAAGCTTGCTGATCACCGGCTGCTTATTGCTGCCTTCGCGGATGATGTGCAATGCCAGCGCGTGAAACGTTCGCGCCTGAATCGCACTCTCACCTAAGCGCTGCTGAATACGCTCGTTCATCTCTTCGGCCGCCTGGCGACCAAACGCCAGCAACAGAATCTGCTCCGGCTGTGCCAGCTTGCGTTTCAACAACCAGCCGGCGCGTGCCACCAGCACCGAGGTTTTACCACTTCCCGCACCGGCCAGCACCAGCAAGGCGTCTTCACCGTTGACCACCGCTTCGCACTGGGAAGCGTTGAGCGGCGTGGTTTCGACAGTGGAGAAAAATTCGTGGTAGTCCTTGATGACCTTCGTCGTCCATTCACGGTTGCGCTGGCGAATGGCGGTTTCACCTTGCTCTAACCACTGCTGGCAAAACTGCCAGCGCGCACGGCAATTATCGAACTCATTCATGCGTGAGAGTGGCAACGGTAAGGCGGAAAATTGGCGTTGAATGCTCTCTTTTACCGTAGCCAGTTCGCTGCGCTTTAACCAGCGATCCTGTTGCGTGAAGGCGATGATCTCCTGTTCCAGAGCCATCAAGACTTGTGCACTGACTTCGCTCATCTCCTGGCTCCACTGCTGCCAGGCATGCTGCAAGTAGTGGAAGAAACGCTGCGTCTCCTGCCATTCCGTGCCGTGCAGGCGTACAACCTTATCTTCTGGCAAGTGAAATTCCAGCTCTCCCCAAACCATGCCGCGTTTACAGGCAATGCTGATTAACTGATTGAACGGGATAAGATATTCGTGACGATCGCCACTGACTTCCACGCCAGCGGCCAGCAGACGCACCCGATTATAAGGATGCTGAGCCAGACGTTTGCCCATTGATGTTGCTTTCAGTTCCATGTCCGCACCGTCTTGTGGAATTCAATTATCGCGCAGTTTACCTGTCAGACCCTTGGCGCTCCAGCCCTAAAACACGTTAAACTGGGCGACACATATTGCGGATTGCAAAAGGAAAATCGTGTTATGCGCACCGTATTGAATATTCTTAACTTCGTTTTGGGTGGCGTGTTCACCACGCTAAGCTGGCTGTTTGCCACGCTTGTCAGCATTGTGCTTATCTTTACCCTGCCTTTAACGCGATCTTGTTGGGAAATCACTAAACTTTCACTTCTGCCCTTTGGTAATGAAGCGGTGCATGTCGATGTGCTGCGCCCTGACAGTAAAAGCCACGTGCTGAATGCGGGCGGAACCTTCCTCAACATTTTCTGGCTGGTGTTTTTCGGCTGGTGGCTGTGTCTGATGCATATTTCAGCCGGCATCATCCAATGCCTGACCATCATCGGTATCCCCGTCGGTATCGCTAACTTCAAAATTGCCGCTATCGCACTCTGGCCCGTAGGCCGCCGTGTGGTCTCGGTGGAAGAGGCTCAGGCTGCGCGTGAAGCGAATGCGCGTCGTCGATACTAAGGCGGACGATTGATGCTTCTGAACGCGATGCCGGGATGGCGACGCTATTTGTTCAATAGCAGCCTGCGTTATTTATTGCGCATCTTCTTTGCGCTGGCAGGGTGCGCCGCCGTTCCCTGGTGGCTGCAGCAAATAGAGTGGACCATTCCATTGACGCTCGGCGTGGTGGCGGCTGCGCTGGCCGATCTGGATGATCGATGGACTGGCCGCCTGCGCAATCTGATGATTACGCTGGTCTGTTTCTGCATCGCTTCGGTATCGGTTGAGTTGCTGTTTCCCTATCCGTGGGCCTTTACCATCGGTTTGGCGCTCTCGAGCTGGGGCTTCATTTTGCTTGGCGCTCTGGGGCAGCGCTATGCCACTATCGCATTTGGTGCGCTGCTCATTGCGGTTTATACCATGTTGGGTATTGGCTTATTCCCTCAATGGTGGATGCAGCCCGCTCTGCTATTGATTGGTGCGCTATGGTACAACCTGCTGACATTTATCGGTCATTTGATTTTCCCGGTGCGGCCGGTGCAGGAGCAACTGGCGGCCAGCTTTTCTCAGCTGGCGAGTTATCTGGAGGCCAAGGCTAATTTGTTCGATCCCGATGCTGGTGAACAGGATGATGCCAGTACCATTGCCACGGCGATGGTGAACAGCCAGTTGGTGGCGCAACTCAATCAGACGAAAACCACCATTCAGAGTCGCTTGCGAGGCGACCGTGGATCGCGCAGCACACGTCGCAGTTTGCACTACTATTTCGTCGCGCAGGATATTCACGAACGCGCCAGCTCATCCCATCTGCAATATCACCTGCTGCGTGATGACTGGCGCTATAACGAGGTGCTGTTCCGCTTTCAGCGCCTGTTGAATATGCAAGCTCAAGCCTGTCGCAAGCTGGCTGAGAGCATCCTGCTACGCCAGCCATGGCATCATGACAGCAGTTTTGAGCGCACCTTCTCCCGGCTGGAAACGGCTTTGGAACGATTGCAACAGAATGATCCCGAGGATTCTCACATCCGCGCGCTATTTTGGCTGCTGCGTAATCTGCGTGCGATTGATGCGCAACTGGCCTCGATTGAGTCTGAACAAGCGCTGGCCGAACCACCTGCCTCAGCAGATAACCATCTTTCGCGTGAAGGGCTGAGCGGATGGGCGGATATCCGGTTACGGCTAAGCCGTCATCTGAGTCCAGGTTCAGCACTATTCCGCCATGCTGTACGCATGTCCTTCGTGCTTTGCGTGGGCTACGCTTTTATTCAGATTACCGGTCTTCATCGCGGCTACTGGATTTTGCTCACCAGTCTGTTTGTCTGCCAGCCTAACTACAATGCCACTCGCCGCCGGCTCGCCTTACGTATTGGTGGAACATTAGCGGGTATCGCTATTGGCTTACCGGTACTGTGGTTAGTGCCCTCTATTGAAGGGCAACTGATTCTCATCGTGCTAAGTGGCGTGCTGTTTTTTGCCTTTCGTCAGATTCAGTATGCGCAAGCCACACTGTTCATCACCTTGCTGGTACTGCTCTGCTTTAACCTGCTGGGCGAAGGCTTTGAGGTGGCGTTGCCGCGCATTGTTGACACACTGTTAGGTTGCGGACTGGCCTGGCTGGCAGTGGCATTTGTCTGGCCCGATTGGCGTTTTCGCAAAATTAGCGCCGTGGCGGATCGCACACTGAATGCCAATTGTCGTTATCTCGATGCTATCCTGGAACAATATCATCAGGGCAAAGATAATCGTCTGGCTTATCGTGTGGCGCGCCGTGATGCTCATAATGCCGATGCGGAATTAGCATCGGTGGTCTCGAACATGAGTAGCGAGCTTAAGCTGCAGCAACCGCTGCGTGAAAACGCGTTCCGGTTACTGTGCCTGAATCACTCTTTCCTGAGCTACATCTCAGCGCTGGGCGCGCATCGCGAACAGCTTACTGATCCCGCATTGCTCAAAGTTTTAGACGATGCAGTGTGTTTTGTTGAAGATGTGTTGCAGATTGAACGCGTTGACGACAAGCAGGCATTAGCCATGCAGCAGCAGGTGATGCAGCAATTAAGTGATATTAAAAACAGTTCGGACGTGCAGGCGCCGCTGGTGATGCAGCAGTTGGGTTTACTGATTGCCCTGCTGCCAGAAATTGCCCGCCTGCGCCGCACATTATCCAGCCATTAAGTTAACGTTGCTCCACCGCGTTTTTGGGGTGGAGCGTTTTGACATACCACGCGTAGAGCTCATCTCTGATCGCTGCAGGCAATGCTGCCTGGTGATGTCCGGAAATCGCCCCTTCCAATGCCATTAACGTTTTCAGCCCGATATGTTTGTTAACGGCACGCAGTTTGAGCCAGCTTTGGCGCGATCCCATTTCATGCAGCACTTTCACTGAACTGATGCCAACTTTATGCAGCATCATCTCCATGCGCAGGCTAAGGTTAGGCAGATCCTTCAGCCGTAAGGTCACTGTCCGGTTTGCTAACTCATGCTGTGCTGCGTGCAGCGCACTGGCCGACAACCGCAATAATTGCTCAGGATCCTGCCAAAGCTTTGCATCCACCTTGAAGTAATTCAGTTGCACCGGTATGCCGCGTTTGCGATAGACCAGCGGTTCAAGAGCACGTTGGGTGTGGTAAGTCTGCAATGCCTCACTGGCACGCAGGTAAAGCGCGTCTTCGTTGATATATGCAAAAATGACCTTTTCTACTGTCAGTGCATAGCCACCAAATTGCGTTCGGGATTCGATCTTTCCCAGCGGCGCCAGCTGTGTTTTGGATTGTTTAACGAGTGGATTGTTGGTTTTCATTACAGCTCCTTTCCGTGAATTCTCATTCGAGAAAATTCCTTAAAATCCTGGTTTTTCATCTGGTTAGGAGATAGAAAAAACCCATTAGCTGTTCAATGAATAAAAGCATTTGCTGTGTGCGTTGTGCACAATTTGCGAGGTGTTTTCAGAAATTGAGGTTGATCTTTATCCAGGAAGATATTACTGTACATCCATACAGTTCATTACTGAGTGATTAAAACATGCGTACTCAATTCTCTGGCCCTGCTGATCGTTCTCAACGTTTTGCTTCTTCAAGCCTGACGCAGCCTTCTCTGGGTGGAATTACTGAACTACGTTACAGCGAACAACCTGGCATGATGCAGTTACTGCTGTTGCCGGTGTTAAAGCAACTCAGCGAACAGTCCCGCTGGCAGCTGTGGTTAACACCAGCGCATAAGCTGAACCGCAACTGGATGCAGCAGTCAGGATTACCGCTTGAGAAAAGTATGCATATCACCGAATCTGAACGACTCACGACAGTGGAAAGTATGGTGAAGGCACTGCGCACGGGAAATTATAGTGTGGTTTTGGCCTGGATTCCGTACGAATTGAATGATGAAGAACGGTTTGAACTCGAAATGGCAGCGGCAGAAGGTGAAGCACTGGGTTTGATTATGCGTCCGCAAGGTCACGATCGCGTCTTGTCCAGACAACCAAATACGCCAAAAATTCCGTCGGATTTGTTTCATTAAGTAAAACCAGGAATTTTCTCACGCTTTTTTTTCTTAAGGATGCTGCTAAGCCACTGATTCTTTTCCCGCCAGCTTTGACAATGGTTTAGCCGCATTTTCTCAATTCGCTGGCGAAGATTTTGCCATGTGATTTGTTAATATGTGTGTATAAATCCCTGTTTTTTTGCTGGCTGGCCTCACATCATACTTGTAACTTTCCAATCTCGTTGTAGACTTTATCTCGCCAGGGTGCTCAATAACCTCCGTTTTTTCGGTAGAGTCATAAGCGAGCGTTTAGACCCGGCGAAGGATTAACACAAAGAGCAACCTTTTTGCTCATTGCCTATTTGGATGATAACGAGGCGCAAAAATGAAAAAGACAGCTATCGCAATTGCAGTGGCACTGGCTGGCTTCGCTACCGTAGCGCAGGCCGCTCCTAAAGATAACACCTGGTACACCGGTGCTAAACTGGGCTGGTCTCAGTATCACGATACTGGTTACTACGGTAACGGTTACGCGAACAATGACGGTCCAACTCACGAATCTCAGCTTGGCGCTGGTGCATTCCTGGGCTACCAGGCTAACCCATACCTGGGCTTCGAGCTGGGCTACGACTGGTTAGGCCGTATGCCTAACAAAGGCGACCAAGTTAACGGCGCATTCAAAGCACAAGGCGTTCAGCTGGCAGCTAAACTGAGCTACCCAATCACTGACGATCTGGACGTGTATACCCGTCTGGGCGGCATGGTATGGCGTGCAGACTCTAAGCAGGCCAATCTGAACACTGGCGACCGTATCAGCAACCACGACACCGGCGTTTCTCCGCTGGCTGCTGTTGGTGTTGAATACGCACTGACCAAAAACTGGGCGACTCGCCTGGACTATCAGTGGGTTAACAACATCGGTGACGCAGGTACCGTTGGTGCGCGTCCAGACAACAGCATGCTGAGCGTCGGCGTTTCTTACCGTTTCGGTCAGGATGAAGCAGCAGCACCAGTTGTTGCTCCAGCACCTGCTCCAGCGCCAGTTGTTGAAACCAAGCGTTTCACTCTGAAGTCTGACGTACTGTTCAACTTCAACAAAGCGACTCTGAAACCAGAAGGCCAGCAGGCTCTGGATCAGCTGTACAGCCAGCTGAGCTCAATGGATCCTAAAGACGGTTCTGTTGTAGTACTAGGCTTCACTGACCGTATCGGTTCAGAGCAGTACAACCAGAAACTGTCTGAGAAACGCGCTCAGTCTGTAGTTGATTACCTGGTTTCTAAAGGTATCCCTTCTAACAAGATCTCTGCACGCGGTATGGGCAAATCTAACCCAGTGACTGGCAACACCTGTGACAGCGTGAAAGGCCGTAATGCCCTGATCGACTGCCTGGCGCCAGACCGTCGCGTTGAAATCGACGTGAAAGGTATCAAAGACGTTGTAACTCAGCCACAGGCTTAAGTTATCACGCATTAAAAAACCCCGCTCTGGCGGGGTTTTTTTTATCTCTTTTCAACTGACTCACAACACCATCATAGTGCACACATCAGCGCTATTCGTTCTCTGATCCGCCTTTACCCAGAATCGCCTGCAGATCCTGCTTAAGCGTTGACATCTGGCTGGCATACTTCTCTTTGCGCTCGGCATCTTCAATCAACTGCACAATGGTTTCTGATAGCGTATTGCTGCGACGCTGCGCCAATCCTGCCAGACGCTGCCACACCAGATATTCCAGATCGATCGACTTCTTACGCGTATGCTGATGTTCCGCATTAAAGTGCCGCTTACGGCGCGCACGAATAGTCTGCTTCAGACGGTTCTCGAGATCGGGGTGAATGTGCTGAGCTATCCATTCCGCTACCTCTACTGGACTATTTTCCATCGCCAGTAAGGCATCCACCGCAGCCTGCGCGGCGCTAAGCTCAAGATGACGGGTGATCAATTCACCCTCCCGATGCTTTTTCACCAGGTATTTCCACTTCCATCCACTTTCAAGATTTTCGAGTTGCTGGTATTTCATCGGAATCTCATCGTGATCACGTAACAAACTAAGAATAACAGCTTTTTTCCCGGATGCAGCAAGGAAAAACATGTAGCGGTCATCACATTTCGGGCTGGAACTCCGCAGTGCTTAACAAGGTTGATTCCTGTATAATCGCGCTTTTCCTAAATCTGACTAATGCGAATATTTTGACCAGCACTCAAATTACGTGGCAAGCCCTGCAGCCGGATAGCATCCGCTACCAATCCATTTTCTCAAACGTCTCACTGGAAGATAGCGATAGTCTTGCCGCGGTTCAGCCGCGTCTGCTGAATGCGCTGGCGCATTTGCATCATCAAACCTTGGGTTTTCCTCTGTTGCTATTACGCAGCCAGGAAAACAGCGATTATCTCGCGTGCATCGCCGAAGCCGCGCAGCGCTTCCAGCCTGAAGAGATCGCGCTGTATGGCGGTGACTATCATGTCATGGGCGACACGGTCAGCCTGATGCCGCCCAGCGATGCTAACCGGCCATTCACCAGTCAGGGCGGCGTTCACTTTGCCGACTGGATTGAAGCAGAACAGCTGTTTGGTTGTGTGCGTCAGTACAAAGATCGTATCCAGCCCGAGCCGGGATTGATTCATCAGGCCAATGGCGGCACTTTAATCCTCTCCGTGAATACGCTACTGGCTCAACCACTGCTATGGCTGCGTCTGCGTAAGTGCATCGAGCAGGGTCGCTTTGACTGGTATTCGCAGGACGAACGCCAACCGTTGCCAGTGGCCATCCCTTCTCTGCCGCTGCAACTGCGCCTGGTACTTTGTGGCGATCGTGATGCGTTAGCCAGCTTCCAGGAATTGGATGCAGAAGTGCATGAAATGGCACTGTACAGCGAGTTCGAAGAGAACCTGCAGATCACCGATGAAGAGGACATGACCTTCTGGTGCCAGTGGACGCTCACGCAGGCTGAACAAGCCGGCTTGGATCAGCCTGCAGCCGACTTCTGGCCGCTGTTGATCAATGAGGCGGTTCGCTTCACGGGTGATCAAGAAACCCTGCCGCTCTGCCCGCGCTGGTT
The DNA here is from genome assembly GCF_000759475.1 of Pantoea rwandensis. Classification (NCBI taxonomy): domain Bacteria; kingdom Pseudomonadati; phylum Pseudomonadota; class Gammaproteobacteria; order Enterobacterales; family Erwiniaceae; genus Pantoea; species Pantoea rwandensis. Next base: position 3,254,093 of record NZ_CP009454.1, read on the forward strand.
ACGCCGTCAGCTGCAGGAAACCGCGCTGCACGGTGACGTCATCAATGCTGAAGCATTAAAAGAAGCACTGGAAGCACGCGAATGGCGTGAAAGCTACCTGGCTGACCGCATGCGTGACGAAATTCTGCTCAATCAGATTATGATTGAAACTGAAGGTGAAGTGGTGGGACAGATTAATGGTCTGTCGGTGGTGGAGTTTCCAGGTCATCCGCGTCCGTGGGGCGAGCCGTCGCGTATCACCTGTGTTGTTCATCCAGGTGATGGTGAATTCACTGACGTTGAGCGTAAAGCCGAGCTGGGCGGTAATATTCATGCGAAAGGCATGATGATTATGCAAGCTTATCTGATCGCTGAACTTGAACTCGAGCAACAGCTGCCCTTCTCAGCCTCGTTAGTGTTTGAACAATCCTATTCCGAAGTGGATGGCGATAGCGCCTCACTGGCCGAACTCTGCGCGCTGATTAGCGCACTGGCCAATCAGCCACTGAGCCAGCATATTGCGGTGACCGGTTCCGTGGACCAATTTGGTAATGTGCAGCCTGTTGGCGGCCTGAATGAAAAAATCGAAGGCTTCTTCAACATTTGCCAGTCACGCGAGCTGACAGGTAAACAAGGCGTTATTCTGCCAGCCAGCAATGTGCGCCATTTGAGCCTCAGCGAAGCTGTGGTCGATGCGGTGAAGCAAGAGCAATTCCACATCTGGGCAATCGAAAGCGTGGATGAAGCGCTACCCTTATTAACCGGTATCGCATGGCAAAGTGAGAGCGGCGAATCACTGCTCAATACCATTCAGGAACGTATTGCACAGCTGAACCAGCAGGAAATTCGTCATCGTCCGTGGCCATTCCGCTGGCTCAACTGGTTCAACCACAGCTGATTGATTTGCCCAGCGTACAACTGTTCGCTAATATTCGGGCTTCACTAAAAGAAGGCATATTGAGAACATGGTAGATAAACGCGAATCCTATAGCAAAGAAGACCTGGTTGCCTCAGGTCGCGGCGAACTGTTTGGCGAAAATGGACCGCCGCTTCCCTCTGATAACATGTTGATGATGGACCGCGTGGTCATGATGACCGAAGACGGCGGTAAATTTGACAAAGGTTTTGTGGAAGCCGAACTGGATATCCGCCCTGACCTGTGGTTCTTCGATTGCCACTTTAAAGGCGATCCGGTCATGCCTGGCTGCCTCGGGCTTGACGCTATGTGGCAGTTGGTTGGCTTCTACCTCGGCTGGTTAGGCGCTGAAGGTAAAGGCCGCGCACTGGGCGTGGGCGAAGTGAAATTCACCGGTCAGGTACTGCCAACCGCGAAGAAAGTCACTTATAAAATTCACTTCAAGCGCGTGATCAACCGCAAGCTGGTGATGGGCGTGGCTGATGGTGAAGTCTTCGTTGACGGTAACCTGATCTACACCGCGACAGATTTGAAAGTGGGTCTGTTTAAAGACACCTCTGCTTTCTAATTCCCCAAACGAAAACCTCCGCATTCAGCGGAGGTTTCTTCCTTCATTTATGGACATCCGACAGTGCTAGGCCACCGCCGACCTGTCCTCCATGGCTTGACGCCAACCTCCCAACCAGTAAGACCGCGCATCGATCATTTGATAAGGGCATATCTCTTTTGAGCGGCCTGTAATACCCGCTTGATAGCCTCGTGAATGTGCACGTTCCAGGCGGTCTCTTTTCTGTCTCTTCATGCCTCGATTCCCTCATTTCAGGTCTGGTGGATTCTGGGTGGAAAGAAAGAGTGGCGATATAATGTTCAACCACAGTAATGTTCTAACCCCAAGCAGAAGAAAGATCAATGCGCAAAATTCACGCCAATGTCATCAATTTGACGTTAAAACGACATCTATAATTGTCAATTCCGTGTATATCTGGCTGATAAGACGATAAAAAAAGCCCCTGATTTGATGTCCGTCACACAACGGCAAATCAGGGACTTAGCATAAGCATCGAACAAATCTTAATTTAGCGAAATGACACTTTTTGCGATTTGTTGTGCCGTTTGCTGCCAGCCGATAGCCAGAGTGCGCACCAGCGCATCATAGCCATCTTCGTTTTGCGGCAGAGTCAGATTAAAGCCATGTTTGATTAAGCGCCCTTGATGTTGCAGGAGCCATTCTCCGCTCACCACTACCTGGCCATCATAGCGACCCTGGAAACCGGTCACATTCACCGTCAAAGTATCATGGCTTTCACCCAGCGGAGCACTGGCAACAATTCGGCCCGGCAGCGCTTTGCTGAGGTTGCTGATCAATGTCTGTTGTAGTTGTTGATCCAGCGGACTGGCCCACAAGTTATTGGCAGCAATCACATACTTTACATCGCTGGTTTGATACACCAAACCGTTCCCTGCCATATAATCCGGCACCGACACTTGCTCGACCCAAATCATTGGCTGGTTGCCGCTGGATGCGCTGTCTACACGCGCGACGTTGCTGCCCGCAGGCAGTTGATAATAGGTGTTTTCGATGGTGCTGCTACAACCTGCCAGGAGTAGCATCGCACCAATAATCAGCCCTTTTTTCACTGTTTCGCCCTCTTTGGCTGGGGATCCTGGCCCGGTTTGGCTTCAAACACCAATGCATTGCTCTTGGTATTGAGCGTTTTCAGCACCGGCTGCAATTCGCGCAGCACCTGGTCAAGTCGCTGCATGTCTCCCACCAGTTTGTTATAAGCAGGTGAACCCGGCTGCAAGCCTTTCATGCTGCGATTCAACTCGCGCAGCGTCTGCTGCATATCTTCTGGCAGCGTTTTCATCGCCGGGCTGGCAGTGATGTGATTGAGGTTATCCAGAGTTTTCTGCAGTTGCTGCATCGTACGCTGGCTCTCTTTCAGGGTGCCTGTCGCTTCGGTAATCATCGGATTTAATGGCAGACCGTTGATCTTATCCAGCGCTGCCGTCAGCTTCTGCTGGATCTGACTCAATCCACCACTGACCGTTGGAATCACCTCCAGGCCCGCAATCTCATTTGGACCTTTATACGCCGGTGCGTTGTCATAGAAGTCCAGATCGATGTACAGCGCACCCGACAAGAGGTTACCGGTTTTCAGCGTGGCGCGCAGACCTCGCTTCTTGCCATCCTGCAGATGCTGCTCAAGGTTGAAATCTCCGCCCAGACGGCTGATAAAGCGATCCGGTTCGATGCGAATCAATATCGGAACACGATAATCGTTATTCAACGCCTGATTGACACCTGGAATGGTGTAAGGCACTTGTGAAACGGTACCCAGACGAATGCCGCGGAACTCAACCGGTGCGCCTACCTGCAAGCCACGAATCGAATCGGTAAAGAACAGCAGGAAATCAGTGTGGGTGGTATACAACGAATCCTGGATGCTGCGCTGATCGTCAAACAGATGGTATTCCGCTTTATTCTCGGCGATCTGCCCCAGCTCCGCGCCATCTGGCACATCAAAACTTACACCACCGCTAAACAGCGTAGTCAGTGAACCCATTTCCACCCGCATGCCGGAGGCAGACATGTCGACGGCGATGCCGCTGTCTTTCCAGAAACGGACGTTGGTAGTGATCAGACGATCGTAAGGGGCGGCGATGAACAGTTGATAGGTCATCATGCGTTTATCGGTATCAAAGGTGCTGGATTCAACCGTACCCACGCGATAGCCACGGAACAGCACCGGATCGCCCGCATTTAGCTGTCCGGCCTTTTTACTGTCGAGTGTGATGCGAATGCCTTTGGCATCCGGCGGTGCCAGAGGTGGCGCATCCAGCAGTTGATAGTGCTCAGGTTGATCGCCCTTCGTGCCTGGCTGCAATTCAATATAGGCACCCGAAAGTAATGTGCCGAGACCGGTAATCCCTTCGCGCCCGATTTGCGGTTTCACCACCCAGAATACGCTGTCGCCATGCAACAGTTTTTCCATACCAGAATTGAGGCGTGCTTTGATCTCCACATGGTGCAGATCGTCAGTTAATACCGCACTTTCCACTACACCAACATTGACACTGCGGCTCTTAATGGTGGTTTTTCCAGCCTCAATACCTTCAGCGCTTTCGGTGATTAATGTCACCTCAGGGCCCTGATGGCTGAAATGATAAAATAAGATCCAGCCACCAATGAATAGCGTGACGATGGGTACAATCCAGACCGGTGACCAGCGTTTAATCTGGTCGACCTTAGCAGTCCCGTGATGGTTGTCCGTCAAGACACGGCTCCTTTCGTTCAGTTTCCCGTAATCGATCCCAAATCAGGCGCGGATCAAACGTCATCGCTGCAAACATGGTAAGAATCACCACCATGGCAAACAGTAGCGCGCCTGGCGCAGGGTAAACACTCATCAGCTGCCCCATCCGCACCAGCGCGGATAACACAGCGATGACAAAAACATCAATCATTGACCAACGGCCAACAAATTCCACCACCTCATACACCACGTGCATTTTCTCATCATCACGCTGACCACGACCGCTGGCATGCCAGCATAGCCAGGCAATTGCCAGCATTTTGAGTGAAGGCACCATGATGCTGGCGATAAAGATCACCAGCGCCACTGGCCAGGATCCATCGCTCCACAGCAGAATCACCCCGGCCATGATGTTCGAGGGATACTGCGAGCCGAGCGTCTCGGTGACCATAATCGGCATAATGTTTGAGGGAATGTACAGCATCACCGAGGTGATCAAGAGTGCCAGCGTCCATTGCAAGCTGTGCTTACGTCGCGGTGCAGCGACCACGCCACAGCGGGGACACTCAGCCTGCCCGACAGATAAGATAGCGGTACAGCAAGGACAACTGCGCAGTCCCTGCTTCAATCCACTGATTCCGGCTTGCGGCACCCTCGGCAATGCCGGGAGTGGATCAATGCTCTGCCACACCCAGCGCCGATCTACACACTGAAATGCGCGCAGCTGTAATACACAGAATAGACACCACGGCCAGAAACTGCTGCCAAGGCCAATTTCGCCGTAGGCCATCAGTTTCACAAAGCTCACCAGCACGCCCGCCATAAAGATTTCGGCCATGCCCCAACTGCGTAGCTGGAATAAAATACGCGCCAGCCCAAGACGCAAGCTGCGTGGCATTCGTACGCGATTCACCAACAGAAGAATGGTGATCATGCAAAACGCGGGAATTCCCTGCACGAACAGCAGGAACAGTGTCGCCAGGCTGCGGTAATCTTCTCGGTCCATCACCGAAGGAATATCGAGCAGCGAGATTTGGCTGCTCAGCCCGGCCACATGCATATTGATGAAGGGAAACAGATTCGCCAACACCAGCATAAACAGTGCCGCAAAAGCGTACCCGGTGGGACGTTTTCGCGGCTCATGCCAGTTAGCCGTCAGCGTGGTATGACAACGTGGACAGCGCGCGCGACTGCCCACCGGCACGGCAGGCAGTTTTACGGTTAAATCACACTGTGGACAGAGAATCCACTGATGCGCCTGATCCGTTGCACACATACTGACGTCCTCTGTGTTACGCGCCGTTTTTCAGCGCTTCTAACTCTTCCCAGCGTTCAAACGCCACTTCCAGCTCTTTTTCGGTCTGCGCTAAGGCATCCAAAACGGGCTGAGTCTTGTCATGCGGCTGGCTAAAAAAGTCTGGATGGCTCATCTTCGCCTGCAGTTCACCAATACGCGTTTCCAGTTGCTCCAGTTTTTGCGGCAGCTGTTCCAGTTCACGCGTCAGGTTATAGCTTAGTTTGTTTGCGCTGCGTTTTGGCTCATTTTTATCCGCGGCTTTTGGTGCAGCCGAGGGGGTTTTCACCGTGGCGGATTTGGTTTGCTTGTAGGCGCTGCGCTGCAGTTGTGCATCGTGATAGCCACCGACAAAGGCTCCAATCTCACCGTTGCCTTCAAAGATCCAGCACTCGGTCACGGTGTTATCGACGAATTGACGATCGTGGCTCACCAGCATCACGGTGCCCTGATAACCATCCACCAGCTCTTCCAATAGCTCCAGCGTTTCCACATCGAGGTCGTTGGTTGGTTCATCGAGAATCAACAGGTTGCTGGGTTTCAGGAACAAACGCGCTAATAACAGGCGGTTACGTTCACCACCGGATAACGCACGCACTGGCGTCATCGCACGCTTCGGATGGAACAGGAAGTCCTGCAGATAGCCCAGCACATGGCGCGGCTTGCCGTTCACCATCACTTCCTGCTTACCTTCCGCGAGGTTATCCATCACGGTCCGATCCGGATCCAGTTCGGCACGGTGCTGATCGAAGTAAGCTATCTCCAGTTTAGTCCCGCAGTGCACGCGACCACTGTCGGCTTTTAACTCATCCAGCATCAGACGCAGTAAGGTGGTTTTACCACAGCCGTTCGGACCAATCAGGGCGATCTTATCGCCGCGCTGCACCTGAGTAGAGAAATCACGCACCAGCGTTTTGCCATCCACGCTGTAGTTGACGTTTTCCATCTCAAACACAATCTTGCCTGAACGCGCGGCTTCCCCAACCTGCATGTTGGCTTTGCCCATCACATCACGGCGTTCTGAACGTTCACGACGCAGCGCTTTTAATGCGCGCACGCGGCCTTCATTACGGGTACGGCGCGCTTTGATGCCCTGGCGAATCCAGACTTCTTCCTGCGCCAGCTTGCGGTCAAACTCCGCGTTCTGCATCTCTTCGACGCGCAGTGCTTCTTCTTTACCCACCAGGAATTGATCGTAATCGCCCGGCCATGAAACCAGTTTACCGCGGTCGAGATCGACAATACGCGTCGCCATATTGCGGATAAACGAACGGTCGTGCGAGATAAACACGATGCTGCCGGTAAAGGTTTTGAGGAAGGTTTCCAGCCAGTTGATAGTTTCAATATCGAGGTGGTTAGTCGGTTCATCGAGCATCAGCACGCGCGGATTGCTCACCAGCGCACGGCCCAGCGCGGCTTTACGCAACCAACCGCCGGAGAGTGAGGAAAGCTCGGTGTCGGCTTCCAGACCAATCTGCTGCAATACGTCATTAATACGACTATCCAGTTGCCACAAATTCTGATGATCCAGAATGGTTTGCAGACGACCCATTTCGTTGAGGTTTTTCTCGCTAGGATCTTCCATCACCAGATGAGAAATCGCGTGATAGGCTTTCAAATGCTCAGCCTGTTCCGCAACGCCTTCAGCGACGAAATCGTAGACTGAACCGGTGATGTTGCGAGGTGGGTCCTGTTGCAGACGTGCCACCACCAAATCTTGTTCGTAAATAATGCGGCCATCATCCAGCGGTTGCTCGCCGTTGATGATTTTCATTAATGTGGATTTACCGGCACCGTTACGGCCCACCAGACAGACGCGTTCGCCCTCTTCGATGTGCAGTTCGGTGTTATCCAACAGCGGCGCATCGCTGAATGAGAGGTAAGCGCCATGGATACTGATCAGTGACATAAAACTTATTCCTTACCGGCGTGGCTAACCAGCCAGCAGTTGTGAATTTGACGGTTGCGTGCGAAATCTTGCGACAACGTTTTTTGGGTAATTTCCTGCGCCTGCAGATCCAGAGCGGCTAAGCCGTCGAGGTCCATTTTGAAGCCGCGCTTGTTATTCGAGAACATAATGGTGCCACCACGACGCAGCAGACGTTTCAGATTCTGCATCAGCATCATGTGATCGCGCTGCACGTCAAAATCGTCTTCCATTCGTTTGGAGTTAGAGAACGTCGGTGGATCGATGAAGATCACATCAAATTGTTCGTCACTGTCACGCAACCAGCTCAGGCAATCGGCGTGCATCAGCCGATGCTGGCGTCCGGTCAAACCGTTAAGACGCAGGTTACGCTCGGCCCATTCCAGATAAGTGCGAGACATATCCACAGTCGTCGTGGTTTTCGCGCCGCCCAGACCCGCATGCACACTGGCGGTGCCGGTATAGGCAAACAGATTTAGGAAGTCTTTACCGGCACTCATCTTGCCCAGCATTTGGCGGGCCAGACGGTGATCAAGGAACAAACCAGTGTCAAGATAATCGGTCAGATTCACCAGCAGACGCGCGTCAAACTCCTGGACTTCGAAGAAGTCGCCCTTTTCTCCCAGCTTCTGATACTGATTTTTACCCTTCTGACGCTCACGGGTTTTCATCACCAGTCGATTGGCCGGGATCTCCAGCACGCTCAGGGTGGCGCTGATCACATCGAACAGACGCTGGCGTGCTTTATTGGCATCCACGGTTTTCGGCGGGGCATATTCCTGAATCACCACCCAGTCGCCGTAACGGTCTACCGCGACGTTGTATTCCGGCAAGTCGGCATCATACAAGCGATAGCATTCAATGTTGGACTGCTTCGCCCACTTTTCCAGCTTCTTGATGTTCTTACGCAGACGGTTGGCAAAGTCTTCGGCAATCTGCGCGCTACCTTCACCGCTGGTCGCGGCCAGCTGGTAGTTTTTCTGCACACATTCCAATGGGCCGTTTTTGGCTTTAAATTGGCGGTCGGCGCGCAGTTGCAGGCAGCTCAGCAGTTCCGGTGACGCACTGAACAGCGACAGATTCCAGCCACCAAACTGCTGCTTCATGATACGTCCCAGCAGGCTGTGTAACGCAATCAACGCGGGTTCGCTTTCCAGACGTTCGCCGTAAGGCGGGTTGCTCAGCACGGTGCCCGTGATCTCCTGGCCCGCCAGCGGGTTTTTCAGCTTAATCACATCCTGCTGAGCAAAGGTGAACAGCTCGAACACACCAGCACGACGCGCATTAGCACGCGCGGATTCCAGCACGCGGCTGTCATTGTCATAACCGAAGAAACGCGCGGTTGTGGCTGCGGTGCCCACACGGGCACGCTCTTTCGCCTCAGCCAGTACGTCTTGCCAGACCGCCTGATTATGGTTTTTCCAACGGTTAAAGCCCCAATGGCTACGCAGCAGGCCCGGTGCGCGATCGGTGGCGATCAATGCCGCTTCCAGCAGTAAAGTACCGGAACCGCACATCGGATCGATCAATGGCGTGGTGCTCTGCCAGCCAGAACGCATCACAATCGCGGCCGCCAGCGTTTCTTTCAGCGGGGCCTGGCCGGTTTGCTGACGATAGCCACGCTGATGCAGCGCATCGCCGCTTAGATCCAGTGCGATGCTCACGCGATCTTTATTCAGCCACGCATTAATGCGAATGCCCGGTTGTTCACGATCCACACTTGGTCGCTCCAGGTTCTGGCGCGTGAAACTGTCAACGATCGCATCTTTAATACGCAACGCGCCGAACTGGCTGTTACGGATCACCTCATTGGTGCCGCTAAAGTGAATCGCAAAGCTGGTGCTGCTGTCGAACATCTCGGTCCAGGGAATGCTCTGCGCGCCCACATACAGGTCGAGATCGCTCCAGACGCCAAATTCTCCCAGCGGCAGCAAAATACGCGAAGCCAGTCGGCTCCACAGCAGGCTTTGGTACATCACACGGTCATCGGCACGGAAGTGGACGCCGCCCTGCACCACCTGCAAATCCTGCGCACCCAGCGCGTCCAGCTCAGTTTTTAACAGCTCTTCGAGCCCACGCGCCGTACTGGCAAACAGAGAATTCATATCGTCACTTTTTACTCTTGCTAAAATTGTTGCGCATTATAGCGAATCAGCGTCCTATGTCATAAAGTTAGCTTCTTTTTGTCCTGTTGGAGTCTCGATGATTACGCTTTCTCGCCTCTATATCCATCCGGTCAAATCCATGCGCGGTTTGCAACTGTCTCATGCACAGGTGCTGGAGAGTGGTCTGGCGTTTGATCGCATCTTCATGGTGACCGAACTGGACGGCACCTTTATTACTGCACGACAGTATCCGGACATGGTGCGTTTTACCCCCGCGCTGTTGCCTGATGGCTTATTTTTAAATGCCCCAGATGGCAGCCAGGCGCTAATTCGCTTTAGCGATTTCACGGCGCAGTTGTCACCCACTGAAGTGTGGGGGAATCATTTCACCTCGCATATTGCGCCCGCTGAAATTAATGATTGGCTGAGCGAATTCTTCCCGCGTCCCGTGCAATTGCGCTGGACCGGTGTTGCTCCCACGCGGCGGGTGAAAAAATTTGATGAGGTATCGCTGAGTTTCGCGGATGGTTTTCCCTTCCTGCTGGTGAATATGTCGTCACTGCAGGATCTGCAGCAGCGTTGCCCGGCCAGCGTTCGCGTTGAGCAATTCCGCCCTAACCTGGTGGTCAGCGGCGCAGCGGCATGGGATGAAGACAGCTGGAAGCAGGTTAAAATCGGCGAGATTGTTTTTGATATGCCCAAGCCTTGCAGCCGCTGTGTATTCACCACCGTTGGCACCGAAAGCGGACGCAAACATCCCGAAGGTGAACCCCTGGCCACGTTACAACGTTTCCGCAGCGGTCAGGACGGTAGCGGAGATATCGATTTCGGTCTGAATCTGATCGCCCGTAACAGCGGGGTGATCCGCGTTGGCGATGAGCTCACGGTTTTGGCTCGTCAGACACCGCGAGCTTACGGCGCGGGCGCGGTGGTGGAAACCCTCAAACCGGTTACCAGCCAACAGGCAGAAGTGATCATTGGCTATCAGGGCAGTGAATTTACCGGCGACAACCAGCAAGTGCTACTGGAACAACTGGAGATGCAGGGCTTTCGCATTCCCTACTCGTGTCGTGCCGGGATATGCGGTAGCTGTAAGATGACGCTGGTATCGGGCGAAGTGAAGGCGCTGAAACAGAGCGCAGTGCGCACAGACGGCACGATTCTCAGTTGTAGCTGTATTCCAGCAGGCGATATTGTTCTGGCTTAAACGCTTAAACCGCCCGCGCAAAGTGGGCGTTTTGTTCCTGCTGATGCGGTCGCAAACGATCGTTCATGATCTTAATCGCATCGCCTAACTGCATACCTTTACCGGCTACCGATAATGTATTTTGCGCCAGCAGGCACAGCGCCGCATTTTCGCCACTTTCGACCACCAGCAATTGCGCCTGTTCGCCGCTATCGGCCAGCGTCACGGCCACCATATCGCCTGATGCGGGTTGCCAGCTCTGAGCATGGCTGGTGAAATGCCAGCTTTTTGGCATGAGCGGTTTTAAAAAACGACTCGCGACTAATGCGTTTAACACTAATTCAGCGCGCTGGTCGCCTTTTAATCCACTCTGTCGGCAACGCTCTTCAAACGTAAAATACAGTGCAGCGTCATCGACACAAAAACCACTGACATTAAAGGCATCCGGTGTCAGCATTTTACGCGAGAAGCGCGAACGAAATAGCATGCCATCGGCCAAATCCAGCATCATACGATCGTGTTCTGCGTCAAAATACCAACGCCAGTTATCATCAGGTTTAAACTTCATGATATGCCCTGTAGTTATCGCTGCGCTATCCCCGTCATACTTCACTCTGCAATTGCGTTGGCTGCGTGTGCTCACTCCCGTCACTTACTTAAGTAAGCTCCAGGGGATTCACCCACTTGCCGCCTTACGACAAAGCGAATTATTTAGGGGGCCGAACGCTAGATTTAAAAATATCAGCCTAAGGAAAAGCTGAAAAAAACATCAGCAGGACAAAATATAAACGAGCCGAAGGGATAAATAAACCCCCCGGCGCGGGAAAGTGGGAAATGTCTTAGAGATGGGTCACGATATCTTTAATTAAACCTGGGCCTTTATAAATAAAGCCAGAGTATATCTGCACTAATGTGGCCCCTGCGGCCATTTTTTCACGAGCGGAAACCAGTGAATCAATACCACCGACGCCAATAATAGGTAAGCGACCCTGCAACTCTTGCGACAAGCGGCGAATCACTTCAGTACTGCGTGACTGCACCGGACGGCCACTTAATCCACCCATCTCATCGGCATATTTAAGTCCAGCAACTAAAGCACGATCAAGCGTGGTATTCGTGGCAATGACACCGTCAATTTCATGGCGCACCAAACTGTCGGCAACCTGGATCAATTCTTCTTCAGAAAGATCCGGCGCGATCTTCACCGCGACCGGCACATATTTAAGGTGCCGTTCCTGCAGCTCTTTTTGTTTTAATTTGATCGCCGAAAGCAGATCGTCCAGCGCTTCGCCATATTGCAGCGTGCGTAATCCAGGTGTGTTTGGCGATGAAATATTGATGGCAATATAACCTGCATGGGCATACACCTTTTCCATGCAGATCAGATAATCGTCTTTGCCTTGCTCCACTGGCGTATCTTTATTTTTGCCAATATTGATACCGAGGATGCCTTTGAAGCGTGCTTTTTTAACGTTCTCGACTAAGTGATCGACGCCGTGATTATTAAAGCCCATGCGATTAATAATCCCTTCCGCTTCCACCAGACGGAACATGCGCGGCTTATCATTGCCAGGCTGTGGACGTGGCGTCACCGTCCCGACTTCCACGAAGCCGAAACCCATCGCACCAAAGGCATCAATGCACTCTGCGTTTTTATCGAGGCCTGCAGCAAGCCCCAGCGCGTTAGGGAAAGTCAATCCCATGCAGGTCACCGGGCGTGACGGCAGCGACTGGCGAATCAGTCCTTCCAGCGGCGTTCCGCTGATAAAACGTAATTGTTGAAAGGTGAGTTCGTGCGCACGCTCTGGATCGAGCTTAAACAGCGCCGGCCGGACGATAGGATATAACATGCACTCTCCTGAATGGCGGAAGCGAAGAAGTCGGGTGCACGGAAATTTGTGCGCCAGAATGGTAAAGGCCTCTGGCGCAAAAGTAAATTTAATCAGGTGATGCGGAGTTGATCGAAATCAGCGCTTACCGGTATAACGCGCCAGCAGGCTGCGACTCGCTTTCAGGCCGTTGTAGAGCGTGGGATAGTACCACTGCAGTTTCATGCGTTTACTTTCGCCCGTCACTTTGCGTATCAGTTGGTCAATGGTAACATGCCACTCCTGCGGGACATTAATGTCATTTTTACGCATCTCGATCAAACACCCGTACATCACGGGTTCGTAATAACGATCAAGTAACCACTCATCCGCAGCCAATCCCCACGCCTGCATGAAGCGCTCGCTGTTACCTCGCGCAATAAAGTAGTTTTCCACCCATGAAAACGTCGCTTTTCGTTGTGAGAGCGAGGTCACCATAAATCGCTTGTAGTAATAGCTTTCGTGAGAGAACACCACTTCTTGTGCCTGCATGTACAGCGCGAACATAAAAGGAGCGTCTTCATGGTTTTGAATTGGCAAAAACGTCACACCTACGCGTTCGATAAGATGGCGAGAAACGATGCTGCTCCATAACACGCGGTGCGCTGACTGATGAGTCATCATGTGGCGCAGCGTTGTGCTGCCCCCCGGGAAAGCCCCCTGCATCTTCCGCTGATGAAACGGCTGATACTGACGCTGGCCGAGCGGTAAATCAGTAAACATTTTGGCGCCAAAGCAGAATAATTCCATTTCTGGATGCTGCGCTTTGGCCCGTTGAAAATCAGCAAACAGCGTTATACCGACGAAGTCATCTGCATCCATAAAGTAGATGAAGTCACCCGTGGCGATCTCCAGTCCGCGCGTACGAGCAGCACTCACGCCGCCGCGCTGAGATTGTAATAATGTCATTTGCGGATAGCGTTTAGCCAGCTGCTGGAGTAGCTCCACGCTGTTATCGGTGGATCCGTCATCAATGACAATAATCTGGTCGGGCGGCGAAGATTGCCCCACTAGCGAATCAATGGCTTCTTCCAGCCAGGGGGCACAGTTCCAGTTAGGAATGATCACCGTGATGGTCGTTTTTGTACGCTGATCGCTCATTCTCTCTCCTCAACATTAAAGCCCTTATTGAACGGCAGATGCAGACGTTTAATCACCAGACTGTGTAGCAGACAACACACGCCCAAATTCACCATGCCAAACAATCCAAGCCACAGCAGATTAAGCCAGCGATTTTGATCCCAACTGATCGGCAACAGCGAGCAGAGCCATGCCATCACGCCAGCCACCACCCACACCAACATTACGTCACGCGTCAACCACGTAAAATGGATGCCTGGCGCGAAACGGCGATGCACCAACCACGCCCAACCGAAGAGATAGAAGACATTTTGCCCTAACCACAGCCAGCCCGTGCCATGGGCACCGAAATGGAGAGCGGCAAAGATGTTGAGTGGCACCAGCACAATGGCGAAACAGGAGAAACCTTTAACGTGAAGCTTGAGGTTGCCGTTGATGTATTGCAGGTGATAAAGCAAACCGCAGATGGCCTGCACTCCGCTGCCCAGCGCATACAAACTGAGCACGAATGACATCTGATTCACCACTTGCTGGTTCTGTGTCCATGCCCACAGCAGCGGCGCGGAGAAACAGGCAATCGTAATACTGAGCGGGGCCATGAAGATCGCGACCGCTTGGGTGGTATAGCGATACAGCACGAGCGACTGGTCATCACCCTCTTTTTTGGTTTTCATCCCGGTCATGCGCGGCACGATGGCCTGCATAATCGGGCTGCTCAGCAAAATAATGCCAGTTGCGGCCGTGGCCACCACGGTAAAGGAGCCGTATTCACTCAGCGGCAATGTTTTTGACAGCACCAGACGGTCGATCTGGGAAATAAATGTCCAGACTGCACTGGCGTAAGCCGCGCTGAGGGCAAAGCGAATAAAAGGCTTCAATACTTCTTTAAGATTTTCATGCTTCTGCCTGCGCGCCGAGGCCGGCACCAGTTGGAAGCATTTGTAAATCAGGCACACCGCTTCGGCAATCGAGACCAACAGTTGCCAGATAAAGAAACTCAATACTGGATTAGAGAACAGCTGGATAACCAGTACGGCGCCAAAGGTGCGCAGTGTGACGATCACCAGATTGACGCCATTCAGCCAAACCTGATGTTCAAAGCCGACAATAACGCTGCGATAAGGGCTGGTCCGCCAGCGAATGGCCGCGGTAATCACCATAATTGCTACTGCGATAACCACATCCGAGGACGGCAAATGCTGGGCGTCCAGCCAGTGATGGGCAATCCACGGCGTTGCCACCCAACCGATGACCACCAGCACCACAGTTGAAATCAGGAAGAATTTCGACAGCGCAGCAAATAACGAGGGGAACCAGATAAACTCAGTTTGATTAGCGCGATAGCGGGCCGCTTCACGCATCAAAGTGGTGGATACCCCGGCATCCAGCAATTGCAACCAGGTTAACAGAATCGAAAAGAATCCGACTAAACCATACGCTTCCATCCCCAAATGATGAATATAAAGCGGTACTACCAGAATACCCGACAGTGTCAGGTAAATCTGACCAACATAGTTGGCGATGGCGTTTCGTTTAATTGACATAAGTATCGAGGCGTCTGGGAAAATTCGCTAAAAATAGAGCCTGACACAGAACAGCATAACTGCCTACCGGACTTATTCTTAATTTCAGCACTGGTGCTAAAATGCGTTTTTTCCCACATTAGGTAAGACCGATTAATGAATTCCACATAGGAATAAATATGTATCCTGCCCTTCTCGCATGCGACAAAAGAAAGGATGACAATTTCATGAATGGCTCATCATCGGTAACATTTTTATCGCTGCCGAAGCGAATTATTACATTTCACTTACTACTGTTGCCACAGAATTATTTAAACTCAGTGGAATAAACAGGAATCATGCTGCTCGTTTTAACTCTCTTCCGACTTTAAAATTCAGCAACAGGATAAACATATGCGGACGCTGAATAAGCAACCACTCTTTGATATTGGCTGGCTCAAATTGCCCACCCAAAAATCGAATGGCATTAATCACATATTCCGGCACGGCTGTACCATTGTACAACGAGAGATAAATCATCAAGCGGAAAGAGTGCATTAAATAGGCTTTCTCAATTTCCTTTTTTAATGGCGAGTCCTTTAAAGCCATTTTCAGGGTGCTGTAGGCCTGCATAAAGGCATTGTACCGTTGCTGGAAGTACTCCTGACTCTTACGGCTGTTAGTCAGTGACCCGTTGCGCACGCGTTGGTGGTAATACACTTTCTGACTTACCCACGCATGATTTGAGAGAACGAAAGCCGAAAGGGTGAATTGGTGATCCTCATGAATCCGGTCACGAAAGCGCAAACCATGCTGCTGCACCAGACTTTTTTTCACTGCATAATTCCATGCAGCAGACGTGTAACTGCCGTTGCGCAGCAGGCGCGAGAACACCTGTGAGGACGGCTGTTTCCCGAACATCTCATGCCGCACTTTAGGACGTGTAACCTGGCGTTGGTGATCCTCAAACATCTGCGAATTGAAGCAGAACAGTTCGGTCTCGGGATGCGCCTGATACACCTGCTGCAGTTCAGCCACCAAGCCATCTGCAACAATATCATCCGGATCGCAGAAAAACAGGAACTCCCCTTGGGCTGCCGCCATTCCTGTATCACGCGCCTGTCCAGCGCCGCCATTTGTCGTGGTGATGATTTTCACTTGCGGCAAATGCGCGTAATGCCGCTCGACCAACGCCAGCGTGCCATCGGTAGATCCATCATTAACAATAATAATCTCATTGGGCGAATCAATTTGTTTAAGCAATGCGTCAACACATTCGACAATATAATTCTCTACGTTATAGGTAGGAATAATAATAGATAACAGGATTTTAGACATAAACCTTTCCCGAAAACGGTTGAAAGAAATGAAATGCCACTGGCAAGAAGTGCCTGTGTAAAAGCATTGCGCTAAAAGGTTAAACGCAATGTAAACGGCCAGATTGTTATTTCGGGATCAGTTAAGCAGATAGGATTTTAGTTTCACAGGGCCAAAAATTAATTAAGAGATTTAAACCATTAGCAATACATCAATCCTGCTAACTCCTTTATGAAATAATGCATACCTCACATTAATGCCTTTAACTTTTGTCGCATCTGATGAGGGAAAGTTACACATTTTATGTGCGAATAGATGTCAGGGAATACTTATCTATAAAATATAAACAGATAGATAACCCCCTCCCGCAAAGCCTGATAAGTTAAATGAAAAGTAAACAGACCTTAGCGCTCAATTGATTTATCTCATTTTTTTTCACTTTTTCAACTGTGCGACTTCACTTCATTATTTTCACTTGTCCATCAGTCCAGGTTTTTCGAAACGTAACTGTCGTTACAGATATCCGCACAGAAAATAATCTTTCTCATGCAACGATGAGTTGTCGTTTCATTCATTGTTAGTAATCATTCCCAATGGTAGTAAAGTGACCTTTTAGGACTATTCGCAATTCGTCAGCGCTAACTCTGCCACCTCTATTTTACTCTGATGAACCCTTTTGCATTTTCCGCCTTTTGATTGCCGGATAAATCATTTAAGCCCATCACCTCGCTCTGCCAGTATTGAACACATCAGTTCTCAATATCAGATAATCAATAACTTTCAGTTATAAGGAGTGACCATGCGGGTTATTACGCTGGCGGGCAGCCCTCGCTTCCCATCGCGCTCTACTGCACTGCTCAGCCTGTGCCAGCACGCGTTGGAAGCACGCGGTGTTGAAGTCATTCCCTGGAATATTCACAACTTCCAGGCAGACGATCTGCTCTATGCACGCTTTGACTCCCCAGCCCTCAACGCGTTGAAAGCCGACCTGGCGCTGGCAGACGGACTGATTGTTGCCACCCCCATTTATAAAGCGTCATTTTCGGGTGCGCTGAAAACCCTGCTTGATTTGCTGCCAGAACGCGCCCTGGAACACAAGGTGGTGTTGCCATTGGCCAGCGGCGGCAGTGCATCCCATTTGCTGGCCGTGGATTACGCGCTCAAGCCGGTATTGAATGCCCTAAAAGCCCAGGAAGTGCTACATGGCGTGTTTGCCACCGACACGCAAATAGTGAATTACGACCGCCAGCCAGAGCTGGATCCACAGCTGGCCGATCGCATCGACGACGCGCTGGATACATTCTGGCATGCACTGCATCGTCGCCATCAAACTTACGCACAAGCGGTATAAAGGAAGAATCATGAAAAGGATGTTTACAGCTTTACTGCTACCGGCCTTTGCCGCGCTGATTGCGCTGAGTGCCAACGTTAATGCCGCTGATGCCCCGGCGCAGCTGCGTGTGGGATATCAAAAGGGATCGGTGAGCATGGTGTTAGCAAAATCTCACCAGATGCTGGAACAGCGTTTCCCACACACACAGATCAAATGGATTGAATTTCCAGCAGGACCGCAAATGCTGGAGGCGCTGAATGTCGACAGCATTGATTTAGGTAGCACCGGTGATATTCCGCCGCTGTTTGCACAGGCAGCAGGCGCGGATCTGCTTTATGTCGGTTCCGAACCACCGAAACCTCAGGCTGAAGTGATTCTGGTGCCCAAAGACAGCCCGATTCAGCGTGTTGCCGATTTGAAAGGCCATAAAGTGGCCTTTCAGAAGGGCTCCAGTTCACACAACTTATTGTTGCGTGCGCTGGAGCAGGCCGGCCTGAGTTTTAAAGATATCCAGCCCACCTATCTGACCCCTGCCGATGCGCGAGCCGCTTTCCAGCAGGGCGATGTTGATGCCTGGGCAATCTGGGATCCCTACTACTCTGCCGCCTTACTGCAAGGCAACGTGCGCGTGCTGGCTGATGGCAGCAAGCTCAACCAGACCGGTTCCTTCTATTTAGCCACACGCAAATATGCCGAAGCCAACGGTCCATTTGTCCAGCAAGTGCTGCAAACCTTTAGTGATGCCGATGCGCTGACCCGCAGCCAACGCGGCCAAAGCATCGACCTGCTGGCACAGGCGATGGGCTTACCCAAGCCGGTGATTGCCAGCTATCTCGACCATCGTCCACCCACCACGATTACGCCGGTCAGCGCACATACTGCGCAGGCCCAACAGCAAACGGCCGACCTGTTTTATGCCAATCATCTGATGCCGGTAAAAGTGAACATCACTGACCGCATCTGGCATCCACAGTCCGCCCAGCCATAAGGAATTGAATCATGAGCATATCCGTATTCTGGTTTCTCCCAACCCACGGTGATGGGCACTATCTTGGCACCGCCGAAGGTTCGCGTCCTGTCGATCACGGTTATCTGCAGCAGATTGCTCAGGCCGCCGATCGCCTTGGTTTTGGCGGCGTGCTGATCCCCACCGGTCGCTCCTGCGAAGATGCCTGGCTGGTGGCCGCGTCACTGATTCCGGTGACGCAACGTTTGCGCTTCCTCGTGGCGCTGCGTCCGGGCGTGATTTCACCAACGCAGGCAGCGCGCCAGGCCGCGACGCTTGACCGTCTGTCCAACGGGCGCGCGCTGTTTAACCTGGTCACTGGCGGCGATCCTGAAGAGCTGGCGGGTGACGGCGTGTTCCTCGATCATCGCGAGCGTTATGAAGAATCCGCGGAGTTCACCCGCGTATGGCGTCGCGTTTCAGAAGGCGAAACCGTGGATTACGAGGGTAAACACGTCAAAGTGCGCGGTGCACGCCTGATGTTCAAACCGGTGCAACAGCCACGTCCACCGCTGTGGTTTGGCGGTTCATCCGATGCCGCGCAGGATCTCGCCGCTGAACAGGTCGATGTTTATCTCACCTGGGGCGAGCCCCCGGCATTAGTCAAAGAGAAAATTGACCAAGTGCGTGCCAAAGCGGCTGCGCAGGGCCGTAAAGTGCGCTTCGGCATTCGTCTGCACGTCATCGTGCGCGAAACCAATCAAGAGGCCTGGCAGGCAGCGGATCGACTGATTGCTCATCTCGACGATGCCACCATTGCCAAAGCGCAGGCGGCCTTTGCCCGTACCGATTCTGTCGGACAGCAGCGCATGGCTGCGCTGCACGGTGGCCGTCGTGACAAACTGGAGATCAGCCCGAACCTGTGGGCAGGCGTAGGTTTGGTGCGTGGCGGTGCCGGTACTGCGCTGGTGGGCGATGGCCCAACCGTGGCTGCACGTATGCAGGAGTACAGCGACCTCGGCATCGAGACCTTTATTCTCTCTGGCTATCCGCATCTTGAGGAAGCCTATCGTGTCGGTGAGCTGCTGTTCCCACACCTTGATTTGGCTATCCCTGAAGTGCCGAAACCTCGAGTGGTGCAAGCGCACGGTGAAGCGGTTGCCAACGATTTCACCCCACAGAAAGTGTCTCAGAGCTAAGGAGTTCAGGATGGCAAAGTTTCAAAAACAGCTGAGTAATGCCCTGCTGCCCTGGGCCTTACCGGTGCTGCTGGTTGCGGTGTGGCAGCTCGCCTCTCAGGTGGGCTGGCTTTCAACACGTATTCTGCCATCACCGGAAAACATCATTATTACGTTCTGGAAGCTGACGGTGAGTGGTGAATTGTGGCAAAACCTCGCCATCAGTGGCTGGCGTGCGGCGATTGGCTTTGCCATTGGCGGCTCGATCGGCTTGGTGCTTGGCTTGATCACCGGCACCTCACGCGTGGGTGAACGTTTGCTGGATACCTCAGTGCAGATGCTGCGCAACGTGCCGCATCTGGCATTGATCCCGCTGGTGATTCTGTGGTTTGGCATCGATGAGTCAGCCAAGATTTTCCTGGTAGCGCTTGGCACCTTATTCCCGATTTACCTCAACACTTATCACGGTATCCGTAATATCGATCGCGGTCTGGTGGAGATGGCGCGCAGTTATGGTCTTTCTGGCTGGAGTCTGTTTATTCAGGTGATTCTGCCGGGTGCGCTGCCCTCGATCATGGTCGGCGTGCGCTTTGCGCTGGGCCTGATGTGGCTGACGCTGATTGTGGCTGAAACTATCTCGGCCAATTCTGGCATTGGCTATCTGGCGATGAATGCACGTGAGTTTCTGCAAACCGATGTGGTGGTGGTCGCCATCATTCTCTATGCGCTGCTCGGCAAACTGGCCGATGTCGCCGCTCAACTGCTGGAGCGCGTATGGTTGCGCTGGCATCCGGCTTATCAATTGAAGGAGAACGCATGAGCAACGCAACGTTAAGCCCGTCGCGTCTGAACAGCGGCACCCCGGTTGGCGTTAACGGCGTCAGCAAGCAATATGGTGATCGCACCATCCTCAACAACATCAATCTGCATATCCCGGCAGGGCAGTTTGTTGCGGTAGTGGGCCGCAGCGGATGCGGTAAAAGTACCCTGCTGCGCCTGCTGGCGGGACTGGAATCCACTTCGCGCGGTGAACTGCTGGCAGGGACTGCGCCGTTGGCGCAAGCTCGCGAAGACACGCGCCTCATGTTCCAGGATGCGCGTCTGCTGCCGTGGAAAAAAGTTATCGATAATGTGGGTCTGGGTTTGAAGGGGCGTGAATGGCGGGCTGCCGCGCTGGAAGCACTGGAGGCGGTAGGTTTAGCCGATCGCGCTAACGAGTGGCCAGCGGCGCTATCGGGTGGGCAAAAGCAGCGTGTGGCGCTGGCTCGCGCGTTGATTCATCGACCGGGTTTGTTGCTGCTGGATGAACCCCTGGGTGCGCTGGATGCACTGACGCGTATTGAGATGCAGGGATTGATTGAATCGCTATGGCAACAACATAACTTCACGGTGTTGCTGGTCACCCATGATGTCAGTGAAGCAGTGGCGATGGCCGATCGCGTATTGCTGATTGAAGAGGGGCAGATTGGGCTGGATTTAACCGTGGACCTCGCGCGACCACGTCGACGTGGGTCGGCGCGACTGGCGGAACTGGAAGCAGAAGTGCTGGATCGTGTGATGAAGCGCAGTCCGGCAGAGCAGCCGCTGAAATTCGCCCAGCAGCGTTAGTCGGATTCGAAGTCGAAGTCGAAGTCGATCGGGATAGTGCCACTGCCACTCCACGCAACCAGAGAAAGTGGCAGTGAGTTCAGCAAAAGCCGCATCATTGTGATGCGGCTTTTACCTTAACAGGCGTTCAACGCTTTGGTGATCTTCTCGTACAGATCGCCCGACAGCTTATCCAGCCCTTTTAACGTATCCAGCGCCTGACGCATCAATGCCTGACGACCGGCATCATAACGTTTCAGACGAATCAATGGCTCGATCATACGTGCCGCCACTTGCGGATTACGCGTGTTGAGATCGGTCAACATCTCCACCAGGAACTGATAACCACTGCCGTCTTTGGCGTGGAACGCTGCTGGGTTGCCGGCCGCAAAAGCCCCAATCAGTGAACGAATGCGGTTCGGGTTACCCATGGTGAAAGAACGATGATTGAGCAGTTCACGCACCTTGCTCAATGCGTTGTCCGCCGGGCTGGTGGCTTGCAGCACAAACCATTTGTCCATCACCAGGCCATCCTGATGCCAGCGCTCGTCATACGCGGCCAGCAAGGCTTCACGACACGGCAACTGCGCTGCCACTGCTGCTGAGAGCGCAGCCAGTGCATCCGTCATATTGGTGGCCTGCTGATACTGCGCCTGCACTAACTTATCCGCCTGCTCTACATCGGCGAACGCCAAATAGCTCAGGCAGACATTTTTCAGTGAGCGCTTGCCAATCTCTGCATGCTCTACCTTGTATTCCTGGCTCTGGTTTGCCAGATACACGGCATACAATTCATCGCTCAGTTCGGTTGCCAGCGCGTGTACCAGCGCGGCACGCACTGCAGAAATCGCCTGAGGATCGATCACCTCAAACAGCTCCGCGATTTCATTCTCGGAGGGCAGCGATAAAATCAGTGCCGTTAACGCCGGATCGCTCTGCTCTTCCAGTAACACCGCGCGGAAGGCATCCGCCACGTGCAACGGTAACGACAGCGGTTGTCCCTGCTGATGGCGTGCCACATTCAGGCGAATGTAGGTCGCCAGCAGGCTTTGCGCAGCATCCCAGCGCGAGAAATCATTGCGGGCGTGACGCATCAGGAATGTCAGCTGCGCATCACTCCATTTATAGTCGAGCTTCACCGGCGCAGAAAATTCGCGCAGCAGTGACGGTACTGGCTGGAAGTGCACGTTATCGAAAATAAAGGTCTGGAACTCCTCGGTGACATTCAGCACATGATGCACCGGATGGCCGTTATGCTGCAGCGGAATCACCTTGCCTTCGTTGTCGTACAGTTCGATATCCAACGGGATATGCAGCGGCAACTTCTCTTTCTGCTCGGCCGTTGGTGGCGTGTGTTGTGTCACATGCAGCGTGTACTGCTCCAGCTCAGGATTGTAGTCGTCACGCACCGTCAGCACCGGCGTACCGGCCTGGCTATACCAGCGACGGAACTGTGACAGATCAACATTGGAGGCATCTTCCATCGCCTGCACAAAATCGTCGCAGGTCGCGGCACTGCCATCATGACGCTCAAAGTAAAGCTGCATGCCTTTCTGGAAATTCTCTTCACCGAGTAAGGTATGCATCATACGAATCACTTCAGAGCCTTTCTCGTAAACGGTCAAGGTATAGAAGTTGTTCATCTCGATCACCTGATCCGGGCGGATCGGGTGCGCCATTGGGCTGGCGTCTTCAGCAAACTGCGCGCCGCGCATCACACGTACGTTGTCGATGCGGTTCACCGCACGCGAGCCGAGATCAGAACTGAACTCCTGGTCACGGAACACGGTTAAGCCCTCTTTCAGGCTCAGCTGGAACCAGTCTCGGCAGGTGACGCGGTTGCCGGTCCAGTTATGGAAATATTCATGCCCAATCACCGCCTCAATGCCGAGGTAATCTTTGTCGGTCGCGGTCTCGGCTTTCGCTAGCACATATTTGGAGTTAAAGACGTTGAGGCCCTTATTCTCCATCGCGCCCATATTGAAGAAATCCACCGCGACGATCATGAAGATATCGAGGTCATATTCGAGATTGAAGCGCTCTTCATCCCATTTCATGCTGGCTTTCAATGAAGTCATCGCCCAGTCGGCACGATCCAGATTGCCACGATCGACAAAGATCTCCAGCGCCACATCACGGCCTGAGCGCGTGGTAAAGCTATCACGCAGCACATCAAAGTCACCGGCCACCAAGGCAAACAGGTAGCAAGGTTTCGGGAACGGATCCTGCCACTTCACCCAGTGACGACCATCCTCATGACGACCGCTCTCCAGTTTGTTGCCGTTTGACAGCAAGAACGGATATTTCGCGGCATCAGCAATAATCGTGGTGGTAAAGCGCGCCAGCACATCCGGGCGATCCAGATACCAGGTAATATGGCGGAAACCTTCCGCTTCACACTGGGTACAGAGCGCATCACCCGACTTGTAGAGCCCTTCCAGCGCGGTGTTTTTGTCTGGATGGATGTCATTAATGAGGGTCAGCGTAAAGTTCTCCGGTAGCTGGCTTAACACCAACACACCTTCTTCCTCACGATAGTGTGACCAAGGATTGCCATCCACTGCCAGCGAGATCAGCGTGAGATCTTCGCCATCAAGACGCAGTTCGGCATCTGCAGCACCGAGACGCTTCACCTGACTGACGGCGGTCACGCGCGTGCAAGCCGCATCGAGGTCAAAAGTCAGGTCAATATCAGTGATGGTGTAATCGGGCGCTCGATAGTCGTGGCGATATTTAATTTGCGGCTGTTGCGTCATAAGTCCTTCTCGCATCGTTGAAATGTCTACCCGTCAAAGTCTAAGCGGGTTGCGCCTTCGTTGCCACGCACAATGCGTGCCTTTGCTGAAAAGGCTACAATTCATTAACAATGGCACAAATGACCCTCGACCTGCCACCCGCAATTATGGTGTGATCCCGGTCATTACTGTTTTATACTCCTGCGTCTTTATGACTTTGTTGACACCGGGCTCTGCTCCGCGGAAGAGGATGCTGAAACGCACCATGACTGGACATGCTTCCCCGATTTTGACCACGCTGCTTGATACCGATGCGTATAAGCTTCATATGCAGCAGGCCGTTTATCATCGTTACTATGATGTCCCGGTAACGGCAGAATTTCGTTGTCGCGGCGATGAATTGCTCGGCCAGTATGCCGATGAGATTCGCGCGCAACTCGATACACTGCCCTCTCTCACCCTGAGCGACGACGAATATAACTACCTCAGTGGCTTACCTTTCTTTGAATCCGATTACCTCAACTGGCTGCGCCAATTCCGCTTTGATCCTTCTCAGGTCAACGTACGCAATGAGAATGGCCGTTTGGCCCTTCAAATCAGCGGGCCATGGCGCGAAGTGATTTTATGGGAAGTCCCGCTGCTGGCGCTGATCAGTGAAGTGGTGCATCGACATCGCACACCGGACATTGGCGTAGAGCACGCGGTGGCTCATCTGCAGCAAAAACTGGTGACGTTCCGTGAACAGGTTGGCGATCTCGATATGTCGCGCTTCCAGCTGATGGATTTCGGCACACGCCGTCGTTACTCAAAAAACGTACAGGAAACGATCGTCGCGACCCTGAAAGCCGAATTCCCGTGGTTGGTGGGCACCAGTAACTATGATCTGGCGCGCCGCTTACAGCTCAACCCGGTGGGCACTCAGGCACATGAATGGTTCCAGGCGCATCAACAAATTAGCCCGGTGCTGGCCAACAGCCAACGTGCGGCACTGCAATCCTGGCTGGATGAATATGATGACCAACTGGGTATCGCGTTGACAGACTGCATCACCATGGATGCTTTCCTGCGTGATTTCGGTCCCGGTTTTGCACATCGTTATCAGGGCTTGCGCCATGATTCGGGCGATCCGGTGGAATGGGGCGAAAAGGCGATTGCCCACTATCAGCGTCTGGATATTGATCCTAAAAGCAAAACGCTGGTGTTCTCCGACAACCTCAATCTGGACAAAGCGCTGGCGCTCTATCGCCACTTTGGCCAACGCGCCAACGTGGTATTCGGCATCGGCACCCGCCTCACTTGCGATATCCCCGGCGTGACGCCGCTTAACATCGTGATCAAATTGGTGAGCTGTAACGGCAAACCGGTGGCGAAACTGTCTGACAGCCCAGGTAAAACCATCTGCCAGGACAAAGCCTTCGTGCGCGCCCTGCGCAAGGCATTCGACCTCCCTCTGGTGAAAAGAGCCAGCTAATCATTGATGCAGGGTGTTCGCACCCTGCGCTTTCACAACAAATCTCCCCTTTCCCCCTGCAAAATTGCTTGTTTCCTGATGGCTCGCAAGTAACATAGCAAAACCCCGAAATGGGGCTTTTATCCACTTCTATATATAGAGAGATATTTATGAGCGTAGTGCCTGTAGCGGATGTACTGCACGGCCGTGTCGCGGTTGACAGTGAAGTCACCGTACGTGGTTGGGTGCGTACCCGAAGAGATTCCAAAGCCGGTCTTTCCTTTATCGCCGTTTATGACGGTTCCTGCTTTAATCCCGTTCAGGCCGTCGTCAATAATTCTCTGAATAATTATCAGGATGAAGTGCTGCGTCTGACCACGGGCTGTTCAGTGATTGTCACCGGTAAAGTGGTGGAATCTCCTGGCGAAGGCCAGGCATTCGAATTGCAAGCGACCAAAGTGGAAGTCACTGGTTGGGTGGATGATCCGGACACTTATCCGATGGCAGCGAAGCGCCACAGTATTGAATATCTGCGTGAAGTCGCACACCTGCGCCCGCGCACCAACCTGGTCGGTGCGGTAGCCCGTACACGTCATACTCTGGCACAGGCGCTGCATCGCTTCTTCCACGAAAATGGCTACTTCTGGGTTTCCACCCCACTGATCACTGCATCCGATACGGAAGGTGCGGGCGAGATGTTCCGTGTTTCTACGCTGGACATGGAAAACCTGCCGCGCGATCCGCAAGGCAAAGTCGATTACGATAAAGACTTCTTTGGTAAAGAAGCCTTCCTGACCGTGTCTGGTCAGCTGAACGCCGAAACCTATGCCTGTGCGCTGTCAAAAGTCTATACCTTTGGCCCAACCTTCCGTGCCGAAAACTCCAACACCAGCCGCCACTTAGCGGAATTCTGGATGCTGGAACCGGAAGTCGCTTTCGCCAACCTTGACGATGCTGCTGCACTGGCTGAGGCCATGCTGAAGTATGTGTTCAAGGCCGTACTCGAAGAGCGTGCTGACGATATGGCGTTCTTCGCAGAACGCGTAGACAAAGATGCGATTGCGCGCTTAGAACGTTTTGTCACTACCGATTTCGCGCAGGTGGACTACACCGATGCGGTCGACATTCTGCTGAAAAGCGGCCAGACATTCGAAAACCCAGTCTCCTGGGGCGTGGATCTTTCTTCCGAACATGAACGTTACCTGGCTGAGAAGCACTTCAAAGCCCCAGTGGTGGTGAAGAATTATCCAAAAGATATCAAAGCGTTCTATATGCGTATGAACGAAGATGGTAAGACCGTGGCGGCAATGGATGTTCTGGCGCCGGGCATTGGTGAAATCATCGGTGGTTCACAGCGTGAAGAGCGTCTGGACGTATTGGATGCACGTCTGGCAGAAATGGGGCTGAACAAAGAAGATTACTGGTGGTATCGTGACCTGCGCCGTTACGGCACCGTGCCACATGCTGGCTTCGGATTAGGTTTCGAACGATTAATCGCCTATGTCACTGGCGTACAAAATGTAAGGGATGTTATCCCCTTCCCACGTACCCCGCGTAACGCTAATTTCTAAAATTCGCGATTAAATATAAGTAATTCATATATATAACGAGGTCGGCACTGCCGGCCTTTTTTTATTTTTGTAAATTTAGAGTTCTCTCACAAAGTTCCCGATATTTTACAAATTGTAATACATAATTTCTTTTTGATACGTAATTGCGAGATTTGAATCATTTTCGGGCTAGAAATAGCAACCCTGTGATGGAAAGATGCGTGCAGACACAGGAGACATCAAACTTCTTTCAAGGTTCCCGTAAAGGTTTCTTGACGGCAGTGGCAGATGTCCAAATAACTCCAATGAGGGTAATAAAAAATGATGAAGCGCAACATTCTTGCAGTGGTTATCCCTGCTCTGTTAGCTGCCGGCGCAGCAAACGCAGCAGAAATTTATAACAAAGACGGCAACAAACTGGACCTGTACGGTAAAGTTGATGCGCGTCATCAGTTTTCCGACAACGCTGGCTCAGATGGTGATGAGACTTACGTTCGTTTCGGCTTCAAGGGTGAAACCCAAATTAATGACCAACTGACCGGTTACGGCCAGTGGGAATACAACGTTCAAGCCAACAATTCTGAAGCTCAGGGTACTGACGGTAACAAAACCCGTTTAGGCTTTGCTGGTCTGAAATTCGGTGAATTCGGTTCATTCGACTACGGCCGTAACTACGGTGTTGGTTATGACCCACTGGCTTGGACCGATGTTCTGCCAGTGTTTGGTGGTGACTCTGGCTATTCAGATAACTTCATGGTTGGCCGTTCAAATGGTCTGGCTACCTACCGTAACAACAACTTCTTCGGTCTGGTTGACGGCCTGGCCTTTGCTGTTCAGTATCAGGGCAAAAACGAAGAGTCTGCCAACGGCCGCTCTGCATCTAAAGCAAATGGCGACGGCTGGGGTACTTCTTTAACTTATACCTCTGATATCGGTGTTGGTGTTTCAGCAGCTTATACCTCTTCAGATCGCACTAACGGCCAGCAGGGTTCATTCTACGGCAACGGCAGCAAGAAAGCTGACGCATGGTCAACTGCTCTGAAATACGACGCTAACAACCTGTATCTGGCTGCAATGTACGGTGAAACCCGTAACTCAACCTGGATCACTACTGACGCTGATACCGTTAATGAACTCAGCGGCGCGATCAACAAAGAACAGAAATTCGAAGTTGTTGCACAGTACCAGTTCGATTTCGGTCTGCGCCCATCCGTCGCATACGTCCAGTCTAAAGGCAAGGACATCGAGACTTGGGGTGACCAGGATATCTACAAATACGTTTCTGTTGGTGCGTACTACTACTTCAACAAAAACATGTCTACCTATGTTGATTATCAGATCAACCTGATGGACGAAAACGACTTCACCCGCGCAGCCGGCATCACTACTGATGACACTGTTGGTGTTGGCCTGCAGTACCAGTTCTAATCTTCGATTAGAAACGAATACTGTTTAAAAACGGAGCCTTCGGGCTCCGTTTTGCTTTTCAGTGATCAGCTTCTCAATTAGCGCCACTACTTTATACACGCGGCTTATTTCTTTTTTATGTCAGCGGTTGGCAAGCGTATCATCTGACGCTAACCTGATAGCTCATTTCGCTAAAGTTCACCCAAACGGAACTGACTCATGTTTGAATCGATCTCTGCCGCACCCGCCGATCCTATTCTGGGACTGGCTGACCTGTTTCGCGCCGACGACCGCCCGAATAAAATCAACCTTGGCATTGGTGTCTATAAAGATGAAACCGGTAAAACACCGGTACTCACCAGTGTTAAAAAAGCTGAGCAGTATCTGCTGGAAAATGAAACCACCAAAAATTACCTGAGCATCGATGGCCTGGCCGATTTTGCTCGCTGCACTCAGGAGTTGCTGTTCGGCAAAGAGAGCGCGCTGATTTCAGCGGGCCGCGCGTGCACAGCACAAACGCCAGGCGGCACCGGTGCATTGCGCGTCGCTGCGGATTTCCTTGCGACGCAGACCAATGTGAAGCGCGTGTGGGTGAGTAATCCTAGCTGGCCGAACCACAAAAACGTATTCAACGCGGCGGGTCTGGAAGTCTGTGATTACCAGTACTACGATGCAGCCAACCATAGCCTCGATTTCGCAGGCATGGTCGCCTCGTTGCAGGAAGCCAAAGCCGGTGATGTCGTGCTGTTCCACGGCTGCTGCCACAACCCGACTGGCGTCGACCCTTCCGCGGACCAATGGCAACAGCTGGCGAAGCTGTCGCAGGAAAAGGGTTGGCTGCCACTGTTCGACTTCGCTTACCAGGGCTTTGCACGTGGCCTGGATGAGGATGCCGAAGGCCTGCGTATTTTCGCCGCGTCTCATCAGGAGCTGATCGTTGCCAGCTCTTACTCCAAAAACTTTGGCCTGTACAACGAGCGTGTCGGTGCACTGACGCTGGTTGCCGCCAACAGCGATGTCGCGAAAACCGCCTTTAGCCAGGTGAAATACAGCATCCGTGCTAACTACTCTAACCCACCGTCACACGGTGCCGCTGTGGTCGCCACTATCCTCGGTAACGACGCGCTGCGTACCATCTGGGTGCAGGAGCTGACAGACATGCGTCAGCGCATACAGCGCATGCGTCAGCTGTTTGTGAATACCCTGGCAGAGAAAGGCGCGAAACAGGACTTCAGCTTTATCATTAAGCAGAACGGCATGTTCTCGTTTAGCGGCCTGACCAAAGATCAGGTTGTGCGCCTGCGTGACGAGTTCGGCGTTTATGCCGTTAACTCTGGTCGTGTGAACGTGGCTGGGATGACGCCAGACAATATGTCTGCGCTCTGTGAAGCGATTGTCGCTGTACTCTAAACAAGTCAGTAGCATGAGAAATGGGCCTAAATGGCCCATTTTTTATTGCAGGAACGGATTACTGATGCGCTCCCGACCTAAGGTGGAAATCGGACCGTGGCCCGGCACAAAGGTCACATCATCACCCAGCGGTAACAGCTTAGTGTTAATCGCATTGATTAAATCGCTGTGGCTGCCCTGCGGGAAATCGGTACGTCCGACACCGCCATTGAAAATCACATCGCCCGATATCAATAAGCGTCCAGCCCGATCAAAGAAAACAATGTGTCCCGGCGTATGACCCGGGCAAAGCAGCACTTCCAGCGTGACATTCCCAACCTGCACCGTTTCGCCCTCTTCCAGCCAGCGATCCGGCGCCAGTGGCGCACATTCCGGCAGGCCAAACATGCGGCTTTGCGTTGGCAGATTATCCAGCCAGAACGCGTCCAGCTTGTGAGGGCCAACAATAGGAATTTGATAATGTGCGGCGAGTTCAGCAGCAGCCCCTACATGATCAAGATGACCATGCGTCAGCAGAATTTGTGCAGGCGTTAATCCCCGTTCAGCCAATACGGCAATAAGGGTCTCTGCATCACCGCCGGGATCAACCAGCGCCGCCTGCTGGGTTTCGTCATCCCAGATGACCGAGCAGTTCTGGGAAAAGGCCGTAACCGGAATAATGTGGTAATTCATAGCGCTCCATGACCGACACACGCAGCGCTGCCGGTATCAGGACCAGTGCCTTGCGGGCCCGGTATCAATGTGTACGAAGTTGCTGCGCGGATAATATCCTACACCACCGGCGCGCATAGATAACGCCGCTTTGCGAACATTGCTCAATGAAATCCCCTCAATGTGGAAATCCATCGCCTGCCCTTTGGTGTGATAGCTGTGTTTAGCCACGCCAGGACCCGATTCGCGCAGCATGTTGTTAGTGGCCAGCGTACGGTAGCCTGAGATCAGCTGCACCGGTTTGCGGGTGTTGAGTACCATCTGTAAACGATAAAGTTGATCAAACAGATGCGGATCGATGTGTTTCACTTGATTGGCGCGGTAATCACGGAAGAAGTGATTTAAGCGGGCTAACTCATCCTTGTCATAACTCTTGCCGTTAAAAAACTCCGTTTTAAGGGTTTCACCGGTGTGAAGGTTATTAAGCGTCAATACTCGGGGGCGCGAGGTGGAAAGCGAAGCCAGCGCGGAACCAGGAAGCAGAGACAAACCTGCCGCTGCGCCTCCAATCAGGAGTAATCGACGACGTTGGGAATCAAAATTAGCCATGTAGCGGGGTTACCTAATCTAAAGCGACAAAAAAATGTGTAAAAAGTACACAAGGCCGAACAGTAACCGCAGCCTGGAGGTCAGTCAACCCGCAATGTGTCAGAGAATGACCAAAACCCGCGCAAAACCGAAATTTTGCGACGGGTACTGGTCTTTTCGAAGAGAGGTGAAAACTGGCAAATCAATGACTAGAGGAGAAGTTTTCCTGCTTTTGACAGAACCTGGCTACCAGAACGCGCAGGGTTATCATAATTGTAAATATCTGTACGATACTGCGGCTGTCCATCCGCCGCGACCCATGCGGTTAAGTAGTAGAGATTGACCGGGATGCGGTGGCGAATCGGCACGTAGCGCGTGTCGCCCTGTTTCAGCGTGTCGGTGATGCGGCTGTCATTCCAGCCCACATCCTGCAGCAGCAGGTCGGCCAGTTCAGAGGCCTTATTCACGCGCACACAACCGGAGCTCAGTGCGCGAATATCGCGCTGGAACAATCCGTGGTTAGGCGTGTCGTGCAAATAGATGGCATCGGAACTCGGCATATTAAACTTATAACGACCCAGCGAGTTCATCGCGCCCGGCGCCTGACGAATGCGATACGGGAAACTGGCTGCAGAAACCATATGCCAGTCAATCATCGACGGATCGATCACCTCCGCATCCGCACTCCAGCCCGACAGTAAGGTATAGCCGTGCTTGTAGAGGTATCCGGGATCTTGTTTGACCTTCGGCACGATATCCTGACGCACTAACGTAGTCGGCACATTCCACGGTGGATTGAGCACCACATTATTCAGCGCACTGCGCATCAGTGGCGTTTTACGATCGGGACGACCGACAATCACCCGCGATGACAAAATCGTGGCACCGTTGTTGTAATAGGTGAGCGAATAGTTGGGAATGTTCACCATAATGCCGTTATGCATATCATCCGGCAGCAGACGCAGGCGCTGGATATTCAGTGCCAGCAACGATGCGCGCATCTGCGGTGACACATTCAGCCACTCACGCGTGCGAGGGCCTATCGCCCCATCATCCGCCAGACCTTGCCAGTGCTGGAAGCGTTTTACCCCTTCCACCAGCGCGGCGTCATACACATTGTCGCCAGCAGGGGGCGAACCCGCCAAGACGTTACCGGTTGCCGCTGGCGCCTGCGCAGACAAATCATTGACGCTGGCCGCCGAAGGGCTAACCGCGATCGGCTGATTGCTCTGGCTGACCGGCACAGGTGCTGTCGGCACGGCATCATCAGCTGGGGTCGGTGTGCTGCTGTGCGTTGCGGCAGTCAGCATGCCGGTCCGCTGCAATATCTCTCTTAGCGCAGGCACATCGTTGCTGATTTGACCGGGGCGGAGCGTCCCGCTGTCGCGCAGTTGCGGCCATGGGCGGTTATCGGTCAGCAGCGCTTTGAGCGCACTGTGCATCGGCGCATATTGAGGATGTTGCGGTGCCAGCGAGATGACAAACGCGCGACTGCCACCACCGTTCACCGCATTCTGCCACTGGTTAATGGCAGCCACGCCCGGCATCGTCAGTTTGTAAGGGACATTGCTGTACAACCAGGTTTCGCCCTGCGTCGGCACATTGGCGACAAACTGCAAATAACCCAACATGGCATCGCTCAGCACGATGTCGCGCGCCATGCCGGTAATCGTGGGATTCGTCAGTAATTCAACCCAACGGGTAAACTGTGGCTGGACACCAGAAAGCGCCACTTCCGCCAGCTGTTGCTGGAATGCCTGCACCGCTTGCTGATCCTGCCAGAGTG
Organism: Pantoea rwandensis; assembly: GCF_000759475.1. Taxonomy (NCBI): domain Bacteria; kingdom Pseudomonadati; phylum Pseudomonadota; class Gammaproteobacteria; order Enterobacterales; family Erwiniaceae; genus Pantoea; species Pantoea rwandensis. Next base: position 3,287,145 of record NZ_CP009454.1, read on the forward strand.
GCGCCATATTACGCGCGGCGTAGATACCGGCTAATCCCGGCAGATAGAAAGGTTGCTGACTGGGGCTAAAAGCCTGCTGAATTTGATGCTGACTCGCCGCCACTGACATGGCGCTATGTGACGTTCCGGGTAAAGCGGCAATGATCGCGGCATGGCTGGTGGCCAGCGGCGACAATACCAGTGAAACACTGAGTGCGAGTACCGCACGATTCATTCTGCTTCTTCTATTCAGCCACATCCCTGCCCCCTTCTCACCTAAGACACAGCGCCCTGTTATCGCTATGTACAGCCTTACTCTTATTGTTGAGTATACAAATAAAAAACGGCATCTGCCTCAGTGTGCAGATGCCGCTTACAGATTAAACGGTGCGCTGTTTTTTAACCAGATTCAGCGTCAGGTATTTTCTGTTTCTAAATCGATATCACTCGTGTCGCGTTTTGCTGGCACAGGATCTGCCGAGAATCCACGCAGCCCCACCACATGCACGTGTTCAGTGTTGTTAAACACTTTACGCACCAGCTTGTAGGTAGTGCCTTTCTCCGGGCTGATGTTCTCTGGCGCAGCAATCACCAGCTGCATCTCCAGACGCTCACACAGTTCGAACAGGGTGGCGATGGAGCGGGCATCAAGACGTGCCGCTTCATCAAGGAAAAGCAGTCGGCATGGCGAAATATCTTTGCCGCGCAGACGACGAGATTCCTCTTCCCAGCTCTGCACCACCATCACCAGAATTGACATACCGGTACCGATCGCTTCACCGGTTGACAACGCACCACTCTCCGCGCGCAGCCAGCCATCAGAACCACGGTTCACTTCCACTTCCATCTCAAGATAGTTGCGGTAGTCGAGCAGCTCTTCACCGATGGTTTGTGGTGTGCGCTGCCCCATATCAATCTGCGGATTCAGACGTTGATAAAGTTTCGCCAGCGCTTCGGAGAAGGTCAGACGATTGCTGGTAAACAGATCCTGATGCGCTTCATGCTCTTCAGACAAGGTATCGAGCAGCGTGGAGTGCGCTTCACGCACGTTGACGTTAAGACGCACACTGCGCACCTGACCAAAACTCACGGCCTGCAAGCCCTGGTTCAGCTGGCGAATACGGTTCTGCTCACGCTGAATGGTTTTACGAATGATATTCGCCGCGCTGCGTGAACTGATGGCCAGCGTCTGCTCGCGTGCTGTCAGCTCTTCCGTCAGACGATTCAGCTCAATTTCCATCTGCTCGATGGCTTCAACCGGATCGTCAGTGCGAATGATATCCTGACGAATACGTTCGCGCAGATGTTGATACACCGCAATAAAGAACTGCACTTTACGTTCTGGACGTTTTGGATCTTCCGACATGCGCAATACATCACGCAGATGTTCGTTATCCGCTACCGCCAGACGCAGTGCACCCAATGCCTTATCTGACATTGAACGCAGTTCATCTCCGCCCAGATAGGCCATCTCACGACGATGCAGGCGACGCTCCATGCCGTTCTCTTTCACCAGACGCAGCACCGTACACCAGCCTGCTTTAGCGCTGACGACTTGCTCACGAATCTGATGATAATCGCGCTCCAGCTTGCGCAGTTTCTTCTGCAGGCCGTCCATTTCGGCTTCGCAGAACGTGAGCTGTTTCTCCAGCTGATTACGACGAGCACGGTTATGGCTTAATGCGGTATACAGTTCGTCGCGTCGGGCGCGGGCGCGCTCTTCGGCGCTGGCATCGGCATGCACACCGATATCCTGCATCTCCTGCTGCAACTCTTTCAGCATGTCGCGCTTGGCGTCATAGGAACTTTTCAGTGATGCCAGCACTTGTGAATATTGTGTCAGCTGCGCCTGATGTTCGCGCAGACGTTCACGCGCACGGCTGCGCTCCCCCTCCGCCTGCTCCAGACGCTGGCGCAGTTTTTCATTGAGATCGCTGTTGCCGGTCAGCATGCCGGCAGAATCTTCATAGCTAAAGTGGGCGCGACGCTGCACCACCTCCGTCAGGGCAAAGGCCTGCTGACGCGCATCACGCTGCTGCTGCTGTGCTTGCTGATAATCGCGCTCCAGCTGATCGTGCTGCTGCGGATCGCTTTGCAACACCGACACCAGCGGCTCCAGCTTGCTGATTTTAGCGCCATGCTGATGCAGGAAGCGCGCCGCTTCCTGAGCTTCTTCGACGCGTTCACGTATCTCTTCGCAGCGATCGCCAAGTGAATCATCCAACAGCAGATTCACGCGTGGCAGCAGGCGGTTGAGCTGGCTGACGCCCTCTTTAGCCTGCTCAAACTGGGCACGCTGCTGCTGGTTATCATTCTCATGTTGTGCCAGCCCCCGTTCCAGCTCGCCACGGCGGCTGTTCAGCTGGCGGATCAGCGCTTCAGGATCTTCATCAAACGCCACTGCTAAATGGCTACCGATAAAGCGGCTGAAGGATTGATGCAAACGCTGCGTTTTCTGTACGTCAAAGGACAAAGTGGCAAACCGTTCTGCCAGCTGGTCGCGTTCATTGTTCAGCAGTTCCAGCTGGTTTTCACGCGCAGCACGGCCAAACAGCGGCACTTTCGGGAAGCGGGAGTAGCGCCACTGACGCTCAGCCACCTTCACAACCACGGCGTTTTCCAACTCATCAACACTGAAGACGCTATCATCAAACGCCTGCGGATCCCCTTCAATCAGATAGAGATCTTCCGGGCAATCCTCCAGGCCATCCAACAGTTCACGCACCAGAGATAAATCGGGTACCACAATCGCATGACGCGATGGGCCATACAGCGCCGAGAAGTACGGTGCGTCATCCAGCGTGACGTCATCGTAAATTTCCGACAGCAGTACGCCGCCAAATCGTTCCGCCAGTTGCGTCAGGCGAGCATCTTCCGCCCCGCCAGGTTGACTTAAACGCTCGATCTGCTGCTCGACTTCACGTTTGCGTGCCGCCACATTGTCACGTTCAACGGTGGTTTCGCGCTCACGTTCCAGCAACTGCTGCATGAACTCAGTAATCTGCTGGCTGTTGGTCAGCTCTTGCCCGGTCTGCTCGCTGAGCTGCGTCAGGATTTCCTGCGCGGCCAGCCAATGCGGCGCACGTGCCGTCAGTGCAGTGATGCGTTCACGCAGCTGTTCCAGTTCCTGGCGCATCAGCATGCGGCGTTCACCGGCATCGGACACGCTTTCGTTCAACTGTTCAATCTGTGCTTCCAGCTCGCGCTGCAGCCCTTCCAGCGCTTCGGCATCGTACTGTTGCCCCTGACGCTTGCAGAAATCGGCTAACAGGCGCTCGGCATCATGCTGCTCGCGCAGGCGCGTTTCCAGCTCATTGAGACGCAGGCGCAGCGAAGAGAGCTGATCGGCATGGTGACGCTGGTTCGCGGCATCGCGCAATAAGTCGCGCCCCACTTGCCATGCATCCTGACGGCTCACTTCGCCGGCGATACTGGTCACCAGCGCTAATGCCTGCTCAAACTGGCTGTGCGCCGCTTCGGCCACACTCAGTTTCTGCTCCAGACGTAAAAGTTGCTCGGTGGCTTCTTCTTCGCGTGCCTGGAAGGTTTCCTGCCATTCCGTCGCATTATCGATGGTCAGATCGGGCAACTGACACTGCGCGCGCGCTTTTTCCAGCGCCTGCAATGCCTGTTGATACTGGATGGCACGGGTTTGCTGTACATCGAGAGCCTGCTGGAAATCGGCTAACTGGCTTTTCAGCTCATCAACTTCAATTTCAGCCGCTTCGGCACGCGCTTCGTTCTCTTCCTGCACTTCGCGGGCTTCCGCCACCACTTCATTCTGCTCTTCCAGACGATAGGTCAGCTCTTCGAGATCGGCATCATAGCGCTCGATCTTCTCCTGCTGACGCATGGCGGTCTGGACCAGATTCAGGTGATCGCTGGCGCCTTGATAGTCGGTTTCCAGATCGCTTTCTGCACCGTTGTGCTCAGAAAGTTCACGCGCCATTTCGATGTGACGATACTGCTCGGAAGCCAGCTGATTACGGCTGGTGAACAGTTCATTACGTAACTGCAGTGCGCCGTCGAGGTGAATGCGGCGCTCGTTGGCGTGACGCATATAATCCGCCGACACATAGCTGGTGGCTTCAGAGATCAAATGCTTGAACAGGTCGCGATCGGACTGCGTGACGCGAATCGCTTCCAGCGTCATGCGGTTTTCACGCAGCGCGGCTTCCATATCCTGGAAGGCTTTACGCACGCCACCATTTTCCGGCAACAGATAATCACGCAGGGAACGGGTGATGGCGCTGGAAATACCACCGTACAGCGAGGCTTCAATCAGGCGATAGAATTTACTGCGATCGCTGGCGGTGCGAAGACGACGCGGCACCACGCCCAGCTCGAACAGGACGGCGTGGTAATCTGTGACCGAGTTGTACTGACGGAACTGCACGCCTTCCTGCGCTTCAACGCGTTCTTTCACTTCCGCCAGCGGTAATACGCGCGCCTGGCGGCTGTTAAGGATTTCAGTCAGCATATCCGTCGGCAGCGAATCGGTCGGCAGACCATGAATACTGAACGGTTTGATATCGACTTTCTTGTCGCGTCCGGCAACCTGTTGCAGACGCACGCCGACCACCACGCGCTGATGGCGCGAGTTGACCACATCCAGCACCGCATAACAGACACCTGCGCGCAGTTTACCGTGCAGACCTTTATCGCGTGAGCCAGAGGTCGCCCCCGCTTCCGTGGTGTTACGGAAGTGCAGCAAGGTGAGATCGGGGATCAGTGCCGTGACAAAAGCCGCCATGGTGGTTGATTTACCGGCACCGTTACCGCCGGAGAGTGTGGTCACTAGCTCATCGAGATCAAAGGTACGCGCAAAGAAGCCGTTCCAGTTGATCAGCGTTAGCGAACGAAACTTACCGCGTTCAATCATTCCTGTTCATCCTCCGCGTTATCATTCGCATCGCTTTCAACGTCATTGTCGTTATCTGCATCATCACTCTCGTTGGCCGCGGCTTTGTTCTCCAGCGTCATGGCTTCGCCATCGCGGATCAGATGCAGCTGTGCTTCACGAGCATCATCACCGCTGCGCACATCCGCACCGAAGCGGAACACCGACTCCATGATGCGGAACTTGCTGCTGTCGTTGCCCATGTACCACACCATACCTAAGCGGCGCAGGCGGCTGATAGAAGCACGCATTTTTTCCTGCAGCTTGGCACGATCCAGGTCAGAGCCGGTCGAACGCTGGTTCACCAGCTTGAGCAGTTTGCTCTCATCCGCCAGTGACAGCAGTTCGTCATACAATTCCTGCTGGGTGAAAATCCCCTCATTAGCCAGACGCTCCGGGCTGAGGTAGAGGTAACACAGGATCTTGCCGACCATCATATCCAGCTCGGACAGCACCGAGCGTGGAATCAGTGTGGTTGAACGTGGACGCAAATAGAAAAAACCTTCCGGCGCGCGCATCAGCTCAACGTTGTAGCGCGCATAAAACTCTTCCAGGTACTCCTGGTAATCCATCAGAAAAGCGTGATTATCCAGCTCTTCAATACCAATGTGGCGTCCCGCGCGTAACTGGCTATCGAGCGCCGGGAAAATCGGGTTTGCCAGTGCCAACGCCAGTTTAACTGGCATCACTTGTTCAATATTTGTCGATGACATGTGCCTGCACCTTGGCTCCGTAATCATTAATAGTCTGCCATTCTGCCGGCAGACCGGCTAAATCAGCTTCGGCGACACCGAGGCGTACTGCCTGATCGATGACGATACGCGCCAAATCAAAGTGACGCGCACGCGGGTATTGCGCCAGATAATCGCGCATCACCGTCGCGAGATGGAGCGGCTTTTGCTCCAGCTTGTAAATCTGCAATGCTTCTTCGATCATCGCGGCAAGCTGCTCGCGAATCTCGTTAAACTCTTCGTACTCCATCTCTGGCGGCAGTTCGCCCATCACCTCATCATTACGCAGCGTCATCTCTTCATCGCGCATATCGTAAAGACGGTCGGCATTCGCGTAGGTCAGCGCCCAGGGCTGATCGAAGTAGTTCTGCACCGAAAGACGTAAACGCTGCGCGAAGACGCGGTTCTTATCCATATCGATGGCGGTACGAATAAATTTGTGCACGTGGCGGTCGTAGCCAATCCACAAATCGATGGCCTGCTGACCCCAACTGATGATGCGGTCCAGCTTATTTTGCAGATCAAACACCAGCTTATCGACAAAGCCCAAATCCGGGCTGCTCAGCGTAGCGTCCTGAATGCGCAACAGATTGGCCTGCAATTTGTCACCCGCCGCTTCCAGCGTATCCTGCAGTTCACGCAGTGTGCCGGAGGTTTCGGACAGCAGCAGTTCACAGCTTGAAATCGCGGCACGCCAGTCTTTGTTGAGCAGGTCCGCAATATCGGTTTTCACCGCTTGTTGCTGCTCATCCATCAGACGTTGTGTCATGTCGATGCTGTCGAAGATCTCGGCCACGGAATATTTCAGCGGGGCAAAGACATTGCGGTGCCAGTGGAATTCATCACCGTCTTCTTCAGCGGCATCGGCGGCGCGTTTCAGTTCCTGTGCCACAATCGACAGCTGCATTGACAGGCGCAGCGTGGAAAACTCGCGCTGGCGAATGTAGTAATCGGTAATGCCGATGGCCAACGGCGTCAGACGATAAATCGCGTGGCCTTCAGTTAGCTCGCTGGTAAAGCGATTGAGCAGGCGTTGACGCACCATGTCATTAATGGCGTTGTTGGCACGCACCTGCACGGTTTCGTGGGTTTGCTCAAAGGCTTTACTGACGTGACGAAACGCGTCGATCAGTTCACCTTCACTCATTTCACCGTCCATGCGCTCACCGTTTAAGGTGGCGATAGCCAGCAAAAAGGCCAGACGTTCTACCGGCAACGCAAGTGAAAAGTCATTCTTGCGCGCCCATGCCACCAATTCGGGGACCGTCTGGGAAAATTCGCTCATAGTTGATCCTTCTACCTGGGTTTGCGCGCGGTCACGTGGATATAGCGCCCTAAACTTAAAAAGGGCTCCTGACGACAGTAGCGCCGTTCCATCTCAATAATCTCTTCAACGCTTTTGACGACGCCGGGCGGTGGCGGTTTCATGTAATCACAAAACACGCGAATGCCTGCACGCTGTTCAATCTCAAAGCCCGCATCACTCAACCAGCGATTAACGTCCTGAGGATCGCGCGGGAAATCCGGTGACAGCGTACGCTTTTTGCGTTTAGTCATATTGGCACGCAGATAGCCGAAATTGCCGAGTTGCAGGGTGCGGAACGTCAGGGCATGCGCATTGTAAAACATCAACGACAGCACACCACCGGGCTTCAGCGTGTGCCACAAGGCACGCAGCACCGCTTCCGGTTCTGCCACCCACTCCAGCACAGCGTGAAACAATACCAGATCAACCGGCCGATCCAAATGTTCGCCCACCTGCTGCGCGCTAATTTGTTTGAATTGCATGTTGTGGCTCACACCCTCGGTGTGCGCATGCGCTTCAGCCAGCTTTAACATCTCAGCGGAGAGATCGCACAACAGCACCTGATGGCCGCGTGCCGCTAATCCACAGGAGATTTGTCCTACGCCACCGCCGGCATCCAGCACTGACAGTGCGCCTTCAGGCAATGTCGGTAACAGCGCATCCAGTTCGTCCCACAGGATCGCCTGCCGTACCTGCCCTTTGCGGGTGCCATAAATGTTCTGCGAAAATTTGTCCGCCAGATCGTCAAAGTTACGATCCTGCATGATGATGGCTCCACTGTGCTGCATTCAACTTGTGCTATTTTGTCACAGGCTCAACAAGAATGAACCTTTCACGCCACAGTAACTGTCTGGCTGCTGTTTTTTCGGACAAAAGGAGCAAATTTCGATGTTTTTTGCCTTAAAGAAATGGATTGGCGCGATGTTATTACCTTTACCACTGCTGTTGTTGCTCATGGCGGTGGGACTTTTACTTCTCTGGTTTAGCCGTTGGCAAAAAGGCGGCAAAATTCTGATCTCTTTTAGCTGGTTGCTGCTCTTATTGCTCAGCTTGCAACCCGTAGCCGATCGTCTGTTGCGCCCCATCGAACAGCATTATCCCACCTGGAACGGTAGCGAACCGGTGGATTATATCGTCGTGCTGGGCGGTGGCTACACCTTCAATCCGGATTGGGCACCGAGTTCTAATTTGCTCAACAACAGCCTGCCACGCGTAACAGAAGGTGTGCGCCAATGGCGTCGGAATCCACAAGCAAAAATGATTTTCACTGGCGCTGCTGCAGGATACAACCCTCGCAGTAACGCCAGCGTGGCGGCGGAAGTCGCCGAGAGTCTGGGAGTGCCGGGTTCGGCGATTATCACGCTGGACCAACCGCATGATACGGGTGAAGAAGCGCTGGCCGTCAAACAAACTATCGGCAATCACCCTTTCCTGCTGGTCTCATCGGCGAACCACTTGCCACGTGCGATGCATTTCTTCCTGAGCGCAGGTCTGAACCCCATCGCCGCACCGGCCAATCAGCTCGCGATTACCTCGCCAATCAGTGCCTGGGACCGCATGCTGCCTTCTCCGATGTGGTTGGGGCATAGTGAACGTGCGATTTACGAAACCCTGGGCCAGGCCTGGCAAAGGCTGCGCGGCGATGATTTCCTGTCATCCGAGCCAGGGAAGTAACTGCTCACGGGCGTGATCAAAGCGCGGACGATCAAACTGTCCGCTGCTCACCAACGTATCGACACAATCCCATAGCTGATACAACCAGCGCCGCCAGATAAAACCTTCAGAGACGGGCGCGCGCTGCAGGTAGTGCTGCAGCAGTGAGGCTTCGGCCCCACTATCCGCCAGACGAATTAACTCATATTCACGCGGTGCCCAAAGAATATTGCCCGGTTGCATCATCGCCACCAACTGGTCACTGCGCGCATCTTTCAACATGCTGGATAAGCGCAGGTTGCCGTGCATCAGCACGCAGGGATCGTCAAAGTCGTTAAAAAGTCTGGTTAATTGCTGACGACTGCGATACAGGATTTGCCGATCCTCCAGAGTGAAAAATGGCGGTGACAGATAGCCCAGTGTGGCCCATAGCACTTCGACGCGCTGGCGATACCAGGCTGGCCAGTTGTTTTCCTGCACGCTATCAACCCTTCCCACCAATCCATGGCTGTCAATGCGGTGCCAGCCGAGTACACCCTCGACAATCTGCTCACACAATTGCTCCCAGCGCACGGCAGTGCGGGCTGGCGCCTCGGCGGAGACGCCATTGAAACGCGCCATCAGCAGCATTTCATGTACCGGCGGCTGCTGACTCAGCACCAGGCCAAAAACCGCAGGGACTGTCACCAGGCCATCATGACCTAACATAGTGAGTTTTTTGGCTTCAAGCGCTGCGCGGCCTTGATGACGAAAATACTTCGCCACCAGCGGCATCGGTTTACCGTCGTTGTCATAGAGTGCATACAGCCGCGATTGCGCCTGTTCGCTAATGGTTTCGAGGCGGCTGATACCTTCACCCAGTATCAACGCCAGTTCTGAACGGAGCTGTTCCATGCGTTATCCTCCGCAGTCAATTGACTTCACTATCCTGGAGGTCATGGTGGCGCGAAACTTAGCGCCAGATCAAACTTTATGGCCAGCGCGAGCGGCTGGCCGGTCGGGCTTTACCCCTGCATAGCCGCACGAACACGAACCAGATCCTCTGGTGTGTCCACGCCAACGCTTGGTACGGTTTGCGCTACGGCAACGTGAATCTTCTCGCCGTACCACAGCACGCGCAACTGCTCCAGCAATTCAATCTGCTCTAACGGGCAAGGTTCCCACGCAATGTAACGTCGGATAAAGCCAGCGCGATAGGCGTAAATGCCAATGTGACGCAGCAAAGTGTCGCCAATCTGTTCACGCGATTTCGCATAGCGCTCGCGATCCCACGGAATGGTGGCGCGTGAGAAGTAAAGTGCATAGCCTTTCGCGTCCATGACCACTTTAACCGCGTTGGGGTTAAAGGCCTCTTCTGCATCGGTAATCGGCACGGCTAATGTCGCCATCCCCGCATCGGCCTGCGCCAGATTATCGGCGACCTGGCGCACGATCTCTGCCGGAATCATCGGCTCGTCGCCCTGCACGTTGACGATAATGGTGTCATCGGCAAACTGATATTTCTCAATCACTTCCGCCAGACGCTCGGTGCCCGACTGGTGATCTGCGCGCGTCATGCACACTTCTCCACCGGCGGCCTTGACCGCAGCAGCCACTTCGGGATGATCGGTCGCCACAATCACACGATCGGCACCCGACTCGCGTGCGCGTTCCATCACGTGTACGACCATCGGTTTACCGTGAATATCCACCAGCGGTTTGCCGGGCAGGCGCGTTGATGCGTAACGCGCCGGAATAATGGCGACAAAACTCATGGATGGATCTCTTCAACAGACAGGGTACGTGCTTCCACTTCCAGCAATACCGGAATGCCATCGCGCACCGGGTAAGCCAGGCCGTCTGGTTTACAAATCAGCTCCTGCTGCTCTTTGTTGAAATACAGTTTTCCGTTGCAAACCGGACAGGCAACAATCTCAAGTAAACGGTGATCCATAATTTTCTCCTTTCAGCACCGATTTGTCTGGCGCCTAGCATACCATAGCGCACCCGAAGCACAGTGCGCCGGGCGCGGCATTATTACGATGAACTTAATCGTTGATAACCCAACGGTGCGTCCAGACAGCAAGCAGTTCGGCAGGGGCATTTTCAACGATGACCTCATCGGCACCTTGCCATTGTGCAAAGCGACTGATGGCTTTTTGCACATCACTCAGAAAAGCCTGGGTGACACGCACGCCCGGCTCAAGCCAGAATGCGCGAATAATCAGCTGCTGCGCCTGGCGGTCCATCTTTGCATCAATACGCGCTTTGAGTGCACCTCGGTGTAACACCGGCAGAACAAAGTAACCATAGACGCGCTTCTCAGCGGGGGTATAGCACTCAATGCGGTAATCGAAATTAAACAACTCCAGAGCGCGCCGGCGATCCCATACCACCGGATCGAACGGTGACAACAAGGCCGTGTGGGTGGCGCTGGGCATTTTGTCCAGCAGAGGTAACAAGCTCGTATGCAGCCACATCTCACCGAGCTGTTCCACCTCAACGCACACGATTTCGCCCTTTGCTTCGGCATCCTTAATCCAGGATTGCAGGGGGGCACGCTTCAGTCGATAGTAATCGGCCAACCAACTGGCGCGAAATATACCCAGGCTGCGGGCACTGTGCCCCAGCATCGCCTGTACCGCTTCCGCTTCACTGAGTGCATGTTGTTCATCATCCCAATCAGGCATCACTCGCGTTCTCAGATCGTACACACGCTGGAAATTACGCCGCTCGACCACCATTAACTCACCTGCGCTGAACAAGTTTTCCAGATGCCGCTTGTGGGGTTTCCAGGCCCACCAGCCGGGTTTGGTGTGCTTATCACTGGCAAAATCAGCCGCACGTACCGGGCCATTTTCAGTGATGTGATTGAGTAAAGCAGCAATTTCCTGCTGATGTTCGTTTACCCACTGCTCGTTATATTTCCATCCCAGCCGCTGCGGCTCCAGCATGCGATGGCGCAGCAACGGGTAATCTTCGAAGGGGATGAAACAGGCTTCGTGCGCCCAATACTCAAACAGCGCACCGGAGGCCAATGTTTCTTCCAGCCACTGTGTGGGATAAGCGCCAAGGCGGCTGAACAGCACCAGATAAGGGCTGCGGGCGACGACATTGATGGTGTCGATTTGCAGCAGTGACATCTGCCGCACGCAGGCATGGATATCGGCCAGGCGGGCGCGGCGGCTCGGTGGGCGTAACAACCCCTGAGCAGACAGGTGTAAATGACGAGCAGTTTGTAATGAAAGGGACGATGATGTGGTCATGACTCGATTCCCTTTGAGCAGGTTTAGCGCGAACGGGAGTCGCGCGCAGTCGTGCAGAGTTGGGTCACATCGGCGAGTAAAGCATCAAGGGATGCCCCCGACAAATCGGCATCAACCGGTAGATACCACCAGTTGTCACGTGCAAAACTACGGCATTTTACTGCGTCTTTTTCGGTCATCAGCAGGCATTGATGAGTTTGCGTCAAACGCTGCAACTCCTCTTCGCTATAAGCATGGTGATCGGCAAACGCGATTTCTGCCACCGGCTGGATACCGTGCTGCTGCAACGTATTGAAGAACCGCGGCGGATGACCAATGCCGGCCATCGCCACCGTTTCTGGCAATTGTTCGAGGTTCGCTGTCTCACCGTTCATCAGATTGATCGCCTTACCGGGACGCAACGTCATGGCGATCTCACCGGCTTGCGCCTCTCCACCATTGACGATGATGGCATTGACGCTCTGCAGCCGGGATGCGCGCTCACGCATCGGACCTGCGGGCAGCCACCAGCCATTACCGAAGCGACGGACACCATCCACCACCACGATTTCACGATCGCGCTGCAACGCGTAATGTTGCAGCCCGTCGTCGGTAATGATTACATCCAGATCCTGTGCGGCCAGCAGCCCTTCTACCGCCATACGGCGTTGAGGTGCGACGGCTACCGGCACCTGAGTACGCTGCGCGATTAACACCGGCTCGTCGCCGGCTTGTGATGTCGGGGTATCGGCCGTCACCAGCAGGGGATAACGCTCAGCCTTTCCACCATAACCGCGTGAGACAACGCCAACGCGCAGGCCACGCTGTTGCAGCGCCTGAACCAGCCAAATCACCACCGGGGTTTTACCGTTGCCGCCAGCCGTCAGATTACCCACCACAATCACCGGGCAAGGCGCACGCCAGCTTTTACGCCAGCCACGCTGATAGCTGAGGCGTATCAAACTGCTGATTGCCCCATACAGCAAACTCAGTGGCCACAATAGTAGCCACAGTGGCGAGCGCCCGCTCCAGATGCGTTCAATCATTGACCAAACTGCAGTTTGTGAAGCTGAGCATAGGCACCCTTTTCGGCCAGCAGCGCGCTGTGCGTACCGCGCTCAACGATACGACCATCTTCGACGACCACTATTTCATCGGCTTTTTCGATGGTCGACAGGCGGTGTGCGATAACCAGCGAAGTGCGGTTTTTCTGCAGCTCATCCAGAGCGGCCTGAATCGCGCGCTCGGATTCGGTATCCAATGCTGAGGTCGCTTCATCTAGGATCAGAATCGGGCAATCACGCAGCAATGCGCGCGCGATGGCGATACGTTGGCGCTGGCCACCTGATAGCAACACGCCGTTCTCACCAATCACGGTATCCAGACCGTTGTCCATCTTCTTAATGAAGTCCATGGCGTGCGCCATAGTCGCTGCCTGTTCAATCTGTTCGCGGGTGTATTCACCATTGCGTGCATAAGCAATGTTATTGGCGATGGTGTCATTGAACAGATGGACATTCTGGGAAACCAGCGCCACCTGATTACGCAGGGAGCGCAAGGTATATTCGCGCAGATCGTGACCGTCGAGCAGAATTTCGCCGGCATCAATATCGTAGAAGCGGGTCAGCAGGCTCGCCATGGTCGATTTACCCGAACCAGAACGCCCTACCAGCGCCACCGTCTTGCCCTCTGGCAGCGACAGATTAATATCACGCAGCGCAGGCACTTCACGTCCCGGATAAGTGAAAGTCACATTGCGGAATTCCACATCGCCTTTGGCACGCGTGATTTCACGCTTGCCATTATCGATTTCCTGCTCGCTATCCAGAATTGAGAACAAGGTCTGACAAGCAGCCATACCGCGCTGGAACTGGGCGTTGACGTTAGTCAGTGACTTCAATGGGCGCATCAAGGCAATCATTGATGAGAACACCACGGTGATGGTACCGGCGGTGAGGGTTTCCATCACGCTAGGGAAACTGGCAGCGTAGAGCACGAACGCCAGGGCCAGAGAAGCAATCAGCTGAATGACCGGATCGGAAATGGAAGAGGCCGAAACCAGTTTCATGCCCTGCTGGCGCATTTTGTTGCTCACCAGCGAGAAACGCTGCGCTTCAACATCCTGGCCACCGAAGATCAGCACCTCTTTATGCCCTTTTAGCATCTGTTCCGCGCTGGTGGTGACTTGTCCCATGGTGTTCTGCATGTTTTTACTGATGCTGCGGAAGCGTTTGGACACCGTGCGAATCGCAAAGGAAACAATCGGCGCAAGGACAATCAAAATCAACGACAGCTGCCAGCTGTAGTAGAACATCATGATAAACAGGCCAATGATCGAGGCACCTTCGCGTACGACCGTCACCAGTGCACTGGAAGAGGACGAAGCAACTTGCTCGGAATCATAAGTGATGCGTGACAGCAATGTGCCGGTTGATTGCTGGTCAAAGAACGCCACGGGCATGCCCATCATGTGGCCAAACAAGCGGCGACGCATATTCATGACCACGTTGCCCGATACCCAAGAGATGCAATAACTGGAAATGTAGCTGGTCACGCCACGCACCAGCATCAGGCCAATCACCACCAGAGGCATCCAAAGCATGACGGAACGATCGGCCTTACCGAAGCCATCATCCAGTAAAGGTTTCAACAGCGACAACATTAAGGTATCGCCGGCCGCATTAAGAATCAGCGCCACCGCAGACACAAACAGTCCTGCTTTGTGCGGCGCAATCATCGGCCAGAGTCGGCGGAACGTTTGCCACGTTGAGAGATCTTTGTCTTGATGCATTATTTATTCACGCTGTTTGAAATAGCCGCTCATTCTACCTGGATTCACGTTTGACGCCAAACCACTGATGATACCAGCGAGGTTTTATTTGCTCCCTCAATCCCTTAATCTGCCATTCACCCTGCCGAATACCAATGTGGACCTGCCCGGATTGTGCCGTGTCATACCAGATATAGCCCTGTTGGCGATAGCGTTCCACCACTGCGGCGGCTGGCATGCGCCAGGCGTTATAGCGCGCTACCGATGCCACCGCGCCCTTTCCTGCAACACTACGTAACAGTAAAGGCCCCGAAGAGGTTCGGCTACCATGATGTGGGACCTGCATTAACGTACTGGTGAGCTGAGCTTTCTCTAATGCCACCAATTTTCTTTCTGCTTCTAACTCAATATCCCCGGTGAGCAGCAGACTGACAGCTCCATCGTCTACACGTACGACACAGGAGTCATTATTTTGCCCTTGCGTATTCCCTGCGGGTGGCCAGAGTGCCGTGAAGGTCAGTTTGCCCCATTGCCACTGCTCTCCTCGCTGACAGGGTAAATGCCCCGCTTCACCCAATGCACTGCGGATCATCATATTGGGATTGACCTGATGCAGTGAATTCAGCCCACCCCGATGATCCAGATGCTTATGACTTACCACCACCGTGTTTAGCTGTCGTCCCTTATACAGTAACCATGGCAGTATCACGCGCGCGCCCGCATCATCTTCATTCCAGCGTGGACCCGCATCGTACAACACCACTTCGTTACCCTGTGTAATAGCGATGGCCAGGCCATGGCCCACATCCAGCACATCAATCTGCCAGTCATCTTGCTCAGACTCATGACGCCATAACAGAAATGCCATTGCGCAGCCGCAGCAAAGCATCAGCGTGTTATTCAGCAAACCACTGCGCCACAGAAATAAACCACCCCATAGCAGGGCCACTGCGGGCAAGGCATCATTAAACGGCCACCATCCTGCTGGCAAGTATGCCAGACCCTGCATAACCTGATTGACAGAAAAATCCGCCAGCCGCCACAGCACCGAAGCGATGGGTTGTATGGGCAGCAAAAGCGCCAGCAGTATCAATGGAACGGTGAAAAGCGATATCACCGGCACCGCGATGAGGTTAGCGACCAGTGCACTGAGGCTGATTCCCTGAAATAAAAAAATCTGCAGAGGAGCCATCAGTATCATCATGCCGAGCTGTAAGTGCAGCAATCTCAGCGGCAGCCAGCGCCTGGCCTGACGGTAACGATCCGGCAAGGCAAACCACTGGAACCAGATGATTAACATGGCGACGGCAAGAGCAGAGAGCCAAAAGCTTTCAGATAAGACGGTGAGGGGATCAAGCCAGAGCAGTATACCCATGCAAAGTGTCCAAATCTGCCAGCCTGTTAACTGCCAGCCCGCGATTCTTATCGTGGTCCACAGTAGTAGCGCGACCAGCGCGCGCTGTGCTGGTGCATGGCTGCCCGACAGCCAGCAGTAGATTGTCGCGGTAATGATGCTCCCCATCAGTGGCAGCAGATAACCGATGGTGTGCGCAGGCTGCAGCAGCTGCAAGCCACGTACTATCATCCAGCCAACACTGGCCGCTAGCGCAATATGCATGCCGGAAATCGCCATTAAGTGTGCGGTTCCGGTCTCACGTAATAGTTGTCGCTGAGTTTTGGTCATGTTCTCACGTTCACCAAAAGCCAGCGCCTGCAAAATGGCAGATTGTTGCAGGTGTTCAAAAAGAGGTTGATGATGGCGCATAACCTCTGTTCGCAAATGACAATCCACAGATTCCGCCTGCTGGTTAATGATTCTCCCCTGCAAAGGCGTATGGTTTGCCAGCGCAAAACGTTGGGCATCAAACCCGCCTTCATTCAAGCGACCATGCACTGCACGCAAGCGTAAGGTCATTTTCCAGCGCTGCCCCGCACAATACCCCGATTCACCTGGCTCCGCATTGATACTGACAAACAAGGGCGGAAACTGATAGCGCTCACCCACACGAATAATCTGGGCTTTAAATTGCTGTTGATTTTCCTTCACATCAACAATACGCAGCGTCACTTCGGCTGGCGCCATTGAAAGCTGATCAATCACATTCAGCATCTGTCTCGCTTCCAGTAGCGCCCACGCCAGAAGCAGGATACCCATGCCAATAAGACGCAGCCCAGCCCAAGGCAGGGATGCCACAATCAGTGCTAATAGCACCATCACAGCAATCATTTCCATGGTCGGTATTTGAGGTAGCAAACCTAATGGTAGCGCTGCCAGGATCATGATTCTGGCTAATGCAATCCCTGTTATACGCATCACTTTTCTCCCGCAATGGGCACCAGTTTGCGTGCAATTGGCAGGAATAGCTTTCAGGAATGGGGAGAGCTGGATTACGGATGCCAAAAAATCGGCGTGGTTTTCATTGTTGATGTGGGTTTAGGAATTATGTTCACAACAATGAATTTAGAGCAAAAAAAACGACACCCGGAGGTGTCGCTTTGTCGTTCGGTAACGGCTTAGCCGTAGATATTTGCACGGTCACGCAATTCTTTGCCCGGCTTGAAGTGGGGAACGTATTTACCTTCCAGATCCACTTTGTCACCCGTTTTCGGGTTACGACCAGTGCGCGGTGCGCGGTAGTGCAAAGAAAAGCTGCCGAATCCCCGGATTTCAATGCGCTCGCCCTGTGCCAACGTAGTGGCCATGTGCTCGAGCATCTCTTTAACTGCATCCTCAACGACTTTCGCCGGAATATGAGTATGCTGTCCAGCAAGTCTTTCAATAAGTTCTGACTTGGTCATGTAACCTCCGGTTAATCCTTAATGGGAAAGGTATGACAGCTTTTACCGAAACCGGACGATTGACATCGTCCGGTGCCTCGGGTCGATTACTCGCCTTTAGCCGCTTTGAACGCTTCAGCCATAGCGCTAGAGAAGTTGCTTTCTTCCTGTTTGGTGTTAACAGTGTTGATAGCTTCTTTCTCATCAGCCTGGTCTTTAGCACGAACAGACAGGCTTACAACGCGGTTCTTACGATCAACGCCGGTGAATTTAGCTTCAACGTCGTCACCAACACTCAGAACCAGAGTTGCGTCTTCGATACGGTCCAGTGAAGCTTCTGAAGCGCGCAGGTAACCTTCAACGCCATCAGCCAATTCTACTGTAGCACCTTTAGCGTCTACTGCAGTGACTTTACCGTTAACGATAGCGCCTTTCTTGTTCAGGGTGATGTAGTTGTTGAATGGATCTTCAGCCAACTGCTTCACGCCCAGAGAGATGCGCTCGCGCTCTGCATCAACCTGCAGTACAACAGCAGCGATTTCGTCGCCTTTTTTGTACTCACGAACGGCTTCTTCGCCAGTCGCGTTCCAGGAGATGTCTGACAGGTGAACCAGACCGTCGATGCCACCGTCCAGGCCGATGAAGATACCGAAGTCAGTGATTGACTTGATTTTACCTTCAACGCGATCGCCTTTGTTGTGGGTCTCAGCGAACTGCTGCCATGGGTTGTTTTTGCACTGCTTCAGACCCAGGGAGATACGACGACGTTCTTCGTCGATGTCCAGAACCATAACTTCAACAACATCGCCCACGTTAACAACTTTAGATGGGTGAATGTTTTTGTTGGTCCAGTCCATTTCAGAAACGTGTACCAGGCCTTCAACGCCTTCTTCGATTTCAACGAAGCAGCCGTAATCGGTCAGGTTGGTTACACGGCCAGTCAGCTTGGTGCCTTCTGGGTAACGCTTAGCGATAGCAACCCATGGATCTTCGCCCAGCTGTTTCAGGCCGAGGGATACACGAGTACGCTCGCGGTCGAATTTCAGCACTT
Source organism: Pantoea rwandensis (assembly GCF_000759475.1). Classification (NCBI taxonomy): domain Bacteria; kingdom Pseudomonadati; phylum Pseudomonadota; class Gammaproteobacteria; order Enterobacterales; family Erwiniaceae; genus Pantoea; species Pantoea rwandensis. Next base: position 3,305,537 of record NZ_CP009454.1, read on the forward strand.
TAACAGTGATTTCGTCGCCCACGTTGACGATTTCGCTCGGATGCTTAACGCGTTTCCAAGCCATGTCAGTGATGTGCAGCAGGCCGTCAACGCCACCCAGATCCACGAATGCGCCGTAGTCAGTGAGGTTCTTAACGATACCTTTAACTTCCATGCCTTCCTGCAGGTTTTCCAGCAGCTGATCGCGTTCAGCGCTGTTTTCAGATTCGATAACTGCGCGGCGAGAAACCACCACGTTGTTACGTTTCTGATCAAGCTTGATGACTTTGAACTCAAGCTCTTTGCCTTCCAGGTGCAGAGTATCGCGAACCGGACGAACGTCAACCAGTGAACCTGGCAGGAACGCACGAATACCGTTCAGCTCAACTGTGAAGCCACCTTTAACTTTGCCGTTGATAACACCGGTAACAGTTTCAGCTTCTTCGTAAGCTTTTTCCAGCGTGATCCAAGCTTCGTGACGCTTAGCTTTCTCACGGGACAGCAGGGTTTCACCGAAGCCGTCTTCAACTGCGTCAAGCGCAACGTCAACTTCGTCGCCAACCTGGATTTCCAGTTCGCCGGCTGCGTTCTTGAATTGCTCTGCAGGAATTGCAGACTCAGATTTCAGACCCGCATCAACCAGGACTACGTCTTTGTCGATAGAGACAACAACGCCACGAACGATGGAACCCGGACGGGTTTCGATTTCTTTCAGTGATTCTTCAAATAGTTGAGCAAAAGATTCAGTCATATTGATAATCTTAGGATTCTTCAATTTAACGTCCACCTGACGTCATTGTCGGATGGGGTTGTTTCACATGCCCAGCACCGGGTCCCTGGTACAGGGTTACAACAATTCAGTTACCGAATAGATTAAATGCCCAGCTTGTGGCGGGCATAATCAAGTGCCTTTTCAATCACTTGCTCAATGGACATACTGGTCGAATCCAGCACCAGAGCATCAGCGGCAGGCACTAAAGGCGCGATTGCACGATTACGATCGCGGTCGTCGCGTTCCTTTATCTCGGATAAAAGGCGATCAAAGTTAACATTAAAGCCCTTCTCCTGCAACTGTAGCATACGTCGATGAGCACGCTCTTCTGAACTTGCATCAAGGAAGATTTTTACCGGTGCATCGGGGAACACGACTGTGCCCATATCACGGCCATCTGCAATTAAGCCCGGCTCTTCACGGAATGCTCGCTGACGACGCAGCAATGCTTCACGCACGCGTGGGAAGGCAGCAACCCGCGAAGCCGTATTACTCACTTCCTGCGTGCGGATTTCACCGGTCACATCCTCACCTTCTAAAATGACCTGCATCTCACCTTCTACGGACAAGAAACGTACGTCAAGGTGAGCGGCCATAGGCACTAATGCTTCTTCGGATTCAATATCCACCTGATGATGAAGTGCAGCCAATGCAAGTACGCGATAAATGGCACCAGAATCCAGCAAGTGCCACTGCAATGACTCCGCCATCGCTTTACACAAAGTCCCTTTACCTGCGCCACTTGGGCCATCAATGGTAATTACCGGGGCGATTGCCGTCATTGTTCTCTCCTGTTGCTGCGTGCTTATTATCAGCCTTCTTGGCTGTTTGAATGCGCGGCATTATACGCTGCCCGCGTCAGGTTAGTTACCCTTTAGCGTAGACAGCGCCAGAATTTTAGACAGATTCAGAAGAATTTCCGCCCAATAAGGCCACAATAGAGCGAGGAAACCCGGCACAAGCGTACCGGGTAGCGGGATCAATAAGTCTGGCTGATTTTAGCCAACTGCTGGAAGTAATCCGGGAAGGTTTTAGCTGTGCAGCCTGGATCAAGAATGGTGACAGGCGTGTCCGATAACGCCACGAGAGCAAAGCACATCGCCATACGGTGATCGTTATAAGTGCCAATATCCGCATGCTGAAGCTGAGCCGGTGGAGTGACACGAATGAAATCGTGACCTTCTTCTACTTCCGCACCCACTTTGCGCAATTCGGTCGCCATCGCCGCTAAACGGTCGGTCTCTTTTACGCGCCAGTTGTAAATGTTACGCATCAAGGTCGTGCCTTCCGCGAACAACGCCGTGGTGGCAATGGTCATCGCCGCATCAGGAATATGGTTCATGTCCATATCAATCGCGGAGAGAGAACCTCGTGTGCAGGCAATATAGTCATCACCCCATTCAATCACCGCACCCATTTTTTCCAGCACATCGGCAAAACGGATGTCGCCCTGAACGCTATTACGGCCAATCCCGGTTACGCGAACCGTTCCACCTTTAATGGCAGCGGCGGCGAGGAAATAAGAGGCAGATGAGGCATCGCCCTCCACCAGATAATCGCCCGGAGATTGATACTGTTGCTGGCCTTTCACCACAAAGCGCTGGTAGTTCTGGTTATCGACTTCGACACCAAAACAACGCATCAGGTGCAGTGTAATATCAATGTACGGCTTAGAAACCAGATCACCTTTGATGGTAATCACAGTGTCTTTCGGTGCCAGAGGCGCGGTCATCAGCAATGCTGTCAGGAACTGGCTGGAAACACTACCGTCCACACTGACTTCACCACCGACAAACCCGCCGTTCAGACGCAGCGGCGGATAATCCGTCTGCTCCAGGTAATCAATATTGGCTCCGCCCTGACGCAGCGCATCCACCAAATGACCAATTGGGCGCTCTTTCATGCGTGGTTCGCCAGTCAGTACAATCGACTGTTGACCCAGGCACAGTGCGGCAGCCAGCGGACGCATGGCAGTACCAGCGTTGCCCAGAAAGAGTTCCAGAGCCTGATCACTGTGCAGCGGACCTGCATTTCCCACCACTTCGCACACGGTACGATCAGCAGAGAGCGTGTAGTTAACGCCCAGCGCCTTCAGCGCATTCAGCATGTGTTTGACATCATCGCTATCCAGCAAATTGGTCAGGCGAGTTGTGCCATTTGCCAACGCAGCCAGTAACAATGCGCGGTTAGAAACGCTTTTTGAACCCGGTAAGTTTACCGTGCCGTCAACGCGAGCAATCGGTTGTAGAGTCAGGGAGTCCTGCATGTGAAACCAAATCTCCAGAAAAGACAAAACCCCGTGATAGAACGGGGCCAGTGGCCAGCCAGGCTGGCCTGTGTTGATTAATTAGCCGTGACGACGTTCAAAGTCGATCATGAACTCAGTCAGGGCTTTCACCCCTTCCAGCGGCATCGCATTGTAGATCGATGCACGCATACCGCCAACCACGCGATGCCCTTTCAGTGCATGCAGGCCAGCCTGCAGTGACTCGTCAAGGAACACCTTATCCAGCGCGGCATCAGCCAGCTGGAACGGCACGTTCATACGTGAACGGTTCGCAGCAGCAACATCGTTACGGTAGAAGCTGCTGTTATCAATGACGCCATACAGCAAGTCAGCTTTTGCCTGATTAACCTTATCCATCTCAGCAACACCCCCCTTCTCTTTCAGCCATTTAAATACCAGGCCAGAGAGGTACCAGGCAAAAGTCGGCGGTGTGTTGAACATGGATTCGTTTTCAGCCAGTACCTTGTAATCAAGGATAGATGGCACATAACGCTGCGCCTTGCCCAGCAGATCATCACGCACCACCACCAGCGTTAATCCCGCTGGGCCGATGTTTTTCTGAGCGCCTGCGTAGATCACACCGTAACGGCTGACATCAATAGGACGAGACATGATGGTTGAAGAAAGATCAGCCACCACGACTTTGTCACCAAAGTCAGGCTCTTCATCGATAGCAATACCATCAATGGTTTCATTCGGGCAGAAATGCACATAGGCGGCATCATCGTTCAACTGCCATTCACGCATTGGTAACAAAGCACGTTTACCGTCAAGCGTGGTTTTGACGTCGATGGTGTTCGGAGAGCAATATTTTTCCGCTTCTTTGATCGCGCTGTGTGCCCAGTAACCACCATCAATGTAGTCAGCGGATTTCGCATCACCTAACAGGTTACCAGGGATAGCTGCGAACTGCGCGCGAGCGCCGCCATGGCAGAATAAAACTTTGTAGTTCGATGGGATCTTCAGCAGATCGCGAAAATCCTGTTCTGCGGCTTCAGCGACAGCAATGAACTCTTTACTGCGATGGCTGATCTCCATTACAGAGGTGCCTAATCCGTGCCAGTTTGTCAGTTCTTGTTCTGCACGACGGAGCACTTCTACCGGCAGCATCGCTGGGCCGGAGCTAAAATTATAAACCTGCGTCATTTCCCCTCACCACTGTCATATCGAACGGTTATGAATACCGTATCGGTTTTATCATTGCCTCCGAATGGCTGCAATCATTAATCCGATAGCGATCACAATTCCGGGGCGGGCTCCACCGCAGCTTATGTCATAAATGCAATAAGCCACGGAATTATGTGAGGGAGTTTCCCGAACTAAAATCAGAATGCTGCCAGGTGATGAAATAGCCGTGACAATACCGCGATAAATTTAGACCACTGAATAGCGAAGCAGGCGCAAAACCCGTATCATTGCGCGCTTTACGCCCACCCCATCGACTTGAGAGAGCGCCAACATGACGCAAACGTTTATTCCAGGAAAAGACGCCGCACTGGAAGACTCCATCGCACGTTTCCAGCACAAACTGCAGGACCTGGGCTTCAACATTGAAGAAGCCTCCTGGCTGAACCCGGTTCCACACGTCTGGTCTGTGCATATCCGCGATCGCGACTGCCCGCTGTGCTTTACCAATGGTAAAGGTGCCAGTAAGAAAGCGGCACTGGCTTCGGCGTTAGGCGAATATTTTGAGCGTCTCTCAACCAACTACTTCTTCGCCGATTTCTGGCTCGGTCAGTCCATCGCCAACGGCGATTTCGTTCACTACCCGAATGAGAAGTGGTTCCCATTGACCGACGATGACAGCTTGCCAGCAGGGATTCTGGATGCGCGTCTGCAGAAATTTTACGATCCTGAAGATAGCCTGAGCGCCTCAGATCTGATTGACCTGCAGTCAGGTAATGTTGACCGTGGTATCTGCGGCCTGCCATTTACCCGTCAATCCGACCAGCAGACGGTCTACATCCCGATGAACATCATCGGCAACCTGTATGTTTCTAACGGCATGTCTGCCGGTAACACCGCGAACGAAGCGCGTGTACAGGGCCTGTCTGAAGTCTTTGAGCGCCACATTAAAAACCGCATTATCGCTGAGTCAATTAGCCTGCCAGAAATCCCTGCTGAAGTGATGCAGCGCTACCCCGGCGTGATTGAGGCGATTGAACGTCTGGAAGCCGAAGGTTTCCCAATCTTCTCTTACGATGCTTCACTGGGCGGCAAGTACCCGGTTATCTGCCTAGTGTTGTTCAACCCGGCCAACGGCACTTGCTTTGCTTCATTCGGCGCGCACCCAGACTTTGGTGTGGCATTGGAACGTACCGTTACTGAACTGCTCCAGGGCCGTGGACTGAAAGACCTGGATGTCTTCACCCCACCAACCTTCGATGATGAAGAAGTGGCTGAACACGCCAACCTGGAAACCCACTTTATCGATTCAAGTGGTTTAATCTCCTGGGACATGTTCAAAGACGATGCGGATTATCCTTTCGTCGACTGGAGCTTCTCAGGCAGCACGCATGAAGAGTTTGATACGCTGATGGCCATCTTCCGCGCGGAAGATCAAGAGGTTTACATCGCGGATTATGAGCATCTGGGCGTTTACGCCTGCCGTATCATCGTACCGGGCATGTCAGATATTTATCCGGCAGAAGACCTGTTATTGGCCAACAACAGCATGGGCGCGCCGCTGCGTGAAACCTTGCTGGCGCTGCCAGCCAGTGAGTGGGAACCGGAAGCGTATCTGAACCTCATCGAGCAGTTGGATGAAGAAGGTCATGACGACTTCACTCGCGTCCGTGAGCTGCTGGGTCTGGCGTCAGGTAAAGACAATGGCTGGTACACCCTGCGTATTGGCGAGTTGAAAGCCATGCTGGCATTGGCGGGCGGAGATCTGGATCAGGCTCTGATCTGGACGGAGTGGACCATGGAGTTCAACCAGTCAATCTTCAGCGCCGAACGCGCCAACTATTACCGTTGCCTGCAAACCCTGCTGTTGCTCGCCATGGAAGAAGAACGCGATCCGCTGCAATATCATCGTGCCTTTGTGCGGATGTATGGCGAAGCCGCTGTTGATGCCGCTTCTGCAGCGATCAGCGGTGAAGCGCCATTCTACGGCTTGCAGGCAGTGGACCTCGATCTGAAAGCCTTCCCGGCGCATCAGGCCCTGCTGGCCGCCTATGAAAAACTGCAGGCAGCAAAGCGCAACTACTGGTCGAAGTAATATTCACGAACGCTTAGCGCGATATTTTTGCTAACGTAGAGAATGGCACTGATTAATCCCGGTGCCATTTTTTTTGCTTCACATTGTCATACTCAACATTGAATATTGATAATTAACAATTCAGTTTCATTGGTTAAACTGAATTAACATTGAGTCACTCTCAAAGACCAATCGTTAAACTTATTTTGCATAAATTAAAAAATTTTTAGTTTATATAATTCAACAAGTTAAGTGTATATTCTTTAATTTAACGCCTCGCTTACCCCGTACCTCCCTGCCATTTATGATCCACATCAATTCCTGACCTATACTCCTTTGTTAGTATCTTTACAGACAATTTCAGGAGAGCGTTAGTGTGAAAGCTGACAACCCTTTTAATGCATTATTACCCGCGGCCATGGCGAAAGTTGCTGAAGATGCCGGCGTCTATAAAGCCACTAAACATCCTTTAACCACCTTCTTCTTAGCCATCACTGCTGGCGTATTTATTTCTATCGCGTTTGTTTTCTACATTACTGCCACCACGGGCAGTGGCGCCATGCCCTACGGTATTGCGAAACTGATTGGCGGTATTTGCTTCTCATTGGGTTTGATGCTGGTTGTGGTTTGTGGCGCGGACCTGTTCACTTCGACGGTTTTGATTGTGGTGGCGAAAGCCAGCGGGCGCATCACCTGGATGCAACTCGGTCGTCATTGGCTGAATGTCTATATCGGTAACCTGTTTGGTGCGCTGTTCTTTGTCGCGCTGATTTGGTTAGCAGGTGAACATATGGTTGCCAATGGCGCGTGGGGGTTGAATGTCCTGCAAACCGCCGACCACAAAATGCATCACACGTTTATTGAAGCCGTTAGCCTCGGCACACTCGCTAACCTGATGGTTTGCCTGGCGGTGTGGATGAGTTACTCCGGCCGCAGTCTGTTCGACAAAATGTTCGCCATGATTTTGCCCGTCGGGATGTTCGTCGCCAGCGGCTTTGAGCACAGCATCGCCAACATGTTTTTGGTTCCGATGGCAATCGTCATTCGCGACTTCGCCAGCCCGGAATTCTGGCAAATGGCCGGTTCCAGCGCCGCACAGTTCCCCTCTCTCAGCGTTGGCGACTTTATTGTTAATAACCTCATTCCAGTGACAATCGGCAACATTATCGGTGGCGGATTGTTAGTCGGTTTGACCTACTGGGTCATCTATCTGCGCGGTGATGATCCGGTGCATTAAGAAATTAAAACGGGCGTGCCCGAGGGCGCGTCATCGTCAGAGTCTCCCTAAATAAGGCAGGTATATCATGTCCGAACTTAACGAAAAAATGGCGTCAGCCTGGGAAGGATTTAGCGCCGGCGAATGGCAGAACGGTGTCAACGTCCGTGACTTTATCCAGAAAAACTACACCCCCTATGAAGGTGACGAATCTTTCCTCGCGGGCGCCACACCAGCCACCACTAAACTGTGGGACAGCGTGCTGGAAGGTATCAAGATTGAGAACCGCACTCATGCACCGGTTGATTTCGATACCGACCTGGCTTCAACCATCACTTCACATGATGCGGGTTATATCAATAAGTCGCTGGAGACCATTGTAGGTCTGCAGACTGAAGCACCGCTGAAACGCGCCATTATCCCATTTGGCGGCATCAAAATGGTCGAAGGTTCTTGCAAAGTTTATGGCCGTGAACTCGACCCTGCCCTGAAAAAAGTCTTCACCGACTATCGTAAAACCCATAACCAGGGCGTGTTCGATGTCTATACTCCGGACATTCTGCGCTGCCGTAAATCCGGTGTATTGACTGGTCTGCCAGATGCTTATGGTCGTGGTCGTATCATCGGTGACTATCGCCGCGTGGCGCTGTACGGCATCGATTATCTGATGAAAGATAAAGTGGCGCAGTTCAATTCACTGCAAAGCGATATGGAAAATGGTGTCAATCTTGAAGCCACTATCCGCCTGCGTGAAGAAATCTCCGAGCAACACCGTGCGCTTGGTCAGATTAAAGAAATGGCAGCCAAATACGGCTCTGATATTTCTCTGCCCGCGACCACAGCGCAAGAGGCTGTACAGTGGACCTACTTCGGCTATCTGGCCGCTGTGAAATCACAGAACGGCGCCGCGATGTCATTCGGTCGCGTATCCACCTTCCTCGATGTTTATATCGACCGTGATATTAAAGCGGGCAAACTGACTGAAGAAGGCGCGCAGGAGTTAATTGACCACCTGGTGATGAAACTGCGTATGGTGCGTTTCCTGCGTACCCCAGAATATGACGAATTGTTCTCAGGTGACCCAATCTGGGCAACCGAGTCTCTGGCCGGTATGGGTGTCGATGGCCGTACTTTAGTCACCAAAAGTACCTTCCGCTTCCTGAATACCTTGTACACCATGGGCCCGTCACCGGAACCTAACATGACCATTCTGTGGTCAGAAAAACTGCCGGTTAACTTCAAAAAATATGCAGCTAAAGTCTCTATCGATACGTCTTCATTGCAGTATGAGAATGACGATCTGATGCGTCCTGACTTTGATAACGATGACTACGCGATCGCCTGCTGTGTGAGCCCAATGATTGTCGGCAAACAGATGCAATTCTTCGGCGCCCGCGCCAACCTGGCTAAAACACTGCTGTATGCAATCAACGGTGGCGTGGACGAAAAACTGAAAATGCAGGTTGGCCCGAAAGAAGCGCCAATCACTGATGAAATTCTGGATTTCGACATTGTGATGGCACGTCTGGATCACTTCATGGATTGGCTGGCTAAACAGTATGTCACCTCATTGAATATCATCCATTACATGCATGATAAGTACAGCTACGAAGCTTCACTGATGGCGCTGCATGACCGTGACGTCTATCGTACCATGGCGTGTGGTATCGCAGGCTTGTCAGTGGCGGCGGATTCCCTCTCTGCCATTAAATATGCCAAAGTAAAAACCGTGCGTGATGCGGATGGTCTGGCCGTAGATTTCGAGATTGAAGGCGAGTATCCGCAGTTTGGTAACAACGATTCACGTGTCGATGATATGGCGTGTGACCTGGTTGAACGTTTCATGAAGAAAATTCAGAAACTGCAAACCTATCGTAATGCGGTGCCAACGCAGTCGGTGCTCACCATCACCTCTAACGTGGTATACGGTAAGAAAACCGGTAACACCCCTGACGGTCGTCGTGCAGGTGCGCCATTCGGTCCAGGTGCTAACCCAATGCACGGTCGCGATCAGAAAGGTGCGGTGGCTTCTCTGACTTCGGTAGCCAAACTGCCGTTTGCCTATGCTAAAGATGGTATTTCTTACACCTTCTCCATCGTGCCTAATGCACTCGGTAAAGATGATAATGTGCGTAAAACCAACCTTGCGGGCTTGATGGATGGCTATTTCCACCATGAAGCCAATATCGAGGGGGGTCAGCACCTTAACGTCAACGTTATGAACCGTGAGATGCTGCTGGATGCGATGGAACATCCTGAGAAATATCCTCAGCTGACCATTCGTGTTTCCGGTTATGCGGTGCGCTTTAACTCGCTGACCAAAGAGCAGCAGCAGGATGTGATTACCCGTACGTTCACTCAGTCCCTGTAATCCTCACTGAAATGTCAAGGCTCCTGCGGGAGCCTTTTCTCCACAAGTCTGTTTTGCCAGTTTGCTTTCGCTGGCAGCCTCGCAAAATCGACTTTAATCCAAGAGCACAACACAGATTGTGCCGCCTGATGTTGAGGCTAACCCGGAGAATACATCGCAATGTCAACCATCGGTCGTATCCACTCATTTGAATCCTGCGGCACCGTTGACGGTCCCGGCATCCGTTTTATCACCTTCTTCCAGGGCTGTCTGATGCGCTGCCTCTACTGCCATAATCGCGACACCTGGGACACTCACGGTGGCAAAGAAGTCACAGTGGATGACCTGATGAAAGATGCACTGTCGTATCGTCACTTTATGAATGCCTCTGGCGGAGGAGTAACGGCATCAGGAGGGGAAGCAATCTTACAAGCCGAGTTTGTGCGTGATTGGTTCCGTGCCTGTAAGGCAGAAGGCATTCACACCTGCCTGGATACCAACGGCTTTGTACGTCGTTACGATCCGGTGATTGACGAACTGCTGGATGCCACCGATCTGGTGATGCTCGACCTAAAACAAATTAATGATGATGTGCACCAGATTCTGGTTGGCGTCTCTAATCATCGCACCCTCGATTTCGCGCGCTATCTGCAGAAGAAAGGCAAACGTACCTGGATTCGCTTTGTGGTCGTGCCTGGCTATTCCGATGATGATGACTCTGCCCATCGACTGGGTGCATTCACTAAGGATATGGAGAACGTCGAGAAAATTGAGCTGCTACCCTACCATGAGTTAGGTAAGCACAAATGGATTGCCATGGGAGAAGAGTACAAGCTGGATGGGGTAAAACCACCCAGTAAAGAGACGATGGAACGGGTCAAAAATATTCTGGCAGGATATGGTCACGAAGTGATGTACTGACAAAAAAGGGAGCTTACCGCTCCCTTTTTTCATTGGTTCATTCAGATATTAAGCATGTGCGATTGGCGTGGCATGCTGGTCAGCTTTACGCAGCAGCATCACCAGATAGACCAGTGCCACAGCGGCAATCATCACAAACAGCAAACGGTCAGAGTAATTTTGCATCAGCATCGATGTCATACCCGGCCCGACCAGGCTGCCGATGGTGTAGCTAAACAACAGCGCCTGATTCATGGCAACCAGCTCATGATGCGCAACGGTTTCGCATGCCCATGACATCGCCACTGGATAGAGCGTGAAGCCAGCCAGCCCCAAAACAAACAGTGCAGGCGCCATGGCAGTATCGCCCAACATGGCGATGGCACCCAGAATCACCACAAACACCTGAACGCGCAACACCATCAGGCGCCCAAAACGGTCGGCAAGACGTCCCACCGGCCACTGACCGACAATGCCCGAACTCACCAGCAGCGCCATCCAGTAACCCACATTGGCATCACTCATTCCCCGATGCGACAGATACAACGGCATCAGACCATACAGTGAGCCCAGTACGATACCGGAAATAATGCAGCCGTTGATGCCCAGACGCGAGCTGCGACGGCGCAACATGGTCCAGATGCGACCGGTAGAAGCCTCTTCAGTCGCTGAGCTGGCATTAACACGCAGGAAGACCACTGGCAGCACGGCGCAGACGATCAGCGCGGTGACCCATGGAATGACATGCAGAAGTTCAGTCGACACGCGGCTCACCAGCAACTGGCCTGCAACTGTACCGAGATAATAGATAATCATATAGGCAGCCAACAACTGACCGCGATTACGCACTGTACCGCTGCACAGCAACGCACTCTCCACCACCACCCAGATCAGCGCACAACCGACACCCGCAACAAAACGCAGCGCAGTCCAGCTGTAGAAACCCTCTAAAAGTGCCATTCCCATGGTCGCTACGGCAAACAGCGCACTGGCCAGATAAAAACAGCGATTAAAGCCATAGCGGTTGATCAACCAGCCTGCGAGCAGCGTCCCCAGCAGATTGCCGGTGTAATAGGCTGAACTGGCCATACCCACCTGCCATGTCGGCAGTTGATCATGAGTAAGCCAAAGCGGTACCAGCGTATTCAGCACAGCAATAGACACCGTCATGAGCATTAAGCCGCAAAGCAGCAACACGACGGGGCGCGACCAGGTAGACATAGGGATTAAAAACCAAAGAAATGAAGATAATTGCGCGCAGTTTGCCATTCGCTATTTTAAAGTCAACGGGCAAAAAATCACCGCCGCACAATTTGCTGCTGAACAATTTATTATTTTTATCTTCAGCAGTTTAGAGGAGATATATCATTATAAAAACTCAATGCTATCTGCATGAATTTATGGATTTTAGTGTTTTGAGGAAGTCTGCTGACGATAACGTTTATTTCTGATTAATTCTTACTAAAAAATAATCGGCTTAAGCTAAAAACAAAAAACCCGGCATTGCCGGGTTTTACTATCAGAAAGCTGGGGTTAACCAATGATTTCCAATCCGCCCATATAAGGACGCAGCACTTCTGGTACTTCGATACGGCCGTCAGCCTGCTGGTAGTTTTCCAGCACCGCAACCAGCGTACGACCTACCGCCAGTCCTGAACCGTTAAGCGTATGTACCAGACGCGGTTTCTTATCAGTTTTACTGCGGCAGCGAGCCTGCATGCGACGCGCCTGGAAATCCCACATGTTGGAACAAGAGGAGATCTCACGATAGGTATCCTGCGCCGGCAACCATACTTCCAGATCGTAGGTTTTGGCTGAACCAAAGCCCATATCGCCAGTGCACAGCAGTACTTTACGGTATGGCAGATTCAGCAATTGCAGCACTTTCTCGGCGTGGCCAACCAGCTCTTCCAGTGCGTCCATTGACGTTTCTGGCGCAACAATGTGCACCATCTCAACTTTATCGAACTGGTGCATACGGATCAGACCACGCGTGTCGCGTCCATAAGAACCCGCTTCAGAACGGAAGCATGGCGTGTGCGCAGTGAGTTTAATCGGCAGATTTTCTTCTTCCACGATCTCATCACGCACCAGGTTGGTCAGCGGCACTTCCGCCGTCGGGATCAGTGCGTAGTTGCTGCTGCCCGCTTCTTCACCCAAAGGCTTGGTGTGGAACAGGTCTTCACCAAACTTAGGTAATTGACCCGTTCCAAACAGCGTCTCATGGTTAACCAGATACGGCACGTAGGTTTCCAGATACCCGTGCTGCTGAGTATGCAGATCAATCATGAACTGGCTAAGCGCACGGTGCAGGCGAGCAATTTGCCCCTGCATCACGATAAAGCGTGAACCGGTCAGTTTCACTGCGGCAGCGAAATCCAGGCCTTTAACCGCTTCACCCAACTCAACGTGGTCTTTTACCGGGAAATCGAACTGGCGGGGCTGGCCCCAGCGGCTGACTTCCTGATTCTCAGTATCATCTTTACCCAGCGGCACTTCATCGACCGGCAAGTTAGGCAACGAGAGGGCAAAATCGCGGATGGTATTTTGCAGTGTATCCAGCTCAACCTTCGCCGCATCCAGGCGTTCGCCCAACACGTTCACTTCCTGACGCAGTGGCTCGATGTCTTCCCCACGCGCTTTGGCCTGACCGATGGATTTGGATCGGGAATTACGCTCTGCCTGCAGATTTTCAGTTTCTACCTGCAGTACTTTACGACGCTCTTCGAGCGAGCGCAGCGTTTCCACATCCAGTTTGAATCCTCGGCGTGCCAGTTTTTCAGCGACTGCGTCTGGCTCATTACGCAGCAGATTGGGATCGAGCATGCTTATCCTGTGTAATTAAGGTTGATTGAACGAATGAAGGGATGCATCCCACTGGAATGCATTGAAATACTTGCTCACCTTACCGTAAGGCGTTTATCAGCGGTAGCGTTTTATCGGGCTATTTTGATCCTGTTCAGCCAACCAGGCGAGTTTTTCGCCGATTTTCCCCTCAAGCCCCCGATTGGTGGGTTGATAGTAGCGCGTTTGCGCCATTTCAGGCGGGAAGAACACCTCTCCGGCCGCATAAGCATTGGGTTCGTCATGTGCATAACGATACTCTTTGCCCAGCCCCATCTCTTTCATTAATTTGGTGGGTGCATTGCGCAGGTGCTCAGGCACATCGTAATCCGGGAATTCTCGCGCATCGCGCATGGCCGCCTTGAACGCGGTATAAACCGCATTACTTTTGGGTGCGCAGGCCAGATAAACAATCGCCTGGGCTATGGCGCGCTCGCCTTCAGCAGGCCCGACGCGGGTGAAACAGTCCCATGCCGAAATAGCCACCTGCATACCACGTGGATCGGCGTTGCCCACATCTTCCGAAGCTATCGCCAGTAAACGGCGTGCAACGTACAACGGATCACCCCCGGCCGTGATGATGCGGGCATACCAGTAGAGAGCGGCGTCCGGCGCCGAACCGCGCACGGATTTATGCAGCGCCGAAATCAGGTCGTAGAAACGATCGCCTTTGTTATCAAACCGCGCCGCCCTTTCTCCTGAGACTTCATTCAGCAACTGTGGCGTCAGCTCACGCTTTCCTTGCGCATTGCTCTCTGCCATATCCGCCATCATTTCCAGCGTATTCAGCGCACGACGCGCATCCCCGTTAACCAACTCAGCAATCATACGCCGGGTGTTGTCCGGCAGCAGAATGTCGCTATTACCGTACCCTCGCGCACTGTCCTCCATCGCCTGGGTGAGCACCTGTTCAATATCTTCAGTGGTGAGCGATTTCAGCAGATAGACGCGAGCACGCGATAGCAGTGCCGAGTTGAGTTCAAAAGATGGATTTTCGGTGGTCGCACCGATAAAGGTAATGGTGCCATCTTCAATATGGGGCAGGAATGCATCCTGCTGGCTTTTATTGAAACGATGAACCTCATCCACAAACAGGATGGTACGGCGGCCCAGTTGACGATTCTGCCGGGCGCGCTCGATGGCTTCACGAATCTCTTTCACGCCGGATGTCACGGCAGAAATTCGCTCAACATCCGCCTTGCCATAGTGCGCAATAATCTCTGCCAGCGTTGTTTTCCCTGTTCCTGGCGGCCCCCACAAAATCATTGAGTGCAGATGCCCGGCTTCAATCGCGCGCGGCAGCGGTTTACCCGCCGCCAGCAGATGCTGTTGCCCGATATACTGCTGCAATGTGGCTGGCCGCATACGCGCGGCCAGCGGCTGGAACTCATTTGAAGAGGCGAAATCCAGGGACAGGTTACTCACCGCGACCTCACTGACGTTGATCGTCCACCGTTACCCCTTTTGGCGGTGTAAAGGTGAACTTATCTGGGCTAATCGCACCGTTTTTCTGGCTCTTCAGCTGATAATCACTGTGTTGACCATCTTGCTCAATCGCACTGAATTTGTTGATGGTTCCGGATGCAGAAACATTGATGGTGAATTGCTTCAGGTTGCCATCGCTGCTTTTTGGCGTCAGCTCGAAATTATCACCCTGCTGCTTGATGTTGTACTGCTGCCAGTCGCTTGGCTGATTACGGGCAATCAGCATAAACGGCGTATTGCTGGTGGCGTTCTGCAGCAGGCTAACGCTGGCTTGCTCAACAAACGGATTATAGAACCACAGGTTTTTGCCATCGGAGATAATCACGCTTTCGTCTGGCGCGGTCATATGCCAGTTGAATAAACTTGGGCGTTTAACCCACAGTTCACCTTCACCATCCTGCACATTCGCACCGCTGCCATCTGTCACTTTCTGGCTAAAGCTGGCATGGAAGCTGTTCACTTTGTTCAGACGCTGCTGCAAATCGCTCGACGCATCCGCCAATACCGACGAAGAAACAAAACCGGCCAGCAGGCCGCAGGCAATAACGCGTAATTTCATCTGATTCGATTCCTTATTCATGGTTTCCCGACACTTACTGCATTAAACGTAGTTGCCGCTCTGTCTGTTCGACAGAAGAAAAAGCCGAAAGCTCCCATCGATATGGGGATCGTTCTGCAGATAAACAACGGGCCAGTGTTAACTGGCCCAGAAGTAAGTCATGGCGTGCGCTAGATTACATCTCGTGCGGCGGCGGTGATAGCACCTCGCGGTTACCATTATGGCCCGGTTCAGAAACAATACCCTGCGCTTCCATCTGTTCAATGATGCGCGCTGCACGGTTGTAACCAATACGGAACTGGCGCTGAACACCGGAGATAGAGGCGCGACGTTTCTCGACCACAAATGAGACCGCCTGATCGAATAGCGGATCAAGCTCTTCATCACCATCAAGACCGCCCGCTGCACTCTCGCTCTCTTCACCCGCGGTAATGCTGTCGATGTATTGCGGACGTCCACGCGCTTTCCAGTCCTGCACTACCGCATGCACTTCCTGATCGCGCACGAAGGCACCATGGACACGCACCGGCATTGAGGAGTTAGGCGGCATGTAAAGCATATCACCCATCCCCAACAGTGATTCCGCGCCGCCTTGATCAAGAATGGTACGTGAGTCAATTTTACTGGACACCGTAAAGGCGATGCGCGTTGGGATGTTGGCTTTGATCAAGCCGGTAATCACATCTACCGACGGACGCTGCGTTGCCAGCACCAGGTGAATACCCGCCGCACGCGCTTTCTGTGCCAGGCGAGCAATCAACTCTTCAACTTTCTTGCCCACCGCCATCATCAGGTCAGCGAATTCATCCACCAACACTACGATGTACGGCAGTTTTTCCAGCACAGGCGGCGTGGTCTCCATACTGTCACCCGGCTTCCAGAACGGATCTGGAATTGGGCGCCCCATGGCAGCAGCCTGCTCAATTTTCTCGTTGTAACCGGCAAGGTTACGCACGCCCAGAGCAGACATCAGCTTGTAGCGGCGTTCCATCTCACCCACACTCCAGCGCAGCGCGTTCGCCGCATCTTTCATGTCGGTGACCACCTCAGTCAGCAAATGCGGAATGCCTTCGTAGACGGAGAGCTCCAGCATTTTCGGGTCGATCATGATAAAGCGCACTTCTTCTGGTGTGGCTTTATACAGCATGCTGATGATCATGGTGTTCACACCAACCGACTTACCGGAACCGGTCGTACCAGCAACCAGCAGGTGCGGCATCTTCGCCAGATCGGCCACCACCGGTTGACCCGAGATATCTTTACCCAGCACCACCGACAGCGGTGACGGGTTATCGCGGAACTTGTCACAATCCAGCACTTCGCGCAGATAGACGGTTTGCCTATGTTTGTTCGGTAATTCCAGGCCGACATAAGGTTTGCCAGGAATCACTTCAACCACACGCACCGCGACAGCTGAAAGCGAACGAGCCAAATCGCGCGACAGGTTAGAAATACGCGCAGCTTTCACGCCAGGAGCAAGATCCAGCTCAAAGCGGGTGATCACCGGACCTGGTGAAATACCGACGACTTCGGCTTTCACACGATAATCGGCCAGACGCGCTTCAACCAATCGTGCTGTCTGCTCAAGCGCGAACATATCCACCGGCTCTTCTTCCGAAGGCGGAGAGGTCAGCAAATCAAGCGTCGGCAGCGGCGTAGAAGGCTTTTCCAACGGACGTTCATGACGAACCAGGAATGGATGGAACAGGCTATCTTGCGCAGGGGCGGCCGGTTGAGGCGCTTCTGCTGGCGCAGCATAGCTTTCGGTCTCGGATGACGACCATGGGCTATTGTGCTCATTCAGCGATGGCATGGCTTCTGGCTGCGGTGCGGCAGGTTGTTGCCACTGCGCAGGTGCTTTGGATTGTGGTGCGGCAGGTTGTTGCCACTGCGCAGGCGCTTCGGATTGTGGTGCAGCAGGTTGTTGCCACTGCGCAGGCGCTTCCGGCTCAGGCGTTGCAGCGATGGTAAACAATGGCTCGCTTGGGCCGTCATCGACCAAATCTTTCATTGGCGAAAAATCAAAGGCTGATGAAGTATCAAGGTTAAATACAGGGCCTTCATTGGTTTCAGATTGCTGATAGCGTTGTTGCTGCTGAGCTGCAAACTGATTGGCCAACTGCGCCTGATGTAAAGCCTCTTCATCTTCTTCGACTTGATGCTGTCCGCTTTCTGCATAACGCTGCTGTTGCTGAGATGCAAACGCTTCGCGCAGGTGTGCTTCCTGCAAGGCGGTATCCTCTTCATGATCCTGTGAGGGTTCATGATAGGTCGCTGTCATTTCAGGCAACAGCTGCTCGGCTTCTTCGCGCGCTTTGTCTTCTGCCATACGCTGTGACGGCAACTTAATGCCGTAAGAAGCCAGTTCACGACGTGTTGGCAGTTTAATTTTGTTCGGACGCGGCAATTCAGGGCCAATACCCTGCTTCACCTGCGGATTGTAATCACGCTCCGGCACCACATCGAAGGCTGGTGTATACGCAGAAGCCGTTTTCGCAGCAGCTGCCCCCACTGCTGCGGCTGCCGCAGTGTTCAGAGAAGCAGATGATTGAGCGGCATCCTGCCAGTTCCCCATGCGTGGCCCTTCATCGTCATCAACGGGTGAAAACGCTGAGGGTGCCGGTTCGCCCGGAACTTCAAAGCGATACAGCGGCGGTGCGGGTTGAATAACCGGTTCAGGCGCAGGCGGTACCGCAACAGGTGCTACTGCCGCAGGCACCTCAGGGGTATGAGCAACAGGTGCCGCTTCGGCGGGTGCATTGACCACGGGTGACGGCACAACGGGCGCCTGGTGTGCAGCTTCGGCGGTCACCGCAATGGCCGCGGCTGTCGCGGCACTGGCTTTGGCTAGCAGAGGATCATCCGGCAGCTGTTCGGCGATAGGCTCAGCCACCTTACGCGGTTTAGCCAGCAGAACGTCATCATCGTCATCATGCGATTGCGCAGCACGCAGTGAAGGCGCAGCATGTTCGGCATGCTCTTCCTCTTCTTCGTACTCCTCTTCTTCCTGCCAGGGTTCGTCATGACGAGAGCGGTTGCTGGCGAAGGTCAGTACGCCCATCACCACGCTCCCGATTTTTTCGGCGATGGTTAGCCACGACCAGCCCGTGTATAAGGTTATGCCTGCCGCCCACACGCAGATCAGCGTCAAAGTGCCGCCGGCAGAACTAAACCAGGGCGCCATCGCATTACTGACGAGGCTGCCAATTACACCGCCCGAAGCAAAGTACCAGATGTCATCAACGTTCAGCGCAGCTAAACCACAAGTGGTCACCACCAGCGCCAGCACGCCAATCAGGCGTAAGCCCACCGCAAAGTAATCGATGTAATCCTGGCGATCGCGCTGACGGAATGTAATCCAGCACAAACCAATGATGACCGGAGGAATGGCATACGCCATCACGCCGAAAATGAATAAGAGCGTATCCGCCAGCCATGCGCCGACACTACCGCCCAAATTATGGATCGGTTCATGCCAGGCGGTCTGCGACCAGCTTGGATCGGAAGGATTGAAGCTAACCAGCGACACCATCAAATAGATGGCGAACAGGGCCACAAGGATGAGCAACGCTTCCAGCAGCCTGCGTCCACTGCTCAGCGGTTGTAACGAAACGTCTTTATCTTCTGTATATTCCTGGCTCAAGAGAACTCTCCAGGTGCCTGTAAATTAAGAAGGCAACAGCGCCGGGCAAGCCCGACGCTGGTCCTGTATGAATTCACAGGAGTGTACCGAATTCCTGCAAGTTTTGCACCTGCCCTGCATTACCGGGTTTTGATCACCAGACGATTGCTCTGTTTGACCTCTTCCATCACCACGTAAGTACGGGTGTCGTTTACGCCCGGCAGGCGCAGCAAGGTTTCACCCAAAAGCTTACGGTAGGCGGACATGTCCGGTACACGGGTTTTCAACAGGTAGTCAAAGTCACCGGAAACGAGGTGACACTCTTGAGTTTCCTCAAGTTTTTGCACAGCGGCGTTAAATTGTTCAAACACATCTGGCGCACCACGATTCAGAGTAATCTCAACAAATACCAGCAGTGAAGCATCCAGATAATGTGGGTTCAGTTGTGCGGTGTAACCCAAAATGAAGCCCTGACGTTCCAGGCGACGCACACGCTCAAGACACGGCGTAGGTGATAAGCCAACACGTTTTGAAAGCTCAACATTAGAAATACGGCCGTCTTTCTGTAATTCATTCAGAATGTTTCTGTCGATACGGTCCAGATCTTTTCCGGGGCGTTTCTTATTGTCTACCATTATTATTGTCTCTCTTAATTCCTTCCCTTTACCTGCCACACCCTGAAAACGCTCATTGTTCAGGGCCTTACTGAAGTGAAGACGATAAGTCTGTGCAGTAACGCTTCCATCCGTATGACGTATGTTGTCTGTCCACATCATGCGTCATTACCAATGTCAGACTGAGTTTATCCGGCAAAAACGTGCAAAACAGAAATGAAATTCTGTTTTGAACCGCTAAATATTCTCCGCTTCTGGTAATGTTTTCGCAAAACAGCAGGCGATTGTCAAAGTAAAACATCCAAATTCAGTACAAGATGCCAGATAGAGTTCTGGGTTGCTGTTTTTAAATGAGAATTTTTATGCTGCTGCACCAGAATTTGCCGAGCATTGCCCCCTTTTGGCGCAATCGACGTGCAGAATTTGCACTCATCGACTACGCCGCTTACAGCGATTGTTATCAAAATTGCTGAAACCTTTTTTTGCTGCGCTAATTTCCCTACAATCAAAAACTATGTTGTCGTAAAAAAACTGAGGAACGCATGAGTACGGCCAAACACAGTAAGCTGCTCATTTTAGGCTCCGGTCCTGCCGGATATACCGCTGCAGTCTATGCCGCGCGCGCTAACCTGAATCCGGTATTGATCACCGGGCTGGAAAAAGGCGGTCAGCTCACCACGACCACTGAAGTTGAGAACTGGCCAGGCGATCCGAACGATCTGACCGGCCCGGCGTTGATGGAACGTATGCAAGAGCATGCCGAAAAATTCAACACCGAAATTATTTTCGACCATATTCACACGGTTGATTTGCAAAACCGCCCCTTCCGTTTAACGGGTGACAGCGGTGAGTACACCGCTGACGCGCTGATCATCGCGACCGGTGCATCCGCGCGTTATTTGGGTCTACCTTCGGAGGAGGCGTTCAAAGGCAAAGGTGTTTCCGCCTGTGCGACCTGTGACGGTTTCTTCTATCGTAATCAGGAAGTCGCGGTGATTGGTGGCGGTAATACCGCGGTGGAAGAGGCCCTTTACCTGGCAAATATCGCGGCGAAAGTCCATTTGATTCACCGTCGTGATAGCTTCCGTGCGGAAAAAATCCTGATCGATCGTCTGATGGATAAAGTGCGCAACGGCAACATCGTACTGCACACCGATCGCACACTGGAAGAAGTGGTCGGGGATCAGATGGGTGTCACCGGTGTGAAACTGCTTTCCACCAAAGGTGAAGAGCCGGAAATGCTGGATGTTGCCGGGCTGTTTGTGGCGATTGGTCATAGCCCGAATACCGCCATTTTCGACGGCCAGCTGGCGCTGGAAAACGGCTATATCAAAGTGCAGTCCGGCTTGCAGGGCAATGCGACCCAGACCAGCATTCCAGGCGTATTTGCGGCGGGTGACGTGATGGATCATATTTATCGCCAGGCGATCACCTCTGCCGGTACCGGCTGTATGGCGGCGCTGGATGCAGAACGCTACCTTGACGGGCTTGTTAAAACCGATCTGTAACTTGTTAATAAGCTGATCATAATTGCAAAGAGGCGACCTGTTTAGGTCGCCTTTTTTATTGCCTGCATGCTAAAGTTCATGCGCTTAATATTTCCGGATACTTTATCCGGTTTTGCCTCTCTCCATCAGTGATCAAACGGCTTCGCATGGAAAAATCACGGCAGCAACATCTTCTTCGCTGGCTACGTCAGCAACGTCTCCACGGCGCAAGCAGTTTACGTGCCGCATCGCTATTCGGTTTTGCCGGTGCATTGGTGATTATTGCTCAAGCCTGGTTGCTGGCCTCGCTGCTGCAGAATCTTATCGTCGCCCAACAACCGCGCGGTGCCCTGCTGACTGATTTCATCCTGCTGCTGTTCTGCTTTGCTCTTCGCGCGGGTCTGCACTATGCACGGGAAATGGCAGGTTACCGTGCTGGCGTTGCCATCCGTCGCGCTCTGCGCAAGCAGGTACTGGATAAGCTAAATGATTTAGGTCCTGCCTGGGTTCAGGGCAAACCGGCGGGAAGCTGGGCAACACTGCTGCTTGAGCAAATTGAAGAGATGCAAGAGTATTACGCGCGATATCTGCCACAGATGTCTTTAGCCGTTTTTATTCCCTTCGCCATCCTGATAGCCATCTTCCCGATTAACTGGGCGGCCGGATTGATCCTGCTCGCGACCGCACCGCTGATTCCGATTTTCATGGCGATGGTCGGCATGGGAGCCGCCGATGCAAATCGTCGGAATTTCCTCGCGCTGGCGCGTCTGAGCGGCGATTTTTATGACCGCCTGCGCGGGCGTGAAACATTGCGCCTGTTCCACAGGGCTGCCGCTGAGCAGCAGGCAATTGCTGAAAGCACCACGGATTTTCGTCAGCGCACCATGGAAGTGCTGCGCCTTGCTTTTCTCTCTTCCGCGGTGCTGGAATTCTTTGCCTCACTGGCGATTGCCGTGGTCGCGGTTTATTTCGGCTTCTCCTATCTTGGCGAACTTAATTTTGGTCATTATGGAACGGGTGTGACCTTGTTTGCTGGATTCCTGGCACTGATATTGGCGCCTGAGTTTTTCCAGCCGCTGCGCGATCTGGGTACTTATTACCACGCTAAAGCGCAAGCCGTTGGCGGCGCCGATGCACTGGATCGTTTTCTTAACGAAAGTCCGGAAATCCCAGCATCAGCCTCCAGCCTGTCAGTCGCTTTCGATACCCCTTTAAGCCTTGAAGCACAGGATTTGGTGGTGATGACAGCCAAAGGTGAAGTGTTATCACAACCGCTGAATTTTACGCTTGAGGCGAATAAACGCGTGGCGCTGGTGGGTCAAAGTGGCGCAGGAAAATCAGCACTGATGAATGTGTTGCTCGGCTTTCTACCCTATCAAGGTTCGCTGTGCGTCAATGGGCATGAACTGCGGGATATTGGCCGTGATAGCTGGCAGCAGCATCTGGCGTGGGTGGGTCAAAATCCACATTTGCCCGCGACCACGCTGCGCGAAAACCTGTCTCTCAACAGCAGCATGGATGAAGCAACACTGCGCAGCGTTTTACAACAGGCGGGCGTGGATGAGTTTCTCGCCCGTTTGCCGCAAGGCCTCGACACACCCATTGGCGATGGCGGAATGGGCCTTTCTGTTGGCCAGGCGCAACGCGTCGCCGTTGCGCGTGCCCTGTTAAAACCGGCACAACTCCTGCTGCTGGACGAGCCGGGTTCAGGTCTTGATAGCCAAAGTGAACAGCATGTGTTGCGCGCATTAAACCAGGCAGCCACACAACAAACCACCCTCATGATCACCCACCAACTTCACGATCTTGCCAGTTGGGATGAAGTTTGGGTGATGCAATCCGGGCAACTGGTGCAGCAGGGGCAGTGGCAACAACTGATTGCTCAGGACGGGCCGTTGCGTGCCATGGTGCAGCATCGCCAGCAGGAGATTGTCTGATGAATCCATTATTGCCGTTTCTGCGCCTGTTTCGTCGTCATCCGTGGCGTTTAAGTCTGGGTATCATCTTAGCTATTGCGACTTTGCTCGCCAGTATCGGCTTGCTCACCCTATCTGGCTGGTTCCTCGCCGCCTCATCGCTGGCTGGCGTGGCTGGCCTGTACAGTTTCAACTATATGTTGCCCGCAGCAGGGGTGCGTGGAGCGGCAATCACTCGTACTGCGTCGCGTTACTTCGAGCGTTTAGTCAGTCACGATGCCACTTTCAGGGTGTTGCAGCATTTGCGTGTGTTCACCTTTAGCAAACTGATCGCGCTGGCCCCCGAACAACTGGCCTGTTTCAGACAGGGCGAACTGCTTAACCGCTTTGTCAGCGATGTCGATACGTTAGACCATCTCTATCTGCGCGTTATTTCACCGCTGGTCGGCGCGGCGGTAGTGATAGTGGTGGTCACTTGCGGTCTGGCGATATTGGATGTGCCACTGGCGCTGCTGTTGGGCGGAATAATGCTGCTGACGCTTTTGCTCATGCCGCCGCTGTTCTGGCGATTAGGCACTTCAGCCGGGCATCGCATCGCCCAGCACCAAGCCAGTTGGCGTTTGCAACTGACGCAGTGGGTAACCGGACTGGCTGAACTGCAAATTTATGGTGCTGCGGTCTTATGGCGTAAAAAACTGGATGCCGAAGAGATGCGCTGGCAGCAGGCTCAGCAGCATCAGCATCGTCTGCAAGCGCTGGCGCAAAGCCTGTTATTGTTAATCAGCGGCTCAACCGTCGTCTTGCTGCTGTGGATCTCCGCAGCGGGCGTAGACGGCGATAGCGCACCTGGCGCATTCATCGCGCTTTTCGTGTTCTGCGGCCTGGCGGCATTTGAAGCGCTGGCACCGGTAGCAGGCGCATTTTTGCCGCTTTCGCAGGTCAGTGGCGCGGCACAGCGCGTACAGGAAATCATTGAGCAAGCGCCTCTGATTCGTTTTCCCTCCTCGACCGTGTCCTCTGATTCGGGCATCAGCCTGACGCTGGAAAAGATCACTTTCAGCTATCCGCAGCGACCGGAGCCGGTACTCAGGCACTTCTCGCTTACGCTACGAACCGGTGAGCATCTGGCACTGCTCGGCCCCACCGGCTGCGGCAAATCCAGTTTGCTGGCATTGATCACGCGTGGCTGGCTGGCGCAGCAGGGCGACATTCGACTAAATAATATTCCACTTGCCGAGTGGGACGAAAAAAGTCTGCGTCAACGTATCAGCGTGGTCACGCAGCGCGTGCATCTGTTTAGTCAGACGTTACGCGATAATTTGCTGCTGGCACACCCTGCCGCCAGTGATGAACAACTGAATGCAGTCCTGCATCAGGTTGGACTCACCCATTTGGCGGAACATGATGAAGGGCTCAACGCGTGGATGGGCGAAGGTGGTCGCCCGCTGTCGGGAGGCGAACTGCGTCGCCTGGCCATTGCGCGCGCCCTGTTGCACAACGGCGATCTGTGGTTGCTTGATGAGCCCACCGAAGGCCTGGATGCCACCACCGAACAGCAGATATTGACGCTGTTGCGTCAGGTCAGTCAGGGTAAGACGGTAATCATGGTGACCCATCGCCTCAGTGGCCTGGCAACAATGGATCGGATCTGCGTGATGGACCAGGGGCAGATTATTGAGTCGGGCACGCATGACGAATTAATCTCAAAAGCAGGACGCTATTGGCGTTTCCACCAGCGCTTTGCGCTATAGTCTTAGCGAGCAGCCCGAAGGGTAATTGACGCAATGAGACTGGTACAACTTTCACGGGATTCATTAAATTTTCCTCCGCCGGAGATGGCGCTGCGCGAGCCGAATGGATTATTGGCGATGGGCGGCGACCTCTCCCCTGCCCGACTGATGAACGCCTATCAGCGCGGCATTTTCCCCTGGTTTTCACCCGGCGATCCGATTCTATGGTGGTCGCCCGATCCGCGTGCCGTGATGCTTCCGGAATCTTTTCATCTCAGCCGCAGCATGGCGCGTTTTCACCGCCGTTCACCTTTTCGCGTCACCATGAATCATGCCTTCCCGCAGGTACTGGAAGGCTGTGCCAGCGGCAGACAAGAAGGCACCTGGATCACCTTTGAAGTGAAACGTGCGTGGCTACGCTTGTATGAACTGGGTCACGCGCATTCGATTGAGGTCTGGAGTGATAATCGACTGGTGGGCGGCATGTATGGCCTGGCACTTGGGCAGATCTTTTGTGGTGAGTCGATGTTCAGCCGCCAGGAAAATGCCTCAAAAACCGCGCTATGGGTTTTCTCTCAGCATTTCCTCGCTCATCAGGGACGCTTGATTGATTGCCAGGTGCTTAACCCACATACGGCTTCGTTGGGCGCCGTTGAAATCCCGCGTGTTGATTATTTACAGTACGTGCAAACACTGGCGTGGCAGCCTGTTTTAAGCGGTTGCTGGCAAACACAAACCCTTTTTTGACCCAGCTCGCAGATGTTTTGCACACAATTCCCGACAAAAGTGATACAATAAGCGAGTTTGGTATGTCGTCCGCGCTTCGCTGTGGCGAGCCGGAATTGCCAGGTTGGGAATCTCATCCATTTCCCGAAGCTGTTGCTGTTGTGCACTTGATGCTGATTGCGACAACTTCTTAGCCCGCTAATCCCCCGCAGACGTCAATAAAAACACCCGAATTTTTCCGTAATGCACGCGCAATGGCGCGACGCACGGCGAAGCGTTGGCAAAATCGCCGACGGTTCTTTACATAAATCATGGAATTCGGCATTATCTTGCCGGTTCAACAGTTTGGTAGTTCACCCCAGAGGATTCGATGGCCAAAGAAGACAATATTGAAATGCAAGGTACCGTACTGGATACGTTACCTAACACCATGTTCCGCGTAGAACTTGAAAACGGGCACGTGGTTACCGCTCATATCTCCGGTAAAATGCGCAAAAACTACATCCGCATCCTGACGGGCGACAAAGTGACTGTCGAGTTGACCCCGTACGACCTGAGCAAAGGCCGCATTGTCTTCCGTAGTCGCTAAGTTGTTGTCCACATCTCGCGTTTGTGGCAATTAACTGAGCGCGAAAAAAAAGGCCGGATTTTCATCCGGCCTTTTCTTATCTGCGACTCAGCACATCAGTGCACAGTCCCTTCGGTTTTGCGTTTTTCCGCACTCAGGAAATGGTAGGTCAACTGGTTTTTTTCTTTATCCAGCGCCACCGAGACTGAACCGCCATCCACTAATGAACCAAACAGCAGTTCGTTAGCCAGTGGTTTCTTCAGATTCTCCTGCACCGCACGTGCCATTGGACGGGCACCCATCGCTTTGTCATAACCCTTATCCGCCAGCCAGTCACGAGCATCATCACTGACTTCCAGCGAGACGCCTTTTGCATCCAGTTGCGCTTGCAACTCGACGATGAACTTATCCACCACCTGATGGATCACCGCGGTATCCAGATGACGGAACCAGATAATGTTATCCAGACGGTTGCGGAACTCTGGCGTAAAGATCTTTTTGATCTCTTCCATCGCGTCGGTGCTGTTGTCCTGCTGAATCAAACCAATCGACTTACGTTCAGTTTCGCGAACACCGGCGTTGGTGGTCATCACCAGCACCACATTGCGGAAGTCCGCTTTGCGGCCGTTGTTATCGGTCAGCATGCCGTTATCCATCACCTGCAACAGCAGGTTAAAGACATCCGGGTGCGCTTTCTCGATTTCATCCAGCAGCACCACCGCATGTGGATGCTTAATCACCGCATCGGTGAGCAAACCACCCTGATCGAAACCAACATATCCCGGAGGTGCACCGATCAAACGGCTAACGGTGTGGCGTTCCATATACTCGGACATATCGAAACGCAGCAGCTCAATCCCCAGGGCTTTCGCCAGCTGAACCGTCACCTCGGTTTTACCGACGCCGGTTGGACCAGCAAACAGGAATGACCCCACCGGTTTACGATCCTGACCGAGACCGGCACGGCTCATCTTGATGGCTTCAGTCAGTGCTTCAATCGCGTTATCCTGGCCAAACACCAGCATTTTCAGACGATCGCCGAGATTTTTCAGCGTGTCGCGATCGGTGGCTGACACACTTTGCTCTGGGATACGCGCAATACGTGCCACCACAGATTCAATATCAGACACATTGACCGTTTTCTTACGCTTACTCACCGGCACCAGGCGCGCACGCGCACCGGCTTCATCGATCACGTCAATCGCCTTATCCGGCAGATGACGATCGTTGATGTATTTCACCGCCAGTTCCACGGCTGCACGCACCGCCTTCGCGGTATAACGCACATCATGGTGAGCTTCATACTTCGGTTTCAGACCGTTAAGAATCTGCACGGTTTCTTCGACAGAAGGTTCGGTAATGTCGATCTTCTGGAAACGACGCGCCAGCGCACGGTCCTTCTCAAAGATGTTGCTGAACTCCTGATAGGTAGTTGAACCCATCACGCGGATTTTCCCGCTGGAGAGCAACGGTTTGATCAGGTTAGCGGCATCCACCTGGCCACCGGAAGCGGCACCCGCACCGATAATGGTGTGAATTTCATCAATAAACAGGATGCTACTGGTGTCTTGTTCCAGCTGTTTTAGCAGCGCTTTGAAACGTTTTTCAAAATCACCACGGTATTTGGTACCCGCAAGCAGCGAACCGATATCCAGCGAGTAGATGGTGCAATCTTTCATCACTTCCGGAACATCGCCCTGCACAATGCGCCAGGCCAGCCCTTCCGCAATGGCGGTTTTACCCACGCCAGATTCACCCACCAGCAGCGGGTTATTCTTACGTCGACGGCACAATACCTGAATGGCACGCTCCAGC
This sequence comes from Pantoea rwandensis, assembly GCF_000759475.1. Classification (NCBI taxonomy): domain Bacteria; kingdom Pseudomonadati; phylum Pseudomonadota; class Gammaproteobacteria; order Enterobacterales; family Erwiniaceae; genus Pantoea; species Pantoea rwandensis. The sequence goes on from NZ_CP009454.1 coordinate 3,333,606, forward strand.
TCTTTATCGCGGCCGATCAGCGGATCGATTCCGCCGACACGAGCAAGCTGATTAAGATTGGTGGTGAAGTTTTCCATACGTTCCTCCCCGCCTGCTTGCTCTTCGTTAACCGGATTCTCCGCATTATTTTGCGGCTGGCCCGGCTCATCTTTACGCGTACCATGGGAGATGAAGTTCACCACATCGAGGCGGCTGACTTCGTGTTTGCGCAGCAGGTAAGCCGCTTGTGACTCCTGCTCGCTGAAAATGGCGACCAGCACGTTCGCGCCTGCAACTTCGCTGCGACCGGATGACTGGACATGGAACACCGCACGTTGCAACACGCGCTGGAAGCTGAGCGTCGGTTGTGTATCGCGCTCCTCTTCACTGGCTGGCAGCACCGGTGTGGTTTGTTCGATGAAGGCTTCGAGTTCCTGACGCAGAGCCACGATATCCACCGTACAGGCTTCCAGTGCCTCTCTGGCCGACGGGTTACTGAGCAATGCCAGCAACAGATGCTCGACGGTCATAAACTCATGACGGTGCTCGCGCGCTCTGGCGAAAGCCATGTTTAAACTGAGTTCCAGTTCTTGATTGAGCATTTGGCACCTCCCCCAATTATCGCTCTGACGACCTTTCCCCTATATGGAGACGGGCTCAGGCTTTTTCCAGCGTACACAGCAACGGATGTTCATTCTCTCGTGCGTAATTGTTCACCTGGGCGACTTTGGTTTCCGCCACTTCTGCAGTGAATACACCACAAATCGCCTTTCCGTGGTAGTGAACTTTCAACATCAGTTGCGTTGCACGTTCAACATCATAAGAAAAGAACTTTTGCAGAACGTCAATAACAAATTCCATAGGTGTATAATCGTCATTATTCAGAATGACTTTATACATCGAAGGCGGCTTTAACCCTTCGCGTACTTTATCTTCGGCTAAATGTTCAAAATTAAGCCAGTCGTTTGTGTTTGCCATAATGTTCCGTCGAAATTCTGCGTTACGATTGCGCGCATTTCTGCGCCCATTCCTAAGTTTAACACGTCTGTCAAGCCACCTTTCCCTTAAGAAAAAACGGTCCTAAAAGCCCATGCGCGACCTGTATCACAAAATTTGCAATAGCGTTAACTGCCTCAAATTTTGATGAATTTCTCCCCGTGCGCCAGGGCCGTTTGCTTGACGATAAGGACCGTTTCTCTACATTCTACTTACACAAGCTGATTGAGTTTTAAACAAACTCGACTCACAGCTTCAATGACCTCACCTACTGTTCAAAATGTCTTGCGAGGGAAGTAAAAGCATGGAGACGGGTACTGTTAAATGGTTCAACAACGCCAAGGGCTTCGGCTTTATCTGTCCGATTGGCGGCGGCGACGATATCTTCGCACACTACTCCACGATTCAGATGGAGGGATACAGAACGCTGAAGGCCGGCCAGCAGGTTCAGTTCGATGTCCATGAAGGGCCAAAAGGCAATCACGCCAGCTTGATTGTGCCCTGTGAAGTCACGCAAGTCGCCTGACGCGCGCCTCTTCATTCATTCTGACCACTCCCGAAAAAAAATGCCAGCCGCAGACGCTGGCATTTTTCTTTTGCGAATTTTCCCGCCCCTCAATCCGCCCGTCCGCGTGCTAACCACATCACGCGAGCAAACAACTGATCCAGCAAGGCGGGAATCGCCTGCGGCCCACGCTCTGCCGCCGCCATGGCTACCGCAATCGCCAGCTCGGGTTTCGAGCTGTGATGAATCGCTTTGGTAATAATACGCCGCGCATTCATCGGCACGTTTAACGGCAGGTGCGCCATGTCGTGATAAACATCGCTGAACCCCTGCTTATAGAGAAAATGTTCTATATCCGGGGCCGGGAACTGCGTCAGATGATCGTCTTGCCGTTCATGCTCCTGCAGTTGGCTCCGGGCGCTGGCTGCATACTTATTGCCCGCTTCATCGCCATCCGTTAACACATGCCAGGCGATGCCCATGCGTCTGGCAAACTTCAACAGCGGCTTAAGACCAGACTGCGCAAATTCGATGACTTTGACCCCTTCGGCCGCAAAATGGTAGCCGCGCTGCCGTGCCAGTTCATTGATGATCCACACTTCCGTTTCTCCCTCCACCAGTAACCAGCAGCGGGCAAAGAGTGCCGAGGGGCGATTCACGCGGATATGAAATCCAATACGGCGGCTCTCCTCTGCGCTCAATCCTTCAGGACCAATCCGCCATGCCGCAACGCGTGTGGGTTCACGCACCAGGCGACAAATATTCTCCAACGGCACCTGAGATAACAGCTCCCCCGAATTGGTGGTGGTGATTTTTTGCAGCGGCATTAAATCCAGCAGATTCCACGCCACTGACAGCATAATCGGATGCAGTCGCGTTTCCGGATCCTCCACCAGCAGCAATGGGTGAGCGCCCGGCGGCAGCGCTTCATTGCCGTGCGCCTGAATCAGTAAAGAGAACATGCGCAATAAAATAACCTTGCGACTGCGTGATTCCGTTCCGGCAATCAGGTGGTTAAGCTTGTCGAGTGAGCGCCAGCCTTGCGAACCGTCGCGCAATTCAGGTGCGACACGCGCCGCGCTGACCCCCGGTTGCTGCACAAGAAAGTAGTGCTCCAGCAATTGCTGCATGGTGTGCAAGCCCTGACGCAGTAAATCGTCACTTAAATTCTGTGGCTGCACGACCAAATCCCGGGTTAATTTCTCGACTTCCTGTGACAATTCACTCAGCGTCGTAGCCCGGCGATCCGCATCGATGCTGCTGTGTCGTCCACGCCGGCCAAAGCGCGCATCGCGTAGTCTGAGCACTGGATAGAAGGCACGCAGATGCGCCAGCGCCGCCTCAGTGCCTTCCATCGCCAGCACATCGCCATTTTGGTCGATGAAGCGCCAGGTGGTTTTCACGCCATGCTCATTGCGGCGCGCACGGGTGCTAAAGCGGATAAAGCGCCCGTTTTCATCACGCTGCCAGAAAGGCTGGAACACCGCTTCGTCATCGCCCGCTTGTGCACGAAAGCGAAACACCAGTTGCAGCTGACGCAGACGGGCTTCCAGATCGCCCGGTGGGAAGTGAAAGTCATGTTCGGTAAATTGATAAGGTTCAGCCGCAGGCGCCAGTAATAGTGTCAGCGCATCCAGCAGGCTGGATTTACCCCAGGCATTTTCACCAATCAGCAGATTGGTATCAGTGAGTGGCAACGACAGCCGATTGATGCCACGAAAACCGCGAATATCGATATGTTCCAGAAACATCATGCCATCCCTTGAGTGCTTTGCCTGAGCATGGTTCGCCTCGTTAAGTTGGTCAAGTTAATGCAAGGGTAAAAGGTTTACACTTCAACTCTTTTCCGCTAGCTTGCGGCCCTCTCCCACGGCTGGAAACGCTCTATGTATGGCTTAATCATCATTCTGTTGCCACTGATTGCTGGCTATTTACTGCATGTGACCCGTGCCAATCTGCTGCGTGGCGTCGCCCGCCTGTTGAGCGCTCTGGTGTACATCATCCTGTTTTTTATGGGCACCAGCCTCGCTTTCCTCGATAACCTCAGCAGTAATCTGCTCACCATTTTTCACACCGCCTTGATCAGTATGCTGTGCATTCTCGCTTGTTCCCTGATGGCTTTCTGGCTATTGGAGAAGCGCGTGCCGTGGCATCACCCGCACAAGCAGCAAGCCCTGCCTTCCCGTCTGCACATGGCGCTGGAATCCCTCAAGCTGTGTGGCTCGGTACTGGGCGGATTCCTGTTGGGATTAAGCCAGTGGTCAATTCTGCGCCACGCATCAACCATCAGTGAATATGCCCTGATGCTGATGTTGTTCCTGGTCGGCATTCAACTGCGCAGCAGCGGCATGACCTTGCGTCAAATCACGCTCAATCGTCGCGGCATGCTGGTGGCGGCGGTGTCGCTGTGCAGCGCCTTAATTGGTGGGATGCTGGCCGCATTATGGCTCGATTTGCCAATCAAAACCGGCCTGGCGCTTGCCAGCGGCTTCGGCTGGTACTCGCTTTCCGGCATTCTCATGACGGAATCGTTTGGGCCGGTGATTGGCAGTGCCGCTTTCTTTAACGATCTGCTGCGTGAACTGATCACCATTATGCTGATCCCGCTGTTGATCAGCCGTCAGCGCAGTATGACGCTGGGTTTGAGTGGCGCCACCTCAATGGATTTCACCCTGCCGATTCTGCAACGCACCGGCGGCATGGAAATTGTCCCGGCCGCGATCGTGCACGGTTTTATCATGAGTTTACTGGCCCCGATTCTTATCGCGCTGTTTTCCGCCTGAGCACCGAGCGCATTTTTTCACGGCTGCGCGCGCCTTCCTTCGTCTACGCTTTCTGACTGACAGGTTTCCGCCATCGGGACGGATGGCAAAACACCAGAAAGGAGCGAACGATGAAGCAAACTGTGGCGGCACTGCTGGCCAAAACCCTGGAAAGCGCCGGTGTGAAACGCATTTGGGGTGTCACGGGTGATTCTCTTAATGGACTCAATGACAGCCTGAATCGCATGGGCACCATTGAATGGATGCCCACTCGCCATGAAGAGGTGGCGGCCTTTGCGGCAGGCGCTGAAGCGCAAATCAGCGGTGAACTGGCGGTATGCGCCGGTTCCTGCGGCCCAGGCAACCTGCATCTGATTAACGGGCTGTTTGACTGCCACCGCAACCATGTGCCAGTGCTGGCGATTGCGGCTCATATCCCCTCGAGTGAAATCGGCAGCGGTTACTTCCAGGAAACGCATCCGGAAGAGCTTTTCCGCGAATGCAGTCACTATTGCGAACTGGTGTCCAACCCTGAGCAACTGCCGCAGGTTCTCGGCATCGCCATGCGCAAAGCGATTCTCAATCGTGGTGTATCGGTCATCGTGCTTCCGGGCGACATTGCCCTGAAACCGGCGCCGGAAGGGGCGCGTAGCGAGTGGTATCCGCCGCAATTACCCCATGTTGTGCCTAACGCCAGTGAAATTGCCCGGCTGGCCGACACGCTCAACCATGCCAAAAATATTACGCTGATGTGCGGCAGCGGCTGTGCTGGCGCTCACGCTGAAGTGGTGCAGCTGGCAGAAACACTGAAAGCGCCCGTGGTGCACGCCATGCGCGGCAAAGAGCACATCGAGTATGATAATCCTTACGACGTCGGCATGACCGGCTTGATCGGCTTTTCATCCGGTTATCACGCCATGATGAACGCCGACACGCTGGTGCTACTGGGTACACAGTTCCCTTATCGACCGTTTTACCCGGCTGATGCCCATATCATCCAGATTGATATCAATCCCGCCAGCCTCGGTGCGCATAGCCATGTCAACATGGCGCTGATTGGCGATATCAAAGCCACACTGCAGGCGCTGCAACCTCAGCTCGCCAGCAAAAGCGATCGACATCATCTCGACAGCGCGCTGGAACACTATGCAGAGGCGCGTAAAGGCCTGGACGACCTGGCCACCGCCAATGATAAACAAGCGATTCATCCGCAATATCTGGCGCAACAAATCAGCCATTACGCGGCCGAGGATGCGATTTTCACTTGTGATGTGGGCACGCCTACGGTGTGGGCTGCGCGCTATCTGAAAATGAACGGCAAGCGCCGCCTGCTGGGATCGTTCAACCACGGTTCGATGGCCAACGCGATGCCACAGGCGCTCGGCGCTCAGGCCATCGATAAGCAACGGCAGGTCGTGGCGCTGTGTGGGGATGGTGGCTTCAGTATGCTGATGGGCGATTTTATTTCCGTCGCCCAGTTAAAGCTGCCGGTAAAGCTGGTGATTTTCAACAACAGCGTGCTGGGCTTTGTGGCAATGGAGATGAAAGCGGGCGGCTACCTCACCGATGGCACCGATCTGGAAAACCCCGATTTTGCCGCGATTGCCACCGCCTGTGGCATTAAAGGCATTCGCGTCGAGAAAGCCTCTGAACTTAACAGCGCGCTGGAACAGGCATTCGCACATGATGGTCCGGTGCTAATCAATGCGATTACCGCTAAGGAAGAGCTCTCGATGCCACCGCAGATCAAAGCCGAGCAGGCCAAAGGGTTCAGCCTGTATATGCTGCGCGCGATTCTGAATGGACGTGGCGATGAGATCGTTGAACTGGCGAAAACTAACTGGCTGAGGTAAAACGGATAACCAGGCCAGATAACTCACAACGCGGGCGCTCAGCCCGCTTTTTTGTTTCAGGAGAGCGATGTGATCGATTTACGCAGTGATACCGTAACCCGCCCAAGTGCCGCCATGCTGGATGCGATGATGGCCGCCGAAACTGGCGATGATGTCTATCGCGACGATCCCACCGTCAATGCGCTGGAACGCGAGGCCGCACGCCTGAGTGGCAAAGCCGCTGCGCTGTTCTTCCCTACCGGGACCCAGGCCAACCTGGTGGCACTGCTCTGTCACTGCCAGCGCGGCGATGAATATATCGTCGGCCAGCAGGCACATAACTACAAATACGAAGCGGGTGGCGCGGCGGTGCTGGGCAGCATTCAGCCTCAACCTATTTCTCATGCCGAAGATGGATCGCTGCCGCTGGCGGATATTGTTGCCGCCATCAAACCGGATGACATCCATTTTGCGCGCACGCGCCTGCTAAGTCTGGAAAACACCCATCACGGCAAAGTGCTGTCGCAGAGCTATCTGGAGCAAGCGTGGAAGCTGACGCGTGAGCACAAACTGGCGCTGCACATTGATGGCGCCCGCATTTTCAATGCCGTGGTGGCGCAAAATGTTGAGCTGAAAGATATCGCGCGCTATTGCGATACGCTGACCATCTGCCTGTCCAAAGGGCTGGGCACGCCGGTCGGTTCACTGCTGTGCGGTGATGAAGCCTATATTGAGCAAGCTCGTCGCTGGCGTAAAATGACCGGTGGCGGCATGCGTCAGGCAGGCATCCTGGCCGCGGCGGGTCTGTACGCACTGAAGCACAATGTGGCGCGCCTGAAAGAAGATCATGACAATGCCGCCTGGCTGGCGGAGCAGCTTAGCGCGATTGGCGTAGAGGTACTGAATCAGCACACCAACATGCTGTTTGTGAAAGTACCGGCGGATCAGGTGGACGCACTGAAAAGCTGGATGCACTCCGGCGATGTGTTGATGAGCGTAGGCCCGGTCACACGTATTGCCACCCACCTCGATGTCAGCCGTCAGGATTTACAACGTCTGGTTGCACACTGGCAGGCGTTTTTAGCGTAACAAAGCTCAGGTTGTCTTGCAGGGACGGTCTTCGGGCCGTCCACAAGTTCACCCTGGCGAGCCCCCTACTTCATCTTTATATCACCGTGCCGTACCGTTCTTCGCCAGTCACGTCTGTGCTATCGCCAGGGTTTCTGCATCGGCGATGTCATACACCGTTTCATCACTGCGCTGCGCCGTATTTCGCCAGTAATGCTCGGGCTATCGCCAGGGTTTCTGCATCGGCGACGCCTCGATAATCCCGCGCACGGAAGTGCATCTGAAACGCCGCGATCAGCTTACGCTGCATTTGCGGGGTATTCGCTGAATTGACGTCATAACCATAGCGCTGCAGCGCATCCAGCAGCTCGGCCTGATCGATGGGCGCACCCGCCGCGTGCCCGTTCAAATAACGCTGTACCGTGTCGCGATCGGGCCATGCGCCCAGTCCCTGCTCCGCCAACTGCTGCCAGGGGAACAGCGGGCCAGGATCCTGCTTCCGCTGCGGCGCGATATCGCTGTGCCCCACCAGGTTCTCAGGCGTAATGGCATAGCGCTGCGTGATATCTTTCACCAGCGCCACCAGCACGCTGATTTGCGCCGGCGTAAACGGCTGCCACTCCACGCCAGTTAATGTCCGCGCATAACCACGATTGACGATCTCGATACCAATCGACGTGTCATTGATGCGGGTCGCACCGCGCCAGAAACTCGGCCCGGCATGCCACGCCAGTTCAGGCTCCGGCACTAGTTGCCAGATCACACCCTTACCCCGTCTCTGCGCGGGCTGCCGTGGAATGAGATAGTGTGCGCTGACTTCACGATCGGTCAGCGTGGCCAGTGAGGAAGGCAGATCTTCGGCGGTATAGTGGATCACCACCACTTTGATACGAGGCCGCGCGCCCTGTGCCGGATGCGCGGTATCGACCCAATAACCCTGTCTTGATTCCAGCGAGGAGTGGCAGGCGCTGAGCAGCAGCGCCATCATCAAAGCGACAACTACCCGCATCAGCGAATGATCACAGCCGTTCCGGTCACGCTGACCATCAGCATGCTACTGTCTTTGCCCACGGTTTCATAATCGATATCAATGCCCACGACCGCATTCGCACCCAGCGCCTTTGCTTGCTCTTCCAGCTCTTCAAATGCAATCTGCCGCGCTTTGCGCAGCTCTTTTTCATAAGCTCCGGAACGACCACCGACGATATCGCGAATCCCGGCAAAGAAGTCGCGGAAAATATTGGCCCCGAGAATCGCTTCACCGGTAACCACACCGCAATATTCACTGATGCTGTGCCCTTCTAACGTGGGCGTGGTGGAAAATTTCATTTTTCTCTCCTGAGGTGAACAGCTCGTACGGCGTAAAAGCGAGACTATACTCTATGCTAAAAATGACGCTTTGCCAGTGAACAATAAGGAAATCGAGATGAGAAACAATGCCTTTGCGCTGCTTGTTCCCGCTGCGTTACTGCTCAGTGCCTGTACCACCGTCGAACCGGTGATCAAAGATAACGGACCGCGCACTGCCAGCTGTGTCGACGGTGGCCCAGATAGCGTCGCGCAGCAGTTTTACGATTTACGCATCAGCCAGCCCGGCCAGGGTCTGCCCGATAGCACCACGCTGGCAAAATATCGCCCTTACCTGAGCGATCACCTGTATCAAAAACTGCTGAGCGCCAGCAAGCAGAGCAGCAAACCTGCCTCGTGGAGCCAGGGCGATTTGTTCTCCAGCCTCGCACAGGGTCCAACGTCGGCGGAAGTTGCCAGCGCCTCAACCATTCCTAATCGCGATGCACGTAATATTCCACTGCGCGTCGATTTGAGTCGCGAGGGTAAAAGCTGGCATGACGAGGTATTGATGATTCATGAAGGCACCTGCTGGGCTGTGGATGATATTCGCTACGTCGGTGACTGGCCGCACGCAGGTGGCGGGTCGCTCAGCCAACTGCTGGAAGAGAAGAAATAGCTGTTTAATTTTACCGCACTCAGTTCTAAACATAAGCGCGCCGCATCTTTGCGGCGTTTTTTGTTAATTTTTAATCAATAAATTGCAGCCAGCGAGCCCTTCCCGGCGTTGACCTGCGCGATATTGTGCTACGCTTTGGGGACTTAACTGCTGTTTAATAAATTTTAACCCACCACAATTGCATAACTATTCTGGTGACGTTAAGATCCGCGGCACTAATTACTATTCATTTTTTGCGCATGAGTATTCAACTAAACGCCATAAACTGTTTTTTACGGTGCCCATCAGGCACTGTTCGATATCAACCTGGCTTGCCCGCAGGGAGAGACGCTGGTGTTGCTCGGGCCGAGTGGCGCGGGTAAAAGTTCGCTCCTGCGCGTCCTCAATCTGCTGGAGCAGCCGCGTTCCGGCAGCTTGCAGATTGCCGGGAATCACTTCGACTTCAGCAAAGCGCCGTCAGACAGCGCTATTCGTGAACTGCGCCAAAACGTGGGCATGGTGTTCCAGCAATACAATCTGTGGCCGCACCTCAGCGTGGTGCAGAATCTGATTGAAGCACCGTGTCGCGTGCTTGGTCTCAGCAAAGAAGCCGCGCGCGCGCGCGCTGATAAACTGCTGGAACGTCTGCGTCTGACCCCTTTTGCCGATCGTTTTCCCTTGCATCTTTCCGGTGGCCAGCAACAGCGTGTGGCGATTGCCCGAGCGTTGATGATGGAGCCGCAGGTGCTGTTGTTTGACGAACCCACCGCAGCCCTCGACCCTGAAATCACCGCGCAGATCGTCAGCATCATTCGTGAGCTGGCACAGACGCAGATCACTCAGGTGATTGTGACCCACGAAGTGGAAGTGGCGCGTAAAACCGCCAGCCGCGTGGTGTACATGGAGAACGGCCATATCGTTGAGCAAGGCGATGCCAGCCACTTTACACAGCCGCAAACCGAAGCGTTTGCACATTATCTTTCGCACTAAGTCAGGATGCATCTAATGAAAAAAGTCGTACTTGCTGCACTGCTTGCCGGTCTGAGCCTCAGCGCTTCTGCTGCGCAAACCCTGCGTTTTGCCACCGAAGCTTCATATCCTCCGTTTGAATTTGTCGACTCTGACAACAAGATTCAGGGCTTCGATGTCGATCTGGCCAATGCGCTGTGTAAAGAGATTGATGCGACCTGTACTTTCACTAATCAGGCGTTTGACAGCCTGATCCCAAGCCTGAAATTCCGTCGTTTTGACGCCGTAATGGCGGGTATGGATATCACCCCAGAGCGTGAAAAGCAGGTGCTGTTCTCCAAGCCTTACTACGATAATTCCGCGATCTTTATTGCCCAGAAAGGCAAGCTGGCGAACGTTGATGCGCTGAAAGGTAAACGCGTTGGCGTTCAGAACGGCACCACGCACCAGAAATATCTGTCTGATAAACACAGCGACATCACCGTTGTGCCTTATGATAGCTACCAGAACGCGGTTCTGGACCTGAAAAATGGTCGTATCGATGCGGTATTTGGTGACACCGCCGTGGTGAACGAATGGCTGAAACAGAATGCCAACCTCGCACCATTGGGTGAGAAAGTGACCGATAAAGATTACTTCGGTACCGGTCTGGGTATCGCCGTCCGTCAGGGCAACACCGAGCTGCAGGGCAAATTCAACACCGCCCTGGAAAAGATCAAAGCTGACGGCACCTACAAAACCATCTACAACAAATGGTTCCAGCAGTAATCCCTGATGAATGAAATGATTCCACTCGCAAGCGCCGCCGGCATGACTGTCGGCCTTGCTGTTTGTGCACTGATCGCCGGCCTTGTGCTGGCGATGATTTTTGCTGGCTGGGAAACCGTCCGCTGGAAACCGCTGGCGTGGATCGGTACCGCGCTGGTGACGCTGATCCGTGGCCTGCCGGAAATTCTGGTGGTGCTGTTTGTCTACTTTGGTGCCTCACAGCTGCTACTGACCTTATCCGATGGCTTCCATATCAATCTGGGCTTGTTCAGCATTCCCGTGCAGGTACAGATTGAAAACTTCGACGTCAGCCCCTTCCTGTGCGGTGTGATTGCCCTCGCGATGCTTTATTCTGCCTATGCCTCCCAAACGTTGCGCGGCGCACTGAAAGCCGTGCCTGTGGGCCAATGGGAATCCGGCCAGGCGTTGGGTATGAAGAAGTCGGCGATTTTTTTCCGCCTGATCATGCCGCAAATGTGGCGTCATGCGCTGCCGGGTCTTGGCAATCAGTGGTTGGTGTTACTGAAAGATACTGCGTTGGTGTCGCTGATTAGCGTGAATGACATCATGCTGCAAACCAAAAGCATTGCCACGCGCACACAAGAACCCTTTACCTGGTATCTGGTGGCTGCGGCCGTCTACCTGATTATTACGCTGTTCAGTCAGGCGATACTGCGCCGTATTGAATCGCGCACCACGCGTTTTGAACGGGGAGCCTGACGCATGCTGGATTACTTACCCGAGCTCCTGAAAGGGTTGCATACCAGTCTGACCCTGACGGTGGCATCACTGATTGCCGCGCTGCTGCTGTCGCTGCTGTGCACCATCGTGCTCTCACTGAAAGTCCCGGTGCTGAACTGGCTGGTAAAAGGCTACATCACGGTATTTACCGGCACCCCACTGCTGGTGCAAATCTTCCTGATTTATTACGGCCCAGGCCAGTTTCCCAGCATTCAAAATGTGCCGTGGTTATGGCATTTGCTATCACAGCCCTGGCTTTGCGCGCTGATTGCGCTGTCGCTCAACAGTGCAGCCTATACCACTCAACTGTTCTACGGTGCAGTTCGCGCTATCCCCTCCGGGCAGTGGCAATCCTGCGCTGCGCTGGGTATGAATCGCAAAGACACGCTGCGTATCCTGCTGCCGTATGCGTTTAAACGTGCTCTATCTTCTTACTCAAACGAAGTGGTGCTGGTGTTTAAAAGTACCTCACTGGCGTACACCATAACGTTGATGGAAGTGATGGGACACGGTCAGTTGCTGTATGGGCGCACCTATGACATCACGGTGTATGCCGCTGCCGGGCTGATCTATCTGGTGGTCAACGGTTTGCTCACGTTGATGATGCGTTTAATCGAAAAGCGCGCACTGGCATTCGAACACCGCAATTGATTGCTGTCGTGGCGCGATTTATCGCGTTTGTCTGAGATGAAAGTGTTGCGGACAAACGCGTCATATCTCGCGCTGCTACACCGACAACAACATATGTAATTTTTTAATCATATTATTTGCATATAAATTCATTTGCTGGCATCGTGTAATCCGTTCTATCTCTGGCATGGTTTACAGGAGTCACATAATGAAAAAATGGATTGTTGCTGCGGCGCTGGCAACACTGGCAATGAATGCTTATGCGGCGGAAAAAATTCGTTTCGCCTCTTCTGCGACCTATCCCCCGTTTGAATCCCTCGACCACGACAACCAAATTGTCGGCTTTGATATCGATCTGGCAAAAGCCTTATGTCAGCAAATGAAAGCGGATTGCACCTTTACCAATAACGCGTTTGACAGTTTGATCCCTTCGCTAAAATTCCGTCGTTATGATGCGGTCATCTCAGGCATGGACATCACGGCAGAGCGCAGCAAACAGGTCGATTTCACTCAGCCTTACTATGCCAACTCCGCGATTGTGATTGCCCAAAAGGGACAGTTCACCGACTTTAGCCAGTTGAAAGGTAAGCGTGTAGGGGTAGAAAACGGCACCACGCACCAGAAATACCTGCTGGAGAAACATCCAGAAGTGATCTCCGTGTCTTACGACAGTTATCAGAACGCGATTCTCGACCTGAAAAATGGTCGTCTGAACGGCGTGTTTGGTGATAGCGCGGTGGTCAATCAGTGGCTGAAGGCTAACGACGATCTCAGCGCGGTGGGTGAGCATATTACCGATACCGAATACTTCGGCACCGGCTTAGGCATTGCGGTGCGCAAAGGCAATGCAACGCTACTGAAAGAGATGAATGACGCACTGGTGGCGCTGAAAGCCGATGGCACCTGGCAGCAAATCAACCAGAAGTGGTTCCCGGAATAAGCATTATGGAGCCGCGTGGCGTGCCACCTGACAGGTTCTGCACGTCCTCCGTTCAGGCGGTGGCTACGTGGCTCCACCCTTCTTAATCAGCAGCGTTAGCACTTCAAAGTGTGCGGTGTGTGGAAACATATCAAACAGCTGGACGCGGCTCACCGCGTAATCTGCCAGGCGTGCAATATCCTGCGCCATCGTAGTGGGATTGCAGCTTGAATAGAGAATGTAGTCTGGCGCCATTTCACTGAGATAAGCACACAGCTCAGCCCCAATACCGCGACGCGGCGGATTAACCAGCACCAGCTGTGGCACCTGTTCATGCGATGTCGCGAACCGGGTGGAATCCAGCGCGGCGAAACTCACTTTATCGAGCCCCAACTGTTCAGCCGATTGCTGCGCACAGGCAATGGCTTCCGCATTGATTTCAATACCGGTCAGCTGCATTTCAGGCGTGGCACAGTGCAAACCGAAACCGCCCACGCCGCAGAACAGATCCCACATACTGGTCACCGGCAACTCTGCGACCCAATCACGCGCCGTGGCATACAAATCTGCTGCGACCTGCGGGTTGGTCTGAAAGAAACTCTGCGGACGAATATACAGCGGGACCTGATTGAAACATTCTGCCAGTGCCTGATCGGGCGTCAAAGCAATCTCTTCTTCCCCTTCCAAAATCGCCATGTGTACTGGCTGGATATTGGCGGAGATCACTTTTAACTGCGGCAACTGCTGCTGCAACCAGGGTAAAGCCGCGCGCAACTGCTCCAGCTTGCGGGTGGATCGCAGCACAAACCGCAGCATCATCCCACCTTGCGAACTCTCGGTAAGCAGCAGGAATTTCAGTTCGCCGCGTTGACGCGCCACGTTGTAGGGTGTCAATCCAGCGCGGGCAATAAAGGGTTTTAGCACATCAAACACCGGCGCAAAGCTGGCGGGATAGAGTGGGCAATCACACAGATCCACCGGTTCGCCATCACGCGCCATCATGCCGAAAATCGGCCGTTCGACGCTGCCGCTCACCACCATTTTGGCTTTATTACGAAAACCCTGCAGCGGCGAGGTCACCGGCGGTAAATATTCTGCCACCGCAGTCTGCGACAGCAACTGCTCGAGCAGCGACTGCTTCTCGCTGAGCTGCTGCGGATAGGGTTTCTCCAGCCACTGGCATGAACGACAGCGACCGGCATCATAAAGCGCGCAATACATGGAAAGGCCTGTATATCAAAATCGGGAGAAAAACGGGGGCAGATTGTATCACCGGGCGCGGAAAAAAGCGCGGCTGCTGGCCGGCACAAACAGTAGCAGCAATACCAGCGCATCCGGTACTTTCTGCATCAACGTGTGATGAATGATCTGCGCATTGGTTTCACCAGGAATACTGAAAATTTCCGGGTAGATCCAGCCGACAGATGCCATGAGCATGTAACCGAGCACAATAATTTGCGCCACCACATAACCCCAGCGTCCGCGATTGCTGCCACGCAGCAGGGTAAAAGCACAGCGCAGTTCAAACAGAAAGATCAGCTGACTGGCGATAAAAATCAGTGTGGAATCCCACGCCTGTGCACTGCGGTGGACAAAGTTGGCTATTTCGTCGTAACCCAGCTCATTGGCCAGCATCAGCACGCTGAGACAGCGTGTGGCAATGATGGCGATCCCCGCGACCATCACTGGTGCAGGCGTTGAATTGGCCATCGCGTTTTTGAGGGTTTCCGACATGGTTTGACTCCGTAACCATAAAAAAACGGGCAAGTCTTACCCCAAAATAATTCACGTTTTAGCAAGGCGGCAAGTGTGCGAATCCTCAGGAGCTTACCTGAGTAAGTGACTGGGGTGAACACACGTAGCCAACGCCCCTACAACGTGAAGTATGAAGGATAAACCGGCCCGTTATTATATTGGCAAATGTTACGGGTTTCAGCCACGTCTGGCTTTCTGAATATCGCGTAAACGTTGCTTTTCTTCGTGCGCCATAAAGCGCCAGGCGATGAAACCGACCAGGCCGACGACAAACAAAATCAATGAGGCTAACGCATTGATCTCTGGATTGACGCCGCGTCGCACAGTAGCAAAGATCGCCATCGGCAGCGTCGTGGCGCCCGGCCCGGTGACGAAGCTGGCAATCACCAGATCATCCAGTGACAGCGTAAAGGCCAGCAGCCAACCGGTGACAATTGCCGGAGCAATCATTGGCACGGTTATCACGAAGAACACTTTCAGCGGCGTCGCCCCGAGATCCATTGCCGCTTCTTCGATGGAGCGATCCAGCTCGCGCAGGCGGGAGTTGATCACCACCGCCACGTAAGCAGTACAGAAGGTGACGTGCGCCAGCCAGATGGTGAGCATGCCACGATCGCTCGGCCAGCCGAAGGTATTGCCCATCGCCACAAACAGCAGCAGCAGTGACAACCCGGTGATCACATCTGGCATCACCAGCGGCGCGGTGAGCATAAACGCAAAACCGCTATGCCCACGGAAACGGCCGAAACGCACGATGATCACCGCCGCCATGGTGCCCAACACCACCGCCATGGTAGCGGAGAGCGCCGCAATGGTCAGGCTGAGGCCAACGGCATCCAGCATCGCATCGTCCTGGAACAGCACTTTGTACCAGTGGAATGAGAAGCTCTCCCACACGGTGACCAGCTGCGAGCTGTTGAAGGAGTAAACCACCAGCAGCAGCATCGGCGCGTACAGGAACAGGAAGCATGCGGCCAAAATCGCCGTACGCCATGGAGAGCGAATGGTCGGTAACTGATTCATTCCTTCTCTCCTAACTCACGATTTTGATGCTTGTGGAACCAGATGATCGGCAGAATCAAAATTAACAGGATGATCACCGCCAGCGCCGAAGCCACCGGCCAGTCGCGGTTGTTAAAGAACTCCTGCCACAGGATACGGCCAATCATGATGCTGTCCGGCCCTCCCAGCAGTTCCGGGATCACGTACTCACCCACTGCCGGGATAAACACCAGCATCGAACCGGCAATAATGCCGCCTTTGGTGAGTGGCACAATCACGCTGAAGAAGGTTTTCAGCGGACGCGCCCCCAGATCCAGCGAGGCCTCGACCAGCGAGTAGTCGATACGGGTTAACGCGGTATAGATGGGCAGCACCATAAACGGCAGATAGCAGTAAACGATACCGATATACACCGCGGTATTGGTGTAAAGAATCACCAGTGGATGATCGATAACCCCCAACCACATCAGGAAGCGGTTAAGAATACCGTTGTTGTTCAGTAAGCCCATCCACGCGTACACGCGCACCAGGAACGAAGTCCAGGAAGGCAAGATGACCAGCAACAGCAGAATAGTGCGCATTGAAGGCTTACTGTGCGCCACCGCCCAGGCCAGCGGGTATCCGATCAGCAGACAGATCACGGTAGAAATCGCCGCCACCTTGAGTGAAGTCAGATAGGCTTCGGCATACAGCGGATCGTCCGTCAGTGTGATGTAGTTACCGAGATTCAGCACCAGATTGAGTTGGTCATCGGCCCAGGTCACCAGATCGGTGTAAGGCGGAATGGCACGCGCAATATCGGCGAAACTGATCTTCAGCACGATCAGGAACGGCAGCAAAAACAGCAGGATCAGCCAAAGATAAGGCAAGGCGATCACCAGCTTGCGGCCATGCAGCATTTTAATACGCGTGCCCCAGCGCTGCAGCGGTGTACCCACCACTTCCGGCTCGCTGCGTTGAGAAATCTGGCTCATTACGCCTCCTTAAACCGTCAGAACCACACAGCTGTCGGCGTCCCAGCACAGGCGAACTTCATCACCCCATGTTGGCGCACCTTTGCGGTAGCGATGTGCATTCTGCAGCTGCGCGCTGATCATCTGACCGCTACGCAGGCGAACGTGATAAATCGACAGGTCTCCGAGATAAGCGATATGCACCACTTCACCCACGGCAAAGTTGCAGCCATCCGCCGGCACCTCTTCGCACAGCATCACTTTTTCCGGACGTAAAGCGACATGCACGGGCACGTTATCGATGATGGAGACATCGGTCTGCACTTTAAGCGGATGCACCAGGCCCGGCGCATCGATCACCACGCCCTCTTCCGTGCGCTCACGCAGCAGGCCATCAAACACGTTAACTGAACCGATAAATTCGGCGCTGTAACGGCTGGTAGGATGCTCATAGATCTCTTCCGGCTCACCAATCTGCACAAATTTGCCACGGTTCATGATCGCGATACGACCGGCCATAGTCATCGCTTCTTCCTGGTCGTGCGTGACCATTACGCAGGTCGCGCCAACGCGTTCAAGAATATCCACCACTTCGTGCTGCATGCGGTCGCGCAGTTTCTTATCCAGCGCGCCCATCGGTTCATCCAGCAGCAGCAGTTTGGGGCGTTTAGCCAGGCTACGCGCCAGCGCCACACGCTGGCGCTGGCCGCCAGAGAGCTGGTGCGGCTTACGTTTCGCAAACTCTTGCATGTGCACCAGCGTCAGCATTTCTGCTACGCGGCTGCTGATTTCGCCTTTCGGCAATTTATCCTGCTTCAGTCCAAAGGCGATGTTCTGTTCCACCGTCATGTGCGGGAACAGTGCGTAAGACTGGAACATCATGTTGATCGGTCGCTGGTAAGGTGGAACGTGCGACAGGTCTTGCCCATCCAGCACAATCTGCCCGCTGGTCGGTGGCTCAAAGCCTGCCAGCATGCGCAGTAAGGTCGATTTACCGCAGCCGGAAGCACCCAGCAGGGCAAAAATTTCACCTTTATAAATGGTCAGGCTGACATCATCCACGGCGTGCTGGCCGTCAAAAGATTTGGTCAGGTTGCGAATTTCCAGCAGCGGCGTTAACGCCTTAGCCGTTTTATTTGGGGGGCGGGGAATCGCGTCGTTCACTAACATTTCTCCGGCGCTAAGCGGTGTAGCGCGGCACAGCCAGCCGCTAAAATGGCACAACAGAGGCCATCACCGCGCCTCTGTTGTCGTCTACAGGTCATGAATCCGTTTAGAACGAATTACTTACCACTTTTTACTTTAGTCCATGCACGGGTGCGCGCACGATCCAGTTTCGGATCCTGGACTTTGAGCACAAACAGCTTGGCCATCGCATCCGGCGTTGGGAAGATGCCCGGATTGTTGCGCACATCCGCATTGATCAATGGCAGTGACGCCTTGTTGCCGTTGGCGTAGTTCATCTTGTTAGAGACATCCGCGATCACTTTTGGATCCATGATATAGTTCAGCCACTGATAGGCTGCATCGAGGTTTTTCGCGTCTTTCGGAATCGCCATCATGTCGAAGAAGGCCAGAGCGCCCTCTTTCGGCACGCTGTAACCCAGGTGCACGCCGTTGTTGGCTTTGACTGCACGATCTTTCGCCTGCAGGATATCGCCCGACCAGCCGATCGCCACGCAGATGTTGCCATTGGCCAGGTCGTTAATGTACTGAGACGAATGGAAGTAACGGATATTAGGACGCAGCTTCAGCAACAGATCCGTGGCGGCGCCGGTGTAATCTTTCGCGTCAGAGCTGTTCGGATCTTTGCCGAGATAATTCAGTACGGTCGCGAAAATCTCTTCCGGTGCATCGAGGAAGGAAACACCACAGCTTTTCAGTTTTTCCAGGTTTTCTGGCTTCAGCACCAAATCCCAGCTGTTGACGGGCGCATCAGTGCCCAATGCGGCTTTCACTTTATCGACGTTGTAACCGATGCCAGTGGTTCCCCACAGATACGGAATCGCATATTTGTTACCCGGATCGTGCTGCGCGACTTTCGCCATCAAATCAGGATCGAGGTTTTTGTAGTTTGGCAGTTTGCTCTTATCCAACTCCTGGAACACACCCGATTGCAGCTGACGTGCGAGGAAGCTGGAAGAAGGCACGACGACGTCATAACCGGTTGAACCGGCCATCAGTTTACCTTCCAGCACTTCGTTGGAATCGAAGACGTCGTAGACCACTTTGATGCCGGTCTGCTTTTCAAAATTCGGCACGGTGTCGGCCGAAATATAATCGGACCAGTTATAGACGTGCAGCGTTTTATCCTCTGCCTGAGCACTAACGGCCGTCGCCATCAGCACACCTGCAACCACACCTGGCAACCATTTTTTACGTTGGTTGATCATGTTTTACTTCCTCCTGAGGGGGTCATCACAACGCTGCATACACGCGATCCTGACGTTGCGTTTTTTCTGTTTAATCACAGACACACAATGAATCAATATTCAGCGGGAGTTTAATAGCAAAAACCTATAGTTGTGCTGAGGTTGCATGTCTCAAGCAGCCCCGCAAGAATAGCCCCCCTGCTTCACGCGTGCCAGATCTCAGCGTAAAAAACGCCTTTTTGCGATATTTTATGCATGTTTCTGCTATGGGGTTTGGCACTAGCGGCATAAAGCACGACTAATATCTGGCAATAAAGGGCAAAATGCAGAATAAAAAGTGGTAGGGCTAAAATGAAAACTGCCGCAAAAAGCGGCAGTTAGCGAGGCGGGGAACTCAGTGCAGCATCGCGTGGCTGCTGGAGCTGGGTTGTCGCTCCTCTTCTTCGCCCATCATCAGCAAATTATTGGCAAAGGCTTCCATAATCACCATGGAAACGCCCTCTTCACTTTGCTTCATAAAGTGCGAGAACTGACCAAAGGTTAATCCGGCAGTGGTACTGATCGACTGGCAGACAATCAGCTTAGGCAGATTGTCATCCTGAATATCGATAAAGGCCTTCACCGTAAGCGAACTGGCATTGATCTGCGACAAATCGCCGACCAAAGGAATAAGTGCTGTGGGTTTCACTTCCGCGAGGGCCGAGAAAAGGATGACGTTGTCCACCAGGTCGATTTTTGCATCAAACACCCCGTCAAAATTCTGCATGTGCGGCAGGTGCAGTGCCTGGCAGGCATCGCATTCGAACCAGGTGATATTTTGTTGATCCAGCCAGCGACGCAGGATGTCGATGTCAGGAACGACCAGTGAATCCATCGTTATGTCCTGTGGGGTGAAGAAATAAGCGCCTTAGCTTACGGAAAAAGTCCCTCTGATGCCACGAAAACCACGTAAAAGCGCGCCTAGCCCCCGGTTTTAAGACGATAGCCGGGGCAGGCATGCGCTTCTACCCAGTGAATCATCATTGAAGCGATGTCGAGGCCGGTGGTGCCTTCAATGCCCTCAAGCCCTGGCGAGGCATTCACCTCCATAACCAGCGGGCCGCGATTGGCGCGTAAAATATCCACCCCTGCGATTTCCAACCCGAGCGTGGATGCGGCTTTCACCGCGATTTCGCGCTCTTTTTCGGTGATGGTCACCGCGTGCGCTTTACCGCCACGATGAAGATTCGAGCGGAAATCCCCCTCTTTCGCTTCACGCTCAATCGACGCCACCACTTCATTGCCAATCACCAGGCAGCGAATATCTCGCCCCTGTGCCTCTTTGATAAACTCTTGCACCAGAATGTGGGCGTTAAGGCCACGAAATGCATCAATCACGCTCTCCGCCGCCTGCCGCGTTTCAGCCAGCACCACGCCAATCCCCTGCGTGCCCTCCACTAATTTCACCACCAGCGGCGCACCACCCACCATGGCGATCACATCCTGGGTATCGTCAGGCGAAGAGGCGAACCCGGTGATCGGCATATCAATGCCTTCACGCGCCAGCAGCTGCAGCGATCGCAATTTGTCACGCGCCCGGGTGATGGCCACCGATTCATTCAGCGGATAGCTACCTAACATCTCGAACTGGCGCAGCACTGCCGTGCCGTAAAAGGTGGTCGCCGTGCCAATGCGTGGGATAACGGCATCAAAGTGGCCCAGCGGTTCGCCACGATAATGCACTGCGGGAGAATCGGAATTGATGTTCATGTAGCAAGAGAGTGGATCGATCATCTGCACCTGATGACCACGCTCTTCCGCGGCGTCGCGCAGGCGCTTACACGAATACAGCGTTCCATCACGCGTGAGAATGGCCATCTTCATTGCAGAGTTCCTTGTGCTTAGCGCGTTGCCCAGCCCTGTTGATGCAGATAATCCAGCATAAACGGACGCGTTTCTTTAATGATCAGGCGTTGAATCAGTTCGCTCCAGGTTTCCGAACGCTGGTTGCTGTCACGCTGCTGGTAATAAGCCGTGATTTGGTTATCGTACTGGGCCAGCACGCTTTTATCGACAGGTTGATAGCGATTTTCATGCACCAGCATCGCCGCTGGCATGCGGGGTTTCACGTCTGGGGCAGAAGCGGGATGACCGATGCAGAAACCAAACAGTGGCAGCACGAATTTCGGCAGTTCCAGCAAATCTGTGACTTGCGCGATGCTATTACGGATGCCACCAATAAACACCCCACCCAATCCCAGCGATTCCGCTGCGACCATGGCGTTTTGTGCCATCAATGCCGTATCCACACAGCCCAATAGCAACTGTTCGGCACGCCCAAGATGGGCATCCGGGCAGATCTGCTGATGACGATTAAAGTCGGCACAAAACACCCAAAATTCAGCGGCGGCACTCACCCACGGTTGCCCGCCGGTGAGTTGCACCAGCTGTTGACGCTTTTCCTGGTCGGTAATGCGAATAATTGAGGAGCACTGCAAAAAGCTGGAGGTCGAGGCCGCTTGTGCTGCAGCAATGATCGCGCTGCGCTGGGCATCATCAATGCCCTGCTCGGTAAAGGCGCGAATGGAACGGTGGCTGCACAGTAAATCGATGGTCGGCGTCATAATCCTCTCCGGTTACTTCTTCTTGTGGTTGTGATTGAACAACTGCGGTGCCATCGCTTGCGCGGTACGCCACATCATCAGCCAGGCGGCTGGCAACATCAGCGCAATGCCAAGGAAAAACAGCAGCGTGGCCAGCGACTTTTTCGCCATAAAATCCGGCGCGCTAATCCAGTCGTTGACCAGCAACAGCGCCCCCGTCACCGCAAGTACGCCAAGCACTTCCAGTAACAAAACCGGTTTAGGCAACGTGGCCAGATTACGCATGGGTGATTTCCTCAGTTGCTCAATAGGTCAGTCGCATTTTAGACCCGAATAATTCGCTCTGCAGCAAGGCGTGGCTATCACCAGCCGCTTAACTTGAGCCAAACACATCTGCAGAGTGAAGTATGATGGACATAGATTGCGGTCATTAGAGTAACAGGCATTTTCTTCTTTGCTTAAGCAGGATGGGCGGGCATGATGTTAGCCATTATTCACGCTGTAATGTGAAACTGGTCACAAAACAGCAGCGGAAGGAGAGAAGCAATGATTGCAGTGATTTTTGGCCGTTCAAGCTGCCCATACTGCGTACGTGCGAAAGAGTTAGCCACCAAGCTGACCAGCGAGCGCGATGATTTCAACTATCAGTACGTCGATATTCAGGCGACCGGCATCACCAAGGCCGACCTGGAAGCACGTGCCGGCAAACCGGTGACCACCGTGCCGCAGATTTTCCTTGATGACCAGCACATCGGTGGTTACACCGAATTTGCGGCCTGGACCAAAGAAAATCTGGGTGTTGAAGCCTAATCAAGCGGGCCTGCGGGCCCGTTTTTGATTGTGCTATTCGGCACGCATCGCCAGCATAATTCGCATCAGGCGGATCAGTAACGCCCCGCATCCAGCCCAAAACAGCGCACTTAAACTCCATACAACAATCATCAGCCAACTGTGCATCTGCGTGACGGTGAGCCACATCCAGGCCATACCCAATAGCGTGCCCACCACGGCGACCCACAGTGTACTGACCAGGGGGCTATCTGGCTGCAACACCGCCATTAACATGCCCGGCAATAAAAACAGCAATAATTCAGGCTGTCCGCGCATAGTTTGTTCCGCGGCAAGGGCCCAAAAATGGTGTGCAAAAATAAACACCAGCGTATAAAGCATCATACCCAGAACTGATGCTGGCCAGCGATTATTGCGCTGCAACATAACCATCCTCAACTTTGTTGTTAACAATATTGAAACGTTTACTGCCCTGATGCGCACAAGTGGAAATAAAAAGAAACAGCCGCTGGCAGAAGGATTAAAAACTGCTGATAGCTGAGGAAGTTATTTATGATTAGAATGACGCCGTTTTAAATAATGGTCTGCACCTTGCTGGCGGCAAGGACGCTAACGGCTGCCACAAGATAGCGAAAAAAGGCCTTCTCATCAACTTGTTACAGGTAAAGAAGAAGTTAAACCGTGAACATTAACGTCGCAGAATTGTTAAGCGGAAATGACGTTCTGTTATTATTTGTCGTCTTAGCCCTGGGGCTGTGCTTAGGTAAATTACGCCTGGGCTCGGTACAGCTAGGAAATTCCATTGGTGTCCTCGTTGTTTCATTGATTTTAGGCCAGCAGCACTTTGCGATAAATACCGACGCACTCAGCCTCGGCTTTATGTTGTTTATTTTTTGTGTCGGTGTTGAAGCCGGACCTAACTTTTTTTCGATCTTTTTCCGCGACGGTAAAAATTACTTCTTCCTCGCCATTGTGATGGTGGTCAGTGCGCTGCTCATTGCGCTTGGGCTGGGTAAAGTGTTCGGCTGGGATATCGGCCTGACGGCGGGCATGCTGGCCGGTTCCATGACTTCCACGCCGGTGCTGGTGGGCGCGGGTGACACACTGCGGCAAAGCATCAGTGACAGCCATCAGCTCAACATGATGCAGGATAACCTCAGCCTCGGTTACGCCCTCACCTATTTAATCGGTCTGGTCAGCCTGATCTTTGGTGCACGCTATCTGCCCCGTCTGCAACATCAGGACTTACCGACCTGCGCGCAGCAGATTGCGCGAGAGCGCGGACTGGATGCCGACAGCCAGCGTAAAGTGTTCTTACCGGTCATCCGCGCCTATCGCGTTGGCCCGGAACTGGTGGAATGGAGCGGCGGCAAAAACCTGCGCGAGTTAGGTATTCATCGTCAGACCGGCTGCTACATTGAACGTCTGCGCCGTAACGGTATTCTCGCCAGCCCGGATGGGGATGCGATGCTGCAACTCGGTGATGAAATTTCGCTGGTGGGCTACCCCGATGCACACGCACGCCTTGATGCCAGCTTCCGTAACGGCAAAGAGGTGTTCGACCGCGATTTACTCGACATGCGTATCGTCACCGAAGAGATTGTGGTGAAAAACCACAATGCGGTGAACAAACGGTTGAGTCATCTGAAACTCACCGATCATGGATGCTTCCTCAATCGGGTGATTCGCAGCCAGATTGAGATGCCAATTGATGACAGCATCATGCTCAACAAGGGCGATGTGTTGCAGGTCAGCGGTGAAGCGCGCCGAGTGAAAAGCCTGGCGGATCGCATCGGCTTTATTGCCATTCACAGTCAAATGACCGATCTGCTGGCCTTCTGCGCCTTCTTTATCATTGGGTTGATGATCGGCATGATCACCTTCCAGTTCAGCAACTTTAGCTTCGGCATCGGCAACGCCGCCGGTTTGCTGTTCGCGGGTATCATGCTCGGTTTCCTGCGCGCGAACCATCCGACCTTCGGCTACATTCCGCAGGGTGCGCTGACCATGGTAAAGGAGTTCGGTTTGATGGTGTTTATGGCAGGTGTCGGTTTGAGCGCCGGTAGCGGCCTGCAACATGGTCTGGGCAGCGCAGGCGCTTTGATGTTGCTCAGCGGCCTGCTGGTGAGTTTGATCCCAGTGGTGATTTGCTATCTGTTTGGTGCCTACGTGTTACGCATGAACCGCGCGCTGCTGTTTGGCGCCATCATGGGCGCGCGCACCTGCGCCCCGGCGATGGAGATCATCAGCGATACCGCGCGCAGTAGCATTCCGGCACTGGGCTATGCAGGAACTTATGCGATTGCTAACGTTTTGCTGACGCTGGCCGGCACGCTTATTGTGATAATTTGGCCGCTTTTGCCTTTTTAAAAATATTTTTACCGCGTTCAGAACTTTCTATTTGGGCCGCAGTCTGAATAAGTGCCACTGCTTTTCTTTGAAATCCCCAAATTGTGGAGCCCGCCGGTCACTGACTTGCGGGTTTTTTTATGCCTGCAATTCCTGCCGCTTAAGGTTCTCCTAAGCGTAAATTGCGACCCTGCCACTCTGGTTTCGCTATTTTAAAATATTCATGCAACTTTCATCAAAGTTAAACACTCCAACAACCCACGATAAGATTAAGAGCCCGACTATTTATTGTTTGTCTGGTCGCTTTTACGCTATCAACTTTATTTTACTGGCAATTTCGGCACTGGTGTTTATGTGGTGGTCGCGCCACGAAAGCCTGGATATCGCCATCAGCCAGCTGTGGTTTGACCCACAGACGCAGACGTTTCCGTGGCAACACAACCGCTGGCTGGACCTGATCAATCATCGCTTGTTCAAGGATGTGATCATCGCCGGTGCGGTATTGATGTTGTTACGAGGTGTGCAGAAGCGTGATGGTCGCCGCGTGCTGGTGGCCCTGCTGTTTGGCATGGGGCCGCTAGTGGTGGGCATCCTGAAGGCGCACAGCGCGCACTCCTGTCCATGGGATTTGGCGATGTTTGGCGGTAAAGCGGCCAGTTTTGTGCTGCTGGACCCTACTCCGGCCAACAGCGGTCCCGGGCAATGCTTCCCAGGCGGTCACGCTTCCAGCGGCTTTGCTCTGATGGCGCTGTTCTTCCTGTGGTGGCCAGAGCGTCCGCGCCGCGCCGTGCTGGCGCTGCTGTTTGGTATCACCGTGGGCTTACTGATGGGATACGGACAGGTGATGCGCGGTGCCCACTTCTTCTCTCACAATCTGTGGTCGGGATGGTGGGTGTGGCTGAGCCAGGTGCTGATTTTTGCTGGTGTTTCTTTTTGGGTAGACAAGATGAGGAAAAGCAAACGTGATGGAAGCGCTCAACCATAGCCTGTTTCTATGGATCAACGCCACGACGGATTCACCGCCATGGTTGATTAACCTGGCGACCTTTATCGCCAAAGATGTGATTGCCATTGTCCCGCTGCTGATTGTGGCCTTATGGTTTTGGGGGCCGCGCGATCAAGTGCAATCTCAACGCGCGCTGGTACTGAAAACCGGTATGGCGCTGATTTATGCATTGAGCATTTCATGGTGCGTGGGCCAACTGTTGCCGCATCCGCGTCCATTTGCCATTGGCTTAGGGCACCAATTCCTCGCTCACGCCGCCGATGACTCTTACCCCAGCGATCATGGCACCACCATCTTCACTTTTGCACTGGCGTTCATCTTCTGGCATCGCCTGTGGTCTGGCGTCATTCTGCTGGCCGTGGGCAGTGCGATTGCCTGGTCACGCGTTTATCTTGGCGTACATTGGCCTATGGATATGCTGGGCGGATTTTTGGTGGGCTTACTGGCGTGTCTGGCCTCGCATATGGCGTGGCAGTTGTACGGCGAACGCATGCTGACATTCACCCACCAGCTGTATCGCGCTCTGTTCGCTATGCCGATCAAAAAAGGGTGGGTACGCGGATAAGGTAAAGGGCGGCTCACTCGGGCCGCCCGATAGGGGACTAGCTAAACCACTTCCCAAACAAGCCGTTAAATTTCATCATGATGAAATCCCAGATACGACCCATAAACCCGCCCTCCGGCACCGCTTCCATCACCACCAGCGGGCGCTGATCCACGGTTTTGCCATCCAGTTGGAAATCAATGGTCCCCACCACCTGGTTCTTCTCCAGCGGCGCCTCCAGCTGCGGTGAATTCAAAGTGAAACTCGCCTTAAGGTTTTTCATTTGACCTTTCGGGACGGTGATCGCCGCATCTTTCGCCACGCCGAGATTGACCTGGCTCTGTTCACCAAACCACACACGCTGCTGGGCAAAAGGCTTGTCGCTTTTTATCGGCGTCACGGTTTCGTAGAAACGGAAACCCCAGGTGAGCAACTTCTCACTTTCACGGAAGCGAATCGCATCACTTTGGGTACCCAGCACCACCGAAATTAAACGCATATCCCCGTCGACCGCAGACGCGACCAGGTTATTCCCCGCGCCCGAGGTATGTCCGGTTTTAATCCCATCCACTTTCAGGTTACTGCTCCACAACAGGCGGTTACGGTTCATCTGCTTGATGTGATTAAAAGTGAACTCTTTCTCGCTGTTTAACGCGTACTCTTCTGGCACATCGCTAATCAGACGCTGCCCGATGATCGCCATATCGCGCGCGGTGCTGTATTGCCCATCGGCATCCAGCCCGTGCACCGTCATAAAGTGGGTATTTTGTAGTCCAAACGCTTTAACGTAGTTGTTCATCAGGCCGATAAACGAGTCCTGGCTACCGGCGACATAATCTGCCAGCGCGATACAGGCATCATTGCCTGACTGAATCACCACGCCTTTATTGAGCTCAGAAACCGGAATGCGGTCACCGGGTTTGAGGAACATTAGCGAGGAGCCGCGCAGTTTTGGATTGCCGGTTGCCCATGCATCCTGACCGATAGTCACCAGGTCATCGTTATGGATCTTACCGGCTTTCAGCGCCTGGCCGACCACATAGCTGGTCATCATTTTGGTCAGGCTGGCGGGATCTAACCGCTGGTCGGCATTGGACTCAGCCAGTACCTTGCCGCTGTTGTAGTCCATCAGAATCCAGGCTTTAGCCTCAATTTGAGGGGCTGCAGGCGCCTGTTCAGCCTGAGTGGTGACGGGAAGGAAAAGCACTAATAATGAAGTGGCAGCCAGCGGCCGCAAAGCAGAAATGACGGAGTTTTTTCTCATGAGCGTGACCAGATTGTCCTTGTTAAATCATGGTTTTCTAGCAGGTAAGACATGTCTTAATAAAAGCTACACGCTTACCACCTGCGAACAAAACCGTCCAACCGTAAAGTTTTATAGAGTTTATTAGAGTAACCCTGGCATCAACCCTGCTGCGCTGCCACTTTTACGGTTCGGCCGTAGTGGAAAAAGTGAGAGAAATTCCGATTTTTCGCAGAACGGTTAAGCCAGTCACAAAATTCCGCTAACCTGATGCCAATCAGCCCGAGGAGAACCACGATGGACTTAGCCGTTTTCGATCTGGACGAAACCCTGATTTGTGAAGACAGTACCAGCCTGTGGCTGCGCTGGCTGGTCTCACAGGGATTTGCCCCCGAAGCACTCATCTCTCAGGAACAAGCCTTGATGGAGAAATACCATGCCGGCACCCTGTCAATTGAAGAGTATATGAACACGACGCTTTCCCCGCTCGCCGGTATGGCGACCCTGACGGTTGAGGGTTGGGTGCGGCGTTTCATCCATCGCGATATCCTGCCACGCGTGTTCCCCGCTGCGCGGGAACGCATTAACTGGCATCAGCAGCGCGGCGATACCGTGATGATCATCACCGCCAGTGGCGATCATCTGGCGGTACCGATTGCACAACGTCTGGGCGTGCACGGTGCGCTGGCGATTGGCGTGGAAGTGGTGGACGAGCGCTACAGCGGCCAGATTTACGGCACCGCCACCTATCGTGAAGGGAAAGTGACCCGTCTGAGTGACTGGAAGGCTTTGCAGCAGGATCAGCGCTTTGAAAAAACCTGGGCTTACAGCGACTCCATGAACGATTTACCCCTGCTCAATCACGCCGATCACGCCTGGGTGGTCAACCCTAATGCGCTGCTGCTGGAGCAAGCACAGCAGCGCGGTTGGGAAGTCTGTAACTGGGTGCGTTAAGTTATCCGCGCGCGGCGCTGGCGGGTTCCGCCAGCCCGACTTTTAGCAGCTTGCCGTTGGCTTCATCGGTGAGCACATAGAGATAACCATCCGGTCCCTGGCGCACATCGCGAATACGTTCGCCGCGATCCCCCAGCAATCGCTGCTCTTCCACCACTTTCTCACCGTTCACCCGCAGGCGAATCAGACTTTTTTCCTTCAGTGCGCCGATGAACAGCGAATTTTTCCACTGCGGGAAACGTGCGCTGTTGTAAAACGCCATCCCGCTGATGGCCGGTGATACTTTCCACCAGAACTGCGGTTGTTCTGTTCCCGCGACATGCGTGCCCTGCGCTTCCGGTACTTTCTGCCCGCTATAATCAATACCGTAGGTGGCCAATGGCCAGCCGTAATTTTTGCCTTTCTGCGGGATATTCACTTCATCGCCGCCGCGTGGGCCGTGTTCACTTTCCCACATTTGCTGCGTCCACGGATTGAAAGCTAATCCCTGCGGATTACGCATGCCGTAGGACCAGATTTCTGCACGCGCGTCTTTACGTTGCACAAAGGGATTATCCGCGGGGACATCACCGTTCTGCGTCAGGCGCACGATTTTTCCTGAAAGCTTGTCGAGCTGTTGCGCGCTCAGGCTGGAAAAGTTGTCGCCAAACGCGATAAAGAGAAAGCCCTGCGCATCAAACGCCAGCCGGGTTCCTATATTCGCGCCGCTGGAGAGTTTCGGTGTCTGTTCCAGCACCACCTTAAAGTCACTCAACTGACGATTATCGTCACTGAGATGACCATAGCCGACGACACCGCCCGCTCGCCCCTGCGCATCAGCCGTGGTGTAACTGAGCCACACGCGGCGGCTCTGGGCAAAGTCAGGTGCCAAAACCACATCCAGCAGGCCGCCCTGGCGGTTTGCCCACACGTTTGGCACACCGCTGATGGGCTGCGACAATCCTTTTCCCGGCTGCCAACTGCGCAGATGCCCGGCGCGTTCGGTGATCAGCAGCGTTTGATTGTCGGGCAGGAAAGCCACCGACCAAGGATGGTCGAGTTTGTCCTGCAACACCTGAACCTGGACATCGGCAGCCAGGGTCGAATGAGCATAGCTTAAAGCGCCAAGCAGCAGCGCGACAGGCAGTAAACGCATGGGATTCTCCTTTATCACGGTCTGCCGTTAAGGGTAGTCAGCCAGTAAGAAAGGATGTGCAGGATTTACAAAACATTAAGCCCGACATAGCGCCGGGCGACGGGATTAAGGCGCGGAGAAGGCCACAACATCACGAATCATTTCGTCGATGCCCGGACGAAGATCGTTGAGCGTAATTGGCGTACTGTTGTTCGGCAGGGATTTACCAAAGGCTTTGCGCACGACTTTGATCATTGGCTTGCCGGTCTGCGCATCGACCGCTTCCACTTCGAGGAACAGCGCACTGTTCTGAGTACGATGGCCGGTGGCCGCCATGGTGCTTGCTACAACTGCCGCAATCGGCACCACTTCGTAGAACTGCACTCCTTCGTTTTCTGCCGTTACGGCGGTGATGGCGCTTTTCACCCTAAGCGTATGTGCACCAGGCTTGCCCACCACCGGTTTACGTTCTGCGACCGCGCGTTTTAACTGGCTATCGGTGTACTGACGGATTTCATCCAATGTTTGCTGGCTGATGCGTTCAGTCGGTCGCGCGGCGGGATAGTAAACCACGGGTTCGAACACCACGTTGGTGTAATCCGCGCTGTGATAATCCGGCGAGATCCAGCGCAATGTCGGTTTACCGCTCGGTGACTGTTCAGATTTTAACTGGCTGTAATCGCCGAGAAAGCCGGAAAACTGCTGTTTATCCGCAAAATGAGAGGTACAACCTACGGCCAGAAATGCCAGTGTCAAAGCAGGAATATAAAGACGAAATCGCATGAGAAGGCCCTTATAAGAGGTATATCGCTTCTCAAGTGTAGAGCGCACGCTGCGCTTTAGCGGGAAATTTTCACAGATTGAGAGAAGAAACCACCTGCATTGCAGGTGGTTAGAGGAATTACTCGAAGCAGGTTTCTGGATTCTCAGACAACGAAATGAAACTTTCGCCGCCTTTGGTCAGGGCAATAATGCCGCCGCTCTCAATATCATAAACCCACCCATGCAGACGCACTTTGCCTTTACGCAGCGCCACCGCTACCGAAGGGTGTGTTTTGATATTGTTCAGCTGAGCAATCACGTTCTCTTTGACCATTTCATTGAGACGGGTTTCCACCGCTTCATAGTTACGCTCTTCCACCACAGCTTTCGCTGCATTGGCGTAGTGCAACCAGTGATCAACTGCGGGCATGCTTTCCAAATCCGCATTGGATGCGATGGCGTTCATGGCGCCACAGTTGGAGTGACCGCAAATAATGATTTCAGTCACGCCCAGCGCAACTACCGCGTACTCAATCGTGGCGGACACACCACCCGGTTCGGGACCAAACGGCGGCACAATATTACCGGCGTTACGGATCACGAACAGCTGGCCTGGCTCGGATTGGGTGACTAATTCAGGCACCAGACGGCTGTCTGAGCAGGAGATAAACAGGGCTTTGGGATTCTGGTTTGACGCCAGACTTTTGAAAAGATCCTTCCTTTCAGGGAACACATTCTGTTGGAAATTCAGAAAACCTTTAACGATCTCTTGCATTTGTCTGCTCTCACTTTATCCGCATCTGCGCTGGCGATACGATCGGCACCGTCAGCACGCGTTCAAATTCTTCAGTGCGGTGAATAACTTACAATCACCAACCGAACATTTAAGCAAAACAGGCGGGTTTACACAACTCGGATCACCGTTAACGGTTCGCAGCCACCAGACTTATCGGCGATGATTTGAACGGATAACGGCTCCATTAAGCATAGCGGGAAACGCCCATTACGCTGTTAAGGAGATTCTTACATCACCTATACATTTTCCCTCGCAACCTCTGTACAATCCCCCGCCTATCCACACTAATTATGATGAATTATTATCCTTATGAGCCATGTCAAAAATCCGCCGCGCGTAGGCTTCGTCTCACTCGGCTGCCCAAAAAACCTCGTCGACTCAGAACGCATCCTGACGGAACTGCGTACTGAAGGCTACGATGTGGTGCCACGCTACGATGATGCGGAGATCGTCATCGTTAACACCTGTGGATTTATTGATAGCGCCGTACAGGAATCACTGGAAGCCATCGGTGAAGCGCTGAACGAGAATGGCAAAGTGATCGTCACCGGTTGCCTGGGTGCCAAAGTGGATCAGATCCGCGAAGTGCATCCTAAGGTACTGGAAATCACCGGCCCGCACAGCTACGAGCAAGTGCTGTCGCACGTTCACACTTACGTGCCAAAGCCGGAACACAACCCGTTCCTGAGCTTAGTGCCAGAGCAAGGCGTGAAGCTGACGCCGCGCCACTACGCTTACCTGAAAATTTCCGAAGGCTGTAACCACCGTTGCACTTTCTGCATCATTCCTTCTATGCGTGGCGATCTCGACAGCCGCCCGATTGGTTCGGTGCTCGACGAAGCCAAGCGTCTGGTGGAAGCCGGCGTCAAAGAGCTGCTGGTGATCTCACAGGATACCTCGGCTTACGGCGTGGATGTGAAACACCGCACCGGTTTCTGGAACGGATCCCCGGTGAAAACCAG
Source organism: Pantoea rwandensis (assembly GCF_000759475.1). Lineage (NCBI taxonomy): Bacteria > Pseudomonadati > Pseudomonadota > Gammaproteobacteria > Enterobacterales > Erwiniaceae > Pantoea > Pantoea rwandensis. Next base: position 3,365,903 of record NZ_CP009454.1, read on the forward strand.
CATGGTCAGCTTGTGCGAACAACTGGCGAAACTCGGCGTGTGGGTGCGTCTTCACTATGTCTACCCTTACCCGCATGTGGATGACGTGATTCCGTTAATGGCCGAAGGGAAAATTCTTCCGTACCTTGATATTCCGCTGCAGCACGCCAGCCCACGCATCCTGAAGTTGATGAAGCGTCCAGGCGCGGTTGAACGCACGCTGGAGCGCATCAAACGCTGGCGCGAAATTTGCCCGGAACTGACGCTGCGTTCGACCTTTATCGTCGGCTTCCCCGGCGAAACCGAAGAAGATTTCCAGATGCTGCTCGACTTCCTGAAAGAAGCGCGTCTGGATCGCGTTGGCTGCTTCCAGTACAGCCCGGTTGAAGGCGCGACGGCCAACCAGCTACCCGATCAGGTGCCAGACGACGTGAAGCAGGAACGTTTCGATCGCTTCATGCAACTGCAGCAGAAAATCTCCAGCGAACGTTTGCAGGAGAAAATCGGCCGTGAAGTGTTGGTGATCATCGATGAAGTGGATGAAGAAGGCGCGGTGGGTCGCAGCATGGCCGATGCACCTGAGATCGACGGTGCAGTGTATCTGAATGGCGATCGTCAGGTGAAAGTCGGTGATGTGGTGCGTGTCAAAGTTGAACACGCCGATGAGTACGATTTATGGGGTACGCGCGTTTAACCGTGCTTCTGCTGGTGCGCACGTTTGCGCGCCAGATAATCGGTGTCCGCTCTCAGCCGATCCCAGCATGATTTGAAGATGGCCGCTGCTGCGGCCTTTTCTTTTTCTGTAGTACGCGGCAACTCATTGCCATCCGCATCATATTTGCGTCCGCCTTTGTGATTACTGTAGCGACGCGCGCGGGTATAGCCCATCTGAATAAATTTTCGCGCCATATCCATGCCGACAAAGTCGTCCTGTGCACGATACTTCTCAAACAATTGCATAATCTGAACGGAAGATTCCTGAGCCAGTTCCACGGTACGGAAGCGCCAGAACGGCAGAATTTCGCTCTTGTAAGGCTCCACCATTAACACCCCCTGCTCACCGCGCCCAACCTGATAAAGGTCTGGCCGCTGTCGGAAATCGATATTCTTGAAGTCTTGTTCGTAATCAAAGGGTTTCACTGCATTTCTCCTGCACGACATTATCACATACTGCAATTATTTTTCTTCGGCACTTAAGCAATGCGCTTTTACACCGATAACTTCACTACTAGCCTACTTTGCTCTGAGAAAATCATGTTGACGAAAATGAAAATTGTGACTGCCATCATATTGATGCTGTTGGTATTCACCGCTATGCAGGCCATCTCCGGCTCGCTGTTTTTATCTTCCCTGATCGCTGGCCAGCATAACTTCACTGCCAGTAACCAACTATCGCATCAACAGCGTGAGTTCTCCGACAGTTGGCAAACGCTGGTGAAAACGCGCGTCATTATCAACCGCGTCGCGATTCGCATCCTGAAAAATCAGACTGATGATGCTTCGCGCGCTGCCATTGGCAAGCTGCTGGTTTCCGCGGGCGCATCGCTTGATGAAGCTAAGCAGCACTTTGACCGCTACAAAAGTGTCCCACGGATTGCGGGGCAAAGTGCAGAGTCCGCCCAGCTCATTGAGAGCAAGTTCACGGCTTATTATCAGCTTTTAAACCAATCCGCCGCATTCCTAAAAGCCAACAACTACGCCGCCTATGGTGAGTTGGATGCACAGCAGGCGCAGGATGATTTGGAAGCGGCCTACAAACAATGGCGTGGCGACAACGTGCAGTTGATCAATGCGCGCACTGCGGATAACGATAGCACTTATCAGCATATGCTGGTGATGTTCGCCGTGATGGCAGTGATTGTGGTGCTGTTGTTGCTGGTGGTTTGGCTGCTGGTTCGCCGCATCCTGTTAGCGCCGATGAAGCAAGTGCAGCAGCAGATGGAGCGCTTCGCCGAGGGCGATCTTTCTGCCAGTTTGACGATTGAAGGACACAGTGAAATGGCCGCCATTGCCGCGAGCCTCAACCATATGCAGCAAGCACTGCTAGGCACTATCAACAATGTTCGCGACAGTGCCGATGCCATTTTTGGCAGTGCCAGCGCGATCGCTAATGGGAACAACGATCTCTCCTCCCGCACTGAGCAACAGGCCGCCTCGCTGGAAGAGACCGCCGCCAGCATGGAAGAGCTGACCGCCACCGTTAAACAGAATGCCGATAACGCACGTCAGGCGACGCAGCTAGCGAAAACCGCGTCGGAAACGGCTGACCGAGGCGGCAACGTGGTCGATGGCGTCGTAAAAACCATGCGCGACATCGCCGACAGCTCGAAAAAAATCGCCGACATTACCAGCGTGATCGACGGCATTGCTTTCCAGACCAATATTCTGGCGCTGAATGCTGCCGTTGAGGCAGCGCGCGCAGGTGAACAGGGACGTGGCTTTGCGGTGGTCGCGGGTGAAGTACGTAATCTGGCACAGCGCAGTGCGCAGGCAGCGAAAGAGATTAAGCTGCTGATTGAGGGCTCCGTGCAGCGCGTCAATTTAGGCTCACAGCAGGTAAGCAGCGCCGGCGATACAATGCAGGAGATCGTCAGTGCGGTCACGCGCGTGACTGACATCATGGGCGAAATTGCATCAGCTTCAGACGAGCAGAGTCGCGGTATCGACCAGATTGGTGTGGCAGTGAACGAGATGGATCGCGTGACGCAACAGAATGCCACGCTGGTGCAGGAATCGGCTAACGCCTCGGCTTCGCTGGAGCAGCAAGCCAGCAGCTTGTCCTCGGCGGTGGCGCGCTTTAAAACCGGGACACGGGCTGTGATTGCACCGATAGCAAAAACCGTGAAAGCCCCTGTCGCAGCCACACCACGCGCTTTGCCCGCTGCCGCTGCGCACAGCAACGACAACTGGGAAACCTTCTGAGGTAACTGAAAACGAGGGGCGCCAAAAGTGGCGACCTGCTCGTCTGTTTAGCAATGGATGATTACGCAGTGCTCATTATTAAAAAGGGCACGATAGTGGAGGCGAGAGCGCCTCTGCTGCTGCAAGGGCTATCCGCAGCGCTGAGGCTTTTACGTTGGGCCAGGAGCCAGTCGCAGGGATGCGACTGGCAGTTCGGGTTGGCCAGGACGGCCTTACCCGAACGATCCGTCGGCACAATGTGGAAGCCGAAGGCACCGCGTCAGCGGCGCGAGGACCGCCTGGCACCAGCAGAGGTGCGCTGGCCCGCACTCCGGCATGCTCACCCAAACGAAAAAAAGCTGCCACTTTTAACCGTGGCAGCCTTTGCGAAAATGACCTCAGCTGACGAACTCGGCCCCCTAAGGCGTGCAAACGGGATCAGGTCTTTAACTTCGGATCCAACGCATCTCGCAGTCCATCCCCCAACAGATTAAACGCCAACACCGTCAGGAAAATCGCCAGACTGGGGAAGATCGCCACATGCGGCGCAATCACCATATCGGCCCGCGCTTCATTCAGCATCGCGCCCCACTCCGGCGTGGGCGGCTGTGCGCCCAGTCCGAGGAACGACAAACTCGCCGCCGTGATGATCGACGTGCCGATACGCATGGTGAAATAGACCACAATTGACGACACGGTACCGGGCAGAATGTGACGCATAATAATCGTCCAGTCTGATGCGCCGATGCTGCGGGCTGATTCAATAAAAGTTTGGTGTTTCAGCACCAACGTATTGCCACGCACCAGACGAGCAAAGGCTGGAATACTGAAAATCGCCACCGCCACAATCACATTGCTCATGCCGCTGCCCATGATCGCCACCACCGCAATCGCCAGCAGAATGCCAGGGAAAGCAAACAGCACGTCACAGATACGCATGGTAATGCGATCCCACCAGCCCTCGTAATAACCGGCCAGCAAGCCCAGTAACGTACCTATCAGCGCACCGATCGCCACCGAGAAAAAACCGGCAATCAGTGAAATACGCGTACCGACCAGTACGCGGCTAAATATGTCACGCCCCAGCGAATCCACACCAAACCAGTGCATCATCGATGGCCCATCATTCAGCCGGTCGTAGTCAAAATAGTTTTCTGCATCAAACGGGGCAATAAACGGGGCGATAAACGCCACCACAATCAACAGCAGCACAAATAAGCCCGCCACCATCGCCACATGTTGATGACGAAAGCGGCGCCAGAATTCACGCCACGGCGTACGTACCCGGGTTTCCGTCATCATCGGCATGGTTTTCAATGCCGCTGCGCGTCGCCAGTTTTTCAAGTGCGACTCCTTACCTGTAACGGATGGCCGGGTTGATCGCCGCATACAGCATATCGACAATCAAATTGATCAAAATGAACTCCAGCGAGAACAGCAGCACCTCGGCTTGAATGACCGGGTAATCGCGCATCTCAACAGAATCCACCAACAGGCGGCCTAAACCTGGCCAGTTAAACACCACCTCCACCACAATCGAGCCACCCAGCAGGAAACCAAACTGCAGGCCCATCATGGTCACCACCGGGATCATCGCATTGCGCAGACCGTGTTTGACCACCACCAGCGACTCACGTACCCCTTTGGCGCGCGCGGTACGCATGTAATCTTCCTGCATCACCTCGACAAACGAGGCGCGGGTAAAGCGTGCCATCACCGCCGCCACGGCTGCACCCAGGGTTATCGAAGGCAGAATGTAGTGTTTCCAGCTGTCGGCACCGACGGTTGGCAGCCAACCCAGCTCAACAGAGAACACCTGCATCAGCAGCATGCCTAAGGCGAAAGCGGGAAAAGAGATACCAGACACAGCCAGCGTCATACCGATGCGATCGGGCCAGCGGTTGCGCCAGACGGCCGATGTAATGCCGATGGTCATACCGAAAATCACCGCCCATACCATGCTGGTCAGCGTCAGCCATAGCGTTGGGAAGAAGCGTGCAGCAATCTCTTCCGAGACCGGACGTTTCGATACCATCGACTGGCCGAAATCCCCCTGCAAGGCATTGAGAATAAAGTGCCAGAACTGCTGGATCAGCGGTTGGTCGAGGCCCAGCTCCTGGCGCACCAGTGCCACCACTGAGGCATCCGCTTCCGGACCCGCGATCAGGCGCGCCGGATCGCCCGGCAGCAGGTGGACAAATAAGAACACCAGCACCGCAACAATCAGCAGCGTGGGGATTAACCCCAGTAGTCGTTTGAGAAAATAGTTGAGCATGCAAAATCCTGCGCAGCAACGGCCAGCCTCGCAAGGCTGGCCTTGCCAGTTACTTCAGATCCGCCTCATCAAAATTGAATGAGGTATCGGGCATGACATAAAAACCGGTGAGGTTTTTATTGTTCGCGGAGAGCAACTGCTCAACCACCAGCGGAATCCACGGATGATCGTTCCAGATACGATCCTGAGCGTCTTTGTACAGTTTGGCTTTCTGCTCACGATCGGTGGTTTTCAATGCATCACTCAGATCTTTATCCACCTGCGGATTGCTGTAGAACGCCGTGTTAAAGATAGCTGGCGGCCAGGAGGTGGTGGCAAACAGCGGCATCAGTGCCCAATCTGCTTCACCGGTCGAAGCCGACCAGCCCGTGTAGAACATGCGGACACCGCTCTCTTTCTGCCCTTTACTCTCGACTTCTGCGGCACGTTGGCCAGCATCCATCGCGGTGACTTTAACCTTCACGCCGACCTGCGCCAGCTGCTGCTGAGTGAACTGCAACACTTTCTGCGCCGTGCTGTGGTTGTGAGAGGACCACAGTGTGGTCTCGAAACCGTTCGGGAAACCGGCTTCCTTCAACAGTTCACGCGCTTTGGCCGGATCATATTTGATTGCCGGATAGGTCTGCGCAAAATCAATCGCCGGCGGCACGATGCCGGTAGCCGGTGTGGCATAACCCGCAAACGCCACTTTGACCAGCGCCTCACGGTTAATGGCGTACTCCAGCGCTTCACGCACTTTCGGGTTATCAAACGGCTTCTGCGTCACGTTGAGGCTGATGTAACGCTGCATAATCGATGGCGTGGTGACGACGTCGAGTTTGCTGTTGCCCTGCAGCAATTTCGCCTGCTCAAACGGTACCGGGAATGCAAAGGTCGCTTCGCCGGTCTGCAACATCGCCGCACGGGTATTGTTGTCTACTACCGGGCGGAAAGTGATGCTGTCCAGCTTCGGATAGCCTTTCTTCCAGTAGCCATCCCACTTCTTCACTTTGACGAAGTCGGTCTGATTCCAGGTGACAAACTCATACGGACCGGTCCCCACCGGATGGAAGCCAATGTCCTTACCGTATTTCTTCAGGGCGGTGGGTGAAATCATCACTGCCGCCGGGTGTGCCAGATTGTTGATGAAGGCCGAGAACGGCTGCTTCAGCGTAATCTTCACCGTGGTCGGATCCACCGCCTCGGTGCTGGCGACATACTTAAACAGGTTATAACGCTTGAGATGATTATCCGGATTGCTGGCACGGTCGATGTTGGCCTTCACCGCTTCAGCATTGAAATCGGTGCCGTCCTGAAACTTCACGCCCGAGCGCAGTTTGATGGTGTAAGTTAAGCCATCACTGCTCGCCTGATAGCTTTCCGCCAGCACGTTTTGCAGCTTCATGTCCTTATCAAAGCCGAACAGTCCCTGATAGAACGCCTTGGCCACCGACTGCGACAATGTGTCATTGGCGTCGTACGGATCCATAGTGGTAAAGGTTGACGCCACAGCAATTACCGCGTCCTTCGCTGCCCACGCTGGCATTGCCAACGCTGAACTCAACAACCCGGCAGTGATAACCCCTTTTCGCATAATGTGGTGCATTGTTATCGTTCTCCTGTAATCCCTGTCATGCGCGGCATCCGTGGATGACGCGGTTGCTTGCTGCTCAGGCGCCGCTAATGGCGTGGCGGGCAACAAAATGCCCCGGTGCCACTTCCAGTAACGGTGCCACTTCTGGCTCATCACCCAAGGGGCGAATCGGGCTGGGGATCTCATCCACCATTAATGCCCGCTCACGATGACGGTGCGCCGGATCGGCGACCGGCACCGCGGCCATCAGTTTTTTGGTATAGGGATGGCGCGGCTGCTCAAACACCGCCTGGCGCGGCCCCATTTCCACAATCTGTCCGAGATACATGACGGCCACGCGATGGCTGATGCGTTCTACCACCGCCATATCGTGAGAAATAAATAAGAAGGCGATACCAAACTCGCGCTGCAAGTCGAGCATCAGGTTAATGATTTGCGCCTGAATTGAGACGTCCAGCGCCGAGACTGACTCATCGGCAATCACCACTTTAGGATTCAGCGCCAGCGCACGGGCGATGCAGATACGCTGACGCTGACCGCCTGAAAACTCGTGTGGATAGCGCTGCGCATGCTCCGGCAGCAAGCCAACGCGCTCCAGCAGCCAGGCTACGCGCTTCTCCGCCTGTTGCCGATCCATGGTTTTATGCACCAGCAGCGGTTCCATAATCGAGAAACCCACCGTCAGGCGCGGATCGAGCGAGGCGTAAGGATCCTGAAAAATGAACTGAATATCGCGCCGCAGCGAAGCCAGCGCGTTGCCCTGCAGTGCATCAATGCGCTGACCATTGAAAGTAATCGTGCCGCCCTGGCTGGCGACTAAGCGCAGCAGCGATCGACCGGTAGTGGATTTTCCGCAGCCGGACTCACCGACCAGCGCCAGCGTCTCGCCGGCGTGCAGATCAAAGCTGACCTTCTCCACCGCATGCACACGGCGCTTAACGCGATTCAGTAAACCACCACGAACATCAAAGCGCGTCACCAGGTTGCGCACCTGCAAAATCGGCGGTTCATCGCTGCGCACCGTATCCTGTGGTGTCGCCACTTCTTCACGACCATTGGTGTGCAGCAACGGGAATTTGGCCGGCAGCGGCTGGCCGCTCATCGCCCCCAACTTCGGTACTGCCGCCAGCAAGGCGCGGGTGTAAGGCTGTTGCGGCGCATCAAACAGCTGCTGCACCGGCGCACGCTCAACCACATCGCCGCGATACATCACCTGCACGCGGTCGGCCATCTCCGCCACCACGCCCATGTCGTGAGTGATAAAAATCACCCCCATCTGCATCTCTTTTTGCAGCACGCGAATCAGCTGCAGAATTTGCGCCTGGATGGTCACGTCCAGCGCGGTGGTGGGTTCATCGGCAATCAGCAGCGCCGGTTTGCACGACAGCGCCATGGCAATCATCACGCGTTGACGCATGCCGCCAGAGAGTTGATGCGGAAAACGCGATAACACATTATGGGCTTCAGGTATGCGCACCAGATCCAGCATACGCCGCGCTTCGGCCTGCGCTTGCTGGTGGCTTTTGCCCTGATGTAAACGGATGGATTCGGCGATCTGCTCACCCACGGTGAAAACCGGGTTGAGTGAGGTCATCGGCTCCTGGAAAATCATCGCCATATCGGCACCGCGCACTTTGCGCATCTGGCTGGCGGTGGCGCGCATCACATCCAGCACCTCGCCGTTACGTCGACGCAGGCGGATATCGCCACTGACATCGCAGCCCGTCTGCTGAATCAAGCGCATCAGCGCCAGCGACGTGACCGATTTGCCCGAACCGGATTCGCCAACCAGTGCCAGCGTTTCCCCACGATGCAAATCCAGCGACAGGTGACGAACCGCTTCGGTGATTCGCCCTTCATGCTCAAACCGTACGTTGAGGTCACGCACCGCCAAAACCTGCTCGGGTGCAAACTGCTGATGCTGCTGCGTCATGCCTGCTCCTTAGCTATCGCGGTAAATCGCTACCTCGACTTCGCCACCGACATAGGCGAATCCCCGATACATCCCTTCGCTGTTGAAGGGCAGCGCCACATTGCCGTGGCTGTCGACGGCAATCAGCCCGCCGCTGCCTTCCAGCTCCTGCACTTTGTCATGAATCACGTTGGCGGTGGCTTGCTGCAGGCTACGGCCACCGTACTCCATCTGTGCAGAAACGTCATACGCTGCCAGAGTACGAATAAACACTTCACCGGTGCCGGTACAAGAGACCGCCACGGTTTCATTATTAGCGTAGCAGCCCGCTCCGACGAGTGGGGAATCACCCACGCGCCCGACCTGCTTGTTGGTCATGCCGCCGGTTGAGGTCGCAGCGGCCAGATTACCCTGAAGATCGAGCGCCACGGCACCCACGGTGCCGAATTTGCGATCGGGGTCGAGCGGATCGTCGCTGTGACTTTGCGCGGCGCCATCATGGTCGAGCACCATCTGCTGGCTGCTGAGCGCACGCTGTAATTGCTCCCAGCGTTCAGGCGTGGAGAAGAAATCCGGTGCAACCTGTTCCAGCCCCTGTTCAGCGGCAAAGGCTTCTGCCCCCGCACCGATAAACAGCACGTGAGGGCTGTTTTCCATTACTTTACGCGCCGCCAGAATCGGGTTACGAATGTGATTCACGCCCGCCACCGCACCGACATCGAGGGTACGACCATCCATAATGCTGGCATCGAGTTCGTGGGTGCCCTGATGGGTAAACACCGCGCCTTTGCCTGCGTTGAACAGTGGGCACTCCTCCAGCAACCGCACCGCCTCGGTCACCGCATCCAGCGCACTGCCGCCTGCAGCCAAAATCTGCTGGCCTGCGGTAACGATTGCGTTCAGTTGCTGACGATAGTGCTGCTCTTTTTCGGCGCTCATGGCGGCACGCGTGATTGCGCCCGCACCGCCGTGAATTGCGATAACTGCTTTAGCCATAACCGGTACCCTGTCAGGAAATCAGAGCCAAAAACACTGATTTAGAATGGTTTTCATCTTTTTTTGGCAATTTTCGACTATAGAAAGGCACTCCCGGCTTGTAAAGCAGAAAGTGTATCTCCGGTCATAACCTTTTAATGTGGATTATGCTTTTTTAGTCGCATGTGACTCGGCAGGCAAATGCCACCATAATAGGCAGCATCTGAAATTCATCACGCAGAGACAGACATGGAACCTTTCACCGCAGGATTAATCTCCCTCGAAGACGCGCAGCAAAAAATGCTGCAACAGCTTACCCCCATCAGCGATAGCCTCAGCGTCTCGCTGTTTGAAGCAGCAGGACGCATCACGGCAAAACCGGTCACTTCTCCGCTGGATGTGCCACCGTTCGATAATTCCGCAATGGACGGTTATGCCCTACGTCTCAGCGATATCTCGCCAGAACATGTGTTTCCCGTTGCGGGCAAAGCCTTTGCCGGTGCACCGTTCAACGGCGAATGGCCCGCTGGCAGCGTGATTCGTATTATGACCGGTGCGCCGATTCCGGCAGGCTGCGATGCGGTGGTGATGCAGGAGCAAACCGAACAGCGTGCGGGTGGCATCGCCCTCACCGCCGCCGTGACACCCGGGCAAAATATCCGCCGTATTGGTGAAGACATTCAGGCTGGCAAACAGGTGCTGGAGGCGGGGGTTCGCCTCGGTGCCGCCGAGTTGCCGCTGCTGGCTTCACTGGGGATTGCCGAAGTGAGCGTGCTGCGCAAACTGCGCGTGGCGATTTTCTCCACCGGCGATGAATTGCAGGCGGTGGGCCAGCCTTTGGCTGACGGGCAAATCTACGACACCAACCGCTTTACCGTATCGTTGATGCTCAACAAACTGGGCTGCGAAGTGATCGATTTGGGCGTGATTGCGGACGATCCCGAGGCGCTGCGCCAGGCGTTCAGCGAGGCCGATCGTCAGGCAGATGTGGTGATCAGTACCGGCGGTGTGTCCGTCGGCGAGGCGGATTTCACCAAAGCGATGCTGGAAGAGTTAGGCGTGATTACCTTCTGGAAACTGGCGATGAAGCCGGGCAAACCGTTCGCTTTTGGCCGTTTAGCGAACAGTTGGTTCTGCGGCCTGCCTGGCAATCCCGTATCAGCTACCGTGACCTTCTATCAGCTGGTGCAACCGCTTCTGGCGACCCTCACCGGCCAGACCACGCGCATTATGCCGCTGCGCCAACGCGCTCGCGCTATCCAGCGTTTGAAAAAATCGCCTGGCCGCCTCGATTTTCAGCGCGGCATTCTCAGTCGTGGTGAAGACGGCGTACTGGAAGTCCGCAGCACCGGCGCCCAGGGTTCACACGTGTTTAGCTCTTTCGCCCTGGCCGACTGTTTTATTGTGCTAGACCGCGATCGTGCGGATGTGGAGCCCGGCGAATGGGTTGAGGTTGAAGTTTTCAATAGCCTGCTGGAGGGCTAATGAGCGTCGAACTGAGCCATGAGGAGATGCTGCGTTACAACCGTCAGATCATACTGCGGGATTTTGATTTTGACGGTCAGGAGAAGCTTAAAGCCTCGCGCGTTTTGCTCGTCGGACTCGGCGGACTCGGCTGTGCTGCTGCACCCTATCTTGCTTCGGCTGGCGTGGGCCATCTTACCTTGCTGGATTTCGACACCGTTAGCCTCAGTAACCTGCAGCGCCAGATTCTGCACAGTGATGCCACCCTCGGTCAGCCCAAGGTGGAGTCTGCGCGTCAGCAACTGTCGGCGATGAATCCTTATTGCCAGCTTGAAGCGATTGATGCACAGCTGGATGATGCCCAACTCAGCGCCCTGATCGCGCGCCATGATGCGGTACTGGACTGTACTGATAACGTCAGTGCGCGTGAACAGATCAATCGTCTGTGTTTCCAGCACAAGGTGCCGCTGATTTCCGGTGCGGCCATTCGTATGGAAGGTCAACTCAGCGTGTTTACCTGGCAGCAGGACGAGCCGTGTTATCGCTGTATTAGCCGCTTGTTTGGCGATCAGACATTAAGCTGCGTGGAAGCCGGCGTGCTGGCGCCGTTGGTCGGTGTCATTGGTGCGATGCAAGCTTTAGAGGCCATAAAAGTGCTAACGGCGCTAGGGCAACCTGCCCGTTCACGCCTGTTGATCTATGACGCGATGAGTGCAGAATTCCGTAGCATGAAGGTGATGCAGGACAGGCATTGCGAGGTGTGCGGGAAACCATGATTTCCCGAAAATAATAACGGCGCGATTCTCCGCGCCGTTATTACTGTCATTCAATCATTTATAATTAAACAATACCCTGACTGCGCAGATAATCTTCGTAGTTGCCGGTGAAGTCGATAATGCGATCGCCCTTCATCTCCATCACGCGGGTTGCCAGTGAACTGACAAACTCACGGTCATGTGAAACGAAAATCAGAGTGCCTTCGTAACCTTCAAGTGCCAGGTTAAGCGATTCAATCGATTCCATATCGAGGTGGTTGGTCGGTTCATCCATGATCAAGATGTTCGGCTTTTGCATCATCAGCTTGCCAAACAACATGCGGCCTTTCTCACCACCGGACAGCACTTTAGCAGGCTTCTTGATTTCATCATGACCAAACAGCAGACGGCCCAGAATACTGCGCACCGCTTGCTCGTCATCACCTTCCTGCTTCCACTGGCTCATCCAGTCGAACACGCTCAGGTCATCGGCGAAATCTTCGGCATGATCCTGCGCGTAATAACCAATGAGCGCATTCTCGGACCATTTCACAGTGCCGTTGTCAGGCGTTAGCTCGCCGACCAATGTTTTCAGCAACGTGGTTTTACCGATACCGTTGGCGCCCAAAATAGCCACTTTCTCGCCAACTTCAACCATCAGATTAAGCTTGCTGAACAGCGGACCGTTATCGAATCCTTTTGTCAGAGCCTCAACTTCCAGCGCATTACGGAACAGCTTCTTATCCTGTTCAAAACGGATATAAGGGTTCTGACGGCTGGACGCCTTAACTTCATCCAGTTTAATTTTATCAATCTGCTTGGCACGTGAAGTAGCCTGACGCGATTTAGAGGCGTTGGCACTAAAACGGCTAACGAACGATTGCAGGTCAGCAATTTGCGCTTTCTTCTTCGCGTTATCAGAAATTAAACGTTCACGCGCTTGCGTCGCCGCGGTCATATATTCGTCATAATTTCCTGGATACACGCGCAGCTCGCCGTAATCCAGATCCGCCATGTGCGTACACACCATATTCAGGAAGTGACGGTCATGCGAAATGATAATCATGGTACTGTTACGTTCGTTTAGCACCTGCTCCAGCCAACGAATGGTATCAATATCCAGGTTGTTCGTCGGTTCGTCGAGCAGCAAAATATCCGGGTTTGAGAATAATGCCTGCGCCAACAGCACACGCAGTTTCCAACCTGGTGCGATTTCGCTCATCGGACCGTAATGCTGTTCCACCGGAATACCCACGCCCAGTAATAATTCACCGGCACGAGATTCCGCGCTGTAACCATCCATTTCACCGTATTCGACTTCCAGGTCGGCAACTTTATAGCCTTCCTCTTCGCTCATTTCTGGCAAAGCATAAATACGGTCGCGCTCTTCCTTCACCGCCCATAATTCGGCGTGACCCATAATCACCGTATCCAGCACGCTAAACTGCTCAAAAGCAAATTGGTCCTGGCGTAACTTACCGATACGCTCGTTAGGGTCGAGTGAAACATTACCGTTGGTCGGTACCAGGTCGCCGCCCAGTATTTTCATGAAGGTCGATTTACCGCTGCCGTTCGCACCGATTAAACCGTAACGATTACCGCCGCCAAACTTAACGGAGATATTCTCAAACAGCGGCTTACTGCCGAACTGCATAGTAATATTGCTGGAAACTAACACGGCATTGACCTTTGTTACGCAGTGGAGGAAAAAACAGCGGGCATTATGCCAGAAAGCAGCACCGGGACGCCACCTCTGCGCCTGCGGGCAGCGAGCGAAGGCGTTGAACGCGTTGTTGCAAATAGAGAAATAAAAAAGCCGAAGACAACGTGGTCTTCGGCTCCCGCTTACAAGGATTGTGCAGATTATTTGATCAGGAAGCTGTCCAGGCTTTTACCAGAGTCCAGCGCTTTCTTAATCGCTGCTGGGGTACGGCCCTGGCCGGTCCATGATTTCTCTTCACCGTTCTCATCGGTGTAAGAATATTTAGCCGGACGCGGTGCACGCTTCGCGCGTTTTTTACCGGTTTCCAGCGCACCCAGCAATTCGTTCGGGTCAATACCGTCAGCCAGCAGCATTTCGCGGTATTTAGACAGCTTTTCTTCTTTCTCGCGATTCTGCGCTTCTTCTGCATGAACTTCGTCGCGGCGCTCAGTCACCACCACGGTTAATTTCTCCAGAATCTCTTCCAGATCGGTCAATGGCAGTTCACGAGCCTGCGCACGTAATGTGCGAATGTTGTTCAGAACTTTAAATGCGTCACTCATCACAAGGTCCTTGCTTAAGGGGGTTTAAATAAACTGTAGTGGCAAGATTACCCAATTCAAATAAAAAAATAAATTAATTTATGCGGACGGATAATTCCTAACTGATTAACGTATTCACAATTTGAGCGGTCCCCCCAGCGAGAAGCTTTAATTAACGGTGAATTAACAACAACATTTTAGTACCACCGACTGGAACTGGTACCGATTTCAGAGGTTATTCCCGGCTGATAAACAAGCATTTAGCGGCTAATGCCTTGTCTGGCTGAAGTGTGTTAGCAGATTAATGAAGATTAATGTTATGGACGAAAATCTATTTTCACAGGTGATTATTATATTTTTACAGTTGAGAGCACAATCGCATTTTTATCCCCCTTTACGATAAAAAGCCAGTGCATGCACCGGCTTTTACCCTCATAAAACGTCACCTCAGGTTACGAGCTTTTCTTCACAGCGTGCGTCAACTGCGGTTGCGGTTCTTCATTTGACAGCCAGTCGTGCAAATAATGCTCGATCTGTTCCAGCGAACGATTTCGTGTTTCTGGTACATAGCGAACCACAAAAATGGCTCCCCCTATTCCGACTAGCGCAAAAATAAAGAACGCTCCCGATAAACCCACCGATGCCAACAGGATCGGGAACATCAGCGAGATAAGGAAATTAGCGATCCACATAGCAAACACGGCGCCGCCCATAAATATCCCACGCAGACGTGTAGGGAAAATTTCAGACAATAGCAACCAGGTCACGGGTGAGAGTGCTCCTTGCTGGAAACTCAAAAACATCAGCATTCCCAGCAGCACCATATAACTGCGCAGTACATCAGGTTGACCATTTACTGTCTCCGGCATGAAATAACTGACGGCACCAATAAACACCAGACAGGCGGTACAGCCAAACTGCCCTAACATCGTCATGGTACGGCGCCCAATGCGCCCCAGCAGCCAGATACCAACGAAAGTCATTAATACCGAAATAACGCCATTGGCGATGGTGGCAATTAAGGCTGCGTTATCGCTCATGCCCACGGCTTTTAACATGGTCGGAGCGTAATACATGATGGTATTCACCCCGGTTAACTGCTGTATGACCGCAATCCCCACGCCAATCAAAAATAATTTAAACAGCCAGGGTTGGCGAAGTTCACGCAGGCGTGGGCGCGTTTCATGTTGCTCTTCAGCTAAGGTCTCTTCTATTTCCGTGAGTTCCCACTCAACATCTTGTTTAGCTCGCGTGCGCTCCAGCACCTGACGCGCTTCCGCCAACCGCCCTTTCATCGCATACCAACGCGGTGAGTCGGGCATAAACAGCATGCCAAACCACAGCAGCACGGCAGGCACCGTCGCGACCGCCAGCATCCAGCGCCAGGTAGCATCACCGCCCCACACCGCGTTAAATCCAGCGTTGGAGATGTAAGCCAACATCTGCCCGGAGACGATCATCAGTTCTTGCATGGTCACTAACTGGCCACGTTTGTTGGCGGGCGCCATCTCCGCGATATACACCGGAACCGTCGCTGACGCTCCCCCCACCGCCACACCCAATACCAGGCGGAAGAAAATCATCCATTCAACGTCAGGTGCTAACGCGGTGCCGATTGCGCCAATGGCGAAAATCACCGCCAGCACCAGAATGATTTTTCTCCGCCCGGCCGCGGCGGCAAAGTGGCCTGACGCCAGGGCACCAAAAGCCGCGCCAAACAGCAGGCTGCTGGTGACCAACCCCGTGGTAAAGGGTGTCAGATGGAGATCGTTACCCATAAATAACAGTGCGCCAGAAATCACACCGGTGTCATAGCCGAACAGCAACCCCCCTAAGGTGGCAATCATTGCTATCACCTTCACAAAGGGTTCAGTGCGCGTGCTGCTGTTCGGCCCTGATGCTTTGTTGGGGGTAAGGTAGTTTTCCCGCGGCATAATCCACTCCTTAACAGTGAGAGAAGATTTAAAAATAGTTTATTTCAACCAACAGGAATAATTATGAAATTTAAATTTTGCGCGACAGATCATAAACACCGCATTTGCATGCGGAGTAGATCACAAAAAGCGGCTTTACTGCGTGTAAATCGGTGAAGAGTGATCAGAGGGGAATTTGCATTTAATCCAAAATGAAAATTTTCATTCCAAAATGGGTGGAGTGTAATGCCTGATGCTGGGGCAGCCCGCAGACTGCCCCCTTTTATGATTAAGGCACCGTGGTGGCAGGGCCAAACACGGAATATTCAGGCAAATTAACGTTCTGATAAGGTTCCCAGCCGCCGCCCAGCGCTTTGTACAACGCGACTAAATCCAGTGCACTCTGCATGCGTGCCTGTGTCGATTGTGCTTCTGCCTGCGCTAACTGGCGCTGTGCGTCCAACACATCCAGGAAGGTGGAAATCCCCTGCTTGTAGCTATCACTGGCGAGATCAAATGCTCTCTGCAATGCGCCAGTGGTTTCATCCAGAGCTGTCACCTGCTGCTGATCGGCGCGATAGCTGACCAGGGCATTCTCGACATCCTGCAAGGCGGTCAGCACCGTCTGGCGATATTCCAGCGCCGCATTGGCCTGCTGCGCGCGCGCCAGTTTCACACTGGAGACCAAACGCCCGCCCTGGAAAATCGGAATGGAGAGCGAAGGTCCAATGCTGTAGAAATGGCTGCTCCAGTCATCCAGATAGCTGGCATCGGTGTTGCGAACCCCGAGTTGACCCGTCAGTGACAGGCTGGGGAACAGATCCGCCACCGACACGCCGATGTTGGCGGTCTGCGCATGCAGATTGGCTTCCGCTTGCCGAATATCCGGACGTCGTCGCGCCAGCGTGGATGGGATCCCCACCGCCACCATTTTCGGCAGCGCGGGTAACGCTTTACTGCTCATCAACTCGTTATCCAGTGCGCCCGGCGTTTTGCCCAGCAAAACTGCTAAGCCATTCATGGCCTGCCGCTCCTGCGATTGATAACCTGGCAATTGCGCATTCAACGAGGCCAGCTGTGCACGCGCGTTTTCCACATCGGTGAGCGGTGCCATGCCGTTACGCTGCTGGCTTTGCGTCAGTTCCCAGGTTTGCTGCGCCACATCGATTTGCTGCTGCAGCGTGTTGAGCACCGCTTGCGCGCCGCGCAGTTGCAGATAGGCGCGCGCCACTTCCGCTTCGAGCGACACGAGCGCATCATTGCGCTGTTCAATGGCGGCCTGCTGCTGCGCATCTGCGGCTTCCATCTGACGCCGCACTTTGCCCCACAGATCCAGCTCCCAGCTGGCGTCAAAGCTACCCTGGTATAGCGTAACAGAGTGATCGAGGCCATTCAGTTGGCTGGCAACGTCACTGTCCACCTGATCGTAAACCCCGTTGGACTTAAGTAAGCCTTTTAAACCCAACTGCTGACGGGTCACTTTGGCTGAACCATTGAGTGACGGAAAAAGCCCGCCGCGCGCCTGTGCCAGTTGCTCACGTGCACCGGCAATGCGCAGCACCGATTGCTGCAAGGTTAAGTTACCTGCGATGGCGCGTTCGATCAGGCTATCCAGCTGTGGGTCATTAAAGCTTTTCCACCATAGCGGGTTGGTGGCCGCCGATTGCGGCTTTGAGGCTTCCTGCGACGGTAAATCGCGATAGCTGCCCGGTGTCTGTGCATGGGGAGGCTGATAATCAGGACCCACAGCGCAACCCGCCAGAAGCAGAGAGAGCGCCAGCAAACTCAAGCGCGAAGAGGTGATCATTTTAGTGTGCTCCTGCACTGCCTTCGCTCTTGATCGGCGAAAGCAACCAACAAAATGGAATCAACAGCAAGGCCACAATACTCAGACCCATAAAGACGTCGATATACGCAAGGATACGCGCCTGCGCAATCATCTCTTTGTACAGCTGACCGGTCGCCAGCGTCAGTGGATCACCGACGGCGCTGGTAAAGTCGCGAATCGCCTGCGCCCAATGCTGCAAAGTCAGGTTGAACGGCTCGTTAAGCGGCGTCATGTTATGCACCATATTCGCTGAGCGCGTCTGCATACGTTCGGTAATCCCTGCCGTTGCCAGTGAAATCCCGATCGATCCCGCCACATTACGGAACATGGTAAACAATGCCGATGCATCCGCATTGAGCCGTTGCGGCACCGTAATAAAAGCAATGGTAGTCAGCGGCACAAACAGAAAACCCAGCCCTATCGATTGCGCACTGCGCATTAATACCAGGGTGGTAAAATCAACGTTCGGCGTTAAGGTCGTGGAATAAAAGAAGGCGCTGGCGAGACAGGTAAAGCCGAAAGCAATGATGTAGCGTGTTTGCACAATCGGCATCAGCTTCAGCACCAGCGGAATAGTCAGAACGATCAATATCGCACCAGGCGAGAGTACCAGCCCCGACCAGGTCGCGGTATAGCCCAGATCCTGCTGCGCCAGCTGTGGAAGTACCACCGAACTGCCATACAGAATCATCGCCATGCCTGCCATCAGCAAACCGGCCACCCAGAAGTTACGATCTTTCATGACCGTGATATCCACCACTGGTTTACGTGCATACAGCAACCAGTAGACGGCGCCGACAATGCCGATCACCGCCAGCATGCAAAACAGGCGAATAAAGTGCGAGGCAAACCAGTCTTCATCTTCGCCACGGTCGAGGAATACCTGCAAACAGCCGAGTCCAAGGGTGATCAAGCTGATGCCGATGTAATCGATCTTCAGCTTGCCCTTCGCCCATTTACGCTCCCACGGCGGATCTTCCAGCAGCTGATAGATCGCCAGCACCGTTAAAATGCCGACCGGGATGTTAATGAAGAACACCCAGCGCCAGCTATAGTTATCGGTGATCCAGCCGCCGAGTGTGGGGCCGATCACTGGCGCAACGATAATCGCAATCGACGAGAGACCAAAAGCTTTGCCACGATCTTCCGCTTTAAAGTAATCGAGGAGCACCGATTGCTGCACCGGCTGCAAACCGCCGCCGAAAAAGCCCTGCAACACGCGGAACAGAATGATTTGCCATAGCTCGGTGGCGATACCGCACAGGAACGAGCAGATGGTGAACATGACAATACAGATCAGGAAGAACTGTTTACGCCCAAACAAGCGGCTAAAGAAGGCGGAAATGGGCAACACAATGCCGTTGGCTACCAAATAGGAAGTCAGCACCCAGGTGGATTCGTCGTAACTGGAAGAGAGTGAGCCGGCAATGTGCGGCAGCGCCACGTTAACGATGGTGGTGTCAAGGATCTCCATAAACACCGCCAGCGTCACCGTGATGGCGACCAACCAGGGATTGCTGGCCGGACGCCAGCTTTCACTCGCACTCATTCGACGGTGACCTTCGGCTCAACCGACAGGCCCAGCGGCAGCGGATGATTCGGATCCAACCCTTTATCGATAACGATTTTCACCGGCACGCGCTGCACAATCTTCACATAGTTACCGGTGGCATTTTCGGCCGGGAAGGTGGAGAAGCGCGAGCCGGAGCCCATCTGCACGCTATCAACGTGCCCTTCCAGCTTCATATCAGGCCAGGCATCGATACTGATATCCACTTTGTCACCGGGATTCATCCGAGCCAGCTGTGACTCTTTGAAATTGGCATTGATCCAGATATCCGGCGACACCAGTGAAAACAGCGCCGTGCCGGCCTGTACCAGTGTGCCGACCTGCACGTTACGCTTGGTGACAAAGCCATCGTAGGGGGCGCGCACTTGGGTATAAGAGAGATTCAGTTCGGCGGTGTTGAGCTGTGCCTGCGCCTGCTCAACCTGCTGCTGGCGCGCCTCCACATTGGTTTCCTGCTGACGAATCTGCAATTGCACCTGTGAAGCCACTTCGACCTGCGCTTTAGCACTTTGCATTTGTGCTTCAGCGGAGCGCAACTGCGCGGCCGCAGTATCGATGTTACGTTGGGAAGTCGCGCGAGGATCTACGCCGCGCTGACGACGATAATCCGCCTGCGCATTCAAAAGATTGGCCTGAGCTTTTGCTTGATCGGCTAACGCCTGATCGCGCTGCGCAGGATACTGCACGCGAGACAGCGCTAATTGCGCCTGTGCCTGATGCAGTTGCGCCTTCGCCAGACCGAGTTGGGCTTTGGCCTGATCGCGTTGGGCACTGGTATCGCGCGGGTCGATCTCCACCAGCAAATCGCCCTGCTTCACCCGCTGGTTGTCTCTCACCAGCAGCTTCACCACATAACCCGCTGCTTTCGGCGCAATAGTCACCGCATCGCCTTCGGTAAAGGCATCATCCGTGGTTTCAATATTGCGCGTGGTAAACCAGAACCACAGTCCCACCAGCAGCATGATCACGACCACGAT
Source organism: Pantoea rwandensis (assembly GCF_000759475.1). Lineage (NCBI taxonomy): Bacteria > Pseudomonadati > Pseudomonadota > Gammaproteobacteria > Enterobacterales > Erwiniaceae > Pantoea > Pantoea rwandensis. Next base: position 3,386,269 of record NZ_CP009454.1, read on the forward strand.
GGCAAGAATGATCAGGGGCTTTTTGCCGGGGCGTTTACGTTGCGGTTCGTTGTTTTCTTGACTGGAGTCTGAAGCGTGCTGTGCATCCTGCTGCTCGCGAGCGGGCGGCTGATTGTGGTTATCACTCATAAGTTATCATCGCTGGCTGTGATCCCGATCCACGGGCAAAAACGGTCAACTTAACCTTAGATCGAAAATTGACAAATGCCAGTACAACTTTACACAACCCAACAATCAACGCATTTTCTGCCACTGAGTGCGATAACGCGCTGAATAACCAGCGCGTCAGCTTCACCTGCAGGACAAATTGGCTACCTTAATGTAGCCAGTGCAACAGAAACCAACCGCACAGCATCGACCACGCCAGCATGGGCAGAGAAAACAGGTGAAAGCGCCACCAGACTTTGCTGTCCTGCGCCATACGCAGCGCAATCAGGTTAGCCAGTGAACCCGGCAACAAGCCGAATCCGCCAATGTTGACGGCCCAGGCGAGCACCTCGGTGGGCGGCACTTTTTGCAGCAAAAGAATGGTTGCCGGCACATTACTGATGACCTGTGAAAGACCGATCGCCAGCAAATATAACCCCCCTTCGCTTAAATGACCTATCGCGGCAAAATACGGTTGCAGCAGGGGAAGATGCATCAGTAAAAACACATCGATGAACATCGCGACAAATACCAGTAACAAGCTCCAGTCAATACTGATCAATACGCTGCGCGCCATGATCAGGAAGCAGCCTGCCACCAATAACAGTGCCCATCCGGTCATTTTCAGCTCTAAAGCCACAATAAACACCAGATAGAGCAGCACGCTGATGATAAACAACGGTTTTTGCCATTGATGCGCTTCGCTTTGCGCATGCTTCTGAATGGTTCGTTTTGGAAAACTCCACCAGGTGAGCGCCATCAGGCTGATCATTAATACCGCAGCCAACGGTGCCATTTGCAGAATAAAACCTGGCACGCTGAGTGTGCCGTGACTCCACAACAGAATATTTTGCGGATTGCCTACTGGCGTCAGCAGCGATCCAGCATTCACCGCCAGCGCTTCAAAAATAATCAGACGAGAAATCGGCAGACGCGAGAATTTGCGCAACGTCAGCGTCAGCGGCACCAGAATAAACAGCGCCACATCGTTGGTGAGAAAGGTGGAAAGTAGCGCTGCGGCACAGACCATAAACAGCGCCAGCGTGCGCTCATGTTGAAAGCGCTGTACCAGACGTGCGCCGAGCACATCGAAATAGCCGCTGTTTTCCAGTCCTTTGGTCAGCATCAATAGCCCGGTGAGTGTCATGATGGTGTGCCAGTCAACGGCGGCAGGCAATTGCGGCCAACGATACTCCGCCAGCGGCAATAAAATCACACCCAACAGCAACAACAAATGCAAAATACGATCACGCATTAAGGAACGCAGTACGATGGGCATGATGGCGTAAGGCCTTGTAGGTTAGCGGCTCTCGTAAAACTTCTGGAAGACGGCGAGGGTTTCATCACTGACGTGATGTTCCAGACCTTCTGAATCCCGGCGGGCAGTTTCCGGGCTGACACCTAGCGCCAGCAAGAAGGTTTCCACAATGTGGTGACGCACACGGCTCGCTTCAGCCAGCTTTTCACCTTCAGCCGTCAGAAAAACGCCGCGATAGGGAACCTGTTCCACCAGACCCGTGGTGCCTAAACGCTTCAACATCTTTGCCACGGTGGGTTGTGAAACGCCAAGGCGCGCGGCCATATCGACCTGGCGGGCTTCACCAAATTCACGAATTAAATCAGAGATTAACTCTACGTAGTCATCAATAAGTTCACGTCGATGCGCTTCGCGCACCTGGCGAAATCCTTCGACATGCTCCTCTATATCTTTAAGCGGCCCCTGGGGCGTATTGGTGGCGCTCTTTGCACGACGACTCATTCAGCTTCCTCTTTATTATCTGCCGCACTTTACCTGCGGTGCGGGCCTGGCTGCGCTCATTGTAAACCAGGCACAAATAAGCACAAATTTTTCCTAAATAGTGTTGGCTAAAGAGTATAGCCAGTGCTATCTTTGTTCGTAATGTAAGCGAATAGCTTATTTAGGAGGCAATGATGAGCGCACCCTATCTGCTGCTACTCCTTTTCCTGCTGTTTATCGCAGGTTTATGCTTACTGTTACGTCGTTATTCATTCGGGAGGTGAACATGACCACCATGAAAAACTGCCTCGACTGTGGCAAATGCTTCCAGGTTGAGCAGAGCAAATCGGCTTTTGAGCTGAAATCGCTGCTGTGCCTGTTTAAACGCTCGCCCTTTGCCCTGCGTCTGATGCTGATTGAAAAGCTGACCGGCAAACAGCTGACCGAGCGCCCCTGCCCCAATCTCATCTGGCGCGGCTGATTCATCCATAAATTCCTTCTCAGGATCCGTTTCTCTGACGGATCCTTTGCACGATCTCACATTTTGTTACCTTTTTCGTCCCACTCTTTCTAATGTTATTGAACAAATTCCAAATCCCTGCGCTTACTGTGGCTGAATCGCTTCAGGCACTGACATAACTTTACCTTCAACTTCGCTTAAACGATTAGGCTGCTAACTTTTAGCTTGCAACCTATTGTGACGTCTGATTAATCTCCTCATAACAAAAAATTACATACTTATAACAAAATCAACCCAGGGTGGGTTTTTTCGTAAGGAAGATTAGCAATGTCACTTAAAAAGCCTGAAGAGCAACCGTCGGGCCGGAGACGATTTTTACAAAAATCGCTCTCGCTCATTCCCCTCGCCGCCGCAGCCAGTACCGGTGTGGTTTCTCTCTCCTCCCCCGCAGCCGACAAGCCACAAGGCGTGTTATCTGATTATGTTCCGGCCTACTTCAACGATAAAGAGTGGAAATTTCTGCTCGCGGCACTGGATCGCCTGATTCCCGCCGACGCCAACGGTCCTGGCGCCGTCAGTGAAGGTGTACAGGTGTTTATCGATAAGCAGATGGAATTGCCTTACGGCTATGGTCGCCTGTGGTACATGCAAGGCCCGTTCGCCGATTCGATTCCGGAAATGGGTTACCAATCCCATCTGGTGCCACGCGATACCTATCGATTAGGCATCGCCTTAGCTGACCAGCATTGTCAGCAGCAGTACCAAAAAGATTTTTATCAACTGGAAACGGCGCAGCAGGAAGAGGTTCTGCATGCGCTTGAAGCCGACAAACTGCGTAATGATGCTATTCACGGCAAGCAGTTTTTCGAGCAGCTACTGGAAAACGCCAAAGAGGGTTATCTCGCCGATCCGATTCACGGCGGCAACCAAACGCTGGCCTCGTGGAAAATGATTGGTTTTCCCGGTGCACGTGCGGATTTCGTCGATACCGTACAGCAGCCTAATAAACCCTACCCCCTTGGCCCAGTCAGCATTTCCAGTAAAAGGAGCGTGTAATGGCGGCAGTAAAAAAAGCGCCCGTCGATGTGGTCATCGTCGGGTTCGGCTGGACCGGTTCGCTCATGGCGATGGAACTGGCCAGTTCTGGTTTAAATATAGTGGCACTGGAGCGCGGCGAAAATCGCGATACCTACCCCGACTTCTCCTATCCGCGTATTGCCGATGAACTGACTTACGGCATTCGTTTAAAACTGTTCCAAAACGCCTCGAAAGAGACCGTGACGGTTCGCCATACCACGCAGGAAACCGCGCTGCCATATCGTCGCTTCGGTTCCTTCCTGCCCGGTGATGGCGTGGGCGGTGCCGGTACGCACTGGAACGGTCAGCTTTGGCGTCCGCTGGAAGCTGACTTGAAAATGCGCAGCACGGTCATCGAAAAATACGGGGCTGATTTCATTCCGAAAGACATGACGGTGCAGGATTACCCATTCACTTATGACGAGATGGAACCCTACTTCGATAAGTTTGAGAAAATTTGCGGTGCGGCGGGTCAGGTTGGTAATCTCAACGGTGAAAAAGTCGAAGGGGGTAACCCGTTCGAATCCCCACGTAAAAATGGCTATCCCACTAAGCCGCTCGAGACGTTGTATGCTGGCGAACTGTTCTCCAAAGCAGCGAAACAACTCGGCTATCATCCGTTCGAATGTCCCGCCGCTAACTGTACCGAAGCCTGGACAAACCCTTACAACGTGCAGCTTGGCGTGTGTAACTACTGTGGTTACTGCGAACGCTTCGGTTGCTTCAATTATTCCAAAGGTTCACCGCAAAGCTGTGTTATCCCTGCTCTGAAACCGTTTAGTAACTTTGAGTTACGCACTCAGGCGCACGTGATTCGCGTTAATACCGACAGCAGCGGCAAAAAAGCCACCGGCGTAACCTATATCGATGCGCAAGGTAACGAAGTCGAGCAACCGGCTGACCTGGTGATCCTCAGCGCCTTCCAGCTGCACAATGTGCGCTTACTGCTGCTGTCAAAAATCGGTAAGCCATATGATCCACAAACCGGTGACGGCGTAGTGGGCAGGAACTATGCCTACCAGATGACCGGCGGCATCAAGCTGTTTTATGACAACGACAACTGGTTCAATCCGTTTGCGGCAACCGGTGCAACCTCTACCGTTATCGATGATTTCAATGCAGAAAACTTCGATCACAGCAAAGTCGGCTTTGTTGGCGGTGCCACCATTTCGGCAGCCTTCTCCGGCGGACGTCCCATCCAGCAGATGGGCATCCCTAAAGATGCGCCGCGCTGGGGTTCCGGCTGGAAACAGGCCATCAAAGATAATTATCTGCACAACATGAACGTCGGCTCGTCCGGTTCAGTGATGCCGTATAAGCAGTGCTATCTAGACCTTGATCCTACGTACCGTGATATCTACGGCCAACCATTGCTGCGTATGACGTTCGACTGGCAGCAGAACGAGCTGAAGATGACCAACTTCATCAAAGATAAAGCCGAGGAGATCGTCAAGGTGATGAATCCTAAGCACTATGAAGTGGGCTTCAAAACGCTCAACAGCCATTACGATGTCCGCCCTTACCAATCAACGCACACCACAGGTGGTGCTGTGATGGGCGACGATCCGCGTACCAGCGTGGTGAACAAGTTCCTGCAAAGCTGGGATGTACCGAACGTGTTCGTGACGGGCGCATGCTGCTTCCCGCAAAACCTGGCGTACAACCCCACCGGGATTGTCTGTGCCACCGCATTATTCGCGGCGGATGCGATTCGCAACCGCTATCTTGCTAACCCTGGTCCGCTGGTTCAGGCCTGATAAGGAGCGTTATAGTGAAATTTTCCACACTCTTTTTCGCTCTCAGCGGCGCGCTGATCAGCCACGCCGCATCGGCCGCGACCGATGCCTCGGTTAAGCAAGGCGAGTATCTGGCCAAAGCGGGCGATTGCGCCGCATGCCATACCGCAGCAGGTGGACAACCTTTCGCTGGTGGGCTCAAAATGAGCACGCCGATCGGCGCCATTTACTCCACCAACATCACGCCAGATAAAACGCACGGTATTGGTGACTACAGCTACGACGACTTCGTCAAAGCGGTACGCGGGGGTGTCGCCAAAGAGGGCAGTTCGCTCTATCCGGCTATGCCATACCCGTCATATGCCAAAATCAGCGACAGTGATATGCACGCGTTGTATGACTACTTTATGCAGGGTGTGAAACCGGTAAGCCAGGAGAATCACAAAAGTGATATCCCCTGGCCGCTCAGCATGCGTTGGCCGCTGGCGTTCTGGCGCTGGACCTTTGCCGACGACAGCACTTACGCTCCGGTTGCCGGTCAATCGGCACAGTGGCAACGCGGTGCTTATCTGGTGCAGGGGCTCGGTCACTGTGGCTCCTGCCACACTCCTCGTGGCATCGGCTTCCAGGAGAAAGCCATGGATCAGAACAGCAAAGGCTATCTGACCGGCGGCACATTGGAAGGCTGGCATGCGCCAGACCTGACCGCCAGCCCGGCAGCGGGTTTAGGCAGCTGGTCCGAACAAGATATCGCCCTCTTCCTGAAAACCGGCGCGAATAAGCAAGGCGCTGCCTTTGGTTCGATGACGGATGTGATTGCACACAGTACTCAGTACCTCAGTGATGAAGATCTGAATGCGATTGCCGTCTATCTGAAGTCTTTACCGGCTGCGGATAACACCGCTGCACCACAGGCCAGCGATGCGACGTCGCAAGCGCTGTTCAAAGGGGATGTCAGCCAGCCAGGCGCGCAGGTTTACGTGGATAACTGTGCTGCCTGCCATCGTACGGACGGTAAAGGCTATGCCAGTACCTTCCCGGCGCTGGCGCATAATCCGGCCTTGCTGAGTGAAGACCCGTCATCAGTGATCAGTGTCATTTTGAAAGGCGGTCAGCGTGCGATTACGCAACAGGCGCCGACCGGTTTCACCATGCCAGATTTCGCCTGGCGCCTGGATGATCAGCAGGTCGCTGATGTCGCTAACTTCATCCGCAATGGATGGGGTAATAAAGCGGCACCGGTAACGGCCGATCAGGTGAAAAAGATCCGCGCGACCCTTCCTCCTGCCCCGCAAAAATAGGCATAAAAAAACGGCCCATAATGGGCCGTTTCTTGTGCAACTCTGGTCTAAGCAAAAACTTAGAAGCTGTAGCCTACGCCAGCAATCCAGGTGCCTACGTCTACGCTACGGATACGGCTCTGCTCGTAACCCACGTCAACAGCAACGTTCTGGATTGGGTTGAACTGCATGCCTGCGCCGTAGGAGAAACCGTAATCGCTGGTGTCAGATTTAGACTGTGCAGCTGCGTCATTCGCCTGGTACTTACCGTAACCGATACCGACCACGCCGTAGATGCTTGCCCAGTCGTTCAGACGGTAAGCAGGACCACCGGTGATGCCGTAGTACTGGCCTTTGTTGTAAACGCCAGCGTCAGTGCGGTCTTTTTCGGTGTAGGTGAAAGAACCGATCCAACCCAGTGGGTTAGTACCATCTTCGTAACGGTATTTCAGGTTGAAGCCGTTTGCTTTGTTAGCAACGCCCTGATAATCGCTCTGCGCGTAACCAGCAGAAACGGTGCTCTGCGCCATGGCTGAACCTGCTGAAACTGCCAGTACACAAGCCAGTGCTGAAAGACATGCAATTTTTTTCATAAACCACCTCAAATGTGAATATACTTCTCTCCTGACAACGCTGAAAATATAACAAAAATTAGCAAGAAACTCTGCCCGCTATTTGTTGTCTAACAGATTGTTTGGTGTAACAGAAAGTTAATGAAGCTTCCTATGTCATTCATTTTACTTATAAAAAGCGTCATCTTCCTGCAATAATATTTCGTGCTATAAAAAATGCCTTTAAGGATATTCCTAAACTAACCTGACATTTCTTTACTTAAATGGCCCGAAAAACGGTTATTTCCCAGGCTGTCGCAGCATTTATTTTCCCTCTTACACACCTCCTTATTTCCTTAAGATTCCTTTACACTGGCGTTTTGTTGCTGTGTTGTTAATCACTACGGGATTGAATTACAGGATGTCTACGCCTCAGACGAACGCCAAAATGGCCCCGGTTTTGTTTCCGATTGCCGTGCTACTGATTGCCATGCTCTCGCTTCAGGGCGGTGCTTCCCTGGCAAAATCACTGTTTCCTACCGTAGGGGCTCCGGGCATCACCGCATTGCGTCTCGGACTGGGCACCCTGATTTTGTGCGTCATCTTTAAGCCGTGGCGTTTACGTTTTACCCGCGCACAGCGTAAACCGCTCTTGATGTACGGTCTGGCGCTCGGTTGTATGAACTATCTCTTCTATCTATCGATCCGCACCGTGCCGCTGGGCGTGGCGGTTGGGCTGGAATTTCTGGGTCCTTTAACCCTGGCGCTGGCCGGTGCGCGACGTCCCCTCGATTTCCTGTGGGTACTGCTGGCGGTTACCGGTTTGTGGTTTCTACTGCCGATTGGTGATGGCATCAGCCATATCGATCCGCTGGGTGCGCTATTAGCCGTGGGAGCAGGTGCCTGTTGGGCGGTCTATATTCTGGCGGGGCAACGCGCCGGTGCGGAACATGGTCCAGCGACGGTTGCCATGGGATCGTTGATCGCCTCAGTGATCTTCGTCCCCCTCGGGTTAACTTTTGCTGCGCCCGGCATCTGGCACTGGGAAATACTGCCACTGGCGCTGATTATCGCCCTGCTCTCCAGTGCCATTCCTTATTCACTGGAGATGATGGCCTTAACCCGCTTGCCGGCTCGCATCTTTGGCACGCTGATGAGTCTGGAACCCGCGATGGCCGCACTTTCAGGGATGTTGTTCCTCGGTGAGCTGCTAACGCTGAAGCAGTGGATCGCGCTGCTGGCGATTATCGCCGCGTCGGCGGGTTCGACACTCACCATGAAACAGAAGAGTGCCAAAATAAGCGAAGTGGATATTAATAACCCGCAATAAATAATGCCAAATTCAGCCTGTTAAGCTGCAGGCTGAATATATAAGCATTCTCATTCTCTTTTTTCTCATCACCATCTTCGGTTTTATTATTATTTTGCAACATCATTGAAAAGCAATTAACACGCAGTGTAAATCATTGTTATGAATGCAAAATATTTAAAACGCTCAAATCCCGCACAACATGAAGGTTTATCTATTCCTGTCATCGGTTTAAACAATCCGGCACAGCCGAAAACTGCTGCTATACTTATTCCCGTGCTTGATTAGGACAACCATCAATTAGAGGATATTAATGATGAGTACCGCAAAACTGGTTAAAACTAAATCGTCTGATCTCATTTACACCCGTAATGATGTTGCTGATAGCGATAAGAAAGCGACCATCGAGGTGCTCAACCGTCTGGTAGTGGAGTTTATTGATCTGTCACTGATCACCAAGCAGGCGCATTGGAACATGCGTGGTGCCAACTTTATCGGTGTGCACGAAATGCTGGATGGCTTCCGTACTGCCATCACCGATCATCAGGACACCATTGCAGAGCGTGTTGTACAGCTCGGCGGCGTGGCGCTGGGTACCACTCAGATCGTCAACGACAAGACGCCATTGAAAAGCTATCCGCTCAACATCCACACCGTTCAGGATCATCTGAAAGCGCTGGCCGATCGTTACGCGATTGTTGCGAACGATACGCGTAAGGCCATTAGTGAAGTAAGCGATGAAGACACTGCAGACATTTTCACGGCGGCATCGCGTGATTTGGATAAATTCCTGTGGTTCATCGAATCCAACATCGAATAATGTCAGTTACAGCGAAGGCGGGTTATCCCGCCTTTTTTTATGTCTGTAACATTTTGGTGCTTTTTTTGACGTCGTTAACAAATTCTTAATCCTACCTTTCCCTTGCTAAGCCCTTGGTGCACACTGTGCCTGCACCACAACAGCACGATGCACTATTTTGGTGACCCATATTAGTGCAGACTTTTCAACTACAGCAAAATCGCTTCAGCCAGGCCCTGCATCCTGCTGATTTCGACCGAAATGAAAAGTTGGCATAATTTTTTCATATGAATAGCCGTACATCAGGCCATCAGGTCTGAAGGGTAATAAGGAAAATAATGATGAAGTCTTTGATTAAAGTCTCCGTGGCCGCGCTGGCGTTGGCCTTCTCGCTTTCTTCCACTGCAGCAGATAAGAAACTGGTTGTTGCGACCGACACCGCATTCGTTCCTTTTGAATTCAAACAGGGTAACGAATATGTTGGTTTCGATATCGACCTGTGGGCCGCTATCGCCAAAGAACTGAAGCTGGATTACACCCTGAAGCCAATGGATTTCAGCGGTATCATCCCAGCACTGCAAACCAAAAACGTTGACGTGGCTCTGGCCGGTATCACCATTACCGACGAGCGCAAAAAAGCCATCGACTTCTCTGACGGCTATTACAAAAGTGGTCTGTTGGTGATGGTGCGTGAGAACGAAAACAACATCAAAGGCATCGACGATCTGAACGGCAAAGTGGTTGCGGTGAAGAGCGGTACCGGTTCTGTTGATTACGCAAAAGCGCACATCAAGTCTAAAGATCTTCGTCAGTTCCCGAACATCGACAACGCTTATATGGAGTTGGGCACCAACCGTGCTGACGCCGTGCTGCACGACACGCCAAACATCCTGTACTTCATCCACACCGCCGGTAAAGGTCGCTTCAAAGCGGTTGGTGAGTCTATCGAAGCTCAGCAGTATGGCATCGCCTTGCCAAAAGGCAGTGATGAGCTGCGTAATCAGATTAATGGCGCGCTGAAAACCCTGCGCGACAACGGCACGTACAATACAATTTATAAAAAATGGTTCGGCAGCGAGCCAAAATAATTCCGGCCTAAGCCGATTTTTTCCAGCAGGGAGCTTCGTCTCCCTGCTTTTTACATTTCCATTGCAACAGATTTTGGAGTTACACCATGGAGTTTGACTGGAGCGTCATTTGGCCAGCCCTGCCGATTTTGATCGAAGGCGCCAAAATGACCCTGATAATTTCCGTACTCGGCTTAATTGGCGGGTTAATCATTGGTTTAGTCGCCGGCTTCGCACGCGCGTACGGTGGATGGATAGCCAATAACATCGCACTGGTGTTCATCGAGCTGATTCGCGGTACGCCAATCGTGGTGCAGGTAATGTTTATTTACTTCGCCTTGCCGATGGCCTTCCCGGACCTACGTATCGATCCGTTTACCGCTGCCGTGGTCACCATCATGATTAACTCCGGTGCCTATATCGCGGAAATCACGCGTGGTGCCGTGCTGTCGATCAACAAAGGCTTCCGTGAAGCAGGCCTGGCGCTGGGTCTTTCCCGTCGTGAAACCCTGCGTTACGTCATCATGCCGTTGGCACTGCGTCGTATGCTGCCACCGCTCGGTAACCAGTGGATCGTGAGTATCAAAGATACCTCGCTGTTTATCGTGATCGGCGTGGCGGAACTGACCCGTCAGGGTCAGGAAATCATCGCCGGAAACTTCCGCGCGCTGGAGATCTGGAGTGCCGTTGCGATTATCTATCTGGTTATTACGTTGGTGTTGAGCTTTGTACTGCGCCGTATTGAGAAGAAGGTGAAAATCCTGTGATTGAATTTAAAAACGTCTCTAAAAACTTCGGCCAGACCAAAGTCCTGCACGACATTAACCTGAAGATCAATCAGGGTGAAGTGGTGGTGATTATCGGGCCATCTGGCTCAGGTAAATCGACCCTGCTGCGCTGCATCAACAAGCTTGAAGAGATCACTACCGGTGACCTGATTGTTGATGGCATGAAAGTTAACGATCCTAAAGTCGATGAGCGTCTGATTCGCCAGGAAGCCGGTATGGTGTTCCAGCAGTTCCATCTGTTCCCACAGATGAGTGCGCTGGACAACGTGGCTTTCGGCCCAATTCGCGTGCGCGGTGCTAAAAAGGACGACGCACAGAAATTGGCGCGTGAACTGTTAGGTAAAGTCGGCCTCGCCGAGCGTGCGCACCACTTCCCAGCCGAACTGTCTGGTGGTCAGCAGCAGCGTGTCGCCATCGCCCGTGCACTGGCGGTGAAGCCGAAAATGATGCTGTTTGATGAGCCAACCTCTGCACTCGATCCAGAACTGCGCCATGAAGTGCTCAAGGTGATGCAGGATCTGGCTGAAGAAGGCATGACGATGGTGATTGTGACGCACGAAGTGGGCTTCGCTCAGAAAGTGGCTTCGCGTCTGATCTTCATTGATAAAGGCACCATCGCTGAAGATGGCAATCCGGATGAGTTGATCACCAACCCACCGAGCGATCGTCTGCGTGAGTTCCTGCAGCACGTATCATAAATGACGAGGCGGCTGTAAAGCCGCCTCTTCTTCCGTAAAGAATTTTCCTTTCAGAATCTTCACCTTCCATCACTGACTATACTTTTTCTCTTGTGCCGTTGCGCGTTGCTCAAGGAGAAGGTCATGTCGTTTGCCCGCCCATCATGGTGCCTCACCATATGGATGCTGCTCTGTCTGTTCCTCGTTCCCACCGCAAACGCGGTCAATCTGCCGCAGGCCGCCGTCGCCGCTCAACAAACGTCAACGCCCGCTGCCAACACCACCGCTGAAGCAGAGCCAACGCTGGAAGATAAAAAAGCCGCTTATGCCGCGCTGGCGAATATTCTGGAGAATAACGATTCGCGTCAGGAATTGATCGATCAGCTGCGTCAGGCCGCCACCAGTAAAGCCAACAATGAACAACCCGTCCTGGCACCACCGCAGGCTGAGCAGGAAGATCCCACGGTACTGGAGAGCGTCACCAACGTCACACGCGAATACGGGGGCGCCGTTGCCTCGCAGTTTGTCCGTTTGCACGACAACATCGTTAACGCGCCGCACAAATCCTTTAATCAGCAAACCTTCTTCAATGCACTGAGGTATTTCGCCGGGCTCGCCGCTGCCGTTTTTGCTTTTTACTGGTTCACGCGGCTGTTGATGTATCCCGTGTGGCAGCGCATGGGCCGCTGGGGGCGCAATCATAATCTGGAACGCACCAAGTGGCTGCATCTTCCTGTCACCATCGTCGTCGCTTTTCTGCTCGACTTACTGCTTCTGGCGCTGACGCTGTTTGTGGGTCAGATCATCAGTGATAACTACCACAACAACAACCGCACCATTGCCTATCAGCAGGGGCTGTTCCTCAATGCCTTCGCGTTGATTGAGTTTTTCAAAGCGGTGTTGCGATTGATATTCTGCCCACGCTTCCCCACACTGCGCTTCTTTCATCTTTCCGATGCACGCGCCGCATACTGGAACACGCGTCTCAGCTGGCTCAGCGGCACCATTGGTTATGGCTTGCTGGTGGTGGTGCCGATCGTCGGCAATCAGGTCAATATGCAAATCGCTGCATTGGTGAATATGCTGATCATGTGCATTATGACCGGCTGGGCGCTGTGGTTGATTTTCCGCAATCGACGCAACATCCACGATGAATTATCGCGTTTGGCCGATCGCAGTATGAGCTTCTTTGCCTTGTTTATCCGCGCCTTCGGCATGGTGTGGCATTGGCTGGCGAGCGCCTACTTTATCGCGCTGTTCCTGTTCTCGATCTTCAATCCGGGTGACAGCCTGAAGTTTATGATGTCGGCCACGGTACGCAGCATGGCGATTATTGTTATCGCTGCACTGGTTTCTGGCATGCTGACGCGCTGGATTGGCAAAACGCTCACGCTGTCGCCGGATCTGCGTCGCAACTATCCTGAGCTGCAGAAACGCGTCAATGACTGGGTGAAAGCACTGCTGAAACTGGCGCGGGTGATCACCGTGTTCGCCACGCTACTGCTGCTGCTCAATGCCTGGAATCTGTTTGATCTCTGGCACTGGCTCACGCTGGGAGCCGGGCAGAAAATGGTGGATGTGCTGATTCGTATCGTGATGATTTTACTGCTTTCCGCCATCGGCTGGACACTGCTGGCTAGCCTGATCGAAAGCCGTCTGGCTTCGGATTCACACGGAAGGCCGATGCCCAGCGCACGTACGCGCACCTTACTGACGCTATTCCGTAACGCGCTGGCGGTGGTGATCAGCACCATCACCATTATGATTCTGCTGTCAGAAGTGGGCGTTAACATCGCGCCGCTGCTGGCGGGTGCCGGTGCGCTGGGGCTGGCAGTGTCATTCGGTTCGCAAACGCTGGTGAAGGATATTATCACCGGTATCTTTATTCAGTTTGAGAATGGCATGAATACCGGCGATCTGGTGACCATTGGCCCGATTACCGGCACGGTGGAGCGCATGTCGATTCGTTCCGTCGGCGTGCGACAGGATACCGGTGCCTATCACATCATTCCCTGGTCTTCGATTACCACTTTCGCCAACTTTGTGCGCGGTATTGGCTCGTTTGTCGCCAACTATGATGTAGACCGCAGTGAAGACACCGAGCGCGTGAATGCGACCTTGCAGGCGGCGGTGAAAGCGTTGCTGGAGAATCCGGATATTCGCGGCATGGTGATTGGCGAACCGAGTTTTTCCGGACTGGTAGGCTTGACCAATCAATCCTTTACCGTGCGCGTCTCATTCACCACCCAACCGCTGAAGCAGTGGACAGTGCGTTTTGCGCTGGATGATAAGGTGAAGAAGCATTTTGATGCCGCAGGGATTAGAACGCCGCATCAGACGGTGGAAGTGATGCAGACGGGTAACGATGTGGCTTCGGCGGCTACGCTGGCAGCACTGCCGCCGCCCAATCCATCGTAGCATCACACAGGGACGGCACCGGGTTGTCAGATTCCGCGCCTGCATGACGGGGCCGGAACTCGCACCTGCCGTCTAACCGGTGCCGATTGCGATCGCTAAATTCAGCGCGAGAACTGAAGTGGGACATTGCCAGGGCTCATTTCAATGCGGACTGCAAACACAAGGCGGTACGACTTAGCGCAAGTGATCAAATGGGCGGGCCAGAACCCGCCTCCATATTTTACACCCAGAGAAATAAGGCCTCCACGCCCGTTGAATCAGCGCACGAGGCGTTTAGTGCGCGCAGCGGGCGGCAGGAAAGTCCAGGCGATAAAGCGGCTCTGTTTCTGCCCCTGTGCCATCTCAATGATTCGCACTTCCTCAACATCGAGATCGCGCAACTGATCACGCAGCGCAGGCAGGTTCTCTTTGCGCGAAACCAGTGAGGTAAACCAGACAATACGATCCGCGTAAGCCACACTCTCGTCGATCATCTTACCCACGAACTGACGTTCTCCGCCCTCGCACCACAGTTCCTTATGCTGACCACCAAAGTTGAGTGGTGCATTTTTACCTAAGCCTAGATTACGCGTTTTACGCTGACCCACCATCGCCGCTTCCTGTGCCGACGCATGGAACGGTGGGTTACACAGCACCGCATGGTAGCGCTCATTTTTGTGCACCACACCGGCGAAAATGGCGGAATCGTCTTTCTGACGACGCAGGCGCACACCGCGTTGTAAGCCGGGATTGCTGGCGACAATCTGGTTAGCAGCGGTAATCGCTTCAGCCGTGATATCCGTACCGGTGAAACGCCAACCGTATTCCGCGTGTCCGATTAGCGGATAGATGAGGTTGGCACCGCAACCGATATCCATAATATCGACATCGCGTGGCACTTTGCCGCCGTTGTCGCTGGCCAGCAAATCAGCCAGCGCATGCACATAGTCAGCACGACCTGGTACGGGTGGTGTTAGGTAGCCTTCCGGTAGCTGCCAGTTCAGGTTATAAAACAGTTTGATCAGCGCCTGATTGAGCAGCATCACTGCTTCAGGATCGGCAAAATCTACCGACAGCTCGCCGTAGCCATTTGGACGCACTTTCACCGCCAGCGGCGGATGGGCGGCGGTCAGAGCAGCAAAATCATAACGGCCCTGATGGCGATTACGGGGATGGAATGGCGAGGTGGCGGTTGGCTTGTTCATAGATTCTCCGGAAAGTAGCGCGGGCGTAAGATACGCTGGATGGCGGCATCGCACAATCCGCTTACACGATTATCTGTATTGCATTTAAATCTAATATCCCCAAATTGAGTCCCAAATAATTCGTGCTACAGCCAGGCGGACATTAAGGTCATCCCTTTCCTGATAACCGTGATTGGGATGCCATGACACCGTTGTGGTGTGAAGTTTATCAGACAAGCCAGGAGCGCTAATGCGACAACGTTATACTTATCAGCCACGAAGCGGGCATGGTTTACCACACGATCCGCTGAACGCTATTGTTGGTCCCCGCCCTATCGGCTGGGTGAGTTCGCTGAGCGCCAGTGGCCAGCGCAACCTGGCACCCTACAGTTTCTTCAACTGTTTTAACTATCATCCCCCCATCATCGGTTTCGCCAGCAGCGGCTGGAAAGACAGCGTACGCAATATCAGTGAGAGCAAAGAGTTTGTCTGGAATCTGGCCACTCGTCCGCTCGCCGAAGCGATGAATGAAAGTTCTGCGTCAGTGCCGCCCGAGCAGGATGAGTTTGCGCTGGCGGGATTGACCCCAATTGCCGCCTCGCACGTCAACGTCAGCATGGTGGCAGAGAGCCCGGTGAATTTTGAGTGCCGTCTGACTCAGCTGATTCGTCTGCAAGATGTGCAAGGCACTGAACTGGAGAGTTGGCTGGTGTTGGGTGAAGTGGTGGCGATCCATATTGATGAGACGCTGCTGGAAGATGGCATCTACCAGACCGCAAAGGCGCAACCTATTCTGCGAGCCGGTGGCCCATCGGCGTATTACGGCATCAGCGAGGATTTGCGGTTTGATTTGGTGCGCCCGGATGCGCGCCGGGGTTAATTTTTTGCAGGCTGGCGGTTCCGGTTCAAATTCAGTTTGAAACATAGGTTAGGATTGCAGGCTGAAATGCGGGTTGCCAAAAACAGCTCAAGTGTTAGTGGCCTAGCACCTCTGATGCTGCAAGGGCTATCCGCAGCGCTGAGGCTTTTACGTTGGGCCAGGAGATCCACGCAGAGGGGATTCAAGTCTTCCAGTCTGCTGATGAGCGCAAGTGAATGCTGTTGAAAGGGGCACAATTTTTGAGGCCGTAGCACCTCTGATGCTGCAAGGGCTATCCGCAGCGCTGAGGCTTTTACGTTGGGCCAGGAGATCCACGCAGGGATGCGTGGATCAGTTCGGGGCCGACCAGGGATGGTCGATCCCCGAACGATCCGTAGGCACGACGTGGAAGCCGAGGGCACCGCGTCAGCGGCGCGAGGACTGCCCGGCGGCAGCAGAGGTGCTACGGCCCGCACCTACACGCACCTTACACGCACCAAGCAGTTAAGCAGTTAAGCAGTTAAGCAGTTAAGCAGTTAAGCAGTTAAGCAGTTAAGCAGTTAAGCAGTTAAGCAGTTAAGCAGTTAAGCAGTTAAGCAGTTCAGCAGTTCAGCAGTTCAGCAGTTCAGCAGTTCAGCAGTTCAGCAGTTCAGCATCGCTTAAGAGCACTCAGCTAGCACCGTTTTTCATCACCTGAACCGCCCGGGCAATTTCCGGTGCCAGCCAGCGGTCTTCCTGCCAGTTCGCCACCACTGCCCGCAAACGGCGCAACGCCTGTTTCGTACCTTCCGCCAACTCCGCCTCGCCATGAAAATCCAGCGCCTGCGCAGCCAGCAAATACTCAATCGCCAGAATCTGCCATACGTTCCCTACCAGTTTCAGCAACTTAAGCGCGGCCCCGGTACCCAGGCTAAGATGATCTTCCTGCAAACCCGAGGTCACGTAATTATCCAGCACCGCCGGTTGTGCCAGCTGACGGTTCTCTGCGCACAACGATGCCGCCACATACTGGGCAATCATCATGCCGGAATTCACGCCCGGCTGCGCCACCAGAAACGCAGGTAAACCACTGACCAGTGGATTCACTAAACGATCCAGGCGCCGCTCAGCAATACTGCCAATTTCCGCCATGGCAATGGCCAAAACATCAGCCGCCATCGCTACCGATTCACCATGCGGATTGGCCTGCGACACCACACGCCAGTTATCCACGGTGCCCAATACCAAAGGATTATCGGTACAGGCATTCAACTCGGTATTCACCTGTCGCGCGGCGTGATCAAACTGATCGCGGCTGGCACCGTGCACCTGCGGCATCGAGCGTAAACTCAACGCATCCTGCGTGCGCACGCCCACGCTTTTTGCCAGCAGCGGGCTATCGCTCAGCAACTGACGCAAACGCAGGCCACTCTCCTGCATGCCAGGACTGGCTTTCAGTGCAATCACTTCTGCATCAAATGCCACTAACTGGCCACGCAGCGCCTCAAAACTCATCGCGCCGGTCACGTCAGCCCAATCCAACAGCCGCGCCGCATCATCCAGTGCCAGGCAAGACAACCCGGTCATGCACGGCGTACCGTTCACCAGGCTCAAGCCCTCTTTGGCACCGGGTCGATAAGGTGTTAACCCGGCCTGCGTCAGCGCTTGCCCGGCAGGCACGATCTGTTGCTGATACTCAACATCGCCCACGCCAATCAGCGCGAGCCCAATATGCGCCATATGGCTGAGGTAACCCACAGAACCTTGCGACGGCACCTGCGGCGTAATCTGATGATTCAGCAGCGCCAGCAAATGCTGCACCAGCGCCACCGACACGCCCGATTTACCGTGGCTGTAGTTCGCAATCGCCGCACACAGGATGGCGCGCACCTGTTCACGCGTCAGCAGCGGCCCGACACCACAAGCGTGACTCAACAGCGTATTGCGCGACAGCTGACTCAGCTGTTCTTCCGGCAAGGTAATATTGCACAGCGCCCCCAATCCGGTATTGATGCCATAAGCGATATGACCGCTGGCCACAATCAGCTCGACGATCTCACGCCCCAGAGCAATACGCTGCCAGGCACTGGCGCTTAACGTCAGTTCGGCATTGTGCCGCGCCACCTGCACCACATCCTGCCAGGAAAGCGTTTCATCGCCCCACACTAACGTCATGCTGGTTGCTCCGTGTGATGGCTCTGATGGCTGGAGATAAACTGCTTAAAGCGCTGCGAGCCCTGTGCGCCAAACATCTCTTCCGGCGTCCCCTGACAATCAATGGTCCCCTGATGCATAAACACCACGCGGTTGGAAACATTACGCGCAAAGCCCATTTCGTGGGTCACCACCAGCATGGTGCGCCCCTCTTCCGCCAGGCTGCGCATCACTTTTAATACTTCGCCCACCAACTCCGGATCGAGCGCCGAAGTTGGCTCATCAAACAGCATCACCTCCGGATCCATCGCCAGTGCACGGGCAATCGCCACTCGCTGCTGCTGGCCGCCGGAGAGCTGTGCCGGGTAGAAATCTTTGCGGTTCAACAGGCCAACGCGATCCAGCAACTGCTCCGCCTGGGCAATGCAGCTTTTCTTATCGCGCTTCAGAACATAGTGCGGTCCTTCAATCACGTTTTGCAGCACCGTCATATGCGACCACAGGTTAAAACTCTGGAACACCATGCCCAGACGCGAGCGCAAACGCTCAATCTGTTTTGGGTTGGCCGCCAGCTGATGGCCACGCGCATGGCGCTTCATCTCAATCGTTTCACCACCGACGCTCACCACGCCAGCATCCGGCGTTTCCAGCAGATTGATGCAGCGCAATAAGGTACTTTTACCCGAGCCGCTGGCACCGAGAATCGAGATGACATCGCCTTGGTGCGCCTGCAGCGAAATGCCTTTCAGTACTTCCATCGCGCCAAAGGATTTATGAATATCGGTGGCGCTTAAGGTTACGGGGGACGTGGATTGCATATCACTCTCCGGCAAGCGGTTTAACGACGGGTAACGGCTTTTTTTCAACGCGATGCACCGGGGTTAAACGGCGTTCTAACAACGCGTAAAGCTGGACGATAATGAAGTTCAGGATCAGATAAATGGCGGCGGCGCAGATAAACACTTCCATGGTGCGATAGGTACGCTGAATGATCTGCTGCGCCACACCAGTGACATCCCATACGGTGACCAGGCTGGCCAGCGCCGTGGACTTCACCAGCAAAATCGCTTCGGTGGAATAAGCCGGCAGAGCATAACGCAGCATGATGGGCGCGATGATGCGACGCAGTAGCAGCCAGCGCGACATGCCGCAGGCCAGCCCGGCTTCCACCTGGCCGGGCGGCACCGCCAGCAAAGCACCACGTAAGATCTCCGCAGTATAAGCCGCCGTACACAGCGACAGTGCCAGCACGGCGCAGGTAAACGGCTCGCGCAGGAATGGCCAGACAAAGCTATGGCGGATCACCCCAAACTGGCCCAATCCGTAATAGATCAAGAACAGTTGAATCAGCAGCGGTGAGCCGCGAAACACCAGAATATAGCCGCGCGCAAAGCCGCTCAGCACCCGCCAGCGACTCATGCGCAGTGACAGAATCCCGATGGCGAGAATGCCACCACAGAGAAATGCACTGATAAATAGCCCCAGCGTTACCGGCAACGCTGCGCTTAGCTTGAGGAAAGTGTCAGTCAGAAAGGCGAAATCAATCATACTGCTGCTCCTTAGTGCTGTGCCGCAGTGCGACTTTGCCATGCGCGTCCGAGGCGGGATTCTGCCCGACGGAATGCATGATTAGACAGCAGCGTCAGCACCAGATAGCAGCCACCGCCAATCAGATAGAAGGTGAAGTAATCGCGCGTGGAACCCGCCGCCACCTGGCTGGCGCGCATCAGCTCAACGATGCCAGTCACCGACACCAGCGCCGAATCTTTCAGGCTCATCTGCCAGACATTCGACATGCCCGGCAGCGCATAGCGCACAATCTGCGGCAGCAAAATGCGCTGTGCGATGCGCCAGCGCGGCATGCCAATCGCCACTGCGGCTTCCACTTCGCCTTTGGCCAGCGCCAGACGTGCCGCACGATACACTTCACCTTGATAGGATCCCGAGATGAGCCCGATTGCCAGTGCACCAATCAGGAACGGTGGCGCTTCGATAAAGCCATCCGCACCGAACATCTGCCCAACGAGGGTAATCAGGCCCGATCCGCCAAAATAGAACAGGTAGATCACCAGCAGTTCCGGGATGCCGCGAAACACCGTGGAATAGGCTTCACCCAACCAGCGAACCCAGCGCTGTGGCGACAGTTTCGCTGCCGCCACGCCAGAACCGACCACTGCGCCAATCATCAGCGCCGCCAGCGACAGCAGCAGCGTGGTGAAGGCAGCCCCCAAAATCAGGCGGCCCCAGCCATCAGCACCAAAACTCAGCAGGCTCATCATCTTTCACCTCACTTACGGGGTTACGTCAGTTTTAAACCACTTCTCACTCAGCTTTTTCACGGTGCCATCGGCCAGTGCGCCTTTAATGGCCTCGTCGAGTTTGGCCTTCAGATCGTTGTCAGCCATGCGCACGCCCATCGCCTCGCCCTCACCCCAGATCGGGCCACCCAACTGCGGGCCACTGAAGGTCAGGTTGCTGTTCTCTTTGCGCGCCAGCATCGATTGGGCGAAGGTTACATCGTCGAATACCGCATCAATACGCCCCGCCTGAAGATCGAGAATCGCATCTGCTGAGGAAGTGTATTCACGCACGTCGGCGACATCTTTGAAGTACTTATCAATAAATGGCGTGTAAACCGTGCCGGACGCGATGCCAATGGTTTTGCCTTTTAACGCCGCTTTCAGAGGGGCAATCGCCGTGTTGATCTCCTTCTCATCATCATGCAGCTTGATGATGTTGTGATCGGCAGGCATCAGCGGACTGTCTTTGGTGGTGATAAAGGTGGCCGGTGTGGACGCGTAAGGCACGGTGAAATTCACCACTTTTTTGCGGTCCGGCGTAATGACAATCGCATCCATGATCACGTCATATTTGCCAGCATTCAGTCCGG
Source organism: Pantoea rwandensis (assembly GCF_000759475.1). NCBI lineage: Bacteria > Pseudomonadati > Pseudomonadota > Gammaproteobacteria > Enterobacterales > Erwiniaceae > Pantoea > Pantoea rwandensis. The sequence continues at coordinate 3,407,361 of NZ_CP009454.1, forward strand.
CGATCATGCCGTCCCAGTTTTGCACCACCAGCTTGCACTGGATGCCCATGCGCTTACACAGGTCTTCCATCAGTTCAGGTTCAAAGCCACCTAACTTGCCGCCCGGCAGCGTCAGGTTCCAGGGTTCATAACTGCCTTCGGTAGCGATGGTGATCGATTTCCACTCTTTCGCCTGCACAGCCATCCCGCTGATCATCAGGCTGGCAAACAGGGTCGTGAGGCAAAAACGGCGAATCGGGGCGCGGTGCGTCATGCGGCTTCTCCTGGTCATTAATCGAATTGGCTGTCTCTGTTGGCTGATACAGCGCAGATGACATTTCATGTATATACAAGTTAGCTTGCGGCAGATCATTGTCGGCATAAGCTTTTTGTGAGCCAGCCAGAATAAAAAGTGATAATTACCACGTGGTCTTTACTTGTACATACAACCTAGCAAGCGGTGTGCCAGGTCGGCAGAAGCGGTAGAATCAGGGAATGGTTACGATGTGGACGTATGGGTGCACATTTTTGGGGCGCGATTGCACTGTTATGGGGATGTCAGGGTTTAGATGGAAGCGAGATGGGTATGGCGCGTGACATGAGTTTGCACTGTAACACCGATCAAAAACTGCCACCCTTCGAAGGTGGCAGCCTGATGCAAATTAGCCCTGGCAAGCATGACGTCTTGCCCTACGACTCAGGCGATTAGCGCGGCTTCCCGGCCTGTAAAAACGCCTGCATCATTGGTTTTAGCACTTTCTGCAGCTGCGCGGCGCGATCCTGCTGCCAGGCAAACGGCGGCGTTTCATCCATATAATTCAGTTGCGCCAGTTCGAGCTGAACGGCCTGTACACCCTGCTGCGGCTGACCGTAGGCACGCGTGATATAGCCGCCTTTGAAACGTCCGTTGACGACCCAGCTGTAATCGCTTTGCGCGGCACAGACATCCTTGATCGCTTCGATTACCGCGCCAGAGCAACTCTCACCGCTGTTGGTGCCAATGTTGATATCCGGCAACTGACCATCAAACAAGCGCGGAATCACTGAGGCAATGGAGTGGGCGTCAAACAGCAGCGCATAACCGTGTTCAGCTTTCAGTCGCGCCAGCTCTTGCTGGATCTGCTGGTGATACGGCTGCCAGATATTATCGAGATAACCCTGACGCGCGGCGGCACTGGGCGTTTTCCCCTCGGCGAAGGTCGGCGTACCATCAAATAACGTCTCTGGGTACAGCCCTGTCGTCGCGGTGGTATACAGCGGCTGATTATCCGCCGGACGATTCAGGTCGATGACAAAACGGGAGTAGTGGCCAATCAGCACGCTGGCCCCCAGATCACGCACAAAATCGTACAACAGCGGAATGTGCCAGTCGGTATCCGGCAGGCCGCGTGCCGCGTCGCTCAATCCGGCATCCACTTCAGGCGTTAACTGGGTACCCGCATGCGGGATGCTGACCAGCAGCGGAAGCTTACCGGCGGTGAAATGAAAAGGTGTCATTGCGCTTCTCCACGATAGATAACCTGGCACGGCAGTTCGCCGCCCAACCAGTAAACCAGTTCTGCCGGGCGCGCCAGCGGCCAGTGCACAAAGTTTGCCACTTTGCCGGCCTCGAGCGAACCGTGCGAGTGCTGTAATCCCAACGCTTTAGCGCCCCATAAGGTCACGCCTGCCAGCGCCTCTTCCGGCGTCATGCCAAACAGCGTGCAGCCCATATTCAACATCAGACGCAGCGACAGCGCCGGTGAAGTTCCCGGATTCGCATCGCTGGCCAGCGCCATTGGCACGCCGTGTTTGCGGAACAGATCCACGGGCGGGCGTTGCGTTTCTCGCAGCAGATAGAATGCGCCCGGCAGCAACACCGCGACAGTACCGTGTTGCGCCATCGCTTGCGCATCAGCTTCAGTGGCGTATTCAAGATGATCGGCTGACAAGGCGCCGTATTCAGCCGCCAGCGTGGCGCCGCCCAACGCAGAAAGCTGCTCGGCGTGCAATTTAATCGGCATCCCCAGCGCTTTGGCTTTATCAAACACCGCGCTGACCTGCTCAGGGGAGAAGGCCAGATGTTCGCAGAAGGCATCGACCGCATCCGCCAGACCTTCCGCCTTCACCTGCGGTAGCAAGCGATTACAGATGATATCGATCCAGCCCTGTGGATTTTCCTTAAATTCCGGCGGGAAACCGTGCGCGGCCAGACAGGTCGCCAGCACATCGGCGGGGACTGTTTCTGCCAGCTCGCGGATGGCGCGCAGCATGGTCAGCTCGCTGGTTTCATCGAGGCCATAACCCGATTTAATCTCCACTGTAGTGACGCCTTCTGCCAGCAATCGATCCAGACGCCAGCGCGCGCTTGCCACCAACTCCTGCTGCGATGCCGCGCGCGTAGCACGCACCGTGGAGAGAATACCGCCGCCCTGCGCTGCAATCTCAGCATAGCTGACGCCGTTCAGACGTTGCTCAAACTCCTGGCTACGGTCGCCGCCAAACACCAGATGCGTATGGCAATCGACCAGACCCGGCGTGATGATGCCACCGTCAAATTGCTGCTGCGAACGCGGAGCAAAATTTGGCAGTTCGCTGCGCGGCCCTACCCAAATCAGCTCACCGTTATCCACCGCCAGCGCACCGTCGGCAATCAGGTTATAGTGCCCGTCTCGCATGGTGACGATATCGGCCCCCAGCCACAGGCTGTCGATCTGCTTCGCTTCTGCCATCCCACTCCCCTTCACGTCTGACGATTTACAGTGCGTCTCAAAGTATGTATATGTATATACAACTTTCCGCCCTTAAGGATCAACCATGGCCGTTTTTTTTGCCCCACGCGCGCTGCTGGCCGACGGCTGGCATGAAGACGTATTGATTACCACTGACGCATCCGGACAGATCGCTTCACTCACCCCCAGCAGCACGCCAGGCAGCGCCATCCGCCTTGCTGGCCCAGTGATCCCCGCCATCGCCAACCTGCACTCACACGCCTTCCAGCGTGCCATGGCCGGGCTGGCAGAAGTGGCGGGCGATCCGCAGGACAGTTTCTGGACATGGCGCGATCTGATGTATCGCATGGTGCAGCGCCTGTCGCCGGAGCAGGTCGGCGATATCGCCACCCATCTCTACATCGACATGCTAAAAGGCGGCTACAGCCAGGTGGCGGAATTCCACTACTTACATCACGATGCGCAGGGCAAACCCTATGCCGATGACGCGATGCTGCTCAACCTGATGGCCGCCGCCGAGACCGCTGGTATTGGTCAGACGTTGCTGCCGGTGCTTTACAGCTACAGCGGATTTGGATCGCAACCCGCCAGCGATGGCCAGCGCCGTTTCATCCAGCAGACCGATGCTTATCTGCAACAACAGCAACGCGCAGCGCAATGGAGCGCCAATAAACCGCTGCTTAATCATGGCATCTGTTTCCACTCGCTGCGCGCGGTGAATGAAACCCAGATGCGTGAAGTACTGGCCGCCAGCGCTGCTGATGTGCCGGTGCATATCCATGTGGCGGAGCAGGAAAAAGAGGTGAATGACAGTCTGGCGTGGAGCGGTGAACGTCCGGTGGCCTGGCTCTACAATCGCTTCGAGGTGGATCAGCGCTGGTGCCTGATTCATGCCACCCATCTGGACGACAGCGAAATCCAGCGCATGGCCGCCAGCGGTGCGATTGCCGGTCTCTGTCCGACCACCGAAGCCAATCTTGGCGACGGCATCTTCCCGGCGGTGGAATACATCGCACGCGGTGGGCGCTGGGGCATTGGATCGGACAGCCATGTGTCGCTCAGTGCGCTGGAAGAACTGCGCTGGCTGGAGTACGGTCAGCGCCTGCGCGATCGCCGTCGCAATCGTATCACCCTGCCCCACCAGCCTTCTGTGGGCGATCTGCTGTGGCAGCAGGCGGCACAAGGCGGTGCGCAAGCGTGCGCGATCAACACAGGTGAACTGGCCGTGGGTAAACGCGCCGACTGGCTGGTGCTGGAAAACGATGCCTTCCTGGGCAGCGTGAGTTCAGCATCACTTCTTAACCGCTGGCTGTTTGGCGGTAGCCAAAGCCAGATCCGCGATGTGTTTGTCGCCGGTAATCAGGTCATCAGCGAGGGCCATCATCGGGCAGAAGAAGCTGCTGCAGCACGCATTGCCGAGGCGATGAGGGCGCTGCAATGAGAACACGCTTTGACTACAGCCAGCTGCCCGTGAGCCGCTGGCGCAACGGCGGCGGCGAAACGCGTGAAATCGTCAGCTTTCCGCCCGGTGAGGCAGAGTTTGGCTGGCGCGCCAGTATTGCCACCATCGATGCCGACGGACCTTTCTCGCCGTTCCCCAGTATCGATCGTGTGATTACGCTGCTGAATGGCGACAGCGTGGTACTTCGCAGTGATAGCGTCGAGCACGCGTTGTTGCCGCATCAGCCGTGGGCATTTCCCGGTGAATGGTCGATCGATGCGCAGATCAGTGGCAGCTGTCAGGATTTCAATATCATGACCCGCCGTGACAGTTGGCAGGCTCAGGTGGAGGTTGTGCAACACGCTGTTGCCAGCGAACACGGTGTCGCGTGGGTGCTATCGGGTGAATGGCAGAGTGCGGACGGCGAAAGCATCGCGGTTAATCAGGGGATGTGGTGGCTGGATGAAGAGACGCAGCTGGCACCGCGAACCTCGGATGCCAGCCTGCTGTTTGTGGCGCTTAGCCGTGTCCTCTGAAACGCCCCAGTAACTTATAGCGCGAGCCGGGATAGAGCAGGCGCGCGTAAGTCACAATCTTGTTGTCGCTCCAGGTCTGACGACGAATCAGCAAGCAAGGCTCATGCTCATCCAGCGCCAGATGTTTACGCTGGCGCAGATCGGGCAGGACCGCTTCCACAATATGCTCACCGGCAGTCAACGGCGCCACGCGCATCAAATAGGTGTAGGGCGTCAGTTGATGATAATCCTGGCTGAGGTAATCCGGTGCCACCAGCGGGTTAACCAGACGATCTTCCAGTTGCACTGGCATGTCGTTTTCGTAATGCACAATCAACGAATGATACAGCGTCTGTCCGGTGGACAAGCCCAACACAGCGGCTTGTTCTGGATCGGCCTTCATCTGCCCAATCGACAAAATTTTGCAGCTGTGGCGATGACCGCGCTGAGCAATCTCATCGGCGATGTTATGCACTTCCAGCATCGCGGTGTAGCCCTTCATCTCCGCGACAAAGGTGCCGACGCCTTGCATGCGCACCAAAAAACCTTCGCTGGTGAGTTCACGCAGCGCACGGTTAATGGTCATGCGGCTCACGCCCAGCTCGTTAACCAGCTCACTTTCGGACGGTACGCGCTGATTCGCTTTCCAGTGACCTTCACGGATCTGGCTGACGATCGCCTGTTTCACGCGCTGATAAATCGGTGCTGGCTCATCGCCCATCGCTGCGGCCAGCTGCGCTATTGCCGTTTGCTCCGCCATATCCTGTTCCTTTTCCGAATAATGCCCAAAGTTTACTGTCTCAGCACGTAAATGTATATACATCCAATTGTGCAGACAGCGCGTCAACAGTGCAGCGTTCTCCCTGTTTCGGTGCAATGCGGCTGCGGCTGGATGACACATACCGCATTGCGGCGCATTTCACAGAATCCAATCAATCTGGCACAGCCCTTGCTACTTGTATAGACAAGATTAGACACTTATGCTTCACTCAGCTCATTCAATGGTGCTACCCCTTGCCAGATCGTCAACTCAGGGCGTGCAGGTAGCACTCGATCACTTGTATAGACAGGAGTAGACTATGTCAGGTTCGGTTCAGGAAATTCGCCTCGTTCCCGGTGAAGTGGACCTCGCGACCTTGCGGGCGATTTATCAAAGCAAGGTGACGCTCACGTTAGCGGATGACGCCCGTGCGGCCATCGATCGCGCGAATGAAACCGTCGATGCCATCGTGGCATCAGGCAAAGTGGTGTACGGCATCAATACCGGCTTCGGCAAACTGGCCCAGACACAGATTCCTTCTGAACGTCTGGCAGAGTTGCAGCGCAATCTGGTGCTGTCGCATAGCGTGGGCTTGGGCAACTTACTGCCCGATAACGTTACGCGCTTAGTGGTCGCCACCAAAATCATCAGCCTGGCACGCGGTCACTCCGGCGTGCGTATCCAGTTAATTGAAGCCCTGCTGGCGCTGTTTAATGCCGGTGTCATGCCGTGTATCCCGGAAAAAGGTTCGGTTGGCGCATCGGGCGATTTGGCCCCGCTGGCCCATCTGTCTTTGATGTTGCTGGGCGAAGGCCAGGTGCGCGTCGGCGGAGAACTGATTCCTGCTACGGAAGGGCTGGCACGCGTTGGCCTGCAGCCGATTGTGCTGGGACCGAAAGAGGGTTTGGCACTGCTGAATGGCACTCAGGTCTCTAACGCGCTGGCACTGCGCGGCTTGTTTGAAGCCGAAAACCTGTTTGCCGCAGGCTTGATGGCGGGTGCATTGTCGCTGGAAGCGATCAAAGGCTCAGTAAAACCTTTCGATGCGCGTATTCATCAGGCGCGTGGTCAGCACGGGCAAATCGCGGTGGCCGCTGCGGTTTCTTCCTTATTGGAAGGCAGTGAAATCCTCAGCTCACATACGAATTGTGGTCGCGTGCAGGATCCCTACTCGATTCGCTGCGTACCGCAGGTTATGGGCGCGTGCTTAGACAATCTCAGCCATGCGTCGCGCGTACTGCAAATTGAAGCCAATGCGGCCTCCGATAATCCGCTGGTGTTCAGTGAAAGTGGTGATGTGATTTCAGGCGGTAACTTCCACGCTGAACCGGTGGCGTTTGCCGCCGATATCATCGCGCTGGCGATTGCCGAAATTGGAGCGATTTCCGAGCGCCGTATGGCACTGTTGCTGGATACCGGTCTCTCTGGCCTGCCGCCATTCCTGGTGCGCGATGGTGGAGTGAACTCTGGCTTTATGATTGCTCAGGTCACCGCTGCCGCACTGGCTTCTGAAAACAAATCGCTGGCGCATCCGGGCAGTGTAGATAGCCTGCCGACCTCCGCTAACCAGGAAGATCACGTATCGATGGCCACCTACGCCGCGCGTCGCCTTGGTGATATGTGCTTCAACACCGCTGCCGTGGTCGGCATTGAAGCCATGGCTGCGGCACAGGGCATCGACTTCCACCGCCCATTGCAAAGCTCGACTGCACTGGAACAAGAGATAGGGCGCATCCGCGAACACGTCGCCTTCCTCGATCAAGACCGTTTAATGGCGCCGGATATTGAATCCATGCGCCTGTGGGCCAGCCGTCACGCCTGGCCTGAATCCCTTACTGCACTGCTGCCAAGCCAGCGTTCACCTTCCCTTTAAGGAATTGATGATGAGCGAAACTTTATCTCAGGCTGTTGCCCGCGAAATCCGTGCGCCGCGCGGTAATGAACTGCATTGTGCGAATTGGTTGATTGAAGCGGCTTACCGCATGATCCAGAACAACCTCGATCCTGATGTGGCTGAGCGCCCGGAAGATCTGGTGGTATACGGCGGTATCGGTAAAGCGGCACGCAACTGGGAGTGCTTTGAGCAGATTCTACGTTCACTGCGTGCGTTACAGCCCGAAGAAACCTTGCTGATCCAGTCAGGCAAACCGGTGGGTGTGTTCCGTACCCATGCCGATGCACCACGCGTCTTGCTGGCTAACTCCAACCTGGTGCCGCACTGGGCTAACTGGGATCATTTCCACGAGCTGGATAAAGCCGGCCTGATGATGTACGGCCAGATGACCGCCGGTTCCTGGATCTACATTGGTGCGCAAGGCATCGTGCAGGGCACCTTTGAAACCTTCGCCGAAGCGGGTCGCCAGCATTATGACAGCGATTTGAGCGGCCGCTGGATCCTGACAGCAGGCCTGGGCGGCATGGGCGGCGCGCAACCGCTGGCTGGCGTGCTGGCCGGTGCCAGCGTGTTAGCCATTGAGTGCCAGGAATCACGTATCGATTTCCGTCTGCGCACCCGTTACGTCGACCACAAAGCTTATACCCTAGACGAAGCGCTGGATCTGATTGAGAAAGCCACCAAAGCCAAACAGGCGATTTCTGTTGGTCTGCTGGGCAACGCCGCCGAAATCGTGCCGGAGTTGGTGAAGCGTGCCAAAGCGGGCGGCATGAAACCGGATATCGTCACCGATCAGACTTCCGCACACGATCCGATCAATGGCTATCTGCCAGTGGGTTGGGATCTGGATCGCTGGCAGGCCGAGCGCGTCAGCAATCCTAAAGCTGTTGAGAAAGCGGCACGTGCGTCGATGGCGGTGCATGTGCAGGCGATGCTCGACTTCCATCATATGGGCGTGCCGACCGTGGATTACGGTAACAACATTCGTCAGGTGGCGCTGGATGAAGGGGTGAAAAACGCCTTTGATTTCCCAGGCTTCGTGCCCGCCTATATTCGTCCACTGTTCTGTGAAGGCAAAGGTCCCTTCCGCTGGGTGGCGCTGTCAGGCGATCCGGAAGACATCTACAAAACTGACGCCAAGCTGAAAGAACTGTTCCCGGAACACAAGAACCTGCATCGCTGGCTCGACATGGCGCAGGAACGTATTGCCTTCCAGGGGCTACCAGCGCGCATCTGCTGGTTGGGTCTGGGCGAGCGCCATAAAGCCGCGCTGGCATTCAACGAAATGGTGCGCAACGGTGAGCTGAAAGCGCCTATCGTCATCGGCCGTGACCACCTCGACTGTGGTTCCGTGGCGTCACCCAACCGTGAAACCGAAGCGATGAAAGACGGTTCGGATGCGGTGTCTGACTGGCCGCTGCTGAATGCCCTGCTGAACACCGCAGGCGGCGCGACCTGGGTGAGCCTGCATCACGGCGGCGGCGTTGGCATGGGCTTCTCGCAGCACTCCGGCGTGGTGATTGTCTGCGACGGCACCGCCGAAGCGGATGCGCGTCTCGGCCGCGTGCTGTGGAACGATCCGGCGACGGGCGTGATGCGTCACGCGGACGCGGGCTATGAACTGGCACAGAGCTGTGCCAAAGAGCATGGCTTGAATCTGCCGATGCAGAAGTAATTTGTCGTGATAACTGAAGTCGCCTTTCACCGGGCGACATTTTTTCGTCTTAGTTCAGCCGCCAAACCTTCTCTCTACTCTCTACTCTCTACTCTGTACTCTCTACTCTCTACTCTCTACTCTCTACTCTCTACTCTCTACTCTCTACTCTCTACTCAATGTTTCGTGCCATATCCCGGACTGACAACCATAGATTGCCGCATAAAACTCGTGAATCCCCCCTTTAACCCTTCAGCCCCTACAATCCCTCATTCCCTCATTCGCTCATCCCCTCAGTCTCTCAGTCTCTCAGTCTCTCAGTCTCTCAGTCTCTCAGTCTCTCAGTCTCCCAGTCTCCCAGTCTCCCAGTCTCCCAGTCTCCCAGTCTCCCAGTCTCCCAGTCTCCCAGTCTCCCAGTCTCCCAGTCTCCCAGTCTCCCAGTCTCCCAGTCTCCCAGTCTCCCAGTCTCTCAATCACTCAATCCTTAATCCTTAATCCTTAATCCTTAATCCTTAAATGCAGCATGCTGCGGAGCATATTCCATTCCGCTATAGCCTATAGCCAAATTATTCCGTTCCACGATAGACGCCGCCCTGCGCTTACCACTACAGTGGAGACATCGCGTTATGTGTCAGAAAAATCGCAGCAACTGCTGCTGATGGAGAGCCTAACTTTATGAGCCTGCCTGCCGTCCTGCTGGAAAACGCCCTGAAATGGCGCCGTCAGTTACACCAACATCCTGAACTCGGTTACCAGGAGCAACAAACCAGCGAGCTGGTTGCGAACGTGCTCTCCGAAGCAGGATTACAAGTGTTCCGTGGCCTGGCAGGCACTGGCGTGATTGGCACCCTGGAAAACGGTCCTGGGCCGGTGATTGGCTTGCGTGCCGATATGGATGCCCTACCGATGACCGAAAAAGGTGCACCGGAGTGGAAATCCAGCCGCCCTGGCGTGATGCACGCCTGCGGTCACGATGGACATACGGCGATTCTCCTCGCAGCAGCCTGCCAATTGGCCAGCACCCGCAACTTCAAAGGCACGGTGCACTTCCTGTTCCAGCCTGCGGAAGAGAATCTTGGCGGTGCGCGGAAAATGGTGGAAGAAGGTTTATTTAAGCGTTTCCCAATGGATGCGGTTTACGCCATGCACAACTGGCCGGGTTTGCCGTTGGGTTCACTGGCGGTGAATCCAGGTGCGATGATGGCCTCGCTGGATTCCTTTGAGATCACCCTCAACGGTAAAAGCTGCCATGCGGCGATGCCAGAGAGCGGTGCCGACCCGATGGTGGTGGCAGCAGAATTGATTATGGCGCTGCAAACCATCCCGTCACGTCGTTTGTCACCGCTGGCGTCAGCGGTGGTGAGCGTGACGCAGATCCATGGCGGTGAAGCGATTAATGTGATTCCCGAGCAGATTGTGTTGCGTGGTACGGTGCGATGTTTGCAGACTGACGTACGTGACCGCGTGCGCAGTCTGATAGAAGATTTTGTCACTACCCTGCCGCGCCCGTTTGGCGTCAGCGGCGAGATTCACTGGTATCCGGGTTACCCCGTTACCGCCAACCATGCCCTCCCGGCGGAACAGGTACGTGAGGTTGCCCAGCGCGTGTTAGGCGAATCACAGGTGCATTGGCATGTGAATCCTTCTATGGCATCGGAAGATTTTGCCTGTATGCTGGAATCCTGCCCGGGTGCTTACTTCTGGCTCGGTGCCGATGGCACAACACCTTCCGCTCCATTGCACAACGCGCATTACGATTTCAATGATGAGTTGTTGCCAATTGGTATCAGTTTCTGGCAGCAACTGGTTGAGAACGTGCTGGTCAAAGCCTGACTAGCAGGATTCGCGGAATCCAGGAATCTCAAGCGGCATTGCGCGCTTGATCTTCTATCATCTCTCGGCTGTGCATTTGACCCGCAACCAAAGGCTGCGGGTATTGTTCTACCCGTCAGATCCCAGCTTGCTGCAAGCGGGTTTCCGCCTCATCCAGCGTCGCTGATTCCCCGGTTGCCACTAAGCAGCACGCCAGCTGTAAACGCAGCGCCTGTGGCACCGCTCGTTCGCCGCACAGCACCTGTTTTATCCAGTCTGCGGTGTCCTGCGCATTTTTACTTTCTGGCAGTTCCACACTGATTTCTGGCTGGCGCTCTACCCACACTTCCGCCTGTGCGCCCGCACCGGCAATGTAGTTAATCGCCGGACAGCGCTGTGGATTCGCATACACTTCACCTTCGGTGCCGTTCAGCAGAATGCCGGGTGCATCGATATCCTGAAAGAACTTGCCGACGCGCGGCACATATTCCGGATGGGAAACACTCGCCAGACGCAACGCGGCACGTTCGGCAAACGGCGTGGCCAGCTTCGCCAGCGTGTGCGCACTATTACGCACGCCCATGCGCCAGCGCAGCGACAGCTGTTTTGCCATCGGTGCACACAGGTGATCGATGGTGATAAAGGCCAGTTCGCCGCTCTCCAGCTTCGCTTGTGCCTGTTGCGCGTTGGTGACCGGCGCAATATCCAGCGCCGCCAGCACGGCTTCGGTGGTGATGCGCGTCGGATCGTCACTCACACCGTGCAGCAATACCGGAAAACCGAGTTTGCTTAATAGTAAGGCTAACAGCGGCGTGAGATTGCCCTGACGACGTGCGCCGTTGTAGCTGGGGATCACAATCGGCATCGGGCGATTGGCGGGCGGCTGCAACTGCATCATCTGCTGCTGCATGGCGTGGTAAAAACCGCGCATCTCCTCTTCACCTTCGCCCTTGATACGCAGGGCGATCAGCACACCACCAAGTTCCAGTTCGGGTACTTCATCCGCCAGCATCGCGCTGTACAGCGCAACGGCGGTGTCAAAATCGATATCGCGCGCGTGATTCTTACCGCGCCCAATCTCTTTGATGATTTTATTCAGTTCCATCAGGGCATTCCCGCTTCCAGGGCGCGCCGATATCTGGCGGCCAAAAGGTCATTGAGGTGCGCCTGGGCACACCTAAGATTTCTTACTTTTACGCTTCGCTGATTTTACTGGGGCTTTAACCACTGCTTTTACCGCTGGTTTTATGCTGGCTTCAGGCACCATCGGTTGCTCAATCGGAAACACCGGTAAGGCGGCCAGCAGCCGACTGCCATAAGCTTTATTAAGCAGTCGCCGATCGTATATCACGATCTCCCCGAAGCAGTGATGGCTACGAATCAGACGCCCGACTTGCTGAATCAACGTAAACGAGGCGCTGGGTAAACTCTGCACTTCGAACGGGTAGCGTTTGAGGCTCTTCAGCCACTCCCCTTCGGTCAAAATTACCGGACTGTCCACCGGGGGAAAAGCAATTTTATGGATATGCACCTGCGTCAGCAGATCGCCCTTTAAATCCAGTCCTTCAGCAAAAGACTGCAGTCCGACCAGAATACTGGTTTGCCCCGCTTCGACTCGCTGGCGATGCAGCTCCACTAAGCGCGAACGAGGTTGATCGCCCTGCACCAGCATCGATAAGCGTAATGCGCTGACATGGCTGACAAACTGCTGCATCGCGCGCCCGCTGGCAAACAGCACCAGCACGCCTTTGTGCTTCTCTTCTGCCATTTGTTGCAGGAAAAATCCTGCCATCTCGGCGATGTGCTCTGCTTCATTCGCCATCAGCGGTTCATAGCGCATTTGCGGGATCACCAGCTTGCCTTGATCGACATGATTAAATGGCGAATCCAGCGCCACAAAGCGATCGCCCGCTTTCTCGTTTAGCCCTGACATCTCTTGCAGCCGATTGAAGCTGTTCAGTGAGCGCAAGGTCGCCGAGGTCACTACCACATGCGGGATTTTACGCCACAGCAGTTTTTCCAGCTGATCGCTGACGCGAATCCCGGCGCAGTGAAACAGCAGATGCGCCTGGCCGTCGCGAATTTCTCGCGTAATCCATTTCGATACCGGCGCATTAGAGGCTTTCTCCATGGCCGCCAGTCGCCAAAGTTTACTGATCGATTCGAACCAGCCAAACTGACGGTTAAGCTGAATAATCGCCCGATGCAGTCGCATAATGTCGGCTTTGCCGGTTTGCTCACCTAACTCATTGAGTAACCCTTCGCTCAACCCGCGTAAGGCATCGCTCAGTTTGAACAACCGTGCGCACATCGTCATCAGTTCTTCCGGCAACTCACCCAGCACAAAACGGAACTCACCCGGCTGGTTGTGCGCGGGTAATAACGGATTCAGCGCGTCGCACAGAATTTGCAGCAGTTCACGCATCTCATCACAATGGCCTTTTAACCGCTCAGGGTTGGTCAGTGGAGGAGGCGATTTCGGGCGGAACTGCGCCATGATGGTTTCCACCAGCCGCACAAACAGATCGAGCTGCAAACTGCTCCAGCCGGGGGTGATTTCCGCGCTCATCTCCAGCGCGTCACGCGCCACTTCTGGCAGATGATGACCTTCGTCTAGCACCAGCATCAGGTGTTTGGCAGGCGGTAAGACGGATTCATTCTCCATCGCCGCCATCACCAGCGCATGGTTCGCCACCACCACATCCGCCTGTTCTATTTCACGACGTGCAACAAAGAACGGGCATTCACGATACCAGCGGCAGTGATGCCCCAGGCAGTTGGCTTTATCGGTGGAAAGGCGCTGCCACAGGCTGTCATCAATCGAGACATCGGAGTGATCGCGCAGGCCATCCCATTTGTAGCTGCTGAGTTGCTTTTCCAGTTTGGCGCAGAACTTCTGCTCTTCTTTCGACCCGGTTACCGCTTCTTCATCGAGATACAGCAGCAGGTCACCCTGCTGATCCTCGGTCGCGGCCAGCGCCGCGAGATTGCGCGGGCAAACATAGCGGCCACGGCCAAACGCGGCAGTGAAGGTGAGATCGGGGATGATTTTTTTCAGCAGCGGCAGATCTTTGCTGAAGATCTGATCCTGCAGCGCGACGTTGGCGGTGCTGATCACTAACCGCTTCTCTTCGGCGCGGCTCACCGCGATGCCGGGAATCAGATAAGACAAGGTTTTGCCCACGCCGGTGGGGGCTTCAATCACCAGATGGCGGCCTTCATCACCGGCCAGACTTTTTGCCACTTCGGCAATCATCTGACGCTGGGGCGCACGGGGGATAAAGTCAGGAACCTGCTGCTGCAGCGCCTTATACCATTGCGCAATCTGGCTTTTTATCGCTGCTGTCAGGGCCATGTTCATTACTGTTTGCTGAATTGGCCTGTATTTTTACACAGTATCGGCGCAGCGTCAGCTTTCGCTGCTATTTTTTCGCGCTGGATTCAGAATTTCACGCATCGCGCGGATCAGCGTTTCGCGGGCTCGTCCCCGACGGAAGGCAAAGGAGAACGGTGCGCGGAAGTGAAAATGTTGCGGCAACAAGCGGCATAGCGTGCCCTGCTGTTCCCCGCTTTGCGCGTAGTGTTCCGGCAAATAGCCGATATATCTCCCGGAGAGGATCAGCGTCAGCTGCGCCTCTATACTCTCCACTGAGGCGTTAGTCTGGCGGAAGCCGCGCTTGTTTAACTCCTGCTGATTCCAGTAACGCCGCGTCACCATGCCGGTTTGCTGCACGGTGCGCATATCCGGATCGCCCTGCGCCAGGGGATGTTGCGGACTGCAATACAACCAGTGTTGCTCCTCATAAAGCGGAATGGTGACCAGATTGCTGGCACGCAGCGGAAAGTGCCCGATTGCCAGATCGAGGCGGTCTTCCAGTAACTGCTGCTGCAGTTCGTTGGGATCGCGCACGCTGAGATTGAAAAATACCGCCGGAAAACGCTGATTAAAGCGCGCAATCGCCGCCGGCAGATCCAGCGTGCTGTCGGTGACAGTGGCATCCACCACGCCCAGCGAAAAGGTGCCACCCTGGGCACTTTTTAGCGTCTCAACCTGCTCTTGCCAACCCGCCAGCGTGGCCAGCATTTCCTGACTGTAACGATGAAACTGTTCGCCTTTCGTGGTGAGGGTAAAACCGCCACGTCCGCGCTGACACAGAATAAAACCCAGCTGCGTTTCCAGCTCGCTCATATAGGCGCTAATGGCGGGCGTGGTCATATTCAGCGCCTGCTGAGCACGTGAATAGCCCTGATTCTCCACCACGCTGGCGAACACCTGGAGCAGTTTGAGATTGGGGAGCGTTTGCACCTCATTTCCTTCAGTGATTACAGACTAAAGTTAACCAATCTATGAAGTGATTATTTGCTGTCAAGGATTTTTCCCGCGCCTGCCTCAGGCCATGATGAGACTCACTTAGCCGAAGGAGTTCGTGATGACCGATTTTCCTCAGCCGCAGGGCGGCAACGAGATGCCCCGTTTCGCCGGCCGTGGCACCATGATGCGTTTGCCTGCTGCCGAATCCCCTGCCGATCTTGATGTCGCGTTTGTAGGCATTCCGCTGGATATCGGCACGTCGCAGCGTAGCGGCACGCGCTATGGTCCACGCGCCATTCGCGCTGATTCCGTGATGATTCGCCCGTATAACATGGCGACGGGCGCAGCGCCTTTTGATTCGTTGCGCGTCGGCGATCTCGGCGATGTGCCCATCAATACTTACAGCCTGCTGAAGTCGGTCGATATCATCGAAAACTATTATACCGAGCTGAACAATTGGCCGATTATCCCGTTAACGCTCGGGGGCGATCACACGCTAACGCTGCCGATTTTGCGGGCGCTGGCGAAGAAGCACGGGCCGATGGGCCTGATCCACATTGACGCGCACACCGATACTAACGATGAGATGTTCGGCGAAAAGATCGCCCACGGCACCACATTCCGCCGTGCGGTAGAAGAAGGCCTGCTCGACTGCCAGCGCGTGGTGCAAATTGGTCAGCGCGCTCAAGGCTACGCCGCCGATGATTTCCAGTGGGGCGTCGATCAAGGCTTCCACCTGGTGCCGGCCGAGCAGTGCTGGTATCGATCCATGACACCTCTGATGGCCGAAGTGCGTGCGCGTATCGGCAACGGTCCGGTGTATCTCAGCTATGACATCGACAGTTTCGATCCTGCATGGGCACCCGGCACCGGTACGCCAGAAGTGGGTGGATTGACCTCAATGCAGGGACTGGAGATTGTGCGCGGCTGTCGCGGACTCAATCTGGTCGGTGGCGATCTGGTCGAAGTGTCACCGCCGTACGATATCAGCGGCATGACCTCCCAGCTGGCAGCCAATATCCTTTATGAGATGCTGTGCGTATTGCCCGGCGTCCGTTACACAGAGAAAAAAGCATGACACAACAGAATTTGGTGTTTCCGGCGCGCGTGCTGCGCGGCGCGGGTGTGATCAATCAGCTGGGCGAGATTTGCGCGGGGCTGGGCAAACGCGCTCTGCTGATCGGCGGCCATCAGGCACTGCAGTCGGTGGAAGCGCAGGTGCGCGCTCAACTGCTGGCGGCGAACGTGACGCTGCTGGCGCAGGAGTGGTTTGGTGGTGAGACCTCGATTAACCAGATCAACCGTCTGGCCGCCATCGCCACCGAGCTGCAAGCAGAGGTGATCATTGGCGTCGGCGGTGGTAAGTCGCTGGATACGGTGAAAGCCGTGGGGGCGCAGTTGGGGCTGCCGTTTATCACCATCCCGACCATTGCCGCCACCTGTTCAGCAGTGACGCCGTTGACCATTCGCTATGATGATAACGGCAATTTCTTCGATATTTTCCCGCTGCCACAGGCACCCGCGGCAGTGATCATCGATAGCGAGTTGCTGGCTAAAGCCCCTGCTCGCTGGCTGGCTGCTGGTTTGGGCGATACCCTGGCTAAATGGTATGAGTTTCGTGCAGTGAGCGTCAGCCATCCGGCGCGTGAAGGCAATGCATTGTCATCATTGGCTCATAGCCAGATTTGCTATGACGTGATCGCGGAACACGGCCCGGCGGCCTATGCGGCGGTGCTGCGCGGCGAGAGCAGCGCCTCATTGGATCAGGTGCTGGATGCGATCTTTACCTGGGCCGGATTGACCTCGCTGATGAGCAACGGCGCCCATGCGGCAGCATCCCATGCAATTTATGAAGGATTTACCTTCTGCGATAAGACGCGTGAGTTCGGTCATGGCCTGTTGGTTGGCTTTGGCAACTTGTGCCTGTTGGCGCTGGAAGATCGCAGCGATGAAGAGGTACTGGATGAGATGCGTCTGGCGCGCGATTGCGGTGTGCCATTGACGCTGCATGAGATTGCCGAGTTGGATGATGCCGAGCTGGCGCTGATTGTGCGTGAATCCGTGCATGCACCGGACATGGAGAATATGTCGGTGGCGGTCACCGAAGCCCGCCTGCTGGCGGCGATGCAGCGGATTGAAGGGTTGGCTGATCGGGTTTAAACCCGGGGGTGAGTGCTTGTGCGGGCCGTAGCACCGCTGCTGCTGCCGGGCAGTCCTCGCGCCGCTGACGCGGTGCCCTCGGCTTCCACGTCGTGCCGACGGACCGTTCGGGGATCGACCATCCCTGGTCGGCCCCGAACTGATCCACGCATCCCTGCGTGGATCTCCTGGCCCAACGTAAAAGCCTCAGCGCTGCGGATAGCCCTTGCAGCATCAGCGGTGCTACGGCCTCAAATATTGTGCCCCTTTCAATAACATTCACTTCAGCTCATCAGCCGACTGGGAAATTTGGCTCATTGCTGCGTGGATTTCCCTGCCCAACGTAAAAGCCTCAGCGCTGCAGATAGCCCTTGCAGCAGCAGCGGTGCTACGGCCTCAAATATTGTGCCCCTTTCAACAACATTCACTTCAGCTCATCAGCCGACTGGGAAATTTGGCTCATCGCTGCGTGGATTTCCCAGCCCAACGTAAAAGCCTCAGCGCTGCGGATAGCCCTTGCAGCATCAGCGGTGCTTCGGCCTCAAATATTGTGCCCCTTTCAACAACATTCACTTCAGCCCATCAGCCGACTGGAAGATCTGGATCAACATGCCCGCTATGGACTTAAACCCGGAGGTCTTTAACAGCAAGCACGATGGTTAATGAGCAGGCTGGGGGCGCTTTGGCGCAGGCAATCCGCAGCGCCGAACAGAGTGAGTCTGCCAGGATAGCCCGCAGGGACGCGGGCGAAAGGCGGGGCGGCACAGGGATGTGCCATCCCCGCCGTTCCGTCAGGCAGACGAACGAAGTGAGGGCACCGCGTCAGCGGCGCGAGGACGCCAGCGCCAAAGCGCCCCCAGCCTGCGTCGCCACCTGCGGACAACAACATCATTACCTGCGAACTACCACTTCAGCTGTGAATTAATCTGCGAGCATGCAACTGCATCAGCCAGCCTCAATATTTTCTACAGATTCAGGTGCAAAATTCAGCACCCGAACCCTATGCACGAGCCAGCAGCGCCACCAGTTCCTGCACATCCGCGACGTCATCCAACTCCATACAAATCGCTTCCAACTGTTCAACCTGCTCAACCGGCAATACACGCCCCGCTAAGCTACGGTATTTAGCCAGCAGCGCTTCAAGACTTAACGGATTGGCGGGCGCACCCGACGGCACCGGCACATGCTGCTGCCACTGCTCGCCCTGCTGGGTTTCAATCCGCACCCACGGCTCGTCATCGCGCCCCTGCTGCTCATCAATCATCAGCTCAATCCGCGCCATAAACGCATCAACCTGAGGGTGCAGACGTTTGGCATCATCGTAACTGGCTAACTCAGCGGAGCCGTACAACGCTCGTGCTGCCAGTGCATACGGCAGGCTCATTTGTGCACTTGCCAGGCTTTTCAGCTCACGTCCGCCACACATCTCCAGCAGGAACGGATTTAATCCCACCAGGATACGTTCAATCTGTGCAGGCTGTACCGAATGCTGCGTCAGCATCAGGTTCAAGGCATCCACCGCAGAATGGGTTCCACGACAGGCGGCATACGGCTTGATCGAGCAGCGTGCCAGCTTCCACACCACGCCAAGATCGGCGGTTAACGCAGCGGGTTGCTGTGTTTCAGATGCAAGGGTTTGCAGGAATCCGCCCCACTTCGCTTCGAATACCGCCGATGGCCCATTAATACCGCGCTGCGCCAGTTGCGCTGCCTGCACCCCACCTTCAGCTGCACGTGCGGCATGCAGCTTTTTGGTGTGCGAACCGTCGTGAATAAAGCCCCACAACCCACCGCTAAAGCTGGCGGCAATGCCCATGGCCGACGCGCACTGTTCACGATCCAGCTGCAGCAGTGAACACACCGCCGCTGCGGCACCAAACACGCCACAGCTGGCGGTGGAGTGCCAGCCTGCGCCGTTGTGCGCAGAGTAGCCGCCGCAAGCTTCCAGCACCCGGCGTCCGACGTCATAACCGATCACCATCGCCACCAGCAGCGTCTGGCCGTCAACCGGCTGCGTCGCCAAAGGCAGCGCAGCCAGAATAGCGGGAATCACCACCGCGCCCGAGTGATCGCAGCCGCCGGTATCATCCAGCTCATACATATGCGCAGCCACGCCGTTGAGCCATGCCGCCTGGCGTGGACTCACCTGCTTTGCACTTCCCCACACTTGTGCCTGCTGATGCCCACCTTCTGCGAGCGCCAATAGCAGACATTCGCGCCAGATTGGGCTGTCGCTGCCCGCCAGTGAAGCCCCGAGCGTATCCAGCAAATGGCGTTTTGCCTGTTCGACCAGCGCATCAGGCAGCTGTTCAAAACCTGTTTCGGCGATAAATGCCGCCAGTTGATCAAGCGAACTGCCCATGCGTACCTCCTGTGATGCGGGTAAACACTTCGGCTGGATGGGAGATATCGTTACCCGGCTGCGTTTGCCAATGCGTCACCAGCTGCTCCGCCGTGGCGATCCACACGTTGTGCTGTTGCAGCGTCTCGATCAATTCACGCAGCAAGCCGATGCGCCCGGCAGTGCCGATGATTTCCGGATGCAGGCGCAGCAGATAACACAGGCCAAAGCGGTGGAAGCCCTGGAAGTCTTGCGTCATGTTTGCCAGCGTTTCGGCATAAGGTGCAATCCGCGACTGCCCCGGCGGGATGGCCGGGCTCAGGTTAAAGGCGAAATAGGGTTCGTCTTCCAGCGAGTAGTGCATCGGCAATTCCACCAACTGCGTGTCGGGATGGAAGTACGGCAGATCGTCGCCGCGCCAGCTGGATGACCAACGAATACCCTGATCCACCAGCGCCTGTGCCAGACCCGGTTTCCACTGCCCTGCTGGGGTGCGGAAGCCCTGAATCGGTTTGCCGGTAAACTGTGCCAGCTGCTCACAGCCGCGCGTCACGCTGGCAATCTGCTGCTCCAGCGACAGCACCGAGAAATCTTCATGGCGCTCGCCGCTACAGGCGATTTCATGGCCATCAGCCACGATGCGTTTAATCAGTTCCGGCTGCTCTTGCGCGACGATTGCCGGTAAGCACCAGCTGGCTTTCAGCTGTTTATCTGCCATTAATGCCAGTAAACGATCCACACCGCGCAGGGTGCCATAGCGCCATACCGACAGGGTTTTATCGCGTCCGGCGACGGCCGGTGCCTGCGTCAAAATGCCGTGAATGTCGTTGAAATCGATGGTCAAAACGGCGGCGGACTGGAAGCCCAGCGGCCAGCGGGAAGATTCAGTCATGCTGTTGCTCCTGCAAATACCACTGCGCCACCGCATCACAGCGTGCAAACCACACGTCGTCACGCGCTGTCATATGTTCAAACAACTGCTCCAGCAGCAAGATACGCCCTGGCTGGCCAGAAATTTTCGGGTGGAATAACGTGGTCAGGCACAAGCCTTCATCCATCGCACCATCGAATTCGCGCTGCCAGTTATCGCGTGTGTGCGCATAGCTGGCGATGCGGTCGCCGCCTTTCGGGAAATCGGGCTGGCGCGTGTAAGCCAGCGAGGCGTAATCATCCATCTCCCACTTGCCAGGGATCTCGACCAGCGGCGTGTGACCCGCCACCGGGATGCTATAAGGACGGTCGTCGCCGCGCATGCTGCTGGAGTATATCACCCCAGCATCACGCAAAATTTGTGGCGTTTCGGCATGCCAGTCACCCGACGGCGTGCGGAAACCGCAGGCCGTAATGCCCAAATGCTGTTTAAAGATTTCAGCGGATTTCGCCATCACGGCACGCTGTTCATCCGGCGAAATCGCCCAGAATGATTCGTGACGATAGCCGTGATAGGCCACTTCGTGGCCTTGTTCGATAATCGCCTGACACTGCTGCGGCCACTGCTCCACCACCCACGCCGGCACAAAAAACGTAGCGGGAATCTGGAAAGCGCGCAGCAGGTCGAGCAACCGCCCGAGCGCACGGTACGGCCCATACGCACCGAAGGTGAAATATTCTGGCGTTGACCACAGGCTGCCATTCAACATGGCATCGCCAGTGGGACCATCAAGGTCAAACGCCAGCGCCATACAGCCGCGTTTCCCCTGCGGCCAGCGCACTGCGCCCGGTTGTTGCATCGCTACGCTCCTTTAGCCCTGGTTAACGGTCGCCTGAGTCACGCCATTGTCGGCCAGACCCCATTTCGCGAGGATCTTCTGGTAGCTGCCATCGGCAATCATCGCGTCAATGGCCGCCTGAATGGCTGTGGTCAGCTCGCCTGCATCTTTACCGATTGCCATGCCGGTGTACTGGAAGGAGAAGGCTTTATCGAGCGGCTTATATTTGCCTTTCTCAAGATCCATGATGTACGGCAGCGTTTCACTCCCCTGCACCACGCCATCCAGACGGTTTTGACGCAGCTGAGTACGCGCATCGGCCGTCCCTTCGGCGCCGACCACAATGATCGCTGGCTTGCCGGCGGCTTCGCAGTGCGCTTTCGACCAGTTGGCAATCTCTACCGGGAAGGTGGTACGACGGCTGGTGCCGACTTTCTTGCCGCACAGATCCATGGCGCTGTTGATGTCGCTGCGCGCGGCCTGGGTGTAGAACTGCGGGCCGGTTTTGAAGTAATCGATGAAGTTAACCACCTTCTGGCGTTCTTTGGTGTCGGTCATACCGGACATCACCAAATCGACACGCTTGGTCACCACGGCGTTCACCATCTGCTCAAAGGCGATCTCCTGCCAATTGATCTTCACACCCAGCTTCTCACCGATCGCCTGACCGAGATCGTAATCCACACCAGTGAGCTGGTTGGTGGCCGGATCTTTGAAATCCATGGGCGGATAGTTCGGCATGATCGCCACGGTCAGGCCTTTCTCTTTGATGGCGGCCGGCACGGCGATGTCCGCCCAGGCGGAAGATTGCAGTAACAGCGCGGCACTGATGGCACTCAATAACAGTTTTTTCATGTTTTTCACCCCGGTCACGTTAAAGAAGAATCGCGTTAATAAAGTTTTTCATCCGTGGGTTTTGCGGGTTCAGCAGAATGTCTTCTGGTGCGCCCTGCTCGATAATGCGTCCCTCGTCCATAAACACCACCTGATTGGCCACTTCACGGGCAAAGCCCATCTCATGAGTGACCACCAGCATGGTGGTGCCCTCTTTTGCTAACTGGCGCATAACGGCCAGCACTTCGCCCACCATCTCCGGATCCAGCGCCGAAGTAGGTTCGTCAAACAGCATCAGTTTCGGTTTCATCGCCAGCGCACGCGCAATCGCCACACGCTGCTGCTGCCCGCCAGACAGTGACTGCGGGTAGTCGTGCGCTTTGTGTGCCAGACCAACGCGATCCAGCAGTGCCATTGCCTCTTCCGCCGCCTCACGCTTCGGACGCAGCAGGACACGGCACGGCCCTTCGATAATGTTCTCCAGCGCGGTTTTGTGCGGGAACAGATTAAAACGCTGGAAAACCATGCCGGTTTGCAGGCGCTGGCGGGCAATCTGCTTATCGCTTAACGCATGCAGTTTGTTGCCTGCAATGCGATAGCCCGCTAATTCGTTGTCGACCCAAATGCCACCCTGATCGACCTTCTCCAGCTGGTTGATACAGCGCAGGAAGGTGCTTTTACCGGAACCGGAAGGCCCGAGGATGCACATCACCTCGCCGTAATTCACTTCGAGGCTGACATCCTTCAGCGCGTGGAACTGGTCGAAATATTTGTTCACCTTGACGGCGCGCACGATGTTTCTCATCTCTCTCTCCCAATTACTGACGCTGGCGGTGGCCGCGTGAGAAGAAGCGCTCAAGGCGACTTTGACCAAACGACAGCACGGTGACGATGATCAGGTACCAGATGCCCGCCACGAACAGCAGCTCCATCACGCGCGCATTGGCGAAGTAGATGGTTTGCGTGTTGTAGAGCAGTTCGGAGTACTGGATCATGCTCGCCAGACTGGTGGTTTTGATCATGCTGATGAATTCATTGCCCACCGGCGGCAAAATCACGCGCATCGCCTGCGGCAGAATAATGCGTTGCAGCGCTTGCAGACGTGGCATGCCAATCGCTTTCGCCGCTTCATATTGACCGGTATCCACAGACAGCAAGCCGGCGCGCACCACTTCGGAGGTGTAAGCCCCCTGGTTGATGCTCAGACCCAGCAGCGCCGCGAGGAACGGCGTCATGATGGTGACGGTTTGCACGCTGAACACGCCGGGAATATTGATGGTGGGAAACACCAGCGCGAGGTTAAACCACAGCAGCAGTTGCAAAATCAGCGGCGTACCACGGAAGATCCACGCGTAGCCCACGGCGATGTAGTGCAACACCGGATTGGGCGACATATACATAATCGCTGTGATCACGCCGAACAGGATGCCGAGCCCCATTGCCAGCACCGACATAATCAGCGTGTTCACCACGCCGTTGAGGATCGCCTGAGCAGTAAAGAACTGGCCGACAAATGACCATTCAATGTTGCCGTGGGCGAAGGCATTCACCAGCAACGCCAGCAGCACCAGGATCACCGCCGAGGCAGTGATGCGACCGTAATAACGGCGCGGCACCACCTGATAGCGATCCAGATCGTAATGCGTCTGCTCGCGGCTGTTTTTCAGGCTGGGTTCAACCGGGGTGGTTTGCGACATCAGCGTCTCCTCAGGCGCGCGGGCCAGCGTAATCTTCAGTCCAGCGCTGCTGGTCCTGCATCAGAATTTGCAAACGCGCTAACTGTTCACGTACCCGGGCGGGTGCAGTGCCGCCATAGCCACTGCGTGCCGCCAGTGCGGCTTCCAGCGTCAAAGCGCTGCGCACTTCTGGCGTTAAACGCGCGTCGACGGCCTGCAACTGCGCATCGCTCAGGTCGGACAGACCGCAATCTTCGCGTTCACACAGTTGCACCAGCTGGCCCGTGATTTCATGCGCTTCACGGAAAGGCACACCGCGCATCGCCAGCCAGTCGGCGACTTCGGTGGCCAGGGTGAAACCGTCTGGCGCCTGCTCACGCATGACGTCGGTGTTGAATTTCAGCGTCGACATCATGCCCGCCATGGCAGGCAGCACCA
This sequence comes from Pantoea rwandensis, assembly GCF_000759475.1. NCBI lineage: Bacteria > Pseudomonadati > Pseudomonadota > Gammaproteobacteria > Enterobacterales > Erwiniaceae > Pantoea > Pantoea rwandensis. The sequence continues at coordinate 3,431,576 of NZ_CP009454.1, forward strand.
GCAGTAGGGTGTCTACAGCATCGATCACGTTGCGCTTGTCATCACTGAGGTCGCGGTTATAGGAGAGCGGCATGGCTTTCATGGTAGTGAGCAACGCCATCAGATTGCCGACCAGACGTCCTGAACGACCGCGCGTCAGTTCGGCAATGTCCGGGTTTTTCTTCTGAGGCATGATTGAGCTACCCGTGGCATAGCTGTCATGCAATTCCACCCAGCGGAACTGGCGCGACGCCCACATGCACACTTCTTCGCACAGGCGAGACAGGTTGATACCGATCATGCTGGTGACGAACAGGAATTCTGCGGCGTAATCGCGGCTGGCAACGGCATCGATCGAGTTCTCGCACGGTGCCAGATAGGCCAGATCTTCAGCGGCTTTTTCCGGCTGGCGCGCAATTGCCGATCCTGCCATCGCTGCGGCACCCAGTGGGCAGCGCGCGCTGCGGCGATCCCAGTCCTGCATACGCTCGATATCGCGGGCAAAAGATTGCGCATGAGCCAGCAGTTGGTGACCAAACACAATCGGTTGTGCCTGTTGTAAATGGGTGAAGCCCGGCGCCACGCTTTCGGTGTGCAGTGCCGCTTGCTCAACCAGAGATTGCTGCAGTGCCAGTAAAGCACTGACCACTTTGCGGCCGTTATCACGCAGGTAGAGACGCAAATCGTTGACTGTCTGATCGTTACGAGAGCGACCGGCGCGCAGTTTGCCGCCCAGTGCTCCTAAGCGCTCAGTCAGTGCGCGTTCAATGAACGTGTGGACATCTTCATCAGCAGCAATCGGGTGCAGATTGCCCGCACGATAATCAGCATCCAGCGCATCAATCGCTGCCAGCATGGTTTTGAGTTCTTCACTGCTCAGCAGATCGCCGCGTGCCAGTTCACGGGCATGTGCCCGGCAGCCTGCTAAATCGTAAGGTGCCAGGGCAAAGTAATAATCCGGGCTGCGCGACAGCGCGGTTAAACTGGCCGCCGGTGCCGCTTTAAAACGCGCGCCCCATAATAGTTCGGCATTATCAGACATGCTATTTCCCCTTACAGATACTCGTCAGCGATATGGAAAAGATATGAATAAACCAGCCGTGATAATAAAAACTTATTTCACACTCACACTGGTAAATACGTCATATTTCAGGTTCACTGTACTTTCACCGCAATTATTCCGGAGTTGAATAGCAAAGATGGAAAGTAAAGTTTCCCAGTCTGGAAACAATGCAAATAATCGCGGCGACAATGCGGTTCTGGCACTGAGTAATATCGACTTAAAATTGCTTCGCGTATTTAAATGCGTGGTGGAAGCCGGAGGATTAACCGCTGCCAGCAACGAACTGAATATTGGTTTAGCCGCCATCAGCAAGCAGGTTTCCGATCTGGAGATTCGTCTCGGCATGACGTTATGCAGCCGTGGACGCGAAGGCTTTGAACTGACGCAGTACGGCATTAATGTCTATCAGGCCACGCTGGAGCTGTTCGTCTCCCTGAATCTGTTCCGCGAACGTCTGCACAACAGCCGTAATGAGTTGCTGGGTGACATCGCCATCTGTGTGGTGGACAACACCATTTCTGATCCACATTCACCGGTCACTGCGGCGGTGCAACAGTTGCACCAGAAAGCACCAAAGGTGCAGATTCGCTTACAGACTGCGCAATTAGATGATATTGAACGGGGCATGAGTGAAGGTCGTTTTCATTGTGGCATTGCGCCGGTTTATGAAATGAAAAGTGATTTTGATTACTTCCCGCTTTATAAAGAATATTCGAAATTATATTGCTCCATGTCACATCCTTTATATTCTGGATCTTGTGATAAGAATATATCGGTGGAAATATTACGTGAGCAGAAAATCATTAATCATTTATATGTCACGCCGCGCGATGACCGCCGCCTCATTCCATTACAGGACAGCGGTGCGCAGGCGGTGCAAGTGGAATCCGTCGCCATGCTGATTTTAACCGGGCACTTTATTGGTTATTTACCCGAACACTATGCTGCTCCCTTTATTGCGCGGGGGCAGCTTTGCGAGTTGGGTGATGAATCGGTGCGCCGGGAAAATCCGTTCTGCCTGATGATGAAAAAAGGCCGGAAAATAAATCCGATTATCCGGCTGTTTATGCAATCACTGGGCCTGGCAGAGGCCGAAGAGGCGCACTAAGTTGGTGCAATCACCCCACCACTTTATACATCACCGTGGTGGCATCTAACGCCCCTTCCGTCGATTCGGCGTACAACGGAATGGAACCCGCAATTTGCCAGTCCATCGATAAGTAGAGTTGCGTGGCCACATCGCCGCTGCGCGTATCCAGCACCAGCAGTGTTTTACCCTGCTCAACCGCTAATTGCTCAGCCTGCTGCATCAGACGACGCGCAATTCCCTGACGCCGGGCACGGGGATGCACCAACAATTTACTGATTTCTGCGCGATGACGACCATTCGGCATGGCGCTAAACCCGACCATCACCGTCGCAACAATCACACCCTGCTGCCACGCCACGAGGAGTTGATTATCGCCGCTCGCCAGGCTGTAGATTTTATCCTGCCAGAAGCGTTCCATCGCTGCGCGATCATCGGCAGCAATAAAACCGACGCTGGCCCCGTCAGCCACGCAACCGTGTAACACCTCGGTCAGCGCGGCTAGCAGGGGCTGTGCCTGAGTGGCACTTAACTGTTCTATTTCAGTCATGGTTTGCACACCACCAAAATGTAACGCGCGCCGCCTTCAGGGTGCGCCTGGAATGATGATTTGCCGGTGAGATGAAAACGCAGGCAATCCCCCGCCTGCAGTGTCCAGCGCTGATCGTCCATGGTGAACGTCAGCTCGCCGGATTGCAGCCAGATATGCTGTTCCAGCCCCTGTACCGGAGGTGCGTCATAATCAATGCGCGCGCCGGGACGCAGCACGCCTTCCACCATTTCCGCTTTGAAGTGGCTGGCCGGTGGCGAGACGCTGCGGCGCTGATACCCGCTGGCATCATCACGCCACACCGTTTGATCGCTAACCTTGAGTAGCAGCGCCGCCTCCTCTTCCACTTCACTCAGCAGGCGTGACATAGTCAAGCCATAGGCAACGCACAGCCGGTTAAGCAAAGCGGCTGTGGGGCTGGTTTCAGCCCGTTCAATGCGCGACAATGAAGCCCGGCTGATGCCGGTAGCCATCGCCAGTTCGTCCAGTGACCAGCCACGTTGCACACGCAATTCGGCTAAACGTGCGGCCAGTCGGTCTTCGGTATCCGGTACAGACATGTTCACCTCTCATATATGGGAAATAATTCTCACATATGAAATAAAGCCTTAATTTGCATAAACCGTCAAGTTGTACAAACATAAAAGAGTTGTACAACCCAAACGAGGCAGTTAAGGTGTTGTAATGCAGGTCAGAATTTTCGAGGACGCCATGGCCTTATACAGTATCGGCGATGTTGCCGAACGCTGTGGAATCAACCCGGTAACGTTGCGCGCCTGGCAGCGCCGTTACGGTTTATTAAAACCTCAGCGTACAGAAGGCGGTCACCGCCAGTTTGATGATGAAGATGTTCAGCGGATTGAAGAGATCAAACGCTGGATAGAGAGTGGTGTGCCTGTTGGCAAGGTCAAAGCCCTGCTGGAAGGCCAAAGCATTAATGTGCACGATGGCTGGACCGCACTGCAGGAAGAGCTAATGAGCGTGCTGCGTCACGTTCGTCCGGCTAAACTACGCACTAAAATTGCCACCATTGGCCGCGAACATCCGGTGGATGCACTGATTGATCATGTGTTTGTCCCGGTGCGTCAACGTCTGGGATTGGATCAGCACACCGCGCGCACCATGTGTAGCCTGTTAGATGGCGCACTGATTGATTACGTGGCGTTTTGTCTCGCTGGCGGCCGAAAAAAGGCCGGCAAAGATGCTTTAATGATTGGCTGGGGCGTGGAAGATCGTACCCGTCTTTGGCTCGAAGCCTGGCGCTTGTCACAGCAGGGCTGGCGCATGGATGTCTTAGCCGAGCCGCTGGATATGCCGCGTCCTGAACTGTTCCCCGGTCAGAATCTGTTTATCTGGACCGGTAAAAAACCAACACGACGCCAATTAGAGCAGTTTGAGCACTGGCAGGCGCAAGGGTTTGCCACCCATATTCACGAACCCGCCTGACAAAAAATCGCACACACGGCCTTTGCCTTGCCGGGTGTGCGCGTTATCATGCCGCACTCCATGACTTTTCTCAGGTTTCCCTTATGAACTGGAATAAAATTCTCATTGGCACCCTGTTTGCCGTGATGGCCATTGGCGGCATGGGTGGCATGATGCTGGTAGGCTACAGTCTTATCCTTCCCAGCCACTGAGTTGACGTTGCACGCGTTCTAACACGCGGTCGCAAATCAGTGCCAATAGCGCCACCAACAGCGCGCCCTGAATGACATAGGCGGTGTTAAAGCCGCTCAGTCCGATAATCACCGGCGATCCCAGACTTTCTGCGCCCACCGTAGAAGCGATCGTTGCGGTGCCGATGCTGATCATCACCGATGTACGCACGCCAGCCATGATCACCGGTGCGGCCAGCGCCAGTTCAATCTGCCATAAGCGCCGCCAGGGCCCCATACCCAGCCCAACGGCAATTTCCCGGTTGCTGTCGGGCACGCTATCTAATCCTGCCAGCGTGCCCTGCAAAATCGGCAACAGCCCATAAAGAAACAGCGCCATAATGGCAGGTGTCGCGCCAAATCCCATCACTGGCACGGCTATCGCCAGCACCGCTACCGGCGGAAAAGTCTGCCCTGCTGCCGCCAGCGTCTCCAGTAACGGTCTGAATGCCCGCCCGGCACGTCGCGTGGCGAAAACACCACAGCCTACGCCAAAAATAATCGCCAGGGCGCTGCCGCTGACCACCAGTGACAGATGCGCGAGGGCCAGCCGCCAGAAGCTCTCCTGCTGATACAACGGACGTTCCAGCTGCGGGAACCAGTGAGCAAACAGCGATCCGGTGTGCGGCAATCCCCACAGCAACAGCAAAAACGTCGCCAGCAGCCAGTAAAGGGGATCGCGCCATAACCGCATCACATCGCCTCCCGCTGGCGCAACAGATCGCTGAAGTGCAATACACCCAACGGCTGTTGATGCTGATCGATCACCGGCAGTTTGTCGGTGCGCCGGGCGATAAACTGTGACAGCGCCTCACGCAGCGTCAGGCTGGCGGCTATCGGCTCACCGTCCAGCCACTCACCGCGCCGTGCTGCACCGCCCGCACGGCCCAATGCCAGCAACCGTACGCCTAGCTCGCTGCGGCCAAAGAATTCACGGGCAAAATCCGTGGCCGGTTGCGTCAGCAGTTCAATCGGCTTGCCCTGCTGCACGATTTCACCGCCATCCATCAATACCAGTTGATCCGCCAGCGTCAGCGCTTCGTCGATATCGTGCGTCACCAGCACCACCGTGCGTCCTGACAGCTTCTGAATGCGCAGCATCTCCTGTTGCAGCGCCTGACGGTTCACCGGATCGAGCGCGCCAAACGGCTCATCCATCAGCAACAATTCAGGATCGGCCGCCAGGGCGCGCGCCACGCCAACCCGCTGCTGCTGCCCCCCGGAGAGTTGATGGGGAAAACGCGTCGCCAGATGCGTATCCAGATTCAGCAACGCCAGCAGTTCCTCTACGCGCTGTTGAATTTTTGCCTGCGGCCAGCCGAGCAGTGACGGCACGGTGGCGATGTTCTTTGCCACGTTCCAGTGCGGGAACAAACCAATCGACTGAATGGCGTAGCCAATGCGCCGCCGCAGCGCGCGCGCATCCATGCGTTCAATCGGTTCACCGGCAAAGCGGATTTCGCCGCTGTCATGTTCCACCAGCCGATTGATCATTTTGAGCGTGGTGGATTTGCCTGAACCGGACGTGCCAATCAGCACGGTGAAACTGCCCTTCTCAATGTGCAACGTGAGATCACGCACCGCCGCTTTGCCGGCAAATATTTTGCTTACCTGGTGAAACTCAATCATCGGTTCTCTCCAGCAGTGCTGACAGTAAACGCAATGCGGCATCAAACACCACCGCCAGCGCGACCACCGGAATCACGCCCAGCAACACCAAGTCCAGTGCGCTGCTGAGTAATCCCTGAAAAACAATGGCGCCAAAGCCACCGGCACCAATCAGCGCCGCAACCACCGCCAGGCCAATGGTTTGTACCACCACCACGCGCAAGCCCGAAAGCCACACCGGCAGCGCCAGCGGGAGTTCGGCGAGCCAGAACTGTTGCAGCGCGCTCATGCCCATACCGCGTGCGGTTTCACGTACCTCCTGCGGCACCTGCTGCAACCCCGCCACCACGCTGCGCACCAGCGGCAGCAGCGCATACAGCACCAGCGCGATCAGCGCCGGAGCCAGGCCAATACCGCTGATGCCCCAACTTGCCAGTACCGGGAAGTGAGCTACCAGCCCCGCCAGCGGCGCAATCAGCAAACCAAACAACGCCACAGAAGGCACGGTCTGGATCAGGTTGAGTAGGCTGAAAGCGGCACTTTGCCAGCGCGATCGCCGGGCAATCACCAGGCCGAGCGGCAAACCAATCAATACCGTCGGCAACAGCGTGCCAGCCAGCAACAGCAGATGCTGGCTGAAGGCGGCATCAAATACCGCCCTGCGGTTGGCATACTCTTTCATCAGAGAGAGGTGGTCGAGATGACCGCTGAGCAATAACAGCAGCGGCACCAGCCAGATTTGCAGATTCAGCAGGATACGCCATGGCGTACTGACGGTGAGTTGGCGGATAGCCTCAGCGGCCAGCAATAACGCCAGCGCCGCCGCACACCATAAACCGCTGCCAAAGGCGGTGCGTGCCAACGGGCTGCCATTGTTAGCCAGCTGCGCCGCCGTCTGCCCGCCAATAAAGATCAGCAGCGCAAACAGAATCTCAGCGTCCAGCAATGCCATCACCAGATTGCGACGCCGTGGCTTCCACCACAATCCTTGCCATAACCAGAGTAACGGCAGCAGCAACAGCCAGGATTGCGCCACTTGCCATAACATCAGCGGCTGTCCGGACACCAGGCGGTTGGCGGCGAAACTGAGTAACGGCAAAGCCATTAGCGCGCAAGTGATCAGCAGCGTGAGTACCAGCAGCACCGGCTGCTGGCGCGGTCTTGATAACAGTAACGACACCGCTTACAGCAACTTATTCTGCTGCAGCCACTGCTTCGCCACCTGGCTGGCATCCTGACCGTCAACCGCAATCTGCGCATTGAGCTGTTGCAGGGTTTTCTCATCCAGCTTACTGAACACCGGCTGTAACCAGTTACCGATGTCCGGATACTGTTTCAGCACGCTTTCCCGAATCACTGGCGCAGGCGCATAGATCGGCTGCACCCCTTTCGGATCGGTCAGGGTTTGCAGTCCGAGCGCCGCCACCGGGCCATCGGTGCCATAGGCCATCGCCGCATTCAAGCCAGACGTTTGCTGCGCGGCCGCTTTGATGGTCACCGCTGTATCACCGCCCGCCAGCGACAGCAGCTGTGACTGTTCCAGCTTGAAGTTGTAGGCTTTTTCAAACGCAGGCAGTGCATCGCTGCGTTCGATAAATTCCGCCGACGCCGCCAGCTTGAAGGTGCCGCCTTTTTTCAGGTAAGCGCTGAGATCGTCGAGGGAGTTAAGATTATTTTTCTGTGCCACATCGCCGCGCACCGCAATGGTCCAGGTGTTATTGGCGGGTGCAGGAGCTAACCACACCAGATGGTTTTTATCCGCATCGAGCTTTTTCACCTTTTCATAGCCCTGCTGCGCATTTTTCCAGGCCGCATCTTTCTCATCACTGAAGAAGAACGCGCCGTTACCGGTGTATTCCGGGTAGATATCCAGTTCACCTGCGGTGATGGCTCCGCGCACGACCTGCGTGGTGCCGAGCTGGATCTTGTTAACCGTTTTCACCCCATGTTTATCCAGCACCTGCAGAATAATGTTGCCTAACAGCGAGCCCTCCGTATCAATCTTTGAACCGACCTTAACCGGATCGGCGGCATTCGCTGCGCTCACACCCATCGCGAGTGCGATTATCCCCAATAAACCCTGCTTAATCATGCCGCTGTCCTCTGCTTATGTTTTCAGTCTGTGACTATCAAGCGTAGCCTGGCGAAACAGGATGGGGGCGGTCAAGCGCCTAAGTTCGAGCTTTTTCTGCTATTTAATGCACATTGCTTATAACCCATTCGCAGGACATATAACCAAATGGAATTTTTATTGCGTTTTAGTAGGCTTATTCTCATAGGCCCACTCTTTACAATAAAATACATAACATCATGTCCGATTTAGCTTCTCCGGCGCACGTCGCGCTGGCAGGGAATGCGCCAACTGGCGAAACCAAGTGGATACGCAGCGCGGCTGACGTATCGAATCTCGTTAACAACAGCAACGAATCACGCAGCAATGCGCGCATCGTGGTGGCCATCGCCCTCGGCGGTGTGTTCCTGGATGCCTACGATCTCGGCGCACTGGCCTTTGGTATCAAAGATGTCACGCGCGAATTTAACCTGACGCCGACCGGCACCGGCATGGTGGCCTCCGCGATTACCTTCGGCGCGATTGTGGGTGCGCTGATTGGCGGTTATCTCACCGATAAAATTGGCCGCTACCGCGTGTTTATGGCCGATATGTTCTTCTTTGTGATTGCCGCCCTCGCCTGCGCTTTTGCCCCTAACGAATATGTGTTAGGCGGTGCGCGCTTTGTGATGGGGCTCGGCGTTGGCATCGATTTGCCGGTCGCCATGGCGTTTCTTGCCGAGTTTTCTAAACTGCGCGGGCAAGGGAATAAGGCCGCTAGTGTGGCGATGTGGTGTCCCACCTGGTATGCGGCGATCAGTATTTCCTATCTGCTGGTGCTGCTGCTGTATGCGGTGCTGCCGGAGAGTCACACCGATTGGTTATGGCGGCTGATTCTTGGTTTCGGCGCGGTGCCGGCGTTGCTGATCATCGCCATTCGCAGCCGTTATATGAGTGAGTCACCGGTATGGGCGGCCAATCAAGGCAATCTGCACGGCGCCGCGCAGATCCTGCAGCGCTCTTACAACATCAATGCACACGTTGCGGATGATGCCGAACTGACGCCCGCTAAACCGGTGCGCAAAGCCAGCTGGCGTAACTATGGCGCGCTGCTGCAGGGGGTTTATCGTCGCCGAACGATTCTGGCCACCGTGACCTCTATTGCTTCATCGTTTGCCTATAACGCGGTGGCTTTTGGCCTGCCGGTGATTATTTCCAGCTTCTTTGCGCAATCGATGCTGACCACGATTTTGGTGTCACTGGCGTTGAATTTGCTGTTCGCTTTCGTCGGTGGCTTGCTGGCCGTGCGTCTGGTGCCGCGTCTCGGCGCGTGGAAGATGTCGGTGGCGGGTTACAGCTGTCAGTGCATTGCGTTACTGGGTCTGGCGCTGATTGGTCGTCCGGAAGGCGGTGAACAAGCGGCATTGGCGATTGCGATGCTGGCGCTGTTCCTGTTTGGTCAGGGATTCGGTCCGGGTTCACACACCATGACCTTTGCCTCGCTGAGCTACCCTGCATCATTGCGTGGCGTGGGTGTTGGCTTTAACCAGACACTGATGCGCGGCAGTTCAACCGTGTCGCTGTTCCTGTTCCCACTGCTGGTGGCGGCCTTTGGCACTGGCGTGTTCTGGGTGATTTTCCTTGCCCCGCTGATTGGCTTGCTGGCGCTGCTGGCGATTCGCTGGGAACCCTCAGGCTACGATGTGGATGCGGAAGATTTTGTGTAAATAACAACGCCCCTTCACGGGGCGTTTTTTATGCGGTCAGGCGGAAATCGCCGAACGTATGGGGAATGCGTGGGAAGGTGTGCAGGAACCAGGGCGTAAATTGTTCTGGCTGATCCTGCATCTCCTGCTGAATCTGTTCAACCGAACGATAACACCAGGCATCCGCTTCTTCCGGATTGAGTTTCGGCTCAACATCACTAATGGCGAAGAAGACGTGGCCATACTCGTGCTCGGTCAGCCCATTGCTAAGTGGCAGGTTGTAGCTCAACTCGAACACCGGGGTCAGTGCCAGTTGCATCCCCATCTCTTCACGCAAGCGACGTTCAGCGGCATCACGGGTCGATTCCTGCGGATAAGGGTGGCCGCAGCAGGTGTTGCTCCACAGGCCGCCACAGTGATATTTACCGTTTGCACGACGTTGCAGCAGCAGTTCATGGCGCGAATTGAACACGTAGACCGTCACCGCACGATGCAGCAATCCTTTCTCATGTACTTCCAGCTTTTCCATCTTGCCGGTGGGACGATCGAGGTGGTCGACGAGAATAACTTCAATGGCGGGCATGACAACTCCTTCAGATAATTCTCAGCTATTGTACACAACCTCAAAGACCGAAACTGAGGAAATCGCGCACATTCCGTGCGCTTAAGTGGCGAAATTTAAGCTTAGCAGTCATCAGACAAAGCGGTAACGACGACGGAGGCAGAAATCATATTGATCGGCGATGAGCAGAATAAAGCTGTCGTAGTCATCAGCTGAACTGCGGTTGCGAGCGCCATTCCGGCCCCTTTGCATCCCACGTCATCGCATCTTTAAAAGCTCGAACGGTATAAGCGCGCAAAAGCTGCCATTCCTCACATGGCAGCCCTATTTGCAAAAGTCCCAAACGGGGAGGCATGCGTTCTAAGGTCGCCCCTTTAGTTTTAGCTCGGATTCGATCGTCGTATCGCGGGCAGTTGTGTGACGGGTTGCGCCCCACACTTCATCATATTCATAGCCAGTGAGATCTTTAATCACCACACGCGTTTCAGCATCGCAACCTCTCGCCGTGCCACCCAATTTGCGGCGCGCCACCTCTTTGATCAGCAACTTATGGCTACGCTGCGTCAGTTTGAATTTAAAGGTCAGCCAGAAGCTCGCCACCAGCAGAGCCGTGGTGACAAACACCATCAACCCGACAATCGCATGGATGGCGCTTTCTGGTTGCGCGCCGTTGCCTTTTACAAAACCACTCTCCTGCAGCACGATGCCAATCATGAAAATGGCGATGGCCACCGAACTTTTGCGCGTCAACACCATGACACCAGCAAATATCCCTTCACGTCGCTTACAGGTCACCATCTCATCAATATCGGGAATAAAGCTGTAGATGTTCCATGGGATGTAAAACAGCCCGGCGCGTACGATGCCCAAAAACACAAAGACTGCGCTGAACAGCAGCGTGGGCACCTGCCATTGCCACAGATAAACTGCAAACAGGAACAGGAAGATGACGACGATACTCAGGTAGGAGATCCGTAGCGCGTTGGAGGGCGTCATATTAAAGCGGCCCAGCAGCATCATGAAGATGAAGGTACCGGGAATCGACATAAACATCATGTTGCTCAGCAGCAGCGAAGCCAGTGAGGCATCCTGCTTCAGGCCATAGATCACGAAATAGGTGAACACCGCCAGAAACGCATCCATCGCGGTGAAAGAGCAGATATAGATCAGCAGATGCTGGCGAAAGGCTCTGATTTTAAAAGACGATGCCAAATCGACAAACAGATACTTCAGGTGGGCTTTGAGGCTGCCTTGACGCGCCGAATGTTGCGCTACATCCTCTTCCGGCTGGATGTCTTTGGCCTCCCAGGTGGTCAGCCAGGTAATAAACACCGCCACGCAATAAATCACCGAGAAGATGATGCCGGTCAGCGTATAGGTAATGGCATTATCTTTGCCGGTATAGGTCATGATGACGCCCGGCACCGAGACGGCGAGGAAACTGCCAAGCGCCGAGAACATCAGGCGCACGCCCGAAAGACGTGTGCGCTCGCTAAAGCGATTGGTCATCTCCGAGGACAAGGTTTCCCACGGCACCAGCACCATCGCTGACAGCAACTCGATGGTGAGATAGGTGCCGAGATAGTACCAGTAGCCCATATCCGTGACCCACAGTGCGCCATACAGCAGCATCAAGGGAGAAGAGATCAGCAGGAAGAAACGACGGCGGCCAAACTTACGTCCCAGCCAGGTGTTGCCGAAGTTGTCGGTAATGTAGCCCATGATTGGGCTTAATATCGCGTCAATGACGCGGGCGATGGCAAATATCGAGCCCGCTTCAAACACCGATAATCCGCAGTAGGTGGTATAGAAAAACAGCAGCCAGGTGCCAATCACCGCAAAGGCACCTCCACCAAATAAGTCCGTCAGGCCGTAGCCGATTGCGACGCCATAACCGACGCGACGTTCTGTAGGTTTAACCATCGATCCGATTCCTGTTCTGGTAGGGTATGTAGTAGCGGCAAGGTGCTATGCCCTGCCGCCGTTGTTATCAACAGAATTGGAAATCAACTTATTGGGCCGGGATGCTATCCCGCATTGGCTAACATCTGCGCTTTGACACAGAGTTCCGCCGCCTTAAAAGCATGGGCTTGCGTCATGGCGTGCTCTGTACGATGGAGGCAGTCGTTAATCAGTTGTCCAAAGAACGGGAAGCCAACTTCGCCGGAAACGGCATAGCGGAACTCGCCCTCTTTGTTCACCAGATACACAACGTCCTGCTCGCCACGCGTGAGATCGGTGTATTTGCGAATCTCGATGTAACCGTCAGTGCCGAGCAGCGTCATGCGTCCATCGCCCCAGGTCGATAAGCCGTCCGGTGTAAACCAGTCGCAGCGGAAATAACCGGTGGCACCGTTCTCGCCTGCCAGCATCGCATCGCCAAAGTCTTCAAATTGCGGATGTTGAGGATGGCGGAAATTCCGCACCTGGCTGGCCACCACCGTGGCTTCGCTGTTGCCGGTGTAGTAGAGGAATTGCTCGATTTGATGGCTGCCGATGTCACACAGGATGCCCCCGAAATAGCGACGCTGATAGAACCAGTCGGGCCGTCCGGTGCCTTCACGATGTGGCCCCGTGCCAAGGGTTTGCACCACCTGGCCGATAGCCCCTTTTTCCACCAACTGACCGGCAAACACGGCGCTCTCCACATGCAGACGCTCGCTGTAATACACCGCATATTTGCGCCCGGTTTTAGCGCACATCGCTTTGGCATCTTCCAGCTGTTCCAGGCTGGTGAGCGGGGCTTTATCCGTGAAGTAATCCTTGCCCGCCGCCATCACTTTCAGCCCCAGTGCACAGCGTTCTGACGGAATCGCCGCGCCTGCCACCAACTGCACCTGCGCATCGGCCAAAATTGTCTCCAGCGAGTCGGCGATCTGGACCTGCGGGAATTGCTGCACAAACTTATCGACTTTGGCGGCATCGGGATCAAATACCCACTTCAGCGTGGCTCCGGCTTCGGTCAGGCCATTGCACATGCCGTAAATGTGGCCGTGATCCAGTCCGGCCGCCGCAATGATAAATTCCTCCGGCTGCACCACCGGCTGCGGTTTGCCTTTCGGCGCGTAGTTCATGCCATCCTGCTTATTCATGGTTGTTTCCTCACGCAAAGTTTTTGCCCAATGGGATGTCATCGACATCGGCGAAGTTGTCGACCGAAGCCTGTTTTTCATAGAAGTGCGGTGCATGGGCGATCAGCCCGCCGGTGCGATAAAAGGCATCATCTTTAGGGATAGGTAACGAGACGGTGCTTTTGGTGATGGCCGATTTATAGATGGCGGTAATCAGTTCCAGCGAGCGTTTGCCCTGCTCGCCATCAATCAGCGGTGCACGCTGCTGCTCAATCGCCGAGAAGAAGTCATCGACCTGTCCGGCGTGCAGCGTCCATGTGAGAGGTGCGGTGCTGGCATGCAGGCGATCCAGCTCGCGCTCCAGCGCCAGATTGTTCTCTTTTTCCGGGAAACCGTTCTCCGCTGCCTGCATGGCGACCGCTTTCCACGGAGCCGACAGGCGCGCGTTCTCCCCCTGCAGCACGATTTTCTGATCTTCACCGTGATGCACAACGGAAGCGGTCAACTGCGCCAGCGTGCCGTTGGGATAGCGGAATATCGCGGCGCTGAGGTCTTCCACTTCGGCGTTGTCATGTGCCACGTTGCCGATCATCGCCACCACTTCACTGGGCGCACCGAGCATCCACTGCATGGCATCAATGTGATGAACCGCATGGTTAAGCGTGCAGCCGCCGCCCTCTTTTTCCCAGGTGCCGCGCCACCACAGGTCGTAGTACGAATGGCCACGCCACCAGAATGAATCGATCTGCGCGTGGCAAATTTTGCCTGCCAGCCCCGAATCCACCGCGGCTTTCAACTGCCAGAACGCATCAGTGAAACGGTTCTGCGCCACCACTGACAGAATTTTGCCGCTGGCTTTTTGCGCGGCAATCATCGCATCGCACTCTTCCAGCGAAGCCGCCATCGGTTTTTCGCACAGCACATGCTTGCCCGCCTGCAGCGCTGCAATAGTGTTTTCCGCATGCACATATGGCGGCGTACAGACATCGACCACGTCGATATCCGCGCCCTCGGCCAGCATCTCGCGGTGATCGTGGTAAACCCGCACATCGTGCAGACCGTAGCGCTGCAACTTCTCCCGCGCTTTTTCGGGATACATATCCACCACCGCGACAATTTTGCCGCGCTCTGGAAACTGCAGAAACGCCTGGATATGTGAATTGGCGATGTTGCCCATGCCCACTATGGCAATTTTTAACATGGTGATTCTCCGCTCATGACCGCTGTTGAGGTGTTTGCGAGGAACATAAAAAAGCGCTGCCAACCGGACAATCTGTTTTTGTGAGAATGCTCGCAGAGCGATGCAGGAGTTTGTGAACCAAATGTAAAACCGTCTTAATATCAGTCCACTGCGTCTGCAAAAATTTGCAAAAAATGATTGGGATGGGGATCACACTATGGCCGGCAAGCTCAGGATGGACGAAATTTCAGCAATTACGGGCTACTCGGTCAGTACCGTTTCGCGCGTGCTGAGCGGAAAATCCTACACCAGTGATAAGGCGCGTGAGGCGATTGTCGACTGCGCCCGCCGACTGGGCGTCTTGCAGGAAATGGTGAGTGGTCGTCTGCTGATCAATGACATTGTGGTATTTGCGCCGGGACGCACCTTCACGCCACGCGGCGATCACTTTTATCATGAGGTGACACGCGGGATAGCCGAGGCATGCGCATCGCATGATGTGCATATCAGCTATTGCCCGCTGGAAGAGCAGCGCGCCGATGTGAAGCTGTTTCTGGAGAAGGCGAGTGCGAAAAACATCAGCGCCATCATCATTATCGGTATCGACGATCAAGCGATCTTTAGCTTGGCGGCGTCACTCGGCAAACCCTGTGTGCTGATTAACTCTCGTGATAAAGATATGCGGCTGGATGCGGTGTCCCCCGATCATCGGGCGATTGGTTTCAGCGCTATGCAGCATCTGTTTGAACAAGGCCACCGCCGGGTGTTGACCGTCACCTGTCTGCGACGTGAGACGCTATTTTTGCGTCTGGAAGGGATCAAAGACGCTTACCGCCATTTTCATATGCCGTTTAATGCGCAGCAGGATTTGATTGTCATCGAAGCTTACTCCTCGCAGGACACCGAGATCGCACTGAATCACTGGCTGGATACACACCCACGCGATCAATGGCCTGATGTGATTTTGCCCGGCGGCAAAGGCATTATTACCGGCGTGCAGAATGCACTGCTGTCACGCGGCTTGCGCATTCCCGAAGATATTTCGCTGATGACGACAGATTTAGCCAGCCGGCTGGAAGGATCGCCAGAGATGCCCATCACCGGCTTTGCGGTGCCGTGTCGCGAGCTGGGTTATGAGGCGATCCAACTGATCCAGAACCGCCTTAATCGTCCGCAGTCGTCGATTTACAATCTGTTGTTGCAGGGAAAACTGGTGGATCGCGGTACGGTGGCGAATGCCACTCGCCATGCCGCGCGTGAGGAGATCCGTAACGCGTTTCCGTGAGATGCCCCAGACCAAAAACGAACGTAATAAGAACATCGTGCCTGCGCACCCAAACCCAACGTCAAATCCTCGGCGCTGAAATAACCCTTTGAGTCACCAATCCATTCAAGCCTGAAACACATAGGCCTTTTCTAACAAGCCACACAAAAGTTCAGAAGCAAGCTGGTGTCGCGCAGGGGCAGGCAATCCGCAGCGCCGAACAGAGTGAGTCTGCCAGGAGAGACCGCATGGATGCGGTCGAAAGGCTGGGCTGGAACAGGGATGTTCCATCCCAGCCGGTCCGTCAGGCGGACGAATGACGTGAGGGTACCGCGTCAGCGGCGCGAGGACACTCGGCCCCTGCGCGGCACCAGATTGCGTTATCACCTTTCGCTCAACAGACAGCTTTCAACGCTACAGCAAGTGCGCACTCCTTGCGCACCGCTTCTCTTACAACTTAAAGCTCTGCACCACCAGCTCCAGCTGCACGCTCTGCTCTTCCATCGCGCGCGCGGCAGCCGACACCTGCTCGACCAGTGCGGCGTTCTGCTGGGTGCTGCCATCCAGCTGGGTGATCGCCTGGTTAACCTGCTCGATGCCCATACTCTGTTCGCGGCTGGCAGACATGATTTCACTCATCAGGGTGGTCACACTGCTCACGCCCTGCATCAGCTCATCCATGGTCTGTCCGGCTTGTTCCACCAGTTGGCTGCCGGTATCGATATTCGCCACCGACTCCTCAATCAGCTTCTTAATCTCACGCGCCGAGTTCGCGGAACGTTGCGCCAGATTACGCACTTCTGACGCCACCACGGCAAACCCACGACCCTGCTCACCCGCTCGGGCCGCTTCCACCGCCGCGTTAAGCGCGAGGATATTGGTCTGGAAGGCGATGCTGTCAATCACACTGATGATATCCACCACTTTACGGGATGAGTGATTAATCGCCCCCATGGTGGTGACCACCTGACGCACCACATCCGTTCCGCGCGCCGCCACCTGCGAGGCGCCGTCCGCCAGTTGATTGGCGTGGGTGGCATTGTCGGCGTTCTGACGTACCGTGCCGGTCAGTTCTTCCATTGAAGCCGCAGTTTCAACAATCGAACTGGCCTGCGACTCGGTGCGAGCAGACAGATCGGCGTTGCCGCTGGCAATTTCACGTGAGGCAGAGGTAATTGCCAGTGCGCTGTCGCCCACCTGACGCATCAACCCCTGCAGATACTCAATAAACTGGTTAAAACTTTGCGCCACCGCGTTAAATTCCGGGCTGTTGCTGGCAGGCAGACGCTGAGTTAAATCCGCGCCGCCAGTCGACAGCGCTTCGATATTGCGATTCAGCAGGCTAAGACGTTTCATCATGGCGCGCACAAAGCCGAGCAGCACCAGCAGCAGAATCACCGCCAGCGGGATCTGCACCAGGCCGAGGCGAGTCAGCATGCTGTGGGTTTGCGCATCCAGCAAACTGGACGGCACATCGCTGGCGAGATACCACGGGCTACCGGCAATCGCCTGCAGGAACAGCGTGTGCTCGCCATCTTCGCCTTTAAAGGTGGTTTGCGTAGGCTGATTACCTGCCTGGCTCAGCAGACCTTTCAGCGCACCCGCCATCGGCAGTTGCGTATCCGCGAGATTTTCCAGCTTCGGTGCGCCTTCCAGCAGTGCGGCGTTGCCCACCACTTTGCCATCCGCTTCAACGATCAATACACGTCCGTGAATGGCGTCGCCCATCTGTTTCGCCAGTTGGTTGAAGAAACCGAGCGTGACGTCGATGGTTGATACCCCCCACACCGTGCCATCACGATAAATCGCCATCGCACAGTTGGTTCGCGGCTGCGGGCTGGCCGCATCCTGATAGGCTTTAGCCCAGGCACATTGCCCTTTGGCCGCGGCCATACCGTCTTTGTACCACGGCTGCTCCCAGTATTTGTCCGCTGCATCGGAGTTCCAGTAGGTGTTGACCTGTAACTGGTTGCTGGCGTTACGGGCGAAGAACGAACTGTCTTTTTCCTTCGCCGGATCGCGACGATTAGGCAGCGGCCAAATACCGCCGCCAAACACGTTGCTGTCCTGATACTGGTTCACCAGCGCAGGTAGCAAGTTGTCGATGGCCGCGCTATCCATCACGCCTGCGGCTTCGGTAATGGCACGTTGCTGCGCCTGCACGCGGTTCATCTGCTCGACGATACGTCCCGCCAGGCCATCCACTTCATAGCGCACCAGACGGCTTTCGTTTTGCGTTAACTGCGGAGCGATAAACTGATTGATCACCACCACGGTAACCAGCATCAGCACCACGAAAAATGCGACCAGCGTCGCGGTAAAACGAGATTGTGTAGTTTTTAACATCGATGTGCCCTTACCCTGGTTGGCGAGTTGCCTGATCGAGGTTAACGGCGTGTTGCAGGGGAACTTGAGGTGCGCCAGATCACAAAAATGCAAATAGTTGATTTAGGTGATCATTAGGCGGGTGACTAACGTTGCGCTTACTGAGTCGCGTGCGGGCAACCGCCCGCAGAGAGGGCTATTGCGGCGGATCCACCACTTCCTGACGTGGTCGAAATACATGGTCATTACCTTCTGCCTGCAAACGCTGCAGCAGCTGTTGTCCACCGCGATCGTCGGCCTGAGCAAACTGACGTTCCGCTTCGGTGATTGGGGTGGCCCACAGCAGATTCGGCCGATCGCCATCGCGCTTGGGCAGTCGGAACTGGGCACCTTCCGGTGCTAAGCCATTGGCCAGCAGGAAACTCTCGAAGCCCACTGGCGCCACTTCCGATGCCAGCGTATGCCCTTCGCCAATCCACGTCAGGCGCGCCCACGGCAAGTGCGCGAATTCCGCCAGCGCGCTGGCCATCTGCACCGCATTGGCTTCGGTCATCACTTCGCCGTCCACTGCCATCGCCAGCTCAACACGGCGGTACTGCGGGGCCAGCTCATCAAACAGGTAATCCACTTGCGGCATGGGCCGAATCCCCATACCCAGCGTGAGAAAAACCCACACGCCATTGTGCCAGTGCTGAGAGATTGCCATTGGCGGCCAGCTCCCCTGATCGATGGCGTAATACTTTACCGACTCACCAAACTGCGCCTGGTAGCACTGCATCAGCTCATGCTGCACAACATCCCATAAATGGCCGTCATGCCAGTCACGCCAGAAGTGCCGCTGCTGCTCGGCGCGAGCATAGTAATCATTGGTGGAGGCGGAGCCGAGCGGCGCGGTCAGGCGATTCTCTTTGATGCAGCCCGCGGAGAAACTGACCTGCTTATCCTGATACAGACTCCAGCCAGGGATCACCGCCAGCAGTTGGCCGTAATACCACAGGGCTGCGCCGTCATCACTCGGTTCCCACAGAATCTGTAGACCGGCAGGATCGAGCATCGGCTCGGCTTCTAAGGTGCGGCAATACTCTGCGCTGAGCAGGGGCGCAATGCCCTGCTCCATCGCTTCACGATCTTCACGCGCCGGTGCAGGCAACAGATTGCGCAGCCAGCAGCCGCGCACCGCATACTGGCTGCGAAACAGATCGTTCGGCCAGATGTAAAAGTAGGCCGTGCGCGCATCCTGTTCGACGATAGCGGTGAGTGTGTTTTGCTGATTTGGCACCTCAGCAATCAGAGGTTGGTGTGTCATAACGCCTCGACAAAGCCTTGAGGGATCCATTTTCCCTGAGAATAGAGCAGGATCGGCACTCGCACCACGTGACGCAAGGGTAAAACTCTCAAAGTGCAGTCAGAAACCGTGAGAATGGCTGATGAATGCCAGCACAACGCCCTGACAAACTTCAAATTAATTCGCGATTCATTTGCCGCCTCGCATGCTATTGTCTGCACATTCCTCCTTGCGGAGCTGCTCAGCATGGTGCTGCAAAACCTCGATTTGAACCTGCGCGATGTCGTGATTTTCGCGATTTTGGCGTGGCTGTTTCTTCGCTATACATGGGTGATGTCAGCGCTCACGTTCATGCTCGGTGGTGCGGTACTCTTGGTGTTGTTACCCATCGACATTTACTACAGCTTGTTGCCATTAGCGCTGCTGGGAGTGGGATTAGGGATGCTGCTTCATCATTATCAGCAGCGCCAGCTCACCCTTAAACGTGAAGCCCGCACACCGCGCACCTACACCAAAAAGCAGGACGAGCTGCATTTGTAGCGTTAGCGTCCCATGCGTTGCATGGCGCGGGAATAAGCCCCGCGCTGAATTGACCAGCGCAGCAAACCGGCAATCACCGCGATCTCTTTATCCACGCGCCACTGTGTCAACGGGCTGATCGGCTGCTGAATTTGCTGTTGCGCCCAGTCCGGTAGCAATCCCATCCCGGCTTTTAGCATCACCCGCATCGCCGGTTTCGCCTGCCAGCTTGGAGCCGGTGCATTGATTAGTAGCTGCATCACTTCCAGCGTGCGTTCATCGCAAATCAGTTCCGGGCGCATGGCTTGCAGATAAGCGTCCACCGCCTGCACCGTTTTCGGTACCTTTTCCGCGCCCAGCGCTTCGGCGATGAGCGCCGCTTCATCGTAATAGCGATCCTGCTCGGCCAGCGAGAGCTGCGGATTTTTATAGCGCAGATGCGCGGCGAGGAAGCGGCTGGTTTCCGCCACGTGCACCCAGGTCAGTAAATGCGGATCGCTGGCGGCGTAAGGTTGCCCGGCGTTATCAATACCGGTGACGCGCAGGTGGATACCTTTAACGCGCTCGATCAGGATGTTGGCATCCTGCGTGTTACCAAAGGTGGTGACAGCGATGAACTGGCTGGTGCGCCGTAAACGGCCCAGCATGTCCTGACGAAAATTAGAGTGATCCCACACGCCCGCCAGCGCTGCCGGATGTAGCATTTGCAGCATGAGTGCGCTAATCCCACCGCACAGCATCGAAGGAAAATCGCCGTGCACACGCCAAATCACGTGATCGGGGCCAAACAGACCCGGATCGCCCAACGGTTGCGAGATATCGAATTCGTTCAGTGCGAGGCCATTCAGGCGAAAGACTTGCTGTTGAATGCGGTTACGAAGATTCATGGTGTCTGGATGATGAGCTGATTGATGTGGAAGGCATAAATGCCAACCCTACAAACCCGGCAAGCAGAGCATTGCAGGAGCAGCACTCCGGCCAACCCTGCAAAACCTGGCAAGCATGGCGTTGTAAGTTCAGCATAAATGCCAACCCTGTAAAATCTGGCAAGCAAAGCATTGCAGGATCAGCACTCAGGCCAATCCGGCAAAACCTGGCAAGCATGGCATTGTCAGATCGGTTTTTAGGTCAACCTGACAACACCCCGTCAGCATAGCATTACAGGGACAGCATTCCTGCTGACCCTGTGCCAAATCGCACTAACGTTTACAGATAATCAAACTGCCCGTCTCGCGTGCGGACCGAATCCAGGCCAATCATCACATTGAATTTGCCCGGCTCGGCGACATGCTGCATTTTTTGATTCCAGAATTTCAGTGCATCCACATCAATCTTAAAGCTTACGGTCTGTGACTCGCCCGCTTTCAGCATGATGCGTTTGAAGCCGCGCAACTCCTGCACCGGACGGCTGATGCTGGCCACCGGATCGTTGAGATACATCTGTACCACCGTGGCACCATCACGTTTGCCGGTGTTGGTAACAGTGACGCTCGCTTCAACGGATCCATTGCGCGGCATGGTTTTGGCGGACATTTTCACCGGCGAAACGGTGAAAGTGGTGTAGCTCAGACCGTAACCAAACGGATACAGCGGGCCATTCACCGCATCGTAGTAATGCGAGGTGTACTTGTTCGGCTTCGCGAAGTTGTACGGACGCCCGGTTGGCAAGTGGTTGTAGTAAATCGGCAGCTGGCCCACGGAGCGCGGGAAGGACATCGGCAGTTTGCCCGATGGGTTGTAATCGCCAAACAGTACATCAGCAATCGCATTACCCCCTTCGGTGCCGCTGAACCAGGTCTCTACCATCGCATCCGCGATACGATCTTCATTCACCACCGTCAGTGGACGGCCATTCATCAGTACAATCACCAACGGCTTGCCGGTCGCTTTCAGCGCCGCCAGCAGTTTTTGCTGGCTTGGCGGAATCACCAGGTCACTGCGGCTGGAGGCCTCATGCGCCATCCCCTGCGCTTCGCCCACGGCAGCAACCACCACATCCGCTTTCTTCGCCTGGGCAACGGCTTCATCAATCAACTCCTGCGGCGAGCGTTTATCCACGCTAACCGCCTGCTCGTAGAGGTTGAGGAAGTCCTGAATACCTTTGTTATCGGTGATGTTGGCCCCTTTGGCATACAGCACGGTGCCTTTGCCCGCCATCGCATTGCGCACGCCCTGCAGCAGCGGAATCGACTGTTTCGCCACGCCTGCGGCTGACCAGCTGCCCATAATGTCACGCTGGCTGTCGGCCAATGGCCCCACGAGCGCCACTGTGGCGTCTTTTTTCAGCGGTAAGGTTTCATGCCAGTTTTTCAGCAGCACAATGCTTTTACGCGCCACGTCACGCGCTTCGGCACGATGCAGACGGCTCTCGGCATTGGTGTCCTGCGGATCGCTGCCTTTTGGCCCCAAATGGCTGTAGGGATCGTTAAACAAGCCCATATCATATTTGACGTTCAGCACGTGACGCGCTGCATCGTCGATCTCTGCCATGGTAACAGCACCACTCTTGACCAGCCCTGGCAGGTATTTGCTGTAGTACTCATCGCTCATACTCATATCGATGCCGGACTTCAGCGCAATACGCACCGCATCCTGCGGATCGCTGGCCACGCCGTGTTTCAACAGCTCTTTGATCGCGCCGTGATCGCTGATGGTGATGCCTTTAAATTTCCACTCACCGCGCAGCAGGTCTTTCAGCAACCAGCCATCCGCCGTCGCTGGCGTGCCGTTCAGTGAGTTGAGCGCCACCATCACGCCGCCGCTGCCCGCATCCAGAGAAGCTTTGTACGGTGGCAGATAATCCTGGAACAGGCGCTGTGGGCTCATATCCACGGTGTTGTAATCACGTCCGCCCTCCACTGCGCCATAAGCGGCGAAGTGCTTCACGCTGGTCATGATCGAATAACGGTCGGCGGCGCTTTTGCCCTGCATGGATTTCACCATCGCGCTGCCCATTTGTGAGGACAGGAAAGTGTCTTCTCCGAAGCCTTCAGACACACGTCCCCAGCGCGGCTCGCGCGTGACATCCACCATCGGCGCCCAGGTCATATTGAGACCATCATCGGCGGCTTCATAGGCGGAGATGCGCCCGACTTCACCGATCGCATCCAGATCCCAGCTGGCTGCGAGGCCGAGCGGGATCGGGAAAATGGTACGCTGACCGTGCACCACGTCGTAGGCGAAGAACAATGGAATTTTCAGGCGGCTGAGTTGCATCACCTGATCCTGCATCGCGCGAATATCCGGACGCGTCACGGTATTGAAGATTGCGCCAACCTGACCGTGCTGGATCATGTCGCGAACCGCCTCTTTTGGCGTGTCTGGCCCCACGCTGATCAAGCGCATCTGCCCGATTTTTTCATCAAGGGTCATTTTGCCGAGCAGCTGATTAACAAAGGCGTCACGCGCCTGTTCAGTCATCGGATGGGGGCCAAACAGGTCATCTGCGAAGGCAGGCTGTATGGCAAGGGAAACAGCGAGGCTAACAGAGCAAATCCATTTCATCAGGTCGGGTTCTCTTAAGTGACTGCGCAATATCGAAATAACCGGGCCAGTGTGCCACAAGTTCAGGATAGCAGGTAGCCACCGATGTCACACCGCGACCATGCCGTTGACGCGTGCTAAAGTAGATGCGCAACGTTAACGACAAGGACAGGTTCATGAATAACAACACCTCACACCCTACACTGCTGGCTGAATTGCGCCGCCTCGTCGGCCCTTCACACCTGTTAACCGAGGCGGAACAAACCGCACGCTATCGTAAGGGTTTCCGCTCGGGTGAAGGCGATGCGCTGGCGGTGGTGTTCCCCGGCTCCTTGCTAGAGTTGTGGCGGGTATTGCAGGCGCTGGTGCAGGCCGACGCGGTGATTCTGATGCAGGCCGCCAACACCGGCCTGACCGAAGGCTCGACGCCCAACGGCAATGATTACGATCGTCCAGTGGTAATCATCAGTACTTTGCGCCTCGATAAATTGCAGCTGATCGATGGCGGCAATCAGATTCTGGCCTTCCCCGGCAGCACCCTTTATCAGCTGGAAAAAGCCCTTAAGCCGCTGGGACGTGAACCGCACTCGGTGATCGGTTCCTCATGTATCGGCGCGTCGGTCATGGGCGGGATTTGTAATAACTCCGGCGGTTCGCTGATCA
This sequence comes from Pantoea rwandensis, assembly GCF_000759475.1. Lineage (NCBI taxonomy): Bacteria > Pseudomonadati > Pseudomonadota > Gammaproteobacteria > Enterobacterales > Erwiniaceae > Pantoea > Pantoea rwandensis. The sequence goes on from NZ_CP009454.1 coordinate 3,455,626, forward strand.
AACGCGGTCCGGCCTACAGCGAAATGGCGCTTTATGCGCAGATTGATGCCGACGGCAAACTCAAGCTGGTCAATCATCTCGGCATGGATCTCGGCCACTCGCCGGAAGAGATGCTCGGTCGACTGGATGACGATCGCTGGCAGCAGAGCGATGTGCGCTGGGATGAACGTCATGCTTCGGATCATGAATATGCAGAACGCGTGCGCGATATCCATGCGGATACACCCGCTCGCTTCAACGCCGATGAGCGCCGCCTGTTCGAGGCTTCGGGTTGCGCGGGCAAACTGGCGGTATTCGCCGTGCGTCTTGATACCTTCCCCACCGAACCGAAACAGCAGGTGTTTTATATCGGTACTAACGATCCGGCGGTATTGGGCGATCTGCGCCGCCATATTCTGGCCGAGTTTAAAAACTTACCGGTAGCGGGCGAATACATGCACCGCGACATTTTCGATATCGCCGAAGTGTACGGCAAAGACACCTTTGTGATGATCGACAAGCTCGGCACTGACAAAATGCCGCTGTTCTTCACGCTGAAAGGTCGGGTGGATGCCTGGCTGGGTAAGCTGAGTTTTGTTAAACCGCACTTCACCGATCGCGTGTTGCAGCGCATCAGCGGTTGGTTACCTGCCCATCTGCCGAAACGCATGAAGCAGTATCGCGATAAGTTTGAACATCACCTGATGCTGAAAATGTCCGGTGAAGGCGTAGCGGAAGCGCAGGAGTATTTGCACGAATACTTCCGCGAAGGCGGTGGCGAGTTCTTTGCCTGTGACGGCAAGGAAGGCGCACATGCTTTCCTGCATCGCTTCGCCGCTGCCGGTGCCGCGGTGCGCTACCACGCGGTGCATGCGGATGAAGTGGAAGATATTCTGGCACTGGATATCGCGCTGCGCCGCAACGATAGCGACTGGTTTGAACGTTTACCCGCCGAGTTCGACAACGATCTGAGCCATCGCCTCTATTACGGCCACTTCTTCTGCCATGTATTCCATCAGGATTACATCGTGAAGAAAGGCGTGGATGCGCATGCGTTGAAGGAGAAGATGTTGGCAATTCTGAGCGAGCGTGGTGCCGAATATCCTGCCGAGCACAACGTCGGGCATCTTTATCAGGCGAAACCGCAGTTGCAGGCGTTTTATCGTCAGCTCGATCCGACCAATACCTTTAATCCGGGGATTGGTAAAACCAGTAAGCAGAAGGGATGGGCGGTGAAGGCTTGATTAAACTAATGGGCGGCCCGAGAGCCGCCCATTGGATTATGACAGTTGCTCGCCTTCATCCTGTGCTGCGGCAGGTATTGCCCGACGTTCAATGATCATCGTCTGCGGTGTCGAGAGCACAATGCCCTCTTTACGCAAGCGCGTCAGAATATCGAACAGCAAGTCACTCTTGGCGCTGGAGATCTGACGCTGGCCCGCCACGTTGCCGGTGACGCTCAACACGATACCCGCAGAGGTCAAATCCTTGAATGAGACGGATGGCTCAGGCGTTTCCAGAATACGCTCGTTCTCCTGGTAAACCTCCAGCAGAATCTCACGCACGCGCACCGGATCGATATCCAGCGGGAAGGTCAACATAATGGTCACCACACCCTGTGCATTGCCCATGGTGGCGTTACGCACGTTCTGTGAGATGAACTGTGAGTTCGGCACTATCACCGTGGATTTATCACTCAGCTGAATCTCGGTGGCGCGCACATTGATACGGCGAATATCCCCTTCAATGCCGCTGATACTCACCAGATCGCCCACTTTCACCGGGCGCTCGGTTAACAGAATCAAACCGGAGATAAAGTTCTTCACTATCTCCTGTAAGCCGAAACCGATACCGACCGACAAGGCGCTGACGATCCACGCCAGTTTGTTCCACTGCAGGCCCATGATCGACAGCGTCAGCAGAATGATCAGCACATAGCCGATATTGCTGAACAGCGTCACCAACGATACGCGCATGCCCACGTCCATGGTGGTTTTGGGCAGGAAATCTTTATCCAGCCAGCGACGCACCGAACGCAGCACGTAGATGCCCACCACCAGACACAAAATGGCATTCACCATATGCGCCGGCACGATGTTCAGTGATTCCAGACCTTTGCCGCCCCAGAACTCAATCACTTTCTGGATCAGTTCGATCGGCGTTGAAGAGGCGAAGGTGCCGTTCAGCAGCGCCAGCACCACAATCCCTATCAGTGCGGTTTTACCCATAGCGCCCAGCAGCGTAGCCGCCTGCTGCAGATGACGTTCATCAATGTTCAATGACGTCTGCAGACGTTTGCCGGTGGCGTTGTTAGTGGAGAAAAGGCTTTCACAGCCGTCATTGATCAAATGGCTAAGGAAGTAGAACGAGCCAAACAGAATGCCGCACCAGATCACTTCATAACCGAGGAAGCGGGCCAGCGTGACATAACCGATGATTAACGAAATCAGAATCGCCAGCGCGGTCAGGGTTAACGCGAGTTGAACCAGGCCAACGATGGTCGGTCGAGCTTCCGGCGCATTGCCCTCTTGCACCATACGACGACGTACGCGATTAGTGCGCATGCTGATCGCCATACCGGTGGTGCCAATCAGCAGCGCCGTCAGGCCGTTCGCGAAGATGGTGGTATTGAGACTGGTGCCGACGCTGTAGTTAAAGGACTCTGCCGTCTGGAAAAGAAACACCAGTCCTGCCGTAATCGGCGGGAATGGCTTGAGCGCCTGCGCCACTTCATTGGAGATACTCGGCAAGCGCCAGCTCGGACGACGCGTGGACAGGAAGGCGCGGCCTAATCCGGCGATCAAACCGCAATAGACGCTGAGTTGCACCAGGCGCTCAACAAAATCCTGCACGTCAGTTGAAACTTCATCACGGCGAGTAAATGCCAGCGCGATAAAGTTGAAGGTCAGCACCACGGCCGCCAGGGTAGTTAAGGCAATTGCCGCAGCCAGGAAGCTACGACGCAAGCGCCCTTCTGGCAGTTTATTTATGCTCACCCAAGCCAAAAACTCTTCGCTGTAGCGACGACCCAGGGTCATGACCAGCATCGCCGCAATCAACCAGCCAATGGTGCCGAAACGCCAACCGGGTTCCCAGGAGAGCGCCGCCGTGTCCTGCAGTTCAGCGATAAAATCACTGATCTTCTCACCGTCCAAATCCTGACGGCTGACCATCGGTGCCCAAAAACGCGGCCCCAGGATACTGCCAGAGTTGAGCGCCAGCTGGCTTTTCAACTGGTCACGACGCAGGTTGACGATCTGCGAGGAGAGCACCAGCGCACCATTTTTAATGCCATCGGCCTGCTTGATCTGGTCATCCAGCTTGCTTTTCTGGCTCTCCAGCGAGGCGCGCTTGCGCGTCACTTCCGGCGTCTCTTTCACTCCGCTGTCCGGTTTCGGTGCCGGACCGAGAACCGCTAACTGTGCATCCAGCTGCTGCCCTTGCGGGATCAGCGCCTGGCTGAGGGTTTCCGCGTTGCCGGATAACTCCAGCGCCATTTCATTCAGCTGGTTCAGCTGGTTTTCATTGGTATCGCCTGAAACCTGACCTTTGATCTTGTCGAGGATTTTCTGCATTTTCGGCAGCTCAACCGCCGGATTGACCTTGGGTGCGGCGTCCTCTTGCTGAGCCGCGGCGGCAGTGTTGTCATCCGCGTAGCTCAGTGCCGGGCTTAACAGCACCAGCAGCAGTATAAATGGGGTAAATAGCGAACGAAGCTTGTACATATGAGTGAGATTCCAGCGCAATGACAGCCGATAAATGCCAGTTAACTTTAGATGGCGGCCAGTGTAGAGCGTAGCCGAAGCGGAAACTATAGGAATGAAGCGCGAAAACTTTGGTGCTAACGATTAGGGATTTTTTTGGTCGTTCGGGAGTGCTTATCCCGCCAATCGGAAGCACTCACAGACGCACAATCCATTGTGCATCTGTGAAGGGAAACAGACGTCGTGATTACTCGTTGCTGGCCGTTTGCGACGATTTCTGCTTCTTGTAGGCCAGCGCCGCTGCCGGAACCGGCGCCGCTTTGCCGGTTTCCAGCCAGTCACGCAGACGGTTGGCATCGGCAAAGTGGGTGTACTTGCCAAACGCATCCAGCACCACCAGCGCCACCGGACGGTTGTTGATCACCGTGCGCATCACCAGGCAGTGGCCGGCTTCATCGGTATAACCGGTTTTGGTCAGCGCGATACGCCAGTCGTTTTTGTACACCAGGTGATTGGTGTTACGGAACGGCAGCGCATAGTTCGGATGTTTAAACACCGCTGTATCTTCTTTGGTGGTGCTCAGTTCACCAATCAACGGATATTGACGCGTGGCTTTTGCCAGCTTAATCAGGTCTTCCGCGTTCGAGACATTTTGAATCGACAAGCCCGTCGGTTCAACATAATGAGTGTGCGTCATGCCCAGCGCACGCGCTTTGGCGTTCATCGCGCGGATAAAGGCGTCATAACCGCCCGGATAGTGATGCGCCAGGCTGGCGGCAGCACGGTTTTCCGATGACATCAGCGCCAGCAGCAGCATATTGCGGCGGCTGATTTCACTGTTCAATTTGACGCGCGAGAACACACCGCGCATCTCTGGCGTGTGGCTGATATCCACCGACAGCATCTCGTCCATCGGCAGTTTGGCATCCAGCACCACCATTGCCGTCATCAGCTTGGTGAGTGACGCGATAGGCCGCACACGATCCGGATGGCTGGAGAACAGCACTTTATTGGTTTCAAGATCGACAATCATGGCACTGCCGGAGGCGATTTGCGGTTGGGCAATCGGCGCCAGATTAGACAGCGCAGCAGGCGCGGCCAGTGCCGGAGTGACAGCTGCCGGTGCGGCGACAAATAGCGCCAGCGACAGCAAGGAAATACGCATTTTTACAGACATCGTGTCAAAAAAATCCGGTAAGGAGTTTTGCGCCGTGTTTAAGACACAGGCCGCGCGCATCAAACCAGACGGGATGCGGGCTGGCAGCAGCATAATACGCGCTTATCTGCGAAATTTCTTAGGTAGATTGTTTCTGAGCGTTAAAAAAACGGGAGACCTAATGGCCTCCCGTTCACGGTGTCATTGCAGGTTAGAACAATCGTGGTCCGTAACCCCACAACACCACGGTCAGTGCCAGCAGCACTTCAAACACCAGCACACCAATCGCCAGTGTCGATCCTGAGAAGCGCATGCTCTCTTCACGATCAATATTGAGGAACACCGGAATGCCGACGTACAGCAGATAACCGGTATAGAGTAACGCCACCGCGCCGACCAACACACACAGCCACACCAGCGGATAAAGTGCCACCAGCCCACTGATAAACAACGGGGTGGCGACATAGCCGGCAAACACGGTACAGCGCTGAACGCTGGGACGCTGCGGATAATCGCGCGCCATCCAATGAATGACGCGACCCATCACCGCCACGCCGCCTAAGATAATCAGATAGAAAAGAATGCCGAGACCGATGCCCGTCAGCAGGTTGAGTTGTACGAACTGCCCTTCGCCCAGATTCCAGCCCAGTTGTGTGGTACCGATAAAGGCACAGATCACCGGGATCGCTGCCATCATCAAAACATGGTGGGTGTAGTGGTGCGAAACGCTCTCATTTTCTTGCTTGATATCGCGCATTTCCTGGTTAGGATGCGCCAGAAGACCCCAGACATGATTCATAAAATCACTCCTCTGATGCGATGGGCTGCCCCTTCAGCGATCAGGCCATGCAACTCAGGCAGCTTCCCTTCAAGTATAATCGGGGCTGCTGTTTTTGCGGACAGCGGCACAAAAAAAGCTGCTGGCGTATAAACTGTTACCTGAATCACTCGCGACAGGGAGGAAAATTTGCATCTCGATATCAATGGATTAATTACCCAATACGGCTATCTCGCCTTGCTGATCGGCTGTATCGCGGAAGGGGAAACTTTTACCCTGCTGGGCGGCGTGGCGGCGCATGAAGGCCTGCTGCACTTCACCGGCGTGGTTCTGGCCGCGATGATCGGAGGGATTATCGGCGATCAGCTGTTGTTCTGGCTGGGCCGTCGCTACGGCACGCGCATCCTGCGCCGTTTCCGTAAACATGAAGACACCATTCGTAAAGCCAATCGCCTGATTCAGAAGCGCCCGAGTCTGTTTGTGATTGGCGTGCGCTTTATGTACGGCTTCCGCATTATTGGCCCGATCATCATCGGTACCAGCCGGTTAAAACCGCTGCGCTTCTTTGTGCTCAACGTGATTGGTGCAGCACTGTGGTCGCTGATTTTTGTCACCCTCGGCTACTTCGCCGGGGAGATCATTACGCCGTGGCTGCATAAGCTCGACCAGCACCTTAAACATTTGCTGTGGTTGGTGGCGGCGATTGTGTTCGGCATCGCACTACGTTACGTGATTCGCCGCTGGAACCGCCGCCGGGCGGACTAATGGTGATAGCCTTTAAACTGCGGGTTGGCCAACATAAAGCCACCGTCAACAATAAACGATTGTCCGGTGGTATAGGTCGCCCATTCCGAACACAACCACGCCACTAAACTTGCTACTTCACGCGTATCGCCGGGACGTCCAATCGGAATTTCCGGCATACGTGTGCTGCGCGCCTGATCGTCAGTCAGATGGTTCATCGCGGTGGCAATCGCGCCCGGCGCCACGGCATTCACCAGAATGTGATGGGGCAACAAACTTAACGCCATCGATTTGGTCAGACCGCCGAGCGCATGTTTCGCCGCGGTGTAAGCGGTGGCATCCGGCAACGGAGTGTGTTCATGCACTGAAGTGATGTTAATGATGCGCCCACCATCGCCCTGATCGACCATATGACGGGCAGCGATCTGTCCGCAGATAAACGAACCATCCACATCGACGCTGAACGTTTTCCGCCAATCTTCAAAGGTGACATCGAGAAAATCAGCTTTCATCATCACGCCCGCGTTGTTGACCAGTACGTCAATGCGACCCAGTGAATTGATGAGCTGCGCCAGTTGCTTGCCCCCTTCTTGCGGATCGGAGAGATCCAGCTGCCGCACCTGTGCGGTTTGCCCTTTACTCTCGACCAGTCGCGCCGTTTCCTGTGCCCCGCTTCATCTGAGCGCCAGGTGATCCCTAACGTGTAGCCCGCTTCAGCCAGCATGACGGCACAGCTGCGGCCAATGCCGGAATCGGATGCGGTAACCACGGCCACTTTCTGTTTGCCCAGTGCCATAACATTCTCCTGCGTGATGGGTGTCTTCACAGTATAGAAGTTATCGATCTGTGCCTCGGGTCAGCCGAAAACACCCTTTCGTCTATAGTTAACAATTAGATGCAGTCAAGGAGGCAGGATGAGCAAAATTAAACGCAGAATTGATGATCACGGCGTGATTGGGGATTTACGGACCTGTGCATTGATCGCCAATGACGGCACCATCGATTATCTCTGCTGGCCGGAACTGGATAGCCCGTCCGTGTTTGCTGCGTTGCTGGATGGCGATGATGCCGGTCTGTTCTCACTGGCACCGGACTGGAAAAATGCGCGCCAGCAGCAGCTCTATCTGCCGGATACCAATATTTTACAGACGCGCTGGTTAGGCGATGCGGGCGTGGCAGAGATCACCGATTACATGCCGATCTGCGACCAGCCCAATAAAGTGCCGCGACTGGTACGTCGGGTCAAAATGGTGCGCGGAACGGCCACCTTCAATCTGCTGTGCTCCCCGCGCCATGATTATGCCCGTGCCGAAACCCATACCGAACTGCGCCCCGGTGGCGTGGCCTTTCTTGCCGAAGGCCAGCCCGCGTTACGGCTGAGTGCTACGGTGGTGATGACCCGGGAAAACCACAGCGCAGTGGCCGAATTTACCCTCCAGGCCGGGGAATCTGCTGAGTTTGTCTTTGGCAGCGATGACGATCCCTTTGTGGCGGAGATTGCCACTGAACAGTGCTTCAGCGACACACTGGCCTACTGGCGGCGCTGGAGCAGCCACAGCACGTATCGCGGACGCTGGCAGGAAATGGTGACGCGATCCGCACTGGCACTCAAACTACTTACCTCGAAACAGCACGGTTCGATTGCCGCTGCGGCAACCTTTGGCCTGCCGGAAGAGTTAGGCGGCGAGCGCAACTGGGATTATCGCGCCTCGTGGATTCGGGATGCCTCCTTTAGCATGTATGCGCTGATGCGCCTGGGTTATGTGGAAGAAGCGCGAGACTTTACCCATTGGGTGGGGCGCTGCGTCGAGCACAGTCATGACGACACGCCGCACCTGCAGGTGATGTACCGTCTGGACAGCGGTACCGAACTGCATGAAACCGAGCTGCTCAATCTTTCCGGCTATGCCAACTCGCGCCCGGTGCGCATCGGCAATGATGCGTGGCGGCAGACCCAACTGGATATTTACGGCGAGCTGATGGATGCCATTTACCTTGCCAATAAATACGGTGAAGCCATTTCACAGCGCGGCTGGCGGCATGTTTCCAGCATGATTGATTATGTCTGCGGCAACTGGAATCAGCCCGATGCCGGTATCTGGGAGATGCGCGGTGAGCCAGAGCACTTTCTGCATTCGCGCCTGATGTGCTGGGTGGCGCTGGATCGCGCCCTGCGTCTCGGCCTGAAGCGTTCATTGCCGATGCCGTATGAGCGCTGGGATCGTGTGCGCAGCGAGATCCGCGATGACATCTGGCAAAACTTCTGGAACCCGGAACTGGGCCATTTTACCGCCACACGCGGCGGCAAGTTCCTTGATGCATCTATGTTGCTCATGCCGCTGGTGCGCTTTGTCAGCTCCACCGATCCCGACTGGATTGCCACCCTTGACGCGATTAAAACGCATCTGGTGAGCGACGGTTTAGTGCGCCGCTATAACATTAGTGAAACCCCTGCCGATGCCTTAACCGGGGGTGAAGGTTCCTTTGCCGCCTGTTCCTTCTGGTATGTGGAGTGTCTGGCGCGGGCCGGGCGCGTGCATGAAGCCCATTTTGAGTTTGAAAAGTTGCTGAGCTATGCCAATCCCCTGGGGTTGTACGCCGAGGAATTTACTACGCATGGCGAAGCGCTGGGGAATATGCCGCAGGCGCTGTCGCATCTGGCGTTAATCAGTGCCGCTTTTTTCCTCAATCGTAAATTGAGCAATGAAGTGACGCTGTGGCAGCCTTAAGAAAATTCACATTTTGGGCGGTACGGCAACGAGATGGGTCGGGAAATGCCCACTATTTAAGTAAAGTATCATCAGCCATTGAAAATCCTGATTCCCATCACTGCGCCTATGCACATATAATGCGCACCGGGTCATTGAGACCAAGATGGATTCGACACACTGACAAGCCTGAAACACGGCTATAACGACTTGAAAAACATGAAAAAGAGCATTCGCGCGTTCGCTTCACTTGCTTTGGTACTGGCGGCGTTCAGCCAGTCGGCATTCGCAGTAGTGTATCCGCTGCCAGCGGCTAACAGCCGTTTGATCGGCGAAAACCTTGAAATCACCGTGCCTGATGACAGCCGACTTCCGCTGGAAGCCTTCGCTGCTCAGTACCAGATGGGCCTCAGCAACATGCTGGAAGCCAATCCGGGCGTTGATGTTTATCTGCCAAAAGCGGGCACCAAAATGGTGATCCCTCAGCAGCTGATCCTGCCTGACGCCCCGCGTGAAGGCATCGTGATCAACAGCGCGGAAATGCGTCTTTATTACTATCCGAAAGGCACCAAGACCGTGGTTGTGCTGCCAATCGGTATCGGTGAACTGGGGAAAGACACGCCAGTGAACTGGACCACGACCGTTCAGCGTAAAAAAGCCGGTCCAACCTGGACGCCAACCAAAGCTATGCACGCAGAATACGCATCACGTGGCGAAAGCATTCCAGCCGTATTCCCGGCAGGTCCGGATAACCCGATGGGACTGTATGCGCTGTATATCGGCCGTCTGTACGCAGTTCACGGTACTAACGCCAACTTCGGTATCGGTTTGCGCGTGAGCCACGGCTGTGTGCGTCTGCGTGCTGACGACATCAAATGGCTGTTCGACAACGTGCCGGTTGGCACTCGCGTACAGTTTATCGATCAGCCGGTGAAAGCCACCGTTGAGCCAGACGGTTCTCGCTATGTAGAAGTGCACAACCCACTCTCTACTACCGAAGAGCAGTTCAACTCACGTGAAGTGGTGCCGATTACGCTGACCGCTGCGGTGACCAAAGTGATTGCCGATGGCAGCACTAACCAGGATGCGGTGAATAACGCGATACAGGCGCGTAACGGCATGCCAACTAAAATCAACGGTCCGCAGGGTGAAGTGATGCCTGCTCCGGTACCGGTTCAGGAATCTTCTGACGCCACGCCAAAAGAAGAGCCGATGACCCCGCAGGGCGCCAGCGCCGTTGCACCGCAGAGTGATGTGGCTCCGGCTGCTCAGCCTGCGCCAGCGACCGGCAACAGCCTGTAATCGCTGACTCGCCATGCATTAAAAAGCCAGCCCATTGTGGCTGGCTTTTTTTTGCCCGGTCGCCATAAGTGGCAACCCTACGATGATATTGCGTAATGCTTGTCACTTAACCCGGTACGCATAAATGCGCCCCCTACGAATACCATACCCATACTCAACTTTGTAGGGTCGCCATTAATAGCGACCAAAGCGCACTTAAATACGCACTCATTGGCTTATCTACGGGGTTATTCCCGCCGCCGTCTCAACGCCAGCCAGCCCGCCACCAGGGTAAACACCAACACCACAATCACCAGCAGTAAGAAACCGTGCGGATTATTCGCCAGCGGAATCCCGCCCACATTCATACCGAAAAAGCCGGCAATGATGTTAATCGGCAGCGCCAGCACGGTGATCACCGTCAGTAAAAACAGCGTGCGGTTACTCTGCTCCATCAAACTCGCGGCAATCTCTTCCTGCAACAAGCGAATGCGTTCCATCAGTCCCGCCAGGTCATTCAGTGCGACGCTGAACTCTTCGGTAAAGATGCGCAATTCACTTAGCGGTTCGCGCTTGAGCCACTTTGGTGGCCGATTTAACAAACGAAATAGCGCGGCGGGTTCCGGTGCCAGCAAACGCTGCACACGCAGTAGCATACGGCGTAAATGGCCCAACTCACTGCGGTTGGTTTTAATCGCGGCACTGAGCAAACGCTCTTCAATGGCATCCACCGCCTGACTGGAGCGGCGCACCACTTGCTCTAGTTGCGCTTCCTGCTCACCCAGCAACCACAACAGCATCGCATCCGGCTCGGCGAACGGGAGACGATCAATTTGCTGATGCATGCGCTCAATCATTCCCACCGGACGATAACGCGCGGTGACAATGGTGTGCGTACAGCACCAAATCCACAGCGTGGCATTCTGTGTACTGCGCTCTTCTTTACTGAAAGTCACATCATTGAGCACGGCCAGCAGCGCATCGTTTTGATGGGCCAAACGCGTGCGCGGTGAAGCAGAATGGATCTCATCGAAAAAATCATCGTCTACACTAAAGTGGTCCTGAACCCAGCGCTCGGCACGGGCATGATTCAGGTTGATGTGTAGCCAAAGAAAATAGGATTCCGGCAAATTCTGCTGCGCGAGCTGCGAAGCTTCACGCGCGTTGAGCCGCTGTGGCGGTGCTTCCGGCGTGAACAGATACCCATGAATGAGTCCGGCCACTTCATTATTGAAGTCCGGCAATGAGGCAAGCGGTAAGACAGGCTGGAGCATGGCAGCGTGAGGATCCCGAAGCGGTCAGATCCACAGACTGCGACAGCCGTGTTACAGCAAGATGACAGAGCGTGATCGCGATCATCATTCTGTCATACAAACCACGTATCACACTGCGGGTAACGGATGCCAATCGAGCATCGTCAATCCACACCGGGGTGTGTTATGGCTGAAAACAGTTTACCTGCATCTACATCAACATCATCGTCCCAAAACGGTCGCCCGAATCTTAACCAGGGCAACGGAAAAATCTCACGCATCATCTTCCTGATCTTGCTGTGCGGCGGCCTGCTGTTCACCGCCATCAACCTGTTTAATGACGTTGAGGAGACCGGCGCGCCTGTCACCAGCTATACGCCGTTCCTGCTGCTGGGCGTGGCTTTAGTGATTGCCCTCGGCTTTGAGTTTGTTAACGGCTTCCACGATACCGCCAATGCTGTCGCCACTGTGATTTATACCCATTCGCTGTCGCCGGGTGTTGCCGTGGTGTGGTCTGGCTTCTGCAACTTCCTTGGCGTTTTGCTCTCCAGCGGCGTGGTGGCGTTTGGCATTATCTCACTGCTGCCGGTGGAGCTGATTCTGCAGGCAGGTAGCGGCAACGGCTTCGCTATGGTGTATGCGCTGCTGTTCTCAGCGATCATCTGGAATCTCGGCACCTGGTACTTCGGCCTGCCGGCGTCCTCTTCACACACGCTGATCGGTTCGATCATCGGCGTGGGCGTGGCGAATGCCCTGCTGCACGGTCGTAGTGGTACCAGCGGTGTGGATTGGGGTCAGGCGATCAAAGTGGGTTACGCCCTGCTGCTGTCGCCGATTGTCGGCTTTATCTGTGCGGCGCTCCTGCTGCTGGCGATGAAGGCCTTTATCCGCAACCGCCAGCTGTATGAAGCACCAAAGGGCAATCAGCCTCCACCGGCATGGATTCGCGGCCTGCTGATCCTGACCTGTACAGGTGTCTCATTTGCCCACGGTTCAAACGACGGCCAGAAAGGCATGGGCCTCATCATGCTGATTCTGGTGGGCACCATGCCCATTGCCTACGCCCTGAACCGTTCGCTGCCGCCGGATCAAATCCCGCGCGTGGCCGCATTAACCCAGGTCACCGAACAGCAGCTGCTGACGCTGCAACCGGCACCCGCCGCGATGCCCGCGCCGCGTGAAGTGCTGACCGAGTTCGTGCGCACCAGCCAGAACCGCCCTCAGGTACTCCCTGCCCTCGGCATGATGCTGGGCGATATCGGCGATCAGATCCGTCGTTATGGTGCCGTGGAGAATATCCCGGCTCAGGCGGTAACAAACACCCGTAATGATATGTACCTCGCCTCCGAAACTATCAAACATCTGCAATCGGCCAAAGTCGCGATGCCGGAAGATATTGCCAGCAATCTCACCGCCGTGAAGAAAGAGTTGGATGCCGCCACGCGCTTTATCCCGATGTGGGTGAAAGTGGTGGTGGCGATTGCCCTTGGCCTCGGCACCATGGTGGGCTGGCGCCGCATTGTGGTCACCGTCGGTGAGCGCATCGGCAAAACCCATCTGACCTACGCACAGGGTGCCAGTGCGGAGCTGGTGGCGATGGCAACCATCGGTGCGGCGGATGTGTTCGGCTTACCGGTCTCCACTACTCATGTCCTGTCATCAGGCGTGGCCGGTTCGATGGCCGCTAACAAATCTGGCCTGCAGCTCTCGACGATTCGTAACCTCGCGCTAGCGTGGGTGCTGACGCTGCCGGTCTCAGTCTTACTTTCAGGGCTGCTTTACGCTCTGTTTATTCATCTGTAACGGGGAAAAGTCATGGCGACACACGACAATAGCTTCCACAGCGAGACCTTCAATGCGCGTCTGCTGCAGGAGTTTTACGACAGCTACGACGAAGAGCTGGAAATGGAGCTGGATGATCTACGCTTCAATGATAACGGTGAACCGCAGCAGGAAGGCGATAAGGCTTTCCGCCGCCGCTACTTCCGTGAGTTGCTGCATCTGCAGGGCGAGCTGGTGAAGCTGCAGGATTGGGTGATGCGCACCGGACATCGCGTGGTGATTTTGTTTGAAGGCCGTGATGCCGCCGGGAAAGGCGGGGTGATCAAGCGTATCACCCAGCGTTTAAACCCACGTACCTGTCGCGTCGCCGCCCTGCCCGCGCCGAACGATCGTGAGAAAACCCAGTGGTATTTCCAGCGCTATATCGCTCACCTGCCTGCAGCCGGTGAGATTGTGATGTTTGACCGCAGCTGGTACAACCGCGCAGGCGTCGAGCGCGTGATGGGCTTCTGTAATGAAGCCGAAGTCGAAGAGTTTTACCGCAGCGTGCCGGAATTCGAAAAAATGCTGACCCGCAGCGGCATTCAGATCATCAAATACTGGTTCTCGATCACCGATGAAGAGCAGGAGCTGCGCTTCCTGAGCCGCATCCACGATCCGCTGAAACAGTGGAAATTGAGCCCGATGGATCTCGAAAGCCGCCGCCGTTGGGAAGATTACACCGAAGCGAAAGAAGAGATGCTGGAGCGCACGCACATCCCTGAAGCGCCATGGTGGGTGGTGCAAGGTGTGGATAAGAAGCGTGCGCGCCTGAACTGCATCAGCCATCTGCTGCAACAGGTGCCGTACGAAGAGAGCGAGAGCAAAACCATAATGTTACCGACGCGCGAACGTCATGAAGATTATCGCCGCGCGCCAGTGCCAGACAACATGGTGGTACCAGAGAAGTATTAGTTAACAGTTTGCACGGCTGCCTCGCGGCCGTGCTGCTGTTGCAAACGCAATGTTATGGCAAATGCGCCCAGCACCATCAGGGCCGCCGCCAGATACACTGATTGCATCCCCCAATGACCAATCAGCAATCCCGCCACCGGACCGGTTAATCCCAGCCCTAAATCAAGAAACGCCGAGTAGGTGCCCAGCGCCGATCCCTGATCCTGCTGCTGCACGCGTTTAACCGCTTCCACGCCCAGCGCCGGGAACACCAGCGAGAAACCACCACCGGTCAGGAATGCACCGATATCCACCAGCCAACTGCTATCAGCCTGCCAGATTAACAGCAGACCGGCACACTCCAGCACAAATGACACCAGCGACACTTTCAACCCGCCAAAACGAGTGATGTAGCGGCCACCGGCCAGACGCACCAGCACAAAGCCCAGACTAAACAACGTCAGGGCAAAAGCAGCGCCGCTCCAGTCGCGGCTGGCAAAATAGAGCGTGATAAACGTTGAGATGACGCCAAATCCGATGGTGCCAAAGCCCAATGCCAGCCCAAACAGCCAGACGCGGCTGACCACGCGATGAAAAGGGATACGCACGCCCGCGGTGACGCTGACCGCCGCTTTACGGCTCGCCATGCAGAAACCGATGACGCCCATCAACGCCACAAGCCCGGCAAAGCCGCTGATGCCGAACATTTGATTGAGCAGCACCCCGAGCGGTGCGCCTATCGCCATCGCAAAGTAGGTGGCAACGCCATTCCATGAGATCACACGCGCCGTCTGCAACGGTCCGACAATGTTCATCCCCCACAGCGTTGACCCAGTACTGCTAAAGCTTTCACCCACCCCCAGAAACAGCCTTCCCACTGCCAATAGCGCCAGACTGAGCATCGGCACATCGGTGAACAACGCAGCGAAAAGGGAAAGTACGCCACTCATGCCGCAGCACACCAACCCCATCATCACCACACGTTTCGGGCCATAACGATCGGCCAGACGGCCCGAATGCGGACGGCTGAGCAGCGTGGCGATGTACTGCAGGCTGATGATCAATCCGGCGATGAACGAACTGAACCCCAGTTGGTTATGCACAAATCCCGGTAGCACCGCGAGCGGTAGCCCTACCGAGAGGTAGCAGAAAAACGTGAAGACAATAACGGAGATGATGCGTTTATTTAACTGAGCATGACTCAGTACAGCGGCGTCAGACATAAGTGATGGCATTACAAATGAATGTGAAACGCTACTATAGCGCAATTAGCGTTGAGCTTGAACCTGACTTTACATGGGACTGTGTCATAGGGTAATTCTGTATAATTCCATTATCAGGCTTATTTAAATATCGCCCCGGAATTTCACCTTCGATTAATAACAGAAATTAATTCAATTTCTTTTACACATCGGCCTGACAAATCTGAAAAAAAACCTTTTCGGAAAACGATTATCCAAAAAATATACCATTAAAATAGCAACAAAACCAACTGCTAATCTTTTCAGGTCGCGCGAATGCTGAGAGAGGCGCGCGCAATCATTCACATTAATACATAGATTCCGCCCCTGATTGCCTTTAGGTTACAGACTTATCAATCAAATACCGTTCATTACTTTCGGTGAGTAATAGGCATAACGGCAACGTTGAGCCTGTGCACCCGCTTAAGCAATTTCTGACCTCTGTTCATTCTGTTCCCTACCGACCAGGAGAGATTATGAAGATAATCATCAGTGGAAGCGGATATCCTGAAAAAAGAAATATCATCACTAACCCACACAACAAATATATTGATTGCCGCAAAAAGAATATCTATTTCTATTTAAATGCCGTCAAAGCAAAAATCTTACATAAAAATAAACAATTTATTTTTCTTCCGCTCCCCGGCTTACTGCCACACGAGGCGGATGTCATTCACCTTTTCAATGAAGTGGCCGACACCAAAAGGAACTGGATCGCCACCTTTGAAACCGAGATCCCACGCGTGCTGCCGGTGCCCGGTGTGGCAAAATACGACAATCCTGAATTGAAGTCGCAGCTGCAATTAATCGCGAAAGCGGAATGCCTGACGTTGATTGCCATCTCGCAAGCGACCCTCGACATCCAGTGGAAGCTGCTCGATGCGTTTCCCGCGATCAAAGCCGCCGTCAGACACAAACTACACGTTCTGCATCCGCCGCAACCGCTGTTGTGCGTTAAACCGCGCCTGATCTCGCCCGGAGAAATACGTTTCATCTTTATCGGCAATGAGTTCTATCGCAAAGGCGGCGCGGAAGTGGTACTGGCCATCTCGCAATTAACCGAAGAGGATGTGTTCACCCGCGGCCAGATTCAGGTCACGCTGATCGGTGACATCACACAGCGTCATAATATTGCCCATCGGCAATTTCAGGATGATGAGGCGTTTTACACGCGCATTGAGCACTTAATCAAAATTTCGCCCCACATTCAGCATTTCACTACCCTGCCCAACAATCAGGTATTGACCTTACTGCAGCATTCGCACGTGGGATTGTTGCCCAGCTGGCAGGATACCTACGGCTTCTCGGTGCTGGAGATGCAAGCCAGTGGCTGTCCGGTGATCACCACCAACATTCGCGCCTTGCCGGAGATCAATCCCCCCGGTGCAGGGTGGCTGATTCAGCAGCCGGTCAATGACGAATATGAGTATGTGGTTGATTCTCTGGAGAGTAAATTGCAGATCCGCCGACAAATCGTGCAGCAGCTAAAGGGGCATATCATTGATATTTTGCGCAATCCGGGCGTGATCACGCAATACTCTGCGCAATCACTGAAGAGAATTGCTGAGCAACACGATCCCGGCAAATTCAGCGAGCAACTTGCCCTCTTCTATTCAGCCAGCAAGCAGATGCACTACACAACGGCGTTTAAATGAGGATGGGTTAAACCGGTGCGGTTAACTGAAGAGCGTGGCGCTCAATCGCCGTGGCGATCTCGGCCGATACGCGCAGGGTGCGGATTTCACTGAACAGCCCATCGGCTTCGTTATAGGCTTTACGCAAATAGCCGAGCCACTGTTTGATGCGGGCGACGTGATACATGCCGGTATCGCCCTGCTTCTCTAACTGCGTATATTTGAGCAGCAGTTCGACCACTTCAGGCCACGGCATCGGTGCTTCGTTATATTTCACCACACGACCGAGATTCGGGATGTTGAGCGCACCGCGGCCCAGCATCACCGCATCGCAACCGGTGATGCGCAGACAGTCTTGCGCATCCTGCCAGCTCCAGATCTCACCGTTGGCGATCACCGGAATCGACAGACGCTGGCGAATTTCGCCAATTGCCTGCCAGTTAATGCTTTCAGCGCGATAGCCCTCTTCTTTGGTGCGACCGTGCACCACCAGCTCGCTGGCGCCGGCCTGCTGCACCGCATCGGCAATTTCAAAGCGGCGTTCACCCGAATCCCATCCCAGACGCACTTTCACCGTGACGGGAAGGTGATCGGGTACGGCTTCGCGCATCGCTTTCGCGCCGCGATAAATCAGCTCAGGATCTTTGAGTAAGGTGGCGCCGCCGCCACTGCCGTTCACCAGCTTTGATGGACAGCCGCAGTTGAGATCGACGCCCCAGGAGCCAAGCTCCACCGCACGCGCGGCGTTTTCTGCCAGCCACTCAGGGTATTGCCCGAGGAGCTGCATACGCACGCGCGTACCGGAAGGCGTTCGGCTGCTGTTGTGCAGCTCGGGACACAAACGGTAAAAGGATTTTACTGGCAGCAGTTGATCGACCACGCGCAAAAACTCAGTGACGCACAGATCATAATCATTTACCCCGGAGAGCAGTTCGCGTACCAGCGAATCCAGCACGCCCTCCATCGGTGCCAGTAATACCCTCATGGCGTTAGATGTTCCCGCTCTTTTTCGCTGCCGGACGACGACGACCGCTGTTGGCGGCTGGCGTATTTTGACCGGCACTGCTGCCCTGGCGACGTGCCGGGCGCGCTTCGCCTTGTGGACGTGCGCCATTGCCACCCTGTGGACGCTGACCGTTGCCACTGTGCGGGCGAGAGACATTACCGCCTTGTCCACGACCCTGACCACCCTGACCACGGCCCTGGCCGCGACCCTGCTGCTGGCGACCATTCTGAATCGGTTCCGCTTTAATGCTCGGGTCTACTTCAAAACCTTCCAGCTCAATGCGCGGGATCTCACGCTTCAGCAAACGCTCAATGTCACGCAGCAGTTTGTGTTCATCGACACACACCAGTGACAGCGCGGCGCCGGTTGCCGCAGCACGACCGGTACGACCAATACGATGCACATAATCTTCCGCCACGTTTGGCAGCTCGTAGTTCACGACGTGTGGCAGTTCTTCGATATCCAGACCACGCGCAGCGATATCCGTCGCCACCAGCACACGAATGCCACCGGATTTAAAGTCAGCTAACGCACGGGTACGCGCGCCCTGGCTTTTATTGCCGTGGATCGCCGCTGCGGTGATGCCATCTTTGTTCAGCTGTTCAGCCAGATGGTTAGCGCCGTGTTTGGTACGGGTGAACACCAGCACTTGCTGCCAGTTATCGCGACCAATCATCAGCGACAGCAGTTCCCGCTTACGTTTCTTATCAACGAAGTGTACTTGCTGTGAAACCTGTTCCGAGGCGGTGTTACGACGCGCCACTTCAACCTGTTCCGGGTTAGTGAGCAGTTTTTCCGCCAGGGTTTTGATCTCATCCGAGAAGGTGGCAGAAAACAGCAGGTTCTGACGTTTCGCCGGCAGACGCGCCAGCACACGGCGGATGTCGTGGATAAAGCCCATATCGAGCATGCGATCCGCTTCATCCAGTACCAGAATTTCGACCTGTGACAGATCAACCGCATTTTGATGCGCCAGATCCAGCAGACGGCCAGGGGTCGCCACCAGCACATCCACACCCCCGCGCAGTTTCATCATCTGCGGGTTGATGCTCACGCCACCGAAGACCACCAGTGAACGGATATTGAGATACTGACTGTACTCACGGACGTTCTCGCCCACCTGCGCCGCCAGTTCACGGGTTGGGGTGAGGATCAACGCACGTACCGGACGACGGCCGCGCGCGTTAGAAGGATTCGCAGTGAGACGCTGCAACAGTGGCAGCGTGAAACCGGCGGTTTTACCGGTACCGGTTTGGGCGCTCGCCAGCAGGTCACGGCCCGCCAGCACTACGGGAATGGCCTGACGCTGAATCGGCGTCGGTTCCTGGTAGCCTTGTTCCGCTACCGCACGCAAAATATCGGCACTTAAGCCGAGAGAGTCAAATGACATGCAGGTGTATTACTCCGAACCGCCCTGTTCGCCGTCAGCGATGTAGTTTTCAGGGGGTATATGACGCAAGCCTGGTGGGCTCACGTGTGAAAAGGGCACAAACTACCATGCGTAAGGGCGGGAGTTTAGCAGGTTTCCGCTGCCACCGCGACTGACAATAGTCACGGCACTGTAACATGATGTGGGTAATCTTCCTGACGTGGCAAGCGTGGTGCCGTTGCTCACCGCGCCCGTTATCGCGCGGCGCATAACAAAAAAGGAGCCGCATTCGGCTCCTTTCTGTTCGCCACTGAGCTTGAGCTTAGCTGCGTTTTTTCTCCACGCGATGCGCGGGTTCTTTCGCCAGCAGTGACACCAGTGCCGGCCCGACCAACATCACCACGCCCAGGCAACCGATCAACAGGTTGTTATGGATGAAGCGAGAGATCAGGAACAGCGTCAACATCGCTGCGCCGAAGTAGTACGTTGTCGTGACTTCTTCCAGCGCGTCACCCATGCGACGTAAACGGGCACTACGCTGCAGAGCCAGCATGGCGATAAACACCACTGCATAAGCTGCTACCAGGGTACTGCTCACTTCAACCAGCGCCTTGTGCTTCCAGCCCCAAACCAGCGCGGCAATCACCAGCAGGTGCATGGCAATGTGCAAACAGGTTTGACCGGTAACGATCTGAACACGATTAGACCATTTCATTCTCTTCTCCTGGCAGACCCAACAGGTCGCCCAAGTGTATCTGGCTGCGGCCAGACGGATTTCCTCAATGTAAAGCAAATTTCGGATAACGCCCTAATTTTCTGCGCCCTTCACCACCCATTTGTGACAAAGACTACACTTTGTGCTGTTGATGATGAAAAGGAGCGCGTCGAAGTATGCCACAAAACACGCAAGGATTTTCATTTAAAGTCCTGACGATCAATACCCACAAGGGGTTCACCAGCTTTAACCGCCGCTTTATCCTGCCGGAATTGCGCGACGCTGTCCGCGCCACCTCGGCGGATATCGTCTTCCTGCAAGAGGTGATGGGCACCCACGCTATCCATTCGCTGCACATTGAGAACTGG
The DNA here is from genome assembly GCF_000759475.1 of Pantoea rwandensis. Classification (NCBI taxonomy): domain Bacteria; kingdom Pseudomonadati; phylum Pseudomonadota; class Gammaproteobacteria; order Enterobacterales; family Erwiniaceae; genus Pantoea; species Pantoea rwandensis. The sequence goes on from NZ_CP009454.1 coordinate 3,476,277, forward strand.
CCGGAAAACTCTCATTACGAGTATCTGGCCGATACCATGTGGCATGATTTTGCCTATGGCCGTAACGCAGTTTATCCCGAGGGACATCACGGGAACGCGATATTGTCACGTTTCCCCATTGTTGAATATGAAAATCTCGATATTTCTGTGGCGGGAAGCGAAAAGCGCGGCATGTTGCACTGTCAGATTCGCCTGCCGGATCGGCCCGATCCGCTGCATGTCATCTGTGTGCATTTAGGGCTAAAAGCGCAGCATCGCCAGGCGCAGATGAAGATGATGAGCGATCGCATCAACGCCCTGCCACATGATGCGCCGCTGGTGGTAGCCGGGGATTTCAACGACTGGCAGGTGCGTGCCAACCGCTTCCTGAAGCGCAGCGCGGGATTGCAGGAAGTGTTCAGCATGAAAAATGGCCGCCCGGCACGCACCTTCCCGGCACGTTTTCCGCTGTTGCGGCTTGATCGCATTTATATCCGCAACGCCACCGTCAGTCAGCCCTGGGCGCTGCCAGTGAAACCCTGGTCACACCTTTCCGATCATGCCCCTTTGGCCGTGGAGATTTTTCTATGAATTTCAGCTGGCGTGAAGGCAATCAATTACGGTTGCTGGAGAACGGCGATCAATTCTTTCCCTGCGTTTCAGCCGCGATTCAACGTGCCGAGCGCTCGCTGTTGCTGGAGACGTTTATTCTGTTTGAAGACGACGTCGGCAATGCGCTGCATAGCGATCTGCTGGCGGCGGCGCAGCGTGGCGTGAAGGTCGAAGTGATGGTGGATGGCTATGGCTCACACGATCTCTCCGACGCGTTTGTGAACACGCTAACCGAAGCCGGCGTGCGTTTTCTCTATTACGATCCGCGCCCGCTGGTGATGGGCATGCGCACCAATGTTTTCCGCCGCCTGCACCGTAAAATTGTGGTGGTGGATGATGCCCTCGCCTTTGTTGGCGGCATCAACTTCTCCGCTGAGCACAACACCGATTACGGCCCGGAGGCAAAGCAGGATTATGCGGTTGAAGTTAAGGGACCGGTGGTGCTGGATATTGCTCGCTATGTGCAGCAGGCCATCGGCAGCAAACAGACTACACGGCGCTGGTGGGGAGGACGTTCACCGCGGCTGGCGGTCAACGCCATGCCCGGCGATGCGCAAGTGCTGTTTGTCTATCGCGATAACGATGACCATCGCGACGACATTGAACAGCACTATCTCGATATGCTGCGCAAGGCAAAGCAGGATGTGATCATCGCCAATGCCTATTTCTTCCCCGGCTATCGACTGTTACGTGAAATGCGCAGTGCAGCACAAAGAGGTGTGCGCGTGCGGCTGATCGTGCAGGGCGAACCGGATATGCCCATTGTCAAAGTGGGCGCCGAATTGCTTTACAACTATCTGGTGGATGCCGGGGTTGAAGTCTACGAATATTGCCGCCGCCCGTTGCACGGCAAAATTGCGGTGCAGGATCAGCACTGGGCCACGGTAGGCTCCAGCAATCTCGATCCCCTGAGTTTATCGCTCAATCTGGAAGCCAATCTCATCGTGCACGATCGCACTTTCAATCAGACGCTGCGTGACAATCTGGAAGCCTTGCTTCAGCACGATTGTGTGCGTGTGCAGGATGACAAACTGCCGCCGCGCACCTGGTGGCACCTCACCAAAAGCGTGATTGTGTTCCATTTCCTGCGTCACTTCCCGGCCATTGCCGGTTGGCTGCCCGCGCACACGCCTTCGCTGGCGCAGGTTGATCCCCCGGCTCAACCGGAAATGGAAACCCAGGATCGGGTCGAAACCGGCAACGAAGGAGCGAAACCCTGATGAACAAAAAACATTCGCGCTGGCAATGGGCAAAGAAAATCCTTACCTGGCTGTTTTTTATTGCGGTAATCGTGCTGCTGGTGATCTATGCGCGCAAAGTGAACTGGCAGGACGTTTATCAGGTGATCGTAGGCTATAACCGCTATGTGGTGCTGGGCGCGGCGGCGCTGGTGGTGGTCAGCTATCTCACCTATGGCGTGTATGACTTGATCGGCCGCGCCTACTGCGGACACAAACTGGCCAAGCGTCAGGTGATGCTGGTGTCGTTTATTTGTTACGCCTTCAACCTGACGCTCAGTACCTGGGTGGGCGGCGTGGCAATGCGTTATCGTCTCTATTCCCGTCTCGGCCTGCCCGGCGGCACTATAACGCGCATCTTTTCCATGAGTATCGCCACTAACTGGCTTGGCTATCTCCTGCTGGCGGGCGTGGTGTTTGTCGCGGGCATGGTACCGATTCCGCCGCGCTGGTTTATTGGCGAAAGCACTCTGCGCATTATAGGTGCCGTGTTATTAGCGCTGGTCGCGATTTATTTGTGGGCCTGCGCCTTTGCAAAAAAACGCCGCTGGACAGTCAAGGGGCAGCATTTACAGTTGCCGTCGCTACGTATGGCGCTGATTCAGTTTGCCGTCTCCAGTGCAAACTGGCTGGTGATGGGCACCATTATCTGGCTTCTGCTGGCGCGACAGGTGGATTACCCGCAAGTGCTGGGGGTGTTACTGATCAGCAGTATCGCTGGGGTGATCATTCATATTCCGGCGGGCATCGGGGTGCTGGAAGCGGTGTTTCTGGCGCTACTGGCTGGCGAGCATGTTTCGCACGGAACCATTATTGCCGCCCTGCTGGCTTATCGCGTGCTGTACTTTATTTTGCCGCTGCTGCTGGCGCTGGTGTTGTATCTGGTGCTGGAGAGCCGTGCAAAACATCTGCGGCAGAAGAATGAGCGCAAGATGGCGAAATCAGACGCGGGATAACCGAAGAGAAGGTACTCACACGCAGAGGGCACCATCAATGGCGCCCTCTAAAAAATGCGGTGCAGATGGATACGGTCGACACTGATGCGCGCGGGCCAAAATCAATTTCGCCCCCTACACGCATCCTGTTCGGAGGTTGTAGGAGGCGCAATCACACAAGCCAGAAGCGGTGAGCGTAGGTTAACGGCGGTTGCCGAAAATACGCAGCAGCATCAGGAACAGGTTGATGAAGTCGAGATACAGCGTCAATGCACCCATGATTGAGTAACGACGCAGGTTCTCTTTGTCATTGACGTCAATGGTCTCGCCAATCGATTTCAGCTTCTGGGTGTCATAAGCGGTCAGACCAACAAACACCACCACGCCGATATAGGTGATCGCCCACATCAGCGCCGGGCTTTTCAGCCAGAAGTTCACAAGTGACGCCAGCACGATACCAATCAGCGCCATAAACAGCAGGCTGCCGAAGCGGCTAAGATCACGCTTGGTGGTGTAACCGTAGAAACTCATGGCACCGAACATCCCTGCCGTCACGAAGAAGGTGCTGGCAATCGAGGAGTAGGTGTAGACGAGGAAAATACTGGCCAGCGTCAGACCCGTCAGCGCCGAATAGAGCATAAACAACCCGGTGGCTAAGGTACTGCTCAGGCGATGCACCATGCCCGACAACACAAAGACCACCGCCAGCTGCACAATGATCAGCCCGAAGAAGGTGATGCGATTGGCAAACACCAGCTCCATCACCGCCGGCGTGCGCGCTGCAAACCAGGAGACAAAGGCGGTTAGCAGCAAGCCGCAAGTCATCCAGCCATAAACCTGCGCCATATACGCCTGCAGCCCGGTGGACGCCTGCTGCACGATAGAATTATTACGTGGATATCGGTCCATGATGCACCTCTTTAAGTTAGACAAACGCTCTAAGTGTGGAGTCTACACCGCATTGCGTCAACGGCGCGTCAAGCACTGCTGATATCGGCCATTTACGCGCTGGGCAAACCAGGCGGTAGTCAGGTTGCGGGTAATCTTGGGGCTCTCAAGTTTAATGCCCGGCAGCATTTCACGCGGCAGACGTTTACCGGCCATTTTATCAGCCAGAATAAACGTCTGCTTCCAGAGGGTGCTGTTGCTGAAGCTTTCCGTATCGCCCTTCTCCAGGTCGCGACGGATTTCCCGATTGCTCATATCCAGTTGCTTGCTCAGCGTGCGTACCGCTAATTCGGTGGAACCCGCTTGCTCGCTGCCGTACATAATCAGATCGCCATCCAGCGCCAGTTTGATGCCGCTGGCGCGCGCCACGGCTGCCTGGAAAGCGGCGTTGCGACTGGCGTACCAACCCGCATTGAAATCGGCAAAACGGTACAGCATCTGGCTGTAATCCGCCGGATAGCCGAGCAGATGCAGCGTGCCAAAGTAGATGCCGCCTCGGCGGGTAAACACCTCACGACGAATCGAGCCATCAATCGCGTACGGATAGCCTTTGGCATGTGCTTCAGCAAATTCAATGCTGACCTGCATCGGCCCGCCGGTGTGAATCGGATTGAGATTGCCAAACAGCTTCTGCCCCATCGGCACCATGTCGATAAAATCATCGAAAATTGCGCTCAGCTCTTTCTCACTGCGCACCTTATCCAGTCGCGCGGCGTAGCTTTCCCCGGTGGGCGACTTAATCAGTAAGGCGGTGCGCACTAAGAACGCGGGGACATGGACTTTGGCAGCGCGGCGGTCAATTTCACCCCAGGCGATTTTGGGTAAACCTGGCACTGGCGCATCGGCACTGAAATTGGACTCCTGATCGGTGACGGCGATCACCGCGCAGACGTTACTGGCGCTGGGATCGATCTGCTGGACGCGAAATGCCGTGTAGATGTCGTCCGCCCAGGCGCTTTTTTGGCTGACATCGTTCGGCAGTAACTTCTGAATTTGGGATTTGACGTCGGCAGGTTGACGCGCAGGGGCCTGCGGTTCTTTTTTGGTACTACATCCGGCCAGTACCAGCGCGGTGAGCAGCGCCGCGCCTTTGAGCAATTTAGTGGTATTCATCTTGTTCCCTGACAGGCCAGCAAAACCCGTACCTTAACGTTTTCAACTCGCTACGGCTATCAGAGCAGGTCGGTTTTACGCGCTACTTCCAGCGATCGGCGGCCTGATGGTCACTGTCGCGCGCATCGACCCAGCGTTCGCCCTGTTCAGTGGCTTCACGCTTCCAGAACGGCGCGCGGGTTTTCAGGTAGTCCATGATGAATTCGGTGGCGGCAAACGCGCTGCTGCGGTGGGCGCTGCTCACTCCCACAAACACAATTTCATCGCCGGGGAACAGTTCGCCCACGCGATGAATCACCGTCACCTGCTGCAACGCCCAGCGCTGACGCGCCTCTTCGACAATTTCTGCCAGCGCTTTTTCCGTCATACCCGGATAGTGTTCCAGGGTTAAAGCGGCCACGCTGTCACCGAGATTGTGATTGCGCACTTTGCCGGTAAAGGTGACCACCGCGCCATCACTGTCATGCGCGGCGAGTTGGCGATACTCCTCGCCGACATCAAAAGGCTCAACGCCAACGCGAATACGTGTGACCATGCTCATCCTCCGGTGACCGGCGGGAAGAATGCCACTTCATCACCCGCACGCAGAGGATGAGTCATCGGCACCAGCGTCTGATTGACCGCTGCCAGCAACTTGCCGGATTCGAGCGCCAGCGCCCAGCGATCGTTCTTGCTGGCCAGCGCGGCTCGCAGCGTGGCGACATCCTGATACTCCGGTGCCAGCTCCAGCGTGCTGGTGCCGGTCAATTCACGGACCTGAGCGAAAAACAGCACCTTAATCATGTGCCACCGCCTGAAAATCGCCGGATTTGCCGCCGCTTTTGCTGAGCAAACGCAACTGATCGATCACGATATCTTTCTGCACCGCTTTGCACATGTCGTAAATGGTCAGCGCAGCCACCGATGCGGCGGTCAGCGCTTCCATTTCCACGCCGGTTTTTCCGGTCAGACGGCAACGCGAGGTCACGCGCACGCGGTTGTGCTCAGGCTCGGCCACCAGCGTCACTTCCACCTTGCTCAACATCAGCGGATGGCACAGCGGGATCAACTCCCAGGTGCGTTTCGCGGCCTGGATCCCGGCGATGCGTGCCGTGGCGAACACATCGCCTTTATGATGGCTGCCGTCGATGATCATCTGCAGCGTTTCCGCGCTCATCAGCACCAGCGCTTCGGCCTGGGCTTCACGCACTGTTTCGTTTTTACCGGAGACATCCACCATGTGGGCTTCGCCAGCGGCATTGATATGAGTTAATGATGACATGCTTACAACTTCTTCAAATGAGAGACAAAATTACAAGGGCGCGTGCGTGCATCCAGCTGTTCTTCAATGATGCGTTCCCAACCGCTGCGGCAGGCGTTGGTCGATCCCGGCACGGCAAAAATCAGCGTCTGATTCGCCAGCCCGGCCACCGCGCGTGATTGCAGCGTGGAACTGCCAATCTCTTCGTATGAGATCATGCGGAACAGTTCGCCAAAACCGTCAATTTCCCGATCAAACAGCGGCAGCAGCGCTTCCGGCGTACTGTTTTTGCTGTTAAAGCCGGTTCCGCCGTTGACGATCACCACCTGCACATCATCGCTGGCAATCCAGCGCGACACCGTGGCGCGAATGCGGTAACGGTTATCAGGCACGATCGCGCGATCCACCACCTGATGCCCGGCTTCTGTCAGTGCCTCGCGCAAGTAGTCGCCCGAGCTATCATTGCTGGTATCACGGCTGTCCGAGACGGTCATCACCGCCACATTCAAGGCGACAAACTCGCCGGTAGGTTTACCCATGGCTGTAACTCCTGTGTTTAGCCGCCAATGAAGGAGAGGTTTTGTGTGATGCCGGTATTGCCCTGATGCAGGAAGTGCGTCTGCTTTTTCTGTCCGAGACTGTGGGCAATACGCGCCTGTAACTCACTCTGCTGGGCATCGGATGCCAGTAAATCGCGCAGCGGAACACCGCCGTCGCCAAACAGGCACAGATGAAGATTACCCATGGCTGACACGCGCAGACGGTTGCAACTGGCGCAGAAATCTTTTTCGTAAGGCATGATCAAACCGACTTCACCCTGATAGTCAGGATGGCGGAACACCTGCGCAGGACCGTCACTGCGACCGCGCGACTGGCGTTGCCAACCCTGCATGATCAGTTGATCGCGAATCACCTCACCCGAGATGTGATGACGCCGGAACAGATCGCCGCCCTCGCCGGTTTCCATCAGTTCGATAAAGCGCAGCTGAATCGGACGGGTGCGGATCCAGTCGAGGAAGGTCGCCAGGCTGTGGCTATTGAGATCGCGCATCAGCACGCTGTTGACTTTGACCTTCTCGAACCCGGCGTCAAACGCGGCATCAATTCCGGCCATCACTTCCGCGAATTTGTCCTGGCCGGTGATGGCGTGAAACTGGCGCGCATCAAGGCTATCGACACTGACGTTAATGTGGGTGAGCCCGGCATCACGCCACGCGCGCACGTCTCGCGCCATTCGGTAGCCGTTGGTGGTCATGGCGATCTGGCGAATGGCATCGTTTTCGCGCACCGCTGCGATGATATCGGTGAAGTCGCGACGCATAGAGGGTTCGCCGCCGGTGAGACGCACTTTTTCCGTGCCCGCGGCCGCAAAGGCACGCGTCACGCGGCGAATCTCGTCCAGCGAGAGAAAACTTTTGTTGTGATTACCGTTCGGTTTATAACCATCGGGTAAACAGTAGGTACAACGGAAGTTACACACATCCGTGACCGACAGGCGCAGATAGTAGAAGCTGCGCGCATAGGCATCTGTAAATTGTGGCACCTGAACACCTTTCCAAATACGGGAGATGCAGTCATTTCTTTCTGCACCCTGGCAGCGATGCTGCGGCCAGGCATCCATATCGTTATGACTTAGGCATGCCAGGCTTGGGAGTCTGTTGTCATTGTGGACAACACGGTTAATTCGAATGGTAGCGCGATTTCTCCCTCGCATCCATCAGTGAATTTCGCTATATATATTGATACATAACGTTTTTTCACCGCATTTTCGCCGCAGGATACGGTAAAATGCGCGACAGATATTGATACACATCACTTCAACTGCACGACAACCTGCAGTTGTCAGTTAAAAGGAACAGCATGAATCGTACCCTGGCAGATTTGGATCGCGTGGTAGCACTGGGCGGCGGGCACGGCCTGGGTCGTGTGATGTCGGCGCTGGCACCGCTGGGCTCACGCCTGACCGGCATCGTGACCACCACCGATAACGGCGGATCCACCGGACGCATTCGTCGTTCGGAAGGCGGTATTGCCTGGGGAGATATGCGTAATTGCCTGAACCAGTTGATCATGGAACCGAGTGTGGCGTCGGCAATGTTTGAATACCGCTTTGCCGGTAACGGTGAACTGGCCGGCCATAACCTCGGTAACCTGATGCTGAAGGCGCTCGATCACCTTAGCGTGCGACCGCTGGAAGCCATCAACATCATCCGCAATCTGCTCAAAGTCGATGCCTTCTTGATTCCGATGTCGGAGCAACCGGTAGACCTGGTGGCGCAGGATTGCGAAGGCAATATGGTGTATGGCGAAACGGCAATTGATGAGATGAAGCTACCGCCGCAAGAGTTGATGCTGCATCCCAATGTCACTCCCACTAAAGAAGCACTGGATGCGATTGCGGAAGCGGATTTGATCCTGATTGGCCCAGGCAGTTTTTACACCAGCCTGATGCCCATTCTGCTGATGGAGGAGATGGCACGCGCACTGCGCCGCACCCCAGCCACCATGGTGTTTATTGGCAATCTTGGACGCGAGTTAAGCCCGGCCGCCAGCCTGACGGTGGCGGATAAACTGGCGATGATGGAAAAAGCCATCGGCAGGCGAGTGATTGATGCCGTGGTGGTTAGCCCATCAGCGGACGTCAGCGGTGTGGAAGATCGCCTGATTGTACGCGAACCGCTGGAGGCCGCCGATATCAAGTATCGCCATGACCGCCAGCTGCTGCGGATTGCATTAGAACATGCGATTCAGGCAGTGTGACCCTGCGAAAGCCGTGTGCGTGATGGCGACCCAAACCCTCACGCTTCTATTAAGAGGCGGCGATAAACAACTCGCGCAGCTGGTGCAACTGGTCGCGCACGCTGGCGGCCTCTTCGAACTCCAGATTCTGCGCGTGCTGCTGCATCTGCACTTCCAGCTCGTGAATTTTCTTCTGCATGGCTTGTGGCGTCAGCGCCAGATAGTTGGCCTCTTCTTCTGCCGCCACACGTGAGGCAGTTTTGCCCTTGCCGCGCGTTTTCACCACATTTTTGCCCAGCTCAAGAATATCGGTGATTTTCTTGTTGAGGCCCTGCGGCACAATGCCATTCTCTTCGTTGTAACGCTGCTGCTTCTCTCGACGACGTTCGGTTTCGCCCATCGCGCGTTCCATCGAAGGGGTGATCTTATCAGCGTACAGAATCGCCTTACCGTTGATGTTACGCGCCGCACGGCCAATAGTCTGGATCAGTGAACGTTCGGAACGCAGGAAGCCCTCTTTATCCGCATCGAGGATCGCCACCAGCGACACTTCCGGCATGTCGAGACCTTCGCGCAGTAAGTTGATGCCCACCAGCACATCGAACTCACCGAGACGCAAATCACGAATGATCTCCATACGTTCAACCGTATCGATATCGGAGTGCAGATAGCGCACCTTCTCGCCGTGCTCCACCAGATATTCGGTAAGATCTTCCGCCATGCGTTTGGTCAGCGTGGTGACCAGCACACGTTCATTGATCGCCACGCGTTTGCGAATTTCTGACAGTAAGTCATCCACCTGAGTGGCGACCGGTCGCACTTCCAGAATCGGATCCAGTAGCCCGGTGGGACGTACCACCTGATCAATCACTTCGTCACCGGATTTTTCCAGCTCATATTTACCCGGCGTGGCCGAGACATAAATGGTTTGCGGTGCCAGCGCTTCAAACTCTTCAAAGCGCATCGGACGGTTATCCAGCGCCGAAGGCAAGCGGAACCCATATTCTACCAGCGTCTCTTTACGTGCGCGGTCGCCACGATACATGCCGCCAATCTGGGGAATGGTAACGTGCGATTCGTCCACCACCAGCAAACCATCGGCGGGCAGATAGTCAAATAAGGTCGGAGGTGGCTCGCCCGGACCGCGACCCGAGAGATAGCGCGAGTAGTTTTCAATGCCGGAGCAGTAGCCGAGTTCGTTCATCATTTCGAGATCGAACTGGGTACGCTGGCTGATGCGCTGCTCTTCCAGCAGTTTGTTGTTCTCCAGCAGCACCTTACGGCGATCCACCAGCTCAACTTTGATCTCTTCCATCGCCTGCAGAATACGCTCGCGCGGCGTCACGTAGTGCGTTTTCGGATAGATAGTGAAACGCGGAATCACGGACTCAATCTGGCCGGTCAGCGGATCGAACAGCGACAAGCGCTCAACTTCTTCGTCAAACAGCTCGACACGCAAGCCGATGTCGTCGGATTCAGCCGGGAAGATGTCGATCACTTCGCCACGCACGCGGAAGGTGCCACGCTGGAACACCTGGTCGTTGCGGGTATATTGCAGCTCCGCCAGACGACGCAGAATGCTGCGCTGGTCGATAATCATGCCACGCGTTAAGTGCAGCATCATTTTCAGATAGAGATCGGGATCACCCAGGCCGTAAATCGCCGAGACCGAGGCCACCACAATCACATCGCGGCGCTCCAGCATCGCTTTGGTGGCCGAGAGACGCATCTGCTCAATGTGTTCGTTCACGGCCGCATCCTTCTCAATAAAAGTGTCGGAACTCGGCACATAGGCTTCAGGCTGGTAGTAATCGTAGTACGAGACGAAAAACTCCACGGCGTTATCCGGGAAGAACTCTTTCATCTCACCGTACAACTGCGCCGCCAGCGTTTTGTTCGGTGCCATCACCATCGTCGGGCGATTGAGATCGGCAATCACGTTGGCGATGGTAAAGGTTTTACCCGATCCAGTTACCCCCAACAGGGTTTGGTGTGCGAGACCATCCTCCAGCCCCTCTTCAAGACGACGAATGGCCTCAGGCTGATCGCCTGAAGGTTTGAATTCAGAGTTGAGTTTGAAGGCTTTACTCATGGTTTTGCGGTTCCTGCAGAAGATGTCAGCGAGCAGGCTGATAATTCTACTCTGCTATGACGAATTTGCCAGAAAAAAATACTGGATATATTTACAGATATCTTGCACGATAACGGGGAAAGCACCTGTTTCGCTTCAGTGCAATTTAAGCGGCAAAAGGCAAAAGCTTGTTGCGCAAGGTTATCCCCAGAGCCGTGACGCTTTTAACATTTGTCAAGAGAGCGTCATTAAATTGCAGTCCGATGACAAGGCAGAAAAATCTCAGGCTTGCTTTTAATTAACCTGCTGATTTTATTGATAATGACTTCAAAGTCCAGTTTCGCAGCATAATGTATGCAGGCCGCGTATTTCCTCGCTTCCACACGGTTTTCAGTCGCTAATGCACAAGGTTATCCACAGGAATAGTGGATAACTGAATCCAGCCCCGAGCCCATCAGCTGTGTATAATTTTCTCCGCTCTTATCCTGGCGTGCGAAATATTTTTTTTTGCGTTTTTTTTCCGCCTGCCTTAAACCGCTTTAACTATCCTTTTCGCAAGTCAAGCACCATTGTTGTCGTAAAAACCGTACCTTGAGACCACTTATTTCTTCAGTGATTGCCTTATCAGTGAACAGATGCACCAGAAACGTTAAGCATTCAGCACCGTCAAAGTGCAGCCAGGTTATTACCCAGTGGAATTATTAAGCATTACTCACCTTTTAAGCCCGCTTTCACCTGATTCTGACGCAGAATGCCTCGTCCCACTAACCTGGCCTGGTAATTGCAGTAGTTTAACCATGGAGTGACGAGTCCATACGGCTTGCCTTGCGAGCTAACAACAGCAGTGTCCACCCTAATCGTGCACGACTGTATGCCAGACGACACAGAGCGGGAGCATTCAGGCAAATAATCTGGAAGGAGTATGTCAGATGCTGAGTTTACGTTCGGTGAATCAGTTCTACGGTCACAACCATATCCTGTGGGATGTGGATCTCGATCTGCCGCCCGGTACCTGTACGGGTGTGCTGGGCAGTCCTGGCATGGGCAAAACCACGCTGGTGAACTGCATTATGGGTCGCTTGCCCATTAACAGTGGCTCGATGATCTGGCAGGAAGATGGCTCGCCACCCGAGAATTTGTTGCTGCAGCCCGCTGAACAGCGTGCGCGCATGGGGATCGGTTATGTGCCGCAAGGTCGCCATATCTTTTCGCAGATGAGCGTGGAAGATAATTTAATGATCGCCCTGATGGCCGCCCAGGACGATCGCAGCCGCGCCATTCCTGAAATGGTATTTGATCTGTTCCCGGCACTCTATTCCTTGCGTCATCAGCGCAGTGGCGAATTGCCGATGGATCAACAGCAGCAGCTGGCACTGGCGCGTGCATTAGTGCTGCAACCTAAGCTACTGATTCTGGACGAGCCGACCGAAGGGATGTCTCCGTGGCTGGAAGAGGAGATGGGCAACCTGATCCGCCGTCTTAATCGCGATTACGGCCTGACCATTTTGCTGCTGGAGCAGCATGTCTCCTTCATCCGCCGCGTGGCAGACTATTTCCTGCTGCTTCACCGTGGTCGCAATGTGGCGCAGGGTAAGGTCGCTTTGCTGGATGATGTGACGGTGAATAAGTGGCTGACAGCGACCTGATGACCTGGTCGCCATCAATCAACTGCACCCCAAATGCTGGTTCATAATCTGACATTGAAGGTGCGGGTCTATGGCGGCCCTACGGACGAAATGACGTCAGGTGCGCATTGTTGCGCACCTGAGATAGGTTCGCCATTCATAACGATCCTACGGGCGATATAAACCAGAGTGCGCATGGAAGCGCATCTTAAACAGGTTCATTATTGCGGCAACGTCAAATACTGACCGCACTCGGCCTGTTGTGCTTCACTGTCCAGGTAGGGAATTTCACCGAGAAACGGTGCATCAATACGTTGACGCAGGGTGGCCATATACTCAGCATGTCGCTTACCCGGCGGCTGAATATCATTGGCAATCCAACCGGCTAACCGCAACCCACGCGCCTTCACCGCTTCCCCTGTCAGCATCGCATGGTTAATACAACCCAGCTTTACACCCACCACCAGAATCACCGGCAGCTGTTCTGCTTCGACCCAGTCGGCATAGGTCTGCGTCTCGGATAACGGCGTAAACCAGCCACCCGCGCCCTCTACCAATACCCATTCGGCCTGCTGCTCGAGCGCACGCAATCCGGCGGATAAGGCAGAAAAAGCGATCGGCCTGCCCTCTTCCGCGCTGACAATATGCGGTGACGTCGGCTCGACAAATGCCACTGGATTAACCTGCTCATAGCTGAGCGTCAGGCTGCTGTAGCGCTGCAACGCCAGCGCATCGCTGTTGCGCACGCCTTCAGGGGTGATCTCACAGCCCGATGCCACAGGCTTGTATCCTGCGGTACGTAATCCCGCTGCGCTTGCCGCCTGCAACAGTGCGCCACTGGCGACCGTTTTCCCCACTTCGGTATCCGTTCCGGTAATAAACCAGCGTGTCATTTATGCAAAACTCCATACATCAGGTGATAACTAAGGCGATAACCCTGCGCATCCTGCGGCCAGTACTGCTCCAGTTGCGCGAGCTGCGAGCGCGTGAGCGGCTGCGCGCCACGTCCGTCGTGCAGATGCGTGGCACCAATGCCTTTCAGAGAACGCATGGCACTCAGCGCGCTGGGGAAATGCAGCGTGATAATCTGCGGCTGGCACTGTGCCGGTAAGCCAGTGAGAGCGGCAGAGAACTGTGCTGCACTGAGAAATCGGTTGGCGTGCTGACGGCCATCTAACCTAGCCCAGGCTTCATGCACTTCATGCAGGGAGCCATCAAGCAAGGTCGAGAACAGCACGCTCCCCCCTGGCCGCGTGACGCGCAGGAACTGATGCAGCGCCAGACGCAGATCGCTACTCCACTGCACCGCCAGATTGCTCCATACACCATCAACGCACGCATCCGGCAGCGGCAGGTTATCGATATCGCCTTGCAGATAGTGCTGCGCCGAGCGCTGCTCTCGTGCGGCATCCAGCATCACGCTGGAGAGATCCAGCGCCGTCAGTTCGCGCCCACGATCGCGCCAGTAGCGGCTGTACCAGCCGGTACCACAACCCGCATCCAGCAGATGCGGCCCGAAACCCGCAGGCGCCAGTGCCAGGAGCGCATCGCCGCTCAGGCGTTGCAGTTCGGCATGCTGCTCATAATGCTGTGCCGCACGGCCAAATGCTTTGGCAACGGCTTGCTTGTTAACCTGCAGCGTCATACAGCGCCTCCAGCAGACGATCAATATCGTCATGATGATGAGCAGCCGTGAGCGTAATACGCAGCCGTGCCGTGCCCGGTGGTACGGTCGGTGGACGAATAGCACTGACCCAGTATCCGGCTTGCGCCAGCCGTTGTGATAACGCCAGCGCCGCGCTATTTTCACCGACGATCAACGGCTGAATCGCACTGTTCGATGGCATCAGCTGCCAGGGCAAATCAGCGGCACCGGCGCGGAACCGCGCAATGTGGCTGTTTAGCCGCTCACGCAACGCATCGCCCTGCTGAATTTGCTGCAATGCCGCCAGCAGCGCACAACACTGCGCCGGTGGCATCGCGGTGGAATAGATGAGATGGCGTGAAAATTGCTCGACATAATCCGCCGTGGCATCATCACACAGCAGCGCGGCACCACTGACGCCGAAGCCTTTGCCAAAGGTGACAATCAGCAGTTCCGGCTTCACGCCTTGCTGCCAGCAACTGCCGCGCCCCTGCTCACCACATACGCCAATGCCGTGCGCATCATCCACCAGCAGCCAGCCGTTGGCGCGCCGCGTCTGTTCCGCAAGGGCGGCGAGCTGTGCGCTGTCACCATCCATGCTGAATACGCCTTCCGTCACCACCAGCGTGCCGCCTTCTGGCGGGGTAGCCAGCAGCTTCGCCAGGCTCTCTGGCTGATTATGCGCAAAGCGGCGTAACGTCGCCGGGCTGTGGCTGGCCGCATCCAGTAACGAAGCATGCGCCAGCTTATCGGCAAGGATACGATCCTGCTTTTCCGCCAGCAGGTGGATCACCGCCTGGTTGGCGGCAAAGCCAGAGATAAACAGCAGCGCACGCTTGTAGCCCAGCCAGTCAGCCAGCTGCTCTTCCAGTTGTGCATGATGACGGCTATAGCCGGTGACATGTCCCGATGCGCCAGCCCCCGCACCCGCTTCTGCTGCGCCCTGTTGCCAGGCCGCAATCACCGCTGGATGCTGGCTCAGCCCGAGATAATCATTGCTGGAAAAATGGCGGTAGGTAAGCCCCTCCAGCGTTATCTCACGCACGCTGTTGTGTTCAACCCGGCGCCGCAGTCGCCAGCCATCGGCTTCACGTCGCGCCGTCAGCGCCTGTTCGATGCGTGATGACCAGACCATCACACCGCCGCGTTGTAGAACTGCTCGGTATCGGCGTGCACCAACTGCTCGCTGAGCTGATACTGCTGTTCGTTATCACCGGCAGTCGTGGCGGTATGTTCTGGATTAAGACCCAGCTTGCGGAACAGGATCAGATCTTTGTCCTCTTCCGGGTTTGGCGTGGTCAGCAGTTTGCAGCCATAGAAAATCGAGTTGGCACCCGCCATAAAGCACATCGCCTGAGTCTGCTCGCTCATCTGTTCACGTCCTGCGGACAGGCGGACATGCGACGATGGCATCATGATGCGCGCCACGGCGATGGTGCGGATAAAGTCGAACGGCTCAACGTCATCGTTATCGGCCAGCGGCGTGCCTTTCACTTTCACCAGCATGTTGATCGGCACGCTTTCTGGCGGTGTTGGCAGGTTCGCCAGCTGCACCAGCAAGCCAGCGCGGTCTTTCACGGTTTCACCCAGCCCGACGATGCCGCCAGAACAGACTTTGATGCCTGCGCCGCGCACTTTATCCAGCGTATCCAGGCGTTCCTGATAGCTGCGCGTGGTGATGATGCTGCCGTAGAATTCCGGCGAGGTATCAAGGTTGTGGTTGTAGAAATCGAGTCCCGCTTTGGCAAGGCGTGCCGCTTGCGTATTTTCCAGCGTGCCCAGCGTCATACAGGTTTCCATGCCCATCGCTTTAACGCCCTGCACCATCTGCTCCAGATACGGCATGTCGCGTTCGTGCGGGTTTTTCCACGCAGCGCCCATGCAAAAACGGCTGGATCCTGCCGCTTTCGCTTTACGCGCCGATTCCAGCACCGCTTCCACTTCCATCAGCCGCTCGGACTCCAGCCCGGTTTTGTAGCGCGCACTCTGCGGGCAGTATTTACAGTCTTCCGGGCAGGCACCGGTTTTGATCGACAGCAAGGTGCTGACCTGCACCTGGCGCGGGTCAAAATGTTGACGGTGAACTTGCTGCGCTTCGAACATCAGCTCAAGGAAAGGTTTATCGAACAGTGCCTGGGCTTGTGTCAGTGTCCAGCGGTTTGCCATTGCTTACTCCAAAAAAAGGGGTTCATCCCGACGATTAACGTGGTTATACTCGTAAACTAAATCTTTTCAAAATGGTTTACAAGATCGATGTTCACCCAAGACGACCTCCACTTTGATCGCCAGCATATCTGGCATCCTTACACGTCAATGCGCGATCCCCTGCCCTGTTATCCGGTGGTCGCGGCGCACGGTTGCCAGCTTCAGTTGGCCGATGGACGCGAACTGGTCGACGGCATGTCGTCGTGGTGGGCAGCGATTCACGGCTATAACCATCCTCGTCTCAATAAGGCGCTGACGCAGCAAATGGCGCAGATGTCACACGTGATGTTTGGTGGTATTACCCATCCGGCAGCCGTTGAACTGAGCCGCCAGCTGGTTGCCATGACACCGGAAGCGCTGGAGTGTGTGTTCCTCGCCGATTCGGGGTCGATTGCCGTCGAAGTGTCGATGAAAATGGCGTTGCAGTACTGGCTGGGGCGCGGTGAAACGCGACAAAAATTCCTGACGTTAAAACGTGGCTATCACGGCGATACCTTTGCCGCAATGTCGGTGTGCGATCCGGAAAATTCGATGCACAGCCTGTGGCGCGGCTATCTGCCAGAACATCTGTTTGCTGCCGCACCGCAGTGCGGTTTTGATGATGCATGGAACGAAGCGGACTTCGCCGATTTCGCCCGGTTAGCCGAGACGCACCATCGCGAGATTGCCGCCGTGATCCTTGAACCCATTGTGCAGGGAGCGGGCGGCATGCGTTTCTATCACCCGCGCTACCTGCAACAGGTACGTGAGCTGTGCGACCGTTACGGCATCCTGCTGATTGCCGATGAGATCGCCACCGGCTTTGGCCGCAGCGGCAAGCTGTTTGCCTGCGAACACGCCGGGATTACGCCAGACATTCTCTGCCTCGGTAAAGCACTCACCGGCGGTACCATGACGCTTTCCGCCACGCTGACCACGCGTGAAGTCGCCGACACCATCAGCCGCAGTGCGGCAGGCTGCTTTATGCATGGCCCGACCTTTATGGGTAATCCGCTGGCCTGTGCGGTGGCCATTGAAAGCCTGACGATGATCAACGAGGGGCTCTGGCCCGCGCAGGTGGCGGCGATTGAACAGCAATTGCGTCGTGAGTTGTTGCCGTTGCGTGAGCATCATGCGGTGGTGGATGCACGCGTGCTGGGCGCGATTGGTGTGATTGAAACGCGTTCACCGGTCAATATGGCGGCACTGCAGCAATTCTTTGTCGAGCGTGGCGTATGGATTAGGCCGTTCGGCAAGCTGATCTATCTGATGCCACCTTATCTGATTTCTGCCACAGAGCTGGCGCAGTTAACCCAGGCGGTGCGCGCGGCATTGGACGTTGAGGCGCATTTCCTGCCTTAAGCTAACTGGAAGTGCCGCGTGTTTTCCACCATGATGGAGGACACACTGCACAACGGAAAAGGAGAAGTCATGCGCGTAGTTAGCCAGGATTTTAACGATGGCGATAAGATGCCAGAGCGACACGTATTCAACGGCATGGGTTATCAAGGCGATAACCTATCACCGCATCTGGCGTGGGATAATGTGCCCGCGGGGACCAAAAGTTTTGTGGTGACTTGTTACGATCCTGATGCACCGACCGGTTCTGGCTGGTGGCACTGGGTCGTGGCGAATATTCCGGCGGACGTTACCGAGTTGCCGCAAGGCTCTGGTTCAGGCGTGGTCGAACTGCCTCAAGGTGCACTTCAAACCCGTACCGATTTCGGACAAACCGGCTACGGCGGCGCAGCACCACCGCAGGGCGAATCTCATCGCTACATCTTTACCGTGCACGCGATGGGCACCGATAAGATTGATGTCGACGCCGGCGCGAGCGGCGCTATGGTAGGCTTTAATGTGCATTTCCATGCACTGGCGAGTGCATCAATCACGGTGATGTATTCTTAACATGCAAACGGCGCCAAAAGGCGCCGTTTCTCAACCTGGATTCAGATCAATCCAAGGTGTGAATCACCACCCACATCGGGCCTTGACCCACCGCATAACGCGCCAGCGGCTGCAACAGACCGCGATCGGCAATCTTGTAGACTTCGATATGGTGCGACTTCTGCCCTGCCGCCACCAGATACTGACCGCTGTTATCGATATTGAAGCCGCGCGGCTGAGTTTCGGTCGGCTGATAACCTTCAATCGCCAGCACTGAGCCATCTTCGCTGATGCTAAATGCGGTAATGGTGCTGCTGGTGCGATCGCAGGCATAGAGGAAACGGCCGTCTGGCGTGATATGGATATCGGCCGCCCAGCGCGTATCGCTGAAATCTTTCGGCATCATATTCAGACTCTGCACGCGCTCAACCTGACCGTGCACGTTGTTCAATGCCCACACATCTACGGTGCTGTCGAGTTCATTGACCACATAGCCATAATCGCCATTCGGATGGAAAGCCATATGACGCGGGCCTGCACCTTCAACCGTGGTGACCTGCGCTTGTTCGCGCGGTGTCAGAGTGCCATCCGCATTGAGCTGGAACAGGCAGATACGATCCTGCTTCAGTGCCGGTACAAACAGCGTTTGGTTGCCGAGATCGATATTGGCTGAGTGGCAGCCATCCATGCCGCCAATCACCTGGCTTGGGGCTTGCGGTAAACCGTCGCTGTCGATCGGGCTGATGCTGACGCACGCGTCGTTGTAGGAGCCGCAGAACAGATAGTTACCCTGGCGATCGGTCGAAATATGCGTTGGGCTGCCCGGCAACGGCGCTTCACCCGCCAGACTCAGGGAACCATCGGCCGCAATGCGGTACGCTAACACGCGAAAATTCGGACGAACGCCGACATAGAGGAAATCTTTCTTCGGGCTCACCACCATCGGCTGCACCTGACCGGCCACGTCCGTGACCTGCAATAACGTCAGTGCGCCATCTTCCTGCAACTGCCATGCGTGGATCTGCTGGCTCTCTGGACTGGCGGTATACACGACTTGTTTCATGCGTTTTTCCTTATTCGCTGCCTGATGAAAGGGATAACTGTAGCGCGTTTCATTTTGCCGCGCTGAATTCATTTGTGCCCTGTTTTTTGTCTCAGGGCCGCTGCCGGGTGTAGACTTAACGCTTTGCTAACTCCCGGACGGAAAGTGTAATGAGCTACCGCGTAATCGCCCTTGACCTTGACGGCACCCTGCTGACCCCCACAAAAACCATTTTGCCTGAATCGATCGAAGCTTTAGCCCGCGCACAACAGGCGGGTGTCAAAGTGCTCATCGTTACCGGTCGCCACCACTGCGCGATTCATCCTTTTTATCAGGCGCTGCAGTTGGATACACCCGCAATCTGCTGTAATGGCACCTACTTGTACGATTATGCAGCGAAGAAGGTACTCGCTGCCGATCCGCTGGAGAAAAGCCAGGCGACCCGCGTCATTGAGATGCTCGATCAGGAGAACATTCACGGTCTGCTGTATGTCGATGATGCCATGCTGTATCAAGAGCCGACTGGCCATGTGACCCGCACCCTGAACTGGGCACAATCCCTGCCGGAAGCGCAGCGTCCCCTGTTCCTGCAGGTGCCAAGCCTGGCGCAGGCGGCGCTGGATGCGCAATCCATCTGGAAATTCGCGCTTTCCCATCCTGACACTCGTGCATTGCAGCAGTTTGCGGAACGCACCGAAGCGGAACTCGGCCTGGCGTGCGAATGGTCGTGGCACGATCAGGTTGATATCGCTCAGGCAGGCAACAGCAAAGGCAAGCGTCTGGCACAGTGGGTTGAGAGTCAGGGCTTCAGCATGCAGGATGTGCTGGCGTTCGGCGATAACTACAACGATCTCAGCATGCTGGAACAGGTCGGTCTAGGCGTGGCGATGGGCAATGCTGACGAGGCGATTAAAGCGCGCGCCAAAAAGGTGATTGGCACCAATCTGGAGCCGGGTATTGCCGAAGTGATTTACAAAGAGGTTCTATAACTCTCTGATTTAACAGGTGTGCATAAATGCGCTAATGCCGCTAACTTAGGCCAATGAGAGCATATTTAATCCGGTACGCCTGAATGCGACCCCTACGAAAACCGCACCAACTTTGTAGGGTAGCCATTAATGGCAACCGAAACGCACTTAAATGACCAGCAGTAGTGGATAAATGCACACCTTACAAATGACTCTGGGCCGTTATTGATCATGCCCCTAACTATGCCGTGATCGCCACGCTCTTAATTTGCGCATAAAGCCACTGATCGGGTCGAATCCCCAACTCGTCTCGCGCCCACGGCGAAATCCGCGCCCACAGCTCGCTAATGCCAATGCGCAGCTTCACTTCAACCTGATCGTCAATCTCTAATAACTCGACCACCTGAGCTGGCAGGATATTGCGCACCGAGGTGTTTTGTGGCGGCTGCAAAGCGAGTGAAACATCTCCAGAAGCGATACGAATGCGCAGTGCCGTTTTCAGCGGCTGGTTAACACGGCTTACCCAGATATGCTGATCGCCCAATGAGAGTGCCGTCATGGGATAATCGGGATGCTGCTCCAGCACCTGCACTCTCAGCACGCTGCTGCGATCGGCAATCGGCAGCCACGGGCGCATGGCTGCGCTGCTCCACACTTTCTCCAGCGAACCAAAGGCTTTGACTTTGCCGTTGTCGAGCACCAGCACGTTGTCCGCCAGTTGCAGAATTTCATCCAGACTGTGAGAGACATAGAGAATCGGAATATCGACCTGTTTCGCCAGCTTTTGCAAATACGGCATCAATTCGCGCTTGCGTGGTAAATCCAGCGATGCCAGCGGCTCATCCATCAACAAAATATCTGGCGCGGTGAGCAGCGCACGGCCAATCGCCACACGTTGCTTCTCACCACCTGACAGCGACGCCGGAAAGCGGCTCAGTAAAGGCTCCAGGCCAAGCAAAGTCACCAGCGCGTTAAACTGTGGCTTCATCGCCGCAGCCATCCCGTATTGCAGGTTGCCGCGTACCCGATAGTGCGGGAAGAGACGTGCATCCTGGAACACGTAGCCAACGCGGCGTTTTTCGGGTGGCAGATTGACCTGCGTCGCCGAATCAAACAGCAGACGATCGTTGAGCTGAATCTGGCCGCTTTGCGGCTGTGTCAAACCGCCAATCGCGTTGATCAGCGATGTTTTGCCCGCACCGGATACACCGAAAATAGCCGTAATGCCGCTGCCGGGCACCTGCACGTTGACGTCCAGTTTGTGATCGCCCAGCAGCTGGGAAATATTGAGATTAAGCATCAGGCCGCCCCTAACCGCTTGCGGCCCCAGCGTGCCAGTAGCTCAGAGGCCACCAGCGATAACAGCGCCAGCGCAATCGCCACCGCACACAAGCGGGCGGCGGTACCTTCTGCGCCGGGGGTTTCAATCAGGGTAAACATCGCCGAGGGAATGGTGCGCGTTTCGCCGGGGATATTTGAAACGAAGGTGATGGTGGCGCCAAATTCACCCAATGAGCGAGCGAAAGCGAGAACGGTGCCGACAATGATGCCCGGCAGCGTCAGCGGCAAGGTGATCGTAAAAAACACGCGCCAGCGACCGGCCCCCAGCGTGCGCGCTGCCTGTTCCAGTTTGGTATCAACCGCTTCCAGCGCCAGACGAATGGCGCGCACCATTAGCGGGAAAGCCATCACTGCCGAAGCCAGTACCGCCCCGCGCCAGCTGAAGGCCAGGGTGAAGCCGAACCAGTCGTATAGCCACTCGCCGATAAATCCACGTCGGCCCAGTGCAATCAGCAACAAATATCCCACCACGACCGGTGGCAACACCAGCGGCAAATGGATAAGACTGTCGAGTAAGGTTTTACCTGGAAACCGGCAACGTGCCAGAATCCAGGCCATCATGATGCCAAACGGCAAACTCAACAGCACCGCTACGCTGGAAACTTTTAAGCTGAGAAAAACGGCCTGCCATTCGGGATCACTGAGTATCATTTCTTCGGCGCAAATCCATACTGTTTAAACACAGCAGCGGCATCCGGCCCCTGCAAATATTTGTAGAAGGCTTCAACCGTTGCGTTCTGATGATCTTTTACCACCGCCATCGGATATTCCACTGGCTTGTGGCTATCATCCGGGAAACGTCCTACCACCTGCACTTTGTCACTGGCGACCGCATCAGAACCGTACACGATGCCAAAAGGTGATTCATTGCGTTCTACCAGCGCCAGTGCCGCACGAACATTATTCGCCGGAGCCAGTTGCGTCGAGATGCTGTCCCACGCGCCCAGTTTTTGCAGCGCTTCCTTCGCATAAATTCCGGCCGGAACATGATCCGGGTCGCCCACCGCCAGACGTTCGCCTTTCAACAAACTTTTCCAGTCGGTTTGGGCATTAATGGTCACCGCTTTTGCGCTGTCGCTTTTCGGTGCCACCAACACTAAATCGTTGCCCAGCAGCGTGTAGCGCGTGTTCTCCACCACACTCTTTTTATCCACTGCATAGTCCATCCACTGCTGGTCGGCAGAGATAAACAGATCGGCCGGTGCGCCCTGCTCAATTTGACGCGCCAGCGTGGAGGAGGAAGCGAAGGACGATACCACTTCAAGGCCGCTCTTTTTCTGATATTGCGAGGCAATATCCTGCATCGCATTGGTTAACGATGCCGCAGCAAACACAGTGATCTTCTCTGCCGCCACGGCGTGACCGGCCATGGAAACAGTCAATACGGTAACAGCGGCCCAACGGTAATTGATTTTCAGCATTTTTTACTCCTTGTTACGTTATATATTCGATAATACAACGTGGGAACAAATGCTGTCATGAACTTAATATCGGCAGGATTGAGGGGAAGTTAAAGAAAAAACGCCCGCTGGGTGCGGGCGCTTGTAAAATCAGTGTTGCGAGCTGTTGGCAGGACGATCGTCGCGGCGGCCAAATTTGGAGATGACGTTGAACACTTCACCCAGGCCGTAAATCAGACCGAGCATAATGGCCATCACAATTGGCACCATGATGACAGCCACAGCCAGGCTTTTAAGCAGTTCCAGCATGGAAACCTCACGCAGAAAATAAAAAAGTGATTGTAACGGTTAGGGAAAAAAACGCACTGCCCTTTTCGTGCTTTTACTTTTGGCCTTACACTTGTCGCACTAACTTAAGGAGCTGACATGCAGGCAGAACTTTCTCTACACATTCGTCTTCAGCACAAGCTGTTTGCCGACCCACGCCGCATTGAACTGCTTAAGCGCGTTCAGGAAACCGGCTCCATCAGCCAGGGCGCTAAATTAGCGGGTATCAGTTACAAAAGCGCCTGGGACGCCATCAACGATATGAATCAGATGGCTGATCAAACCTTAGTTGACCGCGCCACCGGTGGCAAAGGCGGCGGCGGTGCGCAGTTGACCCGTTATGGTGAACGTCTGATTCAGCTGTTTCAGCTAATGGAACAGATTCAGCAGAAAGCCTTTGATGCGCTGCAAAACGACAGCCTGCCGCTGGACAGCCTGCTGGCAGCGATTGCGCGTTTCTCGCTGCAAACCAGCGCACGAAATCAGTTGTTTGGTACGGTCATGGCGCGCGACCATCAGCAGGTGCAGCAACACTTTGATGTGCTGCTGGCCGACGGCGTCACACGGTTGCAGGTGGCGATCACCGAACGCAGCGCTGAGCGCCTGCAGCTCGACAGCGGCAAAGAGGTATTAGTACTGATTAAAGCGCCATGGATACAGGTGAGCCGTGATGCCCTAAACAGTGATAATCAATTGCAGGTGACGATAAGCGCGATCGAGCCGGGTGAACAGGTGAGCGAAGTGTTGATGACATTGCCGAGTGGTGAAACCCTGTGTGCAACGGTGAACAACGCGCAGGTGCAACAGCAGAATCTGCAGCCAGGCGATAGTGTGACCGCCAGTTTTAATGCTGAACACGCCATCATCGCCACACTGCTCTGAAATCAAGGCCATGATTTGACTTCGTCTGCGTCGCTCGCTACAACTGAGTAACACGATGCATAAAACGGAATGAATCATGGCTTCATTGCAAATTTCGCAAGGCATATTTCACCTTAGCGACACCCGAGCACTGTCCCTTAACGATCTTATCCTCAACAGCGGCGAAAGTTGGGCCTTTGTCGGCGCCAACGGCAGCGGCAAATCCTCGTTAGCGCGAGCGCTTTCCGGTGAACTCTCACCAGGTAAAGGCACGGTCACGCAGGATTTTCAGCGTCGCACACGCCTCTCACTGGAGCAGTTACAGAAGCTGGTGGCGCAGGAGTGGGAACGTAATAACACCGATCTGCTGAGTGAGGGCGAAGACGATACTGGTCGCACCGCCGCACAGATCATTCAGGATGAAGTCAAAGATGCAGCACGTTGCCAGGCACTGGCCCAGCAGTTTGGCATCACCTATCTGCTTGATCGTCGCTTCAAATACCTCTCCACCGGCGAAACGCGCAAAACGCTGTTGTGCCAGGCGCTGATGGCGCAGCCGGATTTGTTGATTCTTGATGAGCCTTTCGATGGACTCGATGTGGCCTCACGCGCCAGCCTGGCGGAGACGCTGAGCGATCTGCACCAGCAGGGTTTTACTGTGGTGTTGGTCCTCAACCGCTTTGACGATATTCCTGACTTTGTGCAACAAGTCGGTGTGCTTGCTGAGTGCACCCTGACGCACTTGGGCGAGCGCCAGGCGATACTGGCAGAAGCGCTGGTGGCACAACTGGCGCACAGTGAGAAACTCGATGGCATGGCGTTGCCAGAAGCGGATGCACCGGATCAGTTACCCCAACTGGCGGAAGATGCGCCGCGTGTTGTTCTGCGTAATGGCGTGGTGTCGTATAACGATAAAGCGGTGATCGAGGGGCTAAGCTGGCAGGTGAATCCCGGCGAGCACTGGCAAATTGTGGGGCCCAACGGCGCGGGAAAATCGACCCTGTTGAGCCTGGTGACCGGCGATCATCCACAAGGCTACAGCAACGATTTAACCCTGTTTGGCATTCGTCGCGGCAGCGGTGAAACCATCTGGGACATCAAGCAGCACATCGGCTACGTCAGTAGCAGTTTGCACCTCGATTACCGTGTTAGCTGTAACGTGCGCACCGTGGTGCTTTCCGGCTTTTTCGATTCGATAGGCTTGTATCAGCCCGCATCAGACCGCCAGAAAGCGTTGGCGCGCCAGTGGCTGGCACTGCTGGGCATGGATAATCATCTGGCTGATGCACCGTTCCACGGTTTGTCATGGGGCCAGCAGCGCCTGGTGCTGATTGCGCGTGCACTGGTCAAACACCCTTCCTTGTTGATTCTCGATGAGCCGCTGCAGGGGTTGGATCCGATCAATCGCCAGTTGGTACGCCGCTTTGTTGATGTGCTGATCGGTGAAGGACGAACGCAGTTACTGTTTGTCTCACACCATGCCGAAGATGCGCCGCAGTGCATTACTCACCGCCTGAGTTTTGTGAAACAAGATGAGGGGTACGGATTCCAGCAGGACGATTTACGCTAATCTCGTCGTCATCCACCCCGCCCCTGCATCGTAGGGGCATATTCATGCTTCTATCCGGTCGTCAGCTAAACCCTTCAGCATTGTCGTGTGCGCATTGATATGCACTTCATTGAACAGTCTATGTAACCGCTACCATTTACCCGCCTGGTATTTCAGCAAATACGCGCTATAACCCCACAAAATGAGAATCGTCACCTTGTGTAAACGATACCATTTATCCAGACTGGATCACGCTTTGGGGCCCGCCTTTGTGCTACCTTGATCGCAGTGATTTTGATCCGTTTGCCGTTTACCAGGACTCGTTATGGAAAAATTTAATCCGGTTGATCATCCGCATCGCCGTTATAACCCATTGATCGATCAGTGGGTGCTGGTCTCTCCGCATCGTGCCAAGCGTCCGTGGCAGGGTGCGCAGGAAACGCCTGCGCTGGAACAACTGCCTGCGCACGATCCTGACTGCTTCCTGTGCGCGGGTAATACCCGCATCACCGGGGATAAAAACCCGGATTACCAAACCACCTATGTTTTCACCAACGACTTTGCCGCGCTGATGACCGATACACCCGATGCGCCGCAAAGCGACGATCTGCTGATGCGCTGTGAGAGCGCACGCGGCACCAGCCGGGTTATTTGCTTCTCACCTGACCACAGTAAAACGCTGCCGGAATTGCCGCTCAGTGGACTGGAAGATATCGTGCGCACCTGGCAAGAGCAGACCGCCGATCTCGGCCAGCACTATCCGTGGGTGCAGGTGTTTGAGAACAAAGGCGCAGCGATGGGCTGCTCAAATCCGCATCCGCACGGCCAGATCTGGGCCAACAGTTTTCTGCCAAATGAAGCGCAAAAAGAAGATGATAATCAGCGCCGCTACTTTGACGAAAAAGGTTCGCCGATGCTGGTGGATTACGCCGCACGCGAGCTGAAAGACGGTAGTCGCACCGTGGTGGAGACCGAACACTGGCTGGCCGTGGTGCCGTGGTGGGCGGCGTGGCCATTTGAAACCCTGCTGCTGCCGAAAGCCCATATCAAACGCATTACCGATCTTACCCCGGCGCAGCGCAGCGATCTGGCGCTGGCACTTAAGCAGCTGACCAGCCGTTACGACAACCTGTTCCAGTGCTCCTTCCCCTATTCGATGGGCTGGCACGGCGCGCCATTCAACGGTGAAGCCAACGATCACTGGCAGTTGCACGCTCATTTCTATCCGCCGCTGCTGCGTTCAGCCACGGTACGCAAATTTATGGTTGGCTACGAAATGCTGGCCGAAACCCAACGTGATTTAACGGCGGAACAGGCAGCAGAACGTCTGCGTTCTGTCAGCGATATCCATTTCCGCGAGGCGCAATAAATGTCATTAAAATCCATCACTCAACAGGTTTTCGCTGACACTTTTGGCTATCAAGCCACGCACAGCATTCAGGCACCAGGCCGTGTGAACCTGATTGGCGAACACACTGACTACAATGACGGTTTTGTCCTGCCCTGCGCCATCGACTACCAAACCGTGATTGCCTGCGCGAAGCGTGACGATCGCCAGGTGCGCGTGGTCGCGGTTGATTACGACAACCAGCAAGACAGCTTCTCGCTGGATGCACCGATTGAAGCGTTGAAAGAGCCGATGTGGGCCAACTACGTGCGTGGCGTGGTAAAACATCTGCAAAAGCGTGATGCCAGCTTTGGCGGTGCCGATCTGGTGATCAGCGGCAACGTGCCACAGGGTGCGGGCCTGAGTTCATCAGCGTCACTGGAAGTGGCGGTCGGCACCGTATTCCAGCAGCTCTATCAGCTGAAGCTGGATGGCGCGGCCATTGCCGTGAACGGTCAGGAAGCGGAAAACCAGTTCGTCGGCTGTAACTGCGGCATCATGGATCAGCTCATCTCGGCACTCGGCCAACCTGATCACGCCATGCTGCTGGACTGCCGCACGCTCGGCACACGCGCCGTCTCGATGCCGGAAGATGTCGCGGTGGTGATCATCAACTCCAACTTCCGTCGCAGCCTGGTCGGTAGCGAATACAACACCCGCCGCGAGCAGTGCGAAACCGGTGCTCGCTTCTTCAACAAGCCCGCACTGCGCGACGTCACGCTGGCCGAATTTGAGGCCTCTGAATCGCAACTGGATGCACTGGTGGCAAAACGCGTGCGCCATGTCATCACCGAAAATGCCCGTACGCTGGAAGCCGCCGATGCGCTGAGCAGTGGCGATCTGAAGCGCATGGGTGAGTTGATGGCTGAATCTCACGCCTCAATGCGTGATGATTTTGAAATCACCGTTCCCCCGATCGATCAGCTGGTGGAAATCGTTAAGGCAGAACTCGGCCCACGTGGCGGCGTTCGTATGACGGGCGGCGGCTTCGGCGGCTGCATTGTGGCCTTGATGCCAACCGAACTGGTGGATCAGGTGAAAGCTGCCGTTGCCGAAAAATATGAGGCGCAGACCGGCATCAAAGAAACCTTCTACGTATGCAAAGCCTCTGCAGGAGCGGGCCAATGGTAAGTGATGTCAATTCACATGCGCCAGACGGGCAACCTTGGCGCATCACCGTATTACGCAATCACAACGGCATGGTCGTGACGTTTATGGATTGGGGCGCGACCTGGCTCTCCGCTCGCGTGCCCATGCAGGATGGCAGCGTACGCGAAGCGCTGCTCGGCTGTGTCACACCATCGGACTATTTGCATCAGGATGCTTACCTTGGCGCAACGGTGGGCCGCTACGCCAACCGTATCGCTTCGGCAGAGCTAAAACCGTTAAACCTGCTGCTGGCCGCTAATCAGGGTGCGCATCAACTGCACGGCGGACCGGAAGGGTTTGATAAACGCCGCTGGCAGATTGTCAGCCAGAGCGAGACCGAAGTGCACTATCGCCTCGATTCACCGGATGGCGAACAGGGCTTCCCCGGCAATCTGATTGCCGACGTGGTTTACCATCTTGACGATGATAACTGCCTGTCGATCCGCTATGAGGCGCAGACTGACAAGCCCTGCCCGGTGAACCTGACCAACCATGCTTACTTTAATCTTGATGCGCATCATGGCGATGCGCGCCAGCATCGCTTACAACTGCATGCGGATCGTTACTTACCGGTCAACAGCGAAGGCATTCCTAACGCGCCATTGAAAGCCGTGTCTGGCACCAGCTTCGATTTTACGCAGCCGAAGCGCGTGATGGATGACTTCCTCGCCGATGACGATCAAAAAGCGGTGAAAGGCTATGACCATGCATTTCTGCTTAACACCGCGGGCGACAGCAGCCAACCCGCCGCCGAACTGTGGTCGGCCGATGGCAAACTGGCGCTGACCGTGTTTACCGCCGCACCGGCGTTGCAGTTCTACTCCGGCAACTATCTGGATGGAACACGCGCCCGTGAACAGGGCAGCTATACTGCTTTCCAGGGCATCGCGTTGGAGAGTGAATTTTTACCGGATTCTCCCAACCATACCGAATGGCCGCAGCCTGATTGCTGGCTGCAACCCGGCGACCGCTGGCAGTCTGTGACGCGTTATCGCTTCACACCGCAGTAAGCCAGCGGATGAAAAACGCGCACTGCGTTAGCGACAGGCTTACGCCGTGCGTTGTTTTCCGCTATGGTATGGCGCTATCAGTGTGCCGCTTTTCAGGTGGCCGCAGCCGGTTTCTATAATCATCGAAACATCAAGCATTAAGGAGTTAAGCTATGGCCGTAACTAAGCTGGTTCTGGTGCGACACGGCGAAAGCCAGTGGAACCAGGAAAACCGCTTCACCGGATGGTATGACGTGGATCTGTCAGACAAAGGTCGCACCGAAGCCAAAGCAGCCGGTCAGCTGCTGAAGAAAGAAGGTTTCGTGTTTGATTTCGCCTATACCTCCGTGCTGAAACGTGCCATCCACACCCTGTGGAACGTGCTGGATGAGCTGGATCAGGCGTGGCTGCCGGTTGAGAAAACCTGGCGTCTGAATGAGCGTCACTACGGTGCGCTGCAGGGTCTGGATAAAGCCGAAACCGCCGCCAAATACGGCGACGATCAGGTGAAACAGTGGCGTCGTGGCTTTGCCATCACCCCACCAGAACTGGATCGTGCGGATGAGCGTTTCCCGGGCCACGACCCACGTTACGCATCACTGACCGATGCACAGCTGCCAACCACCGAAAGCCTGGCGCTGACCATCGAACGTGTTATTCCTTACTGGAATGAAAGCATTCTGCCGCGCATCAAAAGCGGTGAGAAAGTTATTGTTGCTGCACACGGTAACTCACTGCGTGCACTGGTAAAATATCTTGATAACCTGAGCGAAGATGAAATCCTCGAGCTGAATATCCCAACTGGCGTGCCGTTGGTGTATGAGTTCGACGAGAACTTCAAACCGCTGAAGCGTTACTACCTGGGTGATGCAGACGAGATTGCCGCGAAAGCCGCAGCCGTTGCTAACCAGGGTAAAGCCAAGTAATTCCCGGCTTAAAAGCAAAAAGGCCAGACGCGAGTCTGGCCTTTTTTATTGCGCGTTAAGCGATTAGCCGCGGCGCTGTTTGATCGCCTGCGCCAGTTGGCGCAACGCTTTCTCGGTATCGTCCCAACCAATACAAGCATCGGTTACGCTCTGGCCGAAAACCAGCTCTTTACCGCTGTCGAGGCTCTGATTCCCTTCCACCAGATGACTCTCGATCATCACGCCGGTAATCGCCTGCTCACCGCCCGCGATCTGCTGCGCCACATCATCAGCGACGACCATCTGACGCTGGAACTGCTTGCTGCTGTTGGCATGGCTAAAGTCGATCATCACCTGCGGACGCAAGCCCGCTTTCTCCAGACCGGTTTTCACCGCTGCCACGTGTTCTGCACTGTAGTTCGGCTCTTTGCCGCCGCGCAGAATGATATGGCAATCTTCGTTACCGCTGGTTTCGACAATCGCCGAATGACCGAATTTGGTGACGGAGAGGAAGCAGTGTGGCGCGCTGGCAGCACCGATAGCGTCGATGGCCACTTTGATGGTGCCATCCGTGCCATTTTTGAAGCCGACCGGGCAAGATAAACCGGAAGAGAGTTCACGGTGCACCTGGGATTCGGTGGTACGCGCACCAATTGCGCCCCAGCTCATCAGATCCGCCATATATTGTGGGGTGATCATATCCAGGAACTCGCCAGCCGCAGGCAAACCGATGTCGTTGATGTCCACCAGCAGCTTACGCGCCAGACGCAGGCCATCGTTGATCTGGAAACTGCCATCCATAAACGGATCGTTGATCAGCCCTTTCCAACCCACGGTCGTGCGCGGTTTTTCGAAATAGACACGCATCACCACTTCAAGCTCGCCTTTCAACTCGTCACGCAGCGTCAGCAGACGGCTCGCGTACTCTTTAGCGGCTTCGGTATCGTGGATCGAGCAGGGACCGATCACCACCAGCAGACGATCGTCCTGGCCGTGCAGAATACGGTGAATCGCCTGACGTGCCTGCGCAACAGTTTCAGCGGCTTTATCGGTAGCGGGGAATTTTTCGAGCAAAGCAACAGGCGGTAATAATTCTTTGATTTCTCTGATGCGTAAATCGTCGTTCTGATAATCCATACATAATTCCATTCAAATTTCTGGCCCCGCGTACGCCGGGCGCAACCCGTTAAATGTATCCCTTCAGGCTGCAGGTGTAAATTCCACGCTCGCGTAAATGCTTCTGTGAAATTTGCATTTACACACCCATGGACTAAGCTTTTTAAACGCAAGCACTGAGGAATGAGCTTCTTGCGATATTTAATTTTTAAGCGAAGCGTTAAGGATGGAATTTTATTCCGTTACGGTACGTTATTTTCGGCACTCAACACCCGTGGTGTTTGACGGCAACTCTCCATCGATTAAAGGAGCATAATGATGAATAAGTTTGCAATTATCTTTCTGACGGCAGCGATGACCCTGGGCAGCGGCGCGGCAATGGCTGCGGACAGTAATAACGGTGACGCGAATGCCTCAGCAGAAGCTGGCGCGGCGGCAGGCGGCGCGAAACAGAATCTGCCTCCCAATAATGTGGACAATAGCAAAATTAACAATGGCAGCATGAACACTAACAGCACTGCGACGTCTGGCACCAGCACTGGCAATATGTCAGCTGAGCAGATCCACAAAAATTCTATGTGTAAAGACGGTAAATGTCCGGATATGAATAAAAAGGTCGATACCAAAGAAGGTGGCGGCCATGTGAAACACAAAACGGACGGCACGACCCAATAACCGGTTATCCGATCACATAAGGGAGAGCATTGGCTCTCCCTTTCTATTTCCGTGCAGGCTTTTCCGCTATGCTGAAGCCATGAAATTCAGAGGAACTGTTTCATGGCTTCACTGCTGCTTATTGATGATCATCCTTTAGTTGAAGTCGCGCTGGAAGCGGCCTGTATTCACTCCCCTATCCCGGTAAAACTGCACGCCGCCGCGACCGAAGCTGAGGCGCGTCAGCTTTTACAGCAGCATCAATTTGATCTTATTGTGCTCGATATCGGCCTGCCGGACAGTGATGGTCTCGAACTGTTGCGCCGTCTGCGCGCCCGCGATCCGCACTGCCCGGTGTTGATTTACTCCGCGCAGCAGAGTCGCCACACATTACTCAGCGCCGTTTCGCTCGGTGCGGCGGGTTATGTGGTGAAGAGTCAAAGCATGGCGCAGTTGCTCAGTGCGATTCTGGCCGTGCTTGGCGGACAGCAGGCGTTTCCACCGCTGCCTGAACGTATCGAACTGCCACTCACCGAGAAAGAGCAGCAAATTGTCGCACTACTGGTGCGCGGCCTCTCGAATTTGCAGATTGGTGAACAGTTGCATATCAGCAATAAAACCGTCAGCACCCACAAGAAAAACATTCTGGAGAAAACCGGCGTGCAGTCAGTGGTGGAACTAGCTGAACTGTGGAAAGCCCAACAGTGAAAGCCATTCTCTGGCTGTGTCTGCTGCTGATTAGCTTTACAGTGCGAGCCGACCTACAGCCTGCCAGCAGCGTGATGCTCCCCGCCATGATGCCTGCACCGCATGTCGAGCCATGGCCGCAACCCACCTTACGCGTTGCCGTGCCGGCGCAAAACAGCGCGCCCTGGGCGATGCAAATTGGCAATCGTATCTGGGGCATTGATGCCGATTACCTCAGCGCGCTGAGCCAATTGACCGGCACGCACTTTAGCCTGCAAAGTTACGCCGATCGCGCCCAGCAGTTGGCAGCACTTGAGCGCGGTGACGTCGATGTCGTGCTGAGCAACGAACATGCGCAGTTGCCGGAAAACATCCTGGTTAGCGACAGTTGGGTTAACAGCCCGATCCGCATCTACCGCAATCGTGATAATCAACGCGCGGTGATGTTCAACAGTGAAAACGCCCAGCTCACCATCGCGCAAGCAACACTGGCGCAGCTGCCTGATGCCTTTGTGCAAAACCATCGCTGGCACAGCCTGCCCGGCGATTTGCAGGCGCTGTATGCGCTGCTCAATCAGCAAAGTGACTATCTGGTGGCGGATGAAACCAGCGCCGGATTTCTGCTTAACCAGCTGCAGCAGGGACAGATTTACCAGATCACCGCCGATCCCGGCGCCGGTGAACTGTCGCTACGGGCGCTGGCGCGCGATCCCACGCTGATTCACTGGCTCAATACTCAGTTACGTCTGCTGCCCGCAGAGTTCAGTAATCGCGTGCAACAGCGCTGGAGTCCGCCATTGCTGCGCTATCAGGATACGCAAACGCTGATGCTGTCGGCTGCCGAGAAGCAGTGGCTGGCCGCACACAGTGAGATTCCTTATGCCGCAGAAGTGGATAACGCCCCCTGGAGCTATCGCGATGGCAACGGTAATGCGCGCGGTTTTGGCATTGATCTGCTTAATGCGTTAAGCCAAAGCACCGGATTGCGCTTTACGCCGCACTGGGTAAACAATCCACAACAGGCGCAGACGCTGATGCAACAACATCAGGTGATGCTCAATCTGTTACAGCCTTTGAATGGCGACGATGCCAGCAGCAACACACTGCCGGTATGGCGTGCAATTTGGGGGATCTACACGCTTAACACGCAGCAGCCGATGAGTTGGCTCTCTCTGCAAAAGCAGCGTGTGGGCGTACTGCGAGCCGATCTGGCGCAACGCTTGCTGCCTGAAGACATCACGCCCCAACTGTTCGATGAGCGTGCGCAACTCTGGCAAGCCCTGAACAATGGGCAGATTGATGCGCTGGTGGATAATGTACTGTCTGCACGCTGGCGCATGGCCAGCCACGCGGATAATCGTGTCCATTTAGCCTTTGCCGCCAGCGATGTTGCCTGGCCACTGGCACCTCAGGTGAGCCAGGATCAGCCGCAACTCCAGGCGCTGCTGGACCATGCACTGCAGCAAATCCCACCGGATACGCTCAATCAGATGCGCATTAACTGGTCACAGCCCCCCCAGCCCGGCACCAGTATGGCGATGCGCAATGTGCCGCTGATGATTTTGATGGCTGCCGGGATGATCATTGTGCTGCTGTTAGTGCTGCTGCTGCGCCGCTACCTGCAACAGCGGCGCGATCGCCTGCAGCGTGAACAGGCAGAGCGCGCTAACGCCGCCAAAAGTCAGTTCCTCGCCACCGCCAGCCACGAATTGCGCACGCCAATGCAGGCGATTCTCGGCCTGCTGGAGCTCGAACAGCAGCAGCATCCCAGCGAACGTTTGACACTGATGCACAGCAGTGCGCGCTCGCTGATGGCGCTGCTGAACGATCTGCAAGACCATGCGCGTATTGAGAATCAGAGTTTTCGCCTCGCACCGCATCCTCTCAATCTGGCAGATTGGCTGCAGCAACAGCAGCAGTTTTATCACCCTTTGATGCGTGAATCCGGTCCGATATTGTTGGTTGAGGCGCTCACGCCTTTGCCGACGCGCGTGATGCTGGATGGCGATCGCTTGCAGCAGGTGGTGAACAATCTGGTGGCCAACGCGCTGAAGTTCACGCGCCAGGGCGAAGTGCGGCTGTCGCTCGCCGTGACGGATCGGATTCAGTTCACGGTCACCGACAGCGGCAGCGGCATTCCACTCAGCGAACAGGCTCAGCTGTTTGAACCCTGGTATCAGGCTCCGTCTGGCAAAAGCCATGCGGTACAGGGCAGCGGGCTGGGTTTGTTTATCTGCCGCGAGATAGTGCAACGTATGGGCGGCCAGTTAACGCTGACTTCTGCGCCGGAGCAAGGCACCACGGTGGAGGTGATATTACCGCTCGACATTTGTGAGGATGCGCCCACCGAACGCCATGCTGCCTGGCCGCGCTATCCGCACCTGCGCGTGGCGATTGTCGATGACCATCCCACCAATCTGCTGGTATTGCAGCAGCAGCTGGCTCAATTCGCTATCACGGCGCAGGTGTTCGAAGAGGGGCGCAGCCTGTTGCGCGCCGATGCGCTTCAGCCGTTTGATGTGCTGTTGATTGACCAGATGATGCCGCGCCCGGATGGATTAACCCTGCTGCGCATTTTACGTCGCCGCCAGCAGCGCCGCAGCAAGCCGGCACTGCGCGTGCTCTGCTCTGCCGATGTGCAACTGCTGAAGATCGCGTTGCAAGAGGACGAAGCACTGTTGTTGAAACCGATTGAGCTCGATCATCTGGCAGCACTGCTGGCACGGACGGTGCGCGATCCGCTCCGTCAATTGCCTGACAGTTTATTGATTCTGGCACAGCACAATGAGGCCTTTATCCCGCGGATTTGCCAGACACTGCAACGCACGCTGCAGCAGGATCGCGATGCGCTGCTGGCCGCCAGCCTCCAGCCTGACTGGCCCGCTGTCGAGCGTGCCGCCCATCGCATGAAAGGCAGCTGGCTGTTGCTGGGCATGGATGAGATTGCCGAATATTGTCAGCAGCTGACTGATCAGGCAAAACAGCAGCGTCTGGACGATGATGCGTTCAATTTACTGATATCATTAACGAACAGGTTACTCGAACAACTGGAAAGTTATGGCACACACTCATTCTCACGGCGCGCATAACGGCAATCGTACGCGTCTGGCGGCGGCGTTCGGCGTCACCGCGCTGTTTATGGTTGCCGAAGTGATTGGCGGCGTGGTGTCGGGTTCGCTGGCGCTGCTGGCAGATGCCGGACATATGCTCACTGACGCCGCCGCGCTGTTGATGGCGCTGCTGGCGGTGCAGTTTGCCCAGCGCAAACCCAGCGCCCGTCACACCTTTGGCTTGCTGCGCCTCACCACACTTGCCGCCTTTGTGAATGCTATCGCGCTGTTGGTGATTACCGTATTGATTGTCTGGGAAGCACTGCGCCGCTTCTATCAGCCACAACCTATCCAGGGTGGGTTGATGCTCGGCATCGCCATTGCCGGCCTGCTGGCCAATCTGCTCTCTTTCTGGCTGTTACATCGTGGCAGTGAAGAGAAAAACCTCAACGTGCGCGCGG
This sequence comes from Pantoea rwandensis, assembly GCF_000759475.1. Classification (NCBI taxonomy): domain Bacteria; kingdom Pseudomonadati; phylum Pseudomonadota; class Gammaproteobacteria; order Enterobacterales; family Erwiniaceae; genus Pantoea; species Pantoea rwandensis. The sequence continues at coordinate 3,512,379 of NZ_CP009454.1, forward strand.
CAGCACTGCATGTGTTGGGCGATCTGCTCGGCTCCGTCGGCGCGATTGCCGCCGCCATTATCATCATGCTAACCGGCTGGACGCCGATTGACCCGATTCTCTCGCTGCTGGTTTCACTGTTGGTGGTACGCAGCGCGTGGTCGTTGCTGCGGGAAAGTCTGCATGAGCTGCTGGAGGGCGCGCCGAGCGGCATTAACGTGGATAAACTGGCGCGCGAACTGACACGCAACATCGCGGAAGTGCGCAACGTGCATCATGTGCATGTATGGCAAGTGGGAGAGAAGCCGGTGCTGACATTACATGTGCAGGTGATCCCACCTTATGATCATGATGGGTTGCTGGTGCGTATTCATCAGTATTTGCATGAGCACTATCAGATTGCGCACGCCACCGTGCAAATGGAGTATCAGCCTTGTACTGGTCATGATTGCGAACTCTGCGCGGAACAGAGCTCGCATCATCACTCACATGAGCATCTCACGCTGGATGGCCACGCCCATCACCCTCATTGATTCGACAGCGCGCGTGATCCGTGTTCGCGCGCGCTTTGCATCCACAAGCGTGAACCGTTAAGTGCAATCAACGTTAGAATCACGTACTCCAGCGACATCGCGTAAACGCCCTGGCGGGCAAAGATCATCACGCTAATCACGTTGATCACCACCCACAGTAGCCAGTTCTCGACGTATTTTCGCGTCATCAGAATCATCGCCACAATCGACAACACCATCATGCAGGAATCCCAGAACGGGAACGCATCCGGCTGCAGTTGTGGCATCGTCACGTTCAGGCCGAAACTTTGCATGATACCGACGGCAGTTTTGGTCAGAAACGCGAAGACCGGATCGATATACAGCGTCATCAGCGCAATGGCGATGACGCACGCCGCGCCCCAGCCGAGGGCTTTCGGCAACGGCAGCCAGCGAATCTTCAGTGCGGCTTCGTTGGCGGTGTTTTGTCGACTCCACGCGTACCAGCCGTAAACATTGGCGACAAAGAAGAACAGCTGCAGCAGTAAGCTGGCATACAGCTGAATCTGGAAGAAGATCACCGCAAACAAGGTGACGTTAATCAGCCCGAAGAAGTAGTTGATGATCTTCTCCAGGCTGGCAAGCCAGATGCACAGCAAGCCCGCAAGCGTGCCCACCGCTTCGATCCATGAGAGGTCATAGCCCCCAACGCCGATAGGAATGTGAACCAAAATATTTTGTGTGCTGAAGAAGTCCATGATCTGCACCTGTATGAAAGCCGCCTCAGGCGTTCCCTTTCACCTTGAGTTTGAGTTGTGCTGCAAAGTCTAGCATGCGATTTAGCGGTATCAATGCGGCTTCACGCAGCGCGTCATCGACATGAATTTCATGCTCGCTACCGCCGTGCTCCAGCCCTTCCGCAATCGCTTTCAGGCCATTCATCGCCATCCACGGACAGTGCGCACAGCTGCGGCAGGTCGCGCCCTCGCCTGCGGTTGGCGCTTCCAGCAACTCTTTATCCGGCACCGCCTGCTGCATCTTGTAGAAGATGCCGCGATCGGTCGCCACGATCATTTGCGGATGTGGCAGGTTTTTCGCCGCCTGAATCAACTGGCTGGTGGATCCCACTGCATCTGCCAGGTCGACGATCGCCTGCGGGGATTCCGGATGAACGAGGATCGCCGCTTCTGGATAGAGCGTCTTCATGCGCTGTAAGGCCTGGGTTTTGAACTCATCATGCACGATGCACGCGCCCTGCCAGCACAGTACGTCCGCTTTGGTCTGTTGGGTGACGTAACGGCCCAGATGACGATCCGGCGCCCAGATGATTTTTTCGCCCAGGCTGTCGAGATGCTCGATCAGTTCAACCGCAATGCTGGAGGTGACGACCCAATCTGCGCGCGCTTTGACGGCGGCTGAGGTGTTGGCGTACACCACCACGGTGCGATCCGGATGTTCATCACAGAAGCGATTGAACTCGTCGATCGGACAGCCGAGATCCAGCGAACACTCTGCATGCAGTGTCGGCATCAACACCGTTTTTTCCGGGCTGAGGATTTTTGCGGTTTCCCCCATAAAACGCACGCCCGCCACCAGCAGCGTTTTTGCCGGGTGGGTGCTGCCGAAACGCGCCATTTCCAGTGAGTCCGAGACACAACCGCCGGTCTCTTCCGCCAGCGCCTGAATTTCTGGATCGGTATAATAGTGCGCGACCAGCACCGCATCGCGCTCCTTTAATAAGCGTTTGATTTCAGAGATGTAATGGGATTTTTCATCCTGGCTGAGACGCGCCGGTTTCGGCGGAAAGGGATAAATCGCGCTTTCGGGATCGAACATCAGACTCATGACACGGCTCTCGTTTTCTCAATTTAACAAAATCGCCTGTTACAGCGATGATGCGGCATCAAAACCGCCATCGTGTTTTATATGCTAAACACGATAGCGGAAATGCGCGAGAGTGTCGTCTCTTTTTTACCCGGTTTACAAGCCACCTAACAATTTCTGCGGGTTTTCCAGTTCCAGCAAGAAAGCTTTCACCGGCAGACCGCCCGCGAAGCCAGTAAGCTTACCGTTGCTGCCGATCACCCGATGGCAGGGTGCCATGATCGACAGAGGATTTTTACCGTTAGCTGCGCCCACCGCGCGCATGGCTTTCGGGTTGCCGATCTGTTCCGCGATTTGCTGATAGCTACGGGTTTCACCAAACGGTATGGTGAGCAGCGCTTGCCAGACTTTTTTCTGGAAGTCAGTGCCGACCGTGTCGTATGGCATGTCGAACTGCTGGCGCTCTCCGGCAAAATATTCGCGCAGCTGGCGTTCGGCCTCGCACAGAATCGGATGCTGATCGTTACGGCTGATGGGTTTCAGCGGCACGCGTTGCGAGCCTTCGTTTTCCCACAGAATCGCTGATAACCCATTATCGGTAGCAATCAACGTCAGCTCACCAACTGGCGTTGGAATGATTTTGGCATGATACATAAGGCACCTCCGGCATAAATCAGTGTGTCATTATCGCACTTCTGCCGCGATAAACTGGCTGTTTTCGGTCATGAGCATAAACTGGTTAGCTGTCCGAAAGCAGCGAGTTTTGCTTTGCCACTTGCGCGACGATACCCAAAATAATGCAAGGCGCATAAAGGCGGCAAACGAGAGACTCTTCGAACAGCCGATTCAAACCGCGCTGGCCCGCAGGGGAACCTTCCTTAGGAAGTTCATCATCCCGATGCACTTTATCAAGTACGTGATTCGGATGAACGAGAGCAGCCAGCGCTTCAGCGCTTTAAAGTAGGAAAGGTATAGCCGGTTTATGAACTGGAGACGATGATGTTTGATCCCGAGATTGCATACCAGGCGCTGACCTCGCGCGACAGTCGTTTCGACGGCGTGTTCTTTGTTGGCGTGACCTCAACCGGCATTTACTGTCGGCCCATTTGCCCGGTGAAAGCGCCGATGCAGAAGAACTGCCTGTTTTTTAACAGCGCCGAAGCCGCCGAGAAAGCGCATTTCAGACCATGCCTGCGCTGCCGTCCTGAACTGGCACCGGGCTTCGCCCCGGTCGATAGCCATCACCGCATCGCCGATCGCTTGATTCGTCGTATTGAAGAGGGCTTGCTGGAGGAACAAGAGACGCTGGCCGATATTGCCAGCGAGTTTGACCTGAGTGAACGCCAGCTACGCCGCGTGATCCAGCAGGAGCTAGGCGTGTCACCGTTGGAACTGCGCCAAACGCGGCGCATGCTGCTGGCGAAGCAACTCTTAACTGAAACTTCGTTGCCCGTCACCGATATCGCCTACGCCAGCGGCTTTCGCAGTTTGCGCCGCTTTAATGATGTGTTTCAGGCTCGCTACCGTATGACGCCTTCGCGTCTGCGCAAGCAGAGTCAGCCGGAGAGCGTGACCACCGTACAACAGAGCGCGGAACTGCGTCTGAGTTATCGTCCCCCTTATGACTGGGATGCCATTCTGGATTTTCTTCAGCAGCGCGTGATGAAAGAGGCTGAGTGGGTTAGTGAAGGGGCTTATCACCGTACCGTGGCGCTGGGAAACTGTCGGGGCTGGGTGCGTGTCAGCCATTTGCCAGAAAAACAGGCGCTCAAGGTGCAGTTCACCACCACCTTAACGCCGGTTTTGCCTGCTCTGCTGCGTCGCCTGCGTGACCTGTTTGATTTGGATGCCCAGCCACAGCGCATCAGCGAGCAGCTAAGCCAGGATCCGTTGTTAGCTGAGAGTCTGGCGCGTTATCCTGGGTTACGCGTTCCTGGGGCGTTTGACGGCTTTGAGTTGGGGGTGCGCGCAATTCTTGGTCAGCAGGTGACGGTGAAAGCGGCCACCACACTGAGCAGTCGCGTGGCGCAGCGTTTCGGCGAGCCTTTAGCAACGCCCTGGCCTGAACTCTCTCGCCTGCCCCCGACTGCGGAATCGCTCGCTAGCGCAACCAATGATGATATCGCCAGTCTCGGCATTGTGAGCGCTCGCTCGCAGGCGATTCAGGCGCTGGCACAGGCATGCGCCTCCGGTGCGTTGCGTTTTAACGGCGCAGTGAATCCTGACGTGGTCCAGCAGCAGTTGCTGGCATTAAAAGGCGTAGGGCCGTGGACGGCGAGTTATATTGCCATGCGCGCCCTGCGCTGGCCGGATGCGTTCCCTAAAGAGGATATTGCGATTCGTAATAATCTGGGTGGGGTGAGTGCCAAAATGGCAGAGCAGTTATCGCAGGTTTGGCGCCCGTGGCGCAGCTATGCGGTGTTGCATATCTGGAAGAGTTTGACGCCGGGTAAGAAATAAATTCGTGCGGTTAAGGCGAGAGCGGAAGAGCGAAGCGTCCGAGCCATGTATAGGGTCATCGAGTGCACACTTAAGCCGTTAATAAAACAACGACAGTGCGTTCCAGTCGGCAATAAGGGGCGGTTGCGTAAAGACGCCGTAAATACATCCCTGTAGGCTCTGGCGGCGCATCCCTGCGCCGCAAGCTTTACTCCACCGCCCCTTATCACCGCCTTCATGTCACATTTGTGCGCTTTTTAGGAAGCAGCAACTAAGCCTCATAAGCTGGCCAAGACGGGAGCGGAAGAGCGAAGCGTCCGAGCTATAGGACAGGGTCATCGATTGCACACTCAGGCCGCAAGCAAAACAACGACTGTGCGTTTCAGTCGGCAATAAGGGGCGGTTGCGTAAAGACGCCGTAAATACATCCCTGTAGGCTCTGGTGGCGCATCCATGCGCCACAAGCTTTACTCCACCGCCCCTTATTGCCGCCTTCATGCCGGATCTGTGCGCTTTTTAGGAAGCAACGATTAAGCCTCATAAGCCAGTCAAGGCGGGAGCGGAAGAGCGAAGCGTCCGAGCCATGGATGGCGAGGCCGATCCACAAGGATGTGAGACTCCTTCACGATCCGTTCCGCCTTGACGGGCTGACGCTCAGACTCACAGCAATCCCAGCTAACTTCTTTGAGAAACGCAGAAAAGCAAAAAGGCGCCTTTAGGGCGCCTTTCTACATAGTGGTGGGTCGTGCAGGATTCGAACCTGCGACCAATTGATTAAAAGTCAACTGCTCTACCAACTGAGCTAACGACCCGCTCGAGGAGCGGCTTACAACTTTAAACTTGATGGTGGGTCGTGCAGGATTCGAACCTGCGACCAATTGATTAAAAGTCAACTGCTCTACCAACTGAGCTAACGACCCATCAAGGTTGTGAAGCTTCTGAAGAAAACATCTAACATACAGCAGGTTAAGATGGTGGGTCGTGCAGGATTCGAACCTGCGACCAATTGATTAAAAGTCAACTGCTCTACCAACTGAGCTAACGACCCATCTTCAGGCTGCCGGACGCTTTGTTAAACTGCCCGGGCAACGGCGGCATATATTACTGATTTAGCGGGAGGGCGCAACCCTTATTTATCACCAAATCACTCAATTGCTTACCTTTCATGCTGCAAGACCAGAAATCATACGAAATCCGGTCTCTGCTGCACAAATTACATCCCAGCCAGACGCTTTTGCGCCAGCTTGGCAGACTCGCTGGTCGGGAATTGTTTGATCACTTGTTGATAGACCGCTTTGGCTTTCGCCGTATCGTTCTTCTCTTGCATGATCACACCAACCTTAAACAGCGCTTCCGGGGCTTTCGGCGATTTCGCGTAATTTTTTACCACAGTGGCAAAATAGTAAGCGGCATCATCTTTCTTGCCCTTGTTGTAATACAACTGACCGAGCCAGTAATTGGCATTGGGCTGATAGGTGGAGTCGGGATATTTCTTCACCCACGCCTGCAGGGCCGTGATGGCCTGATCGAACTGCTTCTTCTCAAGAATCAGCGCGACTGCTGCGTTGTAATCGGTATTCGCATCGCCGGTTTGTGCAGGGGCAGCGGTACTTCCACTGGCATTGCTACCACCTGCATCAGCGTTTCCCGCTGCTGCACCAGCCGCTGCGGCATCACCGCCACCACTCGCCTGTGCCCCCGCATTACCGCTGCTCAACGTGTCAATCTGCTGATAGAGCTGCTTCTGGCGCTCAATCACCTGATTCAGTTGATAGCTGTTCTGCTGGATTTGGCCGCGCAGCGAATCGATATCGCTTTGGTTGTCACTCATCTGCTGCTGCAACTGCTGCAGAAGCTGAGCCTGGGCATTGGAGATACGTTCAAGATTGGTGACACGGTCTTCGACCGAGCCTGAGCCAACGCTACTGATTGACGCCTGGGCATTAGCGGCCCAGGGGGCCGCTACGCCAACCAGTAACGACAGACTCAATAGATGAAGTCTGAAGTTACTCATCATGTGATGCTCTTAGTAAACCAGTACGGCACGACGGTTTTTAGCGTAAGCCGCTTCGTCATGACCCAGTACAGCTGGTTTTTCTTTACCGTAAGATACGATAGACATCTGGTCAGCAGAAACGCCTTTACCCTGCAGGTACATTTTAACGGCGCTAGCACGACGTTCGCCCAGGGCGATGTTGTATTCTGGAGTACCGCGCTCATCCGCATGACCTTCGATGGTCACTTTGTAAGACGGGTTGCCACGCAGGAATGCTGCGTGCTGATCCAGCATCTGAGCGTAGTCAGAAGCCACGTCATACTTATCCAGACCGAAGTAAACGATGTTGTTCTGCTGCAGCTGCTGCATCTGCAGACGCGCTTGCTCATCAGAAGACATGTTACCGTTCTGGCCAGCACCGTAAGCGCCGTTGTCTGCGCCCATACCAGTCTGGTCGTTGTTGTTGTTTTTGTGAGAGCTACATGCAGCTACCGCGATTACCGGCAGAGCCAGCATCAAACCCTTCAGCACTTTGTTCAGTTGCATTTCTTTATCCTATTATTTTGTTTGCTATACATTGTCATCCCCCGCTATGCAGGGGATTCATGCATTACAGATACGGCGACCAGGCAGGGAATTTGACCTGTCCATCAGTTGCCGGAAGACGCGCTTTGAAACGCCCATCTGTTGAAACCAACTGCAACACGGAACCCATCCCCTGAGTAGAGCTATAGATTACCATCGTGCCGTTAGGCGCCAGACTTGGCGTCTCATCCAGGAACGTGTCCGTTATTGTTTGAACGGCTCCCGTTACCAGATCCTGTTTGGCGACATGCTGAGCGCCACCGGCGCTGCTGATCATCACCATGGTTTTGCCGTCAGTTGACACATCCGCATCCTGGTTCTGAGAACCTTCCCAGGTAATACGTTGTGGCGCACCGCCGTTGATACCCACTTTATAAATCTGAGGCGCACCTGCCTGATCCGAGGTATAGGCCAGTGTCTGGCTATCCGGGAACCAGGTCGGTTCAGTGCTGTTGTAGCGACCGTCGGTCACCTGACGCGTCTGACCTGAGGCCAGATCCATCACGTACAAGTTCAGACTGCCAGTTTTAGACAGCGCGAACGCCAGTTTCGATCCATCCGGCGAGAAGGCCGGAGCACCGTTGTGGCGCGGGTAAGAAGCAACCTGACGAATGGCACCGTTTGACAACGTTTGTACCACTAACGCCGACTTACCGCTTTCAAAGGTCACGTAGGCCACTTTGCTGCCGTCTGGAGACCAGGCCGGTGACATCAGTGGCTCTGGTGAACGGTGCACGGTGAACTGGTTGTAACCATCGTAGTCAGATACGCGCAATTCATACGGGAACTGGCCGCCGTTGGTTTGCACCACATACGCGATACGCGTGCGGAATGCGCCTTTGATACCGGTCAGCTTCTCAAACACTTCATCACTGGCGGTGTGGCCTGCATAACGCAGCCATTGCTTGGTGACTTTGTAAGAGTTCTGCGCCAGCACCGTGCCCGGTGCACCGCCGGTGTCCACCAGCTGGTAAGCAATCTGGTAGCTACCATCCGGGTTCGGCGTGACCTGACCTACGACAACCGCATCAATACCCAACGCGCTCCAGGCTGCAGGTTGCACTTCCTGCGCGCTGGTCGGCTGCTGCGGCAGACGTGAACGATCCAGCGGGTTGAATTTACCGCTGTTGCGCAAGTCAGCCGCCACGATGCCGCCAATGTCTTCTGGCGCCGCGCCTGGGCCAGCCCATTTGAACGGCACCACACCAATTGGGCGTGCGGTGTTCACGCCCTGCGTAATTTCAATGCGCACTTCTGCGTGCAGCATGGCTGCCCACAGCAGTACAAAAAAACCTAAGGTTACACGAAGTGCCTGCTTCATCTTTTCTCCCTTATCTGAACCTGAGTCCACGATAATTCGCACAGTTCCTGAAAAACACGAGTGTTCATAAATTACGGCAAGCTAACCTTAGTTCAACCTGCCGTGAGTTACTGCATTTATTGAGGCTTGAAATCCAGTGGTGCATTTTTAAAGACTTGATACACATCCTGACTTGGAGGCTTAGGAATGCGAGCCTGTTGAGCAGCTGCCACCGCAGCCTGACATAGCGCAGGGTCACCTCCTTCAGCTTTAACGCCAGCCACTGTACCATCTGGCATCAGCTGAATTCGCAACGTACAGGTTCGGCCTTTAAAGCTTTCCCAATCGTAAAACTTACTCTTGATCGCTGCCTGGATTTGGCCTGCATAATTGCTAATATCTGCACCTGAAGCACCGGACTTCTTCTGATTCCCCTGCCCTGCCGCACCGCCAGAAGCCGTGCCACTTTTCGGTGCATTCTTACCAGACGAGAGTCCACCTAACAGGTCATCAACGTCACTTTCATTCTTCGCAGCTTCAGAAGCGGCTTTCTTTTTAGCATCTGCGGCTGCTTTCGCTTTGGCTGCTGCATCAGCTTTCGCTTTCGCGGCAGCATCCGCTTTAGCTTTCGCATCGGCAGCCGCTTTCTCTTTCGCTGCCTCAGCGGCTTTTTCTTTTGCGTCTGCGGCAGCTTGCTCTTTAGCCTCTTTGGCTTCCTGAGCAGCTTTTGCCTTAGCATCAGCTGCAGCCTGCGCTTTAGCCTCGGCGGCAGCTTGCGCTTTCGCTTCGGCGGCGGCTTTGGCTTGCTCTACCGCTTTCTCTTTCGCCGCTTCAGCCGCCGCTGCTTTGGCCTGTTCGTCCGCTTTCTTCTTCGCGTCCGCTGCTGCCTGCTTCGCTTCTTCTACCGCTTTCGCTTTGGCATCTGCCGCCGCTTTAGCCTGCGCATCAGCTTCGGCTTTCGCATCGGCTTTGGCTTTTGCCGCAGCAGCTTCCGCCGCTTTCTGCTGATCCTGCGCCTGTTTCGCTGCGGCTTCAGCGGCTTTCTGCTGCTCAGCCTGCTGTTTCGCCTGCTCTTTGGCTTCCTGCTGCGCCTGCAAACGCTCTTTTTCCATCTCTTTCAGGCGCTGCTGCTCAGCAGCTTGCTTCTGCTGTAACTCTTCGGCCTGCTGCTGCGACTGTTTCTGACGCTGCTGCTCGGCACGCTGGCTGTCGCGTTGCTGATTCTGCTGGCGATTGTACTGTTCAACCACCGCGCCGGAATCGACCATCACGGCATCAATGTCACTGCCGCCGCCACCGCCGCTGGATTCGATCTTTTCGTTAAACGAGCTCCAGATCAGCAGGGCGATCAGCACGATGTGCAGAATCACCGAAATGATTATCGCGCGTTTTAACTTGTCGTTCTGCTCGGTTACCTTCGACACTCTCGGATCCCAAAAACGGTTCGCTTTAAATCGGCTGTGTCATCAAACCGACAGATTTCACGCCTGCCTGATGTAACAGGTTCAACGCCTTGATGATTTCGTCGTAAGGCACGTCTTTCGCTCCACCAATCAGGAACACCGTCTTTGGATTGGCTTCAATGCGACGCTGTGCTTCACTCACCACCTGTTCCGGCGGCAGCTGCGTCATACGATCATGATCCACCACCAGGCTGTATTGCCCGACGCCAGCCACTTCAACAATGACCGGAGGATTATCATTCGTTGAGACCGTTTTCGAGTCGGTGGCATCAGGCAGATCCACTTCCACGCTCTGCGTAATAATCGGCGCGGTTGCCATAAAGATGAGCAGCAACACCAACAGCACGTCCAGCAGTGGAACTATGTTGATTTCCGACTTAAGGTCGCGGCGCCCGCGACCACGGGTTCTGGCCATCGTTAACCTCGACTTACTTCGTGTTGTCGGTGGAGAAAGCCTGACGATGCAGGATAGCCGTGAACTCTTCCATAAAGTTGTCGTAGCCCTGCTCCAGCTTATTGACACGCTGGTTCAGACGGTTATACGCCATAACGGCAGGAATGGCCGCGAACAAACCGATTGCCGTGGCGATCAACGCTTCGGCAATACCCGGCGCAACCATCTGCAACGTCGCCTGCTTCACCGCGCCAAGCGCGATAAAGGCGTGCATAATCCCCCACACCGTACCGAACAGACCGATATACGGGCTGATAGAACCGACGGTGCCAAGGAAAGGAATGTGGTTTTCCAGCGCTTCCAGCTCACGGTTCATTGAGATGCGCATCGCACGGCTGGCGCCCTCTACCACCGCTTCGGGTGCGTGGTTGTTTGCACGATGCAAACGGGCGAACTCTTTGAAGCCCGAATAGAAAATTTGCTCAGAACCGCCCAGTTCATCACGGCGCCCCTGGCTTTCCTGATACAGGCGCGATAATTCGATACCTGACCAGAACTTATCTTCAAAGGCTTCGGCTTCGCGACCCGCTGCATTCAGGATGCGCGTGCGCTGAATAATGATCGCCCATGAGGCAATAGAAAAGCCGATCAAAATCAACATGATAAGTTTGACCAGAAGGCTCGCCTTCAGGAACAAATCAAGAACATTCATGTCAGTCACTGCTTGAACTCCGCGACAATAGACTTGGGAAGCGCAATCGGCTTCATTAGATGTGGGTTGATGCAGGCAATCAGGACTTCTGCTTCATTCAGCACCTTGCCTTCTGCATTCACGATACGCTGCGAGAACGTCATGGTGGCGCGAGTCATGGCGGTCACTTCACTCTGGATATCCAGAAGATCGTCAAGACGTGCTGCGGCAACAAAGTCTATCGTCATGCGTCGTACCACAAACGCCACCTGTTCTTCTAACAGGGCTTGTTGATTGAAATGGTGCTGGCGCAACATCTCGGTACGTGCTCGTTCATAGAAAGCAAGATAACTGGCGTGGTAAACCACACCACCGGCGTCGGTGTCTTCGTAATAGACCCGAACCGGCCAGCGAAACAGCGTTGTACTCACTCTACATCCCGGTCTCATTTTAAACGTTGCTACTATACGCAAGTGAGATCGGCTTGGGAATGGTCCGCCAGAGCCAGGAGAAAATAATTATCACACGTTAACAACTGGAAGGAATTTCAGGATATTTCTTGACCAGGCACTGACATAAACTCACGTCAGTGCCCGAATAAAGCGGATAAAAACAGCATCGGGGACTCAATGATAGAACCAATAGATTCCCAGCATCAGTACGATCATCGCGGGCAACGGTGAAAACACGGCTCGCCAGCGCGTTTGCAATGGCCGGAAACCCGTACCATGAATTACCCCAGTGCACACCGCCCAAATCATCAATAATCCGTGCCAGATGGCTAAGTCGCTGGTGCGGGCGGCAAAGCGTGACGGTTGCCAGATAACACAGCCCGCCAGCCACAGCGCCAGTATCAGCGAAAGGGCCCGTAACGGGCCCTTGTCCATCAGACGATACAGCGTCTGAATCAGTGTGCGCATCAGTGTTGTTTATCCTTTACGCCACTCTCTTCTGCTTGCTCAATCGCCAGCGCCGTGATCACGCCAAACGCACAGGCCAGCAAAGTGCCAAGAATCCAGGCAAAATACCACATGCTCAATCTCCTTAATCAGTACAGGGAGTGCGTATTGCTCTCAATGTGTTCTTTGGTGATACGGCCAAACATCTTGTAATAACACCACGCGGTATAGGCGAGGATAATCGGGACAAAGATGATGGCGGCGAAGGTCATCACTTTCAGCGTCAGCAGGCTTGAGGTGGCATCCCACATGGTCAGGCTAATGCCCGGCACGGTGCTGGAAGGCATAATGAACGGGAACATCGCGATGCCTGCGGTCATGATAACGCATGCCAGCGTCAATGAAGAAAAGACAAACGCCCAGGCGCCCTTCTCCATGCGCGAACAGAGCACTGTCAGCAGCGGCAGCACCACGCCAAGCAGCGGGAACAGCCACAGGATTGGCGTCTGCTCAAAGTTCACCATCCACGCACCGGCTTCACGCACCACTTCTTTACCTAACGGGTTGGATGCAGCGTGATGATCGATGACGCTTTTCACCACATAGCCATCAATACCGTATTTCACCCACACACCGGCTAATACGAAGCACACCATCATCACCAGCGCACTGATTTGCGCGGTGCCGCGCGCACGCAGATGCAGTTCGCCGTTAGTACGCATCTGCAGATAGGTCGACCCTTGCGTCAGGATCATCGCGACGCTGATTACCCCCGCCAGCAAACCAAACGGGTTCAGCAACTGGAAGAAGTTACCGGTATAGAACAGGCGCAGATATTCATCCGCATGGAAAGGTACCCCCTGCAACAGGTTGCCAAAGGCCACGCCAATCACCAGCGGTGGAACGAAGCTGCCGATGAAAATGCCCCAGTCCCAGGTGTTACGCCAGCGCATGTCCTCAATCTTCGAACGGTAGTCAAAACCTACCGGGCGAAAGAACAGCGAAGCCAGCACCAGAATCATCGCAACATAAAAACCGGAGAACGCTGCGGCATACACCACTGGCCAGGCTGCGAACAACGCACCACCGGCCGTAATCAGCCAAACCTGGTTGCCATCCCAGTGCGGTGCGATGCTGTTGATCATAATACGACGTTCAGTATCAGTGCGGCCGAGGATGCGCGTCAGCATCCCCACCCCCATGTCAAAGCCATCCGTCACAGCGAAACCAATCAGCAGAATGCCAATCAGCAACCACCAGACAAAGCGCAATACTTCATAATCAAACATGGTTGCTCTCCTTATCCACGTGCTGGCTGAGCAGCCGCTTTCACGGTTTCATGATGGTAACGGCCCGTTTTCAGGCTGCTTGGTCCCAGTCGGGCAAATTTGAACATCAGATACATCTCTGCCACCAGGAACAGCGTGTAAAGACCGCAAATCAAAATCATCGAGAACAGCAGATCGCCCACGGTGAGTGAAGAGTTCGCCACCGCAGTCGGCAGGACTTCACCAATCGCCCAAGGCTGACGGCCATACTCAGCGACAAACCAGCCTGACTCAATGGCGATCCACGGCAGCGGAATGCCATAGAGTGCCGCTTTCAACAGCCAGCGGCTTTTGCCGATGCGGTTACGAATCACACTCAGGAATGAGAGCGCGATAATGCCGAGCAGCAGCACGCCACACAGCACCATGATGCGGAAGGCGAAATAGAGCGGAGCCACACGTGGAATCGAATCCTGCGTGGCCTTCTGAATCTGCGCTTCGGTCGCATTAGCGACATCCGGAGTATAGCGCTTCAGCAGCAAGCCATAACCGAGATCCTGTTTGCTGGCTTCGAACTGGCTACGTACCGCCGGATCTTTGCTCCCCGCACGCAGTTCGTTCAGCAACGCGTAAGCTTTCATGCCGTTGCGGATACGCACTTCATGTTGCGACAGCAGATCTTTCAGACCGGTGACCGGCGTATCCACCGATCGCGTCGCAATCAACCCGAGCAAATACGGGATTTGAATGGCGTACTTGTTCTCCTGCGAATCCTGATCGGGAATACCAAACAGCGTGAAGGCCGCAGGTGCAGGCTGCGTTTCCCACTCAGCTTCAATTGCTGCGAGTTTGGTTTTCTGTACGTCACCCATTTCATAACCGGATTCATCACCCAGTACGATCACGGACAGGATCGCCGCCATGCCGAAGCTGGCTGCAATACCGAATGAGCGCTTAGCGAAAGCCACATCACGGCCTTTCAGCAGATACCAGGCACTGATACCCAGCACGAACATCGCGCCAGCGGTGTACCCTGCCGCCACGGTGTGAACAAATTTCACCTGCGCAACCGGGTTGAGCACCAGCTCGGAGAAGCTCACCATCTCCATGCGCATGGTTTCGAAATTGAATTCAGAGGCGATCGGGTTTTGCATCCAGCCGTTAGCCACCAGAATCCACAGTGCGGACATGTTAGAACCGAGCGCCACCAGCCAGGTCACCGCCAGGTGCTGGACTTTGCCGAGGCGATCCCAACCGAAGAAGAACAGACCAACAAAGGTGGATTCAAGGAAGAACGCCATCAAGCCTTCAATGGCGAGCGGCGCACCAAAGATATCGCCGACGTAGTGGGAGTAATATGACCAGTTGGTCCCGAACTGAAACTCCATGGTGAGACCGGTTGCGACACCCAGTGCAAAGTTGATACCGAACAACTTGCCCCAGAACTTGGTCATATCTTTATAAATTTGCTTACCCGTCAGGACATATACGGTTTCCATGATCGCCAACAAAAACGCCATACCCAGCGTTAAAGGGACGAACAGGAAATGGTACATCGCCGTCAGGGCAAACTGTAAACGCGACAGCTCGACAATATCTAACATGATGACTCCTTGCTCCTCGCATGAATTTACTCTGCGGCTGACAACGGTAAACAACGAACATTGACGTGCAGAATAAGATCCAGGAACGACTGATTATTGATTCCAGTTTTATTACTGACAGAACAGAGAAATCTGTAGCCCGAAATGAGTGAGTAACAGTGTTGAAAATTTCCCGAAAAACCGATCGCTTCAATCTGTTTCGAGCGGGAGTGTGATGCAAGGAGGCGACAGAATTGCGCTAACAACGCCTGGCTCAAACTCCTGAAAATTCGCGGAAAAGACTGAATTGATGCAGCGCAATTTATACCGTTTGTCGTGCGTGATGCCAGCAGTAAAGTTTGTTATATCTCACGCTTTATTGATCTGGATTAAGACAATATTTTTTCAGATATGTAGTGTTAGCGTTGTTGTTAATTAGTTGTCATATACGCGTGATGCAATTAAGGAAATAATTACTTCTCTCGTATTTTTTTAACGTTAATACCGGATGCTAAGGTTTAATTTCTCATGTGAAATCACGCACATTTTCCTATCTTTACCTTACCAACTTAGTAAGCATAGCGGCAGATTTTATCTCCGTTACGGTTTTTCCCTGCTTTTTGTGTCACTCTGCACAGGGCGTTGTTGCCACTGGCTTCCCCTGCCCTTTCAGGCATAAAAAAAGCCACCCGAAGGTGGCTTAATGCGCATCACAAGTGACGGCTTATTTGATTGGCAGAACCGCTTTAACGGCGTCGCCGATGTCAGCCAGGCTGCGTACGGTTTTCACACCGGCCGCTTCCAGTGCTGCGAATTTCTCGTCAGCGGTGCCTTTACCACCGGCAATGATGGCGCCTGCGTGGCCCATACGCTTGCCTTTCGGTGCAGTCACACCTGCGATGTAACCAACAACTGGCTTGGTCACGTGCTCTTTGATGAAGGCTGCGGCTTCTTCTTCAGCGCTACCACCGATCTCACCGATCATCACGATCACTTCGGTCTGTGGATCATCCTGGAACATTTTCAGGATATCGATGAAGTTGGAACCTGGGATCGGGTCACCACCGATGCCTACGCAGGTTGACTGGCCGTAGCCGATGTCAGTGGTCTGCTTAACGGCTTCATAAGTCAGGGTGCCTGAACGGGATACGATACCGACACGGCCTGGCTGGTGAATGTGGCCCGGCATGATACCGATCTTACATTCGCCTGGGGTGATCACGCCTGGGCAGTTCGGGCCGATCATGCGCACGCCAGCTTCATCCAGTTTCACTTTCACAGTCAGCATATCCAGCGTTGGGATACCTTCGGTGATGGTGATGATCAGTTTGATGCCTGCGTCGATGGCTTCCAGGATACCGTCTTTGCAGAACGGTGCTGGAACGTAGATCACGGTGGCAGTTGCGCCCGTGGCTTCTACCGCTTCACGCACGGTGTTGAACACTGGCAGACCCAGATGCGTGGTGCCGCCTTTGCCTGGCGTGACACCGCCAACCAGCTGCGTACCATAGGCCAAAGCCTGCTCAGAGTGGAAAGTCCCCTGGCCACCGGTGAAACCCTGGCAAATGACTTTGGTGTTTTTGTCGATAAGAATGGACATTATTTACCCTCCGCGGCAGCAACAACACGCTGCGCAGCGTCTGTCAGGCTGGTTGCTGCAATGATGTTCAGACCGCTGTCGGCCAGTTTCTTCGCGCCCAGCTCGGCGTTGTTACCTTCCAGACGTACCACTACTGGCACGTTCACACCCACTTCTGCAACTGCACCGATGATGCCGTCTGCGATCAGGTCGCAACGCACGATGCCGCCGAAGATGTTAACGAATACCGCTTTAACGGCATCGTCAGACAGGATGATTTTGAAGGCTTCGGTTACGCGCTCCTTGGTCGCGCCGCCGCCGACATCGAGGAAGTTAGCAGGCTGGCCACCGTGGTGTTTCACGATGTCCATGGTACCCATTGCCAGACCGGCACCGTTTACCATACAGCCGATATTGCCATCCAGCGCAACGTAGTTCAGTTCCCACTGTGTCGCGTGTGCTTCACGTGGATCTTCCTGGCTTGGATCGCGCATTTCACGCAGCTCAGGCTGACGGAACAGGGCGTTACCGTCTGCGCCCAGTTTGCCATCGAGGCAGATCAGATCGCCCTGCTTGGTGATCACCAGCGGGTTGATCTCGACCATTGCCAGGTCGCGCTCCAGGAACATGGTCGCCAGACCCATGAAGATTTTGGTGAACTGGCTGACTTGCTTACCGGACAGACCCAGTTTGAATGCCAGTTCACGGCCCTGATAAGGCTGAGGACCGGCCAGCGGATCCAGCGCCATTTTGTGGATCAGGTGCGGGGTTTCTTCCGCCACTTTCTCGATTTCCACGCCGCCTTCAGTTGAAGCCATGAAGATCACGCGACGGGTAGCACGGTCAACCACCGCACCCAGATACAGTTCCTGGTCGATGTCAGTCGCTGCTTCAACCAGAATCTGGTTTACCGGCTGACCATCAGCATCAGTTTGGTAGGTCACCAGACGCTTGCCCAACCAATGCTCAGCAAATGCACGGATATCTTCCTTGCTGTTCACCACTTTCACGCCACCCGCTTTACCGCGGCCACCGGCATGTACCTGACATTTTACTACCCACGGACCTGCGCCAATTTTAGAGGCGGCTTCTTCTGCTTCACGTGGCGTAGCGCAGGCGTAACCAGTTGGAGCTGGCATGCCATAGCGAGCAAACAACTGCTTCGCCTGGTATTCATGTAAGTTCATGATGTTCTATCCATTCAGATATGAGTTTGGGCGCACCGTTGTGCGATGCGCCCGGCGAAAATTAGACGTCCAGCAGCAGACGTGCCGGATCTTCCAGCATCTCTTTCACCGCGACCAGATAGCCAACGGATTCACGGCCATCGATCAGACGGTGGTCGTAAGAGAGAGCCAGATACATCATTGGCAGGATGACAACCTGACCATTGACCGCCATCGGGCGCTCTTTGATCGCGTGCATGCCCAGAATCGCGCTCTGCGGTGGGTTGATGATCGGGGTAGACATCAGGGAACCGAACACGCCACCGTTGGTGATGGTGAAGTTACCGCCGGTCAGCTCGTCAACCGTCAGCTTACCGTCACGGCCTTTCACCGCCAGTTCTTTAATTTTCTTCTCGATGTCAGCCATGCTCAGAGCATCGACATCTTTCAGCACTGGGGTTACCAGGCCACGCGGCGTAGAAACCGCGATGCTGACGTCGAAGTAGTTGTGGTAAACCACATCTTCGCCATCGATAGAAGCGTTCACTTCCGGATAGCGTTTCAGCGCTTCAACCACGGCTTTGATGTAGAAGGACATGAAGCCCAGACGCACACCGTGACGTTTCTCAAACGCGTCGCCGTACTGCTTACGCAGATCCATGATCGGCTTCATGTTGATTTCGTTGAAGGTGGTCAGCATCGCGGTGCTGTTTTTTGCTTCCAGCAGACGCTCAGCCACACGCTTACGCAGACGCGTCATTGGAACGCGTTTTTCGCTGCGGTTAGCCACAGCAGCCTGTGGTGCCGCGGCCGCAGCTGCAGGCGCCGCTTTCGCGCCGTCGGCTTTCTTCGCAACATGCTTCTCAACATCTTCACGCGTCAGACGACCACCCACACCGGTGCCTTTGATCTGGCTGGCGTCGAGGTTGTTTTCAGCGATCAGGCGACGAACCGCTGGGCTCAGCGCATCGTTGCTCTCATCTTCCAGAGACGCGGTTTTACGCTGTTCTGGTGTCGCTTCTTTCGTTTCTACTTTCGCAGAGGTCTCTTTACCACCGCTGTTGCCTTCCACCAGGCGGCCTAACAGCTGGCGCGAGAGCACCGTTGCGCCTTCGTCTTCCAGAATCGCTTCCAGTACACCGTCTGCTGAAGCAGGCACTTCAAGCACAACTTTGTCCGTTTCAATCTCAACCAGTACTTCATCGCGACTGACCGCATCGCCGGGTTTTTTGTGCCAGGTTGCAACCGTTGCGTCCGCTACGGATTCAGGCAAATCGGGAACCAGAATTTCTACGCTACTCATTTTCTTTCCTTTTAATTAACCAAGGTTCAGCGCGTCGTTAACCAGGTCTTGCTGCTGTTGTTGATGTACGGACATGTAGCCCACGGCTGGTGAAGCAGAAGCCGGACGACCTGCGTAACGCAGTGACGCACCGAATGGAACCACTTCGCGGAAATGATGCTGACTGCAATACCATGCGCCCTGGTTCAGCGGCTCTTCCTGACACCAGACGAAATCCTGCACATGCGCATAATTTTTCAATACGTCCTGCACCACTTTGTGCGGGAACGGATAGAGCTGTTCGATACGCACGATGGCGACATCGGTCTGCTCATTCTTGCGACGCTGTTCCAGCAGATCGTAATAAACCTTACCAGAACACATCACCACGCGTTTCACTTGCTTCGGATCCAGATCGTCAATCTCGCCAATCGCCGGTTGGAAGCTGCCATTGGCCAGTTCTTCCAGGCTGGAGACCGCCAGCGGATGGCGCAGCAGCGATTTCGGTGACATTACGATCAGCGGACGGCGCATACCACGCAGCGCTTGACGGCGCAGCATGTGATAAACCTGTGCTGGCGTTGACGGCACGCACACCTGCATGTTCTGTTCAGCACAGAGTTGCAGATAGCGCTCCAGACGCGCAGAGGAGTGCTCTGGGCCCTGGCCTTCATAACCGTGTGGCAGCAGCATCACCAGGCCACACATACGGCCCCACTTCTGCTCGCCAGAGCTGATGAACTGGTCGATGACCACCTGAGCACCGTTGGCGAAGTCGCCGAACTGCGCTTCCCAAATGGTCAGCACGCGCGGTTCTGCGGTGGCATAGCCATATTCAAAGGCCAGTACCGCTTCTTCTGACAGCACGGAATCCCAGACTTTGAACTGACCCTGGCCGTTATGGACATGGTGCAGCGGGGTGTAGGTTGAGCCGTTGGTTTGGTTGTGGATCACCGCATGGCGGTGGAAGAAGGTACCGCGGCCGGAGTCTTCACCTGACAGACGGACTGGAATGCCTTCATCTACCAGCGTGGCGTACGCCAGGTTTTCCGCGCCGCCCCAGTCAAATGGCTTGTTGCCTTCCGCCATCTCTTTACGGTCGTTGTAAATCTTCGCCACGCGCGACTGCACTTCTACCGCTTCCGGTACGCTGCTGATGCGGCGCGCCAGCTCTTGCAGGCGTTTGTACTCAACCGTGGCTGGATAGTTTTCATCCCACTCGTGGTTCAGGTACGGCGACCAGGTGAAGGAGTGCAGGCTCATCGGACGCCATTCTGGCACCACGCATTCGCCTTCATCCAACGCATCACGGTAGAGATTGACCAGTTCGGTCGCATCTTCTAACGTCGCCACACCTTCGCTTTCCAGCTGATCGGCGTAGATCTTACGTGGCGTTGGGTGTTTCTTGATTTTCTGGTACATCAGCGGCTGGGTTGCACTTGGCTCATCCGCTTCGTTATGGCCGTGACGGCGGTAGCACACCAGATCGATAAACACGTCGCGTTTAAAGGTGTTGCGATAATCCAGCGCCAGGCGAGTCACGAAGGCCACCGCTTCTGGATCGTCCGCATTCACGTGGAAGATTGGCGCCAGAACCATTTTGCCGATGTCGGTGCAGTAAGGCGTTGAACGCGCATCTTTCGGGTTCGAGGTGGTGAAACCGACCTGGTTGTTAATCACGATGCGAACGGTACCGCCCACTTCGTAACCACGCGCCGCAGACATGTTCAGGGTTTCCTGCACCACGCCCTGGCCGATCACCGCCGCATCACCGTGGATGGTGATCGGCAGAACTTTGTTGCTGCTTGGCTCAGCCAGACGATCCAGACGTGCACGCACCGAACCCATGACCACTGGGCTAACGATTTCGAGGTGTGACGGGTTAAACGCCAGCGCCAGGTGCACTAAACCACCTTCGGTTTCAACGTCAGACGAGAAGCCCATGTGGTATTTCACGTCGCCGGTGCCGAGGTGCTCTTTGTGTTTGCCGGAGAACTCGTCAAACAGATCCTGTGGCTTTTTACCCAGTACGTTGATCAGGACGTTGAGACGACCACGGTGCGCCATCCCGAGAACCACTTCACGCGTACCGCTTTTGCCTGCATGGCGAATCATTTCGCGCAGCATCGGCACCAGTGCATCACCGCCTTCCAGTGAGAAGCGTTTTGCACCCGGGAATTTCGCGCCGAGGTATTTTTCCAGACCTTCAGCCGCAGTCAGCTCTTTCAGGAAACCTTTTTTCTCGTCGCTGCTGAATGACGCATGGCCGACCACCGATTCCAGACGCTGCTGAATCCAGCGCTTCTCATCGGTGTTGTTGATGTGCATGTACTCTGCACCAATCGAGCCACAATAGGTCTGCTGCAGCGCCGCGAACAGATCAGCCAGCTTCATGGTCTCTTTGCCAATAGCAAAGGAACCTACGTTAAAGCTTTCCTGAAAATCGGCGTCGGTGAGATCGTGATAAGAAGGTTCGAGATCCGCAACCCGATCCTGTTTCCACAGGCCGAGCGGATCGAGGTTAGCGTGCTGATGGCCGCGGAAGCGGAACGCATTGATCAGCTGCAGCACTTTAACCTGTTTGGAATTGGTGGCCGGATCGGTGACTGAGGATGTGTAGCGGGTCGCATCTTTTGCCAGGCGGCGGAAGTAATCACGCGTGGTGGAGTGAAACTGCTCAGGTTTCACGCCAGTGCCGGGCAGCTGTTGGAACAGCTCGCGCCACATTTCATCAACTGAGTCAGGATCGGTCAGGAAATCCTCATAGAGTTGCTCTATGTAGGATTGGTTCGCGCCGGCCAGCCAGGAGGAGTCCAGCCAGGGTTTCATCGCGCTGTTCTGCATTGTGATCCCTTAAGCATTAATCTGCTTTTTATGAGGTTTCATTTGTTGCCGCTTTCGCGGCTTGCCGTAGTGAGTTCAGCGATACGAACCTGTGCGCAACCGGCGCCTGGCCCGTAAGGGAACCTTTATAAGCGTGGTCAGTACCGCGCTTATAGAGGCTTCCGTAAACTGCCGGGAACCTAAGTTCCCGGACAGTGACTTCAGTGTGTTACGCCCCGCGTTGCAGCAGCATCGACTTAATATGGCCGATAGCGCGCGTCGGGTTTAGTCCTTTCGGGCACACGCTCACACAGTTCATGATGCTGTGACAGCGGAATACACTGAAAGCATCGTTCAGATTGTCCAGACGCGCATCGGTTTCGGTATCGCGGCTGTCGATCAGGAAACGGTAAGCGGCTAACAAACCTGCCGGACCGATGAACTTATCCGGGTTCCACCAGAACGATGGGCACGAGGTCGAGCAGCAAGCGCACAGAATACACTCGTACAATCCATCCAGGTGCTCACGGTCTGCCGGGGTCTGCAGATGCTCGCGTGCTGGCGGATTTTCCCCATTATTCAACAGGAAAGGCTTAATCTTCTCATACTGCGTATAGAATTGTCCCATATCAACTACGAGGTCGCGGATCACCGGCAAACCAGGCAGTGGACGGATAACAATTTTCTTGGTGCCATTACCCAGCGCGGACACTGGCGTGATGCAGGCCAGACCGTTTTTGCCGTTCATGTTGAGGCCGTCAGAACCGCACACGCCTTCACGGCATGAGCGACGGAAGGCCAACGTAGGGTCCTTCTCTTTCAGACGAATCAACGCGTCCAGCAACATCATGTCGCGACCGTCTTCTGACTCCAGCGTGTATTCCTGCATACGCGGTTTGTCATCGACTTCCGGGTTGTAACGATAGATAGAAAATTCGAGTCTCATGATGATCTCCGCAATTAGTAGGTACGCGCTTTCGGCGGGAAGGCCGCACGCAGTTTCGGTTGCATGTTCACCTCACGGCGCGTCATGCTTTCCGTTTGCGGAACATAGAGGCTGTGACACAGCCAGTTTGCATCATCACGTTCCGGGTAGTCGAAGCGGCTGTGTGCGCCACGGCTTTCGGTACGGAAGTTTGCGGCGACCGCAGTGGCGTACGCGGTTTCCATCAGGTTATCCAGCTCAAGGCACTCAATACGCTGGGTATTGAAATCTGGCGAACGGTCATCAAGACGCGCTGACTTCAGGCGTTCACGAATCACTTTCAGCTCTTCCAGACCTTCACGCATCGCATCACCTTCGCGGAATACCGAGAAGTTGTTCTGCATGCAACGCTGCAGCGCTTTACGGATTTCAACCGGATCTTCACCCGTGGTGTTGTTTTCCCAGCGGTTGAAGCGCGCCATGGCGGCATCGATGTTTTCCTGCGTGGCTTCACGCAGTTCACCCTGCTCTTCCAGACACTCCAGCAGGTGTACACCCGCCGCACGGCCAAATACCACCAGGTCCAGCAGCGAGTTACCACCGAGACGGTTGGCACCGTGTACTGATACGCAGGCAATTTCGCCTACCGCGAACAAGCCCGGAATCACTTCGTCTTCGCCCTGCTCATTCACGCGCAGCGCCTGACCGGTCACTTTGGTTGGCACGCCGCCCATCATGTAGTGGCAGGTTGGGATAACCGGAATCGGTTCTTTAATCGGGTCAACGTGGGCAAAAGTACGAGACAGCTCAAGGATACCCGGCAGACGCGATTCCAAAACTTCTGCGCCCAGATGGTCGAGTTTCAGCTTGATATGCGGGCCCCACGGACCATCGCAACCACGGCCTTCACGAATCTCCACCATCATGGAACGGGCTACCACGTCGCGACCCGCCAGGTCTTTGGCGTTTGGCGCATAACGTTCCATGAAACGTTCGCCGTGTTTGTTCAGCAGGTATCCACCTTCACCACGGCAACCTTCGGTTACCAGTACACCCGCACCAGCGATACCGGTTGGGTGGAACTGCCACATTTCCATATCCTGCACCGGCACACCGGCACGCAGTGCCATGCCTACGCCGTCGCCGGTGTTGATGTGTGCGTTGGTGGTGGACTGGTAAATACGGCCTGCACCACCGGTCGCCAGAATGGTGGCTTTGGCTTTGAAGTAGACGGTTTCACCGGTTTCCATGCAGATGGCGGTACAACCGACAATCGCACCGTCTTCGTTTTTCACCAGGTCTAGCGCATACCATTCTGAGAAGATGGTGGTTTTGTTTTTCAGGTTCTGCTGATACAGGGTATGCAGCAGTGCGTGGCCAGTACGGTCGGCTGCTGCAGCGGTACGCGCCGCCTGCTCACCACCGAAGTTCTTCGACTGACCACCAAACGGACGCTGATACACGCGGCCGTCATCAAGACGTGAGAAAGGCAGCCCCATGTGCTCCAGTTCCAGAATCGCTTCTGGACCGACGTGACACATATATTCGATCGCGTCCTGGTCACCGATGTAGTCGGAGCCCTTAACGGTATCGTACATGTGCCATTCCCAGTTATCTTCATGGGTGTTACCCAGCGCAACGGTAATACCGCCCTGCGCCGATACGGTATGAGAACGGGTTGGGAAAACTTTGGATAACAGGGCACAAGTCTGGCCCGATTGGGAGATTTGCAGAGCCGCGCGCATTCCCGCGCCACCCGCGCCGATCACCACGGCATCAAATTCTCTGACTGGCAAACTCATTTACACACCCCACACAACAACGATTCCATAAATGGCATACGACAACAGCGCGACCACAATCACAAACTGCAGCAGCAAGCGGGTTGCCACTGGTTTAACGTAGTCGGTCAGGACCTGCCACATGCCAATCCAGCCGTGGATCAGAATCGAGAACAGCGTCAGTATCGTAAACACTTTAGTGAAGGCAGAGGCGAAGAAGCCGTGCCAGGCGTCATACGTCAGGGTGCCGGTCATCACCACAAAACCGAGAAGGTAGATGATGTAGAGCGTCATTAAGATTGCAGCAGCACGCAGTAACAGCCAGTCATGAATACCGTTGCGTCCTAATGCAGAAGCATTGCTTACCATACGAGGACTCCAGCCAAAATTGAGAGCACGACAGTGATACCAAAAGCCGCCTGCGCGGAACGGGTTCCCACCTGCAGGGTTTCTTCCATAAAGCCAAAATCAGCCAGCATGTGACGAATGCCGCCCACGACGTGATACGCCAGCGCAGTCAGGATGCCCCACATAATGAATTTGGCGAAGAAGCTATCCATGATGGATGCCGCTTGCTGGAAGCCTTCAGGAGAAGAGAGAGAGAGACCCAGTAACCAGAGCAGTATTCCGAGAGCGACAAAGGTGATCACGCCGGAGACGCGGTGGAGAATGGACGATATTGCAGTAACGGGAAACCGGATCGTCGAGAGATCCAAGTTAACAGGTCTTTGTTTTTTCACGGTTTTGCCCACACAGCTCTTTTTTATTTTGCTTCCTCCGGACCTGAGTCGCATCAGAGCACAGCGCGTGTTCAGACTGCAACCGCCACCAAAAAAGCAACATCCAGTGTTAAGTGAAGCGAAAAAAACGCTGGGTGGCTCCTGGTGTCAGGGTATTCCGGAGACCTGGCGGCAGTATAGGAGGATCACATTCTGATTACAATTCCCCTACAATCTCTTTGGTCACATTTAGGCTGAACAGTGATCCGACTCACGAATTTCACAATTCATACATTTTTAATTATCTGATTTGACAAAAGATCAACATTTCAGTTACAAACAAACGCATTAAAGCCCTATGATGCACAAAAGTTATGGGGATACACTTTCCCCTAAGCTCAAGTTATGTAACATTGCCTTTACGAGCAACACAAAGCATCAGGTTATTGGTTACCAAGAAGTTATGTCGTGACAGGATCTTTAACATCCGCGCTGTTCAGCATGTCATGCCCGAACGCCACCGACTGGCCCTAATACATTTCCCTGTAACCCTGCACGACAAACGTTACCGCAGAGTGATACTGTGAAGATTGTGGTTTTATACAACATGAAGGCTATTCTGGTGTCTAAGATCCTTACCTACTAAGGCGCTATGGAGACGAAAAATGACAGATAAAAAAGTGACGCTAACCCTACAAGATAATGCTTCCGTTGAACTGGATGTGATGCAAGGTACGCTGGGACAAGACGTTGTTGATGTCCGTACACTTGGCAATCATGGCCTGTTCACTTTCGATCCCGGTTTCACCTCTACTGCGTCATGCGAATCTAAAATCACTTTTATTGATGGTGATGAAGGCATTCTGTTACATCGCGGCTTCCCGATTTCCGAACTGGCAACCCACTCCAACTACCTCGAAGTGTGTTACATCCTGCTGAATGGCGAAGCCCCGACCCAAGCCCAGTTTGAAGAGTTCCGCACCACCGTTACCCGCCACACCATGATCCACGAGCAAATCACCCGACTGTTCCATGGCTTCCGCCGCGATTCGCATCCGATGGCGGTCATGTGTGGTGTCACTGGCGCTCTGGCGGCGTTCTATCACGACTCCTTAGACGTCAACATTGAACGTCACCGTGAAATCGCTGCCTTCCGCCTGCTGTCCAAAATGCCGACCATGGCAGCGATGTGCTACAAATATTCGATTGGCCAGCCGTTCGTTTACCCACGTAACGACCTGTCCTACGCAGGCAACTTCCTGCATATGATGTTCGCTACTCCGTGCGAAGAGTACAAAGTGAACCCGGTGCTGGAACGCGCCATGGACCGTATTCTGATTCTGCATGCTGACCATGAGCAGAATGCCTCTACCTCAACCGTGCGTACCGCCGGTTCTTCTGGTGCAAACCCATTTGCCTGTATCGCTGCGGGTATCGCTTCGCTGTGGGGACCGGCACACGGTGGCGCCAACGAAGCTACCCTGCGTATGCTGGAAGAGATCAGCACCGTTGAGCACATCCCGGAATTCGTACGTCGCGCGAAAGACAAAAACGATTCGTTCCGCCTGATGGGCTTCGGTCACCGTGTTTACAAAAACTATGACCCGCGCGCCACCGTGATGCGTGAAACCTGTCACGAAGTGCTGAATGAGCTGGGTATGAAAGATGACCTGCTGGAAGTGGCGATGGAGTTGGAACATATCGCCCTGAACGACCCGTACTTCATCGAGCGTAAACTCTATCCAAACGTCGATTTCTACTCTGGCATTATTCTGAAAGCGATGGGCATTCCTTCGTCTATGTTCACCGTGATCTTCGCGATGGCGCGTACCGTAGGCTGGATTGCACACTGGAAAGAGATGCACGACGAAGGCATGAAGATTGCGCGTCCACGTCAGCTGTACACCGGTTACACCGAGCGTCCATTTACCTCGGCGCTGAAAAAGTAATCCACAGCTAAATGAGTGTGAAAGAAAGGCTGCCATTTCATTGAGATGGCAGCTTTTTTATTGATCGTATTTTGTTTCACACACCCTTGCGCGTCAAAACTGACATCCCGGGCACCAGTAAAATGGTCGCGACGATAGCGTACCCTTCTCAATCAGCGTGCCGCAGCGCCGACATGTCTTGCCCTGGCGATGAAACACCTCAAAGCGAAACGCCGCATCGGCATGGTATTTCTTCATACTGCCGCGCATCTGATACGACAAACGTGGCACCGCCAGCATCGCCTCACTTAATGCATTGAGCTGTATCTCAGTGAGATCCTGCGCCCGATGCGACGCCAGCAATCCGGCATGCCATAAAATCTCCACGCGCAAATAATTACCCAATCCCGCCAGAAAGGCCTGATCGAGTAACAGCCCGCTGAACTGACGGCGACGAAAACGCGGCGATAGCAACCGCTCTCGCACCGCTTCCACCGATAATGTGGCATCCAGTACATCGGGACCAACACGCTGTAAAAAAGGGTGTGCGCCAAGGGTATCCGCATTGAGCAGTTCGATATCCGAAGCGCTGTACAGCAGGATGGTTTGATCGGCATTGGATAAACGCACACGTAGCTGCCGCGAAGTGTTGGGTTCAGTACCGGTCGGTACAACCCGCCACACGCCGTACAGTTGGTTATGGCTATAGAGAGTTAAGCCATTCGAAAAATGCGTCAGCAGTGCTTTGCCACGTGTTTCAAAAGCCGTAATGGTTTCACCCATTAATGCCGGTTCATAGGTTTTCAGCTCAGGGAAGGCAAACCACACATCAGTGAGTGGCTTGCCTTCCATCGCCGCTGCCAGTTGATCCGCCGCACGGCGGATCTCCGGTCCTTCAGGCATAACTTCTCCTGTTAATGCGTCGCTCCACCGACCACGCGGATGTCATTTTCAGTGCTCAACATCACCTGCAACGAGGTTTCCAGCGCCAGGATCACGCTGGCCGTCGCCATACTGGCGACGCCGGGATGATTCACCGCCTGTTCCGGCATATAGGGGATATGAATAAAGCCACCGCGTGCCTGGCTGTTGGTGGTCTTCAGCCAGTGCAGCAGGCTGTACATCACGTTGTTACAGGTGAAGGTTCCGGCGGTTTGGGATACCGAGGCCGGCACACCAACCTCACGCAGGGCTGCGACCATCGCCTTGATCGGTAATGTAGAGAAATAGGCTGCAGGGCCATCCGCAACGATCGGTTGATCGATGGGCTGCTGATTATCGTTGTCGGGAATACGCGCATCATCCACGTTGATCGCCACACGTTCGACGGTGATATCAACACGCCCACCGGCCTGGCCCACGCACAATACGCGGTCAGGTTGGATCTCATCCAGCGCTTGCGTTAGTACCTTTCCGCAGGTGGCAAACACCACGGGTAGCTGGCGCACCACAATTCGGGCTCCGGCAATCACTTTACCGTCAAAACTGCGCACCGCTTCCCATGAAGGGTTAATGGTTTCGCCACCGAACGGCTCAAACGCCGTCATCAATACCGTTTTCATTACGACCTCACAAGAACATCAGGAAGTAGAGCAGGAATACGTTTACCACCAACAGTAGCACACCGGTTGGCACCTGAGCCTTGATCACCCCGTTTCGATCCGGCAACTCCAGTAAACGCGCGGGTACGATGTTGAAGTTCGCCGCCATCGGCGTCATCAAGGTGCCACAATAGCCAGAGAACATGCCAATTGCCGCCATTACCGCCGGATTGCCGCCGTGTTGCAGCACCAGAATAGGAATCCCAATGCCAGCCGTCACTATCGGGAAGGCAGCAAACGCATTACCCATCACCATGGTCAGCAGTGCCATGCCAATCGCGTATACCGCGACCGCAATCAGACGATTGTCCACTGCCAGATACTGTTCAGTCAGATGTGAAATCGCGGTGCCAACGCCCGCGCTGGTGAACAACAGACCGAGCGTGGCAAGGATTTGCGGCAGAATAAATGCCCAACCCACCGCATCCAGCAGTCGGCGGGTTTCCTGCATCGACTGCAGCGGTTTTTCATGGGTGATTTGCAGCGCGATGATCCAGCCCAGTACGCAGCCGACCATCATCGAGAACAGGGTCACCAGCGTTGAATGATTACCCGGGCCAAACACGGCATACTGCAAACCCGGGATGTTGTTAAACGCCAGCACGCCAATCACCGTCACCACCGGAATCGCCAGCGCGGGCAGAAACAGCTTATTGCGCAGACGCTGCGCACTTTCGCGCTTCTGCTGATCGCTGCGCTGATGGTAGCTGCCGAGACGCACGCCGCCGAAGCCGGCAATTAACGCCATCAACACCACGGCAACACCCACGCCAATGTGCAGCATGCGTTTACCGGCGACAGCATCGCCCGCCCATTGCCCCATCAGTTGATAGGCACCCTCACCAATCAGGAACATCAGGCCATACAGCGCCCAGAATAAACCGGTCGTAAATCGTCTTGGGTTAGCCGCATCGCGCCAGGAGAGAACGGCGACCACCAGCAGGATCACCCCTGCCAGCCACATCAGATATTGTTGCTGAAACATTATTTCCCGCCTTTGGCGTGCAACGCCTGCTGATTGATAGCACCCAATTCACGCGCCAGTTGGCGGTCAAGGCGCACCAGTCGCGCCGAATGGATCAGGAAAGCGCAGAGTGCGGTGGGAATACCCCACAAAGCGATATGCAGCGGCTCGGTGCTGATGCCTGCCGACTCCTGCATAAAGTTGTGCATGAAGATAATCGCGCCGAATGCGACAAAGATATCTTCACCAAAGAACAGCCCGACGTTATCGGTGGCTGCCGACATGGCGCGCAAGCGATGGCGCACTTCATCGGGCACTTCACCATAGCGGTTTTCCGTGGCGCCTTCTGCCATCGGTGCCAGCAGTGGACGCACCATCTGCGGATGACCTCCGAGGCTGGTTAAACCCAGTGCGGCGGTGATTTCACGCACGAACAGATAGACAATCAGCAAACGGCCCGCCGTCGCGGTTTTGATCTGCGCGATCCAGCTTTGTGCGCGCTCCTTCAAACCGTGGCGCTCCAGCAAACCGATCACGGCCAGCGGCAGCAGCAAAATCAGCGGCAGGTTGCGGGTATTCAGGAAGCCGGAACCAAGTTTCTCCAGAATATCGGCCAGCGGCAGATGCGCAGCCAGGCCGGTAACAAAACCGGCAACAATTACCACCAGCACCGGGTTAAAGCGCAACACAAACCCCAGTACGATGGTGGCAATGCCGAGTAACGGCCAGAGATTGACCACGTTATCCATTTATTTCCCCTTCATCTGAAAATAAAAAGCCCGACAGCGTGCCGGGCGAGTTGTTATTTTTTAAGCACTGGTGACAGCAATTTGATGGGTAGCAAACGCAGCACGCAACGTGCGCGCAAATTGCAGCGCATGTGCGCCATCACAATGTAAGCAGACGGTCTCGGCATTCACTTTCACCCACTCCCCGCTGATACTCTGCACCTGACGCTGCTGCACCATGGTGAGTGTTTGTGCCAGCGC
This sequence comes from Pantoea rwandensis, assembly GCF_000759475.1. Taxonomy (NCBI): domain Bacteria; kingdom Pseudomonadati; phylum Pseudomonadota; class Gammaproteobacteria; order Enterobacterales; family Erwiniaceae; genus Pantoea; species Pantoea rwandensis. The sequence goes on from NZ_CP009454.1 coordinate 3,543,048, forward strand.
CTGCTCGGCGACTTCAATCATCGCCCCTGGCTGGCTACGCGGCACCAGCGCACCGGTTGCCTGATAGCCACGATCGGCAAACACCTCTTCTCGCGTGCGCAGACCATAATGCGCAGCCGCTTTGATCGAAGCACTACCTGCCAGGCCGACCAGTATCAATGCGGGATCCACCGCCTTCACCGCGCGGGCAATGGCGTCGGCGAGCGTGGCATCCGCTGCCGCCTGGTTGTAAAGCATGCCGTGCGGCTTCACATGCACTAAACGCTCACCTTCACTTTCGGCGATGCTCTTCAATGCACCGATCTGATAGATCATCTGCGCATACACCGTTTCCGGCGGCAGCTGCATCGCAGTGCGACCAAAGTTCTCGCGATCCGGAAAGCTGGGGTGGGCGCCGATCGCCACACCTGAAGCTTTGGCCCAGCGCACCGATTGCAGCATGGTTTGCGCATCACCGGCGTGGAATCCACAGGCGATATTGGCTGAACTCACCAGCGTCAGCAGCTCCTGATCGCTGGCGCTGCCTTCACCCAAGTCAGCGTTGAGATCAATCTTCATGTGCAAGCCCCCAGGCTATTTGGTCAAAGGAGCGCTGTTGATGCTGCTTCGCCAGCAGCGCTTCTTCCAGAGTGCAATGGATAAAGTGAATCGGTTCGCCGAGTCGAATCTGCGCCAGTTGATACAGGTCAGCTTCGATAACACAGGCGATACGCGGATAACCGCCGGTGGTTTGCGCATCGGCCATCAGCACAATCGGTTGGCCATTAGGCGGAACCTGCACCACGCCGGGGACTAACCCGTGCGACAACAAATCACGCGTGGCTTTACGCTGCAGTTGACGGCCCTGCATGCGGTAACCCATACGATTACTCTGCGGACTCAGCTTCCACGGACTGCGCCAGAAACCTTCCTGCGCTTCGCGCGTGAACTCGTTATACTCCGGGCCCGGTAAGGCGCGAATGCGGTTGCCCCACAGCAGTTGACGTACGCCCGCTTTGCCCTTGAACGTTCGTGAGGGTTTGCCCAACGGCAGCTGATCGCCATCCTGCAACTTACGGCCCTGGAAACCACCAAAAGCAGCCTTGAGATCGGTACTGTGCGAGCCGAGCATCTCATCAATGGCGAAACCACCATTGACTGCCAGATAGCTACGCATACCGCGCACCGGCATCGCCAGCGACAACACCTGGCCTTTTTTCACCGGTAAGCGCCAGCCAGTCCACACCGGTTTGCCATCCAGATCGGCATTACAGCCCGCCCCAGTGAGTGCAAACCAACCGTCACGTTTAAATTCGGCTTTGAACTGGCCAAGCACAATTTCGAGTACCGCACTCTCCTCCGGATTGCCCACCAGCATATTGGCAGTACGCATCGAAGGTTGATCCAGTGCTCCGCTGACGCTGATGCCATATTGCCGCCAGCCGGTGCGGCCCTGATCCTGAATCGAGGTCATTAATCCGGCGCGTAGAATGTTTAACATACGCCCTCCTGTTGCGGCACAAAGCGCACGCTGTCACCCGGCCGCAGCAGTGTCGGCGGATGCTGTAACGGATCGAAAAGGCTGACCGGGGTATGACCGATCAGTTGCCAGCCGCCTGGTGCTGCCAGGGGATAAATGCCGGTCTGACTGCCACCGATGCCTACCGAGCCGCTGGGCACGATGACACGGGGTTCAGCACGGCGCGGCGTGTGCAAACGCTCATCCAACCCGCCCAGATAGGGAAAACCCGGCTGGAAGCCGATAAAATAGACCACGTAATCAACACTGCTGTGCAGTTCGACGACCTGTTTTGGCGACAGGCTGGCACCCTCAGCCACCACTTGCAGATCGGGGCCACCCGCGCCCCCGTACACCACCGGAATCTCTACCCGACGTGATTCAGGAATCTGTTCCTCACTCTCTTCCCACCAGCGCTGTAGACGCTCAATGGCATCCAGCGCATTCAATTGCGGATCGCGCAGTAGCAACGTCAGGTTATTCATTCCCGGAATCGCTTCCTGAACCTGTTCATTGTGCTGCAGGCGTTGGCACAGTCCCCAGATGCGCTGCTGGCTGGCGAGTGAAACGGGCGGTTCCAGCTCCAGCACAACGGCTCGCTCACCCAGTAGATAACAACGTGCTCGTTGCAAAACCCACCTCCCGGTCATGATTAACGCGGACAAAAAATGTCCACAAATCGCTTTGCTTATAATGAAAGTCAATAAGTTATGCGAAAGTGACAGAGATGTGTCAACAGATTTGCGTCCTTAACGTGGGTTAAGGACGCGAAGAGGAGAAATCAGGCAGGATTGTCGATATCAATAAAGGTCACGTCGAGGCCGTAGCTTTGCGCCAGCCATTCGCCCAGCGCCTTGATACCGGCACGCTCGGTAGCATGATGTCCGGCGGCGAAAAAGTGCAGGCCTTGTTCGCGTGCGCTGTGAATGGTTTGCTCTGAGACTTCACCCGTGATGAAGGCATCCACGCCAAAAGCGGCCGCGCTATCAATAAAGCCCTGTCCACCGCCACTGCACCAGGCGACACGTTTGATCAGTGCCGGGGCGTTATCACCACAGTGCAACGGTTTACGGCCTAAACGTTCGGCGATTTTCGCGGCAAGCGCTTCGCCGCTCAACGGTTCAGCCAGCTCGCCCCATGGCACTAACGGCTGAATTTCCCCTTTCACGTCAATATCAAACAATTTTGCCAGCTGTGCATTGTTGCCGAGTTGCGGATGGGCATCGAGCGGCAGATGCCAGCCATACAGGTTGATATCATTGACCAGCAACGTGCGCAGGCGCTGGCGTTTCATTCCTTTAATCAGCGGCGATTCGCTCTTCCAGAAATAGCCGTGATGGACCAGGATAGCATCGGCATTACGCGTTACCGCTTCATCTAAAAGCGCCTGACACGCGGTGACGCCCGTAATGACGGTTTTCACTTCCGTACGGCCCTCCACCTGCAAACCATTGGGCGCATAGTCGCTGAAGGCGCTGGTGTTCAGCTGCTGATTAACGATATGTTCTAACTCAACATGATTCATTTAGTACGGCTCCCTGATCGCCTCAGGCCGCGCTGCGCGCGCGCTCAAAGGCGTCTAATGTCTTTTTACGTGCGTCCTTATGTTCCACGATTGGCGCGGGATAATCGAGTTTCTTGTTGTTTTTCTTCGCCCACACCTGCGGCTGGTGAATGTCACTCTCCGGCACATCTTTCAACTCTGGTACCCACTGGCGGATAAATTCGCCTTTTTCGTCAAAGCGTTCCCCCTGAGTCGTTGGATTGAATATGCGAAAGTACGGTGCCGCGTCGGTGCCCGTTGAGGCCGCCCACTGCCAGCCACCGTTGTTGGCCGCCAGATCGCCATCAATCAGTTGTTGCATGAAGTAGCGTTCCCCCTCATGCCAGTCGATCAGCAGGTCTTTTACCAAAAAGCTGGCAACAATCATGCGCAGGCGATTGTGCATCCAGCCCAGCGTGTTGAGTTGACGCATTGCCGCATCGACAATGGGATATCCCGTTTTGCCCTGCTGCCAGGCCGTGAGATGTGCATCGTTTTTTTGCCACTGTACGTTATGCGTCCACTCCACAAACGGCTGGTGCTTACACAACGCCGGAAATGCCACCATCAGATGGCGATAAAACTCGCGCCAGATGAGTTCATTGAGCCAGGTAAAGGCTTTGCCTTCGTTCAACGCATCAGGATGTTCTTTCAATATACGATGTAAGCACTGGCGCGGAGACAGTACTCCTATGGCCAAGTAGGGCGAGAGGCGGCTGGTGCCATCTAATGCCGGTAAATCACGCACGTCGGGATAGTGCTGCACGGATTGTTTGCCGAAATGGCGCAACTGCTTTAACGCGGCCTCTTCCCCAGCCGGAAACAGCGATGTATCGAACGCTTCCAGTGGATAATCAAATGCTGGGATTTTCTGACCCGCACTGACCGGCGCATCCTGGCGCGCTTTCGGTGCATGATGGCACTCCGGTAATCCCTGATGCAGTCGACGGACAAAGGCGCGGCTGAACGGTGTGAAGACTTTAAACATGGTGTGATTGCCGGTCTGCACGCTGCCGGGAGGCAATAACAGGCTGTCATCAAAGCCCTGACAAATTACGCCCTGGCCATCGAGACGCTTTTCGGCGGCCGCATCACGTTCGCGCTCGTTAATTTCATACTGATAGTTGTAATACAACTCATCCACCTGATGCTGGTCGCAAAACGCACTCAGGTAATCCACTGAAGCAGCAAAGTCATCGCACTGATGGTAATGCAACGGAATACCGCGCTCGGCCAGTGAATCTTGCAACGAACACAGATTCTGATGAATGAAAGCCGCCTGCCTCGGTGCCATATGGTGTTGCTGCCACTGTTTGGGCGTGGCAATAAATAGCGCCAGCACCCTCGCATGGCTGTCGCGGCAGGCAGCAGCCAGCGCAGTGTTGTCATTGATGCGCAGATCGTTACGCAACCAGACTAAGTGGGTGGTCATAATGCTCCGGGATTATTGTCCGTAGCGCAGACGCAGCGCTTCCGGATAAGGATCAAAGTAACGTTGCTGCGCCAGCCACGGATGCGGATATTCCGCCATGTAGTGTTTCAGCATGGTGATAGGAACCAACAGCGGCTGGACGCCAGTGCGATAACGATCGATGAGCTGCGCCAGTTCCTGGCGCTGCGGTGACGATAACTGCGGGCGGAAGTAGCCCTGTACATGCATCAACACATTGGTGTGATTACGGCGCGAAGCCTGATGGGACATCAAATGCATCAGGCGAATTCGGTATTCAAAGGCGTAATCATCCAGCGAATCCCACTGCTCCATTGCCGCCACAAAACGTCCCATCTCGCGATACTCATCCTGCGCGTGCGACAGCAGCAGCAACTTGTATCGACTGTGGAAGGCGATCAGCTTGTGGCGGGTTAAACCGCTGCGCCACATCTCATTGAACTCATGCAACGCATACACGCGCCCCATAAAGTTTTCGCGAATGGCATCATCGTGTAAGCGGCCATCTTCCTCCAGCGGCAGCCAGGGCATTTCCTGCTGCAGGAATGAAGTGAAAACACCGGTGCCGGCTTTGCGATTATCATTGGTATCAGGTTGATAGACGCGCACGCGCTCGAGGCCACAGCTGGGTGATTTTGCACAGAGAATGTAGCCACACAGATGATGCAGTGATTTCACCCGTTCGGCTGACCACCGCTGCATCTCATCCGTGACCTCCTGGCCGCCATCTTTACTAAAACAAAGATGAATTTGCTCGTCCGACTCTTTGACTAAACGCAGGGCAGGACGCGGTGTGGGCAAGCCAATCGCCATTTCCGGGCAAACCGGTTCAAAGCGGATAAAGGGTGTCAGTTCTTCGGTTGCAAAAGCGAAACGCTTGTGGCCACCGTCAAAACGGACCTTATCCCCGAGCAGGCAAGCGCTGATACCGACAGGAATTTTTTCGCTCATACTTGTACAACCTCCAAAATCTTGTAGAGGTTTAAGTGTAGCTGAAACGGAGAGGGATAACAGCGGTTAAGCGGGGAATACAGACAAAGTTGAGAATAAAAAAACCCGGCGCTTTTTTGAAGCTGCCGGGTTCTTAATGAATCGTTAAAACGCTTACCAGTGGATGCTGCCTACTGCTTCGGTCTGCGCCAGCCAGACGGGTTTGGTGCTGGTCTTACACCAGACGCGGTGCAGATAGCTGTAGAAACGGGCACGATCCTGGCGGAACAGCATGACAGGTAAGGCAAGTATGCCGACCAATACCGCCAGAAAACGGCGCAACACGATTTTATAAAGTGGATAAGCCTGATACATGATTGCCTCCTGGGGTAAATTTTGCGTTGAAATGTGATCTGCCTCAGATATTACGCTTAGTTGTGTAATTTTACTACTCATCCGACCACTAATTTTGGTCTTTTTTTGTGCTTTACGGCGCTGCATGAAAGTAAGTTACATAATTGTAAACATAGAGATATTGCGAGGTTACAAACATCATGACGGACGCGGTGTCCGATTCTTGATAAAGTGCCGTGTTAACTTTACCTGTGGCAGGAGTCAGCGTGACGACCATCTTGATTGTTGAAGATGAAAAAGAGATTCGCCGTTTCGTGCGCCTGGCGCTGGAAAGCGAAGGCCTGAAGATTGTGGAAGCGGAGCAATTACAACGCGGACTGATTGAAGCGGCTACGCGAAAGCCGGATTTGGTGATCCTCGATCTCGGACTGCCGGATGGTGACGGCAACGACTTTATCCGCGAAGTACGCCAGTGGAGCAGTATGCCAGTGATCGTCCTGTCTGCACGCAGTGATGAGCAGGACAAAATAGATGCGCTGGATGCCGGTGCCGATGACTATCTGACTAAGCCGTTTGGTATTGGTGAGCTATTGGCCCGCGTGCGCGTGGCATTACGTCGGCATCAAAGCAGCCAGCCAGAGCCAGTGGTGAAATTCGGTGAAGTGAGTGTCGATCTGGCCGCACGCCGCGTGTTACGTAACGATCAGGAAATTCACCTGACACCTACCGAGTTTCGCCTGCTGAGTTTATTGCTGAACAACGCCGGGAAGGTGCTGACGCAACGTCAGTTGTTGAATCAGGTGTGGGGGCCGAATGCGGTGGAGCACAGCCATTATCTGCGCATTTATATGGGGCATCTGCGTCAGAAGCTGGAAAGCAATCCGACCCAACCCAGCCATTTGCTGACCGAAACCGGTATTGGTTACCGCTTTATGCCATAAAAAAACGACCCACGTTGTCACGTGGGTCGTTTCAGGAATCGCGTGAAAAGGCGCACATTAATCAGCGCGCCTCAACGGTTCTGTTACGCGTTTTTCAGCACTTCGCTAACAATCTCTACCGCTTCTTTCTCGATCTGCTGGCGATGCTCAGCGCCAAGGAAGCTTTCACAGTAGATTTTGTAAGCGTCTTCAGTGCCTGAAGGGCGCGCAGCAAACCAGCCGTTTTCGGTCATCACCTTCAGACCACCGATTGACGCGCCGTTACCCGGTGCTGCGGTCAGACGTGCAGTAATCGGATCGCCCGCCAGCGTGTCAGCACTCACCATTTCCGGTGACAGCTTAGACAGTGCCGCTTTTTGCGCTGAGGTCGCCGGCGCCTGCAGACGGTTATAGCTTGGCGCACCAAAGCGTTCTGCCAGTTCGTCATAGTGCTGCTGCGGGTTTTTGCCGGTCACCGCAGTGATTTCGGCTGCCAGCAGGCACAGGATGATACCGTCTTTATCGGTTGACCAGGCGGAACCGTCGAAGCGCAGGAAGGAAGCACCCGCGCTCTCTTCTCCGCCGAAACCGAAGCTGCCATCAAACAGGCCATCAACAAACCATTTGAAACCAACCGGCACTTCAACCAGCTTGCGACCAATATCATTGACCACACGGTCGATCATTGCGCTGGAGACCAGGGTTTTACCCACGGCAACATCTTTGCCCCACTGCGGACGATGCTGGAACAGGTAATTAATCGCCACGGCCAAATAGTGGTTCGGGTTCATCAGGCCTGCAGGCGTGACGATGCCGTGACGGTCGTAATCCGGGTCATTACCGAACGCCAGATCGAACTTATCTTTATACGCCAGCAGACCCGCCATTGCGCACTCAGATGAGCAATCCATACGCACCACGCCATCTTTATCCAGATGCATGAAGCGGAAGGTCTGATCGACAGCATCATTAACGATGGTCAGATCCAGCTTATAGTGCTCAGCAATACGCTGCCAGTAAGCGATACCGGAGCCACCTAATGGATCAACGCCGATTTTCAGGCCCGCTTTCTGGATTGCCGGGAAGTCAATGACCTCAGCCAGACCTTCAACATAAGGCTGAATCAGATCCTGCTCAACGATATGGCCGCTTGCCCAGGCCTGATCCAGCGGCAGACGTTTCACGTCTTTCAGTTCGCCTTTGATCAGCTGGTTAGCGCGATCTTCGACCACCTTGGTGACGTTGGTATCAGCAGGACCGCCGTTTGGCGGGTTGTACTTGATGCCACCATCTTCTGGCGGGTTGTGTGAAGGCGTGATGACGATACCGTCCGCCTGCGCGCCACCGCGTTTGTTGTGTTCCAGAATGGCGTTGGAGATCGCCGGCGTTGGCGTGTAGCCATTGTCCTGCTGCACGATCACATCCACACCGTTCGCCGCCAGCACTTCCAGCACTGACAGAATGGCCGGTTCAGACAATGCGTGGGTATCTTTACCCACATAGCACGGGCCGGTGATGCCATTCTTTTTGCGCTCTTCCGCGATCGCCTGCGCAATCGCCAGAATGTGCACTTCATTGAAGCTTTGGCGTCCCGCGCTGCCGCGGTGGCCAGAAGTGCCAAATTTCACCGCATGGTCCGGGTTCGCCGCATCTGGCTTCAGGACGTAATACTGCGAGGTTAATTGTGCAACGTTAATCAAATCGCTCTGCTGGGCAGGCTGCCCGGCACGGGGGTGATTGGCCATTGGCGCTTCTCCCTGACGCTTCAGTTTAAATGGTGCCGCGAACTTTCTCTGTCAGTTCCTGAGGGAACTGCATCGCCAACATGATGTGTTCCACCATGCTGCATTTGCGGCCTGTATTGGTATTGGTGATCACCCAGTACGGTGTGCCAGGAACGTGCTTCGGCTTAGTATGGGTGCCATTTTGCAGCAGCGTGTGCTCGTCACCCGCAAAATAGACGCGAGTGCGGCCCTGCAGCGAGGCAGTGGCATCAGCAAAGGCTGCTGGATCAAGACGATAAAGCGTTGACAGTACCAGCATAAAGCGATTAACCGCCTTATTCTGCTCGGCATACTCATCAGAGAGCAGCAGTTCACGCACAGCGCGTACGCGATCCTGAGGACGCGCTTCGCTGCGCACTGGCTGCGCTTCCTTCACCGAAGCCGAAGCAGCAGCGACAGGTGCAGTCGGTGCAGTCTGGCCCGCGGTGAATTTCAGCATGCGGCGCAAAATATCGGAGGCACTTTCACCAATGTGCTGCGTGTGGCTGGCAATATAACGGTAGAGTTCTTCGTCAACTTCAATCGTTTTCATCTTATTCCGTACAATTCTGGCAAATGACAGAACCACGCATTATTGCAACGGCCTTAGCAAAATCGAGCTGTGCAAAACGTGAGCGGGCTCTAACATAAGGATTATAAAGTTAAATCCGTGGCAGCCGATAGCGCTGGCGTTGTTTCAGGGCAAAAGTCGGAATATGCCCTAATGCCTGGCCGGCTGGCTCCTGGACAGGTGAATCCATGATACCCTAAGCCAAGGTCACAACCGTAAGAACTTTAGCCATGATTTTGAACGCCCGTCTGCAAACTGAACAATCTACCCCTGAAGCCCCCCCTATTCTGTTAATTCATGGCCTTTTTGGTAGCCTGGATAACCTTGGCGTGCTGGCGCGCGGTGTCCGGGATGCACGCCCCACGTTGCAAGTGGACGTGCGCAACCATGGTTTGTCTGAACGCAGTGAGGTGATGGATTATCACGCCATGGCGCAAGACATCGTGGAGACGCTGGATGCACATAAGATTGAACGTGCTGGCGTAATAGGCCATTCAATGGGCGGTAAAATCGCCATGGCGCTCAGTGCCGTGGCCCCCGAACGTATTGAGAAAATGGTGTTGATCGACATTGCGCCGGTGGATTATCAAACCCGCCGCCACGATGAAATCTTCGCCGGTATCCGCGCCGTGACAGCGGCGGGCGTGTCCCGTCGCAGTGAAGCGGCCGAGGTGATGCGTCATCATGTCGCTGAAGAGGGGGTGATTCAGTTTATCCTCAAGTCCTTTGTGGAGGGCGAGTGGCGCTTTAACGTGCCGGTGCTGTGGGACAACTACACCACGATTTCTGGCTGGGAGGAGGTTCCGGCCTGGCCACATCCCGCATTGTTTATTCGCGGTGGCGATTCCCCTTATCTGGACAATCAGCATCGTGATGCACTGCTGCGTCAGTTCCCTCACGCCCATGCGCACGTGATCAGCGGCGCCGGTCATTGGGTACATGCTGAAAAACCTGATGCGGTTTTGCGCGCAGTTCGTCGCTTTTTTAACCTGTAAAAGCAAAAGCTTGCCGTATGCGGTTTAGGGTTGGCGTCGCGGATGGTGCTGGAGTATGATGTCGCGCTAAAAATTTGCCGCGGATGATTTTTTCGCCGTGGTCGGGCCGATAATGTATAAATCGCGCAGCGCCTTTCCGCCGTTCGCGCCCACTCAGTTTCACAAATCATGGCAAAAGAACAGACAGACCGTACCACGCTTGATCTTTTTGCAGACGAGCGGCGTCCCGGTCGCCCCAAAACCAGCCTGCTGACACGCGACGAACAGTTGCGTATCAACAAACGTAACCAGCTCAAGCGCGATAAAGTGCGAGGGCTGCGTCGTGTTGAGCTGAAAATGTCCAGCGAAGCGGTTGACGCCCTGAACACGCTGGCCGAGCAACAAAACATCAGCCGCAGCGAATTGATTGAACAAATGCTGCTAGCGCAACTCAAACTGTCTTAGCGCGCTGACCGCACGCAGGAACACAAAGTTCAGGCTTTACTCGTTCCGCCCTTTTCAACGGTCTGCTATCATTCGCTAACATGTGCAGTCAATTGACTTACTTTCACAATCAGGCTTTAAGAGGTTACTTAACCCATGGCAATCGTAGGCATTTTCTTCGGCAGCGATACCGGCAACACTGAAAACATTGCAAAAATGATCCAGAAACAACTGGGTAAAGATGTCGCCGAAGTGCATGACATTGCTAAGAGCACCAAAGAAGATCTCGCAGCGTTCGACATCCTGCTGCTAGGTATTCCTACCTGGTATTACGGCGAAGCACAGTGTGACTGGGATGACTTCTTCCCTACGCTGGAAGAGATCGACTTTAATGGCAAACTGGTGGCGCTGTTTGGCTGTGGCGACCAGGAAGATTATGCAGAGTATTTCTGTGATGCGATGGGCACGATTCGCGACATCATTGAGCCCAACGGCGCGGTGATCGTGGGCCACTGGCCGACCGAGGGTTATCATTTTGAAGCCTCAAAAGGTCTGGCCGATGACAAACACTTCCTCGGCCTGGCGATTGACGAAGATCGTCAACCTGAGTTGACCAACGAACGCGTTGACGCCTGGGTGAAACAGATTTTTGATGAGCTGCAGTTGAAAGAGATCATCGAAGCCTGATGCCTCGCCTCCCCAATGTGAGCGCTGGCTCACGTTGGGGCAAAGGAAATTCCTATAAAAATAATAGCTACGGTTTTTTAACTTTTCCCCGCAAATCTGTAGAATACCCGCAATGGTCATCCGCTTATTCCTCTGATTGTTGACTGAGGCTGAGTGAAATGGAAACCCAAACCACACCGTTCCGCGCTGGCGTAGGCGATGTTTATCCTTACGACTTTTGTTGATTTGCGCGCTACCCTGGTTTTCATTTCACTGCTTGAGTTCTATAATGAGACGCAAATGAGAATACGCGTGACCTAAACATTCAAGGCCCCTGCGCCGTAAGTGACATGCAAAGTAACAGGACAATATCCGAATGACTGACAACAACTCCGCATTGAAGAAGGCTGGCCTGAAAGTCACTCTCCCAAGATTGAAAATTTTGGAAGTGCTTCAGGGACCGGGCCCCGAGTCCCATCACGTCAGTGCGGAAGATTTGTATAAGCGCCTGATCGATATGGGCGAAGAGATTGGCCTGGCAACGGTTTATCGCGTTCTTAACCAGTTTGATGACGCGGGTATCGTCACCCGTCATAACTTCGAAGGCGGCAAATCCGTATTCGAACTGACTCAGCAGCATCACCATGACCACTTGATCTGCCTGGATTGTGGCAAAGTGATCGAATTCAGTGATGAATCAATCGAAACGCGTCAGCGTGAGATTGCTACTCGCCACGGCATCAAACTCAGCAACCACAGCCTGTACTTGTACGGTCACTGTGCACTGGGAGACTGCCGCGAAGACGATACGCTCCACGATAAGTAATTGAGTGTGCTATGCAATATAAAAAAACCGGTGCTGGTCACCGGTTTTTTTATGCCTGTTATCAAGCGATAAAGGTTTCGTGGAGGTAGCGCCAGCGAGGAATGGTGGTGCTGCAATCCAGCACAGCCAAAGAGATGCGTGTTTGATGGGTGCCGTTCAACATCTGCAGTTCACGATACTGAATCGTCACTTCCTGGCTCTGTTGAGAAATGATGGCATGCTCACTGGTGGCAATGCGCAGCCCTTCCCGCTGACCGTGCAGTTTGCGAAACAGCACTTCGGTCTCATTCAGATCCAGCTGCTTACCCAGCGGCGTCACCATTTTGAAATCCGGGTGAAAGTGTGACAAAAGCAGTTCCATGCTGTCATCACTGCCTTCTACCTGGTTAAAAACACGTTCAATAAGCTGATGTAATACCACCACGCTATGCTTAGCTTCCAGGGCGAGACTTGTCATTTTTTTTCCTTTGATAACCCGCAGAGCTCTATTTAGAGCGCATAGCCTACCTGAAATACAATTTTTCACACTCGCAAATGGGTTAATTTTGCTAAAGTCAGAATTGTCGCAAAATAGACAACAAGCACAGCTTGCCGCCTTCAGCATAATTCATTGCCCGTGGCGAATTACAGGCAATAAAAAAGGGCGATTGCTCGCCCTTTCATGATCATATTGTGCTATCGACGAAAGATATTACTCGCCAATCTTCGCGAAAGTATCACGCAGTCCAACCGTGCGGTTAAACACCAATTTACCCGGCTGTGAGTAGACGCTATCGGCACAGAAATAGCCTTCACGTTCAAACTGATAAGCTGCGGTAGTGGCAGCTTCACGCAAACCTGACTCCACGAAGCCCTGTTTGATTTCCAGCGAGTTCGGGTTAATGGTGGTGAGGAAATCCTCAGCCGCCGCTGGGTTTGGCACGCTGAACAGACGGTCGTAAAGACGGAACTCAGCTGGCAGTCCATGAATGGCGGAAACCCAGTGGATCACACCTTTCACTTTGCGACCATCCGCCGGATCCTTGCTCAGGGTATCGACATCACAAGTGGCATAGATGCAGGTAATGTTACCCTCTTCGTCTTTCGCCACACGCTCAGCACGAATCACATAAGCATTGCGCAGACGCACTTCTTTGCCCAGAACCAAACGTTTGTACTGTTTGTTGGCTTCTTCACGGAAGTCAGCGCGATCGATCCACACTTCACGGCTGAACGACACTTCACGCGTGCCCATCTCCGGCTTGTTTGGATGATTAGGCATGGTCAGCGTTTCTTCGTGGCCGGCGGGCAGGTTTTCGATCACCACTTTCAACGGGTCGAGTACCGCCATCGCGCGTGGTGCGTTCTCATTGAGATCGTCACGAATACAGGATTCCAGCGACGCCATCTCAACGATGTTGTCCTGTTTAGTCACGCCGATGCGGCGGCAGAATTCACGAATCGAGGCCGCGCTGTAACCACGACGGCGCAAACCTGAAACAGTCAGCATGCGGGGATCGTCCCAGCCTTCCACTACTTTCTCGGTGACCAGCTGCGTCAGCTTACGCTTCGACATCACCGCGTACTCCAGATTCAGACGCGAGAATTCGTACTGACGCGGATGCTGCGGAATGGTGATGTTGTCCAGCACCCAATCGTAGAGGCGACGGTTGTCCTGGAACTCCAGCGTACACAATGAGTGGGTAATGCCTTCGATCGCATCCGAAATGCAGTGCGTGAAGTCGTACATCGGGTAGATGCACCACTTGCTGCCGGTCTGATGGTGATCGGCAAACTTAATGCGGTACAGCACCGGATCGCGCATCACAATGAAGCTGGATGCCATGTCGATTTTGGCACGCAGACACGCTTTACCTTCCTCGAAACCGCCATCACGCATCTTCTGGAACAGCGCAAGGTTCTCTTCCACGCTGCGGTCGCGGTACGGGCTGTTTTTACCCGGCGCAGTCAGAGTGCCGCGATATTCACGGATCTCTTCCGCCGACAACTCATCAACGTAAGCCAGACCTTTATTGATCAGCTCAACGGCGTAGTTAAACAGTTGGTCGAAATAGTCTGAGGAGTAACGAATGTTGCCGCTCCACTCAAAGCCCAGCCATTGCACGTCACGCTTGATGGATTCAACGAACTCCAGATCTTCTTTCACCGGGTTAGTATCGTCAAAACGCAGGTTGCACTGTCCTTGATAATCTTGGGCGATACCAAAGTTCAGGCAGATAGATTTCGCATGGCCAATATGCAGATAACCATTGGGCTCAGGCGGGAAACGGGTATGCACACTGCTGTGCTTACCGCTCGCCAAGTCTTCGTCGATGATCTGACGAATAAAGTTCGTTGGGCGGGCTTCAGCCTCACTCATCTCAAAATCCTCAAAACAATAGCGGGTGATTTGTACCACGAAGTAACGGAGTATGATCCACAAAGCGCAGGAGGGAAACAACCGTTTGTTGGTCGTTTTAAAACAAAAAAGGCAGGAATTGCTTCCTGCCTTCTGGCTAAATCACAAGGACTTAGTTTTTCACTTCATACAACGGTGTCACACCTGCAACCACTGAACCGCTTGCCAGCAGATTCAGTCCGGCGAAATCATCGCTGTTGCTGACCACCACCGGGCTGATCATTGAGCGCGCGTTGGCGTTGAGGAAGTCCAGATCCATCTCCAGAATCGGCTGACCAGCAGTGACGGTTGCCCCCTCTTCCACCAGACGTGTGAAGCCTTTTCCTTCCAGCGCCACGGTGTCCAGGCCCATGTGTACCACGATCTCAACGCCGTTAGCGGCTTCCAGACAGAACGCATGGTTGGTGTTGAAGATTTTCACCACGGTACCGGCAATCGGTGCCACCACGGTTTTGTCCGTTGGTTTGATTGCCAGACCATCGCCCACCGCTTTGCTGGCGAACGCCTCATCCGGGACTGCGTCCAGCGCGACAATCTCACCGGTCACCGGTGCCACCAGCGTAGCAATCACCGCTTTTTCAGTGTTCAGCACGGCCTGGGGTTTAGTCGCGACCGGCGCAGCGGCGGCAGGAGCGGAAGCCGCAGCAACCGGGCCTTTGCTCAATACTGTTTTCATTGCGGTGGCGATACTTTCAGCCTGAGTGCCGACAATCACCTGCACGCTCTGTTTGTTCAAACGAATCACACCGGACGCACCCAAACGTTTCGCCACGCCTTCATTCACCTGGGCTGAGTCTTTGACGTTCAGACGCAGACGGGTAATGCAGGCATCGATGTTGGTCAGGTTGTCTGAACCGCCGATGGCAGCAATGTAGCGGCGTGCCAGTGATTCAGTCTGGCTTTCACCATTACCGCTATGGTCGACGTTAACGTCATAACCATCAGTTTCATCGCCCGCAGACAATTCGCGGCCCGGGGTCATCAGGTTGAATTTCTGAATAGTGAAACGGAACACCACATAGTAGATGGCGAAGAACACCAGACCTTGTGGGATCAGCATCCACCAATTCACCGCCAGCGGGTTACGCGTTGACAGCACCATATCCACCAAACCGGCACTGAAGCCGAAGCCTGCAATCCAGTGCATGCTCGCAGCAATAAATACCGAGATACCGGTCAATACGGCATGGATCACATACAACACCGGCGCCACGAACATGAAGGAGAATTCCAGCGGTTCAGTGATACCCGTGAAGAAGGCCGCGAAGGCCGCAGCCAGCATGATACCGCCGACTTTCGCGCGGTTTTCTGGACGAGCGCAGTGGAAGATAGCCAATGCTGCACCCGGTAAGCCAAACATCATGATCGGGAAGAAGCCCGCCTGATAGCGACCGGTGATGCCCGGGATACCCGTACCATTCGCGATAGATTGTGCACCGCCAAGGAACTTAGGAATATCGTTAATGCCTGCCACGTCAAACCAGAATACGGAGTTCAGTGCGTGATGCAGACCGACCGGAATCAGCAAACGGTTAAAGAAGGCGTACACGCCTGCGCCCACCGAGCCCATTTTCTGAATGTGCTCACCGAAGTTCACCAGGCCGCCGAAGATGATTGGCCAGATGTACATCAGGATAAACGCCACAACGATCATCAGGAATGAGACAAGGATCGGCACCAAACGGCGCCCGCTGAAGAACGACAGCGCTTTGGGCAGCTCAACATGGCTGAAGCGGTTATACACTTCAGCAGAGAGAATACCGACCAGAATACCCACGAACTGGTTGTTGATCTTGCCGAAGGCAGCAGGCACCTGATCGACCGGGATCTTCTGAATCATCGCCACCGCAGCAGGTGAGCAGAGTGTCGTCACCACCAGGAAGCCCACAAAGCCGGTTAACGCGGCCGCACCATCTTTATCTTTGGACATACCGTAAGCCACACCGATGGCAAACAGCACTGACATATTTTCGATAATGGCAGAACCGGACTTGATCAGCAGAGCGGCCAGCGCATTGCCTGCACCCCAGCTGTCTGGATCAATCCAATACCCTACCCCCATCAAGATTGCCGCTGCCGGCAGTGTCGCTACCGGCACCATAAGCGCGCGGCCGACCTTTTGCAGATATCCTAAAATACTCACCTTTTTCTCCCCCTATGAGACTGGCGTTTGCCGTAGCGTGGGTTGATTTTATTATCCCTACGCCCGGTACCTTGATGACATCTTTCACCACGAGGCGCAGTGTAAAGATAAATTAATTCGCCTCGCAAATTAAAACCACGGTAACTGTGACTTTAATCACCATAATGGACGTTTATCACTGCGAAATGCTAGCCACCACCACAAACTTATTTTATGATGAAAAATATCAGGTCGCACTTTTCCCTGCTGGTTGCGCTTAAACAGATTACGCTTAATGGCAGCAACCTAAACCAGCATCGGCGACAACATTTTCCTAATCTTAATTGAGGTGAAGACATGAGACTGATCCCTTTGGCCACACCGACCCAGGTGGGTAAATGGGCTGCACGCCACATTGTTAACCGCATTAATGCGTTTAAGCCTAGCGCAGAACGTCCCTTCGTGCTGGGCTTGCCAACCGGTGGTACGCCACTGGAAGCTTACAAGCACCTGATTGATATGCACAAAGCGGGCCAGGTTAGTTTCAAGCACGTGGTGACGTTCAATATGGACGAATACGTGGGCCTGCCAAAAGAGCATCCGGAAAGCTACCACAGCTTCATGTACCGCAACTTTTTCGATCACGTTGATATCCAACCAGAAAATATCAATCTTCTGAATGGCAATGCGCCAGATATTGACGCAGAATGTCGCCAGTACGAAGAGAAGATTCGCTCTTACGGCAAAATTAATCTGTTCATGGGCGGCGTGGGCAACGACGGACACATTGCCTTTAATGAGCCGGCTTCTTCACTCTCTTCCCGCACCCGCATTAAAACCCTGACGCACGATACCCGCATCGCCAACTCGCGTTTCTTTAACGGCGATGTCGATCAGGTGCCAAAATACGCTCTGACCGTGGGTGTGGGTACGCTGCTGGATGCTGAAGAAGTGATGATTCTGGTGACGGGCCATCTGAAAGCGCAGGCGTTGCAGGCCGCTGTAGAAGGTAACGTTAATCATATGTGGACCATCAGCTGCCTGCAGCTGCATGCGAAATCTGTGGTGGTGTGTGACGAACCGGCCACCATGGAACTGAAAGTGAAAACCGTGAAATATTTCCGCGAAATGGAAGCGGAAAATATGAAAGGTGTGTGAGAACACGTTGTGAAAAACCTGCTGCCTGAAGGTGGCAGGCTTAGCCGGGAGAGAAAAACGATGTACGCATTAGTGAACGGCCGGATTTTTACCGGTCATGAAATTCTGGACAATCATGCCGTGGTGATTGCAGATGGCCTGATTGAGCGCGTGTGCCCACGAGATGCGCTTGATGCAACGATGGCACAGCAGGATGTGGCTGGTGCGTTTATCGCTCCCGGATTTATTGATTTGCAGTTAAACGGCTGCGGCGGCGTGCAGTTTAACGATGATATCGATGCGCTGAGCGTGGAAACGCTGGAAATCATGCAGCGTGCCAACGAAAAATCAGGCTGCACCAGTTATCTGCCAACGCTGATCACCAGCACTAATGCGCTGATGAAGCGTGCCATCGAAACCATGCGTGCCTATCTGGCAAAACATCCGAATCAGGCGTTAGGCCTGCATCTGGAAGGCCCATGGTTGAACAAAGCCAAAAAAGGCACTCACAATCCAGATTTGATTCGTCTACCCGATGCGGAGATGGTCGATTTCCTCTGCGCTAACGCGGATGTGATTACCAAAGTGACGCTGGCGCCAGAAAACGCCGGTGCCGAGGTGATTAGCAAGCTGCGCAATGCCGGCATTATTGTTTCTGCGGGCCATTCAAACGCCACTTATGAAGAAGCCAAAGCGGGCTTTAGTGCGGGTGTCTCTTTTGCCACTCACCTTTATAATGCCATGCCGACCTTCGCCGGTCGTGAGCCTGGACTGATCGGTGCGCTGTTTGATTCACCTGATGTATACTGCGGCATTATTGCGGATGGTTTACATGTCCACTACGCTAACGTGCGCAATGCAAAGCGTATCAAAGGTGACAAGCTGGTGCTGGTAACGGATGCGACCGCACCTGCCGGCGCGTCGATTGATAAATTTATTTTTGCAGGCAAAACAATATACTATCGCGACGGCCTTTGCGTTGACGAAAACGGTACCTTAAGCGGTTCTGCGCTCACCATGATTGAAGCGGTGCAAAACAGCGTAGAACATTGTGGTATCGCGCTGGATGAAGCATTGCGTATGGCAACGCTCTACCCGGCCCAGGCAATGGGTGTGGAAAAACAGCTGGGTTCAGTGACAGCAGGAAAAGTCGCTAATCTCACTGTCTTTACCCGCGATTATCAAATCATTAAGACGTTAGTCAATGGAGACGACGTCCTCAGCGAGTAAGTACTGAATGACCACTGGCGGCCAGACTCAAATAGGAAATGTCGATCTTGTCAAACAACTCAATAGCGCAGCCGTTTATCGGCTAATTGATCAACAAGGGCCGATATCGCGTATACAGATCGCCGATCTCAGCCAGCTTGCGCCCGCCAGCGTCACGAAAATTACCCGCCAGCTTATTGAGCGCGGCCTGATCAAAGAGGTAGAGCAACAAGCCTCTACCGGTGGTCGCCGCGCCATTTCCATCATTACCGAAACTCGCCATTTTCATACCATCGGCGTTCGCTTAGGACGCAATGATGCCACGCTGACATTATTCGATCTGAGCGGCAAATCGCTGGCGCAGGAAGATTATCCCCTGCCTGAGCGCACCCAGGAAACGCTGGAGAATGCGCTGTTCAATGCCATCACGGCATTTATGGCGGCGCATCAACGCAAGATTCATGAATTAATCGCGATCGCGGTGATTCTGCCGGGCCTGGTAGACCCGATTAACGGCATTATTCGCTATATGCCGCACATTGCTGTCAGCCACTGGCCGCTGGTATCCAGCTTGCAGAAACGCTTTAACGTCACCAGCTTTGTCGGTCACGATATCCGTAGCCTGGCGCTGGCGGAGCACTATTTCGGTGCAAGTCGCGACTGTGCAGACTCCATTCTGGTGCGTTTACACCGCGGTACCGGCGCGGGCATCATCGCTAACGGCCATATTTTCCTCGGCAGCAACGGCAACGTGGGGGAAATTGGCCATATCCAGGTTGACCCATTGGGCGAGCGCTGCCACTGCGGCAACTTTGGCTGCCTGGAAACTATTGCCGCCAATGGCGCGATTGAAAATCGCGTGCGCCATCTGCTCAACCAGGGCTATCCCAGCACGCTGACGCTGGATAACTGCCTGATGCCGCAAATTTGCCGTGCCGCCAACCAGGGCGATGCGCTGGCCTGCGAAGTGATTGAGTATGTAGGACGTTATCTCGGGAAAGCGATTGCGATTGCCATTAACCTGTTCAACCCACAAAAGGTGGTATTGGCAGGGGAAATCACCGACGCAGACAAAGTGCTGTTCCCGGCGATTGAAGGCTGCATTAATACCCAGGCGCTAAATGCCTTCCGCAAAAACCTGCCGGTGGTTCGTTCCGAACTGGATCACCGTTCCGCTATTGGCGCCTTTGCCCTGGCGAAACGTGCGATGCTGAATGGTATTTTGCTGCAGCACCTGCTGGAAGAATAATTGAAGCCTGCCGTCTGGCGGGCCCGACCGGAAACTAATATGACCATCAAAAGCGTAATCTGTGACATCGACGGCGTGTTGATGCACGACAATACCGCCGTGAAAGGCGCGAATGAGTTTCTGCAACGCATCCTTGAAAAAGAGATGCCGCTGGTAGTGCTGACCAACTATCCGTCGCAAACCGCTCAGGATCTGGCAAACCGTTTTGCCAATGCAGGTGTCGAGGTACCGGATTCGGTGTTCTATACCTCGGCGATGGCGACCGCCGATTTCCTGCGCCGTCAGGAAGGCAAAAAAGCCTACGTGATTGGCGAAGGCGCGCTGATTCATGAACTGTATAAAGCCGGATTTACCATCACCGATGTGAATCCCGATTTTGTGATCGTCGGCGAGACGCGCTCCTTTAACTGGGAAATGATGCACAAAGCGGCTTTCTTTGTGGCCAATGGCGCACGCTTTATCGCCACCAACCCGGATACCCATGCACGCGGTTTTGTGCCAGCCTGCGGTGCACTCTGCGCCGGTATCGAAACCATCTCTGGTCGCAAACCGTTTTATGTCGGCAAACCGAGCCCGTATATCATGCGCGCTGCGCTTAATAAGATGCATGCCCACTCGGAAGAGACGGTGATTGTCGGCGATAACCTGCGCACCGATATTCTGGCCGGATTCCAG
Source organism: Pantoea rwandensis (assembly GCF_000759475.1). NCBI lineage: Bacteria > Pseudomonadati > Pseudomonadota > Gammaproteobacteria > Enterobacterales > Erwiniaceae > Pantoea > Pantoea rwandensis. The sequence continues at coordinate 3,563,777 of NZ_CP009454.1, forward strand.
GCGGGGCTGGAAACCATTCTGGTGCTCTCCGGGGTTTCGACGCTGAGTGACATTGATGCGATGCCTTTCCGCCCTGACTGGATTTACCCTTCAGTGGCCGATATCGACCTGTTCTAAACCTGCTCTTATCGCGTTTACTTATCGCCCTGCCCGCACGCCCTGTGAGCAGGGCGTTTGTTTTTGCATCCCTTTATCATGATTCAGTGCAACGTTAATTGCGCAGGAAATCATCCAAAACGCCAATTCATTAGACACCATCTAATTTAATCGACATTAAATTAGATAAAATTCAATTTTTAAGCCATCACAACAATCTTTTTATCAAAAGATCGCAATTTCACTTGCGTTAACACCACCAGATAGCGCATTTTCTTATACATCACGCAGTCAAGGCTGCCGGACAAACGTAGAAATAACATCGCCGCAAGGTGAGATCAGGAGTCAGTTATGTGTTCGATTTTTGGTGTGCTGGATCTGAAAACCGATCCTGTTGAATTGCGCAAGAAAGCGCTGGAGTGTTCCCGTCTGATGCGTCACCGTGGCCCGGATTGGTCTGGTGTGTATGCCGATGACAACGCCATTCTGGTGCATGAGCGCCTGTCGATTGTTGACGTTAACAACGGTGCACAGCCGCTGTACAACGCTGACCACACCCACGTACTGGCCGTGAACGGCGAGATCTACAACCATCAGGCTTTGCGTGCTGAACTGAGCGATCGTTATGCGTTCCAGACCGGTTCTGACTGCGAAGTGATCCTCGCGCTGTACCAGGAAAAAGGTCTCGATTTCCTGGATGATCTGCAAGGTATGTTCGCCTTTATTCTGTGGGACAGCGTGAAGCAGCAGTATCTGATTGGCCGTGACCACATCGGGATTATCCCACTGTACATGGGCAACGATGAGCACGGTAACCTGTTTGTCGCCTCAGAAATGAAAGCGCTGGTGCCGGTTTGCCGCACCATTAAAGAATTCCCGCCGGGAAGCTTCCTGTGCAGCAGCGATGGCGAAATCCGTCGTTACTGGCAGCGTGACTGGATGGATTTCTCTGCCGTTGCCGAGAACACCACTGACGCTGCGGGTCTGAAGCATGCGCTGGAAGAGTCAGTGAAAAGCCACCTGATGTCTGACGTGCCTTATGGCGTGCTGCTGTCTGGCGGCCTCGACTCCTCCATCATTTCTGCCGTGACCAAGCGCTTTGCGGCAAAACGTGTGGAAGATGAAGACAAAAGTGATGCCTGGTGGCCACAGCTGCACTCTTTTGCTGTCGGTCTGGAAGGCTCACCTGATCTGAAAGCGGCCAAATCTGTGGCGGAACATCTGGGCACCGTGCACCACGAGATTCACTTCACCGTGCAGGAAGGTCTGGATGCGATTCGCGATGTGATTTACCACATCGAAACCTATGACGTCACCACCATTCGCGCTTCAACGCCGATGTATTTGATGTCGCGTAAAATCAAGGCAATGGGCATCAAAATGGTGCTGTCTGGTGAAGGCGCGGACGAAGTGTTTGGCGGCTACCTGTATTTCCACAAAGCACCGAACGCTCAGGAATTCCACGAAGAGAACGTGCGTAAATTGCTGGCGCTGCACATGTTTGACTGTGCGCGTGCCAACAAAGCGATGTCTGCATGGGGCGTTGAAGCGCGCGTACCGTTCCTCGACAAGAAATTCCTCGATGTGGCGATGCGTATCAACCCTGAAGACAAAATGTGTGGCAGCAACGGCAAGATGGAGAAACACATTCTGCGTGAGTGCTTCTCTTCTTACCTGCCGGAGAGCGTCGCATGGCGTCAGAAAGAGCAGTTCTCTGATGGTGTAGGCTACAGCTGGATCGATAGCCTGAAAGAGGTGGCGGCGAAGCAGATTACCGATCAGCAACTGTCTACCGCGCACTTCCGTTTCCCGTACAACACGCCAAACTCGAAAGAAGCGTATTTGTACCGCGAAATCTTTGAAGAGCTGTTCCCGATCGCCAGCGCGGCAGAGTGTGTACCGGGCGGTCCATCTGTTGCCTGTTCATCTGCCAAAGCGATTGAGTGGGATGAAGCCTTCAAAAACATGGATGACCCATCTGGTCGTGCTGTAGGTGTGCATCAGTCCGCCTACAAATAAGCTTGTGAATGAGTAGGATAAGGGGTCTGTAAAGGCCCCTTTTTGTTTTCATCGTCGATGTTACGATAGAAAACTGCTGAATAAATCGCCACCCTGGTTACAAGCCAGTCAAACAGGCGTTTTAAGGCAAAAAACGGCAAAAAACTTGTTGACGCTACAAAGCTCAATACGCATAATGCGCCCCGCAACGCCGATGAAGGTTAGCGAAAAAAGATGGCTACGTAGCTCAGCTGGTTAGAGCACATCACTCATAATGATGGGGTCACAGGTTCAAATCCCGTCGTAGCCACCATCTTTTCGCGGGAGTGGCGAAATTGGTAGACGCACCAGATTTAGGTTCTGGCGCCGCAAGGTGTGCGAGTTCAAGTCTCGCCTCCCGCACCATTTCAGTCTTCGGCAGCCGGATGGGGTATCGCCAAGCGGTAAGGCACTGGTTTTTGATACCAGCATTCCCAGGTTCGAATCCTGGTACCCCAGCCAATCCGATATTTACTCGTGGATGCGAGTCGACAGATGGGATATCGCCAAGCGGTAAGGCACCGGTTTTTGATACCGGCATTCCCTGGTTCGAATCCAGGTATCCCAGCCATTATCGGATGCAGTAAGCAATAAACTCAGGCTACGTAGCTCAGCTGGTTAGAGCACATCACTCATAATGATGGGGTCACAGGTTCAAATCCCGTCGTAGCCACCAAATTTTTGGGGTGTCGCCAAGCGGTAAGGCTCTGGTTTCTGATACCAGCATTCCGGGGTTCGAATCCCTGCACCCCAGCCATATTCAAGAAAATTTGTAACGCCATTAATTGGGGTGTCGCCAAGCGGTAAGGCTCTGGTTTCTGATACCAGCATTCCGGGGTTCGAATCCCTGCACCCCAGCCAATTAAAGACAATTTGAAAACGCATTATTGGGGTGTCGCCAAGCGGTAAGGCTCTGGTTTCTGATACCAGCATTCCGGGGTTCGAATCCCTGCACCCCAGCCAAATTGCACAATAAAGCCCGCTTTTGCGGGCTTTATTGTTTTCTGCTTCCGGTTAAAACAAAGAGCGCCTTGCGACGCTCTGACACCTATAGGCCCAACGCGTACTTCAGCGCCTTACGTTTCAGCGCTCCGGCATTCTCCGCTGCAATCAATCCCAGATTACGCACAAAACGCAATGGGGCCAGCGTGTTGCTAAAGGCAAAATAGAACAGATCCATCCCGCCCTGCATCAGCAAATTATCTTTATAACGTTGACGATGATAACGCTGTAACACCGCGTCCGATGACCACAACTGTGCCTGGCTGCGCGCTTCCACCAACGTATTGATTAATGCATCAACGTCACGATAGCCGAGGTTGACGCCCTGTCCCGCGAGGGGATTGATGGTGTGTGCCGCATCACCCACCAGCGCTAATCCTGGCAAGACATAGCGGGTAGCGTGGCGACGAACCAAAGGGAATGAGGCAGCTTTCTTGACCTGAACCCGCCCAACGCGTGCCGGGAAATGGGCGTGAATCTCTTTTTCAAGCTGTGACAATGGCAACGCCTGTAGCTGGCGAATACGCGCCGGTGCGTCATACCACACCAGAGAAGCATGGCGATCAAACAGCGGCAGAAAAGCACGTGGCCCCTCTGGCGTAAATTGCTGCCAGGTCGAATCCCCCGCATCATGCTCACACTCGACGCTAATCAGCATGCAGGACTGTGCGTATTGCCAGCCACGCACCCCAATTCCCGCCAGCTGGCGCACGCGCGAGTTGGCGCCATCCGCGCCAACCACCAGCCGCGTATCCAGCGTGGTGCCATTATCCAGCTGAGCCTGCCAGCCGCCGCGATGCGATTGAAGCTGTTTCAGGCTGGCGGGGCAGATCAGCGTGATCCCCTCTTCCTGCATCTTTTCCCACAGCGCACGTTGCAGCACGCTGTTTTCCACCATATATCCCAGCTCAGGCAAGCCCAGCGAGGCGGCATCAAAGGTCACATGTGCACTTTGCCACTCCCAGGTTTCGAGCTTGCGATAAGGCGCACAGCGCATCGCCTGCACGCGTTCCCACACATTCAATTGACGCAGCAGTGCTACCGACGAGGCTCCAATCGCGGAAATGCGAACATCGGGCGGGCTTGCGGCATTAAACGCAGCGGGTTCGGCGCGTTCAATCACCGCCACACGAAATTGCTGCTGTGCCAGTCCACAAGCCAGCGCGGCACCGACCATACCGCCGCCCACCACCACCACATCAAAATGTGAATCCTGCATTGACTCTAATCCTTCTGCTTGCCGTGATAGCTCACGTCATCACGTTGATAGATAAAGTGTACCGGAAATTTGCTGCACAATCTCAGGCCCTGCTGTGCTGGTCACAACAGCAGCAAAGCATTACAATACGCGCCCTGCACTTCCCTGCTCTGAATCAATGGCTAGTTCGATGACCAAAAAACTGCATATTAAAACCTGGGGCTGTCAGATGAATGAGTACGATTCATCAAAGATGGCCGATCTGCTGAACAGCACGCACGGTTACACCCTGACCGAGGATGCTGAAGAGGCGGATGTTCTGCTGCTCAACACCTGCTCGATCCGTGAGAAGGCGCAGGAGAAGGTTTTCGCCCTGTTAGGACGCTGGAAGAAATTGAAAGCGATAAATCCTGACGTGATTATTGGCGTCGGCGGCTGTGTCGCTTCGCAGGAAGGTGAACGCCTGCGTGAACGCGCCAATTGCGTGGATATTGTGTTTGGTCCACAGACGCTGCATCGCTTGCCAGAGATGCTGAATCAGGTGCGCGGGACGAAAAGCCCGGTGATTGACATCAGCTTCCCGGAAATCGAGAAATTTGACCGTCTGCCAGAACCGCGTGCAGAAGGCCCGACGGCCTTTGTCTCCATTATGGAAGGCTGTAACAAATACTGTACTTTCTGCGTGGTGCCTTACACCCGAGGCGAGGAAGTGAGCCGTCCCTGTGACGATATTCTGTTGGAAATCGCGCAACTGGCTGCGCAGGGCGTGCGAGAAGTGAATTTACTGGGCCAAAACGTCAACGCCTATCGCGGCACGACCTTTGATGACCAGCTCTGCAGCTTCGCGGAACTGTTGCGTCTGGTGGCGGCCATTGATGGCATCGACCGCATCCGCTTTACCACCAGCCATCCGATTGAATTCACTGATGACATTATTGATGTCTACCGTGACACGCCAGAGCTGGCGAGCTTCCTGCACTTACCCGTTCAGAGCGGTGCCGATCGTATCCTGACGCTGATGAAGCGTGCGCACACCGCGCTGGAATATAAAGCCATCGTCCGCAAGCTGCAGAAAGCACGTCCTGATATTCAGATGAGTTCAGATTTCATCATTGGTTTCCCTGGCGAAACGCAGCAGGATTTTGAGCAGACCATGAAACTGGTGGGCGACGTGAATTTCGATGTCAGCTTCAGCTTTATCTACTCGGCCCGTCCGGGTACGCCTGCCGCTGATTTGCCTGACGATGTTTCGGAAGAAGAGAAAAAGCAACGCCTGTATATTCTGCAGGATCGCCTCAATCAGCAGGCGATGGCGTGGAGTCGTCGCATGCTCGGCACCACGCAGCGTGTGCTGATTGAAGGTATCTCACGTAAAAATGTCATGGAACTCACCGGGCGCACCGACAACAACCGCGTGGTGAACTTCGAAGCGCCTGTTGAAATGATCGGTAAGTTTGTCGACGTTGAAATTGTCGATGTTCATGCCAACTCGCTGCGCGGCAAACTGATCCGCACCGAAGATGAAATGGCCTTGCGTGTCAGCCAAAGCCCCGATGCCGTCATAGCCCGTACGCGCCGTGAAAATGACATCGGTGTCGGTCTCTACCAACCTTGATATCCCACGCTTTGCGCGGCAGTGCACAAGATGCTGCCGCCCGTTTCATCCCGTGCCCCTTGCATTCCACCTGCAACGCCCAAATATCGCTTTTGCAACTTGCAGCCGGGCATTGCCCCATAAATAATTCCGTATATACCCTAAATCATTCAAGGTTCAGGAAGGCGGCAAGGGAATGAATCCCCTGGAGCTTACTCCGGTAAGTGACTGGGGTGAATGAGTGCAGCCAACGCACCTGCACCTTGAAATATGACGGGTATAGATGCTTATGTCTGTAATGAAGCATTGGATACACCTTCTTCAACTGGCCCTGAGTGACCCAAAGGATTCATTTGAATATCGAAACTCGTGAAATCGCCCTTGAACCGGCTGATAACCGCCGACTGATGAGCCTGTGCGGTCCGTTTGATGACAATGTGAAGCAGCTGGAAAAACGCCTCGGTGTCGAAATCAACCGCCGGGACAACCATTTCAAACTGGTGGGCCGATCGCTCAGCGTCGACGCGGCCATCAACATTCTGCGTGACCTGTACGTGAGCACCGCACCTGTGCGTGGTCAAATCCCGGATATTGAACCGGACCAGGTGCATCTGGCGATCAAAGAGAGCCGTGTACTGGAGCAAACCGCCGAAAGCGTGCCGGAGTTTGGTAAGGCGATACACATCAAAACCAAGCGCGGTGTGATTAAACCTCGTACGCCAAACCAGGCACAGTACGTGGCGAATATCCTCGACCATGACATCACCTTCGGTGTGGGTCCAGCCGGTACCGGTAAAACCTATCTGGCGGTGGCCGCTGCTGTTGATGCCCTCGAACGTCAGGAAATTCGCCGTATTCTGTTGACGCGTCCTGCGGTAGAGGCCGGTGAGAAACTGGGCTTCCTGCCGGGAGACCTGAGCCAGAAAGTCGATCCTTATCTGCGTCCGCTCTACGATGCCTTGTTTGAAATGCTCGGCTTTGAGCGCGTGGAGAAGCTGATGGAGCGCAATGTCATTGAAGTGGCCCCGCTCGCTTACATGCGCGGCCGCACACTCAATGACGCCTTTGTGATTCTCGATGAGAGTCAGAACACCACCATCGAGCAGATGAAGATGTTCCTGACTCGTATCGGTTTCAACTCCAAAGCGGTGATCACCGGTGACGTCACACAGATTGACCTGCCGCGCAGCACCAAATCCGGCCTGCGTCATGCCATTGAGGTTTTGGCGGAAGTCGATGAAATCAGTTTTAACTTTTTCCACAGCGAAGACGTGGTGCGTCATCCGGTTGTCGCACGCATCGTGAATGCTTATGAAGCGTGGGAAGAAGCCGATCAGAAACGCCGTGACAAACTGGCAGAAGAGCGCAAGCGTGAAGCGCTGGCGTCTCAACTTGCCGCCCCATCCAGCCCGCAGGAGCCTTCATGAGCGCGGTGATTTTAGATTTACAGTTGGCCTGTGCCGATGAAAATGGCCTGCCAGCCGAACCTGCTTTCCAGCGCTGGCTCGAAGCTGCCGTTACGCCTTTCCAGCCGGAAAGTGAAGTCACCATCCGTCTGGTGGATGAAGCGGAGAGTCATGAGCTTAATCTGACTTATCGCGGTAAGGATAAGCCGACCAACGTGCTCTCTTTCCCGTTTGAAGCGCCACCCGGGATTGAGTTGCCACTGCTGGGCGACCTGATTATTTGTCGTCAGGTTGTTGAGCAAGAAGCGGAAGAACAAGGCAAAACCGTTGAAGCCCACTGGGCTCATATGGTGGTCCACGGTACGCTACATCTGCTGGGCTATGACCATATTGAAGACGAAGAAGCCGAAGAAATGGAGGCGCTGGAGACCGAGATAATGCTTGCTCTTGGTTATCCTGACCCGTACATTTCGGAGAAAGAAGACGCCTGATCCCCTTAGGTTCAGGTTATTGCGCTGCTGGCGCGGATGCCAGCAGTTCCTTTCCCTCACCAGAGAGAACGAAATAAAAACGCCATGAGCGACGACCATTCTCAAAACAGCGACGCACCCAGTAGTAAAAAGGGATTTTTCTCCCTGTTAATTAACCAACTTTTTCACGGTGAACCTAAAAACCGTGATGAGCTACTGGGACTGATCCGCGATTCTGAGCAAAAAGAGCTGATCGATCAGGACACCCGCGACATGCTCGAAGGGGTTCTGGATATTGCCGAACAGCGTGTGCGTGACATCATGATCCCGCGCTCCCAGATGATCACCCTTAAACGCAACCAAAGCCTTGAAGAGTGTCTCGCGGTCATTATTGATTCCGCCCACTCACGCTTCCCGGTGATCAGCGAAGATAAAGACCACGTCGAAGGCATTTTGATGGCCAAAGACCTGCTGCCGTTTATGAGCAGCGCGTCTGAACCTTTCAGCATTGAGAAAGTGCTGCGCACCGCCGTTGTCGTGCCTGAAAGTAAGCGTGTCGACCGCATGCTGAAAGAGTTCCGTTCCCAGCGCTATCATATGGCGATCGTCATTGACGAATTCGGTGGCGTTTCCGGGCTGGTCACGATTGAAGATATCCTCGAATTGATTGTCGGTGAAATTGAAGATGAATATGACGATGAAGAAGATCGTGATATCCGTCAGTTAAACCGCCATACCTATACCGTACGTGCGCTTGCGCCTATCGAGGATTTTAACGAGGTATTTGGTACCAGCTTCAGTGATGATGAAGTGGATACCATTGGCGGTCTGGTGATGCAGGGATTCGGCCACCTTCCCGCGCGCGGTGAGAGCATCGACATTGATGGTTACCAATTCAAAGTCGCGATGGCCGACAGCCGCCGTATCATCCAGGTGCATGTGAAAATTCCGGAAGACTCTCCACAACCGCAACTGGAAGACGAATAATTTTATGGCTTTAGCCTCTCTATACTCGCAGCAGCGGGTTCGCCTGCTGCTGGCTTTGATTACGGGTGCCGTTGGCACCCTTTCCTTTTCCCCTTACGATTTTTGGCCTGCCGCATTAGTTTCCCTGGCGGGACTGCAGTTGCTGCTACTGGATCGCCGTAGCCCACAAGCCGCCGCGATTGGCTTCGTCTGGGGCTTTGGTCTGTTCGGCAGTGGCATTAATTGGGTTTACGTCAGCATCGCCACCTTCGGCGGTATGCCCGGCCCGGTTAACGTCTTCCTGGTGATATTGCTGGCCGCATATCTCGCCATCTATCCGATGCTGTTTGCGGCGGTACTTAATCGCCTGTGGCCCCGCGCGACCTTGTGGCGTCTGGTGTTAGCTGCACCGGCATTGTGGCAAATCAGCGAATTTCTGCGTGGCTGGATTCTGACCGGATTCCCGTGGCTGCAGTTCGGCTATAGCCAGATCGACGGTCCGCTCAAAGGCCTTGCGCCGCTGGCAGGCGTCGAAACCATCACTTTCCTGTTAATGATGATCGCCGGTCTGCTGGTGCATGCGCTTTATCATCGCACGGTGAAGAGCCTGGTGGCCGCCGCAGTATTGTTGCTGCTGCCATGGCCACTGCGCATGTTGCAATGGTATCAGCCGTTGCCGGAACGCAGCGTGGATGTGGCGATGGTACAAGGCAACATTCCACAGTCGATGAAGTGGGATCCGCAGCAGTTGTTGAATACGTTGCGCGTGTACACCTCTTACAGCCAGCCTTATATGGGCAAAGCGCCCATCATTATCTGGCCTGAATCGGCGATTACCGACCTGGAAAGCAATCAGCAGCCGTTCCTCAAAGCGCTGGACGCAGAACTGCGCGAGCGCGGCAGCGCGTTAATTACCGGGATTGTCGATTCACGCGTTGAAGGGGATAACCGCTACCACGATTACAACTCCGTGATTGTGCTGGGCGGCGAGCAACCTTATAGCTACCAAAGCCATAACCGTTATCAGAAAAACCATCTGGTGCCGTTCGGGGAGTTTGTGCCGCTTGAAGACTTGCTGCGTCCGCTGGCGCCGTTCTTCGATCTGCCAATGTCGTCGTTCAGCCGTGGCGCCTATGTGCAGCCGCAGTTGAAGGTGGCGGGTTATGACCTCACCAGCGCCATCTGCTACGAGATTGTGTTGGGCGAGCAGGTGCGCGCTAACTTCCGCCCTAATACCAATTTCCTGCTGACGGTGTCTAACGATGCCTGGTTCGGTCACTCCATCGGCCCATGGCAGCACTTCCAGATGGCGCGTATGCGTGCACTGGAACTGGGCCGTCCGCTGTTGCGATCCACCAATAACGGTGTCACCGCGGTAGTGAATGCCAACGGCGAGGTTGAAAAAGAGATCCCGCAGTTCACGCGTGACGTGCTGGAAGCCAGGGTCACACCCACCACCGGTGAAACCCCTTATGCCAAAGCAGGCATCTGGCCGGTATGGATTCTGACGTTGATCGGCATCGTCCTGGCGATTATTCGTCGCCGCCACTGACACTCCGATCACATTCTGACAGGCGAAGTGCTCACTTCGCCTTTTTTTTGCGCTGTTTTCCGCTCCCATCGGCTACGCTTTACCAGATTCTCTGCTGGCTTTTTCGCGCATTTCACCGTGCTGGCACGATCATTGCTAATTATTTCAGTGATTTTATCAACATCAGCGTTTTGTCAGCGTAATGCCATGTTCACGCACTATTATTTGGCACTGACACGCACCGAAACGGCGCAATGGCTTTTCATTGCCTCTTAATGGTGCGGAGCGGCTCGCAAAAAACAAACTTTTTTGTTTCATTGCGTTAACAATTCGCTATGTTAATCACTATCCTGCGCGCAGTTGCGCTAAGGGATAACTAAAAAAGCAGCACGAAATACACACAACATCACAATCTGCGCAGTTTATGTTCTGCGCGACATCCATTCAAAGGAGTAGGAACATGCAGACACGCAAAGTGGCATTATCTCTTCTGCTGTTGGGAGCAGCAGCGGGAGCGGCCCAGGCGGAAGATCTCACCGGCACCCTGAAAAAAATTAATGATAGCGGCGTGATCGTCGTTGGGCATCGTGAGTCATCAGTTCCCTTTTCTTACTACGACAACCAGCAAAAAGTGGTTGGCTATTCACAAGACTACTCAAACGCCATCGTAGCGGCGATCAAAGCCAAACTGAACAAGCCTGATCTTCAGGTAAAAATGCTGCCGATCACCTCTCAGAACCGTATCCCACTACTGCAGAACGGCACTTACGATTTTGAATGTGGTTCTACCACCAATAACCTGGAGCGTCAGCAGCAAGCCGCCTTCTCCGATACCGTATTTATCATCGGTACGCGTCTGCTGGTGAAGAAAGGTGGCGACATCAAAGATTTCGCGGACCTGAAAGGCAAAACCGTTGTCGTGACCTCTGGTACCACTTCTGAAGTTCTGCTGCACAAGCTGAACGATGAGAAGAAAATGGACATGCGCATCATCAGCGCCAAAGACCATGGCGATTCTTTCCGTACGCTGGAAACCGGTCGTGCCGTGGCCTTTATGATGGATGATGCCCTGCTGGCGGGTGAACGTGCCAAAGCGAAGAAACCAGATAACTGGGAAATTACCGGCACTCCACAGTCAAAAGAAGCTTACGGCTGCATGCTGCGTAAAGAAGACCCGCAGTTCAAACAGCTGATGGATGAAACCATCGCGAAAGCGCAGACCTCGGGTGAAGCCGCTAAGTGGTTCGACACCTGGTTCAAACAGCCGATTCCACCGAAGAATCTGAACATGAACTTTGAGCTGTCATCCGACATGCAGGCACTGTTCAAAGCACCAAACGACAAAGCACTCTGAATTAACAATGAAAACAAGGGCAGTTAGGCTGCCCTCTCGATTGCTGAACACGCGGTGCGGACAGACAGACTGCAACAGGTCGTTCCCCTGAAGCAGGACGCAAGACACCGCTCAACAATCTTATGGGTAGCCTCGCTACCCTTTTTTTACCGGAGCTCGTTATGGGTATCGATTGGAACTGGGGCATCTTTTTACAACAGGCCCCGTTCGGCAATACGACCTACCTCGGCTGGCTGTGGTCCGGATTTCAGGTTACCGTTGCGGTTTCCTGCTGCGCCTGGATTATCGCCTTCCTGGTAGGTTCCTTCTTTGGCATTCTGCGTACCGTGCCCAATCGACTGCTGTCGACCATTGGTACCTGCTACGTGGAACTGTTTCGTAATATCCCGCTGATCGTCCAGTTCTTCTTCTGGTATCTGGTGGCGCCAGAACTGGTTGGCGAAAAACTGGGGATGTGGTTTAAAGCAGAACTGGACCCCAATATTCAGTTCTTTGTTTCCTCAACCATTTGCCTCGGCTTGTTCACTGCTGCCCGTGTTTGCGAACAGGTCCGTGCCGCGATTCAATCACTGCCACGCGGTCAGAAAAACGCAGGGTTGGCGATGGGATTGACGCTGCCGCAAACTTATCGCTACGTGCTGCTGCCTAATGCCTATCGCGTGATTGTGCCGCCGATGACCTCGGAAATGCTGAACCTGGTGAAAAACTCGGCCATCGCTTCGACCATTGGTCTGGTGGATATGGCGGCGCAGGCCGGTAAGTTGCTCGACTACTCGGCGCACGCCTATGAATCCTTCACCGCCATTACCCTGGCTTACGTGGGTATTAACCTGGTGATCATGCTGATTATGAGTTTGGTAGAACGTAAAATTCGCCTGCCCGGCAATCTGGGAGGCAAATAATGTACGATTTTGACTGGAGTTCGATTCCTCCCAGCCTGCCCTATTTGTGGAATGGCTTGATCATCACCTTCAAGATTACCGCCGTCGCCGTGGTGTTCGGCATTATCTGGGGCACGATTCTGGCCGTGATGCGTCTGTCGCCGTTCGCGCCGATTCGCTGGTTCGCTAAGCTGTACGTCAACCTGTTCCGCTCCGTGCCGCTGGTGATGGTGCTGCTGTGGTTCTATCTGGTGGTGCCTGCATTACTGCAACAGGTATTGGGACTTTCCCCCAAAACTGACATTCGCCTGATTTCCGCCATGATCGCTTTTGCACTGTTTGAAGCGGCCTACTATTCGGAAATCATCCGTGCGGGTATCCAGAGCATCTCACGCGGACAGTCGAATGCTGCGCTGGCGTTGGGTATGACGCACTGGCAATCAATGAAATTGATCATCCTGCCGCAGGCGTTCCGCGCCATGGTGCCACTGCTGCTGACGCAGGGCATTGTGTTGTTCCAGGATACGTCGCTAGTGTATGTGTTAAGCCTGGCTGACTTCTTCCGTACCGCTTCGACGATTGGCGAACGTGACGGTACCCAGGTTGAAATGGTTCTGTTTGCCGGTCTGGTCTATTTTGTGATCAGCCTGAGCGCTTCGCTGTTGGTTAGCTATCTGAAAAGAAAGAGGACGGTTTAAATGATTAGCCTGAAAAATGTTTCTAAGTGGTATGGTCACTTTCAGGTGCTGACCAACTGCTCCACCGAAGTGAAAAAAGGTGAAGTAGTGGTGGTCTGTGGACCGTCCGGCTCAGGTAAGTCAACCTTGATTAAAACGGTGAATGGTCTGGAACCGGTGCAGGAAGGCAGCATTCAGGTTAACGGTACCGAAGTGAACAACAAGAAAACCAACCTGGCGCAACTGCGCAGCAAGGTCGGTATGGTGTTCCAGCACTTCGAACTGTTCCCGCACCTCAGCATTGTCGATAACCTGGTGCTGGCGCAGGTCAAAGTGTTAAAGCGTGATAAAGCCGCTGCGCGTGAGAAGGGTCTCAAGCTGCTGACGCGTGTTGGTCTGGCTGCGCATGCGGAGAAGTTCCCTGGACAGCTCTCGGGCGGCCAGCAACAGCGTGTGGCGATTGCCCGTGCGCTGTGTATGGACCCCATCGCGATGCTGTTTGACGAACCGACATCTGCGCTCGACCCAGAGATGATCAACGAAGTGCTGGACGTCATGGTGGAGTTGGCGAACGAAGGCATGACCATGATGGTGGTGACGCACGAGATGGGCTTTGCGCGCAAAGTGGCCAATCGCGTGATCTTTATGGATGAAGGGAAAATTGTCGAAGACACTAACAAAGATGACTTCTTTAATAACCCGCAGTCCGACCGCGCAAAAGACTTCCTCGCGAAGATCCTGCATTAATTAGCGCCATCCATCGCGCCGCTGCATGGCTGTGATTTCCCATCACGCACGCAGCGGCGCGATTCATCTTAGGGTTTTCTGCTCATTAAGGTTCAAAAGGCTGACGCTGGAAATGATCGTGCCCACACTCCGGGCAGCGCGTTAAGCTCTCCGGTGTATAGATCGCCCGGGTAAAACCGCACTTCTCACACACCAGGTTGCCCAATCCCACCACTTCACCGCTTTGATAAACACCGTGATGTCGTAGATCCTGAAACACCTCGCGCCACTCTAACTGGCTTTTGTCAGTGATATCCGCCAGTTCTTTCCACACGCTCTCGCGAATCACGCGCAAAAATACGGAGTCACCGAGCACATCTGAAGATTCCTGATAGCTGAGCGCGAACTCATGTAGATCGCGCCTGACTGCCCGCATCACCTCATTCACTTCAGAAGAGGTCAGCGTCTTTTTCGCTAATAAATCCTGCCGTGCCTCAGCAACCAGGGCATCAACATCACGCTCGCCCTGCTCCAGCCGCTGGGTTAATGCCGCTATCGTTGCACGATACTCCTGCGCCACGTTATTCATTTTGTTCTCCTTTCCGCGGGAATAGCTGATAGTAAGTTTAGCTGTTCTGTCATATTTGCCGTGACGAAAGCGGAGTAAATCGCAAAAGGGTGAAAGCGGCGGCGCAATGAGTAGAAATCCGCTCTGCCGGGGCGTGAAATGTTGTTGAGGAAGAGCCTTATGGGTATGCTATGCGGATCTAAATGTATGCGAACCCGTCATACTTCAAGTCGCAGGTGCGTTGGCTGCACGTGTTCACGCCATCGCTTACTTCGTTAAGCGCGAGTGTATTCACACCTTTGCCGCCTTCCTGTGACGCGAACTATTCAGGGTTAACGATTTTCATAAAGGACCACAGGCAGCCATGCAAGAGCAATACCGCCCGGAAGAGATAGAATCCCGCGTCCAACAGCACTGGGACGAAAACGAAACCTTTAAAGTGACCGAGCAGGAAGGCAAAGAGAAATACTACTGCCTTTCTATGCTGCCCTATCCTTCTGGCCGCCTACACATGGGCCACGTGCGTAACTACACCATCGGCGATGTGATTGCGCGCTATCAGCGCATGCTGGGTAAAAATGTCCTGCAGCCGATTGGCTGGGATGCATTTGGTCTGCCAGCCGAAGGCGCTGCGGTAAAAAACAACACCGCGCCCGCACCATGGACTTATGACAACATCGAATACATGAAGAACCAGCTCAAACTGCTGGGCTTTGGCTATGACTGGAGCCGTGAATTGGCGACCTGCCAGCCAGAGTACTATCGCTGGGAACAGTGGTTCTTCACCAAGCTGTATGAAAAAGGCATGGTCTACAAAAAGACCTCAGCGGTGAACTGGTGCCCACATGACCAAACCGTGCTGGCTAACGAACAGGTTATCGACGGCTGCTGCTGGCGCTGTGACACCAAAGTTGAGCGCAAAGAGATCCCTCAGTGGTTCGTGAAAATCACCGCTTACGCGGAAGAGCTGCTCAACGATCTGGATAAGCTGGAAGACTGGCCTGAAACGGTCAAGACCATGCAGCGTAACTGGATTGGTCGTTCTGAAGGCGTGGAAATCACTTTCGATGTGGCGTACAGCGAAGAGAAATTAACGGTTTACACCACACGTCCGGACACCTTCCTCGGTGCGACCTACGTTGCGGTGGCAGCCGGTCACCCACTGGCGCGCCAGGCTGCGGCCAGCAACCCTGCGTTGTCTGATTTTATCGCCGAGTGCAGCACCACAAAAGTGGCTGAAGCGGATATGGCGACGATGGAGAAGAAAGGCATGGCCACCGGCCTGTTTGCTATCCATCCGCTGACGGGCGAAGAGATCCCGGTCTGGGTTGCTAACTTTGTCCTGATGGAATACGGCACCGGCGCAGTCATGGCAGTTCCAGGGCATGACCAGCGTGACTGGGAGTTCGCCACCAAGTACAACCTGAACATCAAGCCAGTGATCCTGAATCTGGATGGTTCAACGCCTGACCTGAGCGAAGCGGCGATGACCGATAAAGGCGCGCTGTTCAACTCGGGTGAGTTCAACGGTCTGGATCATCAGGCAGGCTTCAACGCCATTGCTGATGCATTGGCGGCGAAAGGCGTTGGCGTGCGTAAAGTCAACTATCGTCTGCGCGACTGGGGTGTGTCCCGTCAGCGTTACTGGGGTGCGCCAATCCCAATGGTGACACTGGAAGACGGCACGGTGATGCCAACGCCAGAAGATCAGCTGCCAGTGATTCTGCCAGAAGATGTGGTGATGGACGGTATCACCAGCCCGATCAAAGCCGATCCTGAGTGGGCGAAAACCACGGTTAACGGCCAGCCAGCGCTGCGCGAAACCGATACCTTTGACACCTTTATGGAGTCATCCTGGTATTACGCGCGTTACACCTGTGCCAACTACAACGAAGGCATGCTGGATCCTGCCGCCGCGAACTACTGGCTGCCAGTGGATCAGTATGTCGGTGGTATCGAACACGCCATCATGCACCTGATGTACTTCCGCTTCTACCACAAGCTGCTGCGTGACGCGGGCCTGGTGAACTCTGATGAGCCAGCCAAACGTCTGCTGTGTCAGGGCATGGTACTGGCCGATGCGTTCTATTACACCGGCGCGAGCGGCGAGCGTAACTGGGTTTCTCCGGTTGATGTTAGCGTTGAGCGCGATGAAAAAGGTCGTATTGTTAAGGCTGTCGACAACGCAGGCCGCGAAGTGGTTTATGCCGGCATGAGCAAGATGTCCAAGTCGAAAAACAACGGCATCGATCCACAGCTGATGGTTGAACGTTACGGTGCCGATACCGTGCGTTTGTTCATGATGTTTGCTTCACCAGCAGAAATGACGCTGGAATGGCAGGAATCTGGTGTCGAAGGTGCGAACCGCTTCCTGAAGCGCGTGTGGAAACTGGCCTACGAACACGTGGCGAAGGGTGCCACCGTGGCGCTGGACCTCAATGCACTGAACGACGATCAGAAAGCGCTGCGTCGCGATCTGCACAAAACCATCGCCAAGGTGGCCGATGACGTGGGTCGTCGCCAGACGTTCAACACTGCTATCGCTGCCATCATGGAGTTGATGAACAAGCTGACTCGTGCCCCGCAGGAAAGCGAGCAGGATCGCGCACTGATGCAGGAAGCGCTGGTGGCGGTCGTTCGTCTGCTCTATCCGTTCACGCCGCACGCCAGCTATGTGCTGTGGCAGGCGCTGGGTGGAGAAGGTAACGTAGATGAAGCCAGCTGGCCGGTTGCGGATGAATCCGCGATGGTAGAAGATTCACTGCTGGTCGTTGTACAGGTGAATGGCAAAGTGCGCGGCAAGATTACCGTTGCGCCGGATGCTACGCAGGAGCAGGTTCAGGCGCGTGCTGCGCAGGAGCACATTGTGGCGAAATATCTGGAAGGCGTCACACTTCGTAAAGTGATTTATGTCCCTGGCAAACTGCTTAACCTGGTCGTAGGTTAAGTTCAGGAGGAACTGTGCGACAACTGATTATCAGGCTGTTTGTCCTGCTTGCGGTGATGATCACCGCAGGCTGTGGTTTTCACCCGCGCGGCACCACCATGGTGCCGAACGAGATGAAAACGCTGATCGTCCAGAGTGGCGACCCGTATGGCCCAATGGCGCGCACCGTGCGCCAACAGCTGCGTATCAACGATGTCACCATTGTTGATGACAGCAAACAGGCCAGTGCCAAATACCCGACTCTGCGCTTAGGCGCAGAGGTGCAGGGACGTGATACCGCGTCAGTGTTTATCAGCGGCACCACTGCTGAGTATTCACTAGTGATGACAGTGACCGCGCAGGTTCTGATCCCGGGCAAAGGCATCTACCCGATCAGCACCACCGTGTACCGTTCTTTCTTCGACAACCCGAATGCCGCACTGGCGAAGGATGCCGAGCAAGACATGATCGTGCAGGAGATGCGTCAGCGTGCCGCCGAGCAACTGGTGCGTAAACTGTTAACGGTTCATGCCGCGCAGGAAAGCAACAAAGACACGTTGCCACAGCCGGAGGTCATCGCACCAGGTGAGAATTCACCAGAAGTGTCCTCTTCGTCAGCAACCAGTCTGCAATGATCAGGATTTATCCTGAACAACTGAGCGCGCAGCTTCGTGAGGGGCTGCGCGCCTGTTATTTTCTGACCGGCAATGAACCGCTGCTGATTCAGGAAAGTGCCGACGCCATTCGCGCGGCCTCCTCTTCTCAAGGCTTTGAAGAACACTTCAGTGTCACTCTTGATGCGCAAACCGACTGGGATGCGATCTTTGCCAGCTGTCAGGCACTCAGCCTGTTCACACAACGCCAGACCTTAACGCTGCAACTGCCAGAAAACGGTGCCAATGCAGCGATGGCCGAGCAACTGGTCAAACTCGCCAGCCTGCTGCACAGCGATATCCTGCTGGTGCTGCGCATGGCAAAACTGACCAAAGCGCAGGAAAACAGCGCCTGGTTTAAAGCGCTGAGCGCCCATGCCGTGCTGGTTCCCTGTCAGACGCCCGAACAAGCGCAGCTGCCGCGCTGGGTCGCGAGCCGCGCCAAAGCCATGAAGCTGAGTGTTGATGACGCGGCGATTCAACTGCTGTGCTACTGCTATGAAGGCAACCTGCTGGCGCTGGCGCAGGCGCTGGAGCGCTTGTCACTGCTGTGGCCGGATGGCAAGCTCACTCTGCCCCGGGTAGAGGACGCGGTGAATGACGCAGCACACTTCACCCCATTCCACTGGGTGGATGCCCTGCTGGCGGGAAAAAGCAAACGTGCCCTGCATATTCTGCATCAGCTGGAAAAAGAGGATGCTGAAGGGGTGATTTTGCTGCGTTCTTTGCAACGTGATTTATTGACGCTGCTGCATTTGCAACGCAATCAGGGTAAACAGGGTCTGCGAGCGCTGATGGATCAACAACGCATCTGGCAGAACCGCCGCGCGCTGTTTACCGATGCGCTGCAACGCCTTGATGCACGTCGTCTGCAACGCGCTGTGCATCTGCTCGCCGAACTGGAGCTGACCATGAAGCAGGATTACGGTCAAAACCTCTGGCCGCAGCTTGAAACCTTGTCGCTGCTGCTGTGTCACCGCGATTTTCCCCTAAGCTTTACAGATGTCTAAACTTTACGCGCTGTTTGGCGGCACCTTCGATCCTATCCACTTTGGCCACCTGCGCCCGGTGGAAGCGCTGGCACAACAGGTAGGGCTCAAAAAGGTCACGCTGCTGCCCAACAACGTGCCACCGCATCGGCCACAGCCTGAAGCCAGTGCCCGGCAGCGCGTGGAAATGCTGCGCTGCGCGATTGCGACCCGCCCCCTGTTTGATATTGATACGCGCGAGCTGGAACGGGATACGCCGTCATGGACGGTCGCAACGCTTGAAGCACTCCGTGCGGAACGCGGCGCAGAACAGCCCCTCGGGTTTATCATCGGACAAGATTCTCTGCTAACGTTAGCCAAATGGCATCGCTGGCAGGATCTCCTCTCTCTGTGCCATCTGTTGGTGTGCCAGCGACCGGGCTATGCGACGCAGATGGAAACTTCTGAGATGCAGCAGTGGCTGGATGCGCATCGTGCACAGCACGCAGAACAGTTGCATCATGCACCGGCAGGCCGTATCTGGCTGGCTGATACGCCGCTGTTCGACATCTCCGCCACGGAAATACGCCAGCGTCGTCACCTGGGTCAATCTTGCACCGATCTGCTGCCCGATGCGATTATCGACTACATCGATCGCGCTGGCTTATATCGCGGTTGATCGTTGCGTGCTATACTGCGCCGCTTCATTTTAGGCTATGTTTTCCGGGCATTCAGCCTTCTCGTAATCACCTGTTTTTAAGGGGAACCTTTTGCAAGGTAAAGCACTCCAAGATTTCGTTATTGATAAGATTGACGATATTAAAGGCCAGGACATCATTGCTGTGGATGTTCAGGGCAAATCGAGCATCACCGATTGCATGATCATCTGCACCGGCACGTCGACGCGTCATGTGGTTTCGATCGCCGATCACGTGGTTCAGGAATCCCGTGCCGCGGGTTTAAAACCGCTGGGCGTGGACGGTAAAGCTGCCGCTGATTGGGTCGTCGTTGATCTTGGCGAAGTGATCGTACACGTGATGCAGGAAGAGAGCCGCCAGCTGTATGAGCTGGAAAAGCTCTGGAGCTAAGCCTTGAAACTGCAGCTTGTGGCCGTCGGCACCAAAATGCCTGACTGGGTTCAGACCGGTTTCATGGAGTATCTGCGCCGCTTCCCCAAGGATATGCCGTTTGAACTGACCGAAGTGCCCGCGGGTAAACGCGGCAAGAACGCGGACATCAAGCGTATCCTGGAAAAAGAGGGTGAAGCGATGTTAGCGGCCGTCGGCAAAGGCAATCGCATCGTCACGCTGGATATTCCAGGGCAGCCGTGGGAAACCCCACAGCTGGCGCAACAGCTTGAGCGCTGGAAACAAGATGGCCGCGATGTCAGCTTGTTGATTGGCGGCCCGGAAGGACTGGCGCCGGCCTGTAAAGCCGCTGCCGAGCAAAGCTGGTCACTGTCCACGTTGACGTTGCCTCACCCGCTGGTGCGTGTGCTGGTAGCCGAAAGCCTGTATCGTGCCTGGAGCATCACCACGAATCATCCTTATCACCGTGAATAAACGCCTGACAACCTCCAGACAATAAACGCAGCGGATGAAATTACAGAGCAACGCCTTTCGCGATTACACTGCCGAACAGAAACTCTTTGTCCGCCGGGCTTTGGTGGCTTTTGTTGGCATTTTCCTGCTCTCCAGCGTGCTGGTGGTCAACCTCTATCATCTGCAAATTCTGCGTTTTGACGATTACAGCACCCGTTCCAATGAGAACCGCATCAAGCTGGTGCCGGTTGCGCCCAGCCGCGGCATCATCTTTGATCGCAACGGCGTCCCGCTGGCGCTGAACCGCACCATTTACCAGGCTGAACTGGTGCCCGAAAAAGTCGATGACCTGAAGCAGACGCTGCAGGATCTGCGCCCGGTGCTGGATCTGACGGACGACGATCTCGACGCCTTTGAAAAAGAGCGTAAGCGCTCACGTCGTTTCACCTCCATTCCGATTAAAATCGCACTCAACGAAGTGCAGGTGGCGCGCTTTGCCGTCAATCAGTACCGCTTCCCCGGTGTGGAAGTGAAAGGTTATCAGCGCCGCTATTATCCCTACGGTCAGACGCTGACGCATGTGGTGGGCTACGTCTCTAAAATTAACGATCGTGACGTTAAACGCCTCGATGATGAAGGTAAATGGCCTAACTATGCCGCAACGCATGATATCGGCAAGCTCGGTATCGAAAACTATTACGAAGATGTGCTGCATGGCAAAACCGGCTATGAAGAGGTTGAAGTTAACAACCGTGGCCGGGTGATCCGTCAGTTGCATGAGCAATCTCCACAGGCCGGCCGTGATATCTACCTGACCGTTGACCTGAAACTGCAGCAGTATATCGAAACCTTGTTGACCGGCAGCCGCGCCGCCGTCGTGGTCAGCGATCCACGCACCGGTGAAATTCTGGCGCTGGTGTCCACACCCAGCTACGACCCCAATCTATTTGTTGATGGCATCTCCAGCAAGGATTACAAAGCCCTGCTGAGCGATGAGAACCGTCCGCTGTATAACCGCGCGTTACAGGCATCCTACCCGCCAGCTTCAACGGTGAAACCTTATGTTGCCGTCTCTGCGCTGAGTGCAGGGGTGATTAACCGCAATACCAGCCTGTTTGACCCCGGCTGGTGGCAATTGCCCGGTTCGGAAAAGCGCTACCGCGACTGGAAAAAATGGGGACACGGCCGTCTGAATGTCACCAAATCGCTGGAAGAATCTGCCGATACCTTCTTCTATCAGGTCGCCTACGATATGGGCATCGATCGCCTGTCTGAGTGGATGACCAAATTTGGCTATGGCCATCGCACCGGTATTGATTTGCCGCAGGAAAGTCCCGGCAACATGCCAACACGTGAGTGGAAGCTGAAGCGCTTTAAGAAGCCGTGGTATCAGGGTGACACCATTCCGGTGGGCATTGGTCAGGGTTACTGGACTGCAACGCCAGTGCAGATGAACAAAGCCATGATGATTCTCATCAATGACGGCATCATCAAAGTGCCGCATTTACTGCGCGCCACCCGTGAAGGCCAAACCATGGTGCCGTATCGTCAGCCGCCGGATGCGCCGATTGGCGATATTCACTCGGGATACTGGGAAATAGCCAAAGATGGCATGTACGGCGTGGCCAACCGCGCGAACGGGACGGCGCACAAGAGTTTTGCCGATGCACCTTACAAAATCGCTGCGAAATCCGGTACTGCGCAGGTATTCGGTCTGAAAGAGAACGAAACCTATAACGCGCACAAAATTGCTGAACGCTTGCGTGACCATAAGTTAATGACGGCATTCGCGCCTTACGATAAACCGCGCGTTGCCGTGACCATGATTCTGGAGAACGGCGGTGCCGGCCCGGCAGTGGGTACGGTGATGCGTCAGATTCTCGACCACATAATGTTAGGCGACAACAATACCGTGCTGCCTGAAGCCGCACCGACGCCGCCTGGCTACGAAGGTGAATAAAGATGTCCATGAACGATAGCCCGCAGAAAAGATCGATCTGGACGCGTATCCATATCGATCCCCTGTTTATGCTGATCATCCTTGCGCTACTGGCTTACAGCGCCATCGTCATCTGGAGCGCCAGCGGTCAGGATCCCGGCATGATGGAGCGTAAACTCGGTCAGATTGCCATGGGCGTGATCATCATGCTGGTCATGGCGCAGGTGCCGCCGCGCGTTTATGAAAGTTGGGCGCCCTATCTCTACATTGTCTGCGTGATATTACTGGTGGCGGTGGATGCCTTTGGCCATATCAGTAAAGGGGCTCAGCGCTGGCTCGATCTCGGCTTTGTGCGTTTCCAGCCCTCCGAGATAGCCAAGATTGCGGTTCCGCTGATGGTGGCGCGATTTATTAACCGCGATGTCTGTCCACCCACGCTGAAAAACACCGGTATCGCGCTGGTGCTGATCTTCATGCCGACGCTGCTGGTAGCGGCACAGCCTGACCTCGGCACCTCGATTCTGATCGCCGCATCCGGCCTGTTTGTGTTGTTCCTGTCGGGCATGAGCTGGAAGCTGATCGCCGTGGCGGTGCTACTGGTGGCGGCCTTTATTCCGGTGCTGTGGTTCTTCCTGATGCATGATTATCAGCGCGACCGCGTGATGATGCTGCTCGATCCTGAGAGTGACCCGCTCGGTGCCGGTTATCACATTATTCAGTCCAAGATTGCGATTGGATCCGGGGGTTTACGTGGCAAAGGCTGGCTGCATGGCACCCAGTCACAACTGGAGTTTTTGCCCGAACGCCACACCGACTTTATCTTTGCGGTACTGGCAGAGGAACTCGGCCTGGTCGGCGTATTAGTGTTACTGGTACTGTATCTGCTGCTGATTTTGCGCGGCCTGATTGTTGCGGCGCGCGCGCAAACCACGTTCGGTCGCGTGATGGCCGGCGGTTTGATGTTGATTTTATTCGTCTATGTTTTCGTTAACATTGGTATGGTAAGTGGTATCTTACCGGTGGTCGGTGTTCCGCTGCCGCTGGTGAGCTACGGCGGGTCAGCGTTGATCGTGTTAATGGCCGGATTTGGCATCGTGATGTCGATCCATACTCATCGAAAAATGTTATCTAAAAGCGTTTAAGAGGCTGCACATGCGTAAGGATTGGCTTGGGGTTGCACTGGCATCATTGGTACTGGCTGCCTGTTCCGCACCGGAACAGCAGAGTAATACTGCGCCACCGCAGCCGGCCTATAATGGCCCGGTGGTGGAAATTCCAGGCGTTGAACCGCGCTATGAACCCATCAATCCTTCTACCAGCCAGGATTACAGCGTTAATGGTAAAAATTATCGCGTGATCAAAGATCCTTCGAATTACAGCGAAGTCGGACTGGCCACCTGGTACGGTGCCGAAGCGCAAGGCAATCGCACGGCGATTGGCGAATCCTACGACCCGGATGCCTTAACTGCAGCACACCCAACGCTGCCATTGCCAAGTTATGTGCGCGTCACTAACCTCGCTAATGGCCGCCAGATTGTGGTGCGTGTTAATGACCGTGGCCCGTATACGCCCGGCCGCATCATTGACCTGTCTCGTGCGGCAGGCGACCGTTTGAATATCTCCAATAATTCGCGTGTGCGTGTGGATTACATCAAAGTCGCCCCGGATGGTTCCGTGTCTGGCCCGGGTACTATTGGCACCACCGTGGCGAAGCAGAGCTACGCCCTGCCCGCCCGTCCGGATCTTAACGGCGGCATGGTGATGATGGGTGGCAGCGCCAATACGACGCCAGCGCCTGCGCCGCAGGATGTCCGCGCAGTCGATAACAGTACCCTGCAGAGCAACGGTGGCCTGGGTGCCCCGGTACAGAGCAACGGCTTCCTCGGCGCACCTCAGCCTTTAGCCAACGGCGTACTGGAAGGCAGTGAACCGGCCGCCACGCCTGCGCAATCAACGTCCGCTGCACCGGCTGCGGCATCGGTTTCTGCTCCAGCCAGCACTGCACCCGTGAACCAGAGTGCGCGTACCGCCGGTGGATATGTGGTACAGGTCGGGGCAGTCAATGATGCAGCGCGCGCCCATCAATTGGCGACCAGCCTGGGTAAACGTTTTGGCGTCCCCGGCAATGTGGAAGCCAATGGCAACGTTTATCGTATTCAACTCGGCGGGTACAGCAGCCGGGCGGAAGCCGCTGCGTTACAACAGCGACTGACCACTGAAGCACAGATGAGCTCATTTATTACCACTGCCCGCCCGTAATGTTACGGGCAGTTACCTTTACTGCTGAAACTGATTTGCAAAGCAAGATGTCGCTCGATCGGGCGTTTGCTATAGTAAGGCACTTTTTTCACTCTTAGCCCACGGATGTTGTAGTCCTTAACATGAATACGCTGAAACCCTCTCGTTTTCTGAAACGCCTGACAGTGGGATCACTGGTCACCCTTTCTCTCAGCCATGCCGCCTTTGCGGATGATGTTAACCTTAAGACAATGATCCCGGGCGTCCCGGAAATCGATGCTGAAGCTTATGTGCTGATCGATGCCAACTCCGGTAAAGTCCTGGCAGAAAAGAACGCCGATGCGCGCCGCGATCCCGCCAGTCTGACCAAAATGATGACCAGCTATGTGATTGGTCAGGCGGTCAAAGCCGGCAAAATCCATAACGATGATATCGTCACCGTCGGTAAAGACGCATGGGCCACCGGTAATCCGGTGTTCAAAGGCTCGTCACTGATGTTCCTGAAGCCAGGCGATCGCGTACCGGTTTCTCAACTGACGCGCGGCATCGTGTTGCAGTCAGGGAATGATGCCTGTGTGGCGATGGCTGATTACGTTGCCGGCAGCCAGGATGCGTTTGTTAGCCTGATGAATAACTACGTTGGCGCGTTGGGTCTGAAAAACACCCACTTCCAGACCGTGCACGGCCTGGATGCAGAAGGCCAGTACAGCTCAGCGCGTGATATGGCGCTGATCGGCCAGGCATTGATTCGTGATGTGCCGGATGAATACTCGGTCTACCGTGAAAAAGAGTTCACCTTCAACAATATCAAACAGATGAACCGTAATGGTCTGCTGTGGGATACCAGCCTGAACGTGGACGGCATCAAAACCGGTCACACTGATGCGGCAGGTTACAACCTGGTGGCTTCTGCCACTGAAGGCCAGATGCGTCTGATCTCTGCGGTTATGGGCGGTCACACCTATAAAGGTCGCGAAACCGAAAGCAAAAAGCTGCTGACCTGGGGCTTCCGTTTCTTCGAGACCGTGGCACCACTAAAAGCAGGCAAAGAGTTCGCTTCTGAGCCGGTCTGGTTTGGTAACAACGATCGTGTCCAGTTGGGCGTTGAAAAAGATGCCTACCTGACCATTCCACGCGGCCGTATGAAAGACCTGAAAGCCAGCTATGTGCTGACCAATACCGAACTGCATGCGCCGCTGCAGAAAAATCAGGTTGTGGGCAGCATCAACTTCCAGCTGGATGGCAAAACCATTGAACAGCGTCCACTGGTGGTCCTGAACGAAGTGCAGGAAGGCGGCTTCTTCAGCCGTATCATTGATTACATCAAACTGATGTTCCACCACTGGTTTGGCTAAGACGCTTGAAAAATCGTCTGTCTGATACCATATAATTAGAAACCCCCGTTTCAAACGTATAGGGGAGGCTGGAAAGCCTCCCTTATCGATTTTTATGCATCACCTGTTGTAGGGGCGGCCTGCGGGCTTCTCTTCTCAATTTTAAGCACCGGAGCCAACATGAAAACCAAACTGAATGAACTGCTCGAATTCCCTACCCCCTTCACCTATAAAGTAATGGGTCTGGCGCAACCGGAGCTGGTTGATCAAGTGGTTGAAGTGGTACAGCGCCACGCCCCCGGCGACTATACCCCGGCGGTGAAACCCAGCAGCAAAGGTAACTACCATTCGGTTTCTATCACCATCACCGCAACGCATATCGAACAGGTAGAAACCCTGTATGAAGAACTGGGTAACATCGATATCGTGCGCATGGTTCTGTAATACCCACGCTGGCAAAGGCGGCTTTGCCAGCGTTATACTCAGCCCTCCACTCTTTACCGGATCTCCGCTTTGTCAGCTAACACGCTTCTTGTTCGTCAACTGGGCCAGCGCGACTGGCAACCTGTCTCCGATGCGATGCATCAGTTTACCGATCAACGTGACAGCAGCACCGCCGATGAAATCTGGCTGGTGGAACACCATCCGGTGTTTACCCAGGGCCAGGCAGGCAAAGCCGAACATCTGCTGATGCCGGGAGATATTCCGGTAGTGCAGAGCGATCGTGGTGGTCAGGTGACGTATCACGGGCCTGGGCAACAGGTGATGTACGTGCTGATTGATATTAAACGTCACAAAATCGGTGTCCGGGATCTGGTCACTGCGCTGGAGGAAACCGTGATCGCCACCCTGGCGGATTATGGTATCGCTGCGCGTGCGCGTGCCGATGCACCCGGCGTCTATATCGGCGATGACAAAGTGTGCTCGTTAGGCCTTCGTATTCGTAAAGGGTGCTCTTTCCATGGTCTGGCGTTGAATGTGGCGATGGACCTGGCGCCTTTCCTGCGCATCAATCCCTGCGGTTATGCCGGTATGCGTATGACGCAGTTAAGTGAAAAACAGCCGGGCGTCACAACCGCCGACGTACAACCCCGTTTGGTACAACATTTCGCCCGTTTGACTGGTTTCACCCAACTGGAATGGCAAAATGATGCAGCGGTCTGACCTTGACTGTCTGTGCTCATTTACAAAATTGTAACTTTAGCGCTCGCATATCGGCTGCTTATGCGCAGACGAAATGATATAATTTTTGCCATATTTTCAAATAAAGTTGAAAGCCTGGTTCTCAGTTTGAGTGAGGAAGCTTTCAAATCGCAATCCCGACCGGAACCTGCAGATTTATGAGTAAACCAATTCAGATGGAACGTGGCGTCAAGTATCGCGATGCCGACAAAATGGCGCTGATTCCGGTGAAAACCGTGATGGTCGAGCGTGAAGAGATTCTGCGTAAGCCGGAGTGGATGAAGATCAAACTGCCTGCGGATTCCAGCCGCATTCAGGGTATCAAAGCCGCCATGCGCAAAAATGGTCTGCACTCGGTGTGTGAAGAGGCCTCCTGCCCAAACCTCGCTGAATGTTTTAACCACGGCACCGCCACCTTTATGATCCTCGGTGCGATTTGTACGCGTCGTTGCCCCTTCTGCGACGTCGCCCACGGCCGTCCAAATATGCCTGACGCCAACGAACCGCTGAAACTGGCACAAACCATTGCCGATATGGCGCTGCGTTATGTGGTGATCACCTCGGTTGACCGCGACGATCTGCGCGACGGCGGGGCTCAGCACTTTGCAGATTGCATCACTGCGATTCGCGAAAAAAGCCCTACCATCAAAATTGAAACCCTGGTGCCTGACTTCCGTGGTCGTATGGATCGTGCGCTGGAAATCCTTACCGCCACACCGCCAGATGTGTTCAACCACAATATGGAAAACGTGCCGCGCGTTTATCGCCAGGTCCGTCCTGGTGCCAACTACGACTGGTCACTGAAGCTGCTGGAGCGTTTTAAAGAAGCGCATCCGGATGTGCCGACCAAATCTGGCCTCATGGTCGGATTGGGCGAAACCAATGCGGAAATCGTTGAAGTGATGCGTGATCTGCGTCGTCATGGCGTCACCATGCTTACACTCGGCCAGTATTTGCAGCCAAGCCGCCATCACCTGCCGGTACAGCGCTATGTTAGCCCGGCAGAGTTTGATGAGATGAAAGAAGAAGCCATGGCAATGGGCTTTACCCACGCGGCCTGTGGCCCGTTCGTCCGCTCTTCTTATCATGCGGATATGCAGGCTAAAGGGCTGGAAGTGAAATAATCGGTGCTGCGGGTGTGATGCCCGCACTCAGGCTGTTTTAACCTGCGCCCAAAAACAAAAACCAGACTGGAAGCAGTCTGGTTTTTTATCAACGTCATAAATATTTACACTTATTGACGTTTGAAGTCGGATTACTCTTTGTGGCTCACGCGTTCAGCCGGCGCTTCTTCAGCGGTGCTCTTGGTTGCGGTGGATTCATCGTCTTTCATGGCTTTCTTGAAGCCTTTAATGGCGGAACCCAGATCACCACCCAGTGAACGTAACTTGTTGGTACCAAACAGCAGTACAATAAGTGCACCGATGATCAGCAGTTTGGCAATGCTGAAACCTTCCATACTTTACCTTTCAACCTTAGCGAAAAACAGACATGACTATTAATGCGCAGTTTATCAGCTGTCACAACTGGAATCTGTAACAGATTACGATCAACATCCGCGCAACATTAAATAAAGCGGCTCAAAAATGCCTGCGTACGCGGGTGCTGTGGATTACCGATCACCTGCTCCGGTGTCCCCTGCTCTACCACTACGCCGCCATCCATAAACACCACCCGGTCCGCCGCCTCACGTGCAAAGCCAATCTCATGTGTCACCACGATCATGGTCAGACCGCGATCGGCCAGCGTGCGCATCGTCGCCAACACCTCCCCCACGAGTTCAGGGTCCAGCGCGGAAGTCGGCTCATCAAACAGCATCAACGCCGGTTTGATGGCTAAAGCGCGAGCAATCGCCACGCGCTGCTGCTGGCCGCCGGAAAGGTGACGTGGCCACGCATCGGCTTTGTCACTCAATCCCACCGTCGTCAGCAGTTCGCGCGCATGCTGCAACGCTTCCTGGCGAGGAAACTTATGCACACCAATGGGCGCTTCAATGATGTTCTGCAGCACCGTCATGTGTGGATAGAGGTTGAATTGCTGAAACACCATGCCGATCTTCTGACGCTGGTGAGCAATCCGCCGTGCCGACAGGCGATGCAGAATCCCACGCTTCAATTCGTAGCCAATCTGTTCTTCACCGACCATGATGGAGCCGGCATTCATATCTTCCAGATGATTGATACAGCGCAGGAAGGTCGATTTACCCGAACCTGATGGCCCAAGAATCACCACCACTTCACCCGGAAACACATCCAGATCGATCCCTTTCAATACTTCGTTATCGCCATAACTCTTCTGGACATTGCGCGCAGATACCAGCGGCTGAATCTCACTCATACATCCTCCTTCAGCTGATGTGTGGCTGCTACAGCCGTGTCTGCCCGGCGCTTGTTCACCACGGTACGTTTGGTGCCGCGTGCGTAGTAGCGCTCGATAGCGGACTGCCCAATATTCAGGATCGAAGTGATGAGCAGATACCAAATCACGGCGACCATCAGCATCGGGATAATTTCAAAGGTGCGGTTATAAACGGCCTGCACCGAGTAAAGCAGATCGCCCATGGCTATCACGCTCACCAGCGAGGTCGCTTTAATCATACTGATCAGCTGATTACCGGTCGGCGGAATGATGGATCGCATCGCCTGCGGAATAATAATGCGGCGCAGCGCACGGCTGCGGCTCATGCCAAACGCCTGAGTGGTTTCCACCTGCCCTTGATCCACCGACAACAGCCCGGCGCGGATAATCTCGGCCATGTACGCCGCTTCATTCAACGCCAGACCAGCAAACGCAGCGGTCAGCGGTGTAATCAGATCGTTGGTATTCCAGCTGGCGAAGGTGATGTCCGTCCAGGGTACGGTAATCGAAAGGGTTGGAAACAGTGTCGACAGGTTGTACCAAAAGATCAGCTGCACCAGCAGTGGCGTACCCCGGAAAAACCAGATGTAGAGCGACGAGATGCCGCTCAGCAGTTTGTTTTCCGAAAGACGCCATACCGCCAGCAACAGGCCCAGCAGCGTACCGAGGATCATGGAGACCACCGTCAGCCCGAGCGTCACCTGCAGCCCTTTCATCACTGAGCCTTCAGTAAACCACTGCAACACCACTTTCCATTCAAAATTGGGATTGGTCGCCACCAGCCAGAGAAAGTTGGCTGCGATCACCAGTACCACAATCCATGAGATCCAGCGTCCATAAGTGGGCGCACTGCGGGCGAAAGCGACATCGCGCTGTTGCACGTTGGCCTTATCCCTGGCTCGCGTATTGTGGGTGACCGGATTCATTTTGCTGTCCCCTGCGCCAGATTACGACCCGGCTGCTGCAAGATATTGCCGTCGAGTTTCCACTTTTTCATGATCGCCGCGTAGGTGCCGTTCGCGAACAGCTCTTTGTAAGCATCCAGCACCACGTTGCCCAGATCAGAACCTTTTGGTACGACCGTGCCCTGGAAAATGTCGCCAAAGCCGTTTTTCTGTCCTTTACCGGAAAGCTCCAGCTGGCCATTGGCTTGCTCAATAAAGTAGGTCAGCGGCGCCTGAGAAGAGAAGAATGCATCAGAACGCTTAGAGCGCACCGCCAGAATCGATGAAGGCTGATCGGTAAAGGATTGCACCACCACCGCAGGCTTGCCCGCTGCAACGCAGGCATCCGACTGCTTACGAATCACCTGCTCAGCTGAACCGGCTGCCATCACGGCAATACGCTTGCCGCAGGTGTCTTCCAGACCGTTAATTTTCGCCGGATTGCCCTTCTGCACGCCGAACACCACGAACTCCTGCACAAAATCGATGAAGTCGACTTTCTGCTGACGATCGGGATAGTCACCAATCGGCCCAATCGCCATCTGGTAACGGCCCGAGTTAATGCCAGCTAAAACCCCCGACAAACCGCTCACCGTGGCGTGTTCAATTTTTACGCCCAGCAATTGAGCCAAAGCATTCGTCAGGTCAGCAGAGGCGCCGTCCATCGAATGTGGACCGTTAACGATCTCGTAAGGAGGAAACGAGCCGTTGTTAACGGAAATCATTTTGCCAGCGCTTTTAATCTCTGCCGGCAGGCGGTCATGCAGTGCCTGATCAACTTTCTGCGTTGGGATAGTTTCCGCTGCCTGCACCGCGCTGACCGTCAGCCCCAGCGCCAACGCTATTACTGTTGTTAGTTTATTCATGAGCCAGTTCCCCAAAATCTATCAAAGTGGTTTCAGTTCAGGAAGAGCAAAACGGCGGTTTTCCAGCACCGGCAGTACGCTACGTGCGTAGGCAATACGTTGTGGGTCGAGGTCGGCGAAGACCAGTGCCGCCGACTCTGGCGCTTTGGCAATCGCGACGCCGAGGGGATCGATGACCAGACTGTTGCCGATATTGCGCGGGCCACATTCGCCCACCGCCACCATGTAACAGGTGTTTTCCAGTGCGCGTGCTGTACACAGTAATTCCCAATGCATCTCTTTCAGCGGGCCTTTCACCCAGGCGGCAGGCAGCACCAGCACATCCGCGCCGTCCAGTACCAAACGGCGCGCCAGCTCCGGGAAGCGCACGTCGTAGCAGGTCATCAGGCCCACTTTCATCCCCGCCACTTCCACCAGCGGTGGGATTTCGTTGCCTGGATTTACGCGCTGCGACTCCTGCATCGCAAACGCATCATAAAGATGCAGCTTTTCGTAGGCGGCGATGAGTTCACCGTTGCGAATGGCAATCAGCACGTTGAGCGCTTTGTTGCCCTCTGTCGGCACGTGCACGCTCATCATGGTGGTTAAGTCGTTGCCCTTACTGACCGCCAGCAACTGTGTGATGAAAGGGCCATCCAACGGCTGTGCGGCTTTCAGTACCAAATCAGGGTCGGCAATATCACGCGCCAGCACGCCTTCTGGCAGGACCAGTAAATCCGCGCCTCCAGCCAGTGCATTGTTCATTAAACCGATGCAGATATCGGTGTTTTCCTGCCATTCGCGGCTGACAGCAAACTGCCCCATTGCAACTTTCATCTTCACTCCCCTTGCACTGCTGCCGGGAAAATCGCTTCCGGCGTCAGTAATGTTTTGGTTAAGCCTTGCTGGAACAGCTCGTTAGCAAAATCGGCGATCATCTTTTTGTTAGCGGAGAATCCGTTTTGATTCCAGTCCGCCGGTAATTCCTGCGCGGTACGTCGCAAATCATCCAGCAGCCACGGTGTGGTGTCGGCGTATTTCTCACGTTTCTGCATCCACATCTGGTACGAACGATCGATGATTTCGCTCAACGCCTGCGGCAGCCAGGGGTGCATTTCCGCCAGTGCCGGTTTCATCGCCAGCAGATGGATGCCCGGTACGTAGCCGACGCGGTTAAAGTAGTCGCGCTCGGCGGTCACAAAGTCGTTTTGCAATTGGCGCAGGCCAGAATTCTTCAGGAAGAAACCTTCCGGCATAAAGGGCGTGAACACCGCATCCAGTTCACCGGCCTTGAGCAGATCGATCAGCGGGCGCTCACCCGGTGCCGGTTCAATGCGGCCCGGACGACCGAAACCTGCGAGGCGATCAACAATCGGATGTTCTTCAGTCAAACGTCCGGCAAACCAGTACGCATCATCGATCTCCACGCCAGCCTCACGCAGCACGGTACGCGTCCAGGTATTGCCAGAATCCTGCCAGCCGGTCACCCCGATTTTCTTGCCTTTCAGCTGTGCGGGCGTGGTAATTGGGCTGTCAGCGGTAGTGATGATGCAGCGCTGGCGGAAGCCGCGCATCAGGAAGTGCGGCAGGCCGAGCAGTGCATTATCACCTCTGGCACATGCCTGAGCATAGCGGCTGAATGACACTTCACCCGCATCGTATTTGTCGCTGGTCGCGAGGTTATCAACCAGCGTGCCCACGCGGTCAATCTCCAGCGTGAAGCCTTCTGGTTTGATGTCGCCGAGTGCCAGCGGGGTGAAATAATCCCAGTCACGCACCGCCAGTCTGATGGTTACCATAATTGTGCTTTCCCCGTTTTCGGCCAGAGCTCTGGCGCTGTTTATTTATTCAGCAAATAGTGCTTGAATTTGAGTCTAAAACGCGAATACTAATCTGAACAATCAATTCTTTGTTACTGAACAAATGATTTTCTTATGACGCAAACGGTAGATGTCGAGTGGCTTAGCCAACAAATAGATGATGCTTCGGTAAAGGGAATAACGCTGACCGCCTCAACGTTAATTCGGGACGGCCAAATTGCTGTCGGTATGCAAATGCCTGCGGTGCGCGAACTGGCGGAGCGGCTGGGCGTCAGTCCGGCAACCGTTTCTGCTGCCTGGGCGCAGTTGAAGAAGCAGAAAGTACTGGCGGGTAAAGGACGCAGTGGCGTTTGGGTGTGTGGCAACAGCGTGCTGCCACGCCCCATCCGCTTTGAGAAGATTGGCAACTATGGCGAGAACATCCGTGCCTCACTGGCCATGGCATCACCCGATCCGGCGCTGCTCCCCGATCTCCAGCGGGCGATCCTCGCCGGCATTGCTTCGCCTGAGCTAAACAGCTATCAACGCGAAGCGATCTCCCCGCAATTGCAAGCGGCCATCAGCCCACGCTGGCCCTATCCGGCGGAAGCCTGGTTGGCCACAGATGGCGGCTTTGATGCCATGAATTTGATTGTGCAAACGTTACTGTCGCCGGGCGATCGGGTGGTGATTGAAAATCCCACCGCTACGCGTTTACTGGATATGCTGGAGAATATTGGCGCAGAAATTTTGCCGCTACCCTGTGATGATCAGGGGCCGATCCCCACGGCGCTGGCTGCACATCTGCAAAAATCACCGGCGATGTTTATCTATCAGCCGCGCACGCATTCGGCCACCGGCTACAGCGTGACACAGCGTCGCAGTGCCGAGTTGGCACGGGTGCTGGCGAACAGTACCACGATGATCGTCGAGGATGATGGCATTGGCGATCTGTCGCGCTGGCCGGCCTGGAGCCTGGGTTTCCACTTCCCGGAGCGGGTCATTCACGTTCACTCTTTTTCCAAAGCCTATGGTCCCGATCTGCGCCTGGCGGCGTTATCCGCGACGGCAGACATGGTGAAACGACTGCAGTCATGGCGTAATTTCGGCGTCAGCTGGACCAGCCGTATCTTGCAGGATGGGGTGGCGTGGATGCTCACCGATGAGGCCACACAGCAGAGCATTGAACAGGCGAAGACCGTTTACGCGCAGCGTCGCCAGCAGTTACTGGCGGCACTGGCAAAACGCGGAGTGGTGCTGGAAGAACGAGATGGGTTGAGTGTGCAGATCCCGGTGGAATCAGAGCAGTACGCCATGATCACCCTGGCAGCCCGCGGCATCGCCGTACTGCCGGGAGAACGCTGCTGCCTCAACGGCGAGCCGTTTATTCGCGTCAGTGCTTCGCTGCTCCCGTTCGATCAGCTTGAAAGCATTGCTGACGCGCTGGTCATCGCCACCGGGCGTGAACTTAAAGCGAGCCCAGATCTTTGATGTGATAACGTGGAGATTCCACATAGCCTTCACGCGAGTAGAACTGGTTGGCTTTAAGGCGGGAAGCGTGACAATGCACTTCCATGCGATCGCAACCCCGCTCCCGCGCTAACTGCTCGGCATGGCTGAGCAGCTGTTGGCCACTGCCTTTACTGCGCTCGCCTTCCGCAATGCAAAAATAGCTGATGCGGGCGAAATCACCGGGCAGCGCCAGTTGGGGGATAAAGTGCAAAGAGAGAAACCCCAGAACCTGATTACCGTGTTCTGCCACCAATAAAATTTCGTCGGGATGGCTGCATAACTGCGCCAGACGCGTATCAATAAACTTTTCTGTGCCGCTGTAACCTAGTTCGGTTAACAGCGCACTCAGGGCAAAACTGTCTTTTGCCAGTGCCTGACGTATATTCATCCTGCCTCCTCATGAGTCCTTGCATGCAGTTATATAGCGTTGTTGCGTAAAAAGCTGCAAGTAAGGATTGTTATGAGAATGTTACTGCCAGGTTCTGTGAAATACGCCGCAGAATGTGCCCTGTCATCAGCCTGTCATCACGGCTTAAGGTTGGCTTAACCTGGCTTTGCGATGCTGAATGAAATACATCTCTGGGGCGCGCACATGAAAAACCTGATTCCACGTAGCTACAATGAAGTGATGGCGCTTTTCGTCGCCATGGCGGCCGTGTTGGGCTATTCCCTGACATGGTGGAACATGTAAAAAGGACAAAAAAAACCCGCCATTAGGCGGGTTTTCAAAATTCTAACTGTTAACTTACAGAGCGATAACGTTAGCAGCAGATGGGCCTTTAGCGCCGTCAGTGATTTCGAACTCTACACGCTGACCTTCAGCCAGAGTTTTGAAACCATTGCTCATGATTGCAGAGAAGTGTACGAATACATCTTTGCTGCCATCTTCTGGAGTAATGAAACCGAAGCCTTTCGACTCATTAAACCACTTAACGTTACCTTTGATCTTGGACATCTATATTACCTTTACATGAAAAATGGACACTAAACTGTGTCGGCATCTAGTACAGCAATTGCGGTGACATTTGTCCAGTGAGAATTGATGAAAAAGTGATAAATATTGATTTTTTGCATCCCCTTCACACTTTTTGACGCATTTCACCCGCTAAAACTGGAATCTCAGCCAGGCAAAATAGACGTTACCGTTATTATAAGTCCCTGGAATATAAGTCATTTGGAATGTAGCTGGACCATATCCTATTGATGCTAATGGCAAAACCAGTGGAACCGGGATATAACGCCAGTTATCTCTCGCCGTTACGCCCGCGGTGTAGCCTGCACCGATGTGGAAATTCTGATCGTTCAATGGCCGCCAGGTCGCTTCCCAGCCATAGCCGGCGATAGGCTCCCATTTGTTGAACGAGTCTTTGAACACCATGGCATACAGCCCATGCCAGTTACCTTTCTCATCCCAACGAGATACACCGCCACCTGCGCCCCACGGTCGCTCGTTGTACTTTTCGATATGCTGGTCATCATAGGTCCAGCGGTTATGCCAGGTGATCGCGGGCAGGTAAAAATCATGATGCTGTGGCTGCGACCAGGTTTGCTCAACATTAGTACTAAATGTATTCCATCCCGCTTCAATGGCTTGCGATGTCGTGGCTGCTGATGCCGAAAACGTCATGGGTAACGTCAAAATTCCGCCTAAAAGTGCGGAGAAAATGTGCCGATTCACAAAAAAATCCTATTAAATCATCTCTTAAACTCGCCCCACCCTGTTTAAAAAAAGCATTCGTTGAGTGGGCGATTATTAGCGCAACGAGTTAAAAGGATATTTAAAAAAGCGGCTAAAAACTCCAGGTATTGTCTGTGTTACAACATTATTTTCCGATGATTTAGATTAGGTTGTGGTTTATCTATGGAAAGAAATATCTCGGTCGTCAGGAAAAATGCACATTAAGTGCACTTGATGCGTGATAGTCACTCCGCTATATAACTTAATTTTCAGCAACTTAACGTCGATCATTTACATGGGAAATAAATTAATTAAATTTATGAATTGAACTCTGAAGGCGAATAAGATAAATCTCATCTTTCCAGGACGGAGAGGGAGGAAGATTGAAATGACGATTCGTTGTCGACGCTGCGGCTGCGCTAAATTTTATTTCACATTGCCAAAAGTGGAAGAGGAGAGAAATAACTCTCACCACGGTGCGTGTTGCGCGGGTTGTGATAAACCCATTGACTGGCGTGACCTTATTCCGGCAATGCAAACTTATCGCGAATTTGCCGCGTCCCGGGCAGAATAACGAATTCAGGCACCTCGGGTGCCTGTTCGTGTCAGAAAATCAGTTTAAATACACCCGTAATCGTCAGTAATCCCACGATAAAAATGATGGCAATAATCCACAGAATTATTTTCATTGTTCGCTCCTTCAGTGATGAAAAATAACGCGCCTGTAAACCAGTATAGATGATCATTCTGTGTTCGCTGTGCAGTGCGAGCACTGTCACGCATCGTGATGAGCGTTGCCTTGCCTTCAGTTTTATTTCTGCGAGACGGATCGCATGTCGCAATTTTATCCCCCTCTCCCGCTGCGCACCGCCAGCCTGTGCTGTCTAAACTTACAGCGCCTCTAGCAGGCCTCAATTGTTATCACTGCCTACGTAACAAGGAGATCATATGAGCACGATTAATACCAGCATGGGGCGTTACAGCCTGAAGGCAAAGGATTACGGCAACCACATCAGTGGCAGCATTGCCATTAATGATGAAGGTGGCACCCAACTCACCATGCAAGAATTTGAAGAGCATTACCTTGACGATGTCGTCAACAATGTCATTTATCCGGTCACGGGTGGGAACCGTGAAATTACCCGCGCGTTGCGCGATCAGATGGTAAAAGCGGGCTTTGAACAGCCGCATTGAGTTTTTGGGCCACAGATTGTGGCCCTTTGCTTTTGATAACCCTCACTTGCGGTGATGATAGTTTTAAGCGCAGGATGCAATATCGAACATGACAAGGAGATTGACCGCGTGAGTACCCTTTACCGACTTCCCCCTTCCCAGCTCCATCAATTTGTTCAGGCCATTTGGTTACATGCCGGCAGCAGCGCCGAAGAGTCACGTTTAGTGGCTGACCATCTGGTGGCCGCCAATCTGGCCGGTCACGATTCCCACGGCGTGGGAATGATCCCGAGCTATATGAGTTCACTGAAGCAGGGCTTCCTGCAACTGAACCAGCACACCACCATTGAAAAGGATGCCGGTGCGGTGCTCACCCTGCACGGTCATAACGGCTTTGGTCAGGTGGCTGCACATCAGGCGATGCAGTTGGGTATTGAGCGGGCAGCGAAGCTGGGCATCGCTGCGGTCGGCTTACACCATTCCCACCATATTGGTCGTATCGGTCATTGGGCGGAACAGTGCGCAGCGGCGGGATTCGTCTCTTTCCATTTCGTCAACGTGATGGGCGATCCGATGGTTGCGCCCTTTAACGGCAGCGATCGCCGTTTTGGTACTAACCCCTTCTGTGCCATCTTCCCGCGCCAAAATGCCAAACCGCTGCTGCTCGATTTCGCCACCAGCGGCATTGCCTACGGTAAAACGCGCGTGGCATGGAACAAAGGGCAACAGGTCGCGCCCGGTTATCTGATCGATCACCAGGGGCAGCCCACCACCGAGCCCGGCGTGATGCATCAGGCACCTTATGGCTCGCTGATGCCGTTTGGCCTGCACAAAGGTTATGCGCTGGCCACGATGTGCGAAATTCTTGGCGGTGCGCTCTCCGGCGGCCGCACCACGCACGATGCCACGCTGGTCAGCAGCCATGACGCCATTTTCAACTGCATGACCACTATCATCGTCAATCCCGAGGCGTTTGATGCCCCTGCGATGCAGGAAGAAGCAGAATCGTTCCTCGAATGGGTAAAACGCTCGCCACAAAGCGGCGATGCACCGATTCAGGTTCCGGGTGAATGGGAAGAACAGAATCGTACCGAACGCGATCGTGAGGGTATTCCGCTCGATAGCAACAGTTGGGAACAGATTTGTGCAGCTGCATTACAGGCAGGCATGCCTGATGAAGAGCTGGCGGCCTTCCGCGCGCTGGCGCAGTAGACCGCAGCAGTGAAGAAGCTGAGGCACATTGCCTCAGCTGAATTCCGTCAGATTACGTTAGCCAGCAGCAAACAGCCGACCAAACCACACACCGAAATAATGGTTTCCAGCGCGGACCAGGAGCGAATAGTTTCGCCAATGGTCAGGTTGAAGTACTCCTTGAACAGCCAGAAGCCCGGATCGTTGACGTGAGAGAAGATCACGCTGCCGGAACCCACGGCAATCACCATCAGTTCCGGGCTGGCACCGCTGGTAGCAATCAGTGGCGCAACGATCCCGCCGGCGGTAATCGCCGCTACGGTGGCTGAACCCAATGCGATACGCAACACCGCCGCGATAGACCACGCCATAAAGATCGGCGATACATTGGTCTCGTGCATCATACTCGCGATGTATTTATCGACGCCGCTGTCCACCAGCACCTGCTTGAACGCCCCGCCGCCGCCAATGATCAACAGCATCATGGCGATGATTTTGATCGAGTCGGTGATGGTGCCCATCACTTCATCCATACTCCGTCCACGGTTCAGACCAAAGGTGAAGATGGCGATCAGTACCGCAATCAGCGTTGCCATAATCGGGTCACCAAAGAACTCTGCATACGGCAACAACAGATGCCCTTTCGGCAACACCATCTCCGAGACGGCACGCAAGGCCATCAGCACTACCGGCACTAACGCCGTCCAGACGCTGACGCCAAAGCCCGGCATTTCTGCTTCGGTAAAGGTTTTTGGGTTCCACAAACCTTCCGGGATCGGTTTGTCGATGCCTTTCAGGAAGCGCGCATACACCGGCCCCGCCAGAATCACGGTCGGAATACCCAGCAGCGTGCCATACAGCAGCGTTTTACCCATATCGGCGTTGAACAGCGTCGCAATCGCTGTTGGGCCTGGATGCGGAGGCAGGAAACCATGCGTCACCGACAATGCCGCAGCCATCGGCACGCCGACGTACAACAACGGCACACGCGCCGACGCCGCGATGCTGAACACCAGCGGCAGCATCAACACAAAGCCCACTTCATAGAACAGCGCGAAGCCCACCGTGAATCCGGTTAAGACCAGCGCCCACTGAATGTGTTTTTGACCAAATTTAGCAATCAGCGTGGTGGCAATACGTTGGGCACCGCCGCAGTCGGCCAGCAGTTTCCCCAGCATCGCGCCAAAGCCCATGATCAGCGCCAGACTACCCAGCGTGCCGCCTACGCCGGTTTTGATCGATCCAATCACTTTGTTGACAGGCATACCCTGCATCATACCCACCGCCAGCGCGACCAGGATCAGCGCAATAAATCCGTTCAGCTTGAAGCGAATCATTAACAGCAGCAGTAAGGCTACGCCAATCGCCACATAGAGTAATGGCATAATTTTTCTCCACTTTTGCGCACGACAGCATGTCGGCAGCGGTTTGTTTTGTTTATCCCAAAGGACAGTCGATTCGGTGACATCGCTGAGAGGCACGCGGTCTGTCGCACAATGTTACGGGTATCATGTTAAGGGTAACATTGCGCACAAAGCATCAGCCGCGCGGGGGGAATTTCTGTTTTGCGAAGGTGATCAACTTTTTGCCAGGCAGTTATCAGAATGTTTGCAGCGGGGGCGTCACCGCTTTTGGTTACACTAAGGTCTTTATGCCCTTCAAAAAAGGATCTGCAGGTGAGTGAGAATCTGATTGAGTTGTACAGTAATCAACAAACCCTGTTTGGACGTGGCAGCATTGACCGATTATTGCCGCTGCTGGCTGCCCATCCCCAACCGACATTGCTGTTTTGTGGTCGATCTTTCCTTAACGGTCCCGCCTGGCAGAGACTCGGTGCGGCACTCAATGACCAGATTCTGGGCTATGAGATTGTCAGCCATGAAGCCTCGCCTGATGAAATCGATGCCTGGGTCAATCGCTGGCGCGGTCATGTAGATCGCGTAGTGGCGATCGGCGGCGGCAGCGTGCTGGATGCCGCCAAAGCCTTCAGCGCCATGATGCAGCATCCGCTGAACACCGCACGCTACCTGGAGAAAGTGGGCGATACGCCGGTTCAGGCGATCACTCTGCCGCTGATCGCCATTCCCACCACAGCGGGAACGGGCAGTGAGGCGACGCAAAACGCCGTGGTGACCGATCAGCAGCATATTCAGGTGAAAGCCTCGCTGCGCCATCCGGTGTTTGTGCCACAGGTGGCCATTCTGGATGCCGATTTGCTCAAGGGCACGCCAGATAGCGTACTGGCAACCTGCGCCATTGATGCATTTACCCATCTGTTTGAAGCGTATCTGTCGCGCAAAGGCAATCTGTTTACCCAACAAACGGCGCTGAATGGGCTGCGGCTGTTCTTTCAGGCGTGGCCAAACCTGAATCGTGACGATGCGCAAGGTGATGAAGCGCGAGAAGCGATGATGATGGCTTCCTGGCTGGGCGGCGTATGCCTGAGCAGTGCGGGATTGGGCGTGATTCATGGGATTGCCGGTGAACTGGGCGCTATCAAACCTTTCCATCACGGAGAAGTGTGTGGGCGTTTGCTGTTCCCATTCCTCGATGTGCTGGCGGAAACCGAACACGCTGAACAGCAGCGTTTGATGACACAGTTGGGACAAGCATTGTTACCGGACGATCCGGCGCCGACCGCGCTGGCGCTCAAAGCCTGGTTGCAGCAGCATGCGATTGTGCCGTTCTGGCAGGATGGGCCGACCTTGAGCGCCACCGACGTTGACTGGATTGTCGCGCGCGCCAACAGTAAAAACGGCTGGGTCAGTTACGATGCCCCCACCCTCACCGAGATGATTACTGCGGCCTGGCACGTTGCTTAACATCGGTTGATTTAAACGGTGCGGGCGCGCCAGAGCACGCCCGCACACCATCACTCTTCCGCCACATTACCGCGCCATGTGCGCCGCTTCATCTCACCGCGACTGCATATGCTTAGCGCATCGACAAAGCAAATAATGAATAACGTGTCAGATGACACTCAGAGGGTAAACGGCGGTTTGCCTGCCAGCATCTGTTCGATCACCTGCAGCACACCCTCTTCATTATTGCTGGGCGCTTCATAGCGTGCGGCGTCTTTCACTTTTTGCGGGGCATTCGCCATAGCGAAGCTGAAGCCCGATTGCTGCAACATTTCCAGATCGTTGCCGCCATCGCCAAACACCAAAATCTCACTGCGATCGATGCCCCAGCGTTTACCGAGCAGATCGAGCCCATGCCCTTTGTGATTGCCAGGCACAATCAGATCCACTGAGCCGTGGCCGCTGGAGGTCGCTGCGGCCGAACCCTGATGCAGGCGTTCGATATCGGCCATTAACGGTTCAACATAATCATCGGAGAGATTGAGGGCGAACTTGAAGAGTTTGTCATCCGCGACCTCATCGAGGCTGCGAATCGGCTTCAGACGGTGGCAGTAGTGGCGCATCTTCACCAGCCAGCTCTCCTCAAGACCTTCGAAGTAGTAGGCACTTTCACGTCCACAGAGGATATAACGCAGTTCCGGGTAGTGCCCGTTGTGCAGGGTATCGAGTACCGCATCGATATCGTCACGGCTGAACGCGCCGCAGAACAGCTCTTCATCGCGATCGATGATCCATGCACCGTTTTCGGCGACGAAGGCAATTTCGCTGGAGATATCGGGGAAGAAGGATTTGAGTTGGTAATACTGGTTGCCACTGGCGACCACAAATTTGATGCCGCGCCGTTTCATTTCCTGATAACAAGCCTGAAAACGAGCCCGGTTGTACTGCTTTTTATCGTCGAGAAAGGTGCCGTCCTTGTCTACTGCCACCATTTTTACCACGGTCATCATGACTCCTTAGCGCGTTGTAGGGAAAAAAGGGTCGCAGACAGAATAACCTGGTGAAGGCAGAAAGCAGAGAGAAACACGGATGGCCGTAGCCATCCGTGGGAGAGACTAGTTGAACGCGCCGTTGAGCAACAGCGAGGTGATCACGCCAGTGGCGGCAGCAATCAGGACGTAATTGCCGTCAACGTAAGACCAGTACTCACCGCGTGGCGGCTCTGGCAGACGGCGTTCACGCCAGTCATCTACGCGATAGTGCGGGCCGCGGAATTCTGGCGGCATTGGGTGTCCGCGACGGAAATCGTGGCCGTTCCAGGCGAAGTGATCGCCGTCATGGTGTCCATCTGGGCCACGATGGTCGGCATAACGGTCATGATGATCCGGGCCACGGTCCGGGCCATGGTTGTAGCCATGATCCGGGCCGCGATCGCCGCCATGGTCAGGGCCACGGCCATGATCCTGATGCTGGTCGCCGCCGTGCTGCTGCCAGCGCTGGTCGCCCGGGCCATCTGCCCAGGAAACGGAAGAGAACAGTGTGCTGCATGCAATAAGTGACGCAATAAGACTTAATGTTGTTTTTTTCATGATGTTGCCTCCAATGATAACGGCAGTTACTGCACCGTCGAGAGACACTATTCACCAATTAAAAACAAAAAAGGATTTCCAAAACTCTTAAAAACCGCAGACTTACATTAAATTACTACAAATTAGCGATTTCTTAACGGTTGTATCTTTTCTGACATTATCTGGTCTTAAAGTCAGCGGATTCATCCTACAGCGGAGAGGAAAGAAACCCGATCGCGAGGATCGGGTGGAGAATGCTATTTCCATAAATTGCATAAAGCGGGTAAACCCTAAAATTGAGGGTAAAACTGAAGCACACAACGCCACATCACTAGCATTGCGGATAAACAATACCATTTTAAAATGCAAAATTCTTTTAAAAACCCCTGCTTTTCGGAAAAAACCGTAAAAATAAAACGGTGCAGAAAAATAATCTGCTGTGCGACGGTTCTGAAGTACAAATAAGGTCTGTGCTCTGACCAGAATAGCGGTTTGATAAATTTCGTGCTCGCGCAGTGGAATGAAATGAACCGACTACCCGCGATAACCCCACAGCCACCAGGCGATAAAACACTGCCAAATCAATGCTATTTCGTTAAAAATGCTTCAGCAAAGCGTTTCCCTGACCAGACTTCAGCGTTATTCATCAATTCACCAGGCATTAATTAGCGAAAATAGCGACGCATCCCGATTAATTCACAATCGTGATTAATATCGCGCTAAATATAGTTCAGGTTCTATATCGATTATCGGATGTTTATTTCAACTTCGCTGTCAGCGTAAGAATATTACGTTACCGCTACTGTTTATTTCCGCGGGAAGAAATCGTGGAAAGAATAATAGTCAGTGCCAGCCTGAGGGGGATCACGGTTGGTTAAACGGCTACGCTAAGTCCCCATCTCCCGCACGTTGCTGCGCCAGTACGGCATTAAACACCTGAGCGAGGCGCAACGGTGCCAGTGGATTCAGCGCGTCGGGGAAGCCGATAAATGACGCGTGGTCGAAGCCGGATGGCGCGCCAACGCCGCCGCCGGACGCACCGGACGGCGCACCAGCTCACCCTCACAGTTCGGACAACGGTGGTTCAGCGTCGTTTCCACGCACTCGACACAAAAGGTGCATTCGAACGAGCAGATACGCGCATCCGGTGAGTCCGGCGGTAAGTCTTTATCACAGCATTCACAGTTGGGGCGTAATTCCAGCATCGCTCATCTCCCGTCAGATTT
This sequence comes from Pantoea rwandensis, assembly GCF_000759475.1. Taxonomy (NCBI): domain Bacteria; kingdom Pseudomonadati; phylum Pseudomonadota; class Gammaproteobacteria; order Enterobacterales; family Erwiniaceae; genus Pantoea; species Pantoea rwandensis. Next base: position 3,608,159 of record NZ_CP009454.1, read on the forward strand.
TTCATCATCATCACCGTGAAACAACCTTTGCGCCAGCCCGCTGGCAGACATCAGCAGGACAGATCGGGACATCCGATGTCCGCACGCGTGGCCTAAAAGCATTACATTCCGCGTTTCACGTTCTATAGTTCAATCGCCACGTTTACTAACGAGACTATTGAATGCGTATCAAAGGCCTTAACTTCGGTTTCTTTATTGTGATTTTAGCGATCGTCACGGTCGCCTTTTTCGATGTGCTGACACCCTATTTCTCCGCCATTTTCTGGGCTGCCATTCTGGCGGTGATCTTCCATCCTTTAAAGTCGCTGTTACGCCGCAAAATGGGCGATCGTAACGGACTCGCTGCCTTTGCCACGCTGGCGATCATCTGCCTGATCGTGTTCACGCCATTAGCAATCATCACCTCGTCAATGGTGGTGGAAGTCAACACGGTGTACACCAAGCTGCAGAACAACTCCTCGCAATTCCCTGCGGTGTTTGCTGATCTGATCCAGCATTTACCGGGTTGGGCACAAAGTTATCTCTCCGACCATAATCTGAATGACGCTGGCAAATTGCAGCAGAAGCTGTCTGAGTTCGCGCTCAAAGGCGGCCAGTATATGGCGGGCAGCGTCTTCCTGATCGGCAAAGGCACCTTCACCTTTACCGTCGGCTTTGGCGTGATGCTCTACCTGCTGTTCTTCCTGCTGAAGGATGGCGCGTGGTTGGTCAACTTAATACTGGAAGCGCTGCCGCTCTCCACCTATGTTAAACATCATCTGATGGTGAAATTTGCCGCCGTCTCACGCGCTACCGTCAAAGGCACGGTAGTGGTCGCGGTGGTTCAGGGCGTGTTGGGCGGTCTTGCCTTCTGGTTCACGGGCATTGACGGCAGCTTACTCTGGGGTGCATTAATGGCGTTCCTGTCACTGATTCCTGCTGTGGGTTCAGCGATTGTCTGGGTGCCCGCTGCCATCTTCTTCTTCGCCACCAGCGCCATATGGAAAGGGTTGTTCCTGGTGGGTTTCTTCGTAGTGATTGTAGGCCTGGTGGACAACATCCTGCGCCCACTGTTGGTGGGTAAAGACACGAAAATGCCTGACTACTTGATCCTGATCGCCACACTGGGCGGCATGGAAGTTTACGGTATCAACGGTTTTGTTATCGGTCCGCTGATTGCAGCGCTGTTTATCGCCTGCTGGAATCTGCTCTCGGGTCGTGACAACCGCGAAAACGCCGAAGAGATCGACGAAGAGTTTATCGAAGAGGGAAAAACGCGCGAGTAAGCCGTTTCCCCATCAGGCGGTTGCTCTATTCGGGCAACCGCCGCTTACTGGAGAATCGCACCCATGCACCAGGGTTGGTTAAAATCCCTCTCGCCACTGGCACAAGCCCTGTTTTTACTCGCTTGCCTGACAATTGTGTTGTTAGGACTACGGCTCGGCGCGCCGCTGATCAATCAGGTGCTGCTGGCCATCTTCCTCGCCGTGATGCTCGATCCGCTGATTAGCCGCCTGGCGCACTATCGTATTCCGCGCGTGCTCTCTTCCCTGCTGGTGATTGCCATCCTGCTGCTGCTGATCGTCATCACCATCATGTCACTGAGCGCCTCCGCTCCGGATCTGATCAAACTGAGCCGACAAGCACCCAATCTGGTGGCAGCCAAACTGCAATACCTCACGCTTTCCCTGAGTCAGATGGGCATCGTGCTTACCGCCGATGAGATGCTTAATTTTGTCGATGCCGGTGCCGTGGTGCGCTTTGTCACGACGCAACTGTCGTTAATCCCCGGCCTGCTTTCGTGGTGGTTAATGGTGTTCCTGATGCTGCTGTTTATGCTGATTGAACTGCCGCTGCTGAAACGCACGCTGCGCGCCAGCAAACAGCACTCCGCACTGTTTATCGCACTGGAAGAAGGGATTCAGAGTGTGATTGTCTACGCGCGAGTGAAAACGTTGACCGGCCTGCTGGGCGGCGTGATTGTCTGGGGCGTTGCGCATCTGCTGGGATTGAAGTTCGCCTTTTTATGGGGCGTGCTGATGTTTATCTTCAACTACATTCCGGTGCTCGGGTCGTTTCTGGCAGCGATTCCGCCAGTGATCCAGACCTTTATCCTGTTCGATACCCAAACCAGCCTGATGATGGTGGGATTCTTTGTGGTGCTGAACCTGTTGCTCAGTTCGGTGCTGGAGCCGCTGATGCTCGGCAAGCGCCTCAATCTCACCCTAACCGTGCAACTGCTCGCCTTCCTGTTCTGGCAAGCGCTGCTCGGTATCACCGGCGCGATACTGGCAATTCCCCTCACCTTCCTGCTGAAAAAAGTCTGGCTGGCACTGCGCCAGCCAGAGTGAGCTATCGGGCGACGCGCCAGCCGCGCGTCAGTTGCTTCTCGATTTCCACCAGCACGAAAATCCCGGCGCTGACCGCGAGCGAGATAAACCAATATTTAATTGGCAGCGGCTCGGTGCCAAACAGCGTGTTCATCAGCGGCAGATAGATAATCATCGCCTGCAACGCCACCAGCACCAGCGTCACCAGCCAGATACCGCGGTTTTTAAGCAAACCAGCATCCAGCGAGAAGCCATCGCTGTTGCGGCAGTTGAGCATATACACCCACTGGGCAGTGACCAGCATCTGCAACAGCACGGTACGAATGAACTCCGGCGAATAACCGCGCGGCTGCAGCCAGGCTTCCAGCACAAAGGCGCTAATCGAGATCAGCAGGCCGACGAAAACCACTCGCCAAATGGCGTAACCGTCCATCACATGACTGCGCACATTACGCGGCGGCCGACGCATGATATTGCGCTCGGCGACTTCAAACGCCAGTCCAAATGAGAGCGTTGCCGAGGTCGCCATATTCATCCAGAGAATCTGCACCGGCGTCAGCGGCAATAGATTGCCCATCAGAATCGCGATGATGATCAACAGCCCCTGCGCGAGGTTGGTCGGCATCACAAACAGGATAGTTTTCTTCAGGTTATTGTAAACACGGCGCCCCTCTTTCACCGCCGCCGCGATAGTCGCGAAGTTATCATCCGCCAGAATCATGTCCGCCGACTCTTTGGTCACTTCAGTGCCTTTGATGCCCATGGCGATGCCGACATTGGCCTGTTTCAGCGCAGGCGCATCATTCACGCCATCACCGGTCATGCCGACGATCTCCCCGCTCTCCGCCAGCGCTTTCACCAGACGCAGCTTATGTTCCGGGCTGGTACGCGCGAAAATATCGTACTCGCGCGCCGCTTTACTCAGTTCTGCATCGTCCATGTGCTCCAGCTGATAGCCGGTGATGGCGCTGTCACTGTTGCCGATCCCCAACATCTGCCCGATGGCCATCGCCGTTTCCGGGTGATCACCAGTGATCATCTTGACGCGAATCCCCGCCTGCTGGCAGTCACGTATGGCGGTAATCGCTTCGGGACGTGGCGGATCCATCATGCACGCCAGACCCAGCATCATCATGCCCTCGCGCAGATCGGCGTGATCGATCTGCTGCTGCCCTTCCGGCAGCCAGCGCCAGGCCGCGGCCACGGTGCGCAACCCTTCGCTGGCATAAGTGGTGATCGCGGCGTTCCAGTAGTCGCGATCCAGCGCTTCGGCCCCTTGCGCGCCCTGCTGCTGCTGACATAGCGCGAGCAACACATCCGGTGCGCCGGTCAGCAACAGGCACGCTTTGCCATCAATCAGGCAACTCACGGCCATATATTTGTAGGCCGAATCGAACGGCAGCTTGCTCAGCACCTGCACACTTGCCGAATGGATGCCCGCTTTCGCCGCCAGCACCTTGAGCGCGCCCTCTGTGGGGCCACCGACAATCCCCCAATGGCCCTGTTGATCCTGCCTCAACTGGCTCTCGTTGCAGATATCCACCGTCTGTAAAAAGCCGTTGAGCAGTGCCTCATCGCGCTCTCCACTCTCTAGCTGAAACTCTCCTTTCGGCTCGTAGCTATTGCCACTGATACGCCAGTGACTATTCGCCAGCACCAGCGCTTTCACCGTCATTTCGTTCATGGTCAGCGTGCCGGTCTTATCCGAGCAGATCACTGACATGGCACCGAGGGTTTCTACCGTCGGCAGCTTACGAATGATGGCGTGATTGCGCGCCATTGACTGCACGCCTAGTGAGAGAATTATCGAGATGATGGCCGGTAAACCCTCTGGCACCGCCGCGACCGCCAGGCTGATCACTGCCAGCAGCAGTTCCGCCAGCGGGATGTCGCGCAGCAGATAACCGAACACGAACAGCGCGGCCATCATCAGCAGAATGATGTAGAAAATCGCCTTACCGAGTTTTTCAATCTGCACCAGCAGCGGGGTTTTTGCCTCTTCGATGGAGGAGATCATCGCGTTTATGTGCCCCAACTCGGCAACCACAATGTGGATGGCACCGTGAGCAACGGTGGGCGGATCGGGATTATCCTTAACGGTTCCCCACTCTTTACCGGTGGTGCGGGCAGCGGTGAGAGCGAAATCCGTCGCTATATTCTGGAAGCCGACCTGCTGGAAGGCATTGTCGCGCTGCCAACGGATATGTTCTACAACACCGGCATTGCCACTTACGTCTGGATCCTCTCCAACAAGAAAGCGCCTGAGCGTAAGGGCAAAGTACAGTTAATCGACGGCAGCAACTTGTATATCAAGATGCGAAAATCTCTAGGCTCCAAGCGAAATCGAATAAACAAAGCTTATCGAAAAATCATTACTCAAACCTTCGGTGATTTTGAGGTGGTGGATGCCACAACCCTGGAAGAACTGGGTCTGGAAAAAGCTGCGGAGCAAAAATCCAGCCGTGGTCGTCAGCCTGTCTCTGCTAAAACTGAAACGCCGAAAACCTTCGCCAGCAAAATCTTTAACAGTACCGACTTTGGGTATCGCCGCCTGAACATTGAGCGCCCGCTGCGTTTATCTGCTCAGGTGACGGATGAGGCGATTGCGACTCTGCGCTTTGCGCCGAAGCCGTTAAACGCGCCGATGGAACGTCTGTATGAAGAGTTCGCATCCCAATGGCATGAGGATACCTACGGTGATTTCTCCGAACTGGAAGTCGAAGCGCGCGCCATCATCAAAGCCGAATTTGCCGAGCTGAAAGAGAAGCAGATTAAAGACCTGCTCGACAGCAAACTGTGGCTGGCACAGCGCGGGTTAATGGAAAAGGCACAGCAGCTTCAGGCAGCTCTGGGTACGCAGGCGGGTGGCAACACGCTGGTGAGCAATGACTTCAACCAGTTCCAGCTGACCCTGAAAGGAGCCATCAAAACCGCTGGCGTGAAGCTGGATGCGAAATAGAACAAGCAGTTAATCGATGCCATCACCACCAAAAATCCGGATGCCGAGCCGGTGGTGAAGAAGACGCTGAAAGAAGCCGCCCAGCCGCTGTACGGTGCGTTTGAATACAAAGGCAAGGTTGTTGAGTTTGAGCAGGACGGTGAGCTGCGCGATAACGAGAACGTGCCGCTAAATCCGGCGATTGCCACCAGCGACCTGATTGAAAACTACTTCAAAGCGGAAGTGCTGCCACATGTGGCGGATGCGTGGATTAATGCTGATAAGCGCGATGCGAAAGATGGTGAGGTGGGGATTGTCGGTTATGAAATTCCGTTTAACCGCCATTTCTATGTTTATCAGCCACCGCGCGCGCTGGAAGAAATTGATACCGATCTGGATGCGGTCAGCGCCGAGATTATGAAGCTGCTGCAGGAGGTACATTCCTGATGACTAGGTATAAGGCGTATCCAGAATATAAGGACTCTGGGGTTGAGTGGTTGGGGGTTATTCCTAAGGGCTGGACTATAAGTAAAGTAAAGTATCTGGCTCCATTTCAGGTTGGTTGGACCCCGCCAACTAAAAATGATGCTAACTTCATTGGTGATAATCTATGGGTCAATATTTCTGACTTAAAAGATAAATTTATTTCATCTACAGCAAAATATATCTCTGATAAAGCTGCAAAAGAAGCATCAATGGATATCACCCCTAGTGGTTCTCTGCTGTATAGCTTTAAGCTATCGGTTGGCGCAGTTTCATTTGCAGGATGTGATCTTTATACAAATGAAGCTATCGCATCATTTTTGGACCAAGCTCAGCTGCCTCTATCATATTTGTACTATGCACTCCCAATATTTGTTATTGAAAATGCATCAACTAATATCTATGGTGCAAAAATATTAAACCAAGAGCTTATAAAAAACTCATTTTTACTTGCACCTTTACATTCTGAAGCAGAAAAAATTGCTAATTTTTTAGATCACGAAACCGCAAAAATCGACAACCTGATCGGGAAGCAACAGCAACTTATTGAAATTCTGAAAGAAAAACGTCAGGCAGTGATTAGTCATGCCGTCACTAAAGGGCTAAACCATGATGTGCCGATGAAAGATTCTGGTGTTGAATGGCTGGGAGAAGTACCAGCACATTGGGAAGTTAAGAAATTAAAGCATGTGGCTAACATAATTGATTGTAAGAATAGAACCCCTGAGTATTTTGATGATGGAGAGTATTTGGTTGTACGAACTACAAATGTAAAAAAACAGAGCTTAGTACTTGATGGCGCCCTTTATACTAATGAGCGAAATTATAATACTTGGACTGAGCGAGGTGTTCCACCTGTTGGTTCAATATTATTTACACGTGAGGCACCTGCAGGTGAAGTTTGCATCGTTCCTGCTTTCACGAAATTATGCTTGGGGCAAAGGATGATGAATTTCATTTGCCATCAGAGTGACTACACTAATTTTTTATTCGACTATCTAACTTCAGATTGTCTTAAAAGATATATTGAAAGTGAGGCCGCTGGTAGCACGGTTAGTCATTTAAGGGTTGAGCAAGTATATAATATACCAATTGTATCCCTCCAAATTCAGAACAGAAAAGTATTGATGAAATGGTTGGGGTTATTAAAACTCAATATTCCAGACTAATAGATGATGCTGAATGTTCACTTGTATTGCTCCAGGAGCGCCGCACAGCCCTTATCTCCGCCGCCGTCACCGGAAAAATCGACGTCCGTGAATGGGTTGTTCCTGACCTGCAGGACACCGAGGAGCAACAGGAGGTCATCGCATGAGCATGGACAGCACCAAAGAGCTGATTTTCCAGAATGAGATGATTGCTCAGATGGAAGCAAAAGGCTGGATTTGTGGCAAAACCGACGGCTACGATCGCGAACGTGCGCTGTATTCCCAGGATGCGCTGACCTTTGTGCAGACCACGCAGCCGCAGGAATGGGAGAAGTTTGCCAAAATTTATCCTACCGATACCGAGCGTCATTTCCTCGATGCGCTGGTGGCGCAGCTGAAAAAAGCGGACATCAACGCCACCGATGTTTTGTCTCGCACTTACGGTACGCTCGGCGTGCTGCGTCATGGTATCAAAAGCCATAATGCGCGTTTTTTGCTGTGCCAGTTTAAGCCGGAACATAACCTCAACCCGGAAACCCTGACTCGCTACAAACAGAATATCTGCCGCATCGTGCCGGAGCTGGTTTACAGCCCGCATGCGTCGAACGCTGCCTTTGAAGAAACGGGCGTTAAGGCGAAGAAATGGCGCATCGACCTGGTGTTGTTCGTCAATGGCCTGCCGATAGCGACCCTCGAACTGAAGTCTGAATTTAAGCAAACGGTGCAAAACGCCATCACGCAATATAAGAAAACGCGTTTGCCAAAAGATCTTGGCACCAATAAACCCGAGCCGCTGCTGACCTTTAAACGCGGCGCACTGGTGCACTTTGCCGTCAGCCAGTATGAAGTGTTTATGGCGACCAAACTTGAGGGTGATAAAACCTTCTTCCTGCCGTTTAACAAAGGTACCCATGACGGCGGTGCGGGGAACGATATCCCAGAAGATGCCAACGACTACGCCACCAGCTACCTGTGGAATGAGGTGCTGCTGCCGGACAACCTGCTGAAAATTCTCGCCAGTTTTGTGCATCTGCAAATTGTCGAAAAAGAAAACGCCATTGGCCTGAAGTACAAAAGCGAGAGCCTGATTTTCCCGCGTTATCACCAGTGGGATGTGGTGAACAAGCTGATTACGGCCGCAACAGCAGAAGGGACTGGCAATAAATACCTGATTCAGCACAGCGCCGGGTCGGGCAAATCGAACTCTATCGCCTGGACAGCCCACCAGCTTTCCTGCCTGTATGATGAAAATGGCGAGAAGCAGTTCCACTCGGTGATTGTGGTGACGGACCGCACCGTGCTTGACGACCAGCTGCAGGACACCATCTATCAGTTTGAACATCAGGATGGCGTGGTCGGGCGTATCAATAACAAAGAAGGTGACGGCTCTAAATCGGAGAAGCTTGCCAGCGCGCTGGAAAACTCGCAGCCGATCATTATCGTGACCATTCAGACCTTCCCGTTTGTCCTGAAAGCGATTGAAAACAGCGTCAGCCTCAAGCAGCGTAAATACGCGGTGATTGCCGATGAAGCGCACTCCTCGCAGAGCGGTTCCACTGCGCGACAGCTGAAAGAAGTGCTGATGACCGAAGAGGCGGATGACGATGTGGAGATATCTTCAGAAGATATTCTGGATGCCACCGTCGCCGCGCGTAAAGGCAGCAATAACCTAAACTATTACGCCTTCACCGCTACACCGAAAGCCAAAACGCTGGAGCTATTTGGCCGTCGTCCTAATCCGCAGGAACCGGCGTCGAAAACGAACAAACCGGAAGCTTTCCACGTTTACTCCATGCGCCAGGCCATTGAAGAAGGCTTTATTCTTGATGTGCTGAAGAACTATACCAACTACAAAGTGGCGTATAAGCTGCTGCAAAAGCTGGACGATCCTGACCGGGAAGTGGACAGCAAGAAAGCGAAGATCAAACTGAGCCAGTGGGTTACGTTGCACGATCATAACGTGTCGCAGAAAGTAAAAGTGATTGTTGAGCACTTCCGTAAGCATGTGATGCATTTGCTGGCCGGTCAGGCGAAAGCGATGGTGGTGACCAGTTCGCGTAAAGCGGCGGTGCGTTACAAGCTGGCGTTCGATAAATATATCGCCCAGCAAAACTACGACAAGATAAGCGCAATGGTGGCATTCTCCGGTGAAGTTGAGTTCCATGAAGATGACCACAACAGCCTTGCGCTGCTTCACCAGAAGTTCACTGAAATCAATATGAACCCAGGGCTGAAAGGCCGGGATATGCGCAAAGCATTTGATTCCGATGACTACCAGGTAATGCTGGTGGCCAACAAATTCCAGACCGGTTTTGACCAGCCCAAGCTGTGCGCCATGTATGTGGATAAAAAACTGGGCGGCGTGGAGTGTGTCCAGACGCTGTCGCGCCTGAACCGTACCTATCCTGGAAAAGCGCAGTCCGGCACCTTTGTGCTCGATTTCTACAACGAACCCGACGAAATTTTGGGTGCTTTCCAGCCGTACTATCAGACAGCGGAACTGACCGATGTCAGCGATCCGCAACTGGTCTTTGAACTGTTTGAAAAGCTGCGTACCAGCGGTATTTTCCTGTGGAGCGAAGTAGAGCAGTTCTGCGAGGCGTTCTTCAGCAAAAACAAATCTAACGCGGCCATCAGCAATATTTGCAAACCTCCGGTTGAGCGTTGGAAGCATCGCTACAACTCTGCGATTGATGCGTATGTGCTGGCCAAAGAGATGTTTGAACGCACCAAGAAGACCGGTGATGTTGTGCTGATCACCAATGCGGAAAACACCTTTAAGGACTGCGAGAAAGAAAAAAGTAAGCTGGATATCTTCAAAAAAGATCTCGGCAGCTTTGTCCGCTTTTACGAGTTTATGTCGCAAATCGTCGATTATGACGACAAGAATCTGGAAAAGCTGAGCCTGTTTGCCCGCCATCTGCGTCCGTTACTGCATGAACAGCGTATCGAAGGGGATGAGATTGATTTAAGCAACGTGGAGATGAGCCATTATCGCCTGTCGAAGCTTCATGAACAGCACCTGAAGCTACAAGAGGATGCTGAAGAATACAAAATCACGCCGGGGAATGATGTCGGTACGGCGAAGCCGAAGGACAAGAAAGAAGAGTTCCTATCGAATATCCTGTCTCGCCTTAATGAGCTATTTGTCACCGATAATCTCACCGATAAAGACATGATCAATTATGCCTTTGCGGTGCGCGACAAGCTGTCAGAAAACCAGGCGGTGATGACCCAGATTGCGAATAATACGCGCGAACAGGCGATGTTGGGTGATTTCCCGAAAGCCATTGATGATGCCGTCATGGACAGCAACGACGCCCAGCAGGAGATGATGGTGCAATACCTCTCTAACCCTGAACTGGCGAAAGGCTTTGCCCGCGTGGTGTTTGATATGTTGAAAGGGGCATAACGCTTTTTCATCAAGGAGTGGTAAAGGAGGTGCAGAATTCTATGGGGGGATACCTGCTTAATAGTTCTCACCTCGATATTATAACTTCACCTGACTTGGATAAAAGGCTATATAATTGTGAGAGGGTAATATCCATGGCAATCAGAGCTTATAATTACGCAAACAATGCTTGAAGCGAGCAAGCTGTGATTTATGAAGATGTGAGTATTGATCATGTAGAGCTTTCCAAAGCTCTTGGTTATAATTGCAATTATCTTTTTAACCAAGGCAAGATTGATAGAAAAAAACACATTATAAATAAATTTAAAACCCGCTTAGCGCGGGTTTTAAATTAGCTATCGAAAATCAAAAGACATCGTAACTGCTTGATGATATTCGTTCTGATATCAATAGATACAACTGGAGGGGATATGATTGTAACTTTCAAAAATATTTCAACATTCGATATCAACGCCAATTTGCATTTCGTCATCAAAATTGTGGGTACAAGCCATCGGCGCGGATCTAAATTGGGAACGAACTGCTCAGGCTTTAATATTAATCATGAGCTGGTTGATGGCATGACTGTTGGCGAGTATCAATCGATGATTAAAAGGCGCTTTAAAGTATCTGACCCTCAATTCTCTTTAACTAAACATCTAAAGTACGATGTTGAAAAGGGGTATCTAGAGTTGCATGGGTGAATTTATTCAAACGACTTAAGACCGCTCATACCGCCTTTTTTGTGTCCCAAATCTGTCCCATGGTGAAATTTAAAGGGAGATGGGAGGAGGTAACTCGTTGATTTAATTTGGCACCCCTACAGGATTCAAATTAACAATCTAAGTCATTGACTATAAATCATAAAATCGTGTTCGAAAAAAATTATACCAACGATTATACCAACACATTACTTTGCGTAGCTTTACTGATTAAATCTGTAGTGAGGCTTACTAACTCTGGCAACAGCTATTGTATCGCCTCACTATCTGTACGCCAACATCCCCGGATAATGCCTTGCGATGATGTCGTTCATCTTTTTCACTAACTCAGGACGCTTGAACGTAACGTGTGCCGTTCCCTTCTGAAAGTAACGAATAGAGAAATACGCATCTTCATATACATCTTTGCCAAGGTTATCACGAATGTGATTCATCAGGTTGATGGAAATATCAGCACGATTATCGGGTATCGCTTTACCATCCAGTAAAAACAACATCCGTTCCAGATCCGTCAACTGATCGCGTCGATCCCCCGACGTCAGGCTGTAGCCCCAGCGGTTGTGCGTCACCAGATTGTTCATAATGATCTTCTTACCGAAAAAACACGGGCTATTGGTTTTGTAATCCCATGACAGTCCTTTAAACACGTTAATGATGCCGCGCTCAAACACTTCCGCTTTACTCTGATTTAACTGTTCAAAGGTACTGAGAATATTGGCTTCGCTAATCTCAGGAAAATCGTCAACCTCAAGGTTTTTGTCCCACTGGTCACACGCCAGGGCGTCCATCAACGAGATCATCCCTGATTTTTGCATCAGGTCACGCCAGATGCTGCGATCAAGATTGCAGGTAATCGTACTCATTGCGGTTTTCACGTTTTCCATGAGCCAGCAGCCACAACGAAAGTCCTGACGCATGGCCCAGTCACGGGCCGTTTTGCCACCAATACTACTGGTCAGCGTCGAGATGTCGGCAAGTTGCTGGATGAGTTCTTCAATCTGTAACAGTGCCGCGCTGCGGCCTGTCACGATACGCTCAATACTGGTAGAGCTAATGATTTCGGTATGACCAGTTATTACGTTGTGGTCGTTACTGACTGGTATCTCAGACATGGATTATTTCCTTTATATCAATGTAAAACGCCAGCCGAATGAGGGCTGGCGCTTATGTGAGCGGTGTGTGAAATAATAGCTACTCACTCGGTTATTTACTCTGTGACCTGGAGGTAGCGAATATCCAGAGGGACCTGTTTTTTTCGTCAGGTTTAGAATGAGCGCGAGCTACCAGTCGAAGGTGATAAAGCCGGGGAGAATGTCGCCAAAGGAGTCAAAGTGAATGGTGCTGATGGCATAGCGACGTATCAGCGTCACAAGCAACTTACGGCAGGCTTTCGACAGCCCACAGCGTTTCAGGCGCAGAACCGGGAATGCCCAGGCATCGAGGCGTATCAGATAACCAGAGCCAGTGTAGTGGATCCATTCTGCATCACCATAATCCTGATATTGCTGGGAAAGTGTGTGCAGTAACGCATTATCTTCATCGGTGATATGGGCTGTACTGCACTGAATACCGTTAGTTCTGGCGGTTACAGGCAGAGGATCTTCAACAATTATTTCACCAGGAGTACTGGCAATGCGAAGTATGTAACCGTTGTCGTTGACCACATCAATCAGCTCATCAACATCAACCCGATCCATTTCGACGGCGATTTTTCCCATGTTGAGCGCAAGGACGTTAATCCCATCAGCTTCAACATTCATCGAGATTTTCAATGCTTTTTCTCCAGTCGACTCATTTTGCCACGAGTAATATCACTCACTGCTCTATAACCACGACGCTTCATCAGACCGGTAGCTTGTCTGGCGCGGAGAATATCGATTGGGGTGATAAAAGGTGACTGCTCCATAATGGTGAAACCAGGTCGGTCAGTGCGTACCAGTTCATATTTCTTCACAAGGAAGTTCACCGCATCGCTGAGGGATACTCCGGCGTCAATATGCTCACGGATGGTGGTTTCATTGCTGAACGGGGTATCACTGAGTGTGAGTCCATAGTGTTGTTCGAGCAGATGCGTCAGCAGCTTTTGCCATATTTCAACAGGTGCCGGGCAGGTTTGTGCCGCCCGTTGCGGGTTTACGGGTAAGGTTTGCATGGGTTGAATTCTCTTCAGATTAACGATGTGGCATAAGGAGTAAAACGAAGGTGGTGGTACGGGTTATTCCGGGCTTGCCGGGTAAATGGTGATATAAATGTACCCGTGAGAACCGAGGGTGTCGGCTTCACAGGTCAGGCCATTGTGGTTCAACGTAACGCAATGCTGATAGCGAGGATTGAGCTCACCTGAGCGCAGCTTACGTTCAAGCTCTTTGAGCATCAGCGGAAATGCCTGGTCAAGCCGCAGCGCCTCATCCTCACTGAATGCACCGTCAAAGCCCCCACGGTCAGCCAGAAAATGCAGGCGATTTCCTTCCTGCACCAGACGCGCACCAAATCTGGGTGTAACTTCGCGATTCAATCCCCATTGCAGGCGCGGGTTGTCCTCCGGTGGTATACCGGCTAAGGCAACAGATTTCATTTAAGTATTCCTTTATAACGAAGAGGGAGTGTTAATTGAGCGTGACGCTACGCAGAATGACATACGGGCCGTTGCGGTCCTGACGACGTTCAGCAAATACCGCCAGCACGCCAGTAATATCCTGTACTTCGCGACCAGCGTAATGACAGATGCTTCCGCTCCATTTGTACTTACCGGTGCAAAAGCGAAAGAGGCGGGAACCCGAATGATGCCGGTAGAGCGTCATAGCCTTGCGCTTACTGATGATTTTCATGGCGTTTCCTCACAACCATCCTCGTTCGGCAAATGACACCACTTCGCTGCCTCCTGTCACGAGGTGGTCGAGTAACCGCACTTCCACCAGGGCCAGCGCCTCCGCTATTCGTTTCGTGACAGCCCGATCGGCGTTACTGATGTCGGTGGTCCCGGACGGATGGTTATGGGCAATAATGACCGCCGCAGCATTGTGACGCAGAGCCGACTTCACCACTTCGCGGGCGTGGACTTCGGTATGGCTCAACGTACCGGTAAACAACGTTTCCCGTTCAATCAGGCAGTGCTGGTTATCAAGATACATCACGATAAACACCTCCCGTTCAAGGTTTGCCATCTGCAGCTGTAACCAGGTTTTGGTAAAGATGGAAGAGGTAAACGACTCACCCGGCTGGCGCTGGTATTTTTCCAGCAGACTCAGGGCGCGGCGGATAATGCGTTGTTCGTCGGGCGGAAAGCACGGAGATAAGGCGAGCTCAGACATACAGACTCCTCAGTCGATTATCGCCATAATGGCCCGGCACTCAACGTGTGCAAGCGCATAGTCCCGCAGACGGTAATAGTGTTCTGTCATCGCATCACACTCCGTGCGACAGGCATGGTGGCTGAACGCCATCAGACAGGCTGTGATACCGGCAGCTTGCGCACTCAGTTCAGTACCGTTGCCATTCATGCTGTTAAACATCGTCCATTTTTCACCGTCATCATCTTCAGGTGCCATAAATACGCCGCCGTTGCTGAGGGTATAAAACTGCCAGATGCCGCCGCCGTAATCGACACACAGGCGGTCAAGCCAGGCAAAGATACGTGGCTCCAGCAAAATCCACTCTGGGATGGTGCCAAAGTGCTGCGGCCAGAAACGGAGTCGTTGTTCATCGGGTACAACAGTTGCAGCCAGCGCCACAGGGTTGTTATCAGCCACCAGGGTGAAAACATCGGGTGAAAGGTTGGTTTCGGTGTTCATAATGCTTATCTCCGGATAATAAAAAGCCAGCCGGTAAGGGCTGGCGGGAAAGTGAATGTCTGAGTGAAACCGGCTACGAATTACGAATACCGTAACGGGCGATATAGCGGTTAAGCAGGGTTCCGGCATCAGCCTCAAAATCCCATGCCCGCCAAACCATTGTGCCGTACCACCAGACGAAACTGCGTGCCATGGTCATCTTCAACGATGATATTCAGATACTGAGGGATAACAGCTTCAGCCTGTTCACAGGTAAACGGGCCGGGAGGGAGTAAAACAACTGATTCAGTCCTCAGGAGGTTAATTTTCCATGCTGCAACGAGCTGAATTACTTACCGAAAAATTCCAACATATTTTCGGTCATCACCCACAACGCCCGGTTAAGCTTCACGTCACTGTCGATACCGTTGACGGCACGGGTCTGGGCTCGCTTGCCTTTAGTCGTTAGCCCAGACAGTCCACCTTTAATCAGGTTTTCCTGGATGCGCTGATAGGTGGTCCAGAGATCGGCGCTTTCATCCTGCCATCGGCGAGCACCGAGAATTTGTGATTCGGTTACCGGCTGATGCTCTTCGCCAAAGCGATAGGTTAACGCAGCCTTTGCCAGTGCTTGCTGTGCCGGTGGCGGTAACAGCAGAGATTGCATTGCGTCGCGTTTCTCCTCTACCCGATCAAATATCCCCAATACTTCGTATGCTCCCTCGATAACCCTCTCAACCACGTTGCCTTTATGTGGCACGCGCACTTCACCAAAGCTCTCACCGCAAATTAGGCCGTTCTGGCAAACTGAACGAAATAACCCTGGCAACATCTGATAACTGCTGGAACCATCGTGGCTGTTGAGAAGAATAATTTCAGGAACTTGATTACCCGTAATCTGCCCCTCTCGGCGTAGGCGAAGCATATGCTTGGTGTGCTCACGTTTTTTTGGGTCACGTACGCGAGTTTGACAGGCAAAGAACGGCTGGAAGCCTTCACGCTGCAAATTATCCAACAATGAAATAGTCGGAATACAGGTGTAGCGATCACTACGGGATTCGTGTTTCTCATGGCTGAATACGCTGGGAACAAAGTGCGCAAGTTCATCACGAGTTAGCGGACGGTCGCGGCGTACAAGATTGGCTGCTCCAAACCGGCTGGCTAATCGCATGGTTGATTCCTTATCTGGCAAAAAAAAAGGGCTGCCCCTCGCGAAGGAGGAACAACCCTGTCAGTGCAGCAATAAATGACCGGTTATGGATTTACCGGTGAAGGTTTTGGACCCGTTAATCTAGACTGCATTACAACTGTTATTACCAGTTAAAGGTAAAAACGCCTTTACTGGTTTGTACGCTTAGCTCCAGAGGGCGACACTTTGTGAAGCTGCTGTTACTGGGGGTGGTAAAGGACAGCGTCTGACCGTATCCCAAACGCTTGTTCACATTCTGTCCCCTCCCCTCCATTGAAATCAGACAGTTACCCCGATTCAGGGTAATTGACTGAATAGTAATGTCATTTTCGAGGCTGGTCAGCGTCAGTTGCCATACTGGAAAATTCACTTTCGGGAGATAAGTTCCCTGTGCATTGACAGACAACGGTGCATTGTCCGCCAGAGCAGGAAGCGCGACGGCAAGTAACAGGGTGGTGAGCAGGGTTTTAAACATCAAAAAAATCCTTATTAGCAACGGGTAATGTCCTATTGCATAGCTTATATACAGCATCAGATATCATCAGACTGGGCAATCCCGTCATCCGACAATGCGTGGCTGATGTTATTGACTACTGTATGAGGGTCGAGCTTTAACTCTGCCAGCAATTTTCCGCTTTCCGGCGTACCCTTATAGACGTACAGGGAAGCCAGTGGCTCGCCCCCATCGTTTGTTCCCGCTGAAATCTGATAGCTTGTGCCACCATTTCGCACGGTAAAAGTCTGGATACTGATGGCCTGATTGCTCTGGTAGGCGTAATGGGTGCTGGACGCCGGAACAGTGATATTCATTTCTTTGTGTGCCGCGCCGGTCTTGCCAAATGAATACAGCACTGACGGGGTGACGATACAAATCTCCACCTCTTTTTTATGATTGACCGTCTGCGCGTAAAAGACCGGTTTTACACAGCGCTGATTTTCAGCCTGAGCTGTGTGCATGCATAACAGAAGCAGCCCGGCAGTTAAAAGCAGGGCGTTGGCAATTTTCTTTAATTGACCTGTCATTTTCATTTCTCCAGTTCAGGTAATACGACATAAATATCTCTGCCTCTGACCTCAATGGTCATTGGCTCCTTGCTGCCGGTGTTCATCAGTGCCTGAGCCCGATAAAAACGCCCACTGACCTCTTCTTTTAAATCCGTTACGCGAATACAGCGTTCATCAATGCCCTGTCCCTGCAGGATTTCAGTGACCACTGGACAAGCGCTTTGTGCCAGCCGCTCGGTATTAGATTGCGTTTTAAAATGATTACTAGCCACGGCTGACAACACTGTGCAAATCAGCCATACCTGCAACAAGCGCCAGGGCTTACCCTGACGCTCGTCACGTTGACGGAGATAAACCATCGGTAGCAAGGACCATCCCATTGAAGGGGGCGTGATCTCCTGTTTCATCAGGTTCAGCCTGTCAAGCAACACCCAAATAAGGGAGAGCACCATATACAGGCCAAGAGCAATTTCTTTAGGAAAGAAAATGGCGAAGGGTATCCAGATAACCGGAAGGCCAATGGACAAGCACCAGGCATAGGCGTCCAGCTTGAGAAACGGATAAGGTTTCAGCATAAGAACATTCCTTTATTAACAATTGATTAGAAAGTAGTGGGATTAAATGACCTCCCCAGCCAGGGATCGTATCGGGATGTAAAGAGGAGGGATAATCGTTAGTGGAGATCAATAAACCGAAATTGATCGCCGAAACCTATCGTTAAAAACGATCATTTATTGATAATTGATAGCTTAAAACTATAGCCAATCAGTATTCGATCGGCGAAACAGATCAAATGGGTAGCTGGTTTTAGCTGAGACTTAAAATAAGCGATGCCAGAATAATCTGGCCAAAGAGAGTAGCCGACTACGGACCTGTTTTAACCACGTTCTTATTGTGCGTGACTCCAGCAGGGCATCCACGCTTTCGTCGAAGATATCGCCTACAACTCGGGCAAAACTTTCTTGTGCAGCGGTGGCATCGGTGCCATAAATCTGCTGAAAGTAGCTGGTGATGGATGTGAGTATCGTCTGGTAATCAGGCGCACTAATCCCTGAGGCGGTCACCGTAGCGGAGAGCCCCAGCGTGTCGAGATCAAGAGCCATTATGCCTCGCTTGTAACGGTCGTCGTTCCGTAGATGGTATCGATGGTCGCCGTGAACACTACCCGGCGTGATGAGGTATTGAGGTTGGAATCAAATGACTGAATCGAGTTAACGCCCTGCGTTTCGAGAATGCGCTGGCGTATAGCGAGGTTGTACGTTTCCGGCTTCTGCTTGCCCAGAACCGATTGAATCCACGGTGTGCCCTCGGTAGTATCAAGGAACCACTGACCGTACCAGAGCAGGAATCGTGTTTTTACTGCCTGCGCAACCGCCTCTGGTGAGTTAATCAGCCAGGTATCATCGCCTTGACCAAAGGTGTAATCACCATCGTCATCTTCGCGTCTGTATCGCATTAGTTCACCTTGCCAGAATTGCCACTACCAGTCTGGACGCCGCTATGCGTGTGCTGGTCGCTGATATCTTTGCCGTTGGATGTGAGCGTGCCGATGAACTGGATCGCACCGGATATTTTTGCAGCTGTGCCCGATACGATGCTACCCACCATACCACCCGCCCACGTCAGAAGGCCGGTGATGGTTACTGCCTGGCTGAATTTTGCCAGTGGGGTAGTGACGTTCATGCCGCCCGGTGCCACAAGGTTAATCGCATGGCTGTTTGGGTCGAGTTCAATGTAAGCCAGTCCGTCATCGGTGCGTATTTGGAGCGTTGTCGTGCTGATATTGCTGATCACGTTCGGCTGAGACATTGGACCAACAAAAGCAAATGCATCCGATAAATCATGCTGGCGCGGGTCGACCGGTTCCTGCACGCCTCCGCTCTGCCACCAGAAATCGATGCAGCGATCAGAGAAGACAACCAGACACTCGTCACCTTCCTCAACCGGGAACGTGATGGAGCAGCCACCGCCGCGCGGGAATACTACGGGCACATCAACCAGCAGCGGCAGCGGCGCAGATGTGTAGTTGCCAAGCTCGTCGGCCGTCTGGCCCTTTAAGGCTGGCTGGACGGTGCAGGTGTTGGCGATCGGGTCGTAGGATTCGATGATCCCAGGCAGGGATACACGGAGCATTGAGAAGATGGTGTCAGACAGCACCTTCATGGCCTGCTGTTCGCCACCTGCAAGCGATTGAGGTGATACCGACATGTTTTCTCCAGGCAATAAAAAACCCGCCGAAGCGGGTCATTTAACTTGTTGAAATTACTTTAAATCTTCAAAGAAGATTACTGGAATGTTAGGCCTTGAATATCCTGAAAGCGCTAACCATCCTGTTATATATGAAGAAATGTATGGAAAAATGTTTGCCTCTGCGTTGGCTTTCTCAAGAAGTTCCTCTGCTTGTTTTTCGCTAACCTCGGACTCAAACTTGATAGTAAATTCAGACTTAATCTGCAACTCGAATTTACCAAAGCTGATCATCTGCGCCTCGGCTATTAAAACGGCTGTATCTTTATGATCTGAGTTAACGTTAACTGATCCATACAGCGAGAAAGTGTTCGTGTGTTCGCCTGCTGGTGCTTCGCTGTTGGGACTGAGGCTTGCCTCTGTGACGACCATAGGAGAAATTTCAAATTTCATGTGTCACCTAGAAAGCGAACGAAAGCGCCGTAGTTGATTCATCTCTGATCAAGTTTAAACGCTGCACTGGGCGCACCGCCTCTATCTCCACCAAGTCATGTACGAAAATGGAGTGCGAAAATATTTCATGATGATGAGACTCTTCATCTGCAAGACCTACTGAAACCAGCGTCTGCACAAATTCTTCGCGGCTCATTTTTTCTAAACGTGCAATGGCTTCGTTAACAATTTCTAATTGGGTTTTCATACTTTTCCCCTCTCGACGACAGTCAAACCTTTGACATCGATAGACAACTTTGGTTCTTTTACGCTCATAATCCTGCAAGTAGGAATGCGAGACGAGTAATTTTTAGTGCGCGTCCACCGGTCTAGCTTTATGTACTCAGGATTGATGATAGCTTCGAAGTCGGTGTTTTCAAGGATGTGATTGCATACCTCGCAATCATTTCGGATTGCACCCACCTTAGGCCGAACTTTCTCTCGTTTCATCTTTTCAATCAAGAATGTTCGGTAAGCATTGAATGCTATCTGTCCTTCTTTTTCATCCAAGCAAAGTACTTTTTCTACTTTAATCATGGCTTTGATGATTGAAAATCTATGGTAGGTATTCCTACCAATATCTGAATCATATGCTTGGAGCCTTGCCCAATGACGAGCATCGGACTGAGGATCGCTGATGCCTTCAATGAAAAAGTATGCACCAGTACCCAACCACTCATCTTCTCCGGCACTTACGTTGAAGTTATAGTCGAGAATGGACCGCTCATTTTTATTATCTGTGCCATGAAAACCGACAAAATCCATCTATGTCTCTCAACATTAACGTTAGATTAGGCAACAAATTTACGTCACGTTCGCGCCGATCATGCCGACTGGATGGCGGCATAATTTACCATGGTAATGATTATCGTCAATACGCATAGAAAGTTTAAATTTAATTAATCAATTTCACGCAGTCAAAAGAGCCTAACACCCGAGGCTGATCCATGTTGCCACGGATAGCCTCTACGTTAAGAACGGCTTTTCCATTACGCTTGATGTAGTCCATGCCGAACCAGCCGGGCGCATCGCTGCGCTGAACCATCCACTGCATCTTGACGTTTTCATAATCGCCATTAGCTTTCAGGAAAGTGAACTTCTGACTTTCTGGTTTTACACCATTGATGCGCGCCCACCCATCATTGGCATCACTTGTGCCAAGCTTGAATGGCCCACATTGCGAATCGGCTAAAACTGAACCAGAAATAACCAAAGCAAGCATGATTAACCAGCGCATTAATAAGTCCTGTTCAGCGATGAGTTCGTTTGCAGGTCAGCAGAACCTCGCGCAATACACATCAAATCCATGTACCACGGCTGACCTCTGGTATCACCAGTATAATCTATAGCCGATACGATATACACGCCGTCAGCCGCAATACTTGCGGGCTGTTGCAGTGTTCCGTTCACCGTCAGATTGCCGTTTGTGTTGCTTTCGCTGGCACGGCCCGGCAGCGCCTTCACCTCATCCGCTGAGAGGCTGGCGCGATACACGGACGCCTGGTCGATCTGCACTAAACCTTTTAAACGAATGTTGGGGTTGATCAGGCAGCGCACGTTCACCCCACCTCCCATCGTTTGCTGCGGCATGCCAACCAGCCCGGTATCGCTGTTCAGCACAATGGCGTTCTGGACATATTTGTCCGTTGGTACCATCTGCGCCTGACCGGCCACCAACTGCCAAGTAGCGCCGCACTGAGCGGCAACGTTATCCATGATGTCACGCGATGACTGATAAATTACGCGACCGCGCGGGAAGACAGTGGCGGGCATATCGCCGGTGATGCCCTGCGTTACGCCGTATGGGTTGAAACTGTCCATCGCGGCAGAATGCACATCTGCTACCTGAACGTACTTTGTTTCGGTTTGCGCGCAGCTGGTCAACAGCGGCAGCAGGAACAGGCTGAGCAGCGCATACATCGCCTTTAATCGCCTGGCGGATAATAACCACCCTTCCCTCGCTTTCTGAGTTACTGGCCTGATTATCATCATGGGTTGCCTTGGCGATGTCGTTGAAGAGTGCTGTAGCTCTCAGAACATTGGTTGTGATGGCTTCTGCTGAAGTCTTTTCCTGCTTCAGCTGCTCATTCTGCTGAGTAAGCAAAGCCTTTGAGGATGACTGGAGCTTTACCGTGACGCACAGAGCAATGACCAGAATGAGGAGCGCCGCGATAGCAACAGCGTCCCATTTGACTCTACTTAAGGTCATTGGCGTTCTCCGCCAGGCACAGTGAACGCTCCATGTCACGGCGGTTCATCAACCCGCGCCATTTCTGTCCGCCTGCATACACCCATCGGCGCATCTCTTCGCACGCTCCGGTCACATCGCCTGAGTTAAGTTTCTTGAGCAGGGATGATTTGGAAAATGCCGACGAGCCCACGTTATAGGTGAAGCTGTAGAGTGCCGCTCTCTGGAATTCTCCAAGAGGAATCTTTACCAGAGCATCAACTGATTGCTTCACGGGCTGAAGGTCGGCATTAAGCAGGCGATCGCATTCGCGGTCCGTGTACTTTTTACCTTTGATGATGTCATTGCCAGTATGGCCATCGCATACGGTCCATACCCCGGCCACATCTTTATAGGGTTCGTACACGCGTCCTTCCACCCCATCCTTTCCGCCGAGGAATACCGTTGCAATAAGCATGGCTCCGCCGCCTGCAGCAGCAATAAGCCTGTTGCGCAGTGTGTTAGACATTGCCATTGGTTTAATCCTCGGTGAGGTCAGGCGCGGTAGGCCAGCGTTGCAGCGCTTTAATCTGCGCCATTGTTGCCTTGCGTTTGTAATACCAGTTGATGCCGAGAGTGAATAGCGCAACCAGAATACCGGCCAGCACACCCACGGCACTCCACTCATCTGACTCTTACCAAGCATGTCTGCGAGCAATATTGTCGGGGTTGATGGATATTCGTTGCAGAGGATTTCTATTTCCTCTCTGCTCCAGTGGCGTTTAGGCATTTTGTTTTTCCTAAAAATACGAATAGAGCTGGTTGATGATGTTCTGGTCTTTGGTGCCAGCGAAGACGTGTTTGATGGCGGCGTTAATTAGCGATGAATAACAGCGCTCAAACTCTTCCTGCTCCATATTTGCGTAGGCCAGACTCTTTGCCTCTGCCCTCACCTCGCCCCGGATGTTCGTCACCATGTCGTAATGGCCTGCTAGGATGGTAAGGTCTTTGCGGAACCGGTTGAACTGTGTGGTTTCATCGGCATGTTCAAGCCCTGCCCGGTCAGCAGCCCAGTGCTGAAAGCAGAAGTTGAAGAATGCGAAGGCCTTGCGGTGAAATGCGGGGTTGCGGGTTAGCTTGATTTCGGCGGTGTACTGCTCGCCATTTTTGAATCGTGTGAGGCGTTGTATGTCACTATCAAGCGCTGGGGTGAATATCCCCCCGGCCGATTTGATCAGCTCGATTTGCATGGCGTTCCTCGATAGCTTTCTCCAGGTATGACGCAATGCTGTCGACCAGCTGCTGTTGCCCTGGTGAGAGTTTCGTGTCGTTGAGTTTGTCGGTTGCTTCGTAGGCTTGGCGGAGTGGGTCAGGTCTGAGGGGGATTACGTTATTCATCTGCGCTTTCTCCATGGCGTTCTTCTCTTGGTTTGCCACGGCTCGAAGTCACGAAACAGCTTTGCGAGCCAGGGATTGTTTCTGTTTGCTTTCTCCTCCATTGCATCAAACATCTCAATCACTTCACGAGTGGACATAACTGCAAGTGCATCGATGATATTTACAAATCGCACTACCCTACTGGTTTCCCCCGCTCCACTTTCACGGCAATCATCGCCGTTGGTTTGGATTGTCATGGTTTGCTCCAGTGATCTTCAATTGCAGCGCCCATTCTCTGCATCCAACTTGCGAGCCTCAGAGCTGCTTCTCTTTCGCTTCCGCACTCAGGGAATCCGTCGAATTTCATGTCAGCACGATAAGAGCTTCGATGAAGCTGACCAGTGATAATCATTTCTTGATCGAGAAGACCCCCGCTGCGCTTTTCGTAACGAACGGTTCTTGATGAGTGCTGAACAAAATAAACAGACTCTGTTTTATCTGTTGATTTATCGAGTTTGTATGAAATCAACTGCACAAAGCTGCCCATTACCCTTCCCTCCCATCATTCTCAATCACCCGATAGGCGATGATGTCGCGTTCGCAACTGGAGAATTCGCCATGCAACTTCTTACGCGCGACTGCCGCGACAGCAGTTGCTGTTTGCCAGTTGGTTTTCCAGCACCTGACGTTGCTCAACTTCAACTGTCAGGGCTTTCAGGGCTGAAAGGTAATCAGTTGGAAGGCTGCTAGAGCTTTCCAGTTCACGCAGGCGTTTAATCACCTTCATGCGCAACATAGCGCTGTATCCGGTCACCAGACATTCGGTGTGCTCGCGATCCAGAGCATAACCACGGTACTCCTGACCGTTTTGGGGGTGTATCCAGTTTTGGATATACCCATCAGCTGGTTCATTCAGTTGCCCGAGCATCACTTCGATGTCGCGCATAACATGAACATGCTGCTTTCCAGTCAGTTCGGCAATTTCACGGCTGGTCATCGTTGTGTTTACTGCTGTAGATAATTGCATGTATAATTGCCTCAGAAATTTAGTGTGATTTGAGAATCCTCAACTGTTCGAGCAGTTGAGGATTTTTGCTTTTGTAGTAACGAAGCAACCTGCTTTGCCAGCCGGGCTAAGTCGTCATCCACAACACCCCACTCCAATACTGAAAGCAGCATTGAAATCTTTGGGATGAATGTTTCCTTCCATCTGGTGATCTGCGAACGGTCAACACCAATAGCTTCAGCCACTTGCTGGCTTCCCTTCATGGCGATCTTGTTCAACAGGGCGCTTTCAATACTTCGCGCACTTGTGCGGTTCTGTGTATGTTCCATTCGTTAGTATTTCCTTGTGATGTAAGAACTTGCTGTACCTTGCAGTAACAAGGTCAGTTAGTTTGCTCCTGCGGTTAGACGGGAGCGGTTTCAGAGTTTTAAAGAGCGGTGTTGCTTAGGCCGCGTTACCGGCCTGTTTCATGTATCGCTGCGGATAAAGAATTTGCATCTCCGTGAGCGCGGCAGATGCACATGAGGAGAAATCAACATGTCGATCTTCCGCAGGGGCTCCGTCTGGTACGGGAGCTACACGACGCCAGGCGGCAAGCGCATTAAAGAATCTCTTGGCACAGAGGACAGAAAGCAAGCGCAGGAGCTACACGACCGCCGAAAGGCTGAACTGTGGCGAATAGAGCGCCTCGGGGATTTCCCTGATGTGACGTTCGAAGAGGCCTGTATGCGCTGGTTTGAAGAGAAAGCGCACAAGAAGTCTATCGATGCAGACAAGGGCCGGATCGGATTCTGGCTCATGCATTTTGAAGGGGTATTGCTGAAAGACATCAGCGAAGCGAAGATTTATGCGGCTGTCAGTAAAATGACCAACCGTAAATCAGAGGAGCGATGGAACCAGCGTGCGGCGACGATGGCGAAGAAGGGAATGGAACTCGGTGCCTATAAGCCGGTGGCCGTTTCCACGTCGACCAAGGCCAAGCACCTTGCTCTGATGAAGGCGCTGATGCGCGCCGCAGAGCGTGACTGGAAGTGGATCGAGAAGTCACCGGTAATCAAGGTGCCACAGGAAAGAAATAAGCGGGTGCGTTGGCTCGAACCCGCTGAAGCTCAGCGACTGATTGATGAATGCCCCGAACCCCTCAAGTCTACCGTAGAGTTTGCGCTGGCAACAGGCCTGCGCCGCTCTAACATCGTTGACCTGAAATGGCAGCAGATAGACCTGCAGAGGAAAGTGGCATGGATTTACCCGGAAGACAGCAAGTCAGGCAGAGCAATTGGTGTTGCCCTGAATGGCACAGCCGAGACCGTTCTGCGCAAACAGATTGGCCGGCATCACAACTGGGTATTCGTTCACACCGAATCAGCGAAGAGAAGTGACGGAACCACAACGGCGACCGTGCGCAAAACACGGGTGGATTCCAATACGGCATGGCGGGCAGCACTTAAACGAGCGGGCATTGAGGATTTCCGTTTCCATGACCTGAGACACACATGGGCGAGCTGGCTTATTCAGGCCGGGGTTCCTTTGTCAGCATTGCAAGAAATGGGCGGTTGGGAAAGTATCGAAATGGTGCAGCGTTATGCTCACCTGGCACCGAACCATCTGACGGAACATGCGAGGCAAATTGATGCGATTTTTGGCAGTCGTGTCCCAAATCTGTCCCACGGGGACAATTTGAAAGCGGAGGGAGAGAGGTAACTTATTGATTTAGTTTGGCACGCCCTACAGGATTCGAACCTGTGACCTACGGCTTAGAAGGCCGGTGCTCTATCCAGCTGAGCTAAGGGCGCATAGTGGTTGCGTCGGATTATACGTTTGCACGCTCTCGCGTCAACGTTTTTGCCGCCCTGCGGCTCCAGAGTGTTGAATCATTGAACAATTCGTCCTAAAGACCGAACAGTACGCCCCACGTCGCGCGCCATCCGCCCTAGATACCTATGCCCAACAATCCCCACCCCTTAATGCCGCTTACGCCACTCGCTCATCGACACCAGATTACTCACCTCGCCAGCCTCCCCTTCAAGCTCGATCCCCTGCTGGGTAAACCGCGCATTATACTGCTCCCGCAACGCATGCAGTTCCGCACTCTCCGGCTCCAGCTGCCGCAGAAATCCAAGTGCTAACAACAGCTGCTGCCGCGAAATCAGCCCCGAAAACCCAGCTTTAGTCAGAATCCCGTGCCAGCGCAACGCATTCTCGTCGCTGCCATCGACAATCAACACCTGCCAGATCAGCATCACCGCTGCGCCGTTGCCCAGATGGGTTTCATTATCGCCCGCGATGTAATCGGTAAACTCTTTGGCCGCGTCCTTGCCCATCAGCGACAGCATCGATTCGATGTGCACCGGCGGCAATTGCAGCCTTTTACTCAGCCCTTGCGCAGCATGGCGCGAACCGGCCGTCAGAAGTTGAAACCCTACAACAAACACCACCGCCAGCGTGGCGAGTATTAACCAAATCATCACGGCATCCACATAATTTCCTGAGGGACATAATACGCGCTAAGGCGGTCTCACGTCACTGCGGAAAGTCGTGAAACGCACGGGTGAAATGAATCTCTACCTGACAGCCGGACGCGCTTCTGACAGAATAGGCGCCAATCCCCGATTTAACTTTCTACAGATGGATTTCCTCTCTGATGGCAGCAAAAATTATTGACGGTAAAACGATTGCGCAGCAGGTGCGCCTTGAGGTTGCCGAAAAAGTACAGCAGCGTCTGGCAGCCGGTAAACGTGCACCAGGTTTGGCAGTGGTGCTGGTGGGTGAGAACCCCGCTTCGCAGATCTATGTCGCCAGCAAACGTCGCGCCTGTGATGAAGTGGGCTTTATCTCCCGCTCTTACGATCTGCCTGCGACCACCAGCGAAGCCGAACTGCTGGAACTGATTGATACGCTGAACAATGACAGCGAAATCGACGGCATTCTGGTTCAGCTGCCGCTGCCAGCCGGCATCGATAATGTCAAAGTGCTGGAACGTATCGTGCCGGACAAAGATGTCGATGGCTTCCATCCGTACAACATCGGTCGTCTGTGCCAGCGTGCGCCGAAGCTGCGCCCGTGTACGCCGCGCGGCATCGTCACGCTGCTGGAGCGCTACAATATCGATACCTATGGCCTGAACGCCGTGGTGGTGGGCGCATCCAATATTGTTGGCCGTCCGATGAGCATGGAGCTGCTGCTGGCGGGCTGCACCACTACCGTCACGCACCGTTTTACCAAAGATCTGCGTCATCACGTTGAGCACGCCGATCTGCTGGTGGTGGCGGTCGGTAAACCGGGCTTTATTCCGGGTGACTGGATCAAGCCAGGCGCGGTGGTGATTGATGTTGGCATCAATCGTCTGGAGAGCGGTAAAGTGGTGGGCGATGTGGATTTCGCGAGCGCGTCTGAGCGTGCGTCTTATATCACCCCGGTTCCCGGTGGCGTCGGTCCGATGACCGTTGCGACCCTGATTCAAAATACATTAGTCGCGTGCGAAGAGTATCACGACGTGGAGGAGGCATAATGGCCAGTTTTTCTTTGGGCGAACATGCTCACGTTGATTTGTGTGATCTGCTGAAACTTGAAGGTTGGGTGCAGAGCGGTGCGCAGGCAAAAGTGGCCATCGCGGATGGCGAAGTGCGCGTGGATGGCGCAGTCGAGACGCGTAAGCGCTGCAAGATTGTGGCAGGCCAGAACGTTGAGTTCGCCGGTTTTAAAATTACCGTTGTAGCTTAAGCATTCAGGCAAATAAAAAGGGGCGAACTGCGGTTCGCCCCTTTTTTAATTCTGCGGCCGGTAAGTCCAGGTATGCATAAATGCGTACCCTACAACTGCGGGCTGAAATTCCGGTACGCATAAATGCGTGCCCTACAAACTGCGGTCTGAAATCCCGGTACGCATCAATTTTCGGTCAGAGTGCCGATGAAAGCGCACCGTACAAACTGTAGCATCCAAGTGCCGTTAAAAGCACACCCGAAGAGATTACTTACGACGCCAGCTCGAACCCTGCGGACCATCTTCAACAATCACGCCCAGCTCATTCAGCTTGTCACGCGCAACATCCGCCTGCGCCCAATCTTTTGCGGCACGCGCTTCGGAACGGACTTTGACCCAATGTATGATTACGGTCACTTCATCATCATTCTCCTGCGCACTACTTTGCAGGAACTGTTCAGGATCCTGCTGCAAGATACCCAACACATCGGCCAGCTGACGCAGTTTCGCGGCCAGGGCATCAGAGGCGGCTTTGTCTTCGGTTTTCAGGCGATTCACTTCACGCGCCATGTCGAAGAACACTGAGTAGGCTTCCGGCGTGTTGAAGTCGTCATCCATCGCGGTACGGAAGCGCGCTTCAAACTCTTCGCCGCCTGCTGGCGTAGCGCTGGCATCGGTGTGACGCAGTGCGGTGTAAAGACGCTCCAGCGCCGCACGTGCCTGATTGAGGTTATCTTCGCCGTAGTTGAGCTGGCTACGATAATGGCCCGACATCAGGAAGTAACGCACGGTTTCCGCATCGTAATGCGCCAGTACGTCACGCACGGTGAAGAAGTTACCGAGTGATTTCGACATCTTCTCGCGGTCGATCATCACCATGCCGGAGTGCATCCAGTAATTGACGTAATCGCCGTCGTGCGCACAGGTTGACTGCGCCACTTCGTTTTCGTGGTGCGGGAACATCAGATCCGATCCACCGCCGTGGATGTCGAAGTGGGTGCCCAACTGTTTGCAGTTCATCGCGGAACACTCGATGTGCCAGCCTGGACGACCGTTGCCCCACGGCGAATTCCAGGCTGGCTCATCCGGCTTGGACATTTTCCACAACACGAAGTCCATCGGGTTGCGTTTAATTTCGGTGATTTCAACGCGCGCGCCCGCCTGCAGCTGAGTCAGATCCTGACGCGACAGCACGCCATACCCTTTATCACTCAGCACATCGAACATCACATCGCCGTTGTCCGCCACATAAGCATGTTTGCGTTCAATTAAACGCTCAACCAGCTCGATGATTTCAGCAATATGGCGCGTGGCACGCGGCTCCAGATCCGGCGGCAGAATGCCCAGCGCGTCAAAATCTTTGTGCATTTCGGCGATCATACGGTTGGTCAGCGTTTCAATGCTCTCACCGTTTTCGTTGGCACGTTTGATGATCTTGTCATCAATATCGGTGATGTTACGCACATACTTGAGCTGATAGCCCACATAGCGCAGATAACGTGACACCACATCAAATGCAACGAAGGTACGCCCATGGCCGATATGACAGAGGTCGTAAACCGTAATTCCACAGACATACATGCCGATCTGACCAGCGTGGATCGGTTTAAATTCCTCTTTCTGACGGCTCAGGGTGTTATAGATCTTCAGCATTGAACGATTCCGTTATTAACGTTTGCGGGATACGCCTTTCCAGCGTAGCTGGGTATTGTGCCGTATTTTTCTAAGTTGTGCATCGCTCGCTTACCTTCTGTGGCTGCCTTACTGACGAGCCATCGGAATTTGTGATATAAGAGGCGTCTACAAAAATGCCCCGCCGCTTTGCAGGCGTGGCAGTTGATACTGACGACACCCGTAACAGGACGAATATAATGGTCACTTTCCAGACGAACCATGGCGACATCGTAATCAAAACCTTCGATGACAAAGCGCCGGCTACCGTGAAAAACTTCCTGGACTACTGCCGTGAAGGTTTCTACGACAACACCATCTTCCACCGTGTTATCAACGGTTTCATGATCCAGGGCGGCGGTTTTGAGCCAGGCATGAAGCAGAAAGACACCAAAGAAGACATTCGTAACGAAGCCAACAATGGTCTGAAAAACACCAAAGGTACGCTGGCGATGGCCCGTACTCAGGCGCCACACTCCGCGACTGCCCAGTTCTTCATCAACGTAGCAGACAACGACTTCCTGAACTTCCGTGACGAAAGCCTGCAGGGCTGGGGTTACTGCGTGTTCGCTGAAGTGGTTGAAGGCATGGACGTAGTTGAGAAAATCAAAGGGGTGAAAACTGGCCGCAGCGGCATGCATCAGGACGTTCCGGTTGACGACGTTGTCATCCAGAAAGTGACTGTTAGCGAGTAATGTCGCGCACGCTGTTTATCGCAGATTTGCATCTGTGCACAGAAGAACCGGCAATCACTGCCGGTTTTCTGCATTTTTTGCAGGGTGAAGCGCGTGATTGCGATGCGCTTTACATCCTCGGCGATCTGTTTGAAGCCTGGATTGGCGATGACGATCCCAATCCGCTACACAGTGAAATCGCCGCAGCACTAAAAGCCCTGCCGATCCCCACATTCTTCATCCATGGCAATCGAGACTTCCTGCTCGGTAAACGTTTTGCGCACGAAAGTGGCATGACGCTGCTGCCGGAAGAGCAAGTGCTGAACCTTTACGGCCATCGCGTGCTGATTATGCATGGCGATACCTTGTGTACCGACGATGAAGGCTATCAACGCTTCCGCGCCAAAGTGCATCAGCGCTGGCTGCAACGTCTTTTCCTTGCCCTGCCGCTGCGCATCCGCATGCGCATTGCTGCGCGTATGCGCGCCGACAGCAAGCAAGCCAATCAGCACAAGTCGATGAGCATCATGGATGTCAATCAACAAGCCGTGATCGATACGATGACGCGCCAGCAGGTGCGGATTCTGATTCACGGGCATACCCATCGTCCGGCGGTGCATGAGCTAGTCGTGCAAGGTGAAAGCGCCCAGCGCGTGGTGCTCGGTGCCTGGCACGAAAATGGCTCAATGATTCAGGTTGATGCCGATGGCGTGCAGCTGATCGAATTCCCGTTTTAAAATCGAATCCTGAAATAGTCGGGCGCATTCGTGCTCGACACTCAGCGCGATGAAGATTCCTCTTCTCGCATCATTGCCCGTTTTCCGGCCACGCAACCGTTTTCCTTGCTCCCTTCTCATGCTATTCTCTGTGCCCTTCTTTACCTGCCCGCCCGGCCAGGTTCGTTTGACTATTCACAGGAGTTGACCGCATGTCATCCAACGCCACCCCGGCTCGTATCGCCATCGTCATGGGTTCTAAAAGTGACTGGGCTACCATGCAGTTCGCCGAGGAAATTCTTAACAGCCTGGATGTTCCGTTCCACGTTGAAGTGGTCTCTGCTCACCGTACGCCAGACAAACTGTTCAGCTTTGCCGAAACCGCCGCAGATAACGGTTTCCATGTGATCATTGCCGGAGCGGGCGGTGCTGCGCATCTGCCGGGCATGATTGCCGCCAAAACCCTGGTGCCGGTGCTGGGCGTGCCGGTACAAAGCGCCGCGCTGAGCGGTGTGGATAGCCTCTACTCTATCGTGCAGATGCCGCGCGGCATTCCTGTCGGCACATTAGCGATCGGTAAAGCCGGTGCGGCTAACGCAGCGCTGCTGGCGGCACAGATTCTGGCGGTGCATGACAAAGAACTGGCGGCGCGTCTTGCCACCTGGCGTCAAACCCAGACTGACGAAGTGCTGAACAACCCAGATCCACGGGTGGACGCATGAAACCGGTTTGCGTACTCGGCAACGGTCAGTTAGGCCGTATGCTGCGCCAGGCGGGTGAACCGCTGGGCATCGCGGTGTATCCGGTGGGTCTGGATGCTGAACCTTCTGCCCTGCCGATCGCTGAAAGCGTGATCACCGCAGAGATCGAGCGCTGGCCGGAAACTGCGTTAACGCGTGAGCTGGCGTTGCATCCGGCCTTTGTGAACCGCGATATCTTTCCGCGTCTGGCCGATCGCCTGACGCAGAAACAATTGCTCGATCAACTGAACCTGGCAACGGCGCCATGGCAGTTGCTGGCAGCTAAAGCTGAGTGGCCGCAGGTGTTCAGCTCGCTGGGTGAGCTGGCGATTGTGAAACGTCGCACCGGCGGTTATGACGGTCGTGGTCAGTGGCGTCTGCGCGCTCACGAGACCGATGCGCTGCCGGATGAGTGCTACGGCGAATGCATTGTTGAGCAGGGCATCAACTTCAGCGGTGAAGTGTCGCTGGTCGGTGCGCGCGGTCAGGATGGCACCACGGTGTTTTATCCGCTGACGCATAACCTGCATCAGGACGGCATTCTGCGCACCAGCGTCGCCTTCCCGCAGGCCGATGCCGCGCAACAGCAGCAGGCGGAAGCGATGCTCAGCGCGATCATGCATGAGCTGAAATATGTCGGTGTGATGGCGATGGAGTGTTTTATCACGCCAGAAGGCCTGTTGATCAACGAACTGGCCCCGCGCGTGCACAACAGCGGTCACTGGACGCAGAACGGCGCATCGATCAGCCAGTTTGAGCTGCATCTGCGCGCGGTGCTCGGTTTAGCGCTGCCAAAACCGGTGGTGTTTGCGCCGTCGGTGATGGTGAACCTGATTGGCACCGACGTGAATGTCGACTGGCTGCAACAGCCGCTGGTGCATCTGCACTGGTACGACAAAGAAGTGCGTCCGGGCCGTAAGGTTGGGCACTTAAATCTCACCGACAGCGATCAGGCACGCCTTGCGGCGGCGCTGAACGCGCTGGTGCCGCAGCTGCCGGAAGAGTACGCCAGCGGAATTGCCTGGGCGGTTGAGAAGCTGTAAATGCAAAAGGCCGCGCAAGCGGCCTTAAATTTATGTGCAGATGATTAAGCTGCTTCAAATCGTCTGAATAGCGCCTTCCCTTTCAGCAATCGCACGCCCAGCCAGCCGCCGCACAGCGACAACAGCAGCGCGCCGCAAATCGGTAATGCCATCCACAGCGTCCAGTCGGGCTCCCAGGGGAAGTCAAAAATCTTACGCTGTAATCCCCACAGCGCCGCTTCTGCGCCTAATGCGGCAGCCACGCCGGAAACCACGCCGAGCAACGCAAACTCACACCACAGCGTGCCGCGCAGCAGCCGTTTGCTGGCACCCAGCGTGCGATATACCACCAGCTCTTGTCTGCGCTGACGCATGCCTACCTGAATCTGTGCCAGCAGCAGCAACACGCCGCAAATCGTCACCAGCACCACCATGAGCTCCAGTGCCTGACTCACCTGCGCCAGCACCTGACCAATCTGCTTCAGCATGCTGCCAACATCCAGCAAGCTCAGCGTTGGGAAGGCACGATTGAGCTGCGCCAGCAGCGCCGGATTACTGTCCATGCGGAAGCTGGTGAGCCAGGTTTGCGGCTGTTGATCCAGTGCGCCCGGCGGGAAGATAAAGAAGAAGTTTGGCCGCAGGCTCTCCCAGTCCACTTTGCGCAGGCTGGTGATTTTGGCGCTGAACTGCTGGGTATCACCGCTGAAGGTCAGGGTATCGCCGAGCTTCAGGCCAAGACGATCCGCCAGCTCCACTTCCATCGATACTTCACCCGCTTTCGGCGGCCAGCTTCCGGCCAGCAGCGGATTGTGATCCGGTCGATCCGCCTGCCATGTCAGATTGAGTTCGCGGTTCAGCGCGTTATCCATCTTCGGATCGGCTTCTTTACCGTTCAGCTCGGTCAGACGCGCACGCACAATCGGATAGTAGGATTCCGGTTTAACCTGATGTTGATTGAGGAAGTCACGCACCTGCGGCACCTGTTCCTGCGTCATGTTAAGCAGGAAGTAGTTCGGCGCATCCGGCGGTAACTGCTGCTGCCAGCGATCCAGAAGATCGCCGCGCATCACCAGCAACAGCGCCAGCAGCATAAAGGAGAGCGAAAATGCCGCCAGCTGGCTCAGCGTCATCACCGGCTGTCGTAGCAGACGATTGATCGCCAGACGCATCGCCAGATTGCGCACTACCAGCTTACGCAGCAGCAACAGTGTGCCCCAGCCGAGCAGTGACAGCAGCAGCGCCAGCATCACCACGCCCACCAGCAGCGCCCACAACATTTTGCTACCGCCCATCAATAACGCCAGCAGGCCAACCACTACCAGCGCCATGGCGGGCAGATAAAACCGCAGCGGCCAGACATTGGCCACCGCATCACGCCGGAGCACGCGCAGCGGCTGCGTCGCCATCAGCAGGCGATACGGGCGCAATCCCACCAGCAGCGAAATGACAAACATCGCACCAATCGCCCATAACCACGGCCAGAAACTGGCGGCAGGCAAGGCGGCAGGCAGCACGGGCTTAAGCATCGCCAGCAGGATGATCTCAATCCCCTGCCCCAGCACGCTGCCCGCTATCGCCGCCAGCAGCAGCAGCACCGCCAGCCACTGGCCAATGATCAGACGTTGTAAGGCTTTACGCGTGGCGCCCAGCGTTTTCAGCACCGCCACCAAATCGTAGCGGCTGCGGCAGTAATGGCTCATCGCCACCGCCACGGCGGCAATCGCCAGCATCAGCGTCAGCAACGCCGATAACAGGAGGAATTGCTGCGCACGCTGCATCGAGCGACCCAGCGCATCTTCCGAGTTCTCGACGCTGATCCAGCGCTCACCGGCTTTCAACTGCGGCTGGATCCAACTGTCATAACGCGCCAGCGGAGCCGGATCGCCAGAGAATTTGTAGCGCCAGCTGAGCCGACTGCCGGGCTGAATCGCACCGGTTTTATCAACATCCGCGAGGTTCATCAGCAGGCGTGGCGCCGTCTGGAACGGATTGAAGCCGCCATCCGGCTCCTGAATCACTTCGCCCGCGATGCGCAGCGTGGTATCCCCCACATCGACGTTGTCGCCGACTTTCAGATTAAGCAGCGCCAGCAAGCGCGGCGCGGCCAGCACTGTGCCCGCCTGCGGTTTTAATCCCGGCGGATCGGTCTGCAAGGTGCCGAACATCGGATAGGCATCGTCCACCGCTTTCACATCCGCTAACTGCGGCGTCTGATCGGCGAAGGTCATGGTCATAAAGCTGAGCTGACGACTGACGGAGAGCCCTTCATCACGCGCTTTATTCAGCCAGGCTTCCGGCGCGGGCGCGCTGCTGCGCAGAGTACGATCGCCCGCCATAAAATCACGGCTCTGCTGGCTCAGCCCTTTTTCCATGCGATCGCTGATCGAGCCCAGCGCCAGCACGCAGGCCACCGCCAATGTCAGCGCCAGCCAAACAATCAACAGTGAGGGCGAACGCCATTCACGCCAGAACCAGCGCCAAATCATGTCTCCTCCCACAGCTTGCCGTCGCGCAGGCGCAGCCGACGATCGCAGCGCGCCGCCAGTTGCTCATCGTGCGTCACCAGAATCAGCGTGGTGGCGAAGTCGCGGTTGAGGGAGAAAAGCAGGTCGGCGATGCGATCGCCGGTTTTGCGATCCAGGTTGCCGGTGGGTTCATCGGCGAACAGTAAACCAGGACGGCCGCTAAACGCGCGCGCCAGCGCCACACGCTGCTGCTCGCCGCCGGAAAGCTGCGCGGGCAGATGATGCAGACGATCTTTCAGGCCAAGTTGCGTTAAGAGATCCACCGCCTGGGCGCGGCTGTCGCGATCGCTGTCACCACGCAATAAAGCAGGCAACTGGACGTTTTCCAGCGCATTGAGCGTCGGTACC
The DNA here is from genome assembly GCF_000759475.1 of Pantoea rwandensis. Taxonomy (NCBI): domain Bacteria; kingdom Pseudomonadati; phylum Pseudomonadota; class Gammaproteobacteria; order Enterobacterales; family Erwiniaceae; genus Pantoea; species Pantoea rwandensis. The sequence goes on from NZ_CP009454.1 coordinate 3,643,738, forward strand.
AGCATAAAGGACTGGAACACAAAGCCCACTTCGCGTGCGCGCAACGCGGCACGTTGCTCTTCGTTCATGTTGTGCAGCGGCTGGCCGAGCAGATTGACCTCGCCGCTGCTGCCATCGTCCAGCCCGGCCAGAATGCCCAGCAATGTGGATTTGCCGGAACCCGATTCGCCAATCAGCGCGATGGTCTCAGCTGGTTTGACAACCAGCTCAACTCCGGTAAGGATGGTCAGCTGATGCTCTCCCTGACCGACGGACTTAGTAAGATGATAAACTGCAACAATGTTTTCCGCTGGCATTATCCCTTCCTGTTGTTATTGCTTCTGCTGGTGTCCCGCATCGCCGCCGCCGATACCTTGCTGGTATTGGGTGACAGCCTGAGCGCCGGGTATCGTATGTCCGCCACTGCGGCATGGCCCAGCCTGCTCAATAAAACCTGGCAACAGCAGCCCCAGATTATTAACGCCAGCATCAGCGGAGATACCGCAGGACAAGGGCTGGCGCGTTTGCCTGGCCTATTAAAACAGCATCAACCCCGTTGGGTGTTAATCGAATTGGGCGGTAACGATGGCTTGCGCGGCTTCCCGCCTGCCAATATCGCGCAGGATCTGAGTAAAGTGATCGACGAAGTCAAAGCCGCCAAAGCGCAGCCGCTGCTGATGCAAATTCGTTTACCTGCTAATTATGGACGTCGTTATACGGAGGCGTTTAGCGCGATTTATCCGCAGCTGGCACAGCAGTACAACATTCCTCTGGTGCCCTTCTTTATGGAGCAGGTCTATCTGAAGCCGGAATGGATGCAGCAGGACGGTATTCACCCCAATCCGGATGCGCAGCCGTTTATTGCCAACCTGATGGCTAACGAACTGGCTCCGCTAGTAAAGCAGAATTAATGCCGGCGTGTGATTTTAAACAGGTAAAGAAATGCAAACCCATGCAACGGCTGCATTAAAAACCGTTTATGCGCATCAGGTCTGCCGATGCGCAGCATCACACATCTTACTTAAATCAAATAAATATTAACAAATTCCTTTCACTCTTAACTTTTCGTGGTCACACCCTTAACGCAATGATATAAAAGGGCACAATTTAAGCCGCCTACTTGCGGCTGGCTACCACAGTTAAGAAAATCAAATGAATGCGAGTTTTTTCAAGAGTGTGCACGCGCTCAGGGGATTAGCTGCCCTCAGCGTGATGTTTTTCCATTTCCGCTGGAACATCAATGCAAAGTCTCCTGGGTTAGGAGATGCATTATTTGGTTGGGGGGCTACCGGTGTTGACCTGTTTTTCCTGATTAGCGGCTTTGTGATTGTTTTAACCTTAAAAACAACGCCCGCTACGTTTTCGGGTACTGTGCAATTTTTAAAGCGCCGCCTCTTCCGTATATTACCGGCGTACTACATTATTCTGATCGTTACCTTTCTGCTCTCTGGTGCTATGAGCACCTTCCACTATGCGGATAAAACCCAGAATCTGATAAGCGCACTCACCTTTCAGCCGATATATCCTGATCACGGTCCTTTTTATGTGGATGACAGTGGCATGTATGGCATTCGCTGGACCCTCAATTATGAACTCTACTTTTATCTTGCAGTCGGATTGCTTCTGGGATTACCACGTCGAGCTTTAGCCATCGCAATTTGGTTCGTCTTAACACTGTTCACCATCCCCTGGCTTGCCGGGAAAGACTTGAGCCTGGCAGAACAAGGTTATGAGCTCGGCAGTGCACAGCTAAACCTTGTGACCAATCCGATGATTTTATTGTTCCTGGTCGGCATGCTCATTGGGCTAAGTGTACCGCTGCTGCGTAAACTCAACGCTCAACTGATGCTGATCATGTTTACTGCTTCGGTAGTCATGATGGTTGCGCTTTTTAGCCATGGGCTGTTTGTCGGGCATGGCTTAACCGGCTCAGGATGGATTTATGCACTTATTCTCTTATTCGCCATTGCTTCAGAAGAGAGAATTGGGAAGCTTATCCCACGCGCATGGCTGAAGTTAGGTGATATCTCATTTTCACTTTATCTCGTACACACCTTAATGAATGAAGGGCTAGGTAAACGTTTGAATGGTCTGGGGATTGAAGATGGGCCTTTGCGATTTTGTATCTCGGTCGTCCTCTCATTACTACTGGCATGGCTGGCATGGAAGTACATAGAAAGGCCATTCAACGCACTCAGCAAACCACGCGCTGAAGCATCCGGGTTGGCCATAACTAAAGGTTGACGCCAGTAGTACAAATCACTGAATCTGTTATCAATCTCAAACAGCCTTACAGTGATTATGCAAAAAAATATCCTCATCACCGGCTGCTCCAGCGGTATTGGCTTAGCGGCCGCCAACGATCTGCAATCTCGCGGCTATCGCGTGATTGCTGCCTGCCGTCGAGCGGACGATGTGGCGCGCATGGAAGCCCTGGGCTTTATTGGCGTCCAGCTCGACCTTGATGATGCAGCCAGCGTGGATGCCGCCGCTGAGCGCATACTGACGTTGTGCGAGCATCGCCTGCACGGCTTGTTTAACAACGGCGGCTTTGGTCAATATGGCCCACTGAGCAGCGTGTCGCGCGCGCAGCTGGAAAAACAGTTCTCTACGAACCTCTTCGGCACCCACCAACTGACAATGCGTTTGCTGCCTGCGCTGCAAGCCAGCGGTAATGGGCGTATTATTAATACCAGCTCGGTGCTGGGGCTGATCTCCACGCCCGGACGCGGTGCCTACGCCGCCAGTAAATGGGCACTGGAAGCCTGGAGCGATGCACTGCGCATGGAAGTGCGCGATAGCGGTGTGCGCGTGAGTTTGATCGAGCCCGGGCCAATTGCCACGCGTTTCACCGACAATGTGCATCAGGGCGAGCAGGATAAACCGGTGCGTAATCCGGGGATTGCCGCACGTTTCACCCTGCCACCGGAAGCCATTTTGCCCAAATTGCGCCACGCGCTGGAAAGCAAACACCCGCGCCTGCGTTATCCGGTGACGCTGGTCGCATGGGTGATGAGCCTGCTGAAACGCCTGTTACCCGGTTGGATGCTGGATCGCATCTTGCGCAGCAACTAAGCGGCAAGCCAGATTTGAACTTGAACACGGGCAGCTTGCCCCCATATTCTCAACACACTTTCTGCAAAGAGACGTATTCATGTCACACGCTTTGATTATCGACATCAACGAATCCAACCTGCACCAGACGCTGGAACAATCCACGCAGATGCCGGTGCTGTTCTACTTCTGGTCCGATCGCAGCCAACACTGTCAGGAGCTGACGCCGGTGCTGGAGCGTCTGGCACAGGAGTATGCGGGTCAGTTCATTTTGGCCAAACTGGATTGCGATAAAGAGCAGATGGTGGCATCGCAGTTTGGTCTGCGCTCCATTCCAACCGTGTATCTGTTCCAGAATGGACAGCCGGTAGATGGCTTCCAGGGCCCGCAGCCGGAAGAGGCGATCCGTGCACTGCTGCAAAAAGTGCTGCCGCGTGAAGAAGAGATTAAAACCCATCAGGCAATGCAGCTGATGGAAGAAGGTAAACCGCTGGATGCACTGCCGCTGCTGAAAGATGCCTGGCAGTTGAGCAACCAAAACAGTGAAATTGGCTTCCTGCTGGCAGAAGTGTTGATTACGCTGAACCGCAGCGATGAAGCCGAAGCGGTGCTGGCAGTGGTACCCTTACAGGATCAGGATACCCGCTATCAGAGCCTGGTTTCGCAAATCGAACTGCTAAAACAAGCTGCGGATACTCCGGAGATCCAGCAATTGCAGGAACAGCTGGCCAGTGAGCCCGCGAATGCGGAGCTGGCTGCTAAACTTGCTTTACAGCTGCATCAGGTGGGCCGCAACGAAGAAGCATTGGATCTGTTGTTTAGCTTCCTGAAGAGCGATCTCAGTGCGGGCGAAGGTCAGGTGCGCAAAATGTTCCAGGAAATTTTGGCTGCGCTCGGCACAGGCGATGCACTCGCTACGCGCTATCGTCGCCAGATGTATTCGCTGCTGTACTGATCGGTACCGCACGTGCAACGGGCCGAACGACTCGGCCCGACAATCTGACAACCAGGAGGTTATATGTTGACTGTGATTCCCGTCATTATCGTGCTTGCGCTCGTTACCGTGTGGGCCGGTGTAAAAATCGTGCCGCAAGGCTATCAGTGGACGGTAGAACGTTTTGGCCGTTACACTAAAACCCTGCCACCCGGCCTGAGTTTGATCGTCCCGTTCATGGATCGTATTGGTCGCAAGATCAATATGATGGAACAAGTCCTCGATATTCCCTCGCAAGAAATCATCTCCAAAGATAACGCTAACGTCACCATTGATGCTGTGTGCTTCATTCAGGTGGTTGATCCTGCGCGCGCGGCCTATGAAGTCAGCAATCTTGAGCTGTCGATCCTCAATCTGACCATGACGAATATCCGAACTGTCCTCGGTAGCATGGAATTGGATGAGATGCTGTCGCAGCGCGATAACATCAATACCCGCTTGCTGCACATCGTCGATGAAGCCACCAATCCGTGGGGCGTGAAGATCACCCGTATCGAAATCCGTGACGTGCGTCCGCCGCAGGAACTGATCGCCGCGATGAACGCGCAGATGAAGGCCGAGCGTACCAAGCGTGCCGACATTCTTACCGCAGAAGGCGTACGCCAGGCGGCGATTTTACGCGCCGAAGGGGATAAGCAGTCGCAAATTCTGAAAGCCGAAGGTGAACGAACCTCCGCCTTCCTGCAGGCCGAAGCGCGTGAACGCCAGGCGCAGGCCGAAGCCAACGCCACGCGTGCCGTATCGGAGGCGATCGCGGCAGGCGACATTCAGGCGGTGAACTACTTTGTGGCGCAGAAATATACCGATGCGCTACAGAAGATCGGTGAATCTCATAACAGCAAAGTGGTGATGATGCCGCTGGATGCCAGCAGTTTGCTGGGTTCCATTGCCGGGATCGGTGAATTGCTGAAGGAGAGCCGTCAGGAGCGTAAACCGTGATCCTGATGGAACTGATTGCCCATCCGCACTGGTTCTGGCTGACGCTGGGCGGCCTGCTGCTGGCGGCTGAAATGCTGGGTACCAGCGGTTATCTGCTGTGGAGTGGATTAGCAGCGGTGCTGGTCGGCCTTATCGAATGGCTGTTCCCGTTCTCGTGGACGCATCAGGGCATTTTGTTCGCGGTGCTGACGTTGCTGTGCGTTTACTTCTGGTATCGCTGGATGCGCTACCGTGAGGTTTCACAGCAGCCGAACACTTTGAATCAACGCGGATCGCAGATGATCGGGATGCACCTGACCCTGGATACCACGCTCAGAGAGGGTTTAGGTCATGTGCGCATTGGCGACAGCAGCTGGCGCGTGCAGGCTAAAGAAGATTTGCCTGCCGGAACACCCGTGATCGTCACCGGAGTGGTGGGTATCACGATGCTGATTCAGCCGCGCTTTCCTTCACCCTGATGGCTGCAGCCCGCCAGATGATTGATGATCGGGCATTCAGCACTGTCATCGCCGGGGCAGGCTTCAGCAAGTTCCAGTAGCCGCGCGCGCATCGCATGCAACTCTTCGATGTGCGCAGCGATTTCATCCGCTTTCTGCAAGGTGCGCGCTTTGACATCCGCGCTGTGGCGAGCGGGATCGTTGAACAGAGTCACCAGCTCGCGGCACTCGTCCAGGGTAAAGCCAACCTGACGCGCCTGACGCAGTAGATTCAGCTCATCAATATGATGCGCGGCATAGCTGCGATAACCATTGTGACTGCGCAACGGCGGCGTCACCACGCCCTTCTCTTCATAAAAACGGATCGCCTTGCTGGTTAGCCCGGTTTTTTTTGCCACATCGCTGATGTTCATCTTTTGTCTTCACCTCATGACCGCTTGACCTTCCCCTGAATGGAAGGTTTAGGCTCTATAACTAATGCAAAGTTTGCAGACAGTCAAACCTCTCGTTTAAGGAGTTTAAGATGTCACACACACAATTACTGGCGCTGGACGGTTTGTCCTGTGGCCACTGCGTAAAACGGGTCAAAGAAGCGCTGGAGCAGCGCGACGATGTGGAACAAGCGGACGTCACGCAGCAGGAAGCGCGCGTTACCGGTGCGGCCAGCGCCAGCGATCTGATTGCAACCGTTGAACAAGCCGGTTATCACGCGGCGGTGAAAGACAGCCCAAAGCCTGAGCCGTTGACAGCAACAGAGCCGCCGCCGGAGGCGCTGACAACGGAGTCGCAACCGGCAGAAGAAAACCTTCCTGTTCACCATTTGCTGATCAGCGGCATGAGCTGTGCCAGCTGCGTGAGCCGTGTGGAACAGGCGCTGCAAAACGTGCCCGGCGTGAGTCAGGCACGCGTCAACCTGGGTGAGCGTAGCGCGCTGGTATTGGGCAATGCGTCTGCCGAAGCGCTGATGAGTGCCGTGGATCAAGCAGGCTACGCCGCTGAAGCTATCGACGATGAACAAACCCGACGCGAACGCCAGCAAATCAGCGCACAGCAGGCGATGCGCCGCTTTAGCTGGCAGGCGGGATTGGCGCTGTTGCTCGGCGTGCCCATGATGATCTGGGGCATGCTCGGCGACAATATGATGCTGAGTGACGCCAACCAAACGTTATGGCGCACGCTCGGCGTTATCACCTTGCTGGTGATGGTGATCGCCGGCGGTCATTTCTATCGCAGTGCGTGGCGCAGCTTACGTCACGGCACCGCCACCATGGATACGCTGGTGGCCCTCGGCACTGGCGCCGCATGGATCTACTCGATGAGCGTGGCGCTTTGGCCAGAATTTTTCCCGATGCAGGCGCGACATCTCTATTTTGAAGCCAGCGTGATGATCGTCGGTTTGATTAACCTCGGCCATGCGCTGGAACAGCGAGCACGCCAGCGGGCATCCAAAGCCCTGGAACGTCTGTTGGATCTTACCCCTGCTCAGGCGCGTGTAATCGGTGAACAGGGCGAAACGCTGATGCCGTTGAGCGAGGTCCAGCCCGGCATGCTGCTGAAGCTGGTCACCGGCGATCGCGTGCCGGTGGATGGCGAAGTCGACAGCGGCGAAGCCTGGTTCGATGAAGCGATGTTAACCGGTGAAGCGGTGCCGCAGGCGAAACAACCCGGCGATAAAGTCTATGCCGGGACGCTGGTGCAGGATGGCACGCTGCGCTTAGTGGCACGCGCCACCGGCAGCCACACCACGCTGGCGCGTATCATCAATCTGGTGCGCCAGGCACAAAGCAGCAAACCGGACATTGGCCGCCTGGCCGATCGCATCTCAGCGGTGTTTGTGCCGGTGGTGGTGGCGATTGCGCTGCTGGCCGGTCTGGTGTGGTATCTGGTCGGCCCGCAGCCGCAGCTCGCCTACACGCTGGTGATCGTCACGACGGTGTTGATTATCGCCTGTCCTTGCGCACTGGGGCTGGCGACGCCGATGTCGGTGATTGCCGGGGTGGGTCGCGCGGCAGAACTGGGCGTGCTGGTGCGTGATGCTGACGCGCTGCAGCGTGCCAGCGAAGTCGATACCATCGTGTTTGATAAAACCGGCACGCTGACGCGCGGCACGCCTCAGGTGAGCGATGTGCTGGTGTATGGCGACTGGAATCGCCAGCAGGTGCTGAGCGCTGCGGCGCAGCTGGAACAAGGTTCGAACCATCCGCTGGCGAAAGCAATTCTGGCGGCAGCCCCCGATCTTAGCGATGAGCCGACTAAGCAATTTCGTACAATACGCGGCAAAGGCGTGAGCGCTAAAGTCGCGGGCAGAACGCTGCTGCTCGGCAATCAGGCACTGCTGGATGAACAACAGATTGATTACCGCGCCGCACAAGAAGATATCGACCGTTTCGCCGCGCAAGGCACGACGCCGGTGCTGCTGGCCGATCAGCGTCAGTTGCTCGGCTTGATCGCCCTGCGTGACAGCCTGCGCCCGGAAAGCGCGGAGGCGTTACAGCGCCTGCACCAGTTGGGCTATCGGTTAATCATGTTGACCGGCGATCACCAGAAAACCGCGCAGGTAATCGCTGCCGAAGCCGGCATTGATGAAGTGATTGCGGGTGTGCTGCCCGAAGGCAAAGCGCAGGCGATCGCGCAGTTGCAGCAGCAGGGGCGTAAAGTGGTGATGGTCGGTGATGGCATCAATGATGCCCCGGCGCTGGCGCAGGCCGATGTCGGCATTGCGATGGGTGGCGGCAGCGATGTGGCCGTCGAAACCGCCGCCATGACGTTGATGCGCAACGATCTGCACTGTGTTGCCGATGCGCTGGCGATGGCAGGCGCGACACTGCGTAATATGCGTCAGAACTTGCTCGGGGCTTTTGTCTATAACAGCCTGGGGATTCCGATTGCGGCGGGCGTGCTCTACCCGTTCACCGGCTTGCTACTTAGCCCGATCGTGGCGGGCGCGGCGATGGCGCTGTCTTCGATTACCGTGGTGAGTAACGCGAATCGTTTGTTGCGCTTTAAGCCAGCAAAACGCTAATCGCCCTCTCTGCCCTGTTTTTCGCTGACTGAAATCGCTAGCATGGATTTTTGACTTCAAAAGGACAGGGCATGAGACGCAGTCTGTGGCACAGCTTCCAGCAGATGGCCGCCAGCCTCTTACCGGCGCGATATACCTGGCCGGCATTGGATATCAAATTGGGCGATCGACGCCTGCATCTGGCGGGCAGTATTCATATGGGCACGCGCGATATGCAGCCGTTGCCAGCGGGCCTGTTGCGCCAGTTGAGTCGCGCCGATGCGCTGATTGTCGAGGCGGATATCACTCAGGGCGCATCCCCCTTCACCCATGACGATGCCTGTCCGCCGTTGGCGATGCGTCTGGACGCAGAGGTGTTGCAGCGGCTGGATGTTCTGTGCGATGAGCTTTCGCTTTCCATGGCGGTGTTCGATACGTTGCCGTTCTGGCAAATCGCTTTGATGCTGCAGGCGCAACAGGCGCAGCGTCTGGGGCTGCGACCGCAATATGGCATTGATTACCAGCTGCTGATGGCGGCGAAATCGGCCAATAAGCGCATCATTGAACTGGAAGGCCCGGAAACCCAGATCGCGCTGCTGAAATCGCTACCACAGGAGGGCTTATCGCTGTTACTGGATACGCTGGAGCATTGGCACACCAACGCCCGCCTGCTGCAAACCATGATCAGCTGGTGGCTGGATGCACCGCCCACGCAACAACCGGTGGCCCTGCCGACCACCTTTAGCAGCGATCTCAATGACACGCTGATGCGCAATCGTAATCAGCACTGGCGCGAGTTATTGCAGGCGCTGCCGAAAGGCCGCTATGTGGTGGCGGTGGGTGCACTGCATCTGTATGGCGAGGATAACCTGCCAGGATTGTTGAAGTCGTAACAAGTGCAGTCACCGTAAGACCTTATGCATCCTCAAGTCCTGAAAGTCATCTGGTCGATGACGTGCGTATGTCTGATTGCGCAGAAATGTGCATTGGTGGATGCGCGGCGGAGGGTTGGCTCTGCGGATGAGCAGTAAGCAGTAAGCAGTAAGCAGTAAGCAGTAAGCAGTAAGCAGTAAGCAGTAAGCAGTAAGCAGTAAGCAGTAAGCAGTAAGCAGTAAGCAGTAAGCAGTAAGCAGTAAGCAGTAAGCAGTAAGCAGTGAGCAGTGAGCAGTGAGCAGTGAGCAGTAAGCAGTAAGCAGTAAGCAGTAAGCAGTAAGCAGTAAGCAGTAAGCAGTGAATTGCAGGCAACAAAGAAGACCAATATCGCTATCGGCCCGTCAAAGAGGAATTTGTTTATGATTTTGGTTATCACCAGCATTGCTGGCGCGGGCCAATTTTCGCGCAAAGTTCAGAATTTCGCCAGTATTATTCACCAAAACTGAAATAAGAATTTTCGTAGCAAGGACAGAACATGACACCCGCCGTAAAACTGCTGGAAAAACAAAAGGTCGCCTTTACCCTTCATCCTTATGAGCATGACAGCCACGAAACCAATTTTGGTGATGAAGCGGTGCGGAAGCTCAATCTCGATGCACGTCAGGTGTTCAAAACCCTGCTAGTGGCGCTCAACGGCGATGCCAAAGCGCTGGCGGTAGCCGTGACACCGGTCTCCTCGCAGCTCGATTTGAAAAAAGTGGCAAAGGCGCTGGGCGCGAAAAAAGCGGATATGGCCGATCCACAACTGGCACAGCGCGTCACCGGCTATCTGGTGGGTGGTATCAGCCCCTTAGGGCAGAAAAAACGCCTGCCAACGGTGATCGATCAGCAGGCCGCAGAATTTGCCACCATCTTTGTCTCCGGTGGCAAGCGCGGGCTGGATATAGAACTGGCGGCGCAGGACCTGGCACGGCTGCTGGATGCCACTCTGGCCGACTTGGCGCGCCGCGATTAATTCAGCTGCTGGATGCCGCTCTGGCCGACGTGGCGCGCCGCGATTAATTCAGCTGCTGGATTGCCGCTCTGGCCGACGTGGCGCGCCGCGATTAATCCGGTTGCTGGATGCCACACTGGCAGACGTGGCACGCCGCGATTAATTCAGCTGCTGGATGCGCAGTGGCCGGCTTGGCACGCCTCGATTAACCCGGCTGCTGGATGCCACACTGGCCAACGTGGCACACCGTGATTAATCCGGCTGCTGGGCGCAGAGTTGATCGATCATCCAGCGCCCGGCAGGACCCGGTGGATTGCGTCGCGACCAGATCACATCCACCGCGATGCGCTGTGGCCAGCCTGGCACTGGCAACTCTTTCAACACCTGATGACCAAATTGTTCCACCAGCCAGCGCGGTAATACACTCCAGCCAAAGCCCTGTTCCGCCATTTCCAGCAGCAATAAATAAGATGGTGCCGACCACACGCGCCCGGCAGGCAAGGGTTCACGGTTTTGCACCCAGGTATTGAGCCGTAAATGACGCAGTTCACCGAGTTGTGCTTCACTCACCTGTTTTGACTGCGCCAGCACATGATCCTGGTGCAGATAGATCGCCATTTCCGCCCCCACCTGTAAACGCGCCACCGCTAAATCCGGCGGCAGCTGCGGCTGCGCACGCACCACGCCGAGATGCACGCGACCGGCCTGCAGCAGGTCCAGCGCGTCCGCGTCCTCAGCAATCATGCATTCAAATTCAATATCCGGATAACGTGCTTCAAAGCGGTTGAGCAGATTTTCATGGTGATCGGCCTGCCAGAAATCGGAAATCGCCAGACTGAGTCGCGGTTCCACGCCCTGTGACAGCCGCACCGCCAGCTCATCCAACCGCTGGCTGGCCGCCAGAATCTGCTGCACCTGCGCCAGGGCGCGCTGTCCTTGCTCGGTGAGTACCGGCTGGCGACCGCTGCGATCGAACAGGGTGAAACCGAGATCATCTTCCAGATTAGCCACGGCGCTGCTAATGGTGGACTGGCTTTTGGCCAGCGCACGCGCCGCCGCAGAAAACGAGCCGCTGGCGACAGTCTGCACAAAGGCCTCAAGGGATTCCGGGGAGTATTTCATGGTGAACCATCGCTTTTATCGATAGGTAATCATTTTATCTTAGCATTTCGCGGTGAGAAAATGTGTCGCGTTACCCAAAAGGAGGTTTATATGCGTACCCGTTCGCTGAAAGAACGTTTTTATCATGCTGCAGGATTTGAAGTGCTGGCGATTCTCACTGTGGCTCCGCTGGCTGCCTGGATTATGGAAAAGCCGCTGTTTCAGATGGGCGCTCTGGCGATTATGTTGTCAACGGTCGCCATGCTGTGGAACATGTTCTATAACACCGGTTTTGATCGCATCTGGCCCCCGCAGAAAACACGTGGCCTCGGTCTGCGTGCCATCCACGCGCTGGGCTTTGAAGGGGGCTTTATCGTTATCGGTTTGCCGATTGCCGCCTGGATGCTGAAGATCACGCTGCTGGAAGCCTTTATGCTGGAAGTGGCGTTCTTCCTGTTCTTCCTGCCCTATACCATGGCCTATAACTGGATGTGGGATAAATTGCGTCAGCGCTGGCTGACGCAAAAATCCTGCCAGGCATAAAACAACGGCGCCCTATCGGGCGCCGTTTTCAATTGTGCAGTGCGCGCGGCCAAATCCACGCCAGAATGGCTTGTGGGTAGCTACGCTTCCTGGGCTTTTCCTGCGCTTTGTCGCGCTCCTGCACCTGTGCTTCCGTTAAATGCACGATACCGGTTGGCGCATAGTCGGCGATTTTCAGCGGTGAGTGTGCGGTGACATAAGCACGCAGCACATCCGCATCACGCTGGCCGGTATTGCTAAAGCCTGCATGCGCCTCGATGTTGGGATAACCATCGCCCCCGCTGGCATTAAAGCTGTTGGTCGCCATGCGATAGGTTTTGTCCTTTTGCAGCGGCTCGCCGTTAATCTTCACCTCACTCACCGCTTTGCCATCCGCCACCAGACTGATATTGCTGAACTGCGCGAAACCACCGGAGTTGGTTTTGATATTGGCAACCGTGGCAAGATACTTCAGCAATTCGTCTCCGGTCAGCGTGACTGACACCACCTGATTACCAAACGGCTGCACCTGCAACAAATCGCGCCAACTTAGCTTGCCTGCGGCTAGCGAGGTGCGAATGCCACCGCCACTGATCACCGCGAAATCCGCTTTAGTCGCTGCCATTTGCGCGCGCAGAATCAGCTGCCCAAGATTGGTTTGTTCAAAACGCACCTTATCGCGTTCCCCGACGAACACGCCATCACTGCTGCCAACCGTGACGTCGAGCTTCTTGGCCGCGCGCAGTTGATACGGCGTCAGTAGCTTCATCATCGCGCTGTTAGGTGGGATCTCTTCCTGCCAGGTGAGCCAGGAAACGCTGCCATCCAGATTTTTCACTTCATGCTTGAGGTTAACCGGGATCAGCTGATAGCTGTCCAGCGTCAATTCGCCATTGCGGAAGGTGAAATCGCCGCGCCCGACATATTTGCCCCACTCTTTCGCCTGCATGATCCACACGCCATTTTGGCGATCGGGCTGGCAAGGCTGGCCGGGCTGATAATCTTTCACACTGACGTTATCTTTTTCCATGCACACCGCATCCTGCGAGTGGCCGCCGATGATCACATTGATAGTGCCCGGCGGCAGGCTGCGCGCCAGTTCCACATCACCCGGCGCGTTGCTGCCGTGCTGCCCATCGTCGTAATGGCCCATGTGCGTCAGCGCCACGATCACATCAGGTTTCTCGCTGGCACGCAGTTCCGCCACCGCTTTTTCCGTCTCTTTCACCGGATCGCGGATGTCGATATTAGCGATATTTTCCGGGTTGGAAATTTTCAGGGTATCGGTGGTGGTCAGACCGATCACTGCGATCTTCAGCCCCATGCGATTAAAGATCGCCCACGGCTTAAACAGACGCTGGTCGGTACCCTTTTGATAGATATTGGCAGAGAGGAAGGGAAATTTGGCCCACTTCTGTTGCTGTTGCAGCACGCTGAGAGGCTTATCGAATTCGTGATTGCCGAGCGCCATGGCATCGTAGCCGATGAGGTTCATGCCGCGAATATCGGGTTCGGCATTGAGCAGATCCGATTCCGGCACGCCGGTATTCACGTCTCCGGCGGAAAGGATCAAGGCACCGCCGCCTTTGGCCTGCACATCATAACGCTGTTTATCCATCAGCGTTTTCTGCGCCGCCAGACCGTATTCGCCCTGCGCATTGGTCCAGTAGCGACCGTGATGATCGTTGGTGTGCAGAATACTGAATCGATAACTGCGATCCGTCTGCCATGCCTGCGCCAGCATCGGCAGCAACAGCATGATCAGCGCCAGCCAGCGCCCTCTCCGCGGGAATAACAACAAAGCCGATCTCCTTATTCTGCGTCTTTCCACTTTGCCGTGGACTTAATGTGCTTTATCACCCTTCTGTGTCGCACAGATGGCACTTTAACTCAAGACAAAAGGCTTATAGAGTCATGCGGGTAGTAACAAATTGATAACGATAACCGCACTCTTCAGGATTTTTATGGCAAGTGACATCGCAACCCCGGCACGCGCACCGGGACGGACCGCTTTTGGCATTTTAGGTGCCATCAGCCTCGCGCATCTGCTCAACGATATGCTGCAATCGCTGCTGCTGGCGATCTACCCGATGCTGCAAAAAGATTTTAACCTTAACTTCGTCCAGATAGGTCTGATAACGCTGACCTTTCAGGTCACCGCTTCGCTGCTGCAACCAATCATCGGTCATTACACCGACAAATACCCAAAACCCTGGTCTTTGCCGGTCGGGATGGGCTTTACGCTGTGTGGTCTGGTGCTGCTGACGTTCTCCAGCACCTATCCGCAGGTGCTGCTCGCTGCCGCGCTGGTGGGTAGCGGTTCCTCGGTGTTTCATCCGGAATCTTCGCGCGTGGCGCGTATGGCCTCCGGTGGACGTCATGGTTTGGCTCAATCACTGTTCCAGGTGGGCGGTAACTTTGGTAGCGCGCTAGGCCCGCTGTTGGCAGCGATGATCGTTGCCCCTTACGGTAAAGGGCATCTTGCCTGGTTCGTGCTGGCGGCACTGCTCGGCATTATCGTGCTGCTGCAGGTCAGCCGCTGGTATAGCCACCAGCAGCGCGCCAGTAAGGCAAAGGCAACGGTTGCGCCGGTTAACCCGCTGCCGCGTAAGAAAGTGGCGTTGGCGATCAGCATTTTGCTGCTGCTGATCTTCTCTAAATACTTCTATCTCACCAGCCTGAGCAGTTACTACACCTTCTATTTAATCCAGAAATTCGGACTTTCTGTTCAGGCCTCGCAATTCCATCTGTTTGCCTTCCTCGGCGCGGTGGCTGCGGGCACCATCATTGGCGGGCCGATTGGCGATAAAATCGGCCGTAAATACGTGATTTGGGTATCGATTCTTGGCGTTGCGCCCTTCACCTTGCTGTTGCCCCACGCCAACTTAATGTGGACCAGCGTGTTGAGCGTGATCATCGGGTTGATTCTCGCCTCGGCGTTTTCTGCCATTTTAGTGTATGCGCAGGAACTGATGCCAGGACGTATTGGTATGGTTTCCGGGCTATTTTTCGGTTTTGCCTTTGGTATGGGTGGGCTCGGTGCCGCCGTGTTGGGCGTAGTGGCAGACCACACCAGCATCGAGTGGGTATATCAAATCTGTGCCTGGCTACCTTTGATCGGCCTATTGACCGCTTTCCTGCCTGATAACCGCCACGCCTAAGCCGCTTTAGGGGGACAACGCTTTTTCCTCGCCCCCCTACATTCTGCGGAAAACCTGCCGATAGAGTGAGATAACTGAGGAAAATGCCGCTTCAGCTGCGTTTTCTTCTTAATTTTTCAATTTTTTCGCTTTTCACCGCTCAAATGTTTAAACGTGGTTAGCGAATGTGCATTACACTAGGTTGTTACAAGCGGATACATTTGCATACAAGGAGACAGGCATGCATCACACCACACCGTTGATCACCACCATTGTCGGGGGCCTGGTCCTCGCCTTTCTCCTGGGTATGATTGCCAACCGCCTGCGAATCTCCCCGTTGGTCGGTTATCTGCTTGCTGGCGTGCTCGCCGGTCCCTTTACCCCGGGCTTTGTCGCTGATACCAATCTCGCACCTGAGTTAGCTGAGCTCGGCGTTATCCTGCTGATGTTTGGCGTGGGTTTGCACTTCTCGCTGAAGGATTTGATGTCGGTAAAGTCGATCGCCATTCCCGGCGCCATCGCGCAAATCGCGGTGGCCACGCTGCTGGGAATGGGGCTGTCGTGGGCGATGGGCTGGTCGTGGATGACAGGTCTGGTGTTTGGCCTCTGTCTTTCCACCGCCAGTACCGTGGTGTTACTGCGCGCACTGGAAGAGCGTCAACTGATTGATAGCCAGCGAGGTCAGATTGCCATCGGCTGGCTGATTGTTGAAGATCTTGTGATGGTCCTGACGCTGGTACTGCTGCCCGCCATTGCCGGCATGCTGGAAGAAGGCAACGCCAGCCCCTCTCTGCTGTTCTGGGATCTGATGCTGACCATCGGCAAAGTCGTCGCCTTTATGGTGCTGATGATGGTGGTGGGCCGTCGGGTCGTGCCGTGGATTCTGGCAAAAAGTGCCGCCACCGGATCGCGCGAACTGTTCACCCTATCCGTACTGGCCCTGGCGCTGGGCATCGCTTTCGGTGCGGTTGAATTCTTCGATGTCTCCTTCGCACTCGGCGCCTTCTTTGCCGGTATGGTGCTTAACGAATCCGAACTCAGCCACCGTGCCGCGCACGATACTCTCCCGCTGCGCGATGCCTTCGCCGTACTGTTTTTTGTCTCGGTCGGCATGCTGTTTGACCCAATGATTTTGATTGAGCAGCCGCTGGCGGTGTTAGGCGCCTTGGCGATCATCGTATTGGGGAAATCCATCGCCGCCTGGCTACTGGTGACGCTGCTCGGCCACTCACGCCGTACCGCCATGACCATTTCGGTGAGTCTAGCGCAAATTGGTGAATTCGCCTTTATCCTTGCCGGTTTGGGCATTTCGCTGGGCATGCTAAGTGATGAAGGACGCAATCTGGTGCTGGCGGCGGCGATCCTCTCCATCATGCTCAACCCCATTCTGTTTACTCTGCTTGAGCGCTACCTCGATAAGACCGAAACCATCGAAGAGCAGACGCTGGAAGAAGCGATTGAAGAAGAGAAGCAGATTCCGCTGGATATCTGTAATCACGCGGTGATCGTTGGCTATGGCCGCGTCGGCAGCTTGCTGGGTCAGCAGCTGATGGAGGCTGATGTGCCGCTGGTGGTGGTGGAAAACTCCCGCCCGCGCGTCGAAGCACTGCGTGAACAAGGGATCAAGGCGGTGCTGGGCAATGCGGCGCGCGTTGATACCATGGAATTAGCCCGCCTTGACTGCGCTCGCTGGCTGCTGCTGACCATTCCAAACGGTTACGAAGCCGGGGAGATTGTCACTGCCGCGCGTGAGAAGCGTCCGGATATCGAAATCATTGCCCGCGCCCATTACGATGATGAAGTGAATTACATCATGGAGCGCGGTGCTAATCGCGTGGTGATGGGCGAGCGTGAGATCGCCAACAGCATGCTGAACGTGCTGCAGGAAGAGATCGCGCAGAACCCAATTGTGCGGGAGTGCCCGATTTAACGACGTGCGGTGATGGGCCAGGTCGCCATTAATGGCGACCCTACGGAATTGCGATGTATCAAACAGTTAGCGCATCGTTTTCAAAAACGGATGCGCATCATCGGTTTACGCTTACCTGTCCCAGTACGACTCTTCTAAACTGTCTTCCCGCTCAGGCAGCCCGCGCATCAGACGCGGTGAATGCTGATTCAGCACCTGATAACTCACCCGGTTGGCATACTTGCACACCTGCGCCAGCGACGAATAGGTGAGATAACCGCGTGCGTGTTTGCTGGAGTTCGGTACTTTCTGACGGTGGAAATTATTGGCGGTGATATCGTGCAGCAGCGCGGCTAAAGCACCATCGCCTGCACCGTTGGTGTTCATGATCTTCTCAGGGCCGCCCATATAAGGCGCGATGTGCGAGAAAATGCGCAGCGGCTGCTGGCAATCCTGATGGCGCATAGCGCGGCTGAACTCGTATTGGTTGAATTCGGCTATCGCGCCCGGCAGCAGCGGATGATTGGTTTTGCGCTTGAACGCCTCTTCCGTGAAGCCAGCCATGTACAAACCGGTGGGACCGGCGGTGCACAGCACCAGATCCACCCAGTCGAGCGCAATATTCGAGGCCAGCAGCGGATCCTGCTCACCCGTCAGCGCAAAGGCCTCTTCTTCGTTCATCGCCACGATCGACACATGATCGCGCAGGAAATCACGCCAGAACTGCGGATCGTCCTGAATCACGTATTTGGTGCCTAACGTCAACACCACCGGCACGTTATGTTTTTTCGCGTAGTCGATGGCACGCAGCGTGGCTTCCGGCATCGGTTCACCGGGTTGGCAGCGCACCAGATAGGAAGTCAGCACCAGCGCCGACGCCCCGGCAATCACCTCTTCCGGAATGCTGTCAGCCTGCAGTTGGTTCATCAAGCCTGGGCTGATGGCAAAGGTACGTTCACCCTGTTCACCAATCAGGGTGAAACAGCGGCCAATCGCGCCATCAACGCCCTGCAGGAAGTTGAGATCCATACGGCTGGAGGTGTTGCACAAGTAACGATAGGCATAACCGCCAATCTGGATGTTGTTGCACATCACGCCGAGCAATACTGAACGATCATCGGCCAGCACGGAGTAGTTGTGCAGGGTATTACCGATGGTGCCGCCGGCAAATTGATGGCTGATCAGCGCATCATGCATCAGCTCGTTGTACAGGGCTTCTGCGGTGGCATCGTCGATCACCAGTGAGTGACCGGCGCTCAGCCCGTAGCGTTGCAGAAAGTCATCATCGACTTTGGCTTCAATATCCACCAGCGTCTGGTCGATACCCACCACCCAACTGCCCTCTTCCTGCTCCTGCTGGGTTGCCTGCAGCAGCGGATCGCGCGCGTTAACGGGAAAATAGTGTTTGGATTTGCGTTTGCCGGGAAATTTCATCGTGGCTGCCGTAAGGGAAATCTGGCAGAGAATGATATCACACTCTCTGCCAGCACTTTATCGGCGTGCGTTGACCAGCTGAACCATCATCTCGATGTGCTCGTCATCGGCGTTGAGCGCGGGAATGTATTCAAACTTCTCGCCACCGGCGTGCAGGAAGAACTCACAGTTCTGCTCGCTGATCTCTTCCAGGGTTTCCAGACAGTCAGCGGAGAAGCCTGGGCTCATCACCTGCACATGCTTGATGCCTTTGGCCGGTAAACCTTGCATGGTTTCGTCGGTGTACGGCGTCAACCACGGCTCGCGACCAAAGCGTGACTGGAAGGTCATCATGATTTTGTGCGGCGCGATGCCCAAGGCGGCAGCCAGCGCCTCGGTGGTGTCTTTGCAGCGCTGCGGATAATCATCACCTTCGTCGGCAAAACGCTGCGGGATGCCATGATAGGAGAGCACCAGCAGATCCGGTTCGCCATGCTGCGCAAATGAACGCTCAACGGAGGCTTTCAGAGCCGCAATATAAGCCGGATGCTCAGCATAATCGCGGATAAAAGCGACTTCCGGCAAGGAGCGCAACGGTTTGAAGCTGGCGGATAATCCATCCCACACGGCGGCGACCGTTGAGCACGAGAACTGCGGGTAGAGCGGCAGCACAATCAGTTTGGTGACACCCTGATCCAGCAAACGCTGTACCGCCCCGTCGAGGCTCGGCTGGCCGTAGCTCATGCCCAGCTCAACCGGCATATCCACGCGCTGCGCCAGCGCATCGCGCTGCTGCTTGCTGAACACCATCAGCGGAGAGCCTTCTTTCATCCACACCGAGGCGTACAGCTTCGACACGCGCGGCGAACGGAACGGCAAAATGGCGAAATTGAGAATCGGCCACCATAACCAACGCGGTGTATCCACCACGCGCGGGTCGCCAAGGAACTGTTTCAGATAGCGCTTAACGGCAGGTGTTGTAGGCGCATCGGGTGTGCCTAAGTTGACCAGCAAAACCCCAGGCTTTTCTTGCCTCATTGGTATTTCCTTGATGTCAAAACGAATGGATCAAAATCAGGGGGAAATTGTAGCGGAAATCGTGGGAGGGGAAAGCAATTGCTGCAAAAGGGCCGGACAACCGGCCCTTAATAGCACAACCCTAAATCATTCAAATGGCAGGAAGGCGGCAAACGAGAGACAAATCGACTTGTCGATTTGAACAGCGCTTGTGCTGGCCCACAGGGTGAACCTCCTTGAGGAGGTTCATCATCCCGATGCGCTGACTCAAGTCAGTGAATCGGGTGAACGATAACAGCCAACGCACCTGCACATTGAAGTAGGACGGGTTAACCGAGAATGCCGGCCAGTTGCGTGCTCACTTCAGCTACCTTACGGGTGCCGTCGATCTTGTGATACTGGGTGTTACCGGCTTCCGCTTCTTTGCTGTAGTAAGCAATCAGCGGTGCAGTCAGCTGATGGTATTCCACCAGACGCTTACGCACAGTTTCTTCCTGATCGTCTTTACGCGTGGTCAGCTCTTCGCCGGTCACGTCATCTTTACCGTCCACTTTTGGCGGATTGTAGGTGACGTGATACACGCGGCCAGACGGCGCATGCACGCGACGGCCAACAATACGATCCACAATCAGTTCATCCGGTACGGCAAACTCCAGCACGAAGTCCACATTAATGCCCGCGTCTTTCATGGCGTCAGCTTGTGGGATAGTGCGCGGGAAGCCATCGAGCAGGAAACCGTTTTTGCAGTCTTCCTGCGCGATACGCTCTTTCACCAGCGCAATCACCAGTTCGTCTGTTACCAGTTTACCGGCATCCATGATGGCTTTTGCCTGTTGGCCCAGTTCGGTGCCTACTTTAACTGCCGCACGCAACATGTCACCGGTGGAGATTTGCGGAATACCGTATTTCTCCATGATGAATTGAGCCTGAGTGCCTTTACCTGCGCCCGGTGCCCCGAGCAGAATAATACGCATTGCGTAATTCCCCTTGCGAATCGCATTGATCAATCTGAGAAGGCCAAGAACATACCATTATGACCCGCGCACCACAAGGAAACGGGCGCGCTTCCGGTGAAAGCTTTACTTTGACTGGCTTTAGCGCAGAACACCAGCAGAGTGCCCGTTTTTAAGAATCACGGCTAACGTTTAACACCTCTTTCAGACGTCTTTTCAGTATTGGCGTGACGTTTTGATTTTTGTTCACGTTACCGCGCACGTTGGCATGCAAGCGTAAACGATGGTGAGCGGAAAGCAGATGCATATCCTGCGGCACGTCGCGTAAGGTAAAACTGACTGGCAGCGGGAACAGGGCGAACGGTAAGCCGTGCTGCTGAATCGATTGCAGCTGAACCGGGGCATCAAGCGTAATATTATCCACGCTAGCGATATTAAACGGCCGCCAGTCGCTGTTTTCCATCATTTTTAAGGTTTGTTCCAGCGACGTCCCAAACGCCAGTCCCTGCTCAAATAACCGCAATTCACTGCGCACCAGCGTGCTGAAATCGCAGGTTTTTAACGCAATTAACACCAGGTCACTGCTTAACGCCGCATGACGATCAAGCCGCGCCACAAACAATCGCGCATCGCTAATTAATCGTTTATGCAACAGGGTGGCAAAGGATTCCGAGGCGTCGGTCACGCCCTGACTTTGACACTCCGCCAGCGAACGCACCCACCCCTGCTGCATGTCGACATGCTCAACCAGTGCAATGTTACCCGCCATCATCGGCACTGCCGGTAACACACTCAGTTCACTGACCGGATATTGCGAAGCGTAACGCGTTTGATTGCGCGCCTGTTCCTGACGTAAAAACAGTTGTGAGAGCAGCACCCGCGAAATATGCAAAGAGGGTGCAAAAAAGAGGTCGTAATTTTCCAGCCGATAGTGACGTGATAGCAAGCCGCGAAGTCGATCGCGCGCTGCCGCCGCCCTGGCAGAAGCATGTTGGTGATCCATCGCGTGAGATTTCTCTAATTATAAAGATGCTGTGTGTGTCGCAGATTGAGGGGGGAACATTAGCCGCGTTAAACACAGACAACGCCATCCGTCAACCCGCCATAATCTGGGGGAAAGGTTAGGCCAATGCGGCTGGACATTAAAATGATATAAACTGACAATCCCTGTTAGGTTTTTACACAGGGGATGAGTATGACCGCGCTTCCGTCGTTACGTGCACTGCACTATTTTCATCAGGCAGCACTGCATAGCAGTTTTAGCGTGGCGGCCGAGCGTCTTCATGTGACTCACAGCGCCATTAGCCATCAGATTCGACAGCTGGAAAGCTGGATGGGAAAGCCCTTATTCGTCCGCACCAATGGACGCGTCAAATTAACCTCACACGGCGAGCGCTTGCTGGTGAGTTGTCAGAAGGCGTTTAGCGAACTCTCCACCACCTGCGAAAGCATTCGCACCGGCATGCGTCATCACCTCAGCGTCTCTTGCGCGCCCAGTTTTCTCTCGCAATGGCTGATTCCACGTATTAGCAGTTTTTATCAACGCTATCCCGATATTGAAGTGCAGTTTCAGCCGCTGGTGGAAATCGACCAGTTGCGCAGTGAACACACCGATGTGCTGATTCTCAGCTATGAGCAGTCACCGGATGAGGATATTGATGCCACGCTGATCAGCGATGACTACATCGGCCCGCTGTGCGCGCCTCAGTATGCCGCGCGCTTTCACAATGAGCAGGATTTAGCGTCATTGCCGCTGCTGCATGCCGACACGCGGCTGCATGCCTGGGCTGAGTGGGCAAAAACCAGCGGTGCGCGCGGAAATTACTGGGTCGGTAAGCATTTCGATAACCTTACCCTTGGCATTCAGGCGGCGAGAAACGGCCTGGGCGTGATCATGGCTCCGCGTTTACTGGTCAGGCAGGAGTTGAGCGACGGTACGCTGATCGCCCCATTGGGATTTGTGCGTGTGGACCGCGCCACCTGGATGATGACGAAAATGTCGCGTCAGCATGATGCGGAGATTACGTTGTTCCGGGATTGGCTGCGCGATCAGGCGCTGCATTAAAAGAAAGGTCGGCATTCAATGCCGACCTTTTTTGTCTCCTGTCAACCCTGCCGCCGGTATTGATACCAACCGGCGTGGGCGCTGAATGGCTTATGCCGTCAGCAACTGGTTCATACGACGGATAAACTGGTTGGGATCGTCCAGCGTGCCGCGCTCAGCCAGCAGCGCCTGGTCCAGCAGCAGCTCAACCCATTCAGCAAAGTGCGCTTCGTCGTGGGTATCCGCCACGCGTTTCACCAGCGTATGCTCCGGGTTGATTTCGAAGATGTACTTCACATCCGGTACTTCCTGGCCCGCAGCAGCAAACAGTTTCGCCATCTGCGTGGTCATTTCGTTCGCATCGGTGGTGACAATCGCTGGGGTGTCGGTCAGACGATGGGTCAGACGCACCTCTTTCACACGCTCGCCCAGCAGCGTTTTCACGCGCTCAACAAACGGCTCAAGCGCTTTTTCCGCTTCCTTCTGCTCTTCCGTTTCTTCATCCGCCAGCTTACTCAGCGACTCATCCGCTTTGCTCACTGACTGGAAGGTTTTGCCGTCGAATTCGGTCAGGTAGCTCATCATCCACTCGTCGATACGATCGGACAGCAGCAGCACCTCGATACCTTTTTTGCGGAACAGTTCCAGATGCGGGCTGCTCTTCGCGGCGGCATAGCTGTCAGCAGTGATGTAGTAAATCTTATCCTGCCCTTCCACCATACGGCTCAGGTAATCTTCCAGCGAAATGGTCTGCTCAGCGCCTTCACTCTGGGTGGTGGCAAAGCGCAACAGCTTAGCAATCGCCTGCTGATTGGCGTTGTCTTCAGCCGGGCCTTCTTTCAGGACCAGACCAAACTCTTTCCAGAACTGCTGATATTTGTCCGCGTCGTCCTTCGCCAGCTTTTCCAGCATCTGCAGACTACGCTTGGTCAGCGCGGCGCGCAGGCTCTGGGTCACACGGCTATCCTGCAGGATTTCACGCGAGACGTTCAGCGGCAGATCGTTGGAGTCTATCAGGCCACGTACGAAGCGCAGGTAGTTCGGCATGAACTGCTCGGCGTCGTCCATGATGAACACGCGCTGCACATACAGTTTCAGGCCGTGTTTGCTGTCGCGGTTGAACATGTCGAAGGGCGCACGCTGCGGGATATACAGCAAGCTGGTGTACTCCTGCTTACCTTCTACACGGTTGTGGCTCCAGATCGCCGGATCGCTGTAATCATGGGCGATGTGTTTATAGAACTCGTTGTACTCGTCGTCGCTGATTTCAGACTTGTTGCGCGTCCAGAGTGCCTGGGCTTTGTTGATCTTCTCCCAGCTGGTGGTATCGCTCTCTTCGTCTTTGGTTTCAATCTCAACCGGCAGCGCAATGTGATCGGAGTATTTGCTGATGACATTGCGTACACGCCACGCGTCGAGGAAATCATCTTCGCCTTCGCGGAAGTGCAGCGTGATCTCGGTACCACGATCGGCTTTCTCGATTTCTGCCAGGGTGTATTCACCCTCGCCTGCGGACTCCCAGAACACCGCTTCGTCGGCCTTAGCGCCAGCCGCGCGAGTGCGCACGGTGACTTTATCGGCAACGATGAACGCTGAGTAGAAGCCCACACCGAACTGACCGATCAGTTGGCTGTCTTTTGCCTGGTCAGAACCCATGGACTCAAGGAAGGATTTGGTGCCGGATTTCGCGATAGTGCCGAGGTTCTCAATCACCTCGTCGCGACGCATACCGATACCGTTGTCGCTCAAGGTCAGCGTACGATTGTCCTTATCGACCGAGATACGCACGCGCAGGTCGCCATCGCCCTCATACAGATCCGGCGTGGACAGTGCGCGGAAACGCAGTTTGTCAGCGGCATCAGAGGCGTTGGAGATCAGCTCACGCAGGAAAATCTCTTTGTTTGAATAGAGGGAGTGAATCATCAGGTGCAGAAGTTGTTTTACCTCTGACTGGAAGCCACGCGTCTCTTGTCCTTTCATGGTCATTGCTACCTCAACTAAATGGGGGTTGATCATAGGTTGAGAGAGAAATGGGGATGATGGCGGGAATTTCAAGCCGATGTCGGTGAAGACATCGGCAAGTGATTAGAATTTAATCTTATGGCGTCCGGCAAGTGAGTGCGACAGCGTGGTGCCATCGACCATTTCCAGCTCACCACCGACCGGTACACCGTGCGCGATGCGGCTGGCATCGACGCCATATTGCCCGCACAGTTCAGCGATGTAGTTGGCCGTGGCTTCACCTTCCACCGTCGGGTTGGTGGCGAGGATGACTTCGGTCAGTGTTTCACGCTCCAGGCGCTGCTCTAACCGATCCAGACCGATATCCTGCGGGCCGATGCCATCCAGCGGTGACAAATGGCCCATCAGCACAAAATAGCGGCCGCCAAACTGGCCGGTTTGCTCAATGGCGTGGATATCGGCAGGACTTTCCACCACGCAAATCTGGCCGTTTTGTTGACGACGCGGATTGGCGCAGATGGTGCAAATTTCCTGCTCGGTGAAGGTGCGGCAATCGGCACAGTGGCCGATTTCCGACATCGCGCGGGTCAAAGCCTGCGCCAGACGCATGCCACCGCTACGATCGCGCTGTAACAGCTGAAAAGCCATGCGCTGCGCCGATTTCGGGCCCACGCCCGGCAGGCAGCGCAGCGACTCCATCAAAGATTCAAGCAGTGGACTGGTTTGCATCAGAACGGCATCTTGAAGCCAGGTGGCAGCTGCATACCAGAAGACACAGAAGCCATTTTCTCTTTCTGCGTTTCGTCGATACGACGTGCTGCATCGTTGAAGGCTGCCGCAATCAGATCTTCCAGCATGTCTTTGTCGTCTTCCAGCAAGCTAGGATCGACTTCAACACGGCGGCAGTTATGTGCACCGTTGATGGTGACTTTGACCAGGCCAGCGCCTGATTCACCGGTCACTTCCAGCGCGGCAATCTCTTCCTGAACTTTGGCCATTTTGTCTTGCATCTGCTGGGCCTGTTTCATCAGGTTGCCCAATCCGCCTTTACCAAACATAGTCTTCTCTCTCTGCTGGGGCTGCGCGCCACTCACGCGCGACAGCGGGTGTTCAAACGGGTCGAATACTCTCTTCATCCAGATCGGCATCGAAGAATCGACGCAATGTCTGAATGTGAGTATCGCTTTCAATCGACTGGCGCGCCTGCACCAGTTTCTCTTCATAAATGGCCTGACGCCATTCCAGTGGCGTCAACACCGCAGGATTATCGTCTTCAACGATGATCAGTTCAACCGTTTGTCCGGCTGCCTGACTGAGCGCTTCCGTCAGCGCCTGTTTTGCCGACGCTGAATTCAGGTGACGCTGACTGCTGCGCAAATGCAGCGTGACGGCGTTCTCGCCCACCTCTTTCCACGCGTTTAACGCCACCTGCTGCACCAGTTTTGGCAACGTCAGTGCGGCTATTTCGGCGGCCCACGCATCGCGCTGCTGGGCCTCTTCGGCCAGACGAAGCGCCAGCTCAGGCGTTTTCTCATGCTCCAGAGCGGAACGCAAGGCTTTTGGCGTTGCGATGGGCTCCGCTTTTACCTCGACCGTTTGCTGGGCTTTCCAGCGATAGGCTTCTGGCTTCGCGGGCGCTTTTACCGCGGGTTCCGATGCGCGCTGTTGCACGCGCTCGGTGACACTGGCAAGACGTTCCAGCGCCGGGTTCGCCGGCCGCGCGGGACGCGCTGCCGGCTCACTCTTTTTTGCTTTGCCGGCTCCCTGACGCAGTAACTGCGTTCGCGCCTGTAACAGCTGGCTGGTGGAGTCAGACAAATGTTCGGGCGCCGGTTGCATATCCGCGTAATCATCGGCCATCGGCGGTGCGTCCTGCATCGGCGGCGCCATTTGCGGCTGGGCTGCAGAAGTGGGGCGAGATGCCGAAGAGGAGGCGGCGTGAGCTGAACCCGCTGGTGTTGCTGTCGCGACAGCGTTGGCTGAAGTCACTGGCGTTGCTGACGCAGTAACCTGAGCGGAAGAGGCCGGCGCAGCAACGCCTGCAGATGCAGCAGACGCTTGCGGTGCCGCCTGCGGAATCAGACTGGGCCTGGCAACCGGCTCAGCGATGGTCGCCTGTGGATGGAACGCCAGCGCGCGCAGCAGCGTCATCTCGACGCCGAGGCGACGATCCGGTGCCAGCGGCAGATCTTTACGTCCCATCAACAAAGTTTGGTAATAGAGCTGTACATCGGCGGGCGGTAACACGCGTGCCAAATCGCGCAGGCGCTGCGCCTGATTCACATCGTCCTCGCCCAGTGAAGCCGGCAACAGTTGCACCATCGCCACGCGATGCAGCAAACGCAGCATTTCGACCAACAGCGCTTCCCACTCAACACCGCGTGATGCTGCCTGATTCAGCAGAGCCATCACCTGTTCGCCCTGCCCCTCCACCAGCGCTTCAATCAGCGCCAGCGGCTGTTCGTCATCCAGCGTGCCCAGCATTTGCGCCACGGTTTCACGCGTCACGCTGCCCTGCCCCATGGCAATCGCCTGGTCAGTGAGGCTTAGCGCATCACGCATACTGCCGTCAGCGGCACGCGCCAGCAGGTGCAGCGCTCGCGGCTCGGCGGCAATCTGCTCCTGCTGCAATATATGCACCAGCTGCTGCTGGATTTGTTCGACGTCGAGCGCTTTAAGATGGAACTGCAGGCAACGCGACAGAATGGTCACTGGCAGTTTTTGCGGATCGGTGGTTGCCAGCAGGAATTTGACGTGCGAAGGCGGCTCTTCCAGCGTTTTCAACAGCGCATTGAAGCTGTGACGCGAGAGCATGTGCACTTCATCGATCAGGTAAACCTTGAAGCGACCGCGCGCCGGTGCGTATTGCACATTATCCAGCAAATCGCGCGTGTCTTCGACTTTGGTCCGTGACGCTGCATCAATCTCGATCAGATCGACAAAGCGTCCCTGCTCAATTTCACGGCAGTTATCACACTGACCACAAGGCGTAGAGGTGATGCCGGTTTCGCAGTTGAGGCCTTTCGCCAGCAAACGGGCGATCGAGGTTTTCCCTACGCCGCGCGTACCGGAAAAGAGATAAGCATGATGGATTCGTCCCAGTGACAACCCGTTGGCCAGCGCGGTCAGCACATGTTCCTGACCGACTACGTCAGCGAAAGCCTGGGGACGCCATTTTCGCGCTAGTACCTGATAGCTCATGTGGATTCAATCACTGGATTTTATTGAGTTGGCACAGCGGTGCGGCTAAATGAACCGGGTTCCGCCACAAGAAAAAGGGGAAAAATGCAGCTTCGCAAACCCTGTGTATATGGGCAGTAGTCTAACAGCCACAACAGGATATGCCTATACCCGACATACTTCACGTTGCAGGTGATGAATTTTTATCGCGCACTTGCAATGGCGGAACGATTTATCGAGCTTTGATACAAGGGCACGGCGGCAGGGATGCGTAATGAAATGCGCCGCGACGGCTATTGCCTGCGGCGCACAGGCCTTAGTGGCCGGGGAAATTCACGAGGCTGTAGCAGTCAATGCCGATCGCCTTAAGGCGCGCTTCACCACTCAGATCAAACAGGTTGATCACAAACGCAGCATCTTTCACTTCACCACCGGCACGGCGGATCAGTTTTACTGTGGCTTCCAGCGTTCCGCCGGTGGCCAGCAGATCGTCCACCACCAGCACCACATCGCCTGGCTTGATGGCATCTTTGTGCAGCTCCAGCGCATCAGAACCGTACTCCAGCTCATAGCTCTCGCTGTAGGTTTCACGCGGCAGCTTGCCGGGTTTGCGCACCGGGACAAAGCCTACGCCCAGACCCAGCGCCACAGGTGCACCAAACAGGAAGCCACGCGCTTCCGTACCCACCACTTTGGTGATGCCTTTGTCACGATAGCGCTCAACCAGAATGGCAATCGACGCGGCATACGCCTGCGGATCTTCCATTAAGCTGGTGACGTCACGGAACAGGATGCCCGGCTTAGGGTAGTCAGGGATGCTTTTGATGCTGTTTTTGATGAGTTCAAGCTGCTGAGCAGTTGCGGTCATAAGTGTTACGCCTGGAAAAATATCTAATACGCGCAGCATCCGACAGCGCCAATACCCGGAAACCGGGTTAAGCGAAGACGTTTAGAAGGGAAGCCACGCACGAAGATGCCCAAATCTATGCAAATACCCGGCTAAATGCAACCCTGCCGCGCTTAATCGCCGCTGTCATCCTTTTCTGCCACCACCGGAATGCGCCACATAAATAGCAGCAGCGCGCACAACATGATGCCCAGCATGATGCGCACCCATAGCATGTTAACCAGATAGAGAGAGACGGCAAAGGTGATGACAATCAGCAACATGGCACGGCCTTTGGCGCCGGGCGGCATGGCGCGATGTTGCTGCCAGTGGCGAATGTAGCGGCCAAACGGCGAGCGCCACAGCAGCCAGTGGTGAAAACGCGGTGACGAACGGGCAAAACACCAGGCGGCCAGCAACACAAATGGCGTGGTCGGTAATAAAGGTAATACAATGCCCAGCGTGCCCAGCACAATCGCCAGCCAGCCAAGACACAGAAGAAAAATTCGTTGCATGCCTGATGCCTGATAAAATCGGAACTGCGCTACGTTAACACAGTCGGAATCAGAGTGATGCCCCAACCGCCCGCACATCAACGCCTGCTCGCCATTGTCGATCAATTACGACAGCAAATCTCGCAGCAACGCGATGGTGCCTGCCGACAGCCCCGTTTTGACGCCCAACTGTTCCGTTGCAAAGGCACGCGGCTCGCTGATTATCTCGCTGAGCTTGAACAGAATTTAACCCAGCTCAACGCCGCTGACACCGACGTCATGCGCCGACAGTGGCTGGCGGAGAAAGTGCTGGATCAGATTGCCGCCCTGCAACGCGAATGTCAGAGCCAGCAACTGCGCACCCAGCGTGAGCGTCCTCGCGTTGATCCACGCCAGTCGAAGCGCGAAGAGTATCAGGGCTATGAAACGCGCTTGCTGGCGATGATCGAACAACGTGAGCAACATCTGGCGCGCGCCGAAACCCTCAGCGTACAGCAGCAGTTGATCCGTGATATCGAAGTGCTGCATGAGCGGCTGGCACGCTGTCGCCATGCGATGCACAAACTGGAATTGTCTGGCCCGGCTCGGTAATCACCGCCCAGTTTCCTTCATACTTCACATGGCCGGTGCGTTAGCTGCGCTCATTCCCCCATCTCTTACCTGAGTAAGCGCCTGCGGGTTCATTCCCTTGCCACTTGCCTGCACCTGAAATTATTTAGGGTATATACTCCCCCCTACGAATGATGGAGGAAAATCATGACTCTAATTATGTGGATAGCGATTGGCGTGGTGGCTGGCTGCATCAAGCGCATGGTTTTTCCCGGTCGGCCGGGTGGGTTTGTTCCAACGCTGGTACTGGCGGTGATTGGTGCGTTAATTGGGGGTTACATCGCCACCTATTTTACGACGGGTGATTTAGCGACGTTCCATCCCGCTGGCTTTGGAGTGGCACTGCTGGGCTCAATTTTGATGCTGCTGGTGGCAGCAAAATTACGTATTTAACAAGGAGAGAGCATGTCACTGGAAACTGCATCCGATGAGATCAAACTGGCAGTGGATTTGATTCAACTGCTGGAAGAGAACCAGGTGCCGACCGCAACCGTGTTAGCCGCGCTGGCGATTGTCCAGCGCGATTATCAGCAGAAACAGGCAGCAGAAGGCACCGATTAGCGCGCGCCAGACATCGTCGGACTGAGCCGCAGCATATCTATAAAGGCATCCACCAGCTGCGGCGCCTCCGCTGCCAAATCAAACGCCTGCGGATTAAACAACCAGTTTTCCATCATGCCGTTGATATAACCGCACATCAGACGCGCCGACTGCAACGTGTTCAATCTCGCAGGTAACTGCCCGACTTCGATACACTCACGTAGCACCAATTCAATTCGGTCGTAACACTCAAGCAGTAAACTTTGACGCATATCCTGTAATGTCGACATTTCGCCAACGAATTCACATTTATGGAAGATAATCTCCATTAGTGCGCGTCTTTGAGGATCCTTTGCAGTGGCGTCAAGGATATAGATCAACATTGAACGAATAACAGAAAGTGGATCACCCGGGTATTTTGTCTGATACTCAAGTTCCACATCGTCAAGCCCAGCGTCACACCGAAGCCAGATTTCATGCAGAACATCGGCTTTATTTTTGAAATGCCAGTAGATAGCACCGCGCGTTACGCCGGCCGCTGTTGCGATATCTGCCAGGGATGTGGCAGCCACACCGTGTTCAGAGAAGTGTGCTAAAGCGGCATCCAGAATTTGGTTCCGCGTTTCAAGTGCTTGCGCTTTGGTTTTTCGTGCCATAGAGGACTTTTTTTACAAACTGGCAAGTTTACATACATTTGTGAATGTATGTACCATAGCACGACCCGTGTTTTAACGCAGCAATGGGTTTATCGGTTTGTGATCCATTGATCATTTGATATCGGACACTAGAGGTTTATTTATGAATAAAAACAGAGGATTAGCGCCTCTGGCGGCCGTCCTGATGCTTTCAGGCAGCTTTATGTTAACAGGATGTGATGATAATAAATCCCAGCAAGCCGCCCAGCAGCAGCCCCCAGAAGTAGGTGTTGTGACGTTAAAAAACGAGCCTTTGAAAATTACCACCGAATTGCCAGGTCGTACTTCGGCATTTCGCGTGGCTGAAGTGCGCCCTCAGGTGTCAGGTATTATTCTGAAGCGTAATTTTGAGGAAGGGACGGATATCAAAGCAGGCGTTTCCCTGTATCAGATCGATCCGGCAACTTACCAGGCGGCTTATAACAGCGCCAAAGGCGATTTAGCACAGGCGCAAGCCAATGCACACGTCGCGCAGTTAACCATCAAGCGTTATAAGCCGCTGCTGGGTACCAAGTACATCAGTCAGCAGGACTATGACACCGCTGCGGCTACCGCTGCGCAGACGGCTGCAGCCGTTCAGGCGGCACAAGCCAACGTGGAAACCGCACGCATCAATCTGGCTTATACCAAAGTCACTTCGCCGATCAGCGGTCGCATTGGTAAATCGTCAGTCACTGAAGGTGCTCTGGTCTCCAGCGGTCAAACCACTGCACTGGCAACCGTGCAACAGCTCGATCCGATGTATGTCGATGTCACCCAGTCCAGTGATGATTTCCTGCGTTTGCGCGCAGAACTGGAATCCGGTCAGCTGAAACAGAATGACGGCAAAGCCAACGTCACGCTGTTGATGCAAAACGGTAACGCATACACGCAGACAGGCACATTGGAATTCTCTGATGTGACCGTGGATGAAACCACTGGCTCGATCACGCTGCGCGCCATCTTCCCGAACCCGGACCACCGCCTGCTGCCAGGCATGTTTGTGCGTGCGCGTCTGGATGAAGGGACCAATCCAACCGCATTGCTGGTACCGCAACAGGGCGTAACCCGTACCCCAACCGGTCAGGCAACCGCGATGGTGGTTGGCGCAGATAATAAAGTGGAAGTCCGTAACATCACCGCTAATCAGGCATTTGGCGACAAATGGCTGGTAACGGATGGCCTGAAAGAGGGCGATCGCGTGATCACCGTCGGTCTTCAGCGTGCCAAGCCTGGTGCGCAGGTGACACCACAAGAAGTCAAAGATGATGCCAAAGCAGCACCGGAATCACAGTCTGCTAAATCATCGTCCTAAACAGGAGCCACTGATACATGGCTAAGTTCTTTATCGATCGCCCCATTTTTGCCTGGGTGCTTGCCATCATCATTATGCTGGCGGGTACCCTTGCGATTATCAGTTTGCCGATTGAGCAATATCCCAATGTTGCGCCGCCGGCCGTTGAAATCCAGGCAACTTACCCGGGTGCTGATGCGAAAACGCTGCAGGATTCGGTAACCCAGGTTATCGAACAAAACATGAACGGCATCGATGGCCTGATGTACATGGCCTCGAGCAGTGACTCGTCCGGTACCCTGACCCTGACGCTGACCTTCCAGTCCGGTACTAACGCTGATATCGCGCAGGTACAGGTACAGAACAAGTTGCAGCTGGCGATGCCACTGCTGCCGCAGGAAGTTCAGCAACAAGGTATTCAGGTTAAAAAATCCTCCAGCAGCTTCCTGATGGTAGCGGGCTTTGTCAGTGATGACGGCAGCATGACGCAGAATGACATCTCTGACTATGTTGCTTCCAACATCAAAGACCCGATCAGCCGTACGCCTGGCGTCGGTGATACTCAGGTGTTTGGTGCGCAGTACGCGATGCGCATCTGGCTGGACCCACACAAACTGAACAACTACCAGCTGACGCCGGTGGATGTGATCAGTGCGTTGGGCACCCAGAACACCCAGGTCGCCGCCGGTCAGTTGGGTGGCACACCGCCCGTACCTGGGCAGCAGCTGAACGCCTCGATCATTGCGCAGACCCGTCTGACCAATACCGAAGAGTTCGGCAATATCATGCTGAAAGTGAACCAGGACGGCTCACAGGTGCGCTTGCGCGACGTGGCGAAGATTGAACTCGGTGGTGAAAACTACGAGATCATCGCCCGCTACAACGGCAAACCGGCTTCGGGTATCGGTGTGAAACTGGCAACCGGTGCGAATGCGCTGGATACCGCCAAAGCGGTGAAAGATGAGCTGGCCAAACTGCAGCCGTTCTTCCCGTCAGGCATGAAAACCGTTTACCCGTACGACACCACGCCGTTCGTTAAGATCTCGATCTTCGAAGTGGTGAAAACGCTGTTTGAAGCGATCGTGCTGGTGTTCCTGGTGATGTATCTGTTCCTGCAGAACTTCCGCGCGACCTTGATTCCAACCATCGCTGTTCCGGTAGTGCTGTTGGGTACCTTTGCCATCATCAGTGCATTCGGTTACTCGATAAACACGTTAACGATGTTCGGGATGGTGCTCGCCATCGGCCTGCTAGTGGATGACGCCATCGTGGTGGTGGAGAACGTTGAGCGTGTTATGGCGGAAGAAGGTTTACCGCCAAAAGAAGCGACGAAACGTTCGATGGAGCAGATTCAGGGCGCGCTGGTCGGTATTGCCTTGGTGCTGTCTGCGGTATTTATTCCAATGGCCTTCTTCGGCGGCTCTACCGGGGTTATCTATCGTCAGTTCTCGATCACCATCGTTTCCGCGATGGCGCTGTCAGTGTTAGTTGCGTTGATTCTGACCCCAGCACTCTGTGCCACCATGCTGAAACCGATCAAGAAAGGCGAGCACGGTAAAACCACCGGCTTCTTTGGCTGGTTCAACCGTCTGTTCGACAAGAGCACCAACCACTACGTCGATAGCGTTGGTCACATCGTGCGTAGCACCGGTCGTTATCTGGTGATCTACCTGGTGATCGTGGTCGGTATGGCGTATCTGTTCCTGAAACTGCCCACCTCCTTCCTGCCGGAAGAGGATCAGGGTCTGTTACTGGCGCAGGCGCAGTTGCCAGCCGGTGCAACCCAGGAACGTACGCAGAAAGTGCTGGACCAGGTGACGGATTACTTCCTGAACAAAGAAAAAGACAGCGTTAACTCCGTATTTACTGTTAACGGCTTTGGCTTTGCGGGACGTGGTCAGAACACCGGTATTGCCTTCGTCAGCCTGAAACCGTGGGATGAGCGTGGCGATGCCAGCCTGAAAGTGCCGGCGATTGCCGGACGCGCCATGCAGGCGTTGGGTCAGATCAAAGATGCAATGGTCTTCCCGTTCAACCTGCCAGCGATTATTGAACTGGGTAACGCCACCGGCTTCGACTTCATGCTGACTGACCAGGGTAACCTGGGGCACGAGAAGTTGACCGCTGCGCGTAACCAGCTGTTTGGCATGATTGCTCAACATCCCGATACCTTGGTGGGTGTGCGTCCGAACGGTATGGAAGATACACCGCAGTACAAACTGATCATCGATCAGGAGAAAGCGCAGGCACTGGGTGTGTCGTTGTCTGACATCAACACCACGCTGGGCGCTGGCTGGGGTGGCTCTTACGTCAATGACTTCATCGACCGTGGTCGTGTGAAGAAGGTATACGTGATGGGCCAGGCTGACTCACGTATGTTGCCAGATGACATCAGTAAATGGTTCGTGCGTAACAGCTCAGGCACCATGGTTCCGTTCTCGGCCTTCTCTTCGGCGAAATGGCAGTATGGTTCACCGCGTCTGGAACGTTACAACGGCTTACCTTCAATGGAGATTCTGGGGCAGGCTGCTCCAGGTAAGAGCTCCGGTGATGCCATGAACCTGATGGAAGAGCTGGCGGGCAAACTGCCTGCGGGTATTGGCTACGACTGGACGGGTATGTCCTATCAGGAACGTCTGTCCGGTAACCAGGCCCCTGCCCTGTACGCCATCTCGCTGATTGTGGTGTTCCTGTGTCTGGCCGCGTTGTACGAGAGCTGGTCGATTCCGTTCTCCGTTATGCTGGTCGTTCCGTTGGGTGTGGTGGGTGCATTGATCTTTACCACCCTGCGCGGGCTCAGTAATGACGTCTACTTCGTGGTGGGGCTGCTGACAACCATTGGCTTGTCGGCGAAGAACGCCATCCTGATCGTTGAATTCGCCAAGGATTTGATGGAGAAGGAAGGGAAAGGTTTGGTGGAATCAACACTGGAAGCGGCACGTATGCGTCTGCGTCCAATTCTGATGACCTCACTGGCCTTTATCCTGGGTGTTCTACCGCTGGCCATCAGTACCGGTGCCGGTTCCGGCGCACAGAACGCCGTAGGTACCGGCGTAATGGGCGGCATGGTCACTGCAACCGCGTTGGCGATCTTCTTCGTGCCTGTGTTCTTTGTGGTGGTACGTCGCCGCTTTGGTAAGAACAAAGCGGAGATTGAGCAAGGCCATCCGGTCGAGCACAAACACTAAGTTGTCACCTGTTGAAAAGGCCGCGCAAGCGGCCTTTTTTATTGCCTGAACGCCGCCCTTCACCCGACCGTTCAATACCCTTACTGCGATCGCGGTTGCAATCAATTCGCTGCAGGTTCATACTATTGTTATATTATAACATTACATGAGAGTGCAGTTATGAAAGCCAATATCCATCCTCAATACCGTCCCGTGGTGTTCCATGACACTTCTGTCGATGAGTATTTCAAAATCGGTTCCACCATTAAAACCGAACGCACCATTGAGTTTGAAGGTGAAGTGCTGCCTTACGTGACGCTGGATGTCTCGTCTAAATCCCACGTCCACTACACCGGCAAGCAAAAAGATCTCACCAAAGAAGGCAGCGCCGCACGCTTCAACAAGCGTTTCGGCAGCTTCCTGACGCGCGGCAATTAATCAGGAGTTCACGCATGCAGGTTTTAAGTTCATTACGGTCTGCCAAGACCCGTCACAAGGATTGCAAAGTCGTGCGTCGTAAAGGTCGCATTTACGTGATCTGCAAAACGAATCCGCGCTTTAAGGCGGTTCAGGGAAGAAAAAAGAAAAGGTAGGAAAGTGTCGTGATAATTGGCCGGGATGCTCCCCGGCCTTTTTTTTACTTCATGCTCTGCAACATAATATCGACATTGTGCTTGAAGGCAGCAACATAAGTCGCAGCAGGACCGTTCGCCTCGGACAACGCTTCTGGATAGAGTTCACCACCTGGCTGTGCGCCGGTTTCGCTGGCAATCTGTTTCACCAGACGCGGATCGGTCTGATTCTCCATGAAGTAAGTCTTGATGTGCTCGGCTTTCAACTGCTTGATAATCGATGCCACATCGCTGGCACTGGCTTCGGCTTCAGTAGAGAAACCGACTGGCGCCAGGAAACTCACACCATAACGCTGGCCAAAGTAACCAAAGGCATCATGGCTGGTCAGCACTTTACGCTTGCTCTTTGGCACTGCAGCAAACTCCGTTTTCGCCCAGCTATCCAGTTTTTCCAGCTGCTGAATATAGCTTTCACCGCTCTTGCGGATATCCGCCGCATCTTCTGGATCGGCTTTAATCAGCGCATTCATCACGTTGGTGGCATAAATCACGCCGTTGTGCATGCTGTTCCACGCGTGTGGGTCCGTCACGGTTTTACCGTCTTCTTCCATTTTGCGCGTGTTGACGCCGTTGGAGGCGACCACAATCGTGCCTTTATAACCGGAGGCGCTGATCAGGCGATCCATCCACCCTTCCATCCCCAAACCACTCACAAATACCACATTGGCTTTAGCCAACGCCTGGCTATCCTGTGGCGTGGGTTCGAAGGTGTGGGGATCACCGTTAGGCTGCACCAGCGATTTCACGTTAACGTGATCGCCTCCGACTTGCTTAACGATATCGGCCAGCACGGTGAAACTCGCCACGACATCCACCTTTTTTGCCATAGTCAGTGGGCTAATAAACATGGCGCCAATCGCCAGGCTCAGCGGTAACTTCTTCATTCGTATCCCCTAATTGTATAGTTATCGACGGCGCAGCAGGCCGCCACACGGTCCTGTTAAAACAGAAAGCAAAAACAGTACGGCAGCACTCAGCACCACCGCCGGACCAGCGGGCAGTGAGAAGTGCCAGGAAAGAATTAACCCCACCAGCGCGGCGATCATCGCCAGCAGCATGGCGATGCCGAGCATGCAGGCAAGATGGCGACTCCAGAAACGCGCGCTGGTCGCCGGTAACATCATCAATCCCACCGACATCAACGTGCCGAGCACCTGAAAACCCGCCACCAGATTCAGCACGACCAACATCAGGAAGATGCCGTGGACGATCGGCGCGCTCCACTTGCCTTGAGCACGCAGGAAATCCGGATCGAACGCATCGATCACCAGCGGGCGGAAAATCACTGCCAGCATCAGCAAATTGAAAGCCGCGATGCCGCCCACTAGCAGGATGGCCGCGTTATCGACGGCCAGAAGTGAACCGAACAGAACGTGCAGCAGATCGACGCTCGATCCGCGCAATGACACCAGCGTCACGCCCAGCGCCAGCGAGCCGAGATAAAAGCCTGAGAAACTGGCGTCCTCTTTTAAGGGGGTGTAGCGACTGACGGCACCAGAAAGCAGCGCAACGGCTAATCCCGCAATCAGCCCGCCGATGCCCATCGCCACCAGCGATAAACCGGAAACCAGATAGCCAATCGCCGCGCCAGGCAGCACCGCGTGGGAGAGCGCATCACCCACCAGACTCATACGACGCAGTGAAAGGAAAACACCCAGCGGCGTGGCGCTCAGCGCTAATGCCACACAAGCCACTAACGCGCGGCGCATAAAACCAAATTCGATAAACGGTTGAATCAATGTCACGAGGCCACCCTGCGCAGCAGTGGGGTTTGAGCGGAGTCAGCATCGTCGAGCGACAACACATCTTTGAAGTAACGCGCAACCAGTGGGCGATCGTGCAACACCACTAATAAGGTGGTGCCCGCCTGCTGCTGCTGCTCGAGGATTGACATCAACAGCGTGACGGTTTGCGTATCGATGCCATTAAAGGGTTCATCCAGCAGCCAGACTTTACTTTGCTGCAGCATCAGGCGCGCAAACAGCACACGTTGCAACTGGCCGCCGGAAAGCATAGAAGGCTGCGCATCGGCGAAATCACGCATCTGCACGGCATCCAGTGCGGCATCGATCTCCTGTCGCATCGCACGATTGATGCCACCAAACCAGCCGCAGCGCGGCCAGCATCCCATAGCAACCAGTTCATAAACGGTAAGCGGGAAACGAGTTTCTAACTCACTACGCTGCGGTAACCAGCCAAGCGCCTTAGGCGAAATCTTTAATTCGCAAGTCCCTGCAATAGGTGGCAACAGACCGGCGATGGTTTTCAGTAGCGTGGATTTTCCGGTGCCGTTCGCGCCGATTAATGCCGTCATGCTGCCTGCCGCCAGCTCTCCGGTCACTATCGGCGTCACCGCTTGTCCCTGATAGCCGCCCTGCAAGCGATTGAAATGCATCATTTCTACATTCCCCAATAGATAGCCAGCGCCAGGAACGCGATAAGCAACAGCGCGACCATTAAGCGACCGCTGAGTGAGAGGAGTAAACCACTGTGATTCATGGCGGGAGACCAAATACGTTATAACATAACAATTATACTACCCGATCTCCCTGACGCGACGCCCGGGAGAAAGTGTTTCAAAAGTTAACCATTCGGCGCTTCCTCTGTGGCTATCACTGGATCTGAATCGATTGAGTGATAAATCCCATCGCAACGATTACGTATTCTGCACAGAGTTAACTTGCAATATTTGGCGAGAACCCTAATGATAGATTCATCCTCCTTTTTTACCGGAAGCGAAATGCAGTCTATTATTCATTGTGATATTGCTGTGGATGAGGACGATTGCGAGAAGTTGCAGGCTATTATCCAGGGGAATATTCTCAAAATAGCCGAAGCCCTGGCAGGTGATTTACAGTGGTATTCTCAAAACGCGCAATTAGTTCCCGACAGTTTTAAGATTATTTCCATTCAACCGCACGACAACAATCGATTTAAAATGCTTTACGATTTTAAGTGGGATTTATTTAATCCTTGCCTGGATTTAAATGAAACATCTACCCAGCATGAAGAAGTTTTGTTCCAGATAGTACCGGGCGCACTGGTGTTTTCAGTGATAGACAATACCCGCCCCTCGCCAGCCGACGAATTGTAATATTTGGTAATCGAGTTGAGCAAAGCTAATGAATGTGGATTATATTTAAGGAGTCGCTGAATTCTTAATATTCGTGATCGCTTCCTGATAGCTTTTCCAAATCTCGCCGCGCTGCGGTCACTGTGCAAGCTCTGGAGGGGAAAAAGATGGACGAATACTCACCAAAACGGCATGATATTGCCCAGCTTAAATTCCTGTGTGAGAACCTGTTTGACGAAAGTATGGCGACACTGACTGACAGCCATCACGGCTGGGTGAATGACCCTACTGCGGAAAGCAATTTACAGCTCAACGATTTGATTGAGCATATCGCGTCTTTCACGATGAATTACAAAATTAAGCACGTTGAAGATGAAGCGCTGATTACGCAAATCGATGAATATCTTGACGATACCTTTATGCTGTTTAGCAGTTATGGAATCAATACTCAGGATCTTCAACGGTGGCAACGTTCAGCAAGACGCTTATTTAATCTGTTTGCCGAAGAGTGCGCTTTTCTCCAACAACCCAGCCATTCCTTTTAGCATCAGAGTGAGACCAGTTTATTTATGAGCAACCAAGCCTTAACCAAAACAGACTATTTGATGCGACTGCGTCGTTGTCGCTCAATTGACACCCTTGAACGGGTGATTGAAAAGAACAAGTACGAATTATCTGACAACGAGCTCGCGGTATTTTATTCTGCTGCCGATCATCGCCTTGCAGAACTGACGATGAATAAGCTTTACGATAAAGTACCGGTTTCTGTCTGGAAGTTCGTCCGCTAACTATTTTTATCCGCTGATCGTTACGCCCTCTTTTCACTTCAGGGAATTATTCACAGGCAAAGGAGTGCCAGCGTTTCGCTGTGTACTGATTTCTTGAGGATTTTTTCGGGAGTAGAAATGGTGGAGGCCCTGCCAGCTACATCCCGGCACACGCGTCGCCTGCTGCGGCTGCTTCCTTCCGGACCTGACCGAGTTCACAAGTTAGCGTTGCGGGAGAACCAACAGGGCCCCCATTGACGAGCTCTCTTTCGAGAGCGCAGGCATTATCAAGTAACCCCCTGGCAATTGCAAGCGCAGGCAGGGTGACCGTTGTTTTCTTGAACAGCTCTCCAGTAAAACCCTGATTCTCGCCCTCCCGGCATGCTAAAGTCGGCATTTACTCGCTGAATCAGGTGCGTGCATGAACGACACAAGCAACTTTTCCGAGCGCGTCTGGCAAATCATTGCCGCGATCCCCAGAGGCAAAGTCACCACCTACGGCGATATCGCCCTGCTTGCCGGCTCACCGCGTGCCGCAAGACAAGTCGGCGGCGTATTACGTCGCTTACCCGAGGGCAGCAAACTGCCATGGTTTCGCGTCATCAATCGCCATGGCCGTATTTCTCTGCAAGGCGATGATCTCTTCCGCCAGCGTGATGCGCTGGAAGCCGAAGGCATCGAAGTCAGTGATGCCGGTGAAATTGAATTAGAGAAGTATCGCTGGAAGTACTAAGCGCACCCATGCTGAGGTGCGTGCAGGCAAACTGTGAAGTCAGGCGTCAAGCCAAAGATAAAAGTGACGAGCACTCTGGGACAATCCGCCGATGTCACTCACAAACTCGCACCCATGCTGAGGTGCGGGCAGGCAACGCTGTGGAGTAAAGCGTCAAGCCAAAGATAAAAGTGACGAGCAATCTGTGACAATCAGCCGATGTCACTCCACAAATTCGCACCCATGCTGAGGTGCGGGCAGGCAACACTGTGGAGTAAAGCGTCACACGCCAGGGATGGCGTGTGCCGAGCGATCAGGGACGAGACAGCGGCTTTACGCAACAGTGTTGCCTGCCCGCACACTCCCCCGCCCTGTTTTTAGGCGTAAAATCCACGCCCCTGCTTATACTACATACTCGTCGGCGCAGGCACCGAAGCGGAAGGCACCACCTGCGTTGGCGACGTTGACGGCACCGTGGTCGCTGCGCCTGGCGTGGTTTGCATTACCATATTGGTCACTGGCACCAGCAACAGCTCCGCTTTCGTACCGCCCTGATTGATTACCGGCTTCACGGTATCGGTAATAAACGCCAGTTTGCCATCAATAGCGATAGCGGCACTTAACAGAATCCGCGCATTCGGCTGAATATCGGCCGGGTTAAACGGCAGCACAAACTGGAACGGCGCCTGTTTCCCTTCAGTACGCACCACATGCTGCGCCAGAACTTTCGATGGTGCATCGGCCAGTGAAGCGTCGGACAGCGTCACGGTTAACACTGCATCCGGCGGCAACGCAATACGCTGACGAATGTACACCGAACCACTAACATTAGGCTGCGTAATCGCGGCCTGCTGCCCCGCAACGGCCGAGCCCAGCGTTGGGGTGGCTACCGGCTTACTGTGATCGGCACAGCCAGCCAATGCTGCCGCCAGCGTCACACCGCTAATAACATGCCAGAGTTTCATCGATGTCGTCTCCTTATGAACACTATGATTGTCGGCGGACAATTTATTGGGTAGCTTTTCAACCGCCGAATGCCATTAATTCTGGCACAAAAAACCGGATTGCGCCCAAAAGCACTGCCAGCTCGCTGAAATCACGGCAAAATCATTGACGGAAACTGGTCGGATCTTTCACACTGACGCGATTGCCCCCCTGAGGAATCTGCTATGAGCCAGGCACTGCAAAACCTGCTTAATTTACTCGATCTCGAAAAACTCGAAGAAGGCCTGTTTCGCGGCCAAAGTGAAGATCTCGGCCTGCGCCAGGTATTTGGCGGCCAGGTCGTCGGTCAGGCGTTATACGCAGCAAAACAAACCGTGCCGGAAGAGCGCATCATCCACTCTTTTCACAGCTACTTCCTGCGCCCTGGTGATAGCGAAAAAGCCATCATCTATGATGTCGAAACTCTGCGCGACGGCAAAAGTTTTAGCGCGCGTCGCGTCAGCGCGGTGCAAAACGGACAGCCGATCTTCTATATGACCGCCTCGTTCCAGGCGCCGGAAAGCGGATTTGAGCACCAGAACAGCATGCCGCCGGTGCCAGGCCCGGACAATCTCCCCTCAGAGCAGGATCTGGCGCAAAAACTGGCGGCCCATTTACCGCTCAAACTCAAAGAAAAGTTTCTCGCTGAACGTCCGCTGGATATCCGGCCGGTGCAAATCCATAACCCGCTCAAGGGCCGTGTCGATGAGCCGATGCGCCAGGTGTGGATTCGTGCCAACGGCAAACTGCCGGACGATCGCCGTATCCACCAATACCTGCTGGGTTACGCCTCGGATCTCAACTTCCTGCCTGTGGCGCTACAGCCGCACGGGAAAGGCTTTTTGGAGCCTGACATGCAGGTGGCGACGATTGACCACTCCATGTGGTTCCACCGCCCGTTCGAC
The DNA here is from genome assembly GCF_000759475.1 of Pantoea rwandensis. NCBI lineage: Bacteria > Pseudomonadati > Pseudomonadota > Gammaproteobacteria > Enterobacterales > Erwiniaceae > Pantoea > Pantoea rwandensis. Next base: position 3,685,987 of record NZ_CP009454.1, read on the forward strand.
CTCTCAGAGTGGTTGCTGTACAGCGTGGTGAGCACCTCAGCTTCAGGCGCACGTGGGTTTGTACGTGGGGAGTTCTACACGCAGGATGGGACACTGGTCGCGACCACGGTTCAGGAAGGCGTCATGCGCCAGCGCGACGCATAAAAAAAGGGGCGATATTATCGCCCCCTCGTCTTTTTATAATTTTAGCGCACTGCTCTTCTACCGCTCATTTCTTACTGGTTGTAAGCGTTCTCGCCGTGGCTGTTCACATCCAGACCTTCACGTTCCTGATCTTCTGGAACACGCAGGCCAACGATCATATCCGCCAGTTTGAAGCCGATGAAGGCGACAACACCTGACCAGACGATGGTCACGCCGCAGCTGAACAGCTGAACCCAAACCTGATGGCCCATGGTCACGCCTTCTGCGTAGCCCACGCCGCCCAGTGAAGAGGAGGCGAACACACCTGTCAGAATACAACCCAGGATACCGCACACGCCGTGCACACCGAACACATCACATGGGTCATCCACGCGCAGCCATTTCTTCAGGGTGGTCACACCCCAGATGCCTGCCAGGCCACCGGCCAGACCGATAATCAGCGCGCCGCCGACACCGACATAACCACAAGCCGGGGTGATAGCAACCAGACCGGCGATAAAGCCAGAACACGCACCCAGCAGAGAAGGTTTGCCACGCATCGCCCACTCACCGAACACCCATGACAGCACCGCACCTGCAGTCGCCACAACAGTATTCAGGAAGGCCAGGGCTGCGATTTCATTTGCAGAAGAAGCAGAACCGGCGTTGAAGCCAAACCAGCCCACATACAGAATCGCAGTACCGGTGAAGACCATTGGCAGGTTGTGCGGTTTGAACGCTTCTTTACCGAAGCCAGCACGTTTGCCCACCAGATAAGCACCCACCAGACCCGCAACTGCGGCGTTGATGTGAACAACAGTACCACCCGCGAAGTCCAGCGCGCCGTCTTGCGCCAGCAGACCGCCAGCCCACACCATATGTGCGATTGGCAGATAAGAGAGCGTCAGCCAGACCACCACAAAAATCAGTACTGCTGAGAAGCGAATACGTTCAGCAATCGCGCCCACAATCAGGCCCACGGTGATACAGGCGAAGGAAGCCTGGAACGCGACGTGGATATACTGATAGAAGCTGCCCATCACCGCTTTCAGCTCGATATTTTTCAGCATCGCCCACTGGAAGTTACCGAAGAAGGCGTTGCCCTCGCTGAAGGCCAGCGAATAACCGTAAATCACCCACAGCACGCAGACTAATGCGAAGGTCACGGCAACCTGGGTCAGCATCGACAGGACGTTTTTACCGCGAATCAAACCGCCGTAAAACAGTGCGATGCCCGGAATCGTCATAAACAGTACCAGAGCAGTACAGATCATCATAAAGGCGTTATCCGCTTTGTCCGCAACGGCAGGTGCTGCCGCCATGGCCAGAGACGGTAACAGTGCCAGGCTGGTGAGGCCCAACTTAGTCATCATTTTATTCATTTCTTTCCATCCCATCACAATTCAGAGCCCCAGTTACAGTGCTGCTTCGTCGGTCTCGCCGGTACGAATACGAATAACGCGCTGCAGTTCTGCGACGAAGATTTTGCCGTCGCCAATTTTGCCGGTGTAAGCGGCTTTGCTGATGACATCCACCACTTCATCGAGTTGATCGTCCGCAATCGCGATATCAATTTTAACTTTTGGCAGGAAGTTCACGCTGTACTCGGCACCGCGGTAAAGCTCTGCGTGACCTTTCTGGCGACCAAACCCCTTCACTTCGGTAACAGTCAGTCCCTGAATGCCAATGGAGGATAAAGCTTCACGCACGTCCTCCAGCTTAAATGGTTTGATTACCACGGTAACCAGCTTCATACGTTCCCCTCCAGATAATAAATTGAGTGAGTCTCGCGGACACGAGGAGATATAAGCAAACGCTGTGCCATAAATGAAAAAAGGGGAGCAGTCAGTGGTCTGGACGCGCTATATCGCGCTTCGTTATGTGATGAGTGGCTCAGTTTGGGAATAGGGCAAAAGAAAGGTGTTGCAATATTGCACTCCTTTGGTGCTTTCAGCCTCAAAGGAGTGCATCAATACAGAACAATCCGATAAATCTGCGCAAAAAAGGTGCAATTCACCCTTCTGATTGAGCGGGTATGCTCGCCGCGAGTTCATCACCCGCCTGCTGTAGCTGATACATCTGCCAGTAACGCCCCTGTTGAGCCAGCAACTGTGCATGCGTGCCCCGCTCGGCAACCTGACCACGGTGCAATACCAAAATCTGATCCGCTTCAGTGATAGTAGAAAGACGGTGCGCAATCACCACCAGCGTGCTGTGCTGGCGTAGTGCACGCAGCGCATGCTGAATCGCCTGTTCGGTACCGGAATCGATATTGGCAGTCGCTTCATCAAGGATCAAAATTTGTGGCAGCGAAACCAGCACTCGCGCCAGCGCCAGCAACTGTTTTTGCCCGACCGACAAATTGTTGCCTTGTTCACCCAGCCGCGTGTGAATGCCCTCTGACATCGATCGTGCCAGCGAGGCAAGCTGCACTTTTTCCAGTGCCTGCCACACTTGCTCTTCCGGGATATCGCGTCCCAGCCGCACGTTGGCTAACAAGGTATCAGCCAGCACCACCGGATCCTGCTGCACCATAGCGACGCTTTGGCGTAGCGCCTCATGCGTCAGCTGCGATAAGGGGCGACCATCCAGCTCGATGCTGCCGCGTGTCACCGGATAATATCCCATCAGTAAATTCGCCAGCGTACTTTTGCCACTGCCTGTATGCCCCACCAGCGCCACAAAACCGCGCGCCGGCACCTCGAGGCTGATATGGCTCAGTACATCCCGATTATCGCGGTAGGCAAAACTGACATCGTGCAAGGTAATACGCCCTGAGGCCAACGGCAGGTTATCCGTGCCGTATCCCTGTTGAGTGGCATCCATCAGTTCGAAGATACGCTCGCCGGAAACCACCGCCTGTTGCAGCATCGATTGTTGCGTGGTGAGCTCAATCAAGGGTTCGTTCAGCCGTCCCAGATAGGTAATAAAGGCGTAAAGCACGCCGACCTCAAACACCCCGGGCGTGGCAAAGCTGAACAGCATCAGCAGCCCACAGAGTATCATCGCCGAAAACAGACTCAGCAGTGGACGCAACAAGAAACCGTCCAGTCGCAGGGTTTCCATGCGCGCCAGATAGTGTGAGCGGCTGGCCTCGCCCATGCGTTCACCAAAGCGCGCCTGCTGGCGAAACTGCTGGATCACGCTCATGCCGTTGATCACTTCATTGAAACCATTATTGATATCCGCCAGATAGCTACGTACACGACGCGCAATCGGCGTGCTGTAACGCTGATAAATCAGCATCACCGTGAGTACCAGCGGGAAGATGACAATCGCCACCAGCGCCATGCGCCAGTCGAGCGAGAACATCGCCACCAGCATTGCGCCAATCAGTGCGGCACTGCGCAGCACGGTAGCCACCACCGTGACGTAGAGATCTTTGATCACTTCGGTATCGTTGGTAACGCGCGAGATAATCTGCCCCACCGGCTGGGTATCAAAGGCGCTAAGCGGCTGACGCAGTGCCGCGTTCATCACGTCCATGCGTAACTGCTGCACCACACCAATCGCCGCGCGATTAAACAGCAGCGCCTGGAAATAGTGCAAACCAGCAGCCAGCAGTTGCAGCAAAATAAAGCACACCAGCAGCCCAATGGCGATGTCCCAGGGCATTTGGTGTTTTGCCACCAGATTATCAATGAAGTAGCTCACCAGCACCGGGCCGGTGACTTCTGCCGCCGCCGCAATCCACAGCATGCCGACCGCCAGCCACAGCGATTTTCGCCAGGGTTTGCCGTATGACAGCAGGCGTTTCAGGGTTGGCCACAAACGTTGCGATTTAGCCATGATTCGCCTCCTCTGCGGTTTCATCTTCATCCAGCGCCGCTTCGAGTTGCTGATAGCGGTACATATCGCGATACCATCCCTCTTTCGCTAGCAGGCTGTCGTGATCGCCGCGCTGAGTCACCGCACCTTGTTGCAGCACCAGAATTTCACTGGCTTCAGTCAACGCCGATAAACGATGCGCGCTGATGATCAACGTGCGGCCTTTGCCCCACTGCCGCAGGTTGTGCAGGATTTCATGCTCTGTGCGACCGTCCACCGCGGATAGTGCATCGTCGAGGATCAGGATTTCCGCATTCAGCAACAGCGCGCGGGCAATGGCAATACGCTGTTTTTGACCGCCGGAAAGCATCACACCGCGCTCACCCACTTCGGTGTCATAGCCCTGCGGCAGACGCAGAATGTCATCGTGTACACAGGCCATGCGCGCCACGCGCTCAATTTCTTCCTGAGACGCATTCGGACGGCCCAGCGCCAGGTTATTAGCCACGGTATCGGAGAACAAAAACGGCGTCTGGCTCACCACCGCCAGCCGACTGCGCCAGCTATCGAGTCGCAGCTGCGTTAGCGGCAGGTTATGGTAGCGAATGTCACCCTGGTCGATGTCGAAATGACGTTGAATCAGACTCAGCAGCGTGCTTTTACCACAGCCGGTTGGACCGCACAGCCCCAACATCTGCCCCGGTTTCAGTTGAAAATTAACATGGCTCAGCGCCGCGCCTGCGTTAGCGGGATAATGGAATTCACGAATGGCGACCTGTAAATCGCCAGCGTCGTCGGGCAGGACTTTCTGCCCATCCTCCACCGCCGGAGCTTCCGCCAATAGCGCGCGAATGCGGCTCCATGCCGCGCTCCCACGTTCAACGATGTTGATCATCCACGCCAGCGCCAGCATCGGCCAAATCATCAGTCCCAGATACATCACGAAGCTGGTGAGCTGACCCAACGTCAAACTACCGTGCCACACCATCCAGCCACCGCCCGCAATCGCCAGCAGGTTAGAGAAACCCACGGCGATGTAAATGATGGGATCAAATCGTGCATCAACACGCGCCACATGCAGGTTTTTCTTGCCGGTGTCGCGCGCAATGTCAGCAAACTGTTGCGATTGATGATCTTCCAGGCCAAAGGCTTTGATCATCCGGATGCTGGTAAGGCTCTCCTGTGTTTGATCGTTCAGGCTGGAGAAGGCCGCCTGGGCCACTTTAAAGCGCTGATGCAGGCGCGAACCATCTTTCTGAATGGCAATCGCCATCAGCGGCATCGGGATCAGCGCCAGCAGCGTCAGTTCCCAGCTGATTTGCACGCTCATCACCACCAGCACCACTAAGCCCATGACCAGCGAATCCACCAGCGTCAGGACGCCCTCACCGGCGGCAAATACCACGCGATCCACGTCATTGGTGGCGCGCGCAATCAAATCGCCCGTGCGATGGCGTAAATAGAACGCAGGATGCTGGCGACTCAATTGGCGATAGAAATCTTCCCGTAATTCAACTGCGAGCTGGTAAGACGCGCCAAACAGCAGCACACGCCAGACATAACGCAGCAGATAGACGATCACCGCTGTTACCAGCATCACGCCAATCCACATAAAAAGTTTGCCGCTGCTTAAGGTGTGTTGCGTTACGCCATCAACAATCACGCCGACCACATGCGGCGGCAGCAGTTGCAATAACGCAATCACAATCAGCAAGCTGACGGCACCCAGATATCGCCGCCACTCGCGCAGGAAATACCAACTTAATTGGCTGAATAATCGCACAAGACGCTCTCTTTCTGTGCCCGTTCAGGGCGCTACCGGCAACGCGGTGGTGTATTTAATCTCTTCCATGGCGAAACTGGAGGTCACATCAATCAGGCCTGGCACGCCATTCACCAGACGTTTATAAAATGCGTCGTAACTTTTCATATCGGCCACCTGGATGCGCAGCAGATAATCGTACTCACCGGCCATGCGATAGAATGCCATCACTTCAGGCATCTGCTGCACCACGGCAACAAATTGCTGAAACCAGTCGCTGCTGTGCTGTTGTGTTTTGACAAACATGAAAGCGGTGAGAGAAAGACCCATCTTCTCCCCATCCAGCAACGCCACGCGCGCACGAATAATGCCATCATCTTCCAGCTTTTTCAGGCGTTTCCAGCACGGCGTGGTGGTGAGATTCACCGCATCCGCCAGGGCTTGCAGCGATAATGTGCAATCCTGTTGCAGTATCGCCAACAAAGTGCGGTCAGTTTTATCTAGCATTCGGCGCTCCGGGAGAAAAATTTTCTCTTATTCGGGCATTATACCCGGATTAAAGCAATCTTATTTTCCTGCCAGTGCCTTACACTGTGCACAATAATGAATACGGATTCGTCACATGCAAACGCCCTGGGTTCGCCACGCCATCAATGAAATTAACGCCGATTTTCAACGCTCTGCGGATACGCATCTTATTCGCTTTGCGCTGGAGGATTTTCCTGGCATTCGCTTCTATCTCAAAGATGAAAGCACCCATCCGAGTGGTAGCCTGAAGCATCGCCTGGCGCGGTCGCTGTTCCTGTATGGTTTGGCCAATGGCTGGATCCGCGAGAATACGCCGATTATTGAAGCGTCATCCGGTAGCACGGCAGTGTCAGAAGCCTATTTCGCACGTTTGCTGGGTCTGCCTTTCATTGCGGTGATGCCCGCCAGCACCGCGAAACGCAAGATCGAAATGATCCGTTTTTATGGCGGCGAGTGCCATTTTGTCGCTGACCCTTGTCAGCTTTACAGCGAATCAGAGCGGCTGGCGCGTGAGCTCAACGGTCATTTTATGGATCAGTTCACCTATGCCGAGCGCGCCACCGACTGGCGCGGCAACAACAATATCGCTGAAAGTATTTTCCGTCAGATGGCGCATGAGCCTTTCCCGGTGCCGCACACCTTAATTATGAGTGCCGGCACCGGCGGAACCTCCGCCACACTGGGTCGCTATATCCGTTATCAGGGACACGATACGCGTTTGTTGGTGGTGGATCCGCAACACTCCGTGTTCTTTGATTTTTGGCATAGCCGCGACAGTGCGCTGCGCAACGATCGTGGCAGCATGATTGAGGGTATTGGACGCCCGCGCGTAGAGCCGTCATTTTTACCCGATGTGATCGACGAAATGATCAAAGTGCCGGATGGCGCAACGGTGGCTGCGATGCTGTATCTGGAGAAGATACTGGGCCGTCGCCCCGGCGCTTCAACCGGCACCAATTTCTGGGGCATGTTACAGGTGGCGAAACGCATGCGGGAACATGGCGAACAAGGTTCGCTGGTGACGCTGTTGTGCGACAGCGGTGAGCGTTATCCGGATACCTATTACAACCCTGAGTGGGTCGCGCAGAATATCGGGGATATTCAGCCGTGGCTGCGTGAGCTGCAATAAAAAACCGGACATCCTGTCCGGTTCACTGTAAGCCTCAGCATTCGGGGGAATAATCGAGGTGTGGTGTGGTCATCCAGTGATTTAAGTAATGAGACACCGCCTGTGTCTCGCAATGTCCAATAATCGGTAAATGCGGCAGCGACGATTTCAATTGATGCATGGCATTGCCCATGATGAACCCGCTGCCAACGCGCTCCAGCATTTCGCGGTCATTCATCGCATCACCAAACGCCATACAATCCGCCATTGATAGCGACAGATGCTGGCACAGATACGCCAGCGCCGCGCCTTTGTGGCAGTCCAGCGGCAGAACTTCCAGACAATCCCACGCTGAAAAGCAGATATTGGCGCGCTCGCCCAGGGCTTGTTGCAACTCTACTTTTAACGCCTGCAGCATCTCATGCGGCGCAATAAAACAAATTTTGGTCACCTCATGCGCTGACATCTGACGCAAATCGCGCAGCTGATAATGGAAGCCACTCATCACGTGCGCTTCTAATGCACCCAACAACGGTTTATCGGTGAACCAGCCCTCATCGTTGAAGATATGGATCGATGCCGGCGTTTGCCAATGCGTGTGGATCACCTCTTCGGCTACAGAAGAGGACAGATCACAGCCAAACAGCTGCTGACCTTCCAGATCGTGAATGCGTGTGCCATTGCCGGTGATCAACCAGGCCGGCAGAGTGAGCTGTTCACGTACCACCTGCACATCCATCAGATGGCGACCCGTGGCAAAGGCAAGGGTGATATCGCGCTGATGCAAGGCATGCAGGGTGTCGATGGTTTCATTCCCTAACCGGTGCGTCGGCAGTAACAACGTGCCATCCATATCAAATGCCGCGAGGCGAGCCATGCAATGTCCTCTGTCTGAGTGAGAAATCTACTATCACCTGGTAATTACGGAACTAATAGTGAATACTTTCAGGAAACTGTTCCGGGTTTAGCCATGCGCCAACTTCATCGGGTTAATCAATTTCAGCGACTGTGGCAGCTCAGCCAGGGCGATCCTCTGCGTTTGAGCGTTGCCGCCATGGCACAGCACTGTTTTTGCAGTGAGCGCCATGTACGTACCTTATTACGCCAGTGGCAGGATGCTGACTGGCTGCACTGGCGCGGCGAATCCGGCCGGGGAAAGCAAGGCGAACTGACGTTTCTGATTTCCCCTGAACAACTCCGCCAACAGCTATTAACCCAACAGCTGGAAGCGGGCGAAGCGATACAGGCGTTGCAGGTACTGGATCTTCATCCTGAGCGGCTGGTGAAAATGCTGCGGCCGCTGATGGGGGGCCAATGGCAGAACCAGGCGCCGGTGCTGCGTATTCCCTATTATCGCGCGATGGAGCCGCTGCGGCCGCTGCGTCTTACCGGGAGGGCTGAGCAGCACCTGGTACGGCAGATTTTCTCTGGCCTGACGCGCTTTAATGGCGACGATGTAGAAGGCGATCTTGCGCATCACTGGCAACATGATGGCAGCGGCTGTGACTGGTATTTCTGGTTACGACCGCAGCTCAGCTGGCACAACGATGAGCCAATTCATGCGGCGCAGCTGGTTGCTCAGTTACAGCAGATTATGCAAACCGTGCGCGGCAGTCGACTGCTGGCCTCTATCGAACATATCGAGGCGCCACATCCGCTGGCACTGCGTATTCAATTGCGTCAGAGCGACTACTGGCTGCCGCAGCGTCTGGCACACCAATACTGCCTGCTGCCACATCCTGATGCGATGGATATAGGCAGCGGTCCCTGGAAGTTGACCCATTTCACTGATGAGTTGGTTCGCCTGGAAAGTCATGCCCGCTGGCATCTGCAACGACCGCTGATTCAGGTAGTGGAATACTGGATTACACCACAGTTGTTTGCACATGGTCTCGGCACCAGCTGTCGTCATCCGGTGCAAATCGCCATTGGCGATCCTGACGAGCTGGACGCATTGCGCCCGGTCGATCACAGTATCAGCCTCGGCTTCTGTTATCTGGCACCGCGCATCTCCGCCGACTTTACTGCCGCACAGGTCACAACACTGATTGCATTAATACAACACAGTGGAGTGATTCAGCAGTTACCGTTGGATGAAGGCTTGATTACCGCGAGCAAGGAGTTGCTGCCCGGTTGGCCCGTTCCCTCTGCCGGGATGACCACCGCCAGGCTGCCTGCGAGACTGACACTGCACTACCATCTCCCTATCGAACTGCATGTGATGGCGCAGGCGCTGGTGCCTTTGCTGGCCCAACAGGGCTGCGAATTAACCTGTGTTTTTCATGATGTGAAAAACTGGCGTGACGATATCGACCTGAGCGATGCCGATGTGGTGATGGGTGACCGTCTAATTGGCGATGCGCCGCTGTTTACCCTGGCGAACTGGCTGGAGAACGATCCGGTATGGGCTCCCATACGCGCCCCGGTGCTAACCGCGCCGCTTAACGCTATCGCCCATCAGCCCAGTCCAGAGCAACGCGCGACATTGACGCGCCAGCTGTTCCAGCAGTTGATGCGTGATGGACATTTGTTGCCGCTGTTTAACTATCGCTATCAGGTGTTTGCCCCGCCCGGTGTTGAAGGCATCCAGCTCAATACACTGGGCTGGTTCGATTTCACCCGCGCCTGGATTCCACCGCCCGCGACCGCAGGGACTGTTCAGCCCGCGCCTGAGCCAGTACCATAGATGCACTGATTTTTGGGGAAATTGAGATGAAACGAGCCGTTGTCGTATTCAGTGGCGGACAAGATTCCACCACCTGTCTGATTCAGGCACTGCAACAATATGATGAAGTGCACTGTGTCACCTTCGATTATGGTCAACGCCATCGCGAAGAGATTGAAGTCGCGGCTGAACTCGCGCACAAACTGGGTGCCCGTGCGCATAAAGTGCTGGATGTGACGCTGCTCAATGAACTGGCGGTCAGCAGCCTGACGCGCGATAACATTCCAGTGCCCACTTACGATCCTGACGCCAGCGGTTTGCCGAGTACTTTTGTACCAGGCCGCAATATTCTGTTCCTGACCTTAGCCTCCATTTATGCTTATCAGGTAGAAGCCGAGGCGGTGATTACCGGTGTCTGCGAAACAGACTTCTCTGGCTATCCTGATTGCCGCGATGAGTTTGTTAAAGCGCTCAACAATGCCGTTAGCCTCGGCATGGCGCGCAACGTTCGCTTTGAAACGCCACTGATGTGGTTGAATAAAGCCGAAACCTGGGCGCTGGCAGATTACTGGCAGCAACTGCCGCTGGTGCGGGCGGAAACCCTGACGTGCTATAACGGTGTCAAAGGCGACGGTTGCGGTGAGTGCGCCGCCTGCCATCTGCGTGCGCGGGGGTTGGCGGATTACCAGGCCAATGCTGCAGCCGTCATGGCAGCAATGAAACAAAAAAGCGGTTTTAACTGATTGAGTTGAATCGCGGTTGGGACGCATTGAGCGGCTTCGCTGGGTTGAACCTTTTAAGCTGCTTTGCTGGATTGCGCTTGTTGGGCGGCTTCGCTGGATTGAAATCATTGAACGGCTTCGCTAGCCGGAACTTATCAAGCTGCTTCGCCGGATTGAGGTCATCGAACGGCTTCGCTAGTTGGAACTTATCAAGCGGCTTCGCTGGATTGAGGTCATCGAACGGCTTCGCTCACAAGAGCTCATTGAGCAGCTTAGGCTGGCGTTTCTGACGCCAGCTCGCTCTGCTCTTAATCGCTTTCCACCATCAACGCTGACAGACGATCACGCAACTCCCCTTCCATCGGAACCGCTTTTTGCGTGCGCAAATCGATGCAGACGAAGGTTAACGCTGCGTCCGCAACCACCGTGTTATCGCTTGCCAGCAGCACGCGCTGCGAAATAATGCCGCTTTTGCCATTCAACTGAGACACTTCGCTCTCAATATGTAACACGTCGCCCAGCACCGCCGGACGACGATAGTTAATGTTGATATTGACCACCACAAACGCCAGCTTCTGATCCATCAGCCAGTGAAAAGCATCGACATCCTCCAGCCACTGCCAGCGCGCCTCTTCCAGAAACTCGAGATAACGTGCGTTGTTCACATGCTGATAAACGTCCAGATGATAGCCGCGTACTTTGATGGTGGTTTGCATTATTGCTCCTGTTCAGACTGTGAATGACAACTGGTATGACCTGTTGAGCATAGCACAGCCTGATTGGGTGCTTTATCAATCCTTCAAAGTCGCGACCCGCCTCACAGTTTCAGCCGACCACTGTTACGTTCCACCAGAGCATTGCCGATGCCTGGAATCTCCTTAAGCTGATCGATGGCGGTAAACGGACCATACTGCTCGCGATAACTGACAATCGCCTGAGCTTTCTTCAGGCCGATGCCGTTCATTGCGGCTGCGAGCTGTTCAGCGCTGGCTTGATTGATGCTGACCTGTCCCTCTTGCGGCGAGGATACTTGCGTCGCCTGCGTTTCGCTGGGGCTTTCGGCCGCGGACAGTCCGGTGGTATAGAGTGCGCCACCCAGCGCCAGCGTGATACATAGAGCGCGAAAAGTTGATTTCACCATGCTGTGTTTCTCCTTGTGTTTGACAGCCACAGCAGAGTGTCACAGCGTGTTTTCAGGCTCAAAAGGGCAATTACAGAAATGGAAAAGGCCGCAGAAGCGGCCTTTGAGTTGTTGCAGCGGATTCACATTTTTTGTGAGGCTTACTGGTTTTGTGCAGCCGCGCCGTATTTGATTTTCGCGTCTTTACGCAGGTTTTCCAGCAGCGCTTCAAACGCAATCTGTGCGTTATTCTGCGTCACGCCTTTCACCATCTCATCAATCTGCGCCTGCGGCATATTACCCGGGCTGACTTTATCCAGCGCGACCAATACCACGTTACCCTGCATATCTTCGCTCACACCCCAGGACAGTTTGTTGTCCGCGGGTTGTGGCAAGTTAAAGGCAGACTGCGCAACCGGATCCTGTGCATTACGATCAAAGGATTTGCTGGCACTCAGGGTCAAGCCTGCCGCTTTCAGCGCATCTTCTTTACCGGCTTTCAGATCAACCAGCAGCTTATCGGCCTGAGCTTTAGCCTGCTGTGTGGCTTTGTCATGCTTCAGCGTGTCGGCAATCTGCGCTTTCACCTGATCCAGCGGTTTTACGGCTTCAGGCTTGTGCTCGCTGATGCGCAGCACGAATGCACGATCACCATCGACGCTGATGATGTCAGAGTTATTACCCGGCGCACCGTTTTGGCCCACCAGTCCACCGTTGAAGATCGCCTGCTTGACCTGATCGAAATCGAGTTCAGCCGGAACATTATCACGCGTGATCCAGCCGGTTTCCGTGACTTTCAGACCGGAAGCCTGTGCTGCACCCGCCAACGACTCGTTGTCATTGCTGGCCGCTTCACTGACTTTCTGCTGCAGCTTGTAGAAGGCGTCGACTGCTTTTTCCTGCTTCACCTTGTCAGCAACAGCGTCATGGATCTCAGCCAGCGGCTTAATCTGCTCGGCCTGGATATCATCCAGACGTACCACCAGGAAACCGACTGAAGATTTGATCACGCCTGACAGCTGGCCTTTCTGCGTCAGGTTGGCATTTTTCAGCTCATCCGGCGTGGTGCCCGGCTCCAGCCACCCCATATCGCCACCTTTGCGTGCTGAGATCGGGTCAATGGATTTGCTTTTTGCCAGCGTGGCGAAGTCTTCACCCTTCTTCAGCGCTTCCAGAACGGCATTGGCATCCGCTTCAGTTTTGGTCTGAATCACGCTGTAGCGATTGCGCTGCGGCTGTGAATAGTCAGCTTTGTGTTGATCGAACCAACTCTGAATGTCCGCTTCGCTCACGGTTTCCTGCATGCTGGCTGCATCCATTTTGATGTAGCTGACGCGGAACTGCTCAGGTGCCATGAAGCTGTTCTGATGCTGCTGGTAATACTGATTGATCTCATCATCACTGGCCGTTTGTTTCGCTGCCAGCGCGTTAACATCAATCACCGCCTGACGAATTTCACGCTGCTGCGAGACCAGGTCCACCAGCTTGCTGGTTTCACCTTTCAGCATGAAATCGGTATTAGCGACCGCGTTGATCAACTGCTGTGTGGCTAACTGCTTACGCAGCGCCGCCGCGTACTGATCCGGCGTAAAGCCCATCTGGTTGATTAAGCCGTTGTACTTCGCGTTATCAAACTTGCCGTTAGTCTGGAAAGCTTTTTGATTGAAGATCGCCTGCTTGATCTGATCATCGCTAATGCCAATCTTCAGATCTTTGATGTATTGATCGAGCAACGCCTGATCAATCAGCTGAGACAGCGCCTGCTGACGCATCTGCTGCATGTAACCTTCGTTGCTGGCCAGCTGCGAGAATTGATCGCCCAGCATCTGCTGCTGACGATTACGCTCGTTGTTAAAGCCCTGCTCAAGCTCTGCACGGCTAATTTCATGGCCATTAACTTTGGCGGCATAATCGCTGCCACCGCCGATCAGGTAGTTGCCCACCCCGGTCAGTACGAAAGACAGGATGATCAATCCCAGAATGATCTTGAGCACGACATGATTCGACGCCGCGCGTAAATTGTCCATCATGGTATGACAACACTCCGCTGTAGTGTGAATGTAAAGCTCTGACACGATGTCATCATCGTGCAACTGCTGTTCAGGCTGGCAGTTGGCAACCATGCGGAGACAATAGCCTGTGGCCATCGCCGCGCATCAAGAATAAAAAAGGCACATCAAAAATGATGTGCCCGTATGTTACATGAGAACGGCTTTTTCGTCCTCAATCCATAGAAGAAAATGCTTCAATGGATGTGTCAGCGGTCATTAATTGACTGAGTCTTTCAGTGCTTTACCTGCACGGAAGCCCGGAACTTTACCAGCCGGGATGGTGATCTCTTTACCGGTTTGCGGGTTACGGCCTGTACGAGCAGCACGCTCACGTACAGAGAAAGTACCGAAACCAACCAGTGCCACTTCATCACCGCCTTTCAGCGCGTCAGAAACGGAGCCCATGAATGCATCTAACACACGTCCCGCTGCTGCTTTAGAAATGTCAGCGTCTGCAGCAATTTTGTCGATCAACTGTGACTTATTCACTCTATTCATCCCCTCTTTTATTATTCACATCGCACCCGCGCTTCCCGCCCGGTGCGAACGCGCAGCCAGTTATATCAAGCCTGTGGAGCTGAAACAACGGTATTCATCTTAATCGTTGATTCAACAGCCCCCTAAATTAGCGGCACAAAAAAAAGCTGGCAAGCACCATTTGGCCTGCCAGCTTCGCTTTTTAACGGTTTTTGCCGTTAATCACTATTTTGCCGTCGCAACCTGCATGCCGTAAGGCGCATTTTCCAGTGCCAGGTTCAGCACTTCTTCAATACGCTTCACAGGATGGATGGTCAGATCGGCAATCACGTTCTGTGGAATCTCTTCCAGATCGCGCTTGTTTTCATCCGGGATCAGCACGGTTTTGATGCCACCACGATGCGCTGCCAGCAGCTTCTCTTTCAGACCACCAATCGGCAGCACCTGACCGCGCAGAGTGATCTCACCTGTCATCGCCACATCAGAGCGCACCGGGTTACCGGTCAGACAAGAAACCAGCGCCGTACACATGGCTATACCGGCACTTGGGCCATCTTTCGGCGTTGCCCCTTCCGGAACGTGCACGTGGATATCACGTTTCTCGTGGAAATCCCCGTTGATGCCGAGTTTCTCCGCACGCGCGCGAACCACTGTCAGCGCCGCCTGGATAGACTCCTGCATCACTTCACCCAGTGAGCCGGTGTAAGTCAGCTTGCCTTTACCCGGTACGCAGGCGGTTTCAATGGTCAGCAGATCGCCTCCCACTTCCGTCCATGCCAGACCGGTGACCTGGCCTACGCGGTTTTCAGTGTCCGCACGACCATAATCAAAGCGCTGCACGCCCAGGAAATCGTGAAGGTTTTCACCATTAATCTTGATGCTCTTCTTGCTTTTGTCCATCAGCAGCGTTTTCACTGCTTTACGGCACAGCTTGGAGAGTTCACGTTCCAGACTACGCACGCCCGCTTCACGGGTGTAATAACGGATAATGCCGATGATGGCGCTATCGTCAACACTGATCTCTTTTTCTTTCAGTGCATTACGCTCAATCTGCTTCGGCAGTAAGTGCTGTTTGGCGATATTCAGTTTTTCATCTTCGGTATAACCCGAGAGACGAATCACTTCCATACGATCCAGCAGCGGTGCCGGGATGTTCATGGAGTTAGAGGTCGCCACGAACATCACGTCAGAGAGATCGTAATCCACTTCCAGATAGTGATCGTTGAACGCAATGTTCTGCTCTGGATCCAGCACCTCCAGCAATGCCGAAGCGGGATCGCCGCGCATATCGGACGACATCTTATCGATCTCATCCAACAGGAACAGCGGGTTCTTCACGCCGACTTTAGCCATTTTCTGGATCAGTTTGCCCGGCATAGAACCGATGTAAGTGCGACGATGTCCGCGGATTTCCGCTTCATCGCGCACGCCGCCCAGTGCCATACGAACATATTTACGGCCGGTGGCTTTGGCAATTGACTGGCCCAGCGAGGTTTTACCCACGCCTGGCGGTCCGACGAGGCACAGAATTGGGCCTTTAATTTTGCTGACGCGACTTTGCACCGCAAGGTACTCAAGAATGCGGTCTTTCACGCGTTCCAGACCGTAATGATCGGTATCCAGCGTTTCCTGCGCCTTCAGCAGGTCTTTTTTTACCTTGCTGCGCGCAACCCATGGCACCTGAACCATCCAGTCGATGTAACCACGCACCACGGTGGCTTCTGCAGACATCGGCGACATCATTTTCAGCTTCTGCAGTTCTGCTTCGGCTTTTTCGCGCGCTTCAGTCGGCATTTTTGCCGCTTCAATTTTACGTTTCAGCGCTTCGTATTCGTCCGGCGCATCATCCATCTCGCCCAGCTCTTTCTGAATGGCTTTCATTTGCTCATTCAGATAGTACTCACGCTGGCTTTTCTCCATCTGCTTTTTCACGCGGTTGCGAATGCGCTTCTCAACCTGCAGCAGATCGATTTCGGATTCCATCATCGCCATCAGATATTCGAGACGTTCGTTGATGTCGGACATTTCCAGCACTGACTGCTTATCAGCCAGCTTCAGCGGCATATGCGCTGCTACGGTGTCGGCGAGACGCGCCGCATCGTCGATGCTGTTCAGTGAGGTCAAAACCTCAGGAGGAATTTTTTTATTCAGTTTGATGTAGCCTTCAAACTGATTAATCGCCGTACGCACCAGCACTTCCTGCTCACGCTCTTCAATTTCTGGCGAGATCAGGTATTCGGCCTGGGCAACAAAATGGTCGCCATTGTCAGCCAGTGTGGTGATGTGCGCACGCTGCAAGCCTTCAACCAGCACTTTCACCGTGCCATCGGGCAGCTTGAGCATCTGCAATACGGAAGCGACGGTCCCTACAGAGAAGAGATCGTTAATACCAGGTTCATCCGTTGAAGCCTCTTTCTGGGCAACCAGCATGATCTTCTTGTCATGATCCATTGCCGCTTCGAGGCAACGAATCGATTTTTCCCGACCAACAAACAACGGAATTACCATGTGCGGATAAACCACCACGTCGCGCAAAGGCAACACGGGGATTTCAATGCGTTCAGAACGCTCAGGATTCATAGAGCTCTCTCTTAGTTTAATGTCCGCCAGGTGATGGGTACCGCGTAAAAGAAGTTTGCAGTTCAACCCACAGGATATTGAGTATATGGGGATGCTTGGTCGACATTCAATGTCAGGGGAGAGAGAAAAACAAAAGGGGAAACATTTTCCCCTTTTTTAAGATAACAACATGGTTAGATTGTTTATTTATTCGCCAGAAGCCTGAGCTTCGTGCTTACCATAAATCAACATCGGCTCGGATTGACCGTCAATCACTGACTCATCAATCACCACTTTTTCCACGTCATCCATCGATGGCAGATCGTACATGGTTTCCAGCAGCGCACCTTCTACGATAGAACGCAGACCACGCGCACCGGTTTTGCGGGACATCGCTTTCTTAGCGATCGCCGTCAGCGCTTCATCACGGAACTCGAGCTCCACACCTTCAAGGTTAAACAGAGCCTGGTACTGTTTGGTCAACGCATTCTTCGGTTCGCGCAGGATCTGAATCAGGGCTTCTTCACTCAATTCAC
This sequence comes from Pantoea rwandensis, assembly GCF_000759475.1. NCBI lineage: Bacteria > Pseudomonadati > Pseudomonadota > Gammaproteobacteria > Enterobacterales > Erwiniaceae > Pantoea > Pantoea rwandensis. The sequence goes on from NZ_CP009454.1 coordinate 3,703,406, forward strand.
TCAGCGTCGCCACCACCGGCAGACGACCAATGAATTCTGGAATCAGACCAAATTTAATCAGATCTTCTGGCTCAACCTGCGACAGCAACTCGCCTTCGCTGGCTTTCTGCGATTTACCTTTCACCGTCGCGCCGAAGCCGATACCGGATCCGGTTTCCACGCGCTGGGAAATCACTTTGTCGAGGCCAGCAAAAGCACCACCACAAATGAACAGGATCTTAGACGTATCAACCTGCAGGAACTCCTGCTGTGGATGCTTACGCCCACCCTGCGGCGGAACCGCGGCAACGGTACCTTCGATCAGCTTCAGCAACGCCTGCTGTACGCCTTCACCAGAAACGTCACGCGTGATTGACGGGTTGTCTGACTTACGAGAAATCTTGTCGATTTCATCGATATAGACGATACCGCGCTGTGCTTTCTGCACATCGTAATCACACTTCTGCAGCAGTTTCTGGATGATGTTTTCCACATCCTCACCCACATAACCGGCTTCGGTCAGGGTGGTGGCATCCGCCATGGTGAACGGAACATCCAGCAAACGCGCCAGGGTTTCAGCCAGCAAGGTTTTACCGCTGCCGGTTGGACCGATCAGCAGTATGTTACTTTTGCCCAGTTCGATGCCATTACTGGTATCGCCATTGCGCAGACGTTTGTAGTGGTTATAGACCGCTACCGCCAGCACTTTTTTCGCCCTTTCCTGACCGATGACGTAATCATCTAAATGATGACGGATTTCATGCGGCGTCGGCAGTGCACTGCGCTCACGGTGCGGAGCTACTTCTTTAATCTCTTCGCGAATGATGTCGTTGCATAAATCAACACATTCGTCGCAAATATACACTGACGGCCCGGCAATCAGCTTACGGACTTCATGCTGGCTTTTGCCGCAGAAAGAGCAGTACAGCAACTTACCTGAACCGTCTTTGCGCTTATCTGTCATCAGCTAACCTCTTTTCGTTCTCAGACCCAATTTGGTGTACGGCACTGGCCGCACATCAACGGCCGATATTCATGCAACTCATCGTGCTGCCCCGTTAACTATAGCGTAAGGGGCAGCCAGATGTGTCTTATTGGCGATGCGTCAGAATAGAATCGACCAAGCCATACTCTACCGCTTCGCTGGCAGAGAGGAAACGATCGCGCTCGGTGTCGCGTTCGATCTCTTCCAGTGATTTGCCAGTGTGTTCAGCCATCAACTCATTCATACGCTGCTTCACTTTCAGAATTTCACGCGCATGGATTTCAATATCCGTCGCCTGGCCCTGGTAACCGCCCAGCGGCTGGTGAATCATGACGCGGGAATTCGGCAGGCAGAAGCGCTTACCTTTGGTACCTGCAGTCAGCAGGAACGCACCCATTGAACAAGCCTGACCCATACAAATGGTGCTGACGTCCGGCTTGATGAATTTCATGGTGTCATAAATCGACATCCCGGCAGTAATCACGCCGCCTGGCGAGTTAATGTAGAGATAAATGTCTTTTTCAGGATTCTCAGCTTCCAGAAACAGCATCTGCGCCACGATCAGGTTGGCCATATGATCTTCAACCTGGCCGGTCAGGAAGATCACACGCTCTTTGAGCAGGCGGGAGTAAATGTCGTATGAACGCTCGCCGCGCGAGGTTTGTTCGACCACCATTGGCACCAGCGCCATGTGCGGTGCAGTAAATTCACGATCGCCACTGTATGACATTACCGTCTCCTGATAAATTTCATTGGCAACATTCTGTACCGATATTACGTGAGGCGCGTCGGGAAAACTATGCGCTGCCCTCTCACTCCGACATAACAGGACGGTTAATCAGCCAGTCTCACTGTTTTCATGCATTCTCCCTGTATCTGGGGATGCTGCCCAGTTGTTTCAAGCATAACAACCTTTTGCCCATTCGCTAACACGGAAAAAGAGCTTAGCGAACAATTTGCCGATTAATTAAGCAAATAGAGGACAATTCTATGCGGTTAATGCCCTAAAACGAAAAAGCCCGCGACTTTTCAGTCGCGGGCTTCGCACTTTCGGTTAACTAACGAATCAGGCCGCTGAGGTCTGGTTCATCAGTTCCTGGAAGTTGGTTGGTTTATCGGTCACTTTGGCTTTCGCCAGTACCGCTTCAACAGCCTGCTCTTCCAGAGCAACGTTGCGCATATTGTTCATTAGCTCGTTGTTCTTGCTGTAGAACTCGATCACTTCCTGCGGATCTTCGTACGCAGAAGCCATCTCTTCGATCAGCGCTTTAACGCGGTCTTCGTCAGCTTTCAGCTCGTTGATGCGAATCACTTCGCCCAGCAGCAGACCAACAACAACGCGACGTTTAGCCTGCTCTTCGAACAGCTCACGTGGCAGCTCGAAAGCTTGCTTCTCGTTGCCACCAAAACGCTGCGCAGCCTGGCGACGCAGAACGTCGATTTCGCTGTCGATCAGTGCCACTGGCACGTCGATGTCGTTGGCTTCAACCAGACCATCAATCGCCTGAGATTTCACGCGGTTACGGATAGCGCCTTTCAGCTCACGATCCATGTTCTTACGCACTTCTGCACGCAGACCGGCAACTGAACCATCTTCAACGCCGAAGCGCTTGATGAACTCTTCAGTCAGCTCTGGCAGCTCGCGCGTTTCCACTTTCTTCAGCACGATTTCGAACTTCGCATCTTTCCCTTTCAGGGTTTCAGCGTGGTAATCGTCTGGGAATTTCACGTCGATAGTGAAGGTTTCGCCCGCTTTGTGGCCAACAACACCTTCTTCGAAGCCTGGGATCATACGACCCTGGCCCATCGCCAGTACGAAGTCAGACGCTTTGCCGCCTTCGAACTCTTCGCCGTCTACTGAACCGGAAAAGTCGATGGTTGCGCGATCTTCAGCAGTCGCTGCAGCATCGCTCTCTTTCCAGGTCGCCTGCTGCTTCTGCAGGGTTTCCAGCATGGTATCAACGTCAGCATCGGTGACTTCAACCACTGGCTTCTCGACTTCGATAGCATCCAGGCCTTTCAGCTCAACTTCTGGATACACTTCGAACTCAACCGCGTAGGTGAAATCTTCACCTTCTTTGTACTCACCTGGCACGTAGTTTGGTGCGCCAGCTGGGTTGATTTTCTCTTTGATGATGGCGTCAACGAAGTTGCGCGTCATCAGCTCGCCCAGCACGTCCTGGCGAACAGAAGCACCGTAGCGCTGAGAAATGATGTTTGCCGGCACTTTGCCTTTACGGAAACCGTCGATACGGACTTTCTTAGCCACTTCCACCAGTTCTTTCTTCACTGCGCTTTCGATGCTGTCTGCTGCAACAGTAATCGAAATGCGACGGCCCAGACCCTGAGTGGTTTCTACTGAAACTGTCATCTTGTTACCTCAAAAAATCACGTGCTCGGTCAACTTCAGACACCACACATTAAATGCGCCGTATCCAACAATCGGGACGGCCTCTGCAGGCAGAACCTAATCCCTGTCACCAGAAGCGTCCCGAAGACATTCCGGAAAAATAGACGCCGCATTATAGCGGCATCGCTGGAATGAGTCGAGGCTGCAAACTCACCACTTTTTAGCGGTTTTGCTGCTTTTTTGCGCCATGGATCGCGTTTAAGGGTAATAGATGAAAAGAAAACGGCCCGCAGGCCGTTTTGAGAGAGGATGAAGTGTGAACTCAGGCGAGGGTGCCCGCTCCCCGACAGTTAGGTGACGCCAGCACGGTATCTTGCAAGCCATCCCACTCTTTTTGCGTGTAAGTGTGTAGTGCCAGTGCGTGCACGCTCCCTGCTAACTCTTCGGTCAGTTCGCCATAAATGGCGCGATGACGCTGCAGGAATCGCTGGCCGGTAAACACATCGCTGACAATCACCACTTTGAAGTGACTTTCAGAACCAGCGGGCACGTTATGACGATAGCTTTCATCATGCACTTCGAGATGTGCAGGTTCGAACGCCTTACGCAGCTTTTCTTCTATTTGTTCGCGAATCATTGTTAACACTCCTCAACGGCGAGCGCTGTGCCCATCTGTTTAAATATTAGTAGGTTTTTTGGCCAACCCGCAGGCGCGCCGGAAATAATTCCTGATCTGCTGCGCATCTTAGCGGGCTCATTCGTCAGGTCAATGCTGTTGCATGACCGCCTGTCCGAAAAAAGCCTTTACAATCAATTTCCACTGGCACGGGGCTTTTTTCGCCGTCGCGCAATGCTATGATGGCCGCAGTTTTGCAAACCAACCCATATGCTAACGAGAATGAGTATGTTGAAAAAACTGTTATTCCCTCTGCTGGCTGCATTTATTTTGGCCGGCTGTGCCAGCAATAACACCACCCTGAACATTCAGCCTAAGATCCAGCTGCCACAGCAAGATCCTGGTCTGATGGGTGCCACCATCAGCGTTAACGGTGCCGATCAGCGTTCCGATCAGGCTCTGGCAAAAGTGAATCGTGACGGTCAGTTAGTCACCTTAACGCCATCGCGCGATCTGCGTTTCCTGTTACAGGAAGTGCTGGAGAAGCAGATGACAGCACGCGGTTACGTGATCGGACCAAACGGTGCGGTTGACCTGCAGATTGTCGTCAATGGTCTTTACGCTGATGTGACACAAGGTAACGTGCGTTACAGCATTACCACCAAGGCTGACATTTCCATCATTGCGACCGCAAAAAACGGTAACAAACAGGTTAAAAATTATCGTCAGACTTACAGCGTAGAAGGCGCTTTCACCGCCACTAACGCGAAGATCACCAACGCGGTCAACTCTACCCTGAGCGACGTGATTGCTGATATGGCGCAGGACACCAGCGTTCACGAATTTATTAAACAAAACGCCCGCTAATTCCTCAGCTATTCTGCCCGGTCACCTTTGGCCGGGCATCATTTCAGGTTGGTTATGACTTCTCACTATCTGCGCATTTTCACCCAACGTAATGCAGCCGTATTGCTGCTGCTCGGTTTTGCTTCCGGACTGCCTTTAGCTCTGACAGCCGGGACCTTACAGGCGTGGATGACCGTAGAGAATGTCGATCTGAAAACCATCGGTTTCTTCTCCCTTGTCGGCCAGGCTTACGTGTTTAAGTTCCTGTGGTCGCCGATGATGGATCGCTATACCCCGCCGTTTCTTGGCCGTCGCCGTGGCTGGTTACTGGTTACTCAACTCGCACTGATCGCCGGCATTATCGCCATGGGCTTTATGCAGCCTTCGCGCGATCTGACGCTGCTGGCTGCCCTGGCCGTGCTGGTTGCCTTCTGTTCTGCATCGCAGGATATCGTGTTTGATGCCTGGAAAACCGATGTGCTACCGCCAGAAGAACGGGGCAGCGGTGCCGCGATTACGGTGTTGGGTTATCGCCTGGCGATGCTGATTTCAGGCGGACTGGCGCTGTGGCTTGCCGACCGATATCTGGGATGGCAGGCAACCTACTGGTTAATGGCGCTGCTGATGTTGCCAGGTTTGATTGCGACATTGCTGGCCAAAGAGCCCACAGCACCCGCGCGTGAGCCGCACACCCTGCGTCAGGCCGTTTCGTTCCCGCTCAAAGACTTCTTCCTGCGTAACAATGCCTGGCTGCTGATCACCTTAATCATCCTTTATAAGCTGGGTGATGCTTTTGCTGCGTCGCTCACCACCACTTTCCTGATTCGCGGCGTAGGTTTCAGCGCCGGCGATGTCGGACTGGTGAATAAAACGCTGGGATTGCTGGCAACCATCATTGGTGCGCTTTACGGCGGTGTGCTGATGCAACGCCTGAGCCTGTTCCGTGCCCTGATGATTTTCGGCATTCTTCAGGCGGTTTCCAACTTCGCTTATTGGCTATTGGCCGTGACGCCGCCTCATTTATGGAGCATGGCCAGCGCGGTGTTCATTGAGAATCTTTGCGGAGGGATGGGCACCGCCGCGTTTGTGGCGCTGCTGATGACATTGTGCAATAAGTCATTTTCCGCAACGCAGTTCGCGCTGCTCTCTGCCCTTTCCGCCGTCGGGCGCGTTTACGTCGGACCCGCTGCAGGATGGCTGGTCGAGCTGTGGGGCTGGCCGACCTTCTATGCTTTCACCGTGTTTGCAGGCGTGCCTGGCTTAATGCTGCTGTGGATTAGCCGCAGCACCCTGCAAGCCATTCAGCAGAGCGGGGAGTTTGTGATGCGAACCCGCTGGCCGCATGGCTATCGCTGGACAGTGCGTCTGTTCAGCTTCGGTTGTGGCCTGCTGGCACTCTGGTTGGTGATGCTAGCCCTGAATGCCGCTGGCATCTGGCATGTCAACGCGCTGCTGACACCGCTTTTTGAGATGGGTATGGCACTGGCGCTGGTGGCCGTGGCATTGGGTGTGATGCTGGATTGTCTGGCGTTAAGAAAAATGCCGGGGAAAAATCTGACTTAAGTAATGATAATTTGTCAGCCGCTAAATATTTGGCTAAAAAAATAACAATGAACTCATTTTAACGAATAGCATTTTTTTCATCGCGAAAAAGAAACATTAAATTAACAACCCAGAATTATATTTAAATCCGGTGCGCAATTACTTTGTAGAAAACTCATCACCCAAATGCTACACAATTGTTAAATAAATGGGCATTAATAGTACGGTTTATGCTTTCCCTGATTTTTCTGCGGTTTCTATCATTGTTTTTTGTTATATTGACGCCAACTGCTTGTCGCAATTAATAATTTGTCACCCTGCGCAACATCTGTGACACCCTTAGCAAAAGGTGTCAACAGCCTTCTGACACATCCTTAAGCTGGTTTACACTGCATAAACCTTCCCGTAAAATGCGCGCACACTTAAACGACAATAGAGCCCTTTGTCATTGAGGTCGTTAAATGAGACTCAGGAAATACAATAAAAGTTTGGGGATTTTGTCATTAATTGCAGGCGCTGTATTACTCAGTGGCTGCGATAGTGCGTTGTTAAATCCCAAAGGACAGATTGCACTGGAGCAACGTTCGCTGATTCTGACAGCTTTTGGCTTGATGATGATCGTGGTTATCCCGGCAGTCTTCATGGCAGTATTCTTTGCCTGGAAATATCGGGCAACCAATACTAATGCGACTTATAGCCCTAACTGGTCACACTCTAACAAAGTGGAAGCCGTGGTCTGGACGATTCCAATCCTGATCATTATCTTCCTCGGCGTGCTGACCTGGAAATCGACCCACGCACTGGAACCGAGCAAACCGCTGGTTTCTGACGTGAAGCCGGTTGAGATCGATGTGGTTGCGCTGGACTGGAAATGGCTGTTTATCTACCCTGAACAGGGTATTGCAACCGTGAACCAGATTGCCTTCCCGGCAAATACTCCGGTGAACTTCAAGATCACCTCCAACTCCGTAATGAACTCCTTCTTTATTCCTACGCTCGGTAGCCAGATCTACGCCATGGCGGGCATGCAGACTAAACTGCACCTGATCGCCAATGAGCCAGGAACATTCGACGGTATCTCTGCGAACTTCAGTGGTCGCGGTTTCTCTGGCATGAAGTTCAAAGCCATTGCAACCAAAGACGATGCGGAATTCCAGCAGTGGGTGGCTAAAGTTAAAGCAGCACCTAACGCGCTGACCACCATGGATGATTTCGAGAAACTGGCTGCGCCAAGCGAAAATCACCCGGTGGAATATTTCTCAACTGCGAATCCAGAACTGTTCAAGCAGGTTATTGATAAGTTCATGATGAGCCACGGGAAGATGGACATGCCAGAGCACAAAGGCATGGACATGAATCACGCCGCTGCTGCGGGAGCCGAGGAATAATACGATGTTCGGAAAATTAACACTGGATGCAGTGCCATACCACGAACCCATTATCGTGGTTACGGTAGCCGCAATCATCTTAGGTGGTCTGGCACTGGTTGCCGCGATTACTTATTTTGGTAAGTGGCAATACCTGTGGTCAGAATGGTTCACCTCCATTGACCACAAAAAACTGGGTATCATGTACATCATCATGGCTTTCGTCATGCTGCTGCGCGGCTTTGCCGATGCGGTAATGATGCGTACCCAACAAGTGATGGCTTCCGCAGGCGAAGCCGGCATATTACCACCGCACCACTACGACCAGATCTTCACCGCGCACGGCGTGATCATGATCTTCTTCGTGGCGATGCCTTTCGTGGTAGGTCTGATGAACATCGCGGTACCGCTGCAAATCGGTGCACGTGACGTTGCCTTCCCGTTCCTGAACAACCTGAGCTTCTGGTTTACTGCGATCGGTGTGATCCTGGTGAACATCTCTCTGGGTGTGGGCGAGTTCGCACAGACTGGCTGGTTGGCTTATCCACCGCTTTCGGGCGCGGAATACAGTCCTGGCGTCGGGGTCGATTATTGGATCTGGAGTCTCCAGCTTTCCGGTATCGGTACGACACTGACCGGTATCAACTTCTTCGTGACCATTCTGAAGATGCGTGCACCGGGCATGGACCTGTTCAAAATGCCTGTCTTCACCTGGGCATCACTGTGTACTAACGTCCTAATCATCGCTGCGTTCCCGGTTCTGACCGTGACGCTGGCACTGTTGACGCTTGACCGTTACCTCGGCTTCCATTTCTTCACCAATGAAATGGGCGGTAACATGATGATGTACGTCAACCTGATTTGGGTCTGGGGTCACCCGGAAGTATACATCCTCGTTCTGCCGGTATTCGGTGTGTTCGCGGAAGTCACTGCGACCTTCTCCAAAAAGCGTCTGTTCGGTTACACCTCTCTGGTGTGGGCGACCATCGCGATTACCGTTCTGTCGTTCATCGTTTGGCTGCACCACTTCTTCACCATGGGTGCCGGTGCCAACGTTAACGCCTTCTTCGGTATTATGACGATGATCATCGCGATTCCGACCGGCGTGAAAATCTTCAACTGGCTGTTCACCATGTATCAGGGTCGCGTTGAGTTCCACTCAGCGATGCTGTGGACGATTGGCTTCCTGGTCACCTTCTCTATTGGTGGTATGACCGGTGTTCTGCTGGCCGTTCCAGGTGCGGACTTCATTCTGCACAACAGCTTGTTCCTGATTGCTCACTTCCATAACGTGATTATCGGTGGTGTGGTGTTCGGTTGTATGGCTGGCGTGACCTACTGGTTCCCGAAAGCATTCGGCTTCACCCTGAACGAAAAATGGGGTATCCGTGCATTCTGGTTCTGGATCATTGGTTTCTTCGTCGCCTTTATGCCGCTGTACGCATTGGGCTTCATGGGTATGACCCGTCGTATCAGCCAGGACATCGATCCTCAGTTCCACTCACTGCTGGTTGTTGCAGCAGGCGGTGCGGCACTGATTGCATGCGGTATCTTGTGCCAGCTGACTCAGTTCTACGTTTCTGTGCGTGACCGCGACCAGAACCGCGATCTGACCGGTGACCCGTGGGGTGGTCGTACGCTGGAGTGGGCAACCTCTTCACCGCCTCCGTTCTATAACTTTGCTGTTATCCCTGAAATCCACGAGCGCGATGCGTTCTGGGAAATGAAAGAGAAAGGCGAAGCCTATAAGCAACCAGAAAAATATGAAGAAATTCATATGCCGAAAAACAGCGGCGCAGCCCTGATTATCGCAGCCTTCATGACCGTGTTTGGTTTCGCGATGATCTGGCACATCTGGTGGCTGGCTGGCCTTACCTTCCTGGCCACAATTGTGACCTGGATTGTGAAGAGCTTCGACGAAGACGTGGATTACTACGTTCCGGTTGCTGAAGTCGAGCAGATCGAGAAGAAGCACTTTGACGAAATCAGCAAAGCAGGTCTGAAATAATGTCAACTGAAACTGCAAAACACCACCACGACGCCCATGCGGAGCATGGGCATCACGATGCAGGAGCCAATAAAGTCTTTGGCTTCTGGATCTACCTGATGAGTGACTGCATTATCTTCGCAACCCTGTTTGCGACCTATGCAGTTATGGTCAATAACACTGCCGGTGGTCCGGCAGGTAAAGACATCTTTGAACTGCCGTTTGTGCTGGTTGAAACCGCGCTGCTGCTGCTCAGCTCCATTACTTATGGAATGGCAGTGATTGCGATGAACAACCAGAACAAGGGTTCAGTCATCAGCTGGTTGGCTCTGACCTTCCTGTTTGGTGCTGGATTCATCGGCATGGAAATCTATGAATTCCATCACCTGATCCTGGAAGGCTTTGGTCCTGACCGCAGTGGTTTCCTGTCCGCGTTCTTTACGCTGGTCGGTACCCACGGTCTGCACGTGACCTCAGGCCTGATCTGGATGGCAGTGATGATGTTCCAGATTTCTAAACGTGGTCTGACTGCAACTAACCGCACCCGTATCATGTGCCTGAGCTTGTTCTGGCACTTCCTGGATGTGGTTTGGATCTGCGTATTCACCGTTGTCTATCTGATGGGAGCCATGTAATGAGTCATTCAGTTAACGAACATGGCGCTTCTCACGGTAGCGTGAAGTCTTACATGATCGGCTTCATCCTTTCTATCATCCTGACCGGTATTCCGTTCTGGATGGTAATGGATGGCGGCGCATCACACGGCACGATTCTGGGTGTGGTTCTGGTGTGTGCGGTGGTTCAGGTGTTAGTACACCTGGTCTACTTCCTGCACCTGGACAGCAAGTCAGAGGGCGGCTGGAACATGGTGGCGATTGTCTTCTCAGCACTCATTATTTTGATTGTTGTCGTCGGATCACTGTGGATCATGTGGAACCTCAACTACAACATGATGGCCGACTAAAGAGTCACACGTAATGATTAAGCAATACCTGCAAGTAACAAAACCAGGAATTATTTTCGGCAACTTAATTTCTGTGATCGGTGGATTCTTGCTGGCTTCGAAAGGCAGCATTGATTACCCCCTGTTTCTCTATTCACTGGTGGGCGTTTCGCTGGTTGTCGCATCAGGTTGTGTATTCAACAACGTGATTGACCGCGATATCGACATCAAAATGGAGAGAACGCGGAACCGTGTTCTGGTCAAAGGCCTGATCTCGGCGAAAGTAAGCCTGGTTTATGCAACCGCATTGGGTATTGCTGGCTTTGCGTTGCTGTATTTCGGCGCTAACCCGCTGGCCATGTGGCTGGCGGTAATGGGCTTCGTTGTCTATGTGGGCATTTACAGCCTGTATATGAAACGCAACTCCGTGTATGGCACGCTGATCGGTAGCCTCTCTGGTGCAGCACCGCCAGTGATTGGCTACTGCGCAGTGACCAATCAGTTTGATGCTGGCGCTTTGATCTTGTTGGCTATTTTTAGCCTGTGGCAGATGCCGCACTCGTACGCGATTGCGATTTTCCGCTTCAAAGATTATCAGGCGGCTAACATCCCGGTTCTGCCTGTCGTGAAAGGTATCTCGGTAGCCAAAAATCATATTACGCTTTACATCCTGGCGTTCATGATTGCTACGCTGATGCTGACACTTGGCGGTTACGCGGGCTACAAGTATCTGGTGGTCGCCGCGGCGGTGAGTGTGTGGTGGTTGGGCATGGCGCTTTCAGGTTACAAAACCTCAAACGATAAAGTTTGGGCGCGTAAACTGTTTGTGTTCTCGATTGTCGCTATCACAGCATTGAGCGTGATGATGTCGGTTGATTTTATGACGCCGGCCTCTAAAGACCTGCTGACTTACGTCTGGTAATACAGCTCCGCAACACCAGAAAGGGCGCGAATTTCGCGCCCTTTCTTTTTGTTACCACTGCTTAACAACAATTGTTTTACCCGCCCTGCCCTGCTCCTTAAAATGAGTGCAGCAAAATTACAGAGGTTGGAATGAACGATAATAAAATGACGCCAGTAGAGCTTCGGGCTACATGGGGTTTAGGCACAGTTTTTTCCCTGCGCATGCTGGGAATGTTTATGGTCCTGCCGGTACTCACCACGTACGGTATGGCGTTGCAGGGAGCCAGTGAAACCTTAATTGGTCTGGCAATTGGCATCTATGGTCTGGCACAAGCCGTATTCCAGATTCCGTTTGGTCTGCTGTCCGATCGCGTCGGTCGCAAACCGCTCATTGTTGGCGGGCTGTTAGTGTTCGTGCTGGGCAGTATTATCGCAGCGATGACCACCTCAATCTGGGGCGTGATCCTGGGTCGTGCTTTGCAGGGCTCTGGCGCAATTGCCGCTGCCGTCATGGCATTACTCTCAGATCTCACTCGCGAACAAAACCGTACTAAAGCGATGGCGTTTATTGGCATCAGTTTCGGTGTGACCTTTGCAATTGCGATGGTGGTAGGCCCAATTGTCACCCATGCTCTGGGGTTGCATGCACTTTTCTGGATGATCGCTATTCTGGCCTCGCTGGGCATTGTTATCACGCTATTGGTGGTGCCGAGCGCACCCAATCACATGCTTAACCGTGAGTCCGGCATGGTAAAAGCCAGCATTCGTGAAGTGTTAGCCAATCCTAAACTCCTCAAATTAAACATCGGTATTCTTTGCCTGCATATCCTGCTGATGTCGAGTTTTGTGGCTTTGCCGGGCCAGTTTGAACAAGCAGGCTTCCCGGCATCTGAACACTGGAAAGTCTATTTGGTCACCATGCTGGTCGCTTTCGTTCTGGTGGTGCCTTTCATCATCTATGCCGAAGTGAAACGCCGCATGAAGCGCGTTTTTGTTACCTGCGTGGCACTGATCATTATCGCGGAAATCGTACTATGGGGGGCGGCTGGTCATTTCTGGACGCTGGTGATTGGCGTGCAGCTGTTCTTCCTCGCCTTCAACCTGATGGAAGCCATTCTGCCTTCGCTGATCAGTAAAGAATCACCGCCGGGCTACAAAGGCACAGCGATGGGCATTTACTCCACCAGCCAGTTCATTGGCGTGGCGATTGGCGGCAGCATGGGCGGTTGGATCTTCGGTCACTTTGATGCGCAGACGGTGTTTCTGGTGGGTGCGATTGTGGCGGCAGCCTGGTTGTTTGTGGCGATGTCGATGCAGGAGCCGCCATACGTCAGCAGCCTGCGCATGGTGCTCAGTGATGCCGTATTAGCGGTGCCTAACCTTGAAAAGCGTTTAAAAGCGCAGCCGGGTGTCTCTTCAGTCTTTATCGTGCCGGAAGAGAAAAGTGCTTACATCAAGATCGACAGTAAAGTGACGAGCCGCGTCGAAATTGAAGCGCTGCTCGCCAGCTGTTAGTTAGTCGTCACACACTCTGTGGCGGCGCGATTAACCGCACCGCCACAAACCATCACGCTAATTAAAGCGACATATCAACCACGATGCGCCCTTCAATTTTTCCCGCATGCATACGCGCAAAGATGTCGTTAATGTTGGTCAGCGGTTCAACCGCCACGTTGGCTTTCACTTTATGACGCCCAGCGAAATCCAACGCTTCCTGCAGATCTTTACGCGTACCGACAATTGAACCGCGCACGGTAATACCGTCCAGCACCATATCAAAGATAGACAGGTCGAATTTGCCCGGTGGCAGACCGTTCAGCACCATAGTACCGCCACGACGCATAGTACCGATCGCCTGCTCAAACGCCTTCGGTGAAACAGCCGTCACCAGCACACCGTGCGCACCGCCGAAGCTTTCCTGGAACACTTTAGCCGGATCGACGTTCTTCGCATTCGCCACCACACTGGCACCAAGACGTTTAGCAAACGCCAGCTTCTCATCATCGATATCCACCGCAGCGACATTCAGTCCCATCGCCACCGCATATTGCACTGCCATATGGCCCAGACCACCAATACCGGACACCACCACCCAATCACCCGGCTTGGTGTCGGTCATCTTCAGGCCTTTGTACACCGTCACACCCGCACACAGAATCGGTGCTATTTCGTTGTAATCGATGTTTTCCGGAATGATGCCGACATAGTTCGCATCCGCAAGGCAATATTCTGCAAAACTGCCGTTCACCGAATAACCGGCATTCTGCTGTGACAGACACAGGGTTTCCCAGCTATCCAGACAGTGCTCACAGTGGCCGCATGCGGAATAGAGCCAGGGCACGCCCACACGATCGCCCAATTTCAAATGCTTCACACCTTCACCTAGCGCCACTACCTGTCCTACGCCTTCATGGCCGGGAATAAACGGGGGATTGGGTTTAATCGGCCAGTCGCCTTCGGCGGCATGTAAGTCGGTATGGCACACGCCAGTCGCCGCGATTTTCACCAGAATCTGGCCCGGTCCCACTTGCGGTACTGGCACCTGCTCAATCACTAATGGTTCGCCAAAGGCTTTGACAACTGCGGCTTTCATGGTGGTTTTGATTTGCATATTCATCTTTCACTCTCCATTTGATCGGATGCGGACTCAGAACAGGCCCAAAGGCGCGGTGCCATAGCTGACCAGCAGATTTTTGGTTTGTTGGTAGGCGCTGAGCGCCATTTTGTGCGTCTCGCGCCCCACTCCCGACTGCTTATAGCCACCGAAAGCTGCGTGCGCAGGATAGATGTGATAGCAGTTGGTCCAGACGCGACCGGCTTTGATACCACGCCCCATGCGGTACGCCAGATTGGTATCACGCGTCCATACACCCGCGCCGAGGCCAAATTGCGTTTCATTGGCAATCGACAAAGCTTCCGCTTCATCTTTAAAAGTGGTGATGCCAATAACAGGCCCAAAAATCTCTTCCTGGAAACACCGCATCTGGTTGGTGCCTTTGATCAGGGTTGGCTGGATATAGAATCCGTTATCCAGTTCCGCTGCGACGCTGGCACGATCGCCTCCGGTCAGAATTTGCCCTCCTTCGTCGCGCGCGATGTTGATGTAAGACAGGATTTTGTCGAATTGCTGACGGGAAGCCTGAGCACCGATCATGGTGTCGGTATCCAGCGGATCGCCTCGGCGGATATTCGCCACTTTATCCATCACCCGCGCCATAAACGGCTCATAGATGGATTCATGGATCAACGCACGCGACGGACAAGTACAGACTTCGCCCTGATTGAAGAAACCGAGTACCAGCCCTTCCACCGCTTTTTCGATAAAGTCCGATTCACCGTCCATCACATCGGCAAAGTAGATGTTAGGCGACTTGCCGCCCAGCTCGACGGTACAGGGAATGATGTTTTCAGCCGCGCACGCCATGATATGGCGCCCGACCGGTGTTGAGCCGGTGAACGCGATTTTGGCGATACGTTTGCTGGTGGCCAGCGCTTCACCGGCTTCCCGGCCAAAGCCCTGCACCACGTTAAGCACGCCGGCCGGGAAAAGATCGCCGATCAGCTCCATCAACAGCGTGATGGCCAGTGGCGTTTGCTCAGCCGGTTTCAGCACCACGCAGTTACCGGCTGCCAGCGCCGGAGCCAGTTTCCATGCCGCCATTAACAGCGGGAAGTTCCATGGGATGATTTGCCCAACCACACCTAGCGGCTCATGGAAGTGATAAGCCACCGTGGTTTCATCAATTTCGGCGGTGCTGCCTTCCTGTGCACGCAGACAACCGGCGAAGTAGCGGAAATGATCCACCGCCAGCGGCAGGTCGGCATTGAGCGTTTCGCGGATCGGTTTGCCGTTGTCCCAGCTCTCCGCCACAGACAACATTTCAATATTTTGTTCAATGCAGTCGGCCACCTGCAGCAGCAGATTGGCCCGATGTTGCACGCTGGTTTTTCCCCAGGCGTCAGCGGCCTGATGAGCAGCGTCCAGTGCTAAATCGATATCCCGCGCGTCAGAACGCGGAAACTGCGCAATATCGCTGCCATCAACAGGCGAGGTGTTCGTAAAATACTGGCCGCTGAGCGGCTCTGTGAATTTGCCCGCAATAAAATTGCCGTAGGTCGCTTTAAAAGTGACCAAAGCGCCGGGCGTGCCGGGATGTGCATAACGCATCGCAAACTCCTTCGTGTAGGGTCGTTTATTGTTAGCTGGCAGCGGCAACCTGTGGGTCAACTGATTGAACAGCCCGCTGCCTAATAAGCTATTGCAGCGGGCGTGCCAGTTTTTTTCAGCTTGCGAATTTTCGAAAAATCGTTTTATCTATCATTGATTTATAAAACTAATAGCCCTTTTAAACGCGCGGGTTCTGCCACCAAAATCCTCATCTGTGTTGCGTATCGCAACACCGCAGAAACCAAGTCGCTACAATGCTGCAACACTTTCGCTTAGGCATGAGGTTACCAATGCAGGGAAATTCAGCCGCGTCTGCCGTGAATACCAACCCGCTGTTAAGCGACTCCTGGTTTCGTAGCCAGCTGTATGGTCTCGACCGCACCGCCGATGATTTTCCTCGCGTCCGCCAGGGTGAGCTGGCTGATGTGCTGGCCAGTAATGCCGGGCTACAACAGTTCGCCCAGCCGGTGATCAAACAGCTGGCGCAGAAACTGGCGGAAAAAACAATCTGTGGTGATTCTTTCGGATGCCACCGGTTTGGTGCTGAACACCTTTGGCGACATGCAATCGATGGAGAAAGCGCAGCGATTTGCACTCGCCCCCGGCAATTTGTGGAGCGAATGCGGGCGCGGTACCAATGCAATTGGCACTGCACTGGCGATTGACGATGGCTGTGAAATTGAAGGCCAGCAGCATTTTCTCACCTTGAATCAGGGGCTGTACTGCGCCGCCATGCCGTTGCAGATGCCCAACGGTCAGATTGCGGGCGTGCTGGATATCTCTGGCCCAGCGCACTTCCCGCATCCGCAAACGTTTCAGTGGGTCAAAGCCGCCGCTAAACAGATTGAGTATTTGTGGGTTAAGCAAAGCCTGCATCCCCAACAATGGTTGATGAGCCTGCACGTTGAGCCGCACGGCATAGATACCAGTGACGAGCTGCTGCTGGTGTTCTCCGATAATGTGCTCACCGCCGCAAACCGCCTGGCGATGCGTGAACTTAATCTCACCACCGAGCAGTTGGGCACCCTGACATTCCAGCAGCTGTTTGATCAACTGGAACAGCAGGCCAACACCATTCCTCTCCCGATTCATTTTGCCCAGCAGCGTTACTACTTCCGCCTGCGGGCACCGCACCGCACGCATTTCGCCACACCGAGCGAACCCGCCGCCGATCTCCCGTTCTCGCTGGGTAGTGATGGCGAGAAAATGGTGCGACTGATGAATGCCGGTGTGTCGTTGTGCATTCACGGTGAAACCGGCAGCGGTAAAGAGTATGTCAGCCGTGCCCTGCATCAGCAGAGCCGCTGGCGCGAGGGCAAATTCGTCGCCATCAATTGCGCTGCCATTCCGGAAGCGTTGATTGAATCAGAGCTATTTGGTTATCAGCCTGGCGCCTTTACCGGAGCCAGCAAAAATGGCTACATCGGTAAAATCCGCGAGGCGGATGGTGGCGTGCTGTTTCTGGATGAAATTGGAGATATGCCGCTGGCGCTACAAACCCGTTTGCTGCGCGTGCTGCAAGAAAAAGAGGTCGCGCCGCTCGGTTCCAGTCGCAGCTGGCCGGTGAATTTTGCTGTGATCTGCGCAACGCACCGTGATTTGGCGCAGCGTGTGGCCGAGGGCGAGTTCCGCGAGGATCTTCTCTATCGCTTGCAGGAATTTTCCATGACCATCCCGCCGTTGCGTGCCTGGCCAGATATCGAAGACTTTATTGGTCGGTTATGGATTGAGTTGGGCGGCGCAGATCGCGATATCCAGCTTTCTCCCGCCTTGCTGGCATCGCTGGCACAATTGCCATGGCCCGGCAACGTGCGGCAGTTACGCAGTTTATTGCGGGTACTGTTAGCGCTCGCCGATGAAGGCGAAGAAGTCACTGATGTGCATTTGCCAGCCGAATATCGCCGAGTAGCGGCGGTGCCAGTGGAAGATAAGCAGAGCCATGATGAGCGGCTGATTAGCGAAACGCTCCAACGCTTCAATGGCAATATCAGTAAAGCGGCGGAGGCATTAGGTGTCGCGCGCAGCACGCTCTATCGTCGTGCCGCACGCGACAAACGCGATTAGTCGCGGAAGTTCTTGAACTGGAAGGGCTGACCCAGGTTGCCACCGCGCACCAGCGCCATCGCACCCTGCAAATCGTCACGTGATTTACCGGTCACGCGCAGCTCTTCACCCTGAATCTGCGTTTGCACTTTCAGCTTGCTGTCTTTAATCAGCTTCACCAGCTTTTTAGCGATATCGCTTTCGATACCCTTTTTCAGCTTGGCTTCTACGCTCCAGCTTTTACCGCTGTGAATGATCTCTTCTGGCACTTCAATCGCTGCGCCTTCAATGCCGCGTTTCAGCAGCTTTTCACGCAAAATATCCACCAGCTGTTTAACCTGGAAATCAGATTCGCTGGTGATTTTGATGGTCTCATTCTTTTCGTTGAGCTCAATGCTGGCGCTCACGTTGCGGAAATCGAAACGGGTTGAGATCTCACGGCTGGCATTCTCCACCGCATTACGCACTTCCGGCAGTTCGACTTCGGAAACGATATCGAAAGATGGCATCTTTTCTTCTCCTGATACTAAAGTGACATGCATAATACGCGTCTTATGGCGCTAATTAAACACGATATGCGGAAAGCTATACTTAACCATGTCGTGAAATTGAGAACCCGTCAGCGGGAGGCAAAATGAAAATTACCGTGTTGGGTTGTGGCGCCCTGGGTCAAATTTGGCTCGCCGCGCTCGCACGTCAGGGACATGAGGTTCAGGGCTGGTTGCGCGTGCCGCAGCCCTATTGCTCGGTGAACGTGATTGATCCGCAAGGACAGGTCAGCAATCACACGTTTATCGCCAACGATCCGCTGTTTCTTGCCGAAAGCCAGCTGTTGCTGGTGACACTGAAAGCGCCACAGGTTTCCCCGGCAGTCAAAAACCTGCAAAGCATCCTGCCTGCTCATGCTGCCATTTTGTTATTGCACAATGGCATGGGCACGCTGGAAGAGCTGAAGGAGTTGCAGCAACCGCTGCTGCGCGGCATTACAACCCACGCGGCGATGCGCGATGGCACGGTGATCAAACACGTTGCGCAGGGCATCACACATATCGGTCCCACCGGACGTGAAAGTGCCGCGATGAGCGATATCGCCGATATCCTGCACCAGGCTTTGCCGGACGTGGCCTGGCATGACAACATTGCTTCTGCCAGCTGGCGCAAACTGGCAGTGAACTGCGTGATTAATCCGCTTACCGTTGAACATGATTGCCAGAACTGTGCCCTGCGCGCCTGGCCGCAGCAAATTGCCACGCTGTGTGAAGAGATTGCCTGGGTGATGGAGCGTGAAGGCCAGCACATTGCGGTCGATAACCTGCGCGACATCATCTATGACGTCATCGACAGCACCGCAGCGAATACCTCCTCTATGTTGCAGGATGTGCGCGCACAGCGCCTGACAGAAATTGATTACATCACCGGCTACCTGCTGCGCCGCGCTCGCGCGCAGGGCATTGCGCTGCCGGAGAACACCCGTTTGTACGATCTGATTAAACGCAAGGAGTCCCAATATGAGCGCGACCGCATCGGTTCTGGTTTGCCTGGCACATGGCAGTGAAGAGATTGAAGCTGTCACCACTATCGACCTGCTGGTCCGCGCGGGCTTAAGCGTCACCACCGCCAGTGTTGAAAGCGATGGCACGCGCGAAATTATCTGCTCGCGCGGCGTGCGCCTGCTGGCCGATGCGCCACTGGTTGAAGTGGCGGATAACGACTACGACGCCGTGGTACTGCCTGGTGGCCTGAAAGGTGCGGAGACGTTCCGTGACAGCCCATTGCTGGTGGAAACCGTGCGCCAGTTTCACCTCGCAGGAAAAATCGTTGCCGCGATTTGTGCTGCCCCCGGCACGGTGCTGATCCCGCACGATCTGTTCCCTGTGGGCAATATGACGGGCTTTCCTGGCTTACGTGACACCATTCCCGATAAGCACTGGATGGATCGCCGCGTAGTGTGGGATCCGCGCGTCAATCTGTTATCCAGCCAGGGGCCTGGCACTTCGATTGATTTTACGCTGAAGCTGATTGATCTGCTGGTGGATAAGGAGAAAGCGCGTGAAGTTGCGTCACAGCTGGTATTAGCGGCGGGGATTTATAACTATCAGGAATTTGAAGAGCGCGAATAACCGTGTTGTGATGGGGTAAAACGCCTATAACGTTAGCAGCGTTTTTCAACAGGCATTGCGATTTAACGGACCCCGCGATTCAACAGCCCCGATGATATAGCTGATCTCGTAGCGGCGCGATTCATCACGCAATTTAAGCAGCACAACTGCTAACAAACGCGCGATGAATTGCGCCGCTACGAGGTTCATCGACGTTATAGGCGATGAATCGCGTCGTTACCAGATTTATCACCGTTACGGGCGATAAACCTTCACGTTTTTAAAGCCTTGCTCATGCAGATACAGCGCCTGTAAACGGCTCATTACGCCGCGATCGCAATACAGCAACCAGGTTTTGTTCTGATCCAGATCGCCAAACTGAGTGCTCAGTTTGTAGAACGGCAGG
Source organism: Pantoea rwandensis (assembly GCF_000759475.1). NCBI lineage: Bacteria > Pseudomonadati > Pseudomonadota > Gammaproteobacteria > Enterobacterales > Erwiniaceae > Pantoea > Pantoea rwandensis. The sequence goes on from NZ_CP009454.1 coordinate 3,723,640, forward strand.
GATTTGACCTCAACGCCTTCCAGCGCCAGCGGTGATGCTTCTTGCTCATCCACAGAGCGGATATCCAGCACCACATCATCTGCGGTGAACGAGACCACCGTCTCCACTTCCACCACCTCTTCCTGTGCCTTCTCCGCAATCTCGCGGATATCGACGTTGCTGGCTTCCTGCACCATGCGATTGAGGATCTCGAAATCGAAGTTTTGCTCTTCCGCTTCGATCTTCGCTTTCACCGCTTTTACCGTTGGGCTTTTCGAAATCACACCGCAGTATTCCGGCATGGTTTTGGCAAAGTCTTCGGTGCCGATGTGGCGTGCCAAATCAATGATGTGCTCTTTGTCATGCGAGATAAGCGGACGCAGGATAAGGGTATCCGAAGCGTTATCAATCAAACGCAGGTTGGTCAGCGTCTGGCTCGAGACCTGCCCCAGCGCTTCACCCGTCACCAGGGCCTGAACGCCGTAGCGCTCAGCAACCATGGACGCCGCACGCACCATCATGCGTTTCAGCACCACGCCCATCTGACCATCATCGACTTTCTCAAGAATTTCACCGACAACCGGCTCGAAGTTGATCGCCACAAAGCGTACGCGATGCGAACGACCAAAACGTTGCCACAGGTAATGCGCGACCTGACGGACGCCGATTTCATGCGCGGCACCGCCGAGGTTGAAGAAGCAGTAGTGCACGCGGCAACCACGACGCATCAGCATATAGCTGGAGACGCCGGAGTCGAAGCCACCAGAAATCAGCGACAGCACATCTTCTTGTGTCCCGATGGGGAAACCACCCAGCCCTTCATATCGGCCGGTGATCAGCAGCAGACGATCGTCTTCAATCTCGAGATTGACCGTCACATCAGGATTTTTCAATTGCACACGTGCGGACTCAATGTGCTGATTGAGCCCGCCACCCACGTAACGCTCGACCTCAATCGAGCTGAAGCTGTGTTTGCCACGACGCTTTACACGCACGCAGAAACTTTTCCCTTCCAGGCGCTCACGATTCAGAGCCAGCGTCTGCTCAAAGATATCGTGCATATCGGTATAAGGCTGATCCTCAACCTCCAGTACATGGTGAATACCGGGAATACGCGTGAGCTCATCAATAACGACGGTACGCAGCGCTTCTTTTTTAGCGCGTACTTCAATATGGTCCCAGTGACGCACCACGGCGATTTCGTCGTCGACAGTACGCAGGGTATTGCGGATGTTGCCGGTCAGGATCTTGATAAAGCGCAGACGCACCGACTGACTTTTGATGGTGATTTCAGGGAAGAGCTTAATGATAAACTTCATGGCGACACAGCTTCGTTGGGCAAATAAGTGCTAAAACCATCGGCACTTAACTGGTAAAATCATATAATTACGGGTAACGCAGAGGCGCCCGCATCCGAGGCGCAAAAGTATACCACCTTTGTCAGATGACCGCTTCTGCAACCGCAATCACATTCATTATTTTGCTAATTAATCCTCGTCGGCTACCATGACCGATTGCAAGATGATTCCTAACCTGTGAGTCGACACTGATTATGCCGAAAAAAGCCGAAGCGCCAGCCAGTTTTGAAAGCGCATTGCAGCAGCTGGAACAAATCGTTAGCCGTCTGGAAAGTGGAGAACTGCCACTGGAAGAAGCATTGAACGAATTTGAACGCGGCGTACAGCTGGCACGCACCGGTCAGCAAACTCTGCAGCAGGCTGAACAGCGCGTGCAGATCCTGCTCAGCGACGATAAAGATGCCGCGCTTGCCCCGTTCACGCCGGAAAATGACTGATGGATTTCGCCAAATTACTTAACGCGTATCACGAACGCGTCAACCTGGCGTTGATACGCTTAATAGATCCACTTCCTTTTCAGAGTTCTCCTCTGGTGCAATCCATGCAACATGGGGCACTATTAGGCGGTAAGCGTCTGCGTCCGTTTTTGGTTTACGCCACGGGCGAGATGTTAAAGGCCGATACGGCCAGCCTGGATGCGCCGGCCGCTGCCGTAGAGTGCATTCATGCTTACTCTCTGATTCATGATGATCTGCCCGCAATGGATGACGATGCATTACGCCGCGGACAGCCAACCTGCCATATAAAATATGGTGAAGACACAGCGATTCTCGCTGGTGATGCGTTGCAAACCCTGGCGTTTTCGATTCTGGCCGATGAGCCTATGCCCGGCGTCAGCCCGCAAGCGCGCATTGCGATGATTTCAGAACTGGCCCAGGCCAGCGGTGTGGCAGGCATGTGCGGAGGCCAGGCACTGGATTTGGCCGCCGAAGGCAAGCAAATCGACCTCGCTCAGCTGGAGCAGATTCATCGTCATAAAACCGGCGCATTGATTCGTGCTGCGGTGCGTCTTGGCGCACTGACCGCAGGTGAACGTGGCCGTGCGGCACTTCCGGTTCTGGATACCTACGCCAACGCCATCGGACTGGCGTTCCAGGTGCAGGATGACATTCTTGATGTGGTGGGCGATACCGCGGTGCTGGGCAAAACCCAGGGCGCGGATCAGGCATTAGGTAAGAGCACTTACCCGGCCTTGATGGGGCTGGAAAATGCCCGTCGTAAAGCATGGGATCTTTATCAGGAAGCACTGGGTGCGTTAGAGATTCTGGCGGCGCAGTCTTATGACACCACCGCATTACAAGCACTGGCAAGCTTCATAATTGAACGCGATAAATAACTTTCATAATGAGTCTCTGATGAGTTTTGATATTGCAAAATACCCGACACTGGCGTTAGCAAGCACGGTTCAGGAATTACGTTTATTACCGAAAGAAAAACTTCCGGTACTGTGTGACGAACTGCGTCAGTATCTGCTGGATAGCGTGAGCCGGTCTTCCGGCCACTTTGCTTCGGGTCTGGGCGTCGTCGAGCTAACAGTCGCGCTGCATTATGTTTATAACACCCCGTTTGACCATCTGGTGTGGGACGTTGGCCATCAGGCCTATCCGCATAAGATTCTGACCGGGCGCCGCGATCGAATCGGCACCATCCGCCAGAAAAATGGCCTGCATCCGTTCCCGTGGCGCGGCGAGAGTGAATATGACGTGCTGAGCGTCGGTCACTCCTCGACCTCAATCAGCGCTGGTCTGGGGATGGCGGTTGCCGCCGAACGCGAAGGTAAAGGCCGTCGTACTGCCTGCATCATCGGCGATGGCGCGATCACCGCAGGCATGGCGTTCGAAGCCATGAACCACGCGGGTGACATCAAACCGGATATGCTGGTGATCCTCAACGACAACGAGATGTCGATTTCGGAAAACGTTGGCGCCCTCAACAATCGTCTGGCACAGATTCTTTCGGGCAAAACCTACTCACGTCTACGCGAAGGTGGCAAGCGCGTGCTGGGTGGCCTGCCGCCGATCAAAGAGCTGGTGAAGCGCACCGAAGAACACCTGAAAGGTATGGTGGTGCCAGGTACGCTGTTTGAAGAGCTGGGCTTCAACTACATCGGTCCGGTAGATGGACACGATGTCCTGACGCTGGTGAGTACGCTGAAGAACATGCGCGACCTGAAAGGCCCGCAGTTCCTGCACATCATGACCAAAAAGGGCAAAGGCTACGCGCCTGCCGAGCAGGATCCCATCGCCTGGCATGCGGTACCGAAGTTCGATCCGGCCAGCGGTTCTCTGCCAAAAAGCGCGCCAGGCCTGCCGAGCTACTCGAAAATTTTCGGTAGCTGGCTGAGCGAAATGGCTGCTGACGATCCGCGTTTAATGGCGGTGACGCCGGCGATGCGCGAAGGTTCTGGCATGGTCAGCTACTCTCGTGACTATCCGCAACAGTACTTTGACGTGGCGATTGCTGAACAGCATGCGGTGACCTTTGCTGCAGGTATGGCGATTGGCGGCTACAAGCCGGTGGTGGCGATTTACTCCACCTTCTTGCAGCGTGCTTACGATCAGCTGATCCACGATGTGGCGATCCAGAAACTGCCGGTGCTGTTCGCTATCGATCGCGGCGGCATTGTGGGCGCCGATGGGCAAACACATCAGGGCGCATTTGATATCGCCTTCCTGCGCTGTGTGCCCGAAATGGTGATCATGACGCCAAGCGACGAAAACGAATGCCGCCAGATGCTCTACACCGGCTATCATTATCAGGCTGGTCCGAGTGCGGTGCGCTATCCGCGCGGCACGGGCACCGGCGCCACGCTGGAGCCGCTCGCCAGCCTGCCGCTGGGCAAAGGTATTGTGAAGCGCCGTGGTGAAAAGCTGGCGATCCTTAACTTCGGTACGCTGTTGCCTGAAGCGCAGGCCGCAGCTGAAGCGCTTAACGCCACGCTGGTGGATATGCGTTTCGTGAAGCCACTGGATGAAGCCTTGATTGCCGAACTGGCCACCAGCCATGATTCACTGGTGACGCTGGAAGAAGGTGCCATCAAAGGCGGAGCCGGCAGCGGCGTCAATGAATACGTGATGGCGAAACGCCTGCGTGTTCATGTGCTGAACCTGGGTCTGCCAGACGAGTTTATTCCGCAGGGCACGCAGGAAGAGGTTCGTCAGGATTATCAGCTGGATGCCGCTGGTATTCAGCAACAAATCACTGACTGGCTGGCGCAGTAATCCCCTCCCCGCTCCTGCTGCTATGCTTAGGGCATTCCTAACGCATAAGAGCAGGAGCTCCCATGAAAACCATTCGTTTAGGCCAGACCGACTTACAGGTTTCGCGTCTCTGTTTAGGCTGCATGACTTACGGCGATCCGATGCGCGGCAATCACGCATGGACCCTGCCCGAAGAGAGCAGTCGACCGCTGATCAAGCAAGCGCTGGACGCGGGCATCAACTTTTTCGACACCGCCAACAGCTACTCCGATGGCAGCAGTGAAGAGATCGTCGGGCGTGCGCTGAAAGATTTCGCCCAACGCGATCAGGTCGTGGTGGCCACCAAAGTCTATTTCCCGCTCAGCAACCTTTCTCAGGGGCTGTCACGCAACAACATCCTGCAGTCCATCGACGACAGCCTGACGCGTCTCGGCATGGAGTATGTCGACCTGCTGCAGATTCACCGCTGGGATTACGACACACCGATTGAAGAGACGCTTGAGGCGCTGAATGAGGTGGTGAAATCGGGTAAAGCGCGCTACATCGGCGCTTCTTCGATGCATGCTGCACAGTTTGCTCAGGCGCTGGATCTGCAAAAACAGAATGGCTGGGCACGTTTTGTCAGTATGCAGGATCAGTACAACCTGATTCAGCGTGAAGAAGAGAACGAGATGCACCCGCTGTGTGAACGTGAAGGTATCGCGGTGCTGCCGTGGAGCCCGCTGGCGCGCGGTAAACTGACGCGTCCATGGGGTGAAACCACCGCACGCTCGGTATCGGATAACGTCATGGAAAAACTTTATACCGGTACCGAAGAGAATGATGCGGCGATTGCAGAGCGTCTGGCGACCATTTCCGCCGATAAAGGCGTGACGCGTGCACAAGTGGCGCTGGCGTGGCTGCTGCATAAACCCGTGGTCACAGCACCGATTATCGGTGCATCACGCGAGCAGCAGTTTGCAGAGTTGGTGAAAGCGGTGGATGTGGAGTTGAGTTCAACGGATATCGCTGAACTGGAAACGGTGTATCAACCGCATCCGGTGGTGGGATTCGAGTAATTATTGAACCGGGTCGCCATAAACGGCGACCCTACCATGTTGAGTGCGCACATTGGGTAATCCGTAGAGAGCGCATTGATGCGCACCTGCCGAATTACAGCACCAGCCCCAATCCATACAAAATCACGGCGGAAATCACGCCCGCGATAATGTCATCGACCATAATACCCATGCCGCCATGCACGTTCTGATCGAACCAGCGAATCGGCCAGGGTTTCCACATATCAAAGATGCGGAAGATGACAAACCCGGCCAGCACCCATTGCCAGCTCATCGCCGGAATCGCCATCAGCGTAATCCACATGCCGATAAACTCATCCCAAACAATGCTGCCATGATCGTGCACGCCCATGTCTTTGGCGGTGCGATGGCAGAGATAAACGCCCACGCTAATGCCAATCAGCACCAGCAAAGAGTAAATCTGCAACGGCAGAAAGGTCATCAACCACCAAAAGGGAATCGCGGCAATCGAACCGGCGGTGCCTGGCATGATCGGGCTCAGGCCACTGCCAAAACCGGTTGCCAACAGATGCCAGGGATTGCTCAGGCGCAGGCGGCTTTTCGCTACATCTTTACTTCGCATTAAAGTGATCAAATCCTTTGTGATTAAAACGACGTGGCTTGCCATTTTCCAGCAGCGTCAACCCGTCAGCTTCAGGCGCAATCTGCCCGATGCAGGTATAAGGCACACCAAGATGACCCAGCGCCACGTCCAGCGCACCACGATTGACTTCCGGCACGGTAAAGCACAGCTCATAATCTTCGCCGCCGCTTAATGCCCAGGTCAGCACCTGTTCCGGCTCAAAATGATCGCGCAAGGCTGCGGACAGCGGTAACGCTTCCAGATTGAGACGCGCACCAACGCGGCTCGCCGTGAGAATATGGCCAAGATCGGCAATCAAACCATCGGAGATATCGATCGCCGATGTCGCCAGATTGCGCAGCGCCTGGCCCTGCAACACACGTGGCATCGGGCGCAGATGGCGCTTGATTAACACTTCATGGACAGCCGGATCGTTCAGACGATGACGATGTTGTAGCAGCGACAGGCCAGCCGCGCTGTCACCCAGCGTACCGGTGACAAAGATCCAGTCACCGGGTTTGGCCCCCGAACGCTTCAATGCGCGTCCAGTCGGCACCAGACCGTGAATACCCAGCGTCAGGCTCAGTGGTCCGCGCGTGGTATCACCACCAATCAGCTGCATATCGTAATAATCCAGCAGCTCAAATAAGCTATCGCTGAATGCGGCCAGCCAGCTTTCATTCACTTCAGGCAAGGTAATCGCCAGCGTCAACCACGCCGGATCGGCACCCATTGCCGCCAAATCACTGAGATTCACGGCCAGCGCTTTGTAACCCAGATCGGCAGGATGGATATCACGCAGGAAGTGCACGCCCGCCACCAACGTATCGGTGCTAATGGCCAGCGTCTGTTTTTCGGGCACGTTCAGTAACGCACAGTCGTCACCAATTCCCTTCTCCACATCGCGGCGGGAGCTGGTAACGCGGTTAAAATAACGTGCGATCAGTTCGAATTCACCACAGGACATAAGTCAGGTCTCAATGAGAAAAAGGCCGGTAAACCGGCCTTTCGCATTTATTTTTTGTTGGGTCGAATTTGTGGGGCTGCTTTATCCAGCACGCCGTTGACAAACTTGTGGCTGTCTTCGGCGCCAAACACTTTGGCCAGTTCGATGCCTTCGTTGATGGCCACTTTATAAGGCACATCAGAACGTTTGCTCAGCTCATACAGCGAAAGACGCAGAATGGCTTTCTCAACCTGTCCCAGCTCTTCCAGCTGACGTGACAGGTAAGGCTTCATCAGACCGTCCAGGTACGCGCTGTTAGTCGCCACACCGGCCAGCAATTCGCGGAAATAGCTAATATCGACGTCTTTGACGTCTTGTTCCGCCAGAAACTGGTATTCCACATCGGCAATGTCGTTGTTCGACAGCTGCCAGGAGTAAAGCGCCTGGACAGCGCACTCACGGGCGCGACGACGAGCAGCAGGTTTCACAAAATTCCCCTTCCAAAAATCAGGCTTTGATGGCTTTCAATACGTTAATCATTTCGAGTGCAGTCAGGGCCGCTTCGGCGCCTTTATTACCTGCTTTGGTGCCGGCGCGTTCAATCGCCTGCTCGATGTTTTCGGTTGTTAACACGCCGAAAGTCACCGGAATTTCGCTGGTCATCGCCACGTTGGCAATGCCAGAGCTGGCTTCACCTGCCACATATTCGAAGTGGGCGGTGCCGCCACGGATCACGGTTCCCAGTGCCACGATTGCGTCGTGCTTACCGGCTTTTGCCAGTGCGCGCGCTGCCAGAGGCAGTTCGTAAGCGCCTGGAACCCAGACCACAGTGATGTTTTCTGCTTTAACCTGGCCAATACGCTTCAGCGCATCGACCGCGCCATCCAGCAGGCTGTCATTAATGAAGTTGTTAAAACGCGCAATGACGATGGCAATGTTAGCATCAGGCGCGGCAACAGGAGCTTCGATAACTTTCATACATATCCTTTGGGTGTTTGATTTATGGCCCCGCAGAAGGGGGCGGATTCTATCATACTCTTCGACAACGCGCTCAGGCTTTTCAGTCGGTGCTTAAGCGGGCGTCAGGGTCAGTCGCAGGTCTGCGCCAACCTTGCGTACGTCACTAAACTTCAGCGCTGGCGCATCGGACAATTGTTCCAGTCCAGGCAGTTCACACAGGCCGCGCGCCGCATTGCCCAGCAGCTTTGGCGCCACATAGACAATCAGCTCATCGACCAGTCCAGCCTGTAACAGCGCTCCCGCCAGACTGGCGCCGGCTTCGACCCACACCGTGTTAATCTGACGCTGGCCGAGTAACATCATCATCGCCACCAGATCCAGTTGTTCTCCGCGCAGCGGCACCGCAATTTGGCTGACGCTGTCTGACCAGGCTTGCTGATCGGCTTCAGTACGCATCAGCCAGGTTTCGCCAGGTTGTGCGATCAGACGGTGTTGCGGCGTGACGCGCTGCTGACTGTCGATCACTACCCGCACCGGTTGGCGCAGCGTGGCTTCATCGAGTTGCTGACGCACATCCGCGTTAAGCTCATTCCAGCGTACGGTCAGTGAGGGATCATCCGCCAGCACAGTGGCACTGGAGGTAAGAATAGCCGAACTCTGGGCACGTAATTGTTGCACATCGCGCCTTGCCGCCGCCGAGGTTATCCACTGACTTTCGCCACTGGCCATCGCGGTGCGCCCATCAAGGGATGCGCCGAGTTTGAGCTGAATCCACGGGAAGCCGGTACGCATACGTTTCAGAAAACCACGATTCAATGCTTCCGCTTCGCTCATCATTAAACCGTGGCTGACTTCAATGCCGGCCTGCTGTAAACGATACAACCCTCGCCCCGCCACTTGCGGGTTTGGGTCCTGCATTGCCGCCACCACGCGGCTAACACCCGCGGCAATCAACGCGTCGCAGCATGGCGGTGTCCGGCCATGATGGCTGCAGGGTTCCAGCGTGACGAATGCCGTCGCGCCTTTGGCTTTTGCTCCGGCCATGCGCAGCGCGTGCACTTCAGCATGCGGCTCACCGGCGCGGTGATGCCAGCCTTCGCCGACAATCTCGCCGTCGCGCACAATCACGCAGCCAACGTTAGGATTTGGTGTGGTGGTAAAACGTCCGCGACGCGCCAGTTCCAGCGCGCGCGCCATGTAGCGTTCGTCAGTCATGGCTTAGTCCTGTAAGCGGGCGATCTCTTCGCCAAAATCACGGATATCTTCGAAGCTGCGATACACCGAAGCAAAGCGGATGTAGGCAACTTTATCGAGCTTCTTCAACTCTTCCATCACCAGATTGCCGACCAGCTTGCTGGGGATTTCGCGCTCACCCGTAGCACGTAGCTGGGTTTTAATGTGGTTCACCGCGTTATCAACGGCGTCCGCGCTCACAGGACGTTTCTCCAGCGCCTTCATCATGCCGCTGGCAAGCTTATCTTCGTTAAAGGGTTCACGCACATCGTTGCTTTTCACCACGCGCGGCATGACTAATTCAGCCACTTCAAAGGTGGTAAAACGCTCATGACACACCAGACACTGGCGGCGGCGACGCACCGAAGAACCTTCACTGACCAGACGTGAGTCGATGACTTTGGTGTCCACAGCGGAGCAGAAGGGGCAATGCATGACGTTTCCTGTCGCGAGATAAATAGGCCACACAGTGTAGCGCGATCTCGGGAGCAACTGAATACACGAGACCGAATCACCGCCCGGCTCACAGACGCAGTACGCGCTCCGCTGTAAACCTTAAAAGCCACTAAGCTTAAACAGCCAATCCGGCATATTTGCAGGAGGTCACATGGGTCTGTTCAATTTCGTGAAAGAAGCAGGTGAAAAGTTATGGGATGCCGTCACCGGCGCTGACGATCCCAGCAAAAAATTACAGGATCACATTAACCAACTCGGCTTACCTGATAGCGACAAAGTTAAAGTCGATGTGCAAGGCGATACCGTTACTGTGAGCGGTGATGGCATCTCGCAGGAGTTGAAAGAGAAAATCCTGGTTGCCGCCGGTAACGTGGCAGGGATTACCAAGGTTGATGACAAGGTCACCGTATCCGACAGTGCGCCAGAAGCGGATTTCTATACGGTGAAAAAAGGCGACACCCTAAGCGCGATTTCCAAACAGGTTTACGGGAATCCTAATGAATACAACAAGATTTTCGCAGCAAACAAGCCAATGCTGACGCATCCTGATAAGATCTACCCAGGCCAGGTATTACGTATTCCGAAATAACAGAAAGGACAATGCATGACGATCAGGACGTTTTGGGCGCCCGCCGCACTTTCGCTGCTGGTGCTCAGTGGTTGTAGTTCAACGCCGACTTCACCGCAGGTCAAAGAGTTACATCAGGAAGTCAGCCAGCTTAACCAGCAGATGCGCAAACTCACCAATCAGGCAACGGCGCTGGAGATTCAGGGGCAACTTAATGGGCAGTCAACCCAGGGGGCATGGTTGCTACCGCAAGCCAACACTCCCGTCGAGTTACAGACGCAAGTGGGCAAATTGCGCCTGTCACTGTCTCGCGTCGAGGGGGAAGCCAGTGGTAGTCGCGCCAACCTGAATATCCGTTCCACCGATGACCAGCCGATCCCCGCGCTGAGCGCCACCGTGGTGTGGGGTGAGCTGGATCCCGCCAGTGGCAAACCGCTGAATGCGGAGAGTCTGAGCCAGACCATTCAGGTTGAGGCGAGTCTGATGCCACGCAGTTCAGTGACGGTGCCGCTGCGCCTGAGCGGACTGACGCCGGAGCAACTCGGCTATGTGCGCGTGCATGATGTGCAGAGTGCAACTGCCACCAAAACGGCGCCCTGATCAGCAGGCATAAAAAAACGGGCTGCCCTCGGGCAGCCCGTTTCATTTCATCGGCAGAATTAAGGCAGGATCGAAGGCTGATCTGCGCCCTCTTTCTCGACTTTCTGCACCAGCATGTGTTCACGCTTCATACCCAGTTTCAGCGCCAGAGCAGAAGAAACATAGATAGATGAAACGGTACCGATGGTGACACCGATCAGCATGGTCAGCGAGAAGCCTTTCAGCAGCGCGCCACCAAAGATGAACAGAATCAAAATCATCGCCAACGTGGTCAGCGAGGTGATCAAGGTACGGCTCAACGTCTGGGTCAGCGACACGTTAGTAATATCGTAGGAAGAACCGCGACGAATTTTGCGGAAGTTCTCACGAATACGGTCGGAAACCACGATTTTATCGTTAAGCGAGTAACCAATCACCGACATCAGCGACGCAACAATGGTCAGGTCGATCTCGATGTGCGACAACGCCAGAATGCCACAGGTGATGATCACGTCGTGCGCCAGTGCCAGCACGGTGCCCAGCGCCAGGCGCCACTCAAAGCGGAAGCCGATATAGATCAGAATCGCAATCAGTGCCGACAGCAGCGCCATCGCACCGGCTTGCGCCAGATCGCTACCCACGCTTGGGCCGACGAACTCAATGCGCTTCACGGTCGCGTTTTGCTGTGTCGTCTCATTGATGGAGGTCACGACTTTGTTGCCCAGTTCCTGACCTGCTGCACCGGTGGCTGGTGGCATACGCACCATCACGTCACGGCTGCTGCCAAAGTTCTGCACCAACGGCTCCTGGAAGCCTGCTTTCACCAAACCTTCACGCAGGGCGTCCAGATCGGCCGGTTTTTCCAGGTTAATCTCAATCACCGTCCCGCCGGTAAAGTCGAGGCCCCAGTTGAAGCCACGCACGCCGATAATGGCGATAGACGCCACAATCAGTAAACCAGAGATGATGAAAGCCAGCGTATCCCAGCGCATAAAGTCAACGACCTTACGCCCGTGGTTTAGCTGCTCAATACTATATTCCTGTGCCACAACGCACTCCTCAGATGGACAGCTTGTTGATGCGTTTGCCGCCGTAAACCAGGTTAACGATGGCACGGGTGCCGACGATAGCGGTGAACATTGAGGTCGCGATACCGATAGCAGTGGTAATCGCAAAGCCTTTAATGGAGCCGGTACCGACCGCATAAAGAATGATAACTTTGATCAGCGTGGTGACGTTGGCATCGACGATACTGGAGAAGGCGCCTTTGTAGCCCTCATGAATCGCCTGCTGTACCGAGCGTCCGTTACGCAGTTCTTCTTTAATACGTTCGTTAATCAACACGTTGGCATCGACAGCAACCGCCAGCGTCAACACGATACCGGCAATGCCCGGCATGGTGAGGGTCGCCCCCGGCAGCAGTGACATGATGCCGACAATCAGCACCAGGTTGCACAGCAGCGCGCTGGTCGCAATCAAACCAAACTTCTTGTAGAACACCACCATAAAGATGATGGAGGCGATCAGACCCCACAAGCAGGCTTCGAGACCCTGAGTGATGTTCTGCTGCCCCATGGTTGGACCAATGGTACGCTCTTCCACAATCTGAATTGGCGCGATCAACGCACCGGCACGCAGCAGCAGCGACAGCTGACGGGCTTCGTTCGGGTTGTTGATACCGGTGATACGGAAGCTGTTACCGAGGCGCGACTGAATGTTCGCCACGTTAATCACTTGCTCCTGTTTCACCAGGATAGCACGACCGTTCGCGTCTTTCTTACCGCTGTCCTTGTACTCCACAAACAGGGTCGCCATCGCTTTACCGATGTTGTCCTTAGTGAAGTTCGACATCATGTTACCGCCCGCGCCATCCAGTGAAATATTCACCTGCGGCTGGTTGTACTCGTCCATGCTGGACGTCGAATCGGTAATATGGTCACCGGTCAGAATCACACGCTTGTACAGCACCACTGGCTGGCCTTCACGCGTCTCTTTCACTTCCGAATCACCCGGCACACGGCCACTCGCCGCGGCAGTTGGATCAACGGTGGTGTTCACCAGACGGAATTCCAGGGTCGCAGTAGCACCCAGAATCTCTTTGGCACGCGCCGTGTCCTGAATACCCGGCAGCTCCACCACGATGCGGTCAGAACCCTGACGCTGCACCAGTGGCTCGGCAACGCCAAGCTGGTTCACACGGTTACGCAGGATATTGATGTTCTGCTGTACCGCATACTCACGGGCTTCACTCAGACGCGCATCGGTCATCACCGCACGCAGCGTATCGCTGCCGACGCTGGAGATCACCAGATCGCGATGACGCGGTGACAGGTAGCTGATCGCAGCATCACGGCTGGCGCCGTCGCGGAAACGCACTTCTACACCGTAGTTAGCGATTTTATTGACGTTGGTATACGGGATGCTTTTGTCGCGCAGGTCACTGCGCAGGCCATCGGCATTCTGCTCTTGCAGCTTGCCCAGAGCGGTATCCATATCCACTTCCATCAGGAAGTGTACGCCGCCACGCAGATCAAGACCGAGTTTCATCGGCTGTGCAGCCAGCATGGTCAGCCAGCGCGGGGTTGCCGGCGCGAGGTTGAGTGCCACAACATAGTTGTCGCCCAACGCGGTAGTGATGGCATCACGTGCGCGCAGCTGCGCATCCTGATTGTCAAAACGGGCCAGAATGGCGCCATTTTCCAGAGCGAGGGATTTGCTCTGGATATTATCTTGTTTTAATAAAGTCTGGACCTGATCCAACGTCTGTTCACTGGCGGCGCCACCGCGCGCACCAGTGATCTGAACGGCCGGATCCTCTCCATAAAGGTTAGGAAGCGCATAGAGCAGGCCGACGAGAATCACGACGACCAGCATGATGTACTTCCACAAAGGATAACGGTTTAACACGGCAGTTCCCTTCGGGAAGAAAAAATTACAGCGCCTTCATAGTACCTTTCGGCAGAACGGCGGCCACGAAATCACGTTTTACAACTACTTCAGTGGTGTCGTTCAGGGCGATAGAAACGTAGCCGTTGTCAGCCACTTTGGTCACACGACCTACCAGGCCACCGCTGGTCAACACTTCATCACCTTTAGAGATGGAATCCATCAGCTTCTTGTGATCTTTAGAACGTTTCTGCTGCGGGCGCAGAATCATGAAATAGAAGATCAGACCAAACACCACCAGCATGATCACCAGAGAATAAGGACTTCCCTGAGACGGAGCGCCTGCTGCGGCAACGGCGTCAGAAATGAAAAAGCTCATTAAATTTCCCTCATTGATAGAATTATCAGACGTTTAACGGTGGAACCGCTTTACCCGTCCGTTGGTAGAACTCGCTAACAAAGTGCTCTAATTTACCCTCTTCGATGGCCTTACGTAAACCCGCCATCAGACGCTGGTAATAGCGCAGATTGTGAATCGTATTAAGACGTGCGCCCAGTATTTCGTTACAACGATCAAGATGATACAAGTAGGCGCGGCTATAATTGCGACAGGTGTAACAATCACACTCCGCATCCAGCGTTGCCGTGTCATCTTTATACCTGGCGTTACGGATTTTCACCACGCCATCGGTCACAAACAGGTGACCATTACGCGCATTACGCGTTGGCATGACGCAGTCAAACATATCGATACCGCGGCGAACGCCTTCCACCAGATCTTCTGGCTTGCCGACGCCCATCAAATAACGCGGTTTATCTTGCGGAATTTGCGGACAGACGTGTTCCAGGATTCGGTGCATGTCCTCTTTAGGCTCACCCACCGCCAGGCCGCCCACAGCGTACCCATCAAAGCCGATATCTACCAGACCTTTAACCGAGACATCTCGTAAATCTTCGTAAACACCGCCCTGAATAATGCCGAACAGCGCGTTTTTATTCCCGAGTGAATCGAAGCGATCGCGGCTACGCTGTGCCCAACGCAGTGACATCTCCATGGAACGCTTGGCGTAATCCCAGTCAGCTGGATACGGCGTACATTCGTCGAAAATCATCACCACGTCTGAACCGAGATCGTACTGAATTTCCATCGATTTTTCCGGATCGAGGAAAATCGGGTCGCCGTTGATCGGGTTACGGAAATGCACGCCCGCTTCGGTGATCTTACGAATGTCACCGAGGCTGAACACCTGGAAGCCACCGGAGTCAGTGAGGATCGGTCCCTGCCAGTTCATGAAATCGTGCAGGTCACCGTGCAGTTTCATGATCTCCTGGCCCGGACGCAGCCACAGGTGGAAGGTGTTACCGAGCAGGATCTGCGCACCGGTGTCTTTCACTTCTTCCGGCGTCATGCCCTTCACGGTGCCGTAGGTGCCCACAGGCATAAATGCTGGAGTTTCCACGACACCGCGATCGAACACCAAACGGCCACGGCGTGCGCGTCCGTCGGTGGTATCTAATTCAAATTTCACATTAACCTCATTAGATAATCAGAGAAACAGTCTGATTATTAAGCTCCAACCACTTCGTCAGGAGCCTGTGGATTACGGGTGATGTACATGGCATCCCCGTAGCTAAAGAAACGGTACTGCTCTGCCACCGCGCTTTGATAAGCCGCCATGGTATTTTTGTAACCGGCAAATGCCGACACCAGCATAATCAGCGTCGATTCCGGCAGATGGAAGTTGGTGATCAGCGCATCAATCACCTGATAGTGATAGCCCGGATAAATGAAGATCTGCGTGTCGTCGAAGAAGGGTGCAATCAGCGCATCCTGAGCCGCCTGCGCCGCGCTCTCCAGAGAACGCACGGAGGTGGTGCCAACCGCGACCACTTTGTTGCCGCGCGCTTTACACGCCAGCACGGCATCCACCACATCCTGCGGCACTTCGGCATACTCAGAGTGCATGATGTGGTCGTTGATGTTCTCGACACGCACCGGCTGGAAGGTACCTGCGCCAACGTGCAGCGTGACAAACGCCATTTCGATGCCTTTGGCGCGCAGCGCGTCCAGCAGCGGTTCATCAAAATGCAAACCGGCAGTCGGTGCGGCTACCGCACCCGGACGCGCGCTGTAAACGGTTTGATAAAGTTCACGGTCTGCTTCTTCATCCGGACGATCAATATACGGCGGCAGCGGCATATGGCCGACGCTGTTCAGGATATCCAGCACTGCGCGGTCATCCGCAAATTCGATCTCAAACAGCGTATCGTGACGCGCGACCATGGTGGCTTTGACGCTTTCGTCATCGCCCAGCAGCAGCTCTGCACCTGGCTTCGGCGCTTTCGAGGCACGCACATGCGCTAGCACGCGTTTGTCATCCAGCAAGCGCTCCACCAGCATCTCGATTTTGCCGCCACTGGCTTTGCGGCCGTAGACGCGCGCCGGGATCACGCGGGTATTGTTAAACACCAGCAGATCGCCCGGATTGAGTTTATCCAGTACGTCGGTAAACACTTCATGGCTTAACGCCCCACTTGGGCCATCCAGCGCCAGCAAGCGGCAACCGCTGCGCTGCGCCTGCGGATAGTGGGCGATCAAAGATTCTGGCAACTCAAAAGCAAAATCGGCTACACGCATGCATCACTTCTTTCAGGACTCA
Source organism: Pantoea rwandensis (assembly GCF_000759475.1). NCBI lineage: Bacteria > Pseudomonadati > Pseudomonadota > Gammaproteobacteria > Enterobacterales > Erwiniaceae > Pantoea > Pantoea rwandensis. Next base: position 3,740,106 of record NZ_CP009454.1, read on the forward strand.
AAAAACAGGCGGCATAGTTTAGCGGAAAAGCGGGAAATTCTGAACAACTGGCTGCATCTCTGTGCTGCTGCCTTTACACAACATCCTTCGAGGTACAGAAAGGTGGCAAATGGGAGCAGCACGATGTGCTCACTTTAGTCAGTGATGCAGGTGAGCGAGAGCAGCCAACGCACCTGTAACTTGAAGTATGACGTGTATATAATGCGCCATGAACTTTCTCGCTCACCTCCACCTCGCACAGCTGGCAAACAGCTCCCTGCTGGGCAATCTGATGGCCGACTTCGTGCGCGGCAATGTGCAGTCACAATGGCCGGCACCGGTTGTGGCGGGTATCGCCATGCATCGCCGCGTCGATGTTTTGACCGACAGCCTGCCGGAAGTGCGTGAAGCACGGCAATTTTTCCGGGCCGAAACGCGCCGCGTTGCACCGATTACCCTGGACGTCATCTGGGATCACTTCCTGGCCCTGCACTGGGATAGATTGCATCCCACGCAATCGCTAGTGGACTTCACCGCATCAGCTGAGCGTGAAATTATGCCGCAGTTGCCGGGCACGCCAGAGGGGTTTATCGAGCTGAATGCGGTGATGTGGCGCGAGCGCTGGTTTGAGCACTATGCTGAACCCGCGCGATTGGCTCGCGTGCTTAATGGTATGGCACATCGCCGCCCGCGTCTGGCCGCACTGCGCGACTCCTATCAGGATTTTGTCGATCATTATCAGCAACTTGAACCGCTGTTCTTCCAGTTCTATCCGCGCCTGATGGACGCTGCGCGCCACCAGCAGCTCTAAACCCGCTTTTTTTCACAATCCCTGCATTTCCGCCTCTTGCCAGCCGCAGCCATCTGCGGCTTAATGAAACCTTTCTTAACTTTTGTTAAGTAGGTCACACCGCCAGATCGCCTTTTTCGGCGTTTTTTGTCACTTCGTTTGCCAGAAAATGATAAGAGGGAAAGATGTCATCAGCTACGCTAACCGAACTTGACGCGCGTTATCACTTTGCATGTGATGTCGCTAAAACTGCTGCCAGCCGCGCTTTATCCTGGTATCAGCAGCGTCATCAACTGGTGATTGAGCATAAAAAGGATTTACAGGATGTGGTCAGCGAAGCGGACCGCAACGTGGAACAACTGGTCAAGCATCTGATTCGCGAGCGCTTTCCCGATGATGCCGTATTGGGTGAAGAGAGCGGCGGCGATACCGCAGGCGCGCGCTTTATCTGGGTGATCGATCCCATTGATGGTACCAGTAACTTCCTGAATGGATTACATAACTGGTGCGTGTCACTGGCGATAGTTTGTGAAAATGAGCCGGTAATTGGCGTGGTCTGCGATCCCAACCATCATGAAACCTTCCATGCCTGCCGGGGTAAAGGCGCATGGGTTAACGAAAAACGTATCCAGGCACACAGCGCACAGCAGCTTAATCAGGGCGTGCTCGGCATTAGCAGTTCCAACAGCCAACCGGTGGAACCGTTGACGACCTTTATTGGTGGATTACTGTCACAGGGCGGCATGTTTATCCGTAATGGTTCCGGCGCATTGATGAGTGCCTGGGCCGCCGCCGGTCGTTTAATTGGTTATTACGAAGCTCACATGAATCCGTGGGACGGGTTACCCGGTATTGTGTTGATGCGTGAGGCCGGAGGCATGACCAATGATTATCTTGGTCACAATGGTCTGCAGCAGGGCAATCCTGTGCTGCTCGCCAATACGGTTCTCTACCCCCAGCTCAAAGCGCTGTTACCCGCGCATATTAGCCTGTAGCTGATTTACCACATCATAAAAGATAAGCCTGAAGGATAATCCAGGCTTATCTTTTCGCTGTTTATGCTTCAGCCCGGCAAATATAAATCACACCCTATAGTGCGATTATTCTAATTTTCTTGCGCCCTGATATTTAGCGGCTAAAAGCGCGTATTCTGTCAGCGTCAATCATCCCTTGTAATACACATTTTTCTCCTTTGTAATTTTTTTCGGCGACAGGATGCGCCGATTTATTTTTTCTGGAACGCATAACCATCCTTATCCTAACTTCTGGGTTAAATTATGACTGCGAATGCCTCTCACCGCTATCGGGCGGATATTGACGGCCTGCGCGCCGTCGCCATAATTCTGGTGGTGCTTTTTCATTCCGGCGTTACCTCGCTGCAGGGCGGTTTTATTGGTGTCGACCTTTTCTTTGTTATTTCCGGTTTTCTGATCGGCGGTATTATCAGCAAAGAAATATCCGAGGGTCGCTTCTCATTTTATCAATTCTATTTGCGCCGCATTCGACGTATCGCCCCCGCGTTATTTTTCATGATGACGATATTGCTACTACTGGGCTTTATCCTGCTATCACCACTGGAGTTTAGCCAGCTAGCCAAATACAGCCTGTCGGTATTTATCGCCGTACCTAATATGCTGTTACTCAAGAGCGGCGACTATTTCAGTACCGATTCCGATTTAAATCCCCTGCTCATGACCTGGTCATTGGGAATAGAAGAACAGTTCTATATTGTGCTGCCCTTCATTCTGCTTTTGGCCGTACGACTCAAACGTTCGATGCGCTCTGTGGTACTGATACTGAGCGTGATCTCTTTGGTGGCCTGTATCGGGATCACACCGTATGCCACCACCCACGCCTTTTATCTGTTGCCAACCCGCGCCTGGGAACTCGGTGCCGGTGTGCTGCTGGCGCTGTGGAAACCACAACCGCTCACTGGCCGAGCGGCCAGCCTGCTCAATTTACTGGGCTGGTTGATGATAATCTCCGCCAGCCTGTTGCTCAGTAGCCATAGCCAATTTCCGGGCTGGTTGGCGATCATTCCCGTGCTGGCGGGTTGCCTGATGATCGGTGCGCGCAGCGAGCTTAACCAGTTACTGTTAGAAAATCCGCTGATGCGCTTTATCGGCAAGATCTCTTATTCCTGGTACCTGTGGCACTGGCCGCTGCTGAGTCTGGCGCGCATCTGTAGCGATCATCCCCTTACCGTCTGGCAAGGTCTGATGATCAGCGGCACAGCGCTGGGTCTGGCCTGGTTTTCGTGGCGCTTTGTCGAGCAGCCCTTCCGCCAGACGCGCACGGGTACGCGTTGGGTGATCCCCGGCTACTGTGCCTCATCCCTGATTGCGGCGGGTGCGATGCTGCTGTTGTGGCAAACCGGGGGCATGAAATCGCGGGTTAGTGAACTCGTCGTCAATGCGGACAGCTGGAAAATTTCGGCGCAGCGTAATCCGTGCTTGCTTGATTACGGGGCAAACCTGCCCTCCGGGCATGAGGAGTGTCATCCAAACACCGATCGCCCCGGTATCGCCTTAATTGGCGACAGCCACGCTGCCGCACTGCGTGCTTCGGTGTCGGGCTATGCACAACGTCAGCATAAACCGCTATATCAACTTACCAAAGCTTCCTGTCCGTTTCTGATTGGTGCCACGCGCGTGGTGAGCCAAATGCCACATCATGCGCAGCAATGCATCACCTTTAATCAGGAAGTACTGAAGATGGTGCTGAGCGACAAGGTGGACGAAGTGGTGATCAGCGCCTATTGGGCATCGGGTATGAGCCTGTTACCCGGTGCTGGCTTCCGCGAAACCGGCCATCCCGAGAAGAGTAACCTGGAGGCGTTGCAAGCGGGTATGGATCGCGTGGTGGCACAGCTGACTCAGGCGGGAAAAAAGGTCACGGTCATTGAGGATGCCCCCTCAGTGGATGTCGACCCACTCCGCTACAGCAATAACCGTAACATCCCGATTCGTCGCGAACTGAGCGCCTGGCTGAGCAAGTGGGAAGCCCCGCCGCTGCTCTCCGAGCGCACCCGATTGTTCCAGTTCCCGGAAGAGGCCGTTGAGAAATTATTGCAGCGCTATAAGCAACAAGGCGTACGCGTGCTATCACTGCGAGAGAATCTGTGTAATGAACAGGGCTGTTTGATCACTAGCGGAGGATTGCCGCTCTATTATGACGACAATCACCTGAGTCCGGCGGGCGGCGAGATTGCGTTGGGGAGCAATTGGTAGTTGCGCTACGGTCTGAAACGTTGAGCACGTTTACCCTGCTTAAAAGCTCAGGGCGGGAATGTCTCCCGCCCTGAAGGATAACCCTCTCACCACGCTTAACGGGCAAGCACTCAGCCCGTTATGCGCATCGGGATAATCAGGCTTTACGTTTCTTCGCCAGCGGCCAGGCCAGCAACAGCAGCACAATCCACGCGAAGCCGACATACAGCGACACACGCGTGTCAGGGAAATAACCGATCAAGGCAATGATGAACACCAGGAAAGCCACGCCAACCCAGGCCGTTTTGCTGCCGCCTGGCAAGGCGAATTGCAGTTTACCTGCCTGCTCTTTGCCAATTTTGCGGCGAAACGCAATTTGCGACAGCAGAATCATGATCCAGACCCACACCGTGGCGAAGGTCGCCAATGACGCGATCACCAGGAACACTTTTTCCGGCATCAAGTAGTTGAGATACACCGCGATCAGCATCGCCACCATCATCACCAGCACGGTGACCCAAGGAATCCCGCGATCCGAGACCTTCTGGAACATCTTCGGCGCGTGGCCCTGCTGCGCCATGCCGTGCAGCATACGCCCGACGCCAAACACGTCGCTGTTGATCGCCGAGAGTGACGCCGTCAATACCACAAAGTTAAGAATCGATGCCGCAGCCGCAATGCCCAAATGCTGGAAGGTCAGCACAAAAGGACTGCCGGAGGTGCCGACCTGGTTCCACGGATAGATCGACATGATGACAAACAGCGTACCGACATAGAACACCAGAATGCGCAGCGGAACCGAGTTGATGGCGCGTGGGATCGACTTTTCTGGCTCTTCCGCTTCACCGGCGGTAATCCCGATAATCTCAATGCCGCCATAGGCAAACATCACCATTTGTAATGACAGCAGCATGCCCACAATGCCGTGAGCGAAGAAGCCACCGTTGGTCCACAGGTTATGGATACCCGTAGGCTGACCGCCGTTGCCGATGCCCCAGAAAATCATGCCAAAACCGGCGATGATCATGATAATGATGGTGGCAACTTTGAAGAAGGAGAACCAGAACTCCACTTCGCCAAACACCTTCACGCTCATCAGGTTAATCGCACCAATAATCAGCACCACCGACAGCACCCAAATCCAGTGCGGCACCTCCGGGAACCACACGCCCATGTAGATACCAAAAGCCGTCACGTCGGCAATCGCCACAATCAGGATTTCAAAACAGTAGGTCCAGCCAGTGATGTAACCCGCTAACGGCCCCAGATAGTCCTGCGCGTAGCGCGAAAACGAGCTGGCCTGCGGGTTATTCACTGACATCTCACCCAACGCACGCATGATGATGTACGCCACCGCACCGCCGATGATGTACGCCAGCAGCACGCTGGGTCCTGCCATTTTGATCGCATCCGCCGAGCCGTAAAACAGCCCGGTACCGATTGCCGATCCCAGCGCCATAAAACGGATGTGGCGCGTGCTCAGTCCGCGTTTGAGCTTGTTGGTTTCTTGCATAACACCAATACCTTGTAAATGAAAAAACCACGGGCAAGCCCGTGGTTGAAATTAACAGCAATGTTTCTTACTGGTGGACAGCGACGTGTTCGCGTCCTTTTGCCCGATCCACCACCGCGGCAATCACCAGCATCACCAATGATGGCGGCAACCAGGAAAGTCCCTGATCGGCCAGCGGCAGATGCTGGCTGAACAGCGGCAGTACATCTTTAAAATTGGTGGTTTTGATGGCATCAACGATGCCAAACAGCAGGCTCACCAGCATGGTAGGCGCGATGATACGCGAGCTCTTATTCCACCATTTCAGGGTGAAGCTCAGCACCACCAGCACGATGCACGGTGGATAAATCGCCGTCAGCACCGGAATGGAGATCTGAATCAAGTGGCTCAGGCCGAGATTCGACACCACCATCGAGAACAGACCCAGAATAAACACCAGCGTCTTATACGACAACGGCAGGTATTGCGCAAAGAATTCTGCACAGGCGCAGGTCAGGCCCACCGCCGTGACCATGCAAGCCACGAAGATCAGTGCCGCCAGGAAGAAGCTACCCATACCGCCAAAGGTCTGCTGCACATACGCATGCAGAATCGCCGCACCGTTGGCATTCTGATCAACCAGACCGGCGCTGCCAGAACCGAGTTTGAACAGGCTCAGGTACACCAGCGTCAATCCAACACCGGCAATCACGCCCGCCAGCATGGTGTAACGGGTTAACAGTTTCGCATCTTCAACGCCGCGAGAACGTGCAGCATTGACAATAACAATACCGAACACCAGCGCACCCAGCGTATCCATCGTCAGGTAGCCATTGACGAAGCCACTGGAGAACGCCGCACGCTGGTAATCGGCCGTTGCAGGCGCGATACCACCAGCCGGCCACAGCAGTGCTGCCAGACCGAGAATGGTCAGCGCCACGATTTTCAACGGAGCGAGGAAGTGGCCGACGGTATCCAGCAATTTACCTGGATACAGGGAAATGCCGATCACCAGCGCAAAATAAATCAGGCTGTAAATGAACAGCGGCAGCGCACCATCACCGGTCAGCGGAGCAATCCCCACTTCAAACGAGACGGTAGCCGTGCGCGGCGTCGCAAACAGCGGACCGACCGCCAGGTAGCAAACCGTTGCCAGCAACAGACCTGCGGCTTTGCCAATCGGTGAGCTGAGAGCATCAATGCCGCCGCCCACGCGTGCCAGGGCGATAACGGTCATCACCGGCAAGCCAACAGCCGTAATCAGAAAGCCGAAAGCGGCAATCCAGACGTGTTCGCCAGACTGAATCCCCACCATCGGTGGAAAGATAATGTTTCCTGCGCCAACGAACAGGGCAAACGTCATGAAGCCCAGCGCCAGGATATCCTTGGAGGTTAAACGATGTGTCATAAACTTCTGTACTGCCTGTAGCTGATGTTGCGGTGGAAGTTGAGTGCGTGTTGTCCTCTGCATGCGCGAAAACAAAGGCTTACCTGATGAAGTCAGAGCGTTATGCGGGCCTAATCGTTAAAGCGCAGGTGATTTAATCTACTTTTCTTCTGTTCGCAGAGGGATAAATCGACAACGGCGCAAATTAAAACGTTTATAGCGAAGAAAGGCAATACGGGATCGGAAAACCAGAAGGATATAACAAGAAAGTGATACAAAGCAGTGTATCAGCGGGGAATAGCGCGAAAACACCTCAGATGATTTGCTTAAAGTTTCCGCATTGCGGGAGATCTCCTCGCAAAATTTGGCTTTCAGATGCACAAAAGGCGCGATTTACGCGCCTGTTTGCACAAGTTTACAGCATCACCACACTTGATTAGCGATATCGACTACCAGACGAATCTTCTGCCACTGCTGCTCTTCCGTCAGGCTGTTGCCCTCTTCTGTCGAGGCAAAGCCACACTGTGGGCTGAGGCAAATCTGGTTCAGGCTAACAAACTGCGAAGCTTCCTGCAGGCGCGCTTTCACCTGATCCGGATCTTCCAGTTCACCGTTTTTGGTGGTGATCAGACCCAATACCATTTGCTGATGGCCGGGTTTGATAAAGCGCAGCGGTTCAAAACCACCGGAACGCTCGTTGTCGTATTCGAGGAAGTAGGCATCAATATTCACCTGCCCAAACAGAATCTCGGCCACCGGCTCATAGCCGCCTTCGGAAATCCAGGTTGAGCGGAAGTTGCCGCGGCATACGTGCAGACCAATGGTCAGGTCAGCCGGTTTATCTTCCAGCGCTTTGTTCAGCACCTCAGCGTAAATACGCGCCAGTTCCTGCGGATCTTCACCACGCTCACGGATCTGCTGCTGCTGATCCGAAGAGCACAGGTAAGCCCAAACGGTGTCATCCAATTGCAGAAAACGGCAGCCCGCCGCGTAGAAAGCCGCGATCGCATCTTTGTAAGTCTGCGCCAGGTCAGCAAAGTACTCTTTCAGATCGGGATAGACGGTGGCATCGATCACCTTACGCCCACCGCGGAAGTGCAGCACGCTTGGGCTTGGGATGGTCATCTTTGCCACGGCGTCGCCCGCAATGCTCTTCAGAAAGCGGAAGTGATCCAGCATGGGGTGATGCGGATTAAAGGCTACTTTGCCCGTGACTTTCACGCCGTGCGCTTTGGTTTGTACGCCGTTGAACTGGATGCCCTGCTCCGCTTCAAATAGCTCAACGCCTTGCAGATCGCCAAAGAAGTCAAAGTGCCACCAGGCGCGACGGAACTCGCCGTCAGTGACCACCTGCAAGCCGTTGGCACGCTGCTGTTCGACCACGTGGCGGATTGCTTCATCTTCTACCTGACGCAGCTGCTCAGCCGTGATCTCGCCATTAGCAAACTGCACGCGCGCTTGCTTGATCGCCGCAGGACGCAGAAAACTGCCGACGGTATCGGCACGGAACGGTTGTTGTTGTGGCATGTTCACTCCTGGCTAAACGCATAATTGCGTCAGGGTATAATTTCATCTGGTTATTTATAGCCATCTGGATGGCTAAATGTCCAGAAAGAGTGACATGCTGAAACAAATTGGGCAATGGAAGAAAATTCAGGTGACGTGAATAAAATTCATGATCGGATGCTCGTTCTTCAATTTTACTCAATGGCGGCGCGCGCCTGGGCCATCTGACTTTCGGAAAGTGGCAAATACCCGGCTTCCGTTACCCGGCGCTGCCCTTCTGGTGATAACACCTGATGTAAGAACGCATTCACCAGCGGCGGCAGCGGTTTGCCCGGCGCTTTATTGACGTAAATATAGAGCGGGCGCGACCACGGATAACGGCCACTGCGAATGGTTTCGGCGTCCGGCATCACGCTATCGCCGCTGGCAGTGACGATCGGTACCATCTTCACGCCACTCAGGTGAAAGCCAAAACTGGCATAACCAATGCTGTTGGGCGTCGCCGCGACCGCTTGCACCACCGCCGCCGAGCCGGGAAACTCCGCGACGTCCGAACGGAAATCCCCTTTACACAGCGCCTGCTGTTTGAAGAAGCCCCAGGTACCTGATGCTGAATTACGGCCAAAACGCTGAATACTGCGTCGCGCCCAATCTCCCTGGTTGAGGCCAAGATCGCCCCAGTGCTGCGGCACCGAGTGCGCTCCACACAGGCGAGTGACAGAGAAAAGGGCATCGAGTTGCGGTTGATCGATACGCGTTAGCGGGTTGTCCTGATTGACTACCACCACCAGCGCATCCATCGCCACGGGCACCGCCAGCGGGGGATAGCCATAGCGCGCGGTAAACAGTTGGCGTTCATCAATTTGCATTGGGCGGCTCATCGCCCCAAGTTGGGCAGCACCTGCCGCCAGCGCGGTGGGGGCGGTTGAAGATCCAGCCGCCTGTACCTGAACGTTAACGCCCGGTGACTGGCGGCTGAAATCCTCGCCCCATAAGGTCATCAGATAGCCGAGGGTGTCGGAACCGACGCTGCTCAAATTGCCGGTGAGCATGGTTTGTTGGCTTTGTGCCAGCGTAGAGCACAGCAGCAACGTGAACAGCAACAGCGATCTCATCAGGTCTTCCGCAAATCAGGTCATGAACATTGAACTGCACATTCTGTCGCGCCGCGATTCATCACGCAATCAATTGCGCCACTTGAGCGTGCTTAACTGACCTTACTGTGCACGCTCTTCGCCACAATCAAACGTGGCGGCAGCACGAAACTAAAACAGGTTTCCTGATGCGGAATACTGGTGATTTCCAGCCGCGCATTATGGTGGCTCAAGGCATGCTTAACGATCGCCAATCCTAAGCCACTGCCGCCGGTGGCGCGCGAGCGGGCTTTATCCACCCGATAGAAACGCTCGGTCAGGCGCGGCAAATGCTCCTCGCTGATCCCCGGGCCGTTATCACACACTTTGAACTCCGCCCCTTCTTTGCTGCGCAACCAGCTGATATCCAGTCGCGTTCCGTCCGGCGTGTGATTCACTGCGTTGTAGACCAGATTGGAAATGGCGCTGCGAAGCTGTTCGTCATTGCCGAAGACTTTGAGGTGCGGATCGGTGCGGAAATGAATGCTGTGCCGGCCCTGGCTGAGCGTTTCCGCCTCGCGCTGCAACAGTTGCAGCATGCCCGGAACATCCACAGTCTCTTTGAGATCGATAGCGGGCGCGGCCTCGATACGCGACAAGGTCAGCAGCTGTTTTACCAGGCTATCCATGCGACGTGTCTGCTCCTGCATGGTGTGCAACGCCTTACTGCGCGTGCGCTCGTTCATCGTCGCATCGTCCATCATTTCCAGATAGCCCTGCAACACCGTTAACGGCGTACGCAGTTCATGACTGACGTTGGCAAAGAAGTTACGTCGTGCCCCTTCCAACTGGTGCATCTGCGTGACATCGCGCGCCACCATCAACCATTGCCCTTCGCTGTAGGGCATCACACGGAACTCCATATGATGTTGATTGTTCAGCACCAGCGTCAGCGGCTTGTCAAAATCACGCTGGCGGATATAGCGGGAAAACTCAGGATAGCGCAGCAAGTTGAGGATGTTCTGGCCATTATCTTCCGGCCAGCGTAGCCCGAGATGCTGTTGTGCCAGCCCGTTGCACCAGAAAATGGTGCCCTCTTCGGTGGTCAGAATCACTGCATCGGGCAGAGACTCCGCGCCGCTGCGGAAGCGCTTAATCAGGTTACCCAGCTCACGACGACGGCGACGGTTACGCAGTTGCATCTGGTACAAGCCGTAGAACAACGGTTCCCAGCTACCGCGCCCGGCAGGTGGCGTCATAGAACGATCGACCCACAGCCAGTGCGACAGACGCATCAGGTTTCTAAAGTGCCAAAACATCACACCCGCTACTGCAATTAACAGCAGCCAGGGCAGATAACCGAACAACAGACCAAGCACCAGCGCGGGCAAACAGACCAGCGCCAGCTCAGTCAATAATCTCTTCCAGGAGAGTCGTTCCAGCACGGTAAAAGACTCCGTTTAGTAGCGGGCAGAGAAACGATACCCTGTTCCGCGTACGGTTTGAACCATGCGATCGTGGCCAGATACTTCCAGTGCTTTACGTAAACGACGGATATGCACATCAACAGTACGATCTTCTACGTAAACGTTGGTGCCCCATACGTGGTTCAGCAGCTGCTCGCGGCTGTAAACACGCTCCGGGTGCGTCATAAAGAAGTGCAGCAATTTATATTCGGTCGGTCCCATTTCCAGCGGGGTGCTTTCCGACATCACGCGATGCGAGGAAGGATCCAGGCTCAGGCCCTGCATCTCAATCACCTCTTCCACCGCCATTGGTGAAATACGGCGCATCACCGCTTTGATACGTGCCATCAGCTCTTTCGGTGAGAAAGGCTTGGTGATGTAGTCATCGGCGCCGACTTCCAGACCGCGTACGCGATCCTCTTCTTCGCCGCGTGCCGTCAGCATCATCACCGGGATGTCGCGCGTCATGGCTTCACGTTTCAAATGTTTAATAAACTGAATACCGCTGCCTCCCGGCAACATCCAGTCCAGCAGAATGAGATCCGGCCAGGGTTCGATCAGCTTACCAATCGCGCTGTCGTAGTCTTCTGCCTCAATAGGCTGGTAATCATTCTGTTCCAGCACGAAACATAACATTTCACGGATGGGAGCTTCGTCTTCCACAACCAAAATGCGCTTAGCCATTATAACTCCTGCTGTTGTGACGGCTTGTCACTGGGATTTGCGGCGCCATTATGCGTCACTTTTATGACACTTTTATGAAAAACCCGACCTATGATAAATAGTTAAAAAACAGAAATGAGACAACGATTATCGCTTTTTTTTCTTTGCGATCTGAAGAGGTTATAATTCGCGTTCGCTTAACGAAGCAGGGAGTATTCATGCGCATCATTCACACCGCGGATTGGCATCTCGGTCAGTTCTTTTACAGCAAAAGCCGGGCGGCTGAGCATCAGGCCTTTCTCGACTGGTTGCTGGCCCAGATTGCCCTGCATCAGGTGGATGCCTTAATCATCGCCGGCGACCTGTTTGATACCGGTTCGCCGCCAAGCTATGCGCGCGAGATGTTTAACCGCTTTGTGGTAGCGCTGCAATCAACGCAGTGCCAGTTGATAGTGCTGGCAGGCAACCATGATTCCGTTGCCACACTCAATGAATCGCGCGAGTTGCTTGCCTGTCTAAATACCCGAGTGATCACCAGCGCCACGCCGCAGGGCGAACAACAGGTGCTGACGCTGCATCAGCGCGATGGCACGCCGGGCGCGCTGCTGTGCGCCATTCCCTATTTACGCCCGCGCGACATTCTGCGCAGCCAGGCAGGACAATCCGGGCGCGAGAAGCAGATCTCACTGCTGGAAGCGATTGAGCAGCATTATCAGCAATGTTATGCCGCGGCGCTGACCGAACGGGCCGATCGCGCACTTCCCATCATTGCCACCGGGCATCTCACCACCGTTGGGGTAACGAAAAGCGACTCGGTACGTGATATCTACATCGGCACGCTCGACGCCTTCCCGGCGCAGGCGTTTCCTCCCGCCGATTACATCGCGCTCGGCCATATTCACCGGGCGCAGCGTATTGCCGATAGCGAGCATATTCGCTACAGCGGCTCACCCATTCCGCTCAGTTTTGACGAACTGGGACGTGAGAAAAGCATATTCCTGGTGGAGTTCAGCGCTCAGCTGGATAGCGTCACAGCGCTGCCGATCCCGCTGTTCCAGCCCATGCAGATGTTAAAGGGCTCAATGGCCGAGATTGAGCAGCAGCTGGCGCAGTTCAGCGATAGCGATGCCGGACAGCCGGTGTGGCTGGATATTGAAATTACCACTCAGGAATATTTGAGTGATTTGCAGCGCCGCGTGGAACAGTTGACCGAAGCCCTGCCGGTGGAAGTCCTGCTGGTGCGCCGCAGCCGCGAACAGCGCCAGCGCAGCCTGGCGCGTATGGATAACGAAACCCTGAGCGAATTGAAAGTTGAAGAGGTGTTTGCTCGCCGTCTGGCGCAGGAAGAACAGCTGGATGCCGAACAAGCCGAGCAGCTCACGCAACTGTTCCGCACTACTCTCGCCGCGCTGGAGAATCCGTCTGCATGAAAATCCTGACGTTACGCTTCAAGAACCTCAACGCGCTGCGCGGTGAATGGTTTATCGATTTTCGTCGTGAACCCTTCGCCAGCAACGGCTTATTTGCCATTACCGGCGCGACCGGCGCGGGTAAAACCACCTTGCTGGATGCCATTTGCCTGGCGCTCTACCACCAGACGCCGCGCCTTGGCGTGCTGTCGCAGACACAAAACGAACTGATTACGCGTGACACTGCCGAATGCCTGGCGGAAGTGGAATTTGAGATTAAAGGCGAAGCCTGGCGCGCCTTCTGGAGCCAGAACCGCGCGCGTGGCCAGGCCGATGGCAAATTGCAGGCACCGCGCGTCGAGCTGGCGCGCGTGGCGGATAACCAGATTGTGGCCGATAAGGTCGGTGACAAACTCAAGCTCATCGAAACACTTTCCGGCCTCGATTTTGATCGTTTTACCCGTTCAATGATGCTGTCGCAGGGTCAGTTCGCTGCCTTCCTTAACGCCAAACCGGGCGAGCGTGCCGAACTGCTGGAAGAGCTGACCGGCACAGAGATTTACGGCCAGATTTCGATGCAGATTTACGAACGCTGGCGTACCGCACGCAGCAATCTGGAGACATTGCGCGCGCGCGCTGGCGGCATGATGTTGCTGGATGAGGGGCGTCGCACAGAACTGATGCAGCAAGTTGAAGCGTTAACGGCTCAGGAAAAAATGCTGAGCGATCAGCTTGAGCAGGCGCAACAACAGCAACAGTGGCTGACACAATCTCACCAACTGACGCAGGAGCAACAGCAAGCCGAACAGGCTAACCAGGATGCCGAGCAGGCATGGCAACAGGCGGAGAGCGATCGCCAGCGCCTGGCACGTGCGGAACCGGCTGAGAAGCTGCGAGAAAAACTTCAGCAGCGTGAGCAATTGCAACAAGATCAACAGCTCGCCACCCAGCAGGCAAAGCAGTTGCACACGCAGCAGCAAGATGCGCAAACCACACTGCAGCAGGGTGAAAAAAGCTATCACACGGCACAGCAGGCGCGTGAGCAGGCACTCGCCGACCAGCAACAGCTGGAAACCTTGCTCACCGAACAAGTGATTCCGCTCGATCAACAGATCGCCAGCCGTGCAGAGCAATTGACTGAGCAGCAGCGCCTGCATGCGCAGCAGTCACTGACAGTGCAGCAAAGCCAAAACGCGCTCAATCAGCATCAGCTAACCCGTGAGCGCTTACAGCAGCAACTGGCAGAACAACAGACATTTCGCAACCGTGAAGCGGCAGTGGCGCTCTGGGGGCCAGAGCTGACGCGCTGGCAGGCCGATATCGCTCGTTTCGATGAACGCGAACAGGCGCTAACGCAACTTCGTGCACAACAGCAACAGCAAAACGCACTGCTGACACAGCAGCAGCAGGCGATTGCCGAAGGTGATCGCGCGTTGCAACCTTTGCAGCACGCTGAGGCGCAGGCCAGCCAGCAACGTCAGCAAGCGGAGCAGGCACTCACTTCACTTGAAGCCGCCATCAACAGCACTGCGCTGCGTGCCGCGCTGACCCAGCATCAACATCAGCGCGCGCCACGCCACCAGCTCAGCTTATTGGCGGCGCGCTGGCAGTCGTTGCAGCCGCAGTTGCAACTGCGGCAACAAAAACGGGCACAGTTACAACAACAGCATCAGCGCGATGAACAGGCCTTGCAGGCGCTGCGCGAGGACTACAAGCGTGAGCATCAGGCACTGCTGGATATTCGCAAAATCTGCGAGCTGGAGCGCACCATCGCACAGCTGGCTGATGAACGCGCCCGGCTGCAGCCCGAGCAGCCCTGCCCACTGTGCGGCTCATGCCAGCATCCGGCGATTGAGCAGTATCAGCAATTACAACCGGGCGAAAACCAGCAACGACTGGCGGCGCAGGAAGCGCTGGTCAGTAAGCTTAAAGAGTCGGGCACCGCGAAAAGTGAGCAGCAAAAGCTCGCATTGCAACAGCAGCAGGTGCTGCAACAGGAGATCACCGAATTCGAGCAGCAACTCGCGGTCGCACGCGAGCATTGGCAAGGCCTCAGCGGTGAGCTGGCACTTACCTGCACGCTGGATCAGCAAGATGTCTTTACGGCGTGGCAACAGCAGCAGGATGAGCAGGAAGCGGCGCAGCAGCAGCAACTGCAGCAGCGCGAAAATGCGGCGCGAGCGCTGCAACAGGCCAAAGATGCGCATCTGTTACAGCAACAGCAGTGGCAACAGCGGCAAAGCGCACAACTGCTGGCACAGCAGCAGCTGAACAACCTACAGCAAACGCTTGATGAGCTGAACCAGCGTGAAACGCAGGCACACAGCGCCTGGCAGCAGTTAGCGCAGCAGCTGGAACAGCAGCTGGCGGCACATCAGTTTGCGCTGCCCGATCGCGATGGCCGCGCCAGCTGGCTGGCCACATTGCAGCAGCGCTGGCAAGCCTGGCAGCAGAGTGAGCGCTTGCTGGCCGAACTACAGCCACAGCTGGCTACAGCCGACAGCGAGCAGAGCAACCTGCAAAATAATCTGACGCGCGAGCAGCAGCAGCTGGAGGCCTTGCAGCACGCGCTTAGCAGCCTGCAACAGCAACATGCAGAACAGCAGCAGCAGCGCCAGCAGCTGTTTGGCGATCGCCAGGTGAGCGCCGCACGCCAGCAGCAGCAGGCCACACTGCAACAGTGCGAACAAGCGCTGGCACAGCAGTTGCAGCAGTGGCAGCAGGCACAAAGCCAGCTGCATAGCCTGAATGGTCAATGTGAGCAGATTGATAGCCAACTGCAAGCCATGCAGCTGCGCATACAGGCTGCGGAAACGGCGTTTAACAGCGCACTCCAGCACAGCCATTTCATCGACGAGCAGGCATTGCGCAGCGCATTGCTGGACGAACAGGATATTCAGCATCTGCGCCAGCATCTGCAAACGCTGGAGCAACAGCGTCAGCAGCAGATCGCGCTGCGCCAACAGCTGGCACAGCGCGTCACAGCCCATCAGCAACAGCGCCCTGCTGCCTTAAGTGACGAGGTGGCGGCGGGTCTCGCTGAACAGCTGGAATCACTGCGTGTGGCACTGCGTGACAATGCCCGCCAGCAAGGTGAAGCGCAGCAGCAGCTGCACAGCGATGCCCAGCAGCGTCAACAGCAGCAATCGTTACTCACGCAGATTGCCAATGACGAGGTACAACTGACACAACTGGGTCGCCTGAATGATTTAATCGGTTCAGCCAAAGGCGATAAATTCCGTCGCTTCGCCCAGGGCTTGACGCTCGATCATCTGGTATGGCTGGCGAACCGGCAGCTCGACCGTTTGCACGGGCGCTACCTCCTGCAACGCCGCGTCACCGACGAGCTGGAATTGGAAGTGGTCGATACCTGGCAGGCCGATGCCACGCGCGATACCCGCACGCTGTCAGGCGGCGAAAGTTTCCTTGTCAGCCTCGCGTTGGCACTGGCGCTGTCAGATCTGGTCAGCCATAAAACGCGCATTGAATCGCTGTTCCTTGATGAAGGCTTCGGCACGCTGGACGCTGAAACGCTCGATACCGCGCTGGACGCCCTCGACGCACTGAACGCCAGCGGTAAAACCATCGGCGTGATCAGTCACGTTGAAGCAATGAAAGAGCGCATCCCGGTGCAGATCCGAGTGCGTAAGATGAATGGACTGGGTTACAGCAAGCTGGAACTGCCGGGGGAATAAACCTTCGTCATGCCGTCATACTGAGCCTGCTTTGGCAGGGTGCGACCACCAGGCCGCCCCTGCCATTCGTCTGTGTGACGTGCGAGCCGTTCCGCGAATCATTCTGGATCTCATCAGAGTCAGAGAAATGCCATAGCAATCCCCTTACTGCTCGGTACACTGGTCACCATGTTTTGCAAATCCGGGCAAAGAGATGAACGTATTTCGCCGCATTGCTGGCACATTGTTGTTGAGCACTCTGCTCAGCGCCTGCCAGCAGGCTCCATCACATCCCACGGAAAGTATGACCAATCTGTGCCAGCCACAGAGCGAACCGGGCAGCGCTTCCTGCAAATGGGCTAATGAGATGCAGCACCAGCTCAACCGGCAATTTTCCGACGCGGCACATTACGCTGGGCAGCAATGTATGGTACGGCTGGAGTGGCAAAGCAGCGGACGCTATGCGGTTACGCAGACGCAAGGTGATGAAACTCTGTGCCTGCGCGCCTGGCAGTTGCTGGGGCAGTCGAAAGGATTACCACCGCCGCCGGATCGCACCCAACCCGCGTGGTTCGGCTTCGCGCCGCATCAGGCTAACTTACCAGCCCATCCTGTCGCCACTGGCGCGGGCTGATGCCAAACCTCCCAACCCGCGTGGTTCGGCTACGCGGCGCATCAGGCTAACTTGCCAGCCCATCCTGTCGCCACTGGCGCGGGCTGATGCCAAACCTCCCAACCCGCGTGGTTCGGCTTCGCGTCGCATCAGGCTAACTTGCCAGCCCATCCTGTCGCCACTGGCGCGGGCTGATGCCAAACCAGCGCCGGAACGCGCGTGAGAAGGCGCTAACTTCGGAGTAGCCAAGCAGCAGCGCCATCTCAGAGATGGGCAACTGCTTCTGTTGCAGGTAGTGCGTGGCCATTTCGCAACGCACTTTATCCACCAGCACGGTAAAGCTGATGCCCTCTTCGCGCAGCCGCCGTTGCAACGACCAGCTCGACAGCCCCATTTTATCTGCAATCTCTTCCAGCACCGGTTCGCCCTGCATCAACGACAGATTGATTTGCGATCGCGCTTGCTCAACCACGCTTTGCAGTGAAGCGCTGCTGTTCAGTCGGCGGATGGCATCCTGCATCACCATCAGCAGCATCGGATCCTGCTCTGGCATAGTGCGCAGCAAATCGCGTTTGGCGATCAGCAGCGAGTTGAACGGTTGATCGAACCACACCGGCGCATCAAACACTTTGCAGTGCTCGTGCCATTGCTCCGGTCTCGGATGCTCAAAGTGTACTTCACGCGGCGCCCAGTTTTTGCCCGCCACGTGACGGATCAGATTGAGAAACATGCCGAGCGTCAATTCAGCATCCTGCCGACGCGACAGGATCGCCCCGTGTCGCACCTGATAATCCAGCCGCCAGCAGTCGCCTTTATCGACCAGGCGCGTCAGCGTATCGTGCTGATGCCAGGGAAAGGCATTCACCACGTTGTGCAGCGCCTGTTCCAGCGTGGGTGAACATAATCCGATATAGCCAATCAACCCTAATGACTGCGGTTTGAACTGCTTGCCGTAATGCAAACCGAAGTTATCAAAACCAGAGTGGCGCGCCGCTTCTTCCATCACACGGCAATAGTTGACCAGACCGAGGCTAAGCGTCGGGCTGGCCAGCAGTTCGGAATCAATGCCGCTGATACCAAAAATGCGATCAACATCGCCGCCTTTGTCGGTGATAAAGGTGCTTAAGCCGGTGGCCGCTGCCGCCAGCACGCCACGGTTGTTGGCCTGAGCCGAGAGCGAACTGTACGCTTCAGAAGGAGTCATCAGTGATTGCATCGGAACCTCACAGGGATCGCGCGAGTGAAACTAATGGTGGGATCCAGCAAGATTCGTACCATGACGCTTGATGAGGTCGTCATCAATGACGATCCGTCAGGATTCGGAACCATTTCTTAGCCTGCGCGTTGATGCGCATCTGGCTGATGGTCCGGTGGCATGCCGAAGTCTGCGCAGTGATGCGTATCTGGCTAAGCGCAGCTCAAGGGTACGGAGGCATTCCGTTGCTCTCCGCTCACGCTCAGCACACAGCATCGAGGCGCGATTTATGGCGCAACGGCGTGAAAGGTCATCTCACACCGCGCAATAGATTGCGCCGCTACGACGCAGTGCTGCTCACTACTGGTGCAACCTAAACGCCAACCGGCAACTGATTGGTTTCCAGATAGCGACGGCATAGACGCACCGAGTGATCGGCCCAACGCGGCCCAAGGCTCAGCGCCATCTCGGTGTCTGCGTGTGTGCCCATCCATGCGGTCATCTGGATACGGCGTTGAATCAACAGCGTCGGCACCAGCGCCATCTCCTCATCACTGATGTGCGCCACACGCTCGTAGCCCTGGATCCAGTTATCCACCCATTCGGCGGCACGCGGATGATGCTCAACAAAACTGATCGCCGCCGCCAGATCGTGCAGATACCAGCCCATGCCGCAGTCATCAAAATCGATCACCCGGGTTTCACCTTTATGCAGCAGTAAATTGGTGAGGCGCAGATCGGCGTGGATCAATCCATAACGATCCGTGCCTTTGCCAAAGTCTTGCAGCTCCAGTCCCACACGCGTTACGGCCTCCGCCACGATGCCATGATCGGCCGGATTGAGATTTGGCGCATCCTGCCAGCGCCCCCAGTGGCTGTGATCGCTGACCATGGTGTGATGATCCCAGATGATGCGCTGGAAGCCTGCCGGTTTTTGCCAGCTACGGCTGTGCTGGTGCAGGCGCGCGGTGATGTGCCCGAGCTGCTGGAAGGCTTTGGGATCGACATCAGTGGTGGGCATATCCCCTTCGATCCAGTGAAACAGTACCGCATGTCGCACGCCGCCATCTGGCATGCCTAAGGTCAACACGGTTTCGCCATCAAGGGCTGGGATCGCCTGCGGCACCATAATGCCGATCTCACGCAACGCATCCAGCCACAGCAACTCACTCTGGATATCGGCTTTGCTGTGATAGTCAGGACGATGCAGACGCAGCGCATAACGCTTTCCGCCGGCGAGCAGCAGGAAGGTGGCATTTTCAGAGCGGCACAGGAGCTTCAGCTCACCCTGCAAGGGCGCGGGGTAACAGGCCAGCGCCTGCTGTGCAAGTATCGTCATGGCAGCATCGGTCAGGGAATCGGATTGTTTGGCGCTCATTCATCTGTCTCCAGCATCAATCTTATGGGTAGCAAGTGTTATCAGCATGGGATGACGGCGTCCTGACTGCTTGACCGCAGATAACCCAAAGTTGACCGCAGCGTGCAACTGGCACTTTTCTTGCCTCTGAGTTGACCGTGGAGGACAAAACTCACTGCGCCTGCGTCAAGTTTTCCCGCTGCAGGCGGCGGCATTATCACTTCACTGTAGTGCATAGAACAAAACAGCGCGGTGCAGCCGCCGCACAACAATCACGACGGGGAGACGATTATGACGAGTAAGCTCAAACCCACGCTGGGCACTCTGCATTTGTGGGGTATCGCGGTTGGACTGGTAATTTCCGGGGAGTATTTTGGCTGGAGTTATGGCTGGGGCGTGGCGGGCACGTTGGGGTTCCTGATCACCACCGCACTGATCGCCACCATGTACACCTGCTTTATTTTTAGCTTTACCGAATTGACCACCGCCATTCCACACGCCGGGGGGCCGTTTGCCTACAGCCGCCGCGCCTTTGGTGAAACCGGTGGTTTGATTGCCGGGCTGGCCACGCTGATTGAGTTTGTGTTC
This sequence comes from Pantoea rwandensis, assembly GCF_000759475.1. NCBI lineage: Bacteria > Pseudomonadati > Pseudomonadota > Gammaproteobacteria > Enterobacterales > Erwiniaceae > Pantoea > Pantoea rwandensis. The sequence goes on from NZ_CP009454.1 coordinate 3,760,507, forward strand.
GCCCCACCAGCGATTGCCATGGCGATCGGTGCCTATCTCAACGTGCAGTACCCGGATCTCAACCCGAAAAACGCTGCGGTCGGCGCTTATCTGGTGTTCATGACGCTCAACATCCTCGGCGTGAAGCTGGCCGCGATGTTTGAATTGGTGGTGACGGTGCTGGCGGTACTGGAACTGCTGGTGTTTATGGGCGTGGTTTCACCGGGCTTCAGTATCGCTAACTTTGCGGCTAACGGTTGGGCGGGAAGCGATCACTTCGGTATGCCAGCCCTTTCCGGCATCTTCGCCGCCATTCCGTTTGCCATCTGGTTCTTCCTCGCCATAGAGGGCGCCGCCATGGCTGCCGAAGAGGCCAAAGACCCAAAACGCACCATTCCCAAGGCCTACATTACCGGCATTTTGACGCTGGTGGTGCTGGCGATTGGCGTGATGCTGCTGGCGGGTGGCGCAGGTGACTGGCGCAAGCTGTCGGATATTAACGATCCGCTGCCGCAGGCGATGAAGATGATTGTCGGCGAGCACTCCAACTGGATGCATATGCTGGTGTGGATTGGCTTGTTTGGTCTGGTCGCCAGCTTCCACGGCATTATCCTTGGCTATTCACGTCAGTTCTTTGCGCTGGCGCGTGCCGGTTATCTGCCGCAGAGCCTGGCGAAGTTGTCACGTTTCCAGACGCCGCACCGCGCGATTATTGCCGGTGGCGTGATTGGTATCGCGGCGATTTACAGCGATGGTCTGATTAACCTGCAAGGCATGACGCTGACGGCGGCGATGATCACCATGGCAGTATTTGGTGCCATCGTGATGTACCTGATGAGCATGCTGAGCCTGTTTAAATTGCGCCGCACCGCACCCGAAATGGAACGCAGCTTCCGCGCGCCGGGTTACCCCATTATTCCAGGTATCGCGCTGGTGCTGTCACTGGTGTGTTTGATTGCCATGCTGTGGTTTAACCCGGTGATTGGCGGGCTGTTCGTGGGGATTATGGTGGTGGGATATATTTACTTCCTCGCGACCAAAACCCAGCGTCAGAACGCACCGCAGGATGCGATGCTGATGGGAGAATAATCACGGAATTGCCTCGCGCGCAAAAATACAAATGCGCTGTCAGGGTCCTTTTATTCAACAACACGCACAATAGGTAAATAGCAGGCTGGCGCCTCTAAGCGGCGCCAGCCTGCATTATCGTCTGGTGCTTCATGGAAGAACTTACGCTATCAAAGCGACCTTTTTATTACCCTTTCAGCGGCCACAGCCATGCCGCACCGCGCACGCCACTTGAATCGCCGTGCACCGCTTTCAGCACTGGCGTTTCACATTCGCGGCCAAACACCCACTGCTTCATCAGCGTGGGCACCGTCTGATACAAGCGGTCATTGTTACTCATGCCGCCACCCAGCACGATCACATCCGGATCGAGCAAGTTCACCACTTGCGCCAGCGATTTGGCTAAGCGCATTTCGTAACGGCTCATCGCCAGTTCCGCTACCGGATCCTGCTGCTCAATCAACTTGATGATTTCCGCGCCCTTCAATGTCTTACCGCTTAAGCGTTGATAGTCGATGGCAAAACCCGTGCCCGAAACAAAGGTCTCAATACAGCCCTGCAAGCCGCAATAGCACGGCACTTCTTCGCGATGGCGCAGTTCATCTTCATCCATCCACGGCAGCGGATTGTGGCCCCACTCGCCAGCGTTACCATTGCCGCCAATACGCGACTCACCGCCAATCGCCACGCCCGCACCCGAACCGGTGCCGATGATCACCGCGAACACCAGTGGTTTGCCCGCGCCTGCACCATCCACCGCTTCAGACACCGCCAAACAATTCGCATCGTTGGCAATGCGCACGTCACGATTCAGCGCCTCGGCCAGATCTTTGTCTAACGGCTGTCCATTCAGCCAGGTCGAGTTGGCGTTTTTGACCCGCTGGGTGTACGGCGAAATCGTCCCGGGAATGCCGATCCCCACGGTGCCCTTTTCCCCGGTTTTCTCCTCTGCCAGTAGCACTAAATCCACAATCGCCTGGACTGTGGCGGCATAGTCATCGCGCGGGGTATTGACGCGGTGACGGAACAGCTCTTGCCCCTGATCGGAGAGCGCAATCACTTCAATCTTGGTACCGCCTAAATCAATCCCAATACGCACGATTTATTCCTCATTATTCGTTCAGGTGACAGATACAGTAGAAGGCTGAATCGGGAAAGGCAATGAAACCAATCCGATGTTTCGCTATCATGCGCGCTGACTTTGAGACTTGTGCGCCCGATCGCACCCACGGTAAGGAATCCCGATGTTGTGGTTTAAAAATATGATGGTTTATCGTCTGAATCGTGACATCCCACTGTCCGCAGACGATCTGGAAAAACAGCTCGACGCCTTCACGTTTTCCCCTTGTGGCAGCCAGGATATGGCGAAAACCGGCTGGGTGTCACCGATGGGCAACCGCGGTGAAGCGCTGACGCATGAAATCAACGGTCAGATCGTGATTTGCGCGCGCACCGAGCAGAAGATCCTGCCTTCACCCGTGGTGAAGCAGGCGCTGGAAGCGAAAATCGACAAGCTGGAAGCGGAACAGAGCCGCAAGCTGAAAAAGACCGAGAAAGACTCGCTGAAAGATGAAGTGCTGCATAGCCTGCTGCCACGCGCGTTTAGCCGTTTCAGCCAGACGTTTATGTGGATCGATACCGTGAACAACCTGATCATCGTCGATTGTGCCAGCGCCAAGAAAGCGGAAGACACCCTGGCGCTGCTGCGTAAGAGCATCGGTTCACTGCCGGTGGTGCCACTCACGCTGGAAACTCCGATTGAGCTGACACTGACAGAATGGGTACGTTCTGGCGAATTGCCTGCCGGCTTCGCGTTGATGGATGAAGCGGAGCTGAAAGCAATTCTGGAAGATGGCGGCGTGATTCGTTGCAAGAAACAGGATCTGATCTCCGATGAGATCGCCACCCATATCGAAGCCGATAAAGTCGTGACCAAACTGGCTCTGGACTGGCAGGAACGCATTCAACTGGTGATTGCCGACGATGCATCAATCAAGCGTCTGAAGTTCAGCGACACGCTGCGTGAGCAGAATGACGACATTGACCGCGATGATTTCGCCATGCGCTTTGATGCGGATTTCACCCTGATGACCGGCGAACTGGCCGCGTTGATCAGCAATCTGGTGGAAGCGTTAGGCGGCGAAGCCAAGCGCTGAAGCTTTTATTGATCAAACCCCGCTGTAGCGGGGTGCTTGTCCGTTAAGCGACGGGTTAACCCAGTCTGGTGCCGTTCAGGGGCTGGCGGTCCTCGCGCCCGTATATATGCTACGACCAAAAAGAAACCGGGAATGCTAAAAGCATTCCCGGTTTAATGATGACTCATGCTGAAAGTCAGCGCTTACAAGTAGCGGCACAGATAAGACGTTGGCTCAGCCACCTGCAAATGGAATTCGCTGTGGCCAGGCACGTTGAAAACCGAACCGGCTTCGTACCATTTCCACTCGGTTTCACCCGGCAGCAGCACTTTCAGTGCGCCGCTCACGACCGTCATCTCTTCCGGCTGTCCTGTACCGAAGGTGTATTCACCTTCTGCCATCACGCCAACGCTGGCACGGCCAATGGTTACGCTGTCGAAACCAATGGATTTCACTTTCCCGTCGAAATACTCACTTACGTTGAGCATGTTACTTCCTCACAGCACATTATGGTGTCTGGCAGATTACAAGGGAACTCGCTGATCTGTCACGCGAAAAAGCAGCTTAGAACACGAGTTGTGATCGGCCTCAGTCAGACGATCAATTCTGCCGCTAACTTCGCCACCAGCACGTTGGATAACAGTACCGGAATGCCCAGCATTTTCTGCAGGAAATCCCGGTGCTTCTGGTGATAGCCAATACAGTCAAGCACCACCACATCCGCGCCCTGCTCTTGCAGAGACAGGCCCGCCTCGATCAAATCATTCTGCTGTGCCAGATAAGGGCTGGCGACGGCAAAACAAGGCGCGCTGTGCAGATTACGCCATTTGCTGGCCTGCTCAGCGATCTGCTCCGTTACCGGCACCACGATGCCCACCTTATGTTCCTGCACAATGGCACTCACCAGCGGTGGGATAATACGATCCGGCTCCAGTAACAGCGCCTTTTCGGTTTTCAGCGTGCCAAATTCACCGGTGCACAGCAGCAAAATCGTATCGTAGCCCTGCTCTTCCAGCGCACTGATCTTGCGCTGCAGCCCCTGCTCCACTTTCGGTCCCGACAAACGCACTTGCTCGCCGCTGGTCATGCGTGAAACCAGCACCTTCTCACCCGCTTCAGGTGAATAGAACTGCTCAACCTCGGCTAAGGTCAGGCCGTCGAGTAATCCGGCATGAGCCACCTGCTCTTCCGGCAAGTGATCCTGCAGCAGCGGCAGAATGTCGCTACGCGGGGATTGACCAATCGTTAAAGTAACCAGGGACTGTTTCATCATTAGGCTTTCCGCGTGCGCAGGTGGCTGAGACTACCATACAAAGAATGCAGCAACGCATACTCTTGCTGGTCATAGAACTGGCAGGTTTCACGGCCAAACTCTTTCGCCACTTCCACCGCAAACTTCACGGTAGCTGCGATATCGACTTCATGGCTGGCACCGGTGCCGCAACCTGGCACCACAGACTCCGCGCAAATTGCCACACCGACCACAGGTACATCGGTGGCGGTTGACGGCTGCAGGATGCTGTTAAGGTGATAGACACCGTTGCCGTAGGGCGTGATGTCCTGCGTGGTGATCGGGAACGTCACCGCTGGACGGCCACTGGTCATCTCCATGATGCGCAGCAGATCTTCTGACACGCGCAGGATGTAACCCTCTTTCACCGTCGGCGAGATCGCGTAGCCTTTATGGTTCAGGATACGGTTACCTTTGGTGGTATCGATTGAAAGGATGGCATCAACGCCATCAATCACTTCGTTGTCATTCATGGTGATGTCGTCGCAAGGCGAATCCATGAAATCCACGGGCTCATGCGGACGTGTTGGCGCATCCGGGCAGATGTGAGTAGTGATAATCACGTCACCCGCCAGCACATCGCCTTTAGTCTGCATCTGTGCCAGCTTCAGCGCACTGCTCACCGCCGCCACTGCGCCATCCGCATCCGACACCATACCGATACGCGTTGGACGCGCACCGATGCCGCCCAAACGGCCGACAATACCCAACGTCGGCGCAGTGCCGCCTTTGCTCTTGCCCTGCGCACCAGGAATATCAATGCGCACGAAATCGGTACGCCCTTTAGGACCGGTCACACGTTTGAAGCTGGCGGTCACGCCTGGGTAGTGGGCAAAAAGATCCACCACCTGCTGCCCATCGACATAGGCGCTGTCGAGTAACTCAAAAACCTGCAGTGTCTGCTGTAAACTCATATTGAATTCCCTGGGTTATTTCTTGGTGCTACTGGCAAAAAGAGAATGGAAGAAGCTGTACAGCGCGTCGCCCGCAATAAACCCTGCGGCCATCACCTCCATCGGTGAACGTCCACGCTCGCCCCACACACGAATGATCAGGATACGCAGCGCGATCCCCACCATCACCGCCCAACCTGCCGCGGCGTTGTTGATTAACAAACCGGTCGCCAGCAATACGCCTAACTGACGCTTCGGCCCACCGATAAACTGAATAATCGCACCAGGAATTGCCCACATCAGCAAGCTTCCGGCAATGCCTGGCTCGGCACCGGCCTGAATGGTTTTGGCGTAAACGCGTGCCACTGGCGGCAGCAGATTCTCTGCGAAGAATAAGTTGTGTGCGTACCACACCACCGGAATACAGATCACGAAGGCGATCATCGCGGCGATCAGCTGGATACGGCGGCCCCACAGCTCTTGCTGCAGATCGGCTCCATTACCGCGCAAAATAAAGCCTGCTTTCAGGTCATAACCCATATCGGCAAACGCCGGTCCTGTTGCGGCGGTGAAGCCACACAACAGGCAGAGCGCCAGCGGCGGGAAACCGAGCAGAATACCGAGGATCAGGGTAATCAACGCCACCGCAAATGCCGGGAACCAGCCCGAGTGCATCGCGGCGATACCGACAATCAGCTCATGCACAAAGGCGGCGAACGCGGCATAGACGATGAACAGCACCAGCATCGGCAAGCCCATCTGGCTCCACAAACCGCCCGCCAGTGCCAGCAGCGTGGAGATAATGATGTAACCCACGGTGCCAAAGCCCAGTGAGCGCTTCACTTCGCTGTCGCTGCGGCTGACATTCAGCTGCTCATTGCGACGGCTGACGATCACTTGGACCACCTGAATCAGCGCCACTAATCCTGCGCCGACCATCATGCCGTGAGGAATATAAAGTGCGTTGATATCAATGCCAGCAACTGGTTGCGCATAGGCACGCAACAGGAAACCAATACCGAGCATGCTCAACGCCCAGATATTGCCGATAAAAGCCGTACCGAAGGCTGACATGGGGATTTTCAGCATTGAGCCAGCGATACCGCCGACAATACCGACCACCAGCAGCCACGCCTGACGGCCGCCTTTATCGCCGGCTTTGATCGCTTCCGCTGCTGCCACACCCGGCGGCCAGGCATTGCTGGCGGGGAACACGCGGGTATCAAACAAGCGGTAAAGCAAATAGGCATCCAGCAGCATCGCCGCACTGACACCGACAAACAGCGGCAATACCAGCTGCGGTTCACCCAGCGCCCACGGCACGGCAATCGGCATCAGCAGACTGTTCGCCGCACCAAAGGTGGCAGAAGAGATGGCGGTTTGCGCAAGGTTCTGTACTTCGATCGAGCGATAACGACGGAACCATTGCAGAGGAATGCGCGCCAGCAGCATGGCAAACAGCGCACCGATAATAGAGGTATTGGGTGTTACCCCAATGGTGGTAATAAGCTGAACCCCGATGATGGCACCTGCTACAGACAGCAGAACCAGCATTAAGCCCACGCCGATACTTTTTATTGGATTATGTTGACGCATATTATCCCCGTATTTTCACCCTGTAGAAAACGCGTAATACGTTTTATGCCCGACACGCGGGACATCAACGCTTTTAATAAATCGTTCCCTGATTTTTGAAATAGGCAGGTCCGAAGACCTGCTATTTCCCTGGTGTGGCGCGAATAAACGCCTTTAAATCGAAAATAAGGTTATGCGCCGTATTTCTCGGCCATCAATGCAGCCGTTGCGCGCAGTTCGCTGAGCAGCGCGTCCGGATAACCCGGGGCCGCTTCTTGCGAGAGAAACGAGAGACACAGTGCGGCACTTTCGCCGCGATGTTTATTGGTGACCGCCACCGCCAGTGAGCTGATGCCCGGCAACGTCTCATTGCGTGCCAGTGCCCAGCCCTGCTGGCGAATCACCGCTAATTCTTTACAGAGTGCATCAATGTTCAACGGCGAGTTTGCGGATGCGGCTTGCCAGTCATCGGCAAAACGCGCACGCACTTCGTCATCACTCAACTGCGCCAGCAGCACGCGCCCGGTTGAAGTACCGGAAAGAGAAACGCGCGAACCAGGCGGCGTCACCAACTGGGTGAAAAAACGACCGTGATACATGCGCATCACCAGCACGTCCTGACCATCCAGTACTGAGATGTAGCCCATACAACCACTGCTGGCCGCCAACTGCGCCATGGGCGCGGAAGCGCTATCCACCAACGGCGTAGATAAGTAATGCCCGGCCACCGACAGCAGCACACGACCAATCTGGAAACAGCGACTATCGGGATCACGCTCAAGCAATCCTTCACTTTCCATGGTCGCCAGCAGGCGAGAAACGGTACTTTTCGGCAATCCCAACGCCTCAACCACCTCGGTGAATGTCAGGCCCGGATGGCCCTGCGTCACGCCAAAGCGCTGGAAAAGCTTAAGTACGGCAGCGGCGTTTTCGAGTGTGGTCATGATGTTGGTTTCACTATGTGGAACTGAGTTCCTATATCAATACAATGAAAGTAATTCGCTCTGCGGATCGGGTCAAGCGCAAATTTTGAACCGGCTATATTTGCGTCGATTTAGCGCAGCATAAAATACGGCGCAAGCTAAAAATAAAATGACGTTATCAGGCAAGATGGAATAAGAGCAGAAAAGGATGGCGGTTCTGGCGGGTGTAATGGCCATTTTATGGCAGTTGAAAATATCTAGTTAACCACGGAAGGTAATGAATGATTGACAGGCGTCCTTGCCCGCGAGCATTACTCTTTATCCGCGTCTTCGTAGCGGGCTTTGGCATCCTGCGCTTCGGCTTCCGTTTTATGCTCACTGATCAGTGTGTCGGGCTTCGGATGGTCAGCGCGTAACTCATACCATGTCACGGTATTACCTGCCGCGCCTTTCTCAACGGCAACGATGCGCGCTTCTCGCGGGTACGGTGGTTTAGTTGGCATAGATTTCCCTCTTATGTCTGGTTTCCACACAGACAGCGGCGATCCCCCTGTCTTAACCTGAGTATAGACAATGGCGGATCGCGAGAAAAAAGAGAGATAAATCTGAAGGGGTTAGCTGGCGCGGGCGAGCGAAAGGGATTGAAGAATTTGATCAACCACCTGTTCAGGCGCCTGCATGGCATTCACTTCGTGGTGTGCTGTCTGACGGTAAAGATGCGCGCGTTCACGCAGAATATCGCTCATCTCTTCGGCAATCGGACGACCGGTTAGCGTCGGGCGCTGTGCGGCTTCGGGCTGACGTTCAAGACGATCGGCCAGTACCGTTGACGGGGCATTCAACCAAATCACCTGCCCATGTTCGCGCATAAAGCGACGATTCACCTCAGCCAACACCATACCGCCGCCGGTGGCAATCACCGTTGCCGGCGCCGTGACCGCCCGCAGCGACTCGGTTTCGCGCGCACGGAAGCTGTCCCAGCCTTCAGCCGCGACGATTTCCGCCACGGTGCGTTGCGTCGTAAGCTGCAGGTTATGATCGGTATCGCTAAAGGCATAACCAAGCGCCTGAGATAGGGCCTGGCCGATAGTGGTTTTACCGCAACCGCGTGCGCCGATCAGATAGATGGGTAATGACATCCGGGCTCATCCTCCGCCGTATTTATGCCGCACGGGCAAGGTCATCAGGTCAATATTGCGTCGCATGATACCTGGATTTTATTTTATCAGCCACCCGCGAAGCACGATTTACGCGCATTTACGACCCTGAATTCACTATCAATTTGATTAATAACGATAAAATGATGCGCATTTCGTGCATCAACCTATTTGTAAGCACGGGCAACATTTCCTTACCAGGCCATTGATTTACTTTCTGTCACGTTGACCACATATAAGGAGGTACGAATCATTGGAGGTTCACACCATGCAGAATGAAGAACAACAGTTAATCGACAATCTCTTTAGCCGACTGAAACAGGCTGAAACCCAGAGCGGCCCGCGTGACGCCGGAGCCGAACAGCTGATTAAACAGCACTTGCAGAACCAGCCTGGTGCGCCTTATTACATGTCACAGGCAATTCTGATTCAGGAAGCAGCGCTGAAAAAACTCAACGCTCAGGTGGCCGATCTGGAGAATCGCCTGGCACAGGCTCAGCAACAACAGCAAGCACCGCAGCAGAGCAGCGGCGGTTTCCTGTCGAGTCTGTTTGGCGGCGGTTCTCGCCAGTCTGCGCCGCAGCAGCAACAGCCAGTGTGGAGCAGCGCGCCGCAGCAGCCTCAGCAGCAATACGCACAGCCCCAACAGCAATATGCGGCTCCGCCTGCGCGCGGCACGGGGTTCCTCGGCGGTGCATTACAGACCGCTGTAGGTGTGGCCGGGGGTGTGGTGATGGCCGATATGCTCACCAGCATGTTCCATCATTCTCAGCCGGAAGAGATTGTGAATATCATCAACGAACCGGCGCTGCCGCAGGTGGATAACAGCCTCGATACCTTTAACGGTAATGACAGCAACAATGCCTTCCTGAACGACAACGCCAGCTGGGATAACAACAGCTTTGCGGATAACAACGATTTCAGTGACTTTGGTGGCGGCGACTACGACGACGATGACAGCTTCGTCTGATTAGCGCTGGCGTAACCACTTATCCAATTCGTTAGCAAACAGCTGGCGGTCACGTTGGTTTAGCGCCGACGGGCCGCCACTTTGCACGCCACTCGCTCGCAGGGTTTCCATAAAGTCACGCATGGTCAGACGCTGACGAATGGTATCCGGTGAGTAGCGCTCGCCACGCGGATTCAACGCCGCAGCGCCCTTCTCCAGCACTTCTGCCGCTAAAGGAATATCCCCGGTGATCACCAGCTCGCCCGGCTGCACACGCTTCACGATCTCGTTGTCAGCGACATCAAACCCCGCCGCGACCTGCAGCGTTTTCAGCCACGGTGATGGCGGTACGCGCAGCGGCTGATTCGCCACGAAAGTCACGGTGATTTTGGCGCGTTCGGCGGCACGATACAGCACTTCTTTGATGACATTGGGGCAGGCATCGGCATCAACCCAAATCGACATGTGTTTTCCTTTTTCCTACAGAATTGCAGGCGATCTTGCCCGCTTGCGGCAGAATGGCAAATATTTTTACGCGGCTTGTTATTCAGCACAGCTGTCGTAAGCTAACTCGCACGAGAAAATGAACACTTAAAGGATAGAGCGATGCTGGAGAAGAAAATCGGGTTTATCGGCTGCGGCAATATGGCGAAAGCCATTATCAGCGGACTGGTCAACAGCGGGCTGATCGCCCCGGCCAACATCTGGGTCTGCGACCGCAAACCGGCCACCAATCAGGCGATGGCAGAACAATATGGCGTGACGGCGGCAGAGAGCCCGGAAAGTCTGGCACGTGAAGTCGATATCCTGTTTGGTGCCGTGAAACCGAATGTGATTCTCAAGGTGCTGAAAGATCTCGCGGGCCAATTGAAGAAAGATTCGCTGGTGGTGTCGATTGCTGCAGGCGTTACCCTTGATTCGCTGGCCGCCGTGCTCGGGCACGACCGCAAAATCATCCGCGTCATGCCGAATACGCCGTCGCTGGTGAACGAAGGTATGACTTCAATCACGCCTAACGTGCTGGTGGAACCGCACGAAGTCGATGAAGTGGTTGGCATTTTCGAAAGCTTCGGCAAAGCCGCGGTCGTAAATGAATATCTGATTCATGCCGTGGTCGGCGTGAGCGGATCAGCACCCGCTTATGTGTTTATGTTTATTGAAGCGATGGCGGATGCCGCGGTGCTGGGCGGTATGCCACGTGCGCAGGCTTATCAGTTTGCTGCACAGGCGGTCAAAGGCTCGGCGCAGATGGTACTGGAAACCGGTAAACACCCAGGCGAATTAAAAGATATGGTGTGCTCACCTGGCGGCACCACCATCGAAGCGGTGAAAGTGCTGGAGGAGAAAGGCTTCCGCGCGGCGGTGATCAACGCGATGCAGCAGTGCATGGCTAAGTCCGAAGCATTAAGTAAACAGTAACCGTTCCGAATTAATCAGGTGCGCATCCTGCGCACCTGAATCCGGCCAATGGCGTGTTACCCCTTTATGCACCCTGTCCCTGATACGCTTCAAACAATGCCAGCCCTTGCGACAGCGTCATGGGTTGCTGCATCGTTTCCACCAGCGCCGCCGTCAGCGTATACATCCCTGCTGAACACACCGCCGCGATGATGCCCTGACGACAGTAAAAGGCGATAAATTTTTTGTCCTGAAGCGATCCCAGCAGACGGTAGTCGTCCCACTCTTCGGCATGGCCCAGATATTCGTAGCGCGTGCCATAATGCGCGGTCCAGAAAAACGGCACGCGATCGTACATCACCCCTTTGCCCAACATATTGAGTGCCGCGATACGTCCCTGCTGATGTGCCACACGATAGTGCTCAATGCGCTGCGGGCCACGCGGCGTAAGATAACTGGCGATATCGCCCGCGACCCAGATATTTTCAGCAACGCGTAGCTGCCCATCCGCGAGCAAGCTGCCATCGTCCTGCAGTGGCAAATCGTGGATAAAATTCGTCGCCGGTTTCACGCCGGTGGCAAACAGCACCTGACTTGCTGGCACTGATTTGCCCCCTTTCAGGCGCACCGCACGCACCTGCTCATCCCCTTCCAGCGCTTCCGGCTCCCCCTCAACAAATTTCACCCCATTGCTGCGATGCAGTTCGTAAAAATGGCGTCCAATCTCTTCACCAAACTGCTTTGCAAACGGCAGCGGATGACGGGCAATGACCGTGACATCCACATCCCGATTGCGCAGTGCACCCGCCATCTCCATACCAATAAAACTATTGCCGATTATCACCAACTGTTGTGTCTCATCCACCTGTTTGAGCAGTTCATCGGCCTGATTCAGCGAACGTAGCAGATGCACACCCTGCAAATCCTTACCGGGGATAGCGAGAGGCTGAGGAGTGCCGCCGCTGGCTATTAATAGCTGATCAAATTTCACTTTCTGACCATCAGCAAGCATCAACGTCTGATCCTGCGCTTTGAGCTGCGCGACCTCGCCCTGAATGCGCTGAAGCGAGCCCAGTAAATCCGGCTTGAGGAGTTTGGGCACATCTTCAATCGCCATTTTTCCCGAAGGCACAAATTTGCTCAGCGCGGTGCGATCGTAAGGGGCGGCGGATTCGCGCTCTACCAAAACAATGTGACCGCTAAAGCCTTCATCGCGTAGCGTCCAGATCGCCGCACTGCCTGCGGCTCCGGAACCTAAAATCACGCACACCGGTGATTCGCCCTGAGCCGCAGGCGCACTGGCAGGCGACATCGCCTGCGGATTGACCAGCACCTTGCCCTGTTCAACACGTACCGGGTAGCGTTTGAGATTAGCTAATGCCAGCGGCTCACACATTTTGCCATCGCGCAGTTGAAATACCGCCTTGTGCCACGGACACACCAGCTTATCGCCGCAGATTGCGCCCTGCTCTAACGGTGCTCCCGCATGTGGGCACTTTGCCTGCAACGCCTGCACCCGTTCGCCATCGCGAACCAGCACCATATCGACATCACCCACGGTGAATTTGGTGGGTTTACGCTGCGCCAGCGACTTGAGTTCCACGACAGATTGATAGCTCACAATTAGCCTCCTGCGTTGTTATTGGATTCACGACATTAAATCCCTACAAACAGTAAGCCTGGCAAAGCAGGAGGATTTCGCTGGAAAAACAAAGCGTAGCGGCGAATAAGCCATGACTTATCACGCCGTTAGCGAGGAAAATAAAATTGCGCTTCAGGCTGAAGCGGCTTGCCACACCTTTTTGCCCTGTTTGATGCACGCCACTAACGCCACGCTGTTATCTGGCTGAGGCTTCAGTACCAGCAGATCCGCTGGTGCGCCGATTGCCAACCCATGCTGCTGTGGCAAAGCTAACTGCCGTGCCGGGCGAATCGATGCCATCTCAATCGCCTGCTGCAAAGAGGCTAATTTTTGCCGCAGCAGAAAATTGACGCCATCCAGCAGACCACGCGCCGACCCGGCCAGCAATTGTGGCGCATCCGCCATGCTTAGCCGCCCTTCTGCACTCAGTTGTACACGTCCGCCTATTGCCGAATCGTAGATGCCCGGCGGCTGCCCGGCGAAACAGGTCACATCACTGACCAGTAAAGCCTGCTCGCCTTTCGCCCGTAAAAAGACTTTCAACACCTCGGCGGGTAAATGGTCACCATCGGCAATCAGCGTGGCCGCCAGCGCATCTTCTGCAAGCTGCTGCCAGATGTAATTGGGATGGCGCGGCAGTTGCAGGTGCGCGCCATTGCCCAGATGGGTAGAGAGCGAGGCGCCTGCCAGCACCGCATCATGAATCTGCGCGGCAGAGGCTGAAGTGTGTCCTATGGCGACCCGCACCTGCTGTGCCACGCAATGCCGAATGAGATCGCGGCTTTGCGGCCATTCCGGCGAGAGCGTCAGTAAACGAATGCCCTGCTGAGCGGCTCGTTGCCAGCAATCAAACAAGGCGATATCCGGCGCAGAGATCGCCTCGCGTGGATGCGCACCACGCGGCCCATCTTCCGGTGACAAAAACGGCCCTTCCAGATGAAATCCTGGTACAGCCAGCGCAACGTCAGAATAGTGCTCACTGGCGCTAGCCAATCGCTGTAGCGCTTGCGTGATCTCATCTGCTTGTGCGGTGATCACCGTTGGCATAAAGCTGGTGACGCCTTGCTGCCACAAGGCGCGCGTGGCATGCAGCACATCCTGTTCGCTAAAAGGAAAGTGATTAAAATCTACCCCCTGATAGCCATTCACTTGCAGATCCACCAGACCCGGCGCCAGAATCAGATCGTTGTCGGGCTCTGACAGCGATCGCACCTCTGCCAACGTGCCTTCACGCAGATAGAGTTCTATCGGCTCCAGCGTGCGATAATCGCGACCGCGTAACAGGGTTTCAGTCAAAGTGCACCTCCGCGCAGGCATCGGCGTCGATATACAATGTGCAATTGGGATGCTGGCGCAATTGCGTTGCCGGGCAAGCCGTGGAAATTGCATCCTGAAGTGTGGCCTGCACCGCAGCGCGTTTGGTCGCGCCCGGCACCATGCAGAAAAGCCGGGTACCACGCATCAATGCGGGAATCGTCAGGGTCACCGCGTGCGTCGGCACCTGCTCGAGTGTGGTGAAACAGCCGTCGTTGACCTGCTGCTGACGGCAGGCGAGATCCAGTTGCACTGTCTTGACGCTAAGCGGATCGCTGAAATCCGCCACCGGCGGATCGTTAAAGGCCAGATGGCCATTTTCACCAATGCCCAGACAGACCACATCGATCGCCGCCGCCTCCAGTCTGCGCGCGTAGGCGCGACAAATTTCCGCCGGATCGCCACTCGAAGGGATGAGATGCACTTCGCCGGGTTGAACCTGGTCAAACAGATGCTCACGCAGAAAATGACTGAATCGCTGCGGCGCCCCCTCATCCAGCCCAATATATTCATCCATATGAAACGCGTGAATGCGCTGCCAGTCGAGATGGGGTGCGGCAACCAGTGCAGCGAGAAACTCACGTTGTGAAGGCGCGGCAGCAAAAACCATCCGCACCACCGCCTGCTGTTGCAGTAATTGTTGCAGATGCGCGATGCAATCCTGTGCCGCTGCGGCGCCTAATGCATCACGATGAGCGAAGCGTTTGACCCATAAGCGGTCGCGCTTTCCCTGTTGTAAAAGCGTCATTCCTATCCCTCCTGAGAAGCGTTGTGACTCTGGGGCCAGCGCGAACTGGCAGTCATATTCTGATCCTGATTGAGTGCTGTGAGCAGCGCGTCAACTTCCGGACGGACCGGCGCACGACGCAGCCATCCCATCACCACAAACAGCACCAGTGATGACATGACGGGTGCGGCCACCTGAGTGGCGGTGCTGACATCGGTGAAGATAAACTTCACGCAGAAAAAGGTGCCCACGCCTACCGCCCAGCTCACCAGCGCGGCGGCACTGCCGCTACGGCGAAATGCGGGCAGTAAGCCTAAAAGCATCGGAATCGAAATGGGCCCCACCAATCCGCCGAACCAGATAATCAGCAGAGACAGCACACCGCCGAAACGGCTGGCATTCATGGCGATAATCAACGTGGTGATGATGAAGAGAAAAGCCGTCAAACGCGCCACTAACAGCGAGCTTTTACCACGCTGAAAACGTCGCGGCAGCATGCCGGGAAGAATGTCACGCGTGACCACTGCCGTGATGGCATTGGCATCTGATGAGGTCATCGATAGCGTGTGAGTGAACATCGCCACCAGCACTAATCCGATTAACCCATTCGGCAGCAATTCCATGGCCATCACAGAGTAAGAACGTGAGGGATCGCTGAGATGAGGAAACAACAGCGGTGCAGCCCACATCGGCCAGAACAGAATCAGTGGCCAGATCAGGTAGAGTGCAGCCGAGAGCAACGCGGCTTTACGTGCATCGCGGCCCGCCGGTGCGGCGATAAAGCGCTGTGCCAGATTCCAGGTACCACCGTTGTAGCTCAGGGTGTAAATCACAAAGTAGGCCAGAATAAAGCCGAGTGTGTAAGGCTCCTGAACGATGTCGGTGTGCGTCGCGGGCAAGTGCTGCCAGATGGTAAACAGCTCGCCGAAACCACCAAGATGCATCGCCACAGCCACCACCATGACAACCGCGGCGACAAACTGCACCACAAACTGGCCGAAGTCATTACAGGCATCGGCCCATAAACCGCCCATCACCGTATAGAACAGGCTCAGCGCACCGGAGATGCAAATGCCTATCAACGGATCTAATCCAGTAAAGACATTGATGATCACGGCGATGGCGGCCCATTTAGCGCCGACGTCGAAGGTTTTCAGCAGCACCCCACTCCACGCCAGCACCATCTGCGTTGGCAGGTTATAGCGCGTAGCGAGGTACTCCATCGGCGATTCGATATTCATATGAATCCGCAGCCGGGCCCAGCGTGGCGCAAAGAGGCGCGATCCGATTAATACCGCAATCGAGATGGGAAACGCCCACCAGAAATAGAGGGTGATGCCCATGTTGTAAGCCACTGCGGCATAGGCCACGAACACGGCCGCACTGTAGCCGGACATATGATGCGAGACGCCGGATAGCCACCAGGGCATTTTTCCACCTGCCGCGAAGAAATCACGCGTGCTGCCTACTTTACGCATCGCCCAGAGCGTAATGGCCACTATCATCAACGCATAGAGCGCCATTACCGCATAATCAAGCACATTCATAAGAGTCTCCACAGGTCAAAGCTGCCCGACGAAGGAACCGGCCTCGAGGGGAAGAATAGGTTATTTTTTAATTAGTCCTTATTTAGGATTAATAAATCCTGCCACCTTTGCCGCACTTAAAATGTGATGACGATCCGGCTATTACTTTTTCTTCTGAACAGAAAAAGAGGTGCAATAAAAAGGGCTCATACCAAGTATGAACCCTTAAATCAGGGGTAATTCGATTAGGCTTTTTTCAGGCAGGAACTCATAAAAGTCTTACGCGCATCGCCGCTGAGTTTTTTATCAGCCGCGTCAGTATTACAGGTTTTCATCTTCATTTGCTGCGGCGTCATGCTGCCCATCTTGCTGTCTTTTTTTAGACAGTCGCTCATGAAGGATTTACGCGCGTCCCCTTTTAAATCCTGCGAGGAAGCGTGTTGGTTACACATGGTCATTTTATTTTGTTGGGCGGTTTTCTCTGCTGCCCCCGCACTGCCCGCCAACAGCAGGCCTGCTGCTATCATTGCCAAAAGACACGATTTCATTGCCGGAATCTCCATAGAATTATTGCCTCTTAATCATGGCAGGAAATAAGCAATGCAGAAAAAAATATATTCTCTCGCCCAGTGCTTGCTGCGAGCACGCTAACAGCAAAATCGGTTCTTCAGCGTGACGTGACGCTTACACGCGGGGATGATTCAGCAGCTTTTCAACGTAGTTACGCAGCAGAGTGGTATCAGGGGTTTCTGCCGCAGGGGCAAGTGGAGGCATCGCGGTGGCGATACCGGCCGCAATCTCGTTGAATTGTTCAGGTTCCAGCTTACGCAGCATGGCCGTCAGCACAATTTCTAATGCCTCAACCTGGACCACTAATTCTTTGGACTCTTCTTCTTTCTCAGCCAGTTTTAGCAGGAGTTCCGCAATCAGGTTTTTCATGCGACGGGCTCAATAAGAGATGGAAAACAGACGTTAGCATTGAGGGAGCGAAAACAACAGGGGTTTGTGGCAGTTTGCCCAAAATTTAGAATAAGCGCAGCGTTAAAAAAGAAACGGAATTTCAATATGTAACGGCGAAACGTTTCACTTCATAGATAGGGCTTTTTCGAAACGTTTCGCGCGTCGTCATGCATTACCGTCTGGCGCTAATTAATGGGGTCCCATAAAGCCACGACCTGGACCGCCACCGCCGCCAGGACCACCCCAACCGCCTCCGCCACCCGGCGGTGGGAAGATACAACCGCTCAACGCGGTCACCAATGCCACAACGGCAGCGAGTTTAATAATACGGACCATAATTACCTCAGAATGGTGAAATCGGGCTGAGTGTATGAGGCGGCAACGGGCGCGACAATACAGAATTCTCTGCAACCCGGCGCTATTCATCTCTGCTCACCATGCTTAACAAATTACTGGCACTACGCCCGCGAAAAAACCACAGAGGCATCATCATATTGACGAAAATTTCAACCATTACGGGCGGTCGATCACTTTACACGCCGCGCGAAATGACGCAATGTGAGCGCATTACAATCAATGAGATCTTAGCATGACCCTGCCCACCCTTTCTCTCAGTGATATCCTGGCGCGTCGCGACTGGGAAAATCCGGTGATCACCAGCCTGAATCGTCTGGATGCTCATCCGCCGTTTTCCAGCTGGCGCGATGAAGTCAGTGCACGTGATGACGCCCCCTCGCCTTCGCGTCAGTTATTAAACGGTCAGTGGACTTTCAGCTATTTCCCTCAACCCGAAGCGGTGCCACAAAGTTGGTTACTGCAGGATCTGCCCGGCGCGCACGCACTTCCCGTACCCGCTAACTGGCAACTGCATGGCTTCGATGCGCCAATCTACACCAACGTGCAGTATCCCATCCCCGTCAATCCACCTTGGGTACCTAAAGAGAATCCCACTGGATGTTACTCGCTCACATTCAACGTTAATGACAGCTGGCTGACGCAAGGGCAAACGCGCATTATGTTTGATGGTGTCAACTCCGCCTTCTTCTTGTGGTGCAACGGGCAGTGGATAGGCTATTCCCAGGACAGCCGCCTGCCGGCCGAGTTTGATCTGAGTCAGTCATTGCAGCGAGGCCAGAACCGACTGGCAGTGATGGTGTTGCGCTGGAGCGATGGCAGCTATTTAGAAGATCAGGATATGTGGCGCATGAGCGGGATTTTCCGCGACGTCACCCTGCTCCATAAGCCATCCACCCAACTGGCCGACGTGCAAATCGAAACGGCGCTGAGCCCGGAATATATCCGTGGCGATCTGCGAGTGAGTGTCAAAATTAACGCCGGTGAACGGCCGCTTAATCAGTGCCGTCTGCGCGTGAGCCTGTGGCAAGACGAAACCTGCATCGGCAGCGAAGAACAAGCACCGGGCAGTGCAGTCATTGACGAGCGTGGACATTACCCAGAGCGCGCGTTGCTGGTGTTGCCGATAAAAAATCCGCTGCTGTGGAGCGCGGAAACGCCCCACCTTTATCGTGCCGTGGTGACACTGCTGGATGACAACGGTCAGGTGATTGAAGCGGAAGCTTACGATGTGGGCTTCCGGCGCGTCAGCATTGAAAACGGCCAGCTGTGCGTTAACGGTAAAGCGTTGCTGATTCGCGGTGTGAATCGTCATGAACACCATCCGGAAAATGGCCAGGTGGTGGATGAAGCCAGCATGCGGCGCGATATTGAATTGATGAAGCGTCACAACTTCAACGCCGTTCGCTGTGCGCATTATCCCAACCATCCGCTGTGGTATCGCCTGTGCGATGAATATGGCTTATATGTCGTCGATGAGGCCAATATTGAAACCCACGGCATGCAGCCAATGAACCGTTTATCGGCCGATCCACGCTGGTTCGCCGCTTACAGCGAACGTGTGACGCGCATGGTACAGCGCGATCGCAACCACGCCTGCATCATCATCTGGTCACTCGGCAATGAGTCCGGCCACGGCAGTACGCACGATGCACTCTACCAGTGGGTGAAAAGCAGCGACCCGACGCGTCCGGTGCAATACGAAGGCGGAGGTGCCAATACCGCCGCCACCGATATTGTCTGCCCGATGTATGCGCGCGTCGATCAGGATCAGCCCTTCCCAGCCGTGCCGAAATGGTCGCTGAAAAAATGGATTGGCCTGCCGGGTGAAACGCGTCCGTTAATCTTGTGCGAGTATGCGCATGCCATGGGCAATAGCTTCGGAGGCTTCGCCAAATACTGGCAGGCTTTCCGCCAGTTCCCGCGCCTGCAGGGCGGCTTTGTCTGGGATTGGGTCGATCAAAGCCTGACGCGTTATGACGGGCATGGCCAGCCATGGCAAGCCTACGGCGGCGATTTTGGTGATACGCCTAACGACCGCCAGTTTTGCATGAACGGCCTGGTGTTTGCCGATCGCACGCCGCATCCTGCTCTGTTTGAAGCACAGCGTGCACAGCAGTTCTTCCAGTTCCAGCGCGATGCCAATAACGCCTGGCGTTTCACCCTCTCCAGCGAGTATCTGTTCCGCAGCAGCGATAATGAAGTGCTGCGCTGGTCGATCGAACAGGATGGCGTATCACTCGCGCGGGGCGAACTGCCGCTGCATCTTGCCGCGCAGGGCAGCCAGGTGATTGATATCCCTGCGGCTGAACATTTACAGGGAAATGCATGGCTGAATCTGGCGGTGCATCAGATCGCGGCCACCGCATGGTCGGAAGCCGATGCCTGCGTGGCCTGGGATCAATGGCCGCTGCCCGCTGCGTTAATGCCACGGGTGATTGATGCCACGCCAACCGCGCCAGAACTGATTGCCAATCACGATCTGGTTGCTGTGCAATTGCCGCAACAGCGTTGGCACTTCTCGCGCCGCAGTGGGGAATTGGTGCAGTGGTTTGTTAACGATGAAGAGACGATGCTGACGTCATTGCAGGAGTGCTTCGTACGCGCGCCGATTGATAACGATATCGGCACCAGTGAAGCCGCCAATGTCGATCCCAATGCCTGGGTAGAGCGCTGGAAACACGCGGGCTATAACCAGCTGGAAGCGGTGCTGCTGGATATGCAGGTCGATAGTCTGAAACACAGCGTGCTGATTGATACCTGGCATCAGTGGCAGGCCAATGGGCAGGTGATCTTTACCAGCCACAAGCGTTATCAGATCGGTGGCAACGGTGAGTTGAGCATCAGTGTCGAGGTGCAACAGGCGCCGGGCTTGCCTGCTCCCGCGCGCATCGGGTTACGTTGTCAGTTGAGGAACGCACCGCAGAACGTGTGCTGGCTCGGCCTGGGTCCGCACGAAAACTATCCGGATCGTCAACTGGCGGCGCAGTTTTCGCACTGGCAGCAGCCGCTGGCTGCGCTGAGTACCGCCTATGTGTTCCCGGGTGAGAACGGATTGCGCTGCGGCACGCGCCAGCTTGATACCGGCAGCTGGCAGGCGAGCGGCGATTTTGCTTTCTCGCTCAGCCGCTACAGCCTGGAGCAGTTGCGGGATACTTCGCATCGCCATCTGTTGCGGGAAGAGGAAGGCTGTTGGCTGCACCTTGATGGCTTCCATATGGGCGTGGGCGGTGACGACTCATGGAGCCCCAGCGTCAGCCCGGAGTTTTTGCTTTCTCAGCAGCAGTGGCACTACGCGATGACGCTGCGCCAGTAGTATTCTTCGCGGCCTCACCTTGTTGGCTCAGCGGAGGAGTCAGCTCGGTTTTCGGGCGGCGATAGAAGCGGCGCAGAAGCAGGACATTCAACAGCACCACCACGGCGGTCGCGAAGAAGACCCAGCGATAGCCGGTCGCAGCAGACACCGCCGCACCCAATAGCGGGCCGGCCACGTTCCCGAGATACATAAAGGATTGGTTGTAGCCAAAGATGCGTCCGGTGACATTATCGCGCGAGTGGCGTACCAGCAGCGTTTGTACTGCGGGCATCATCGCGCCATCGGCAAAGCCCAGCAGGAAACGCAGCACGCCTAACTGGGTGGCGCTGGTAACGAATGACATCGCCATCAGCAACACCAGAGAAAACAGCATGGTGCCCATCAGAATGCGCTGCGTGCCGATGCGATCGCCCAGCTTACCCAAACGAGGGGCGGAGATCAGCGCCGAAACGCCCGGCAGTGCAGCAATCACACCACTGAGGAAGGCCAGATTCTGCGCATCGGGTGCCAGCTCGCGCACGAACAGCGTCAGGATCGGGTTTACCGAGCCATTACACATCTGGATCACCATGGTGGTGACGAACAGACACATCATCAGACGAGGATTGTCGAGGCTGCGGAACACGTCACGTCCGCTCATTTTGTCCTGCTTGCTCACTGGCGTGTAGCCGGTCTCTTTGATCAGGAACAACGTGACAAGGAAGCTCACCATCAACAGCACCGCTGTGACAATAAACACCATGCGCAGTCCCAGCCAGTCAGCCAGCAGCCCGCCGATCATCGGCCCCAGAATCACGCCGCCAATTTGCCCGGTGGAGACACAGCTCAATGCCCAGCCGCTGCGCTCACGCGGAACCTGAGCGGCCACCAGCGCCATCGCATTAGGAATATAACCGGATGTCAGGCCCATGAGCGCACGCAGCAGCAGCAGTTGCCATGCTTCGGTCACAAAAGCCTGCAGCAGAATCACCGCGCCCATACCAAAGGATGCGCGTAACAGCATCAGCTTGCGCCCTTTACGGTCAGCCAGACTGCCCCACAGCGGCGCCACCGCAGCAGAGACGATGAAGGTGATACTGAAGGTGAGACCCGACCAGACGCTCAGTGCATTGGCGCCATGGATACCGAGTTCCTCAACGTAAAGCGGCAGGAAGGGAATAATCTGGCTGATGGCTAATCCAGTGAAAAAGCAGCCAAACCAGACCGATATCAGATTGACCTTCCAGGACTCGATGGAGCGTAGCATGGGCGTGTACATCAGAAAAAATGAAATGAGGGTTCAGTCTAACAACCTCATAACATCGCTGGACGGCAAAACATGGCATCGGGTTAAAAACGCAGTTTTCCGCTGCCGTGCGTGATTCTGCTCACAGCAAATAGTGTAAGGGGCACGATTTGTAGTGTCTTTATGTGCTGAAACAAACAACTCAGCAAGATAAGCGCATCGCGACAGAGAGCAAACGTGAAAAAATATGTCTATTCATTACTGACAATATTCGACGCCGCATCTATGTTTAAAAAATCACCGGCCATCGCTGGCGAGGCGCTGCCCGATCTGGACAGTTCCCATGCTTAACCCATATTTCCCAATGCTGCCAATAAACGGCGGTGGGCATCGTTGTCTCTGCGGAGGTCAGCCATGAGAACACATCCTAACAGCGCCAGTCGGGCGATTACCGACTACTTCAACAGTCCTGCCTGGCATGCGCCGCACGAGAGCGATCTGCTGGCAGCGATCATGCGCGAATTGATGGATGATGGTCAGCCCGCGACCAGCAAAGCGATCATTGCGCGGGTGATTGCGAAACTGGAATTTGAAGGAGATGAGCAGCAGCTACAAAGCTACCGTAATTTGCTGGCGCAGCTGCTGGAAGACAGACAACAAAAGCCGTAATGTGCCGTCATTCAGCCGCCTGCCAAATCACCTTGTGTGCAGGCGGATCCTCCTAAGACATCAGCGTTCAGTGACTTCCAGACGCACCGTTTGCGGTGGATCTTAAAGACATCTGCAGCGCTCAACGGCTTCCAGACCTGCCGCTTGCAGGCGGGCTCTAAAAACATCTGCAGCGTTCAGCGGCTTGCAGGCGCGCCGTTTGCAGGCGCGCCTCATCGCGTTTTACTTCACGACACGCAGATGATCGGCTTCGCTGACCACAGCCTTACCGCTCGCACGTTGATACATACACAGCTCATGCCCGAGCTGGTTTTTCATGTGCTTCTGTGGATAACGCCCTTCCAGCAGTACCGCATCGTAACCGACGCTATCGTCATACTGAATCGGTTTCCCCACCACCTTCACTCCTTTCAGGCCGCTGGCTTTCAGACAAGCTTGCTGCCGGCTTTGCGTGTTTTGCTGCCAGGCGGCTTCGCTCGAGGCGTGCGCCAGTGGGCTTAATAACAGGGTGATTAGCAGGATTTTACCGGTGTGTCTCATCGTCGCTCCTCAATTAATCCAGTACGGATTAATAGATAAAAAAATTCCCGCCGAGGCGGGAAGAAACAAGACGAGCATTGCATATTCGAGAGTGACGAGGAAATCTCCGTAATGCGCAGCTATTCTCGCCCGGCGCCATGACAGCCCGATGACAATGCGATGTCCGTTTGAATTTACCCGCAATAAACCCGCGAAATTTTACCGCTTTGGTCGGCGGTAAAGTTCAGGCGGCGCAGATTGAAGTCCATGGTGACGGCACCGTTCCACGGAATGGCGCGCACTGGCATCGCAAAGCGTTGGGTATCAAGGCTACTCGGTGGCTGGCCGATATAATTCTGATATTGCGATGCGCCACACTGATCGGTTTCGGGATCGTGGCTGACGGCAGCGGTGCTGTCCGGTTTGCTGGCGGACTGACAGGCGGTTAAGGCAAAAAAGGCCGTAGCCAGTAACGCTTTTCCATAATGGGTCACAAGTTTCTCCTCCTGGATAGTAAACGAACCGTTCCCGAGAGTAACAAAGCAAGCCCTTATTGTGAAAACAATGACAGAGGATGAGTCGAATAATTGTGCTCTAACGCGCGATCTTCCTCTCAATTTCCAGGATTAATCGCACGCCCAGTCTAAAAATTACGCACTCAGTCACTATAATTAACTAAGAATTATCTGAGGAGACGATGATGGAACTTGCCATTTTTATCGGCTTTGCCATCCTGATGACCGTGGTTGCGGTGCGGGTGCGTTAAGCCCTGATGAGATGGGCGGCTAAACCGCCGCCATAACCGAGAAGCCGCACTTATTGAGCGGCTTCTTTTTCATTCTGCAAGCGCACTTTAAACGCCGCAAGTGGCATTGGCTTGCCGAGAAAATAGCCCTGCCCCTCTTCACAAGAAAGCGCCTTAAGCTCATTGAGCTGCGCTTCGGTTTCAATCCCTTCTGCCGTGATGGTGAGTGCAAATGCCCGCGCCAATCCGACAATCCCCGCCACCACTGATTGTGCCTGTCTGGATTCCGGGAACTCTTTCATCCACGATCGATCGATTTTCAAGCCATTGAACGGGAAGGTTTTGAGATAGCCTAAGGCAGCATAGCCGGTACCAAAATCATCCACCGTCAGCCGCACACCCAGCGCACGCAACCCCTGCATGATTTCCAGCGCACGATCGGGATGCTCGAAGGTCACGTTTTCAGTGATCTCCAGTTCCAGCCGTGTGGCCGGTAAACCGCTAACCGCCAGCGCGTGTGCGACACGATCCACCAGATCGCTGTTACGGAATTCCACCGGAGAGATGTTCACGGATACGTAGCGCTGGTCGCCCCAATCGCTGGCATCATGGCAGGCGCGCATGAGTACCCAGTCACTGATGGCAGCGATCAGCCCATTCTCTTCCGCCAGCGGAATAAAGCGGTCAGGGGTAATCCATTGTTCCTCAGCCACTTGCCAGCGAATCAGCGCTTCCGCGCCAGCCAGCTGTCCACTTTGCAGCTGGTAACGCGGCTGATAGTGCAGTGAAAACGTGTTGTTGCGCAGCGCCTCTTCAATCGCCTGCACCATATCGCGTTTCGATTGAATATGGTTGGCCATATCGTTGGAGTACCACACCCAGCGATCGCGTCCAGCCGTGCGTGCCTGACCGAGTGCAATGTCCGCCAGTCGCAGCAAGGCTTCCGGTTGGCTGGCATCCTGCGGTGCGCTGACAATACCCATGCTGGCGGTCAGGCTCAGTTGGTGCGAGCCGGTGATAATGGGCTGATGGACGGCGCGTTGCAGCGCTCGGCAACGATACTCCAGACCGGCACGCGAGCTTTCGCGCAGCAGCAGAATAAACTCATCCCCGCCCAACCGTGCCGCCAGCTCATCAGGACCAATCAGATTTTTCAGCCGCTGAGAGATCTCATTCAGCACCACATCGCCCACCGCGTGGCCCCACGAATCGTTGATCGGTTTGAACTGATCCAGATCGAAGCTGATGACAAACAGCGGTGTCGCTTGCGTGGCGTGTTCCAGATGCGTGGTCAGAAATTCCTGCAGTTGCATGCGGTTGGCGAGGCCAGTGAGCAGATCGTGGCGTGACAGGAACTGGATGCGTGCTTCCGCATCCACTTCATGGGTGATATCAGACACTGCACCGCGAAAGCCGGTACGCAAGCCGTTGCGGCGAATGGTCTTCGCCATCAGTTCACCGATACGACGCTCACCATTGGCGGCCATAAATTGGCAGCGCAGCGGCACATGCTGCACTTCATCGCCCTGACGCAGCAGCCAGGCCACCAGCGAATGGCTGGGATGGCTTAGAAGCTGATCCAGCGGGCGTCCAATCCAGCTTTTGATATCGTGACCGGTGACTGCCGCAAAGCGCGAGGAGAGATAGCAAAGACGGCCCTGATCGTCGACTTCCCAAATCCAGTCCGAGGCCGCTTCTGCCAGATCGCGAAAACGCTCTTCACTGTTGGCCAGCTCACGCTGGCTGATGGCCAGCATTTCAAAGCGACGATCTGAAATGACCGCATTATGCAGTGCATGGCGCACCACCCGGCGTGTCACCAGCGCAACCGCCAACGCCGTAAACAGCAAAAGCGGCATCATCAGCCAGATCACGCCAAAACCGGGATTTTTGGCCTGCCAGCGCAACACCAGCGGTTCCCCCTGGATCACCGGCTCAACCAGCCGCGGTTCATACAACGCATCATTTAAGCCATTGGCAATACGTGGGGCAATCACGTTAAGCGACTTGCCAAGTGCCTGCATTTTTTCCGGTGTCATGATTTTCACGAAAACCATCACCGAAGGCGGGCCAGGGATAGTGGGGAGATTGGGCACCTTTCCTGGGGTGATCGGCGCAGCCACCACCAATGCCGGCTGCTGATTAATCATCGCATTGCGCGTGATGCCCTCCTCAGCCTGGTGACGTGCGGCGGCCAGTAACAATGCGCTTTGCCCGCCTAACCAACTCTCCAGCGAAGCCTCTGACAATTTGCCATCCACCACCGCATAGCGCGTTTTGCCTGCACCATCGATCACAAACACGCCGTCGTAGTGATACTCCTTGTACAGACCCGGCCCTAAGTTCTCCTCGTCCCACGCCCAGACTTTATTCACCGTCAGGTGCAAATTTTTCCAGCCTTCGCCCCAGTTCGCGTAATCACGCACATCAATAATCATATTTTGCTGCTGCTGCTGCCAGGCCTGGCGCATCAGGTTGACATCCTGCTGGATCGAGTCGCTGTTTTGTCGGTGGGCTATCACCAGCACCATCACGACTGAAAGCAGCAGCACGCCAAACAGCAGCGACGTCAAGGTGCGCAAACTGCGTCGCGTCACCCGAACGGTGTGCGCTTCCATATTAGCCCTGGCAGGCAAGGTCGCGTGCCGGTGATACTCAGAATTCATGCAATATGCTCGCAAAACAGAGGCAGCAAAAGAGAAGACAGGGTGCGCGTTCAAGACGCCTCTGTCCTGTAATGGTTTTTTCGGTTATCGGCGCAGGCCGCCGCAGATTTAGTCCTCGCGGCGGAATTTTTGAGCAGTGCGATTCTGTGTGGGGCCATCTCGACAGCAATGATCGCCATTGCTACTATGCGTTTTCCTCTGCCCATTGAGCTGACTATGGACACCCAATCCGACAAAGTGACGCTGACGCTGTTCTATGCCGCGAGCTTTGTGGTGTATTACGTCGTGACCATGCTGATTACGCTGTTTCCCAACTACGGGGCGCTGCGTAATAACGGTTTACTGGTGCCTGTGCTCTGCTTGTTCGAATTCGCGGTCATTTATCCGCTGTATCGTTTTTATTGCCAACGCCGCACTGACATTCCGCTGGGATATCTCCGTCCTGGCCAGGCGTTGCTGTTTGTGGGTGCGCTGGTGGCACTGATGGTGGCGCAAACGCAATTCCTGCAACCGGAAGGCTGGTTGATTGCCCAGAGCCAACAGGGTCGCAGTTCGATGTTGATCCTGCTGCTAACCGCCGTGCTGCTGGCGCCAGTGTTTGAAGAGGTGTTGTTCCGCGGTTTTCTGTTACAGGGGTTTCTGTTGTGGGCGCCGAAGAGTCGCTTCGCCTGCATGCTGCTCACCTCACTGCTGTTCGCCGCGATGCACACGCAGTACGTGCATTGGGAAACCATCGTGGCCCTGACGCTGTTTTCACTGTTGCTGTGTTACGCCCGTCTGCGCAGCAATAGCCTCGCGCTGCCCATCTTCCTGCATACGTTGAATAACTTGATCGCGATTCTGCCCGCCTGGTTCTACGCATAAAAAAAACAGCGCAATCTCTTGCGCTGTTTTTAGGATAAAAGCATCAGGAAATGGCCGAGTCTTTGTGTTTGTCCGCCTCAAAATGGGCTTTGAACTGCTCGTAGATAGAAATCATGTTTGAAGCATCTCCTTGCATTGGGCTGAGTTTGCCTGCACGCACCAGTTCAATCACCAGTTGTAGCGCGGCTTGTTTTGGGCTGCTGGCCGGATGGGCAATTTCGTTCAACATTGGTCACTCACTCATCATTCTTGTCAGGGCCGCACAGTTTAGCCCAGATTGTACTGCTGATGTGCGTCCGGCTGGTTATAATCTCACCGTTCGCACCACAAGGCCGCTCGGGGTGATCATTGACTCTCGTGCCGTTTGGCTATACTGGATTAAAAAAAGGAACGAACAGCCACTGCTTCCGTATCATCAGGAACGTGTTAAAGGAGTCCAATCATGCTGATTGGTTTTGTGTTGTTAGTGAGCGCGTGTGGACACGATGCCTGTGACGCCTTACCCGTGTCAGAACGTATCTACCCGACCAAAGTGGCCTGTGAGCAAATGGCCGATCGCATCCATAAAGTCCGGCCGAATGTGGTCCTGCTGTGCGGGGAAGTGCACCGTTAATTCGGTGCCATTTTATGTTCATTGTACAAAAAATAAGCCAGACGGCATTGCAAGATCGGCGCGCAGCGTCCAAAATATAAGCTGCTTTACACTATTACCGTTGTGAATCCCATGAAGAATCATCGCCCCCGTCGTCCAAACGGACGCTGGGTTTATTACATTTTGTATGATGGCATTCTCTGGCCCTGCCCGGTGCGCTGGGAGTGGGAGAGCAGCTTTGAAGGCTGGTTGCCATTCTACTACTCACCCACCTTTGAGTTTGTGGCGGGTGACCCACGCAAGGCCTATCGCATTGCGCGCAGCAGTGTGCGTAACGTTCGCCAGCCAGACAGCGAATACGCCTGAATCAACCGAGTTGCCACGGTAACCAGGAGGCGGTCAGCAGATAGTGCACCCCTTCCAGCACCAGAATCACCATCACTAGCACGCCGAGCTTATGGCGGCAGATCCAGTCTTTCAGCCCCATATCATGGCAGCCCAACGAATCAGCATCAGCGCGCCGCAGATGCACAGCAGCACCACAATCATTTTCCAGTGTTTAGTTGCAGCCAGTTTTTTCCCCACGCATCCTCCAGACGGCAGAAAGCAACGATGCGCCCGAAGGCGCATCGCTATTCTACCGCTGGTAAACCGTAAGGGCGATTAATTATTCAGCGTATAGTCCAGGCTGATCTCAGCATTCAGCACCTGAGAGACCGGGCAGCCCGCTTTGGCTTTCTGAATAATCTCATCAAATTTGGCACTGTCGATGCCTGGCAACGCAATGGTGCTGGTCAGTGCGATTTTGGTAATGGCAAAACCTTCACCTTTTTTGTCCAGTGACACATCCGCCGTGGTGTCGATGCTTTTTGGCGGATGGCCAGCCTGACCCAGCATCAGCGACAACGCCATGGAGAAGCACGCCGCATGTGCAGCACCGATCAACTCTTCCGGATTGGTGCCCTTCTCACCCTCAAAACGGGTATTAAATCCGTAAGGCTGGTTGTTCAGCACGCCGCTTTCGGTGCTCACGGTACCTTTGCCTTTGATGTCGCCTTCCCAATGGGCCGATCCTTTCTTATGAATGGTCATGTCATTCCTCCTGTTAGTCAGACAGCAGTCAGTATAGACAACGCCACTCATTTTGCTTTCCGCGCCTCAGCTCACGGCACGCGGTCGGGCCGGGTGTAAACCCGCTTCGCTCAGCAGCGCATTTGCCTGCACCAGCGAATCCTGGGTGATCTCGGCAATGGTTTTTGCCCCGGTCAGCGTCATCGCCACTTTCATCTCTTTTTCGATCAAATTCAGCAAATTCTCAACGCCACGCTGGCCATGGGTCGCCAGCGCATAGATAAAGGCACGGCCCAGCAGCACCGTGTCTGCACCGAGCGCGATCATACGCACCACATCCAACCCGTTGCGGATACCACTGTCGGCCAGAATGGCAATATCGCCTTTCACGGCGTCTGCAATCGCGGGCAGTGCGCGTGCCGATGACAGCACGCCATCCAGCTGGCGTCCGCCATGGTTAGAAACCACAATGCCGTCCGCGCCAAAGCGCACCGCATCACGCGCATCTTCGGGATCCAGAATGCCTTTGATCACCATAGGGCCATCCCAAAACTCACGAATCCACTCCAGGTCTTTCCATGAGATCGACGGGTCAAAGTTATTGGCCAGCCAGCCAATGTAATCTTCCAATCCGGTGGGCTTACCGAGATAAGCAGAGATATTACCGAGATCGTGCGGACGGCCATTCAGCCCCACATCCCACGCCCACTGCGGATGTGTCACCGCCTGCCAGTAACGACGCATCGCCGCGTTAGGCCCGCTCATGCCCGAATGCGCATCGCGGTAGCGCGCGCCCGGCGTCGGCATATCCACGGTGAAGACCAGCGTCGAACAGCCCGCCGCTTTCGCGCGTTCCAGTGCGTTACGCATAAAGCCACGATCGCGCAGCACATACAGCTGGAACCACATCGGACGATTAATGGCAGGCGCCACCTCTTCAATCGGACACAGCGATACGGTGGAGAGCGTGAACGGAATGCCTTTCAGTGCCGCTGCACGCGCGGCCTGTACTTCCCCGCGTCGCGCGTACATGCCGCACAAACCCACAGGCGCTAACGCGACCGGCATCGACAGCGTTTCGTTGAACAGTTTGGTTTCCAGACTGAGATCGGACATGTTCTTCAACACACGCTGACGCAGTGCCACGTCCGACAGATCGGACACATTGCGCTTCAGGGTGTGTTCGGCATACGCGCCGCCGTCAAGGTAATGGAACAGGAACGGGGGCAGGATACGTTGCGCCGCGGCGCGATAGTCACTGGCTGCAGAGATGATCATCAGTTTTTTTCCTTACGATTATCCAGGGACTCGCCTGGCAAGCGGGTAATCCGCGCCTGCCGGGCTTCATCTTCATGGAGCGATTTCAAGGTGGTATGCACAAAGCCGAGGTGATCCATCGCCGCCTGGCGTGCCGACTCGGCATCACCGGACATCACCGCATCGAACATCGCCTGGTGCTGTTCATTCAGGCGATTAAAAATCACCGGCTGGGTGTACATGCGCTGGCGGCTGTGCAGTACCGAAGACTGCAGCAAATCGAAGAAACCGCGCATGGTTTGCAGTAGCACCACATTGTGCGAGGCCTCAGCAATGGCGAGATGGAAGCGCAGATCGGCCTGCGCCGCGATATCAGGATCGTCACAGTCGTGCATCTTCAGCAGAGCATCAAAGGCAAGACGCAACTTCTCTTTATCCGCTTCCGTGGCACGCAGGGCGGCGTGCCAGGCGGTACTGGCTTCGATGGCGTGGCGCGCTTCCAGGATATCCCAGCGATAATCCGGATCATCCGCCAGCAGTTGGCGAATCGGCTCGACAATCCGCTGTTCCGACCAAGGTTCCTGCGGCTCACATAGCCAGGTACCGCCGCCGCGTTTACTGATTAACACGCCGCTACTGATCAGCTGCTGAATCGCCTCACGCAATGATGAGCGTGACACACCGAACTCAGCGGCCAACTGACGCTCGGCCGGTAAGCGCATACCCGGCTCCAGCTGATGTTCCTCAATCCAGGCGAGCAATCGCGCCCGTAGCGTTTCCGCTAATCGCGGCGTGTTTTCTGTCATGGAATCATCCAGGTTAAGACATAAGCTTGCAGTGTCGTGATCACCCCCACCATACAGGTGAAGATCAGACTGTGTTTAACGGTAAAGCGGAACAGATCCGACTCTTTACCCACCAGCCCCACGGCGGCGCAGGCGATGGCGATCGACTGAGGTGAAATCATCTTACCCGTCACGCCCCCCGTGGTGTTGGCGGCCACCAGCAGCACATCCGACACACCAATCTGCTGCGCGGTGGTGGCCTGCAACGCCGCGAACAGCGCATTAGAAGAGGTATCGGATCCTGTCAGAAACACACCCAGCCAGCCAAGGAACGGCGAGAAGTAAGTAAAGGCATTGCCGGTGTGCGCCAGCGCTAAGGCCAGTGTGGCAGACAATCCGGAGTAGTTGGAGATAAAGGCGAAGGCCAGCACCATACCGATTGAGTAGATGGGCAATGCCAACTCTTTCAGCGTCTCACCGAAGGTCTGGATCGCCGCAGCGGGCTTCATACGCAGCCAAATAACTGACAGCACCGCCGCCACGATAATCGCTGTGCCGGTGGCTGACAGCACATCAAACTTGAAGATGGCCGCATAAGGCGTTGCCGCACTCACCACCGGCGGCATACGTGCCACCAGCTCATGCAGCAGCGGCACCGGAACGCTGAACACCCAGTCATACATCACGCCACCTTTAGCAAACAGCGCCTTGAACGGCGGAATACTCCACAGGGTGACGGTGGCAGTGAGGAACAGGAATGGCATCCACGCGCGCACAATCTGGCCCAACGTATAGCGCTGAGAGGTTTGCGTCGGGTCAACGGCGGTTTTCTCATCGAAACGGAAAATACGTACTGGCTTCCAGCGGCGCAGGAACAGCGTGAGGCAGATGAGAGAGGCCAGTGACGAGATAATGTCTGGCAGCTCGGGGCCAAGGAAGTTGGAGCTGAGGAACTGCGCAATGGCGAACGATCCGCCCGCCACGATCACCGCTGGCCATGTTTCCTTGATACCGCGCCAGCCATCCATAATCGCCATGATCCAGAACAGTACAATGATGGTCAGGAACGGCAATTGACGCCCGGCCATCTGCCCGATCTGGAAGCTGTCGAGTCCGGTGACTTGCCCGGCGACAATAATCGGAATCCCCATCGCACCAAAGGCCACTGGCGCGGTGTTGACGATCAAGCATAAGCCAGCCGCGTACAGCGGATTAAAGCCTAATCCCACCAGCAGGGCTGCGGTGATCGCCACCGGTGCGCCAAAACCCGCCGCCCCTTCGAGAAACGCGCCGAAGGAGAAACCGACGATCAGCATCTGTAAGCGCTGATCGGGAGTAATCGAGAGGATCGAAGCGCGGATAATGTCGAATTGCCCGGTTTTCACCGAGATTTTATACACAAATACCGCCGCGACGATGATCCAGGCGATTGGCCACAGGCCGTACAGGAAGCCATACACCACGGAAGCCAGCGCCTGGCCCAACGGCATACCATACAGGAACAGCGCCACCAGCAGTGCAATCACCACCGTGGCGGTGCCCGCCTGATAGCCTTTCAGCTTGAGCTTCAGCAGCGCGAAGAAGAAGAACACAATCGGAATCACCGCCACCAGGCTGGAGAGCCACAGATTGTTGAGAGGATCGTAGTTTTGTTGCCACACCGGCATGCCGTTATCTCCAGAGGTTACCAGATGAGTGCAGCGCAACGGCAATGCAGGTTTGCGCCGCAGGTCTTGCCCTTCTGCTCACTGAAATTGGTAGGACCAAAATGCAGTGCGGGGCTTTCTGGCTCCAGATAGTTAATGCATTGTTAATCTAAAGCAACGACGCTGGGGTGATTTTTCGTGTTATGTGACGATGTGGCAACATTTAAATCGTTTTGGTAGGACCAATACTCACTCTGTCTGACCAAAGGCCCGACGATAGCTGTGGGGATGGAAGCGAAGATTCAGTACGATCAATCCCACCGTCACGCCGCCCTGCATCATCCACACGCTGGTAAAACTGTGCGTCAGCGCCTGCAACTGACCGGCGATAAACGGCATACACCCGGCGATGATGAAACCTGCGCCCTGCATAAACGCCACCAGGCGTGCACCCGCCTGCGGATGTGGCAGGTGATCGAGCGCCAGCACCATCGCCAGCGGGAACGCAGCCCCTAAACCAAATCCGGCAATCGCCGCCCACAACCATGGCGCTAACAGGGGGGAAAACAGGAAACCGCACATACCGACCAGCTGGCAAACCAGACTGATGATCAGCTGTGGACGGCGATCCGCCTTGCGCGCCAGCAAGGGCATCAACAACGCGCCTGCCACCTGGCAAAGGATCATCACGCCCAGCAATGAGCCGCCCGCCTGTGCTGACCAGCCAAGATGGTGATAAGCATCCGGAAGCCAGGCGACGCAGGTCGCATAGCCGCCATTGACCAGGCCAAAACTGAGTGCCAGCGACCAGGCGCGCGGTTTGCGCCAAAGCGAGGGCATAGAGACCGACTCTGCGCTTTGCATCACCGGCACACTCACGATCCACCACAGCACAATCGCCAGCAATACGGGCAGTGCCCAACCGGTGAGCGCCAGTGACCAGCCGAAATGCGCGCTGAGCCACGGCGAGAGTGCTGCCCCCAATCCGCCGCCGCCCATTAACGCGCCCGCCCACAACCCGGTAACCGGGGCGCTGCGCTGAGCAAAGCGCTGACGAATCAACCCTGGCATCGCCATCTGCACCACGCCAACCCCCAGCCCGGCAAAAAGCGCGCTGACCACCAGCCATTGCCCGTCGTGAATCACACCGCGTGCGGCCAGCGCCAGCAGCAGCAGGATCAGCCCGGCGATCAACAAACGTTGCAGCGGAACACGTTGCATCAGGGAGGCACTGAGTAGCGCCACCGCGCCCATCATCACCATCGGCACGGCGGGTAACAACGAAGCGGCAATCGAAGAAAGGCTCATGGCCTGGCGAAGTTCGCCCAGCAAGGGGCTAACAGAGGTCAGTAACGGACGCATATTGAGCCCGGCCAGCACCAAAGCGGCGAGCGTCAATCCGTCGGAATGTCGGTTCATACACAATCCTGCAGTAGAAAGGTTGTCAGGGTCGCAGCAATGGTTACTATTTGGAAATGAAATAACGCCATAGCGATCAGTGGAAAAATGAATCGTCAGCCGATGTTTACGCCGCAGCAGTTACTCAGTTTTGTCGCGGTATGTGAAACCGCCAGCTTCACACGCGCCGCTGAGCGCGTGCACCTCTCGCAATCCACCGTCAGCCAGCAGGTTCGCCGCCTGGAAGAGATGATTGGTAAAGCGCTGCTGGAACGCACCTCGCATCAGGTGGTGTTAACTGAGGAGGGAGAGAAATTACTTGGCTATGCCCGCCGGATCATTGCGCTCAACGGCGAGGCTCACGATGTACTGAGCGACAAGTGGCGCGATGGCGTCCTGCGCCTTGGCGTGCCAGAGGATTTTGCAGCCCCCACCGCAGCACTGCTGGCACAGTTTAGTCGTGAACATCCTCAGCTGCGCCTCGACGTGATGAGCGGCATGAATGTCGACTTGCATCGTGCGTGGCAGCGAGAAGAGCTGGATATCATGCTGATCAAGCAACCCGGCGGTGAACGTCCGCTGGCAGCGCGACCGGAACCCCTGCTGTGGCTGGACAGCGCCGAACACCCCTGCTTTGAGCAGACGCCAGTGCCGCTGGTGGTATTTCCCCAGCAGGGATTGTATCGCGAGGAGATGTGTCAGACGCTGGATGCGCTGGGCCGCAGCTGGCGCATCAGTTATAGCAGTGCCAGTCTGGTGGCGCTCGCCAGTGCCAGCGCGGCGGGGTTAGGCCTGACCTTGCTGCCTGCCAGCTGTCGTTTGCCGGGGCATCGCGTGCTGGATGAAACTCAGGGTTTACCGCCGATCAGCCACTTTGAGCTGGCGCTGTTTTGCCGTTCCCCACAGGACGATTTGCAGCAGGCGCTGGCCGAGGCGTTAGTCGAATTTTGCCAGTTGAAGTGGCAGTGATTTTTCCACTGCTCAGCAGTGGGAAATATCGCAGCGCCGCGCCCCGGGTTTTGCCAGATTAACGTTTTCCTTGTTGACTGGAGCCTCTGATGCACCTCACTTCACCTAGCCGTCGCGATTTCATTAGCCAGGGCGTCCGCCTCACCGCCGCCGGAAGCCTGCTGGCCGCCGGTATGAGCGCCGCCGCTCCCTCGCCCTCTTCCGCCGTATCGCCAATCTCTGCGCCGCCACCGCGCGTGGACCATTACCAATTGCTCAACGTACGCCTCGAAGAAGGCTTTGAGCGTGACGGCAACGACATCATCGCGACGCGGACAGCGCTTTACGATATCACTGTCAAAGACGGCAAATTTGCCGCCATCGAAGCCGCCGGTACAGCGCGCAACGCCGACATTGCGCAGTGGGATGCCCAAGGCTCGCTGCTGTTGCCGCGCACCCGTGACATGCACATCCACCTGGACAAAACATTTTACAGCGGCCCCTGGCAAGCCCCGCGTCCGCGCCAGGGCAAAACCATCATGGATATGATTGCTCGTGAGCAGGTACTGATCCCGCAGTTGCTCCCAACATCGCAGGCGCGTGCTGAAGCGTTGATCGGCTTATTGCACAGTAAAGGCACCACAGAAGCACGCAGCCATTGCAACATCGATCCGGTGAGTGGCCTGAAAAGCCTGGAGCATCTGAAGCTGGCGCTGGCGAACCACCCCGAATTTCCCTGTGAAATTGTCGCCTTCCCGCAGCACGGTTTACTGCATTCAAAAGTGGATGGCCTGATGCGCGAAGCGATGCAGATGGGCGTACAGTACGTTGGTGGACTGGATCCCACCAATGTGGATAGCGCTATGCAGGCCTCGCTGGATGCCATGTTCCAGATTGCGCTGGATTTTGATCGTGGCGTCGATATCCATCTGCACGAAACCGCGCCATCTGGCGTGGCAGCCATTCAGTATATGGTGGACACCATCGCAAAGAACCCGCCGCTCAAAGGCAGAGTGACGCTGAGCCATGGCTTTGCGCTGGCCACGCTGGAAGGCAAAACGCTCGATAAGATGATTGCAGGCATGGCTGAACAACAGATGAGCGTGGCGTCTACTATCCCCATCGGCAAACTCACTATGCCGTTACCGCAATTGCAGGCCGCGGGCATCACGGTGATGACCGGCACCGACAGCGTGATCGATCACTGGTCACCGTTTGGCACCGGCAGCATGCTGGAGAAAGCCAACCTGTATGCGCAACTCTATCGCGGTTCGGATGAGTTTGGTTTGAGCCGGGCACTGCACATTGCCACCGGCGGCATCCTGCCGCTGTCGAATCAGGGCGAGCGCCAGTGGCCGAAAGTGCAGGATGATGCCAACATGATGCTGGTTGAGGCGAGCTGCTCCGCCGAAGCGGTGGCACGGATTGCCCCGGTGCGTGCCACCTTCCAGCGTGGTACCGCAGTGTTCAGTGCCTGAGATCAAAAAAGCCTCCGTGAGGAGGCTTGATGAACGGTAAATGCAGGGGCGGCATGCGCCCACTGCAGATGGCTGGATTTACGATAACATCTGAATCGCCAGCGCATACAAACGCTGGTTTTCATCGTCGCTAACTGGCTCTTCTTCCGCGTAACAGGCAATCATGGAGCTGACTTTATCCGAAGATAAGGTCTCTCCGTGCAGATGCAGGGTTAACACGGCGCGGCCGACGATTTTCAGAATGTCTTCGTTTTGTCCCTGGACGTAAAGACTCAAAGTGGACCTCTGAATATATTATTGTTTGCCAAATGGCGCGCCAAATATAAAGCAAAACGGCAGGTTATTTTAATCGGAATTTTACCCATCTTAAGTGACAC
Source organism: Pantoea rwandensis (assembly GCF_000759475.1). Lineage (NCBI taxonomy): Bacteria > Pseudomonadati > Pseudomonadota > Gammaproteobacteria > Enterobacterales > Erwiniaceae > Pantoea > Pantoea rwandensis. The sequence continues at coordinate 3,797,954 of NZ_CP009454.1, forward strand.
GTAAGCGTAACATAGACAAAAACAGGTCTAAAAGACGCTATATAGTCCCTTTATCAACGCTAATTACACCTTTTCATTCAAGAAAGACGTTTCACACCATTTAAAGCAACCAGGCACGCAGACAAAAATGATTAGAATTTTACATCTATAAAAGGTGAATAATTAACCAAACGATCACCACGCTAATCGATTTCACTATGTTATCAATTACGCGATTTGCATTGCCGATAGCAGCCCTTTCTGCGAGACTGACCGCCGCAATCCTGACCGCTATTTGAGACATTCCCGTGACCGCTTTTTCTACCCTGACGCAACTTCCTGCCAGCCAACTCGACAACCTGCGCGAGATGGGCTTCGACGCCATGACACCTATTCAGGCGGCTTCATTGCCCGCTATTCTTGAAGGGCGCGATGTGCGTGCGCAGGCGAAAACCGGCAGCGGTAAAACGGCAGCCTTTGGTATTGGCTTGCTGCAACGCATCGATATCAGCCGCTTCCAGACCCAGGCTTTGGTGTTATGCCCTACCCGCGAATTGGCGGATCAGGTGAGTAACGTGCTGCGCCAACTCGCGCGCTTCACGCGCAACATTAAAATTTTGACGTTGTGTGGCGGCCAGCCGATGAGCGCGCAGCGCGATTCGCTGGTGCATGCCCCGCATATTGTGGTCGGCACGCCGGGCCGTATCCTTGATCATCTCAAGCGTGACAACCTCGACCTCAACGCACTGCAGACGCTGGTGCTAGATGAAGCCGATCGCATGCTGGAGATGGGGTTCCGCGACGACATGGAAGCCATCATCGGGTTCACGCCGGAAGCACGTCAGACACTGCTGTTTTCTGCCACCTGGCCAGACACTATTGCCAGCCTCAGCCAGCGCTTCCAGCGTGATGCATTGGCCGTGGCCACGGAAGACAAAGCCGAACTGCCTGCTATTGAGCAACAGTTTATTGAAGCCAGCGCCCATGAGCGCGGCAACCTGCTGAGTGCATTACTTAGCCAGCAGCAGCCGTCTTCCTGCGTGGTGTTCTGTAATACCAAACGTGAATGTGATGATATCGCCGCCGCGTTGAACGATCGTCAGATCAGCGCGTTGGCGCTGCATGGCGATCTGGAACAGCGCGACCGTGAGCGCGTCCTGATCCGATTCGCCAATGGCAGCATCCGCGTGTTGATTGCCACCGATGTGGCCGCGCGCGGGCTGGATATCAAATCGCTGGCGTTAGTGGTGAACTTCCAGTTGGCCTGGGATCCTGAGGTGCATATCCACCGCATCGGCCGCACCGGTCGCGCGGGTGAGAAAGGGTTAGCCGTGAGCTTTGTCGCGCCCGATGAAATGGTGCGTGCTAATGCACTGGAAGAGTATCTGAGCCAGAAACTCAACTGGGTTTCCTCCGCCACCTTGAAGGGCAAAGCGGCGCAAGCTCTGCCTGCCACTAAAATGACGCTGTGCATTGATGGTGGGCGCAAAGCCAAAATCCGCCCGGGCGATATTCTCGGTGCTCTCACCGGTGAAGCCGGATTTAGCGGCGATCAGATCGGCAAGATCGACCTGACGCAGACGCATGCTTATGTCGCGATCGATGCGGCACAGGCGAAGAAAGCGCTGATCAAGCTGAAAGAAGGCAAGATCAAAGGCAAAAGCGTCCGCGCCATCCTGCTGAAGTAATCCCCTTTTGCGCGAGGGCATCCGCTCTCGCGCTAAAATTTCTGCCCACCCCTTCATTTTTTTCCCGCGCTGCCGATAAGTTAATCATTGCCCCTTTACCTGCCCAGATTCCGCTTGAGGCCATGATGGATAATTTTCAGAAAGAGATCGATGAACGCGCTAACCTTGCGCTTTCCAATAAATTCGAACTGCTGCTGTTCCGCCTGGGTTCCGATCAGCTGAAAGGCAAATCTGAGCTCTACGGCATCAACGTATTCAAACTGCGTGAAATCGTGCCAATGCCGACCATTACCCGTGCGGCGGGTATGCAATCACCGCTGCTCGGTATGGCCAGTATTCGCGGTCAGTTTATCCCGGTCATCGACCTGCCCGCGGTGACCGGTTGCAAACCGGAAACCGGCCTCAATCTGCTGCTGGTCACCGAATATGCGCGCAGCACGCAGGCCTTTGCTGTGGAGTCGGTGGAAAATATTGTGCGCCTGGACTGGAATCAGGTGCACACCGCTGAAGCCGGCATTGGTAGCCGCAATATCACCAGTATCGCCTGCCTCGACACCGACGGTCAGAGTAACAACCTGGCGATGGTGCTGGACGTTGAGCAAATTCTGTATGACATCATCCCTTCCGTGCGCGGCGTTGAGCCGAGTGCTGAAACGGCGAAAGACTTCAACCTCAAGCCCGGCCAGGTGGCGATTGTCGCGGAGGACTCCAAAGTCGCGCGCCAGCTACTGGAGCAGGGCCTGAAAAGCATGGGCATTCCAGCCATCATGCATAACACCGGTCTGGAAGCCTGGATCAAAATTAACGAGATGCAGAAAGAAGCCGCAGCGGCAGGCGAGTCGATCCACGACAAGATCGCGCTGGTGTTGACCGATCTCGAAATGCCAGAGATGGATGGTTTTACGCTCACGCGCAATATCAAACGCGACGACGCATTACGCCAGATTCCGGTGGTGATCCACTCCTCGCTCTCCGGCAGTGCCAACGAAGACCACGTGCGTAAAGTCGGCGCCGATGGCTATGTGGCGAAATTTGAGATTAACGAACTGTCGAGCGTCATTCATCGCGTACTGGAGAAGAAACGCTAATCCTTTTTTTTCCTCCCCCTTTTTTAATCAGGCGCGATTTTCGCGCCTTTTTTACGCCCTGCCTGCGCTCACACACACCGATCCACTCATTAATCACGTTAACGATTTTGTGACGCACTTCTAAAAAATTAAAGTTAAAACATTAACAACCGATAACTGATAGCGCTTGAACCGGTGCTGCCATACCCGATTAATTACGGCCGGTAAGTATCTTTACCTTATAAAACATCAGCCTGATGCAGGCCAACTGCCTGCTTTTCCGTCTTGAAAACAACACTATTTAGCATTACGGGGAGAACCAATGTTGAGCTTAAAGAATATGAAAGTGGGCGCCCGTTTAGGGATAGCCTTCGCGCTTGTCGTGGCCCTACTGGGCGTAGTCGGTGTGACGTCGATTATGAAAATTAACAACATCAAAAATGGCATCACCTCAATTGTGGAAGACCGCTATGTCAAAGTCCGTTTGGGTTTTGACGTGCGCGATGGCGTGAACGATCAGATCAAATACCTGCGCGGCATGGTGATTGACACGCTGCGTCCGGAAAATAACGTGCAACGTTATAAGCAGTTGGATGAGGCAACCGAGCGCACCAACAGCGCCATGAAAAAGATTGAAGCCATTCAGGTTACCGAAATCGGTAAAAAGAAAATCGCCGGCCTGCTGGCCGCCAGCCAACTGTTTGAGCAGCAAAAGAATGAAGTGCTGGATCTGGTTCGTGCAGGCAAGCTCGAGGAAGCCAGCACTTATGTGCTGAAGAAAATCACCAGCACCCAGAACGCCTACCTTGATAGCGCGGTGGCTTTTGCCAACTCACAGTCAGATCAACTGCGCAAAGAGGGCTCTGGCATTATTGATGACGGCTCTACCGCCATCGAAATCACGCTGATCTTCTCGGCGATCGCGATTGCCGCCTCCGTGCTGCTTGGCTTTATGCTGACGCGCTCAATTGTGCGTCCGCTGAATGAAGCGGTGGGCATTGCCGAGAAAGTCGCGGCGGGCGACCTCAGTTCACACATTGAAGTTAGCGGTAAAGACGAAACCGCCGTGCTGATGCAGGCACTGCAGGCGATGAACGATAACCTGCTGACGATTGTGTCAAACGTACGCGCCGGTTCTGACACAATTGCCGTCGCGTCGAATCAGATCTCCAGCGGTAACATCGATCTCTCATCCCGTACCGAACAGCAGGCCAGCTCGCTGGAAGAGACCGCCTCTGCCATGGAGCAGATGACCGCGACCGTGAAGCACAATGCGGATAACGCGCGTGAAGCTAATCAGCTGGTGGCCACCACCTCAACCGTCGCCAAAGAGGGTGGCGTGGTGATGGAACAGGTCATCGAGAAGATGGAAGCGATCACCCTCTCTTCTAAGAAGATCGTCGATATCATCAGCGTGATCGATTCCATTGCCTTCCAGACCAACATTCTCTCACTCAACGCTGCGGTTGAAGCCGCTCGCGCGGGTGAACAAGGCCGTGGATTTGCCGTGGTGGCGACAGAAGTGCGCAATCTGGCACAGCGCTCCGCCTCTGCCGCGAAAGAGATCAAAGTCCTGATTGAAGATTCAGTCTCGAAAGTGGATGAAGGCAGCCGTCTGGTGACACATGCGGGAACCACCATTGGTGAAGTGGTGAACAGCGTGAAGAGCGTGGCGGATATCATGAGTGAAATCACCATTGCCAGCAGCGAACAAAGCAGCGGTATCAGTGAGATCAATCTGGCTATTACCCAGATGGAAGCGGTCACTCAGCAGAATGCCGCGTTGGTGCAGGAAGCCTCTGCCGCTTCACAAGCGTTGCAGGAGCAGGCCGATCGACTGGCGCAGTCAATGAGCGTCTTCAAGACAGCGGCAGTGTAAGACAGAGCGGCGCGAGGAATCGCGCCGCCCTTTTGCATTAATTCATCAGCGAATACGCAATCGACGAAATCGCTAACAGGCCAACAATGACCACAAACACATTGCTGATTTTGCCACTGTACTGACGCATCGCCGGGACTTTCTGAATCGCGTACATCGGCATCAGGAACAGAATCATCGCAATGATCGGTCCGCCCAGAGTTTCAATCATCCCGAGAATGCTCGGATTCCAGGTGGCAACCAGCCAGGTGGTCAGCAGCATAAAGCCGGTTGTCACGCGGTTCAGACGCTGAGGCGATACGTTTTTTCCCCGGCTGCGCAGCGATTTCACCACAATTCCATTGAAGCCTTCACGCGCGCCCAGATAGTGGCCGAGGAACGATTTGGTGATGGCGACCATCGCCACAATCGGTCCCATCCAGGCAATCATCGGCACATTAAAATGGTTCGCCAGATAGGAAAGAATGGTGATGTTTTGATCTTTCGCCGCCTGCAAATCCGCGGGTGACAGGCTCAGCACGCAGCTGAAGACGAAGAACATCACCGTCACCACCATCATCAGGTGTGCGCTGGCGAGAATGCGTGAGCATTTCTTTTCCGCGCCTGCGCCATATTCATTGCGCTTCGCCACCGCAAACGACGAGATAATCGGCGAGTGGTTGAAGGAGAACACCATCACCGGAATCGCCAGCCACAGCGTCATCCAGATGCTGCTATCGCCCGTTCCCTGGCTGAACGACAGCGTTTCCAGGGCTGCGCCGTGCCAGTGTGGTACCAGATAAGCCGCCAGCAACATCAGCACCGCGACAAACGGGAACACCAGCACGCTCATCGCTTTCACGATCATCTGCTCGCCAAAGCGCACCACGGTCATCATGCCAATGATCAGGACCAATGACAGCACCACGCGCGGCGGCGACACCATACCAAGTTGGTGCTCGATGAAGCTGTCGACGGTGTTGGTGATTGCCACGCTGTACATCAGCAGGATCGGGAAAATAGCGAAGAAATAAAGCAAGGTGATGATTTTGCCGGCGCCCACCCCGAAATGCTCTTCCACCACTTCAGTAATATCTTCACCGGGATTTCTACCCGACAGCACAAAGCGCGTCAGAGCACGGTGTGCATAGTAGGTCATGGGGAACGCGAGGATTGTCATAATAATCAGGGGGATTAGACCACCTGCACCTGCATTGATAGGCAGGAACAAAACGCCTGCGCCTATCGCTGTACCGTAGAGGCCCAGCATCCACACGGTATCACTTTTACGCCAGCCTGTTGAATGGGCCTCAACCGTGCCCTGCGCAACGGTTTGTGAGTTGTCCATCTGTCTCTCCAGAATTTAAAGCTCTTTAAACAATGCAGCCGAAATCACGGCGGCTAAACATGCCATTGGTGCGACGGGGCACATGCTACGCGTTTTTGACGGCTTAAGGTTGCCTGAACGCAAGACATGCATCACAAAGCCGTCATAAATGCGTGAATCGGTCATTAAACCAACAAAATTGCATGACTCGCGCACGCAAACGTTTGCATGGGGCGCTATTTGACCTGAGAGCATGCTGGAGTGCAAGGATTTGTCGGGCTCGAATGGCAGACTGCCCAGGGTATTAGCAGGAGAATCATGCGCGAGACAGCGAGGAGTGAAAGGCGGGTCGTGCTGGCAGGGAAAATGTGGCAACGGCGAACCGTTGCCACAGGGACTGCAGTAGAGAAAGGTGAAACTCCCCCGGCAACTGCTCTCTGGCGAAGCCATCGTTCCACTCGGTATTCTGAGGAATATCCGCAGCAGACAATGACAGAGAATAATCCCGGGGGAATTTCAAATCAGAATGCGCGCATTCTGTAGAGTGCATAAAGGAAATAGTACGCTGTGATAGTATTCAAATTCATAATCATGTACTTCAGTTTTTCATTTTTATTCAGCAGAATGAAAATCCCTTTCGAGTATTTCCCCCGCTTTATTTCATTAATTTCCTGCGCAATATCCGCAGGTGAAAACGACGAATGATACATCGCTGTGACAATTTGCATGTCTAACGCCAGCACGCGTTTTGAAATGCCTTTTAACAGGTAATCGAGATTGCTTCCCTGATATTTCTCAACGATAGAATCATACAGCGTGGTCAGAAACTGTTTCCTGACTTTAAGCTCGCTGTAATGAACCTTTTGCTTGGATAATGAACCGGCAACATCTTCATAATGGTAGGGCGTTCCCTGAGTGACCAGAAAATTGCTAATACAGCTGAAGAATTTGAGGTTAAATAACAGGTCCTCACTCATCGAGATCCCCTCGATAAAGCGCAGGTTCAGCTCACTCAGTATCTGACGGCGATAACACTTGTTATGCAAATAACCAATGTTGTCGCTCATCTCCAGCTCACCGAGCACATAAGGAATATCCTCATTGCTGAAGAAGCCAGCCCGAGAGACCTTGCCCACGCGACCGTCGTTGAGGTTGCCTACCATCAGATCTATCGACTCCGTTGGCCATGCCTCCAGATTCTGTTTGAAGATCATCAGGAAATCATCATCCACCCAATCATCTGCATCGAGGAACAGAACATATTCCCCACTGGCCTGCTGCAACCCGCTATTGCGAGCCGCGCTGACACCGGCGTTCCTTTGGTTGATCACCGTGACCTGAGAATAACGTGAAAACTCCTCCAGTACGTTTAGGGTTGAATCAGTGCTACCATCATTGACCACCACAATTTCATAATTACTGAATGTCTGATTAAGCACACTCAGCAATGTCCGCTTGATGGTTTTTTGTGAGTTATAGACGGGAATAATAATACTGAAAAGTGGTTTTTCATTCATGATAAACTCTCTTTACTGTCTGAGGTTTTGTAATTGACAAATAACTGCCATAGTTTCCTGGGGTTGAAAAAAATCTGATGAATACGCATCACCGGTTGCGCAGTGAAGAAATAATTAAGCAGCGAGAAAGAGAGGAATTCGGTTAATACCACGCTGAGGGCAGCGCCGGTTAAACCCAAAAGTGGCACCAATAAAATGGACGATGCCAGGCAGATAATTAATACCGCAAAGGTCTTTTTCACTAAAAAGCGATAACCGTTGTACTTAATAATAAAACGGTCCATTAAGCTGCTGAGCACACCACACATCGCACCCACACTGAGCAACAGCGTCGGCGCGATGGCATCGAGATACGCCTCGCCGTAAAAATCACGGATAAACCAGCCCGAGAGTTGCCATATCGCCATGATCACGATGGCGGATACTCCCAGCACCAGCAGATGCAGTTTTTGCGCTTTGATAATTGACTGCTCATCATCACGCTCGGCAAAGAACGCCGGAAAAAATGAGGCCAACAAGGCGTTGGGTAAAAACACCCATGAGGTTGCCAGCGTCATGGCGACAGCAAATATCCCCGCCTCTTTTACGCCAAGGAAATACGAAACGCTGAGTTGGTTGACGCGGGTATAAATCGCGATGGCGATTACCGAGAACACCAGCGAAATGCCGGAAGCCACCATGTAGCGCGAATACTTTTTGATGTGGCGCAGCGCGGGGATCGGCCCCTGGCGATGATAGCGCCAGAAGATCGCCAGCTTGATGCTGAACGGCAGCAATGTGGCCAGCACAATGGGGATCGCCAGAAACTGAGGATCCAGCTGCAGATATGAAATAATGAAGCGCACTGACAGACTGATTGCGAGGCCAATCACATTGGCGATCACATTGAGTCGGGCGTTGAGCATGGCCTCGTTGTAGATATTGACCAGATCAATCGACGAGAACAGACAGGCAATCGCCGCTGCGCAGATAAATACCAGCGCTTCACTGCTCCACGCCTCTCCCATGATCACCATGCCGCTGAGCGCTAAACCGCAGTAAATCAGCATCACCAGCAGAAAGGTCGCCATCATCAGGCGAATACCTGAATGACGATTTTGCGAAATACGCTTCAGCAAAATCACATCGCTGCCCATAACGGCGATCGACTGAATAAACTGAAACACCAGCATGGAGAGTGAGATAATGCCGAAGGTGGTCGGTCCAACATATTTCGCGACATAGGACGTCACAAAAATCAGACCAAACACCGCGATGAGTTTTTCAGCAATCATCCACATCGAATTTTTTAATTTATCTTTCACAGATCAACCTCAGTGAGATTCATGGCTAAGCCAAACTTCACGTCACTTTCGTCCGGCTTAACATTAACTTTGATTTATTTAGGAGTTTCCTCAGGCAGGAATTACCGGCCTTTAAACGCTCATAAAACGGTGGGCTAAATAAGATTATCGCTAATCAAATCGTGCAATTTTATTATTCATTCATTTAACGAAAAGCGCAGGCTACCGCCCCTGGCTTACAGCTACCAGTGTACTGACTACCTGATACGGGCTATTTTTGACGCAAAGAAACCACACTGCACTCAGACGAGTTCAGTGAAATATCAAGCAGTTACATTAAATCTTATTTTGAAGACAAGATGACGCTTAGTGCAATCACCGTGACATCAATAAGAAACGCCAATTATCAACATGCCATTCATATGATTAAAACGGGTGCAGCCTACTGAATTTTTTTGCACCACAAGAAATGCCGACCGGGATTGAAAAGGTGCATCTAAAGACGGCCTTCTCAACGAACGTGACGACATTAACGATTTTGCTGTATGCCCTGCCATTTTATTATCTCGATGCGTCTTTCGCCGTTCGATAATGGCAAGTGGCGTTAATTCAACATGACTCTCGCAGCCGTGTTGCAATGGGCTCAGGGCCCTAATTTTGCGATCTGATTCAAACTTTTAATCGCATTCTCACCAGACAAGGCGATGAGGTCAATGGCCTGTAGGCCAATACGGAATTTACTTAGCTGGAAATGAGATATCGTTGAAGGGGAAAGATTAGCGCGGATGAATCGGTTTTCAGAAAACTGATTAAGGCGGCAGTCAAATACTGTTAGGAATAATAAGATAGAAATGGACTGACAAGGCCATACTTCGCTAACACCTTGTTCTATAAGTTAACCTGCTAATTAACTGAGTAAATTAAACTGTAATGAATCTTGAGATAAGAACGGATCTGATAAATTGAGCCATCTTTTACCTTGTGCCGTACTAAAAACCACACACCTGTCAAATTCACGTTTTTTGTGCGCATTAACTAAAATAAAAAGAGAGTTAACACCTTCCATATGAGCAAATCGCTATCCTGTGCGGCTGACAGGCTCGTTTTTTTAAATAGACGACGCAACGGAACTGCACAGTGTGCATTTTGATCAAAAAAAAAGGCGAGGCCGCAGCCTCGCCAGATAGGTTGGATTTCAGTCGTAGTAGGGCAGTTTACGGTCAACACCGTTGATATTTACCAGCACAAAGCCGGTTGGCGTGGTTTTATTGGTTGGCGTTCCGGCAGCGGTGGCTACCGTCAGCACGCCCTTCTCATTAGCACCAATCCCCGCCAGCCCATTGTGCATGCCAAAGCGTGCGGCTGGCTTCAATGTGCCCATGGTGGTGGTATCGGTAACGACCGACAGATCAGACTGGAACAGCGAGCAGGAACCGCTATCGAATCGCGTCGGACCGGTATTTTTCAGGTTCAGCATCGTGTCGCCACTGTTGGCTTTCAGCTTCACCCACACCACGGCATAAGTGGTGCCGACACGGCCGTAACGCATATCCAGGATGGCGGGCTGCCCCATATGAAAGGCATCCGCCCACACCGTATCCAGCCGTTGCAAATTGATCCAGGTTTTGCCGCTACTGGCCACGTTAACCGGGGTGCCGGCGGTACCGGTGGGCTGGGTGGCATCGGCTTTACCAATAAACTCCATCACCCACTGCTGGTTCGCATTGGGGAAGAACAACTGCCCCAGGCGATACCAGTTGTCGGTTGAAGTGTTATTGGTGATTTTGTAGCCGCTATAATAGCCGGCACGTAACGATCCGGTCAGGAAACTGCCGTAACTCTCGTCACGGCGATAGCCATATTCGAAGGTGGAGAGCCATCTGCCGGCAACCAGATCGTTCGACACTTTCGCGCCGGATTGCAGGTTGATTTGACGCATCACCACGCGCGCATTATTGAGATTGAAAGGATTGCCGCAATCCTCGATATTGAGCGTGTCAATGGTCCAGCCACCATCCGACAAGTCCCCTGGATTACGCGTGTGCTCGATCCACACATTGCGCAAAATCCCCTGTGTACAGCGCGGCATATACAACGTGGCGTCACCATAACCCGTCTGGAAGTTACAGTTACAAATCTCAATCGCGGTAGAGTGATCCCATACACCGTTGGGTGAATTTGACCAGCCCACATCGAAGACGCGCGCATAGGTGTAGAGGGTATAAATCTGGTCAAATTTGCTGTCTAGCGTGTCCAGCACTTTAATCACCGTGCCGCCGTTATTCTGTGCGCGGAAACAGTAGATGTTTACCGTGGTGCCTTCGATACAGGTATTTTCGAAGAACGGCTGGACGTTGCTGCACATATCGGCAGTGATGGTGCCTTTGTTGGTGGTGATATCGGCCGAGGCCTGACCATTCCAGGCAATGCCGCGAATCGAGGTGCGGCGCGCCTTCACCTTGAATACCGGGTTGGCACTCTTATCCGAGATAATCGTGGTACGCGGCAGTGACCCCAGCTCAACATCATCACCCTGCAGGCCAAAGAAGGCGTTATCGGTGCCGCTGATATCAATTGGACTGATCAAAAACTTCCCGCCGGGAAAACGAATCGGCAGGTCCTTAACATTACCGCTGTAATTCTGCGTCCAGGTTAGCATGCGATTAACCGCGTCCGTGTCATTGGCATAACCGTCCCCTTTGGCACCAAAGTGATAGACGTTCACGTCAGAAGGATCGTTAATCACGCGTTTCCAGTAGAAGCCATTACCAATGGCTAAGGTACCACCATCGTCTGCCGCGGTGGTGGTGCCAATAAAACCGGTAAAGTCACCGCCTCCATGGAAGGTGGAGTCCACGTTGTAGCGGCGCAAAAACGCCAGATCGCCATTTTTAGTCGGCGTGGTGGTGCGCAGTTCTGCAAATGAATTAACTTCGATCATCATAGCCTCCTCGGCCTTTTCAGGTTTGCAATGCAAGTGTGGGAACGGCGTTACTGCGCCAATTGGCCGCAGTGCTGATCCCAGAGATCGTTGTGGTTGTTGATGGCGCGCACGGTGCGAACATCCATACGCTCGGCATCATTGCCGTGGGTGTAAATCGGGGAGAAAAGCGTGCAAGCAGAGTCGATAACGACGGGGGATTCAGGGCTGGTTGTATTTCGAGTGCTGCAGCTTGTCGCGAGCAGCAGCGTCATCAAGGTTAAGATTGCTGGCTTCCACACGTTTAGCCTCCTCGCGCAACTGTTGTTGCTGCTGGTTAACCGCGACAGCCTGCACGGCCGCTTTGTTCGCGGATTCCACCTCTGATTTGGCTTGTTGCTGCACCTTGCCAATCTTTCTGCCACCGAAGTAGCTGGCAATCAGTGCCGCAACAATGCCCGCCAGCGCAGCCAGCCAGTGCCAGCTGCCGCCAAGCAGTGAAGTGATAAGCGTCATGGTTTCTCCTCCAGCGTTTTGCGCTGTTCGATCAGGTTTTTCTGCCGAACAAACTGCGCCAGAACCCCCATCGCCACCATGAAGGCACCAATCAACCCGAGGTAGTTGTGAGGAAGAATGTCTTTGATGTCCTGAGGCAGTGCATTCCAGGCATCCAGCGCGGATGAAGGAAAGGATTGCGCCCAGGCGCTGAGCATCGAACCCAATGAAGCCAGCCACACTGACCAGGTTTTGAACAATAATCGTGCATGCTTGACGAACTCCAGCGTGGTAAAACGCTGGAGCAACAACAGCACAATCACTGCCGCCAGCACCGCGATGACAAACACCGTCCATCTCATGTTCATAACAGCCCCCGATAAATGTCGTAGCTGCCGCTGCGCATCACCTCTGCGTGGCGCCGTGCGCGCCCGGGCGTTTGCCGTGCCCACAAGCTGTCGAGCATGGCATTGGCAGCGCCGTTAAAGTCCCCCTGCGTGATGGCACTCAGCATGCCGCGAAACAGGGACAATCCATCGACGCCCAATTGGTATGCCATGCTGATCAGCACATCACAGCGCGCCTCACTGCACTTGCTTAGCGCTTGCTGCACCAGAGCACGCTGGTTCATCTCCTGCACTTTGTTTTCCACAATGCACTGCTTCCACACATCCCCCACTCGTCGCGGGACCTGGAAGATGTAGTTGCTGAGTGAGGCTCCTTTTGGTCCGATGCGGATACCGCCGGCCACGGTAGGAAACCCTTGCGTATCAAGGTAGGGCGCCTCACGGTAGCCCTCTTCAAAATTCAAAATGGCAATAATCTGGCTCATAGCGATTCCTCTTTGACGGGCGCAACGATGGAAAAATGACTGCGCAAAGACTCCAAAACATAAATCTCACTGATCTATTGCCCGTTGTGATACCGCGCGTTATCCGCGCTACGCTCAAGCGAGGCTAAACAGTGAGCAATAACGAAACGTTCCGCTTAAAGCTGGGAAATACGACAAGGATTTAGCGCACGGCGTACAAATGGACGTGGGGAAGACAGCAGTTATCGAAGCTGGCACTCTCTGCCTGACTTCGTGTAGGTGCCATTACCGCACAGTCGACTCGCGATTGCGTCTGGCGCTGGCAGATGCGTTCTGCGCTACGCAGGGTTGGGTTATCGGGCTCAAGGCCTAAGGCACAGTCGATACTGTGCTTCAGGCGGCTAAGTGACTGGCGGCGTCGGTGACGACGGGTGCGCGCGTTCCCGGTGAAGACTGACTTGCCATACTGGATAATCGCCATAACTCCTCCTGTGAATGAGTTTTTGGCGATGGGGTGGCAGGCGCGGCGTGTCGGCTGAAGCCGAAGCGTCCGCTATTCCACTGCAAACACTCGACATCGACCCGCCCGGCTGCGTTCGCGGCCAGGGAAAAGCAGAGGAGAGTGAAGTCAGAAGAGAGCTGACGACGCTGCATAATGCGCATCCACCCCATCCCAAAATTCACTGACTTTGGGTGGTGGGTATCGCGCTTGTGCAGCGCCTCAATTGTTTAAGAGCGGGCTCATCCGGGAGCAGTGATGTCGTCCTTCCATGGTCAAATTATTAACAGGTTCTAATGCATTGGCAAACACCAACAGTTAATTTTTTATTTACCGTCAGTTAAATTTATGATTTCAGCCAGATTATTTTTTTACCCACTCAATACGTTTTGTGATCAACCTAAAATCTGATAATCGCGGGCCTGGCTCATGATGACACGCGCTACCACCTGCAATGAGGCCGCCTCATCCAGCGTCAGGTACCAGGTCTCATAGCGCTTGTTGTCAGAGATCACCGCGACCTTTCTGTGCTGCAGCTGCAGACGTTTGAGATAAAGTTGATCGTCTAGCGTGAACAGGTAAATCCCGTCGCCGTCAAAGCGGTGCACGCTGATATCCACAAACAGCTGATCGCGCGGCGCAAAGGTACCAGCCATGGAATCATTGTTCAGCGCGATGAGTCGGATGTTCTCTGCCGGACGACCGCTAAACAGCACGCGCGCCTCATCCAGCCCATACTCGATCGCCTGAATGGTTTCGACCAGATCATCACGCGCAGCAATGCCCTGAGCGCTACGCTGCCCAATATCCAGACTTTCAACGCGGAACAGATGTTGTGGGTCCATCAACGTCTGCTGGCCGATCGTGGCAGCGGGTTTTTCCATGCCAAACTGCAGCCATTCTACGCGCACGTCCAGTAACTGGCTGAGCGCCAGTAAATTGCTGTCATCTGGAATCGATTGCGCGTTGAACCATTTCCAGACCCCCGGTGTTGAGATCCTGCATCCCCTTTCCTGCAGTGCCTGTGCAACCTGTTTGTTCCGTCCATGTCCGACAATTCCCGCGCTGTCACACGCGGCAATCAGCCTGGCAGTAAAAGCTTGTCTGTTACTCTCTTTTTTAACCATCAGTTAATAATCTGCCATCAGTTAAAGACTGAATGTTATTTTCATTTTTGCTACCAGTTCATTTTATATTACCGTCAGTTTACTACCCAACAGCTTTTATCAATGAAGCTGGATGATCATTATCCCCTTCGGCGAGGTGGAAACCAGTAATGAATGCCCGACAGCTTGTTCTGACAGGGGTTTTCAGGATTGTTCTGTGACGCTGATACCAGCCGTTAAAACCAAAAATGGGCGAAAAGGCGCGGCGGCGCCATAGATGACAGAAATAAATCAAAAAGCTCTGGGAATAATTGGATCTGAAGCAAAAAAAATGGGCACCCTTGCGGTGCCCATTGGGTTGCAGAAGTGAAAATTAGCCGCGCAGCGTATCGTCGCCCCAGCCAATCCACTTGTAAGTGGTGAGTGCTTCCAGCCCCATTGGACCACGCGCATGCAGCTTCTGCGTACTGACCGCCACTTCCGCGCCCAGACCGAACTGCCCCCCATCGGTGAAGCGCGTGCTGGCATTCACATAGACGGCGGAGGAATCAACCTGATTCACAAAGCGATTGGCATTGCCAATGCTGCGCGTCAGGATGCCATCCGAGTGTTGGGTACCGTGCTCGCGAATATGGGCAACCGCATCGTCGAGATCCGCCACCAGCTTGACGTTGAGATCGTTGGATAACCACTCATCATCATACTGTTCGGCTTGCACTGCCACTACGCTGGCCGGACCGTTTTGCAGCAGCGGCAGGACATTTGCATCGCCGTGCAGCGGGATATTTTCCTGCGCCATCCGCTGTAAAAATGCAGGAATAAAGCGTTCAGCCTGATCGCGGTGAATCAGCAAGGTTTCCAATGAATTACAGGCACTCGGACGCTGTTTTTTCGCATTAACAATCACCTCCAGCGCGGGCTCAATATCCATGGTTTCATCGAGATAGAGATGACACACGCCAATACCGCCAGTGATCACCGGAATGGTCGAGTTTTCACGACACAGCTTGTGCAACCCTGCGCCGCCACGTGGAATCAACATATCGACATAGCGATCGAGTTTCAGCAGTTGGTTAACCAACTCGCGATCCGGGTTTTCAATCGCCTGCACAGCCCCTTTGGGCAGGCCATGCTCGCTCAGCGCGTTTTGGATCACGCGAACGGTGGCCGCGTTGGTGCGATAGGTCTCTTTACCGCCGCGCAGAATCGCCGCATTGCCGGTTTTCAGGCACAGAGAAGCCACATCCACGGTGACGTTAGGACGCGCTTCATAAATCACCCCAATCACGCCCAATGGCACGCGGCGACGTTCAATACGTAAACCGCTGTCCAGCACGCCGCCATCGATCAACTGCCCGACCGGATCGGCCAAACGGCACACCTGACGCACATCGTCAGCGATACCTTTCAGACGCTGCGGATTGAGCGTCAGGCGATCCAGCAATGCCGCGCTCATGCCATTCTGCCGCGCATCGGCCAAATCCTGCTCGTTAGCCGCCAGAATGTCGGCGCTTTCCGCTTCCAGACGATCGGCAATCGTCAGTAGCACCTGATTTTTTTGTTCGGTGGAGAGTTCTGCCAGTTTGTACGAGGCTGCACGCGCCGCTTTACCCATTTCTTCTAACATCATCTGCTCCTTAACTGACGATCATATCGTCACGATGCACCGCAACCGGGCCATATTCGTAACCGAGGATATCGCCAATTTCCTGACTGTGATGACCGGCAATCATGCGCATGGCATCGCTGTTGTAACGCGTCACGCCATGGGCGATATCACGACCTTGCAGGTTGCGAATGCGGATCACTTCACCCCGAGAGAAGTTGCCCTGCACTTCACGTACGCCTTTCGGCAGCAGTGAACTGCCGCGCTCTAATACCGCAGCCAGTGCACCATCATCAATGGTGATTTCACCGGCAGGTGGGGCACCGAAGATCCAGCGCTTGCGGTTTTCCAGCGGTGATTGCTGTGCGTGGAAGCGGGTGCCGACCGGCTTGCCATACAGTACATCGCTAATCACATCCGGGCGGCTGCCTGCCGCGATGATCACGTCGATACCGGCACGGCAGGCCACATCAGCCGCCTGCAGTTTAGTCGCCATGCCGCCGGTGCCGAGGCCTGAAACACTGCCTCCGGCTAACGTGCGCAATGCGTCATCAATCTGGTGCACATCGCTGATCAGCTCGGCTTCAGGATTGGTGCGCGGATCGGCGGTGAACAGACCCTGTTGATCGGTCAGCAGCAGCAGTTTATCCGCACCGCCGAGCATCGCCGCCAGCGCAGACAGGTTATCGTTATCGCCCACTTTAATTTCTGCGGTAGCAACAGCATCGTTCTCGTTAATCACCGGCACGATATGGTTGTCGAGCAGCGCACGCAGCATGTCACGTGCGTAGAGGAAGCGTTCACGATCTTCCATATCCGCACGGGTCAGCAACATCTGCCCGATATGAATGCCGTAAATCGAGAACAGTTGCTCCCACAGCTGAATCAGACGGCTCTGCCCCACCGCAGCCAGCAGCTGCTTTGAGGCGATGGTAGGCGGCAGTTCGGGGTAACCCAGGTGTTCGCGTCCAGCGGCAATCGCGCCGGAAGTGACGATAACGATACGATGACCCGCCGCATGCAGTTGTGCACACTGACGAACCAACTCCACCATGTGCGCACGATTCAGCCGACGTGAACCGCCGGTGAGGACGCTGGTACCCAACTTGACCACAAGGGTCTGACTGCCACTCATGTTTTTCCTGCCATATAAGAAAAAATTCTGCGAAGGGACGTTTTATCAGGAGTGAGCGAGGAAGCCAATAACAGCAAGGGGAAAAGCACAAAAAACCCCTGACAATGCGGTAGACCAAAAGTTCGCGATTAACAAGAAATCAGAAAAACTGTCATAAAACTTTCATCACCAGTCGGTAAAAAGTTCCCTGTTTTACAAACCCTTTCAAGGGTACAACAAATTTTACTCATTGGGATTGATAGCAAATGAAGAAGAGCACACTGGCATTAGTCGTATCAGCGCTGGCACTGGCTTCCACCGCCCAAGCCGCAGAAGTTTATAACAAAGACGGCAACAAACTGGACTTCTACGGCCGCGTTAAAGCTGAGCATTACTTTAGTGATGCCGCTTCAAACGACGGTGACAAATCTTACGTCCGTATCGGCTTCAAAGGTCAGACTCAAATCAACGATCTGATGACCGGTTACGGCCAGTGGGAATATCAGTACAACGTCAACAACTCTGAAGGTTCTGACGCTAACTCAGGCAACAAAACCCGTCTGGGCTTTGCGGGTCTGAAATTCGGTCAGTACGGTTCATTCGACTACGGTCGTAACTACGGCGTACTGTACGACGTTGAGGCATGGACTGACGTATTCCCTGAATTCGGTGGTGACGGTACTGCGCGTACTGATAACTTCATGACCGCTCGTGCTACCGGTGTTGCGACTTACCGCAACAGCAACTTCTTCGGTCTGGTTGATGGCCTGCGCTTCGCGCTGCAATACCAGGGTAAAAACGACTCTACCAGCGCCAACGCACGTGGTAGCGCCACCGATACTTCTCGCCAGAATGGCGACGGTTACGGTGCATCATTGGGTTACACCATTGGCGATACCGGCATCAGCCTGATGTCTGCAATCACCTCTTCTGACCGTACTAACCAGCAGCAAGCTCGTGCTTACGGTTCTGGTGATAAAGCGGATTCATGGGGCGCAGGTATCAAGTATGACGCTAACAGCGTTTACCTGGCAGCGATCTACACCGAAACCCGTAACATGACACCAATCAGCGGCACCAACTCAGTGACAGGTGCTTCTGTATCGGGTGCGGCTAACAAAGCACAGAACATTGAATTGGTTGCACAGTACCAGTTCGACTTCGGCCTGCGTCCGTCCATTGGTTATGTACAGACTAAAGGGAAAGATATCGAAGGTATCGGCGATGCTGACCTGGTTAAATACATCGACGTTGGCGCGACTTACTACTTCAACAAAAACATGTCTACCTTTGTTGATTACAAAATCAACCAGCTGAACGACGACAACCGTCTGTCACTGAACAACGACGACATCGTTGCTGTTGGTCTGACTTACCAGTTCTAAGCAGTTAGCTTTACCCTCAATGTGTCTATAAAAAAAGAGCCGGCTCATCACCGGCTCTTTCTTCTTTATCTCTACCAGACTGGCTTAAAAGCCACGCTCTGGGAATGCAGGGCTAAGCACTGAGCTTCACCGGCTCCTCTTTAAATCCCGATGCTGGTTTGAGATCCAGCTTGAGGTCATGCAGCACGGCTTTCAAACGCTCGTGGAAATTACGCAAGGTACTCTCCACTTTCTCGTTGTTCTCTTTGCCTTTGATCGTCGCCACACCCCAGTCACCGTCTTTATCAAACAAACCAAAGTGGTATTCATAGGTGAAATGGTCTTCGTGCGCTTCCAGCGTCATCCACCAGCCCCAAAACTCACGGAGTTCGGGTGCGGGTTTAACGTTGACACACGCCGCCAGGCAATCAAAGAAGAAACGCTGCTCTTCACATTTTCCTTCACGGATGTACGGCCCCAATTCGGTGAAGCGCTTCAGCAGGCGACTACGGGGATGACCACTCGGTAACGTCATGCTAATTCTCCCTCAAATAACCGTAAAATTGTTTCTCGTTACGCGAATCACGCGCGCAACGCAAAATATCCCGGATATAAGTAGTAGCAGAGCGTCGAATTTTTGCCAGTCATACACCCAATTGTTTTGCTAACCAGTCACAGATTTGATTTAACGCTTTCTCAAAACTGGAGAACACCGGCGTGGCGGGTATCGCCAATACTTTGCCCTGTGCGGAAGAGTTGGCAATCAATTGTGCCTCCTCTTCTGGGCTGAACAAATCGCCCGGCCAGTAAGCCGCCAGCATCGGCGTCGGCGTGCGACGCCCCAGTAAGCCCTGCACCTTCAATGAATAGCGATTAAGCTCAATGCGCAGGTTGCTGTCAGACGCGGAAGGCATTCCCAGACGACTGGCCAGCATATCCATGTACATGTCTGGCAGTTGTTGCTGGCGTTGCTCATCGACAAACACGTTATGCACCATCGCGCCCAGTGTCGCGACCGCACGCAGGCGCGGCACTTCCAGATAAGCCAGTCGCGTGGCGACATTGGCGCCAAAGCGATAGCCAAACAGCGCAACGCGCGTGTGATCAATCCACGGCACATTACTCAGCTCACGCAAAACCTGCTGGTGAAGCTGGCTGGTGTCCTGATTCAACGTCCATTTGCTACTAAAGCCCACTGAAGGCATATCCAGCGTCAACATGGCGATACCACGCGGCGCCAGATAATCGTGGAACAGGCGATAATGATCGCTTTGCAGCGAATCCAGGCCACCGCACAGCAGCACGGTCGGGTATGGGGCTTTGGCCCCGGCAGGCATATGCAGGAAACCGGTGACCGGGCTGCCACCGCTGATTTGAAAAGTCAGCGCTTTCAGCTCACCGGGTAATCGCTGCGTCGCTTCTTCATACGCCCGATTCGCCAGTACCTGAGCCTGATCGGCCAAATCATCGCCTTTTATATACGGATAGGCAGCAATACTGTAGAGGTTCGATGCCCGCATCCATTGATGCCCGGCTTCTTCGTGATCTTCATTCTGCATCGCCCGCTGTTGCCACAAGGCGGCCTGCTTCGACCACTCATAGTTCCAGTTCCCCCCGCGATAGCCAATCACCGTATCGAGTTGAGTGTCATCAGTATGCTCGTATTCACTGATGGCGATGCGCGCCAGCACTTCGCTGATCTCCTGCGGAGACAGGCCGCGCCACGTCCACAGCAGTTTGTTGAGCATGCGATACCAGCAAGGTTGGGTATCCCCTTCCAGGGTGTTGTGCACCTGTACCGGATGGTGATGCTGGCGATGCACCAGAGAGGAGGTTTCCGGGTGTTTAAAGCGGGGCTTAAAAAGCTCTTCGCTGAGGTTTTTATCCGACATCTTAGACGTTCTCCCGCGATAGTCGCATAGATGCCTAAGAGTGTACTGCACCCACATGTTGGGTGCGAGGCGTAGAATGCACAACGCCCGGCATAACCGGACGTTGTTTGCGTTGCATCAATCAGCTTTTGACGATTGGCGGGATGTAAACCACGCCCATGTCCCACGGCTGTTCGATCCAGGTGTTCTGCGGAATATCGACAATGTAGTCGTCCACCAGCGCACGGCCAGCTGGCTTAGCGAAGATGGTGCAGAAACGCGCTTTTGGATACATATCGCGGATCGCTTGCGCGGTGCCACCGGTATCCACCAGGTCATCAATCACGATGAAACCTTCACCGTCGCCTTCCGCACGCTTCAGCACTTTCATTTCGCGCTGATGATCGTGGTCATAGCTTGAGATGCAGACGGTATCGACATAGCGAATACCCAATTCACGCGCCAGCAACGATGCCGGAACCAGACCACCGCGGCTTACCGCAATGATACCTTTCCACTGTTCCACAGGAAGCAGGCGCTGGGCCAGTTTGCGGGCATGGATCTGCAACATGTCCCAGGTGACGACGTATTTTTCGCTCATAAAAGAAATCCCGACCAACAATGTTGGTTTAAAAATAGGCAAGGGGGAAAAGGTTGCGCGAGATTATAAGGATCTGACGCGTTAAAAACCAGCATCTGTCGCATTGGATGCAGGATTTTAGCGCGCCTGAGTACGCACCCGGTGAAAAACAGTGATATTCTCAGCCACATCACGTCAGATGTGCTGACG
The DNA here is from genome assembly GCF_000759475.1 of Pantoea rwandensis. Classification (NCBI taxonomy): domain Bacteria; kingdom Pseudomonadati; phylum Pseudomonadota; class Gammaproteobacteria; order Enterobacterales; family Erwiniaceae; genus Pantoea; species Pantoea rwandensis. The sequence goes on from NZ_CP009454.1 coordinate 3,819,249, forward strand.
GCGATCTTTCACTGGAACCCGGCGTGCGAGCGGTATGTCCGCCGCGCTGACACAGGAGATGCATTGTGTCTGAATTGTCGCAACTTTCCCCCCAACCGCTGTGGGATATTTTCGCTAAAATCTGCTCCATTCCGCACCCTTCTTACCATGAAGAAGCGCTGGCCGAACACGTGGTGAGCTGGGCCAAAGAGCAGGGCTTTTGGGTTGAGCGCGATCAGGTCGGCAATATCCTGATTCGTAAACCGGCCACTGCGGGCATGGAAAAACGTACCCCTGTCGCACTTCAGGCGCACCTCGATATGGTGCCGCAGAAGAACAACGATACGGTGCACGACTTCACTAAAGATCCGATTCAACCTTACGTTGATGGCGAGTGGGTCAAAGCACGTGGCACCACGTTGGGCGCTGACAACGGTATTGGCATGGCTTCTGCGCTGGCGGTGCTGGCTGATAGCAGCCTGACCCACGGCCCACTGGAAGTGCTGCTGACCATGACCGAAGAATCGGGCATGGATGGCGCATTTGGTCTCCAGCCAAACTGGCTGCAAGCCGATATCCTGATCAACACCGACTCCGAAGAAGAGGGTGAGATCTACATGGGTTGCGCAGGCGGTATTGATTTCATCACCACCCTGCCATTAAACCGTGAAGCCGTACCTGCGGGCTTTGAAACCCTGAAGCTCACGCTGAAAGGCCTGAAAGGCGGCCACTCCGGTGCCGATATTCATCATGGTCTGGGCAACGCCAACAAGCTGCTGGCGCGTTTCTTTGCGGTCTACGCGCAGGAACTGGATGTGCGTCTGATTGAGTTCACTGGCGGCACGCTGCGTAATGCGATTCCGCGCGAAGCTTTTGCCACGCTGGCGATCGACAGCCATAAAGTGGATGCACTGAAATCGGCTGCGGCCCATTTCCAGGCTACGCTGCTGAACGAGCTGGGCATTAAAGAGAAGAACATTGCGTTAACCACCGAGCCGCTGGCACATCAAGGCCAGGCGCTGACCACCGACAGCCGCGATCGCTTCATCAACCTGCTGAACAGCACCCCGAACGGCGTGATCCGCAACTCTGACGTGGCCAAAGGCGTGGTGGAAACCTCGCTGAACGTCGGCGTGGTGACCATGGATCAGGACAATGCCGAAATCATCTGCCTGATTCGTTCACTGATCGACACCGGCAAAGATTGGGTGGTTGAAACCCTGACTTCACTGGGCCAGTTGGCTGGCGCGAAAACGGCACCGAAAGGCGGTTATCCTGGCTGGCAGCCTGATGCCGATTCGCCAGTGATGGCGCTGACGCGGAAAACCTACGAAGCGCTGTTTGGCAAAACGCCAAACATTCAGGTGATTCACGCGGGTCTGGAGTGTGGTCTGTTCAAGAAGCCGTATCCGAACATGGATATGGTGTCGATTGGGCCAACCATTACCGGTCCACACTCACCGGATGAGCAGGTGCACATTGAGAGCGTCGGTCTGTACTGGAAACTGCTGACTGCGCTGCTGAACGTGGTGCCAGAGAAAGCGTAAGTCTTTGCGATGCTCAAGGAACCAGGCTAAGGCCTGGTTTTTTTATGCCTGCCATTCTGAAGTTAAGGATCCTCTAGCTATTAAAGTCGCAATATTTGCCGGATCCCCTTTTCAGACCGACTGCAAAGTGCAGCATATTTCACTATAAATCCTGCTTATCACCCCAGCATTCTACCACTCCACACTGCCTCACCAGTTTTAGACGCCGTTACGCCCAGATGTCTGGATGGCTAATAAGATTTCGTGCTAGCTTATGCGCTTTCATTTGTTGCCCAGCGTTATGGGTTCAGAAAAAATGCCACCCACTCTTTTAATGAAAGGCCTGACCCCATGAGTGCGATTAACCGCCTGGAGATGCGTAATATCTCCATCGCTTTTGGCGGTTTTGCCGCGCTGACCCAGGTCGACTTCCTTACCGAAGGCGGGTCGGTGCATGCGTTGACCGGGGCCAATGGCGCGGGAAAGTCCACATTGATGGCGGTGCTATCAGGCGCGCACCGTGATTACAGTGGCGAGATCCTGCTGGACGATGTGCCGGTCTCCATTCGTTCACCGCGCGATGCCAAAAAACTCGGTATTCATCTGGTGCAGCAGGAAGTGGATGTGGCGCTGGTGCCGCAGCTCAGCGTGGCGGAAAACATTCTGCTCGATCAGCTGGCAGAACCCGGCCATGCCTATAGCTGGCGTGAAATCCGTCGCCAGGCGCGTGCCCTGCTCAATCAGCTGGAAGTGAACATCGATGTTAATCGTCTGGTGGAACGCTGCTCGCTGGCGGAGAAGCAGCAAATATTGCTAGCGCGCGCCCTCTCCCACCATTGCCGTTTTCTGATTCTGGATGAACCGACGGCGCCGCTGGATCAGCATGAAAGCGAGCGTCTGTTTACCGTCGTGCGCCGTTTACAGCTCAACGGCATTGGCGTGGTGTTTATCTCCCACCGCATTCACGAACTCAAAGCAATTTGCGATCGCTTAACCGTGTTGCGTGATGGCCGCTTGATTGAGAGCTGCCCAATGGCCGCACTGAGCGGGGAGCAGATCGTTGAGAAGATGCTGGGACACCAGTTGACCGATGTCTATCCACCACGACGCGAACGTAGCGAACAACCGCTGCTGCTGTCGGTGGAGGGTTTGCACGATGACCAGCTGCTGGCAGATATTTCACTGCATCTGCGCAAAGGTGAAATTCTCGGCATCGCTGGCCTGGCGGGCGCGGGGAAAACCGAGCTGTGTAAGGCGCTGTTTGGCGCCAGCAAAAGCCGCGTCGAAAAAGGCGAGCTGCACGGCAAACCGTGGCGGCCGCGTTCTCCTCATGATTCGGTGGAAAACCGCATGGCTCTGGTGCCGGAAGAGCGTCGCAAGGAAGGTATTTTTATCGATGAGCCGGTGAGCATGAACCTGAGCGTCAGCGCCGACAACAGTTTTTCCCGCTGGAGTCTGTTCGGCCATCGTCAGGCCTGGCGCTGGGCTGAAGAGGTGATTCAGCGCCTCAACGTGCGCACCACTGGCCCGGCGCAGATTCTGCGTCGTCTATCGGGCGGTAATCAGCAAAAAGTGGCAATTGGGAAATGGCTACGCAACAACGCCGATGTATTGATTTTTGATGAGCCGACCAAAGGCGTTGATATCAAAGCTAAGACCGATCTGTTCAGCCTGATTGATGGCCTGGCGCGCGAAGGCAAAGGCATCATTTACGCTTCGGGCGAGTTTTCCGAACTTGTCGGCTTATGTGATCGTATTTGTGTGCTCTGGGATGGGCGCATTGTGGCAGAGATGGAAGGTCGTGAGGCCACTGAAGAGATGCTATTGCTTTATTCCACCGGAGGAACCCCTGCGTGAGCAGCAAAGAACTATCCCTGAATCCGCAGCCTTCTCTGCGTCATAAATTATTCGATTTTCTCTATAAATGGGGCATGTTGCTGACCGTGGTGATCCTGATCGCCGGGTTTGGTCTGGCATCGGACAGCTTCCTCGAGCCCACCAACATCATCAACATTCTGCGTTCGATTGCGATCGTCACGGTGATTGCGATTGGCGTGTCGATTTCGCTGACCATCGGCGGCTTCGATTTGTCGGTGGGCTCAACGGCCTCACTGGCCAATGCGCTGGTGATTTCGCTGTTTGTCTGGCACGGCTTTGGCACTACCGAAGCGATCATCATTACGCTCCTGCTGTGCACCCTGGTGGGGCTGCTCAACAGCTTCCTGATCGTGATTCTGCGCATTCCCGACATGCTGGCCACGCTGGCAACCCTGTTTGTGATTCAGGGCGTGGCGATGACTTACAGCTTCGGCGGTTCGATTACCGAGAATATGGTGATGCCCAGCGGCGATATGGCGGAAGGCACCATCCCCGCAGCGTTCGGTCTGTTGGGTCAGGTGCCGACCATTGTGATCATCATGCTGGTGGTGACGATTGTGGCGCAATTGGCACTGTCGTTAACCAAACATGGCCGTCGCATGTACGCGCTGGGGGGCAATCCAGAAGCCGCACGCCTTTCCGGCATTCGCACCACGCGCTATCGCGTTTTGGCCTATGTACTCGCATCCCTGCTGGCCGGGCTGGGCGGTATTTTGCTGGCATCACGTATTGGTTCTTCCCAGGTGAATGCCGGCAGCGGTTATTTGATGGATGCCGTTGCCGCGGCATGGATCGGCTTCTCGCTGGCCGGTTCCGGCAAACCTAACGCGCTCGGTACGCTGGTGGGCGCGGTGATTCTTGGTGTGTTGCAGAACGGGCTGGTGATGTTGTCCGTGCCTTATTACGCCATGGACATTATCAAAGGCCTGGTGCTGGCTCTGGCCCTGGCGATTACCTATATTCAGCGCCGCTAAGGCGCGTTTACTGAGAAAGAGATCCTAATGAAAAAAATGACCCTTTCGCTGCTGGCATTAAGCCTGCTGAATGCCAGCGCTGCCTTTGCCGATACGGTTACCCCGGTCCCTGCTGCGATTGCGAATCACGAAGGCCCGGTGCGCATCGCCATCATCCGTAACCTGGGCTCAGACGATAACACCACGCAGTTTATTGCCGGTGCCATTCAGCAAGGTCGTCAACTGGGCTTTAAAGTCAGTACTTTCCTGAGTAATGGCGATGATGCGCGTTTCCAGGACTTCGTTAATCAGGCGATCAGCCAGAAATACGATGGCATCATTCTCTCTCACGGCAAAGAACCCTACTCCACCGCGCTGGTGCAACACATTGTCGATGCAGGTATCAAACTGTCCGTCTTTGATACCCCGGTGAATACGCCGATCAATGGCGTGACCGTCACTGCGCAAGATGATGCCTCACTGGCGCAGGCGTCACTGGGTCAGCTGATCAGTGATTTCCATGGTAAAGCCAACATCATCAAACTGTGGGTCGCAGGCTTCCCGCCGCAGGAACGTCGCCAGGTGGTGTATGAGAAATTGCTGAAAGAGAATCCAGGCATTCATCAGCTGGAATCCATTGGCGCAGTTTCTACCGATGTACAGGGCGACACCGCCAACAAAGTGGGTGCGATCCTGGCAAAATATCCAAAAGGCAAAATAGATGCGATTTGGGCATCGTGGGACGCATTCAGTCAGGGTGCTTACAAAGCGCTGCAGGAGAATGGTCGTACTGAAATCAAAATCTACAGTATTGACGTATCCAACCAGGACTTGCAGTTGATGCATGAGAAGAACAGTCCATGGGTGCAGACGGTCGCGGTCGATCCAAAAACCATCGGTGCGGTCAATATGCGCTTAGTAGCCAATAAAATCGCGGGTGAAGCCACTCCGGCAAGCTACGAGTTTAAAGCGTCTTCCATTTCGCAGCAGTTGCTGAACAGCCAACAAGGGGCGATTAACGTGGCAACCCTGAACAAGATCATTCCGGGCTGGGGTGTGAACAACGATTTTGTTGCGCCGTGGTTTGCCACACTGGAAGCGAAGTACGCTAAGAAGTGATTTAGTGGCTGAATATGGCGGCGCTTAAGCCGGCATGCTGGTTAACTAAGACCATACTCAAGGAGAGCTGCCGTTTTAAATGGCAGCTTTTTTTATGCGTATCAGAAATGGCCTGTGCGGCGGTCGGGCTGACCTATCGCTGCTAACCAGCATCACGCTGATGAGATCGCCGTTTTTACCAACCCAACACCAACTGCCGCTCCAATTGCGGATCCACCAGCGTCACATGCAATCCCACCAAGCGCACGCCGCGTCCGGCACGCCGTTCATCCCATGCCTGCCGCGCCACCGCGATCATGTCATCCTTGTTCAGCACCGGCCAGACATGCTCCTGCGTGGTCTGCTGGAAATCATTAAATTTGAGCTTCACGCCCTGACGCGCAATTTGCTTGTCGGGCCGGATATTTGTCAGGCGTCGATCCAGCTCAGCATAGAGATAGTCAATGATGGCCAGACATTGCTCCCAGTTGTGGATGTCTTCCATCAGCGTGCGTTCGACACCGAGCGATTTGCGTTCGCGCTCCACCACCACATCGCGCTCATCAATGCCGTTGCTGCGCTCCCAGAGCACGCGGCCGAATTTACCAAATCTCTTCAGCAGCAAGGCGAGATCGGCTCTCTGCACATCGGCGCAGGTTCGCAGTCCCATCTCTTCCAGTTTTTTGGTCGCCACTTTTCCTACGCCTGGAATTTTGCTCAACGGCAGCGTCAGTAAAAAATCCGGCATCACTTGCGGTGTAATGACGTATTGCCCGTTGGGCTTATTCAAATCGGAGGCGATCTTGGCGAGGAATTTGATCGGCGCAATGCCCGCCGAGGCGGTTAAACCGGTTTCGCGCAGGATATCGGCACGTATCGCCTGCGCCATTAGCGTCGCTGAGCCCTGACAATGCTCGCTATCGGTGACATCAAGATACGCTTCATCCAGTGATAAGGGCTCAATCAATGGGGTGTAGCGTGCGAAAATATCGCGGATCTGGCGTGACGCCTCTTTGTAGGCATCGAAGCGTCCAGGCAGTAATTTCAGATGCGGGCAGAGCTTGAGCGCCATTGCCGTCGGCATTGCGCTGCGCACGCCATATTTGCGCGCGGGATAGTTGGCGGTACTGATAACGCCACGCTGCACCCGGCTGCCGCCAATGGCGATTGGGATATCCGTTAATGAAGGATCGTCGCGCATTTCAACGGCCGCGAAAAAGCAGTCCATATCGACATGAATGATTTTGCGCATACGCCCTCCGAATACTGGATAAGTATACAGCAGGAAAAAACTTCGGCAATATTTGTTGAGCGACGAATTAAAGTTTACAAAATTCTGGTCGTAATCCCCTTAGGATTGCACCATTTTCTCGGAGACTGTCTTGATTAAACCTCAGACAATGTTAATGTTGCGCTGCGGTAGCGGATATTTCCGATAATGCAATACCAAGACGCTCAGCGTCATCGTCTCTCTTCACTTCAAGGTACACACAGAATGGGCAGAATCGCATTGTGGCTTGCGATGATTCTTATGCCAGTCCTTAGCTGGGCCATTTCGCCAGAGCCAACGCAACTGTCGGCACCGGTGAGCAAAGAGTTAAAGAAACAATTACTTGGCACCCCTGTTTTTATTCAGATCTTCAAGGAAGAGCGTACGCTGGAACTGTACGGCAAAATCGGTAATGAATATCGTCTGCTGGACAGCTATCGCATTTGTAATTTCTCTGGCGGTTTAGGGCCTAAGCGTCGTCAGGGCGATTTTAAAAGTCCGGAAGGGTTTTATAACGTTAAGCTGAACCAGTTAAAACCGGACAGCCGTTTCTACCGCGCGATTAATACCGGCTTCCCGAATCAATACGATCGTGATAAAGGCTATGACGGTAACTATTTGATGATTCACGGTGATTGCGTCTCAATTGGCTGTTACGCCATGACCAACGCATCAATGGATGAGATCTTTACCTACGTCAACGCTGCGCTGCGCAACGGTCAGCAGGATGTACAGATCAATATCTATCCGTTCCATATGACCGATAGCAACATGCAGCGTCATCGCTACTCAACGTACATCAACTTCTGGCGTGAACTGCAGCCAGGTTATGCGTACTTTGAGAAGTACCACATACCGCCAACGGTTAACGTGACGACGACGGGTCAATATGCGGTGAACAGCACGCCGGTGATTGCTACACCGGATGCTGCCTCGAAGTCATTCCTGGCGCTCACCCAGGCAAAATAATGCCCACTCGCCTGGCACTATCCGGTGCCAGGTTTCATTTCCTGTCAGCGGCTGTGTCGCAATCACCGTCACAACGTCCTTCGGCGTTGTTTGCTGCATAAAATCAATTTCTACATCCTGATCGAGCAACTTGGCTTTGCCAAATGGCGCACGCCGAGTGATCCAATACAGATTGGTCGAGCAGAACGCCATCAGATAACGACCGTCCGACAGCAGCATGTTAAACACGCCCTTCTCACGCATGTCAGCCGCCAGCTCAGCAATGTAGCGAAATACCGCCGGCCAGTTGCCCGGAGTGCGCGGATAACGCTCAGACAGCTTATGCAGGATCCAGCAAAACGCTTTCTCACTGTCCGTTTCGCCAACGGGTCGGAAAGTCCCGGTCTCCAGCTGTTTGTAGCCTTTCAGCTGCCCGTTGTGCGCGTAGGTCCAGTTACGTCCCCACAGCTCGCGGGTAAACGGATGGGTGTTTTCCAGCGACACTTCACCACGATTCGCCTGGCGGATATGAGCGACCACGGAATGTGATTTGATCGGGTATTCCTGCACCAGGCGGGCGATCGGTGAGTTAAAGCTGGGCTGAGGATCTTTAAATGTGCGGCACCCTTTTCCTTCATAGAAAGTGATGCCCCAGCCATCTTTATGTGGCCCGGTTCCGCCGCCACGCTGCACCAGACCGGTAAAACTGAAACAGATGTCCGTGGGGACATTGGCGCTCATCCCGAGCAATTCGCACATAGCAACCGCCTTAAGTCAGCACTCCCGCGTGAGCAGGAGTGACGCGTCATTACTTAACCATCTCTTTTTCGATCAGCAGCATCAGGATATGAATCACTTTAATGTGAATCTCCTGAATGCGGTCAGCGTAGCCAAAATGCGGTACGCGAATTTCGATATCCGCTGTGCCTGCCATTTTGCCGCCATCTTTACCGGTCAGGGTAATCACTTTCATCCCTTTCGCGCGTGCCGCTTCGACCGCTTTGATGATGTTCGCCGAGTTGCCTGAAGTGGACAGGCCCAGCAGCACATCACCTTCACGGCCTACGGCTTCGATATAGCGCGAGAACACATGGTCATAACCAAAATCGTTGCTGACGCAGGAAAGGTGGCTTACATCAGAGATGGCAATCGCCGGGTAGCCAGGACGATTTTCACGGTAGCGCCCCGTCAGCTCTTCAGCAAAGTGCATCGCATCACAGTGAGAACCACCGTTGCCACAGGAAAGCACTTTGCCCCCGGCTTTGAAGCTGTCTGCCAGCAAGACTGCCGCGCGCTGAATCGCGTGAATGTTCGCTTCGTCACTCAGGAACTTATTAAGCGTATCGGCTGCTTCATTAAGTTCTGAGCGAATAATGTCCTGATACATAGGGATGTCCTTTAGAGGAAAGATTTACCCTGCAAGTTTAACGGAATGGGACAAAGCCGCAAAGCGCCTGCATCGGGGAAAAATGCTCAGGCTTTGCCGTTCCTGCTCTGTTGGTCTCCAGAGAGTGCGATTTTGTGAGTTCCGTTGTAATTGCGATGTAAACAGATTGCTAAAAAGCAGCCACTGCTCTAAACCTTACCTTATAACAGGTCAGACCTCTTACAACTTACGGAGCGGTTCATTATGTTGCTTGCCTCGATTGTCGCGACGCTGATTGTCATTAGCGCCCTCTTCTACCATCAAGTTTCGCTGCGGCTCAGCAGCGTAGTCCTGTTGCTATGGACTGCCGGGCTGGCTGCTGCAGGCCTGTGGACGCCGTGGCTGCTGCTGCCACTGGCGATTATCCTGCTGCCCTTCAACCTGCCTGCCATGCGTCGCAGTATGTTCTCCAAACCTGCGCTGCACAGCTTCCAGAAAGTGATGCCGCCGATGTCGCGTACGGAAAAGGAAGCGATTGATGCCGGTACGACCTGGTGGGAAGGCGATCTGTTTCGTGGCAAGCCAGACTGGCAGAAACTGCACAACTATCCGCAGCCACGTCTGACGGAAGAGGAACAAGCCTTCCTCGAGGGGCCGGTCGAAGAAGCCTGTCGTATGGCGAATGATTTCCAGATCACTCACGAACTGGCCGATCTTCCGCCGGAACTGTGGGCGTATCTCAAGCAGCATCGCTTCTTCGCCATGATCATTAAGAAAGAGTATGGCGGCCTCGAATTCTCTGCCTATGCTCAGGCGCGCGTCTTGCAAAAACTGGCGGGCGTTTCCGGTATCCTGGCGATCACCGTGGGTGTACCTAATTCACTCGGCCCAGGCGAGCTGTTGCAGCATTACGGCACCGATGAGCAGAAAGATCACTATTTACCGCGTCTGGCACGCGGCGATGAAATTCCGTGTTTCGCGCTGACCAGCCCGGAAGCGGGTTCTGACGCGGGTGCCATTCCGGATACTGGCGTGGTGTGCATGGGCGAATGGCAAGGTCAGCAGGTGCTGGGCATGCGCCTGACATGGAACAAGCGTTACATTACGCTGGCACCGATTGCTACCGTGCTCGGTCTGGCCTTTAAACTCTCCGATCCCGATCATCTGCTGGGTGAGACTGAAGAGCTGGGCATTACCTGTGCCCTGATCCCGACGCAAACGCCGGGCGTAGAGATTGGCCATCGCCACTTCCCGCTTAACGTGCCGTTCCAGAACGGTCCAACACGCGGTAAAGATATTTTCGTGCCGATCGATTTCATCATCGGTGGCCCGTCGATGGCCGGTCAGGGCTGGCGTATGCTGGTTGAATGCCTGTCAGTCGGTCGCGGCATCACCCTGCCTTCCAACTCAACAGGCAGCCTGAAGAGCATTGCGCTGGCAACCGGTGCTTATGCGCATATCCGTCGTCAGTTCAAAGTCTCTATCGGTAAAATGGAAGGGATCGAAGAACCGCTGGCACGCATTGCCGGTAACGCCTACGTGATGGATGCGGCGGCTACGCTTATCACCAGCGGCATTATGCTGGGTGAAAAACCGGCGGTGCTGTCCGCTATCGTGAAGTATCACTGCACCCACCGCGGCCAGCGCGCCATTATCGATGCGATGGATATCGCCGGCGGTAAAGGCATTATGTTGGGCGACAACAACTTCCTGGCGCGAGCTTATCAGGGCGCACCGATTGCGATTACCGTGGAAGGCGCCAATATCCTGACGCGCAGCATGATCATCTTTGGCCAGGGCGCGATTCGCTGCCATCCATGGGTGCTGGAAGAGATGAACGCGGCGGCTAAAAACGATCTGGTGGCCTTTGACCGTGCCTTGTTCAGCCATATTGGCCATGTCGGTAGCAACAAAGTGCGCAGCCTGTGGCTCGGTTTAACCGGCGGCCGCACCAGCGCGTCGCCAACTCGCGACGTTACCCGCCGCTACTATCAGCAGCTCAACCGTCTGAGCGCCAACCTGGCGCTGCTGTCAGATGTGTCGATGGCGGTGTTAGGCGGCAGCCTGAAACGTCGTGAACGTATCTCAGCACGTCTGGGGGATGTGCTGAGCCAGATGTACCTCGCCTCTGCTACCCTGAAACGCTTTGACGATGAAGGCCGCAATGAAGCCGATCTGCCGCTGGTGCACTGGGGCGTGCAGGATGCGCTGCATCAGGCTGAGGTGGCGATGGATGACCTGCTGCGTAACTTCCCTAATCGTCTGGTGGCAGGCGCGCTGCGCATGGTGATCTTCGCCGGTGGCAAGCACTGTCCGGCACCGTCTGACAAACTGGATCATAAACTGGCGAAGCTGTTGCAACTGCCATCAGCCACCCGTACACGTCTGGGCCGTGGCATGTACCTGACGCCAAGCGAACACAATCCAGCAGGCCAACTGGAGCAGGCACTGCAGGATGTGATGGCAGCAGAAGTGATTCATGAACGTCTTTGCCAGCAGCAGAAAAAACATCTGTCGTTTACCCGTCTGGATGCGCTGGCACAGCGTGCGTTGAAAGAGGGCTGGATTGATGAGAGCGAAGCCAAAGTACTGACGCGCGCTGAAGCCAGCCGTCTCAAAGCCATCAACGTCGATGAGTTTGTGCCGGAGGCACTGGCCTCACCGAAGCCGCAGGATAAAGGCGCCACGCGCGCCAGTGAAGCCGCGTAACACGAAAAAGCCTCCTGACGGAGGCTTTTTTGATGGGGCCAGGCATAACTTATCCCGCATACACATAGCGGTTTCACGGCCAAAGCGCGCAGTGAATGGCACGGTTATAAGATTGAAGCCTGACTTACCCCGCCTGACGAATGCGCGCAATCAGCGCGTCGACATCCGCAATATGATCTGCCGCGAGAATCAACGTACGGCCCAGCGTGATGCAACTGCGAATGCATTCTGTCCGCATGGTCTCATCGGCGATCTGTTTGAAGTCGGCCACATGAGACATGCCCACGGTGCGACGAATCAGTTCCGTGCCGCAATAACCAATGGCGTCGCTCCATACTTTGCGCAGGAAGGCTTCCGCATAGCCCGGATACGCCAGCGCCACATCAGAAGTGTTGGCGTGTGCCAGTTCAAGGAAGCGAGTGGAGAACTGCGTCCAGACGTCATGCACATCGCTCAGACGACGCTCGCGCCCTTCTGCCGCTTCACGCGGGGCCAGCAAGCCAGGCAGGCAGCAGTAGTTAATCAGCAAATTGCCAATCGCGCTGCCGACATCAAAGCCAATCGGACCGAAATAGCCAAACTCCGCATCGATCACCTTCAGGCTACCATCGGCCACAAAGATTGAGCCGCTGTGCACATCGCCGTGCAGCAGCGCTTCGGCATCCGCAAAGAAGCGGTGCTTCAGCCCGGCCACCGCGATTTTCAGCGCATCGTCAGTGCGCAGGCTGACCACCAGCGGCTCCAGTGCCGCCGGGTATTTATTACGCTCGTGATCGATAAAGGGATCGTTGAAGAACAGGTCTTCGGTGATTTCGCACATTTCCGGGTTGATGAAACGCGCAACTTCGGCCTTTTTCTTGTGCGGATGCAGGAAAAAATCAGAAGTATGGAACAGCGTCTGCGCCAGATATTCGCCCAGCTGACGCCCCGCTTCAGGGTAGTAAGCCCCTTTCACCAGCTCGCCGCGCCAGATGCGATGGCTGGAGAGATCTTCCATCACCATCACCGCCAGTTCGGCATCGTAATGGGTGACATTAACCGTGTGCTCAGGGCAATGTTTATAGTGCTCAACCAGCGTCTGCGCTTCGAGGCGCGCGCGATCCAGAGTTAACGGCCAGGACTCACCCACGCAACGCACATAGGGCAGTGCCTGTTTCACCACCACGCGGCTCTGTCCTTGGTTATCGAAAATCTTGAACACCAGGTTGAGATTGCCATCGCCGATCTCTTCTGCGCTGACCAGCGCTGACGGATCGTCCACACCGCCAAATTTTTTAGCATATTCCACCGCATCAGCAGCGGTGAAGGTACGGTATTGCGACATTGCCTGTTCCTCGACATTCGATAGTAATAAGCCGTTTGGACGTCTATACATCCGTCACGCATGTTGGCACAATAGCCGCTATTAACGCAACAGGGATTTCACACCATGCAAACACTTCGTACCACCAGTCTTGAGGTCCGCGATAATCAACTGTGGATCCTCGACCAGCAAGCGCTGCCACAACAACAAAACTGGCTGCCTGCGCACACTGTGACGCAGTTGGTTGATCACATCCATGCGCTGCGCGTGCGCGGTGCCCCGCTGATTGGCCTTTCAGCCAGCTTGCTGCTGGCGCTGCTGGGCGAGCAAGGTGTCACCCGCGCGGCATTGGCGGAAGCGCTGGAGGTGTTGCGTGCATCGCGCCCGACTGCCGTCAACCTGATGAACAATCTGGATCGTATGAAGATTGCGCTGGCGGAGAGCGATCACGTCAACGCCCTGAGCGCCGAAGCGCTGCGCCTGGTGGCAGAAGATAAGCAGCTGTGTGACAACATTGCCCGCGCCGGCAGCGCTCTGGTCAAGCCGGGCAGCCAGCTGCTGACGCACTGTAATACCGGCGGTCTCGCCACCGCAGGCGTGGGTACAGCACTGGGCGTGATTGCGCATGCCCATCAGCAAGGATTAGTGAAAAGCGTCTGGGTGGATGAGACGCGACCACTGCTGCAGGGCGGTCGTTTAACCGCGTGGGAACTGGGCGAGCTGCACATTCCCTACCAGCTGATCACCGATTCGATGGCTGCAAGTTTAATGGCGCGCGGCGTGGTCGATGCGATTTGGGTCGGCGCGGACCGCATTGCCGCTAACGGCGACGTGGCGAACAAAATCGGCACCTACAGCCTGGCGGTACTGGCGCACTATCACGGCATTCCGTTCTATGTGGCGGCGCCGCACACCACGCTGGATCGTCAATGCCCGAACGGCGATGCCATCCCGATTGAGCAGCGTGCCGCCAGCGAAGTCACCGGCGTATCCGGCAGTTTTGGTAGTGTGCAGTGGGCACCGGATAACGCGGTGGTCTTCAATCCGGCATTTGATGTCACCCCAGCTGCACTGATCAGCGGTTGGGTGTTGGATACCGGCGTCGTGACGCCAGAGCAGGTTCAGGAAGGGATTTTTCAGCCTTAAGGGTGCGCCAGAAATGAAAAGGTCGCCATCAATGGCGACCTTATGAGGACGAGCCCTGGGTTGTCAGATGCACCCTGAAGCGTGACCTTTCAATGGCTTAATCCATTTTGTCGTGTGCGGGTTTACGCGCACAGCGCGTTATGCCAGACGGGGATAAGCATCCGCAATCTTGTCGCCGGTAAAGTTGGCGATCCAGCCTTCCTGATTATCGAAAATACGAATCGCAGTAAAGTGCGGTTCAGAGCCCATATCAAACCAGTGTGCCGTGCCTTCAGGTACTGAAATCAGATCATTCTTCTCGCACAGAATCTGGTAAACCTCATTGCCAATATGCAGGCAAAACAGACCAGACCCTTCGACGAAGAAACGCACTTCATCTTCGCTGTGCGTGTGTTCATTCAGGAACTTCTCGCGCAACACCTGCTTGTTAGGATTGTCAGCACGCATGCTCAGCACATCCCAACTCTGATAGCCTTTCTCTGCCACCAGACGATCGATCGCGTGCTGATAGGCTTTGATCACCGTTTCAGCATCAGGGTCGTTACCCAGATCGCGATCCGCTTCCCAACGCTCAAAGCGGACGTTTTTGGCGTTCAGGCGCTCGCGAATCGCCTCGGCATCGGTACTGTGCCACAGTGGCTGGCTGGATTCGGTATCGCTAAAAATTGTCAGTGCACTCATGTTAAATCGACTCCGGATTAATCTGCGAAAAATCGTTTACCTGGTGATGGCGACTGGCGTTATCGGCCTCGCCACGAATTAACTGCAATGTGTGCCAGCCTGCTTGTGCCGCGGCATCCAGTTCCTGATGGATATCTGACAGGAACAGCAACGAAGAGGGTGCCAGGCCAATGTGTTCGGCGATGTTGTGATACGACTGGGTTTCACGCTTGGCGCCCACCGCTGTGTCAAAATAGCCGCTAAACAGCGAGGTTAAATCACCTTCATCGCTGTAGCCAAATAACAGTTTCTGCGCAGGCACCGATCCCGAGGAATAAACATACAGGGCAATCCCCTGTTGCTTCCAGCGTTCAAAAGCAGGCAGCACATCGGGATAAAGATGGCCGGTGAACTGACCTTCAACGTAACCCGCACGCCAGATCATCCCCTGCAGCGCTTTTAAACCGGGCGATTTGCGATCTTCATCGATAAAACCGATCAGCGTGGCGATGAGGTCATCCAACGATGCTTGTGGCGCCGCTGACTCTTCACGCACTGCGTTTAGCGCCGCAACCACCTTCTCATCCGTTTGGTTATCCCGCACGAAGGCTGCCAGATGCTGACGTGCATAAGGAAACAGGACATTGTGCACAAACTGAATATCACTGGTGGTGCCTTCAATATCAGTAACTATCGCGCGAATCATTGGGTCTCCAGCAGTCGACGTTGCAGTTCACATTCAAACAGGAATTCCAGCCCTTCCAGGTGGCGGCGCGCTTCGTTGACGTCTTTGCCCCAGCAGGTTAAGCCATGACCACGTAGCAGGAAGCCATACTGCAACGGAGTCTCGGCAGCAAACGCTTCAATGCGCTGCGCCAGTGCATCAATATCCTGGTCGTTATCAAACAGGGGAATCGCAACGGTATTGAGATGCGTCTCCTGACCCGCGAGGGTTTTCTGCATCTCATAACCGCTCAGCAGTAATGCGCTTCCACGCTCCACGCGCGACAGCACAGTGGAGTTCACCGTATGAGTATGCAGCACGGCACCCGCTTGCGGAAACAGACGATAAATTAAGGTATGCAGCCCGGTTTCCGCCGACGGTTTGCGCCCGGAAGGCACGCTGTTGGTGGCGATCTCAACCTGAATGAAGTCATCACGTGTCAGGCTACCTTTATCTTTACCCGATGCGCTCAGCAGGCAGTATTCCGCGTTCTGACGCACCGACATGTTTCCGCCGGTAGCGGGTGCCCAGCCTTTTTCGCCAATCCAGTGGCAGGCGGCCACTAAATGTTCCAGTGGGAGAAAATCCGTCATAGTGAAGGTGAGGCTCCGCTGATAGGTTTAGACGTCTAAGCGTCTCGATTGCCAAATATTAGCATCCTGTGTAGAGTGGCAGCAACACAGGGTTTCTCCGCATCGACATTCGCGCTTAAGGCCACTAAATAATGACGCAGCTCAACCTGACTCCCGAGAGCAAATTACCGGCACTCGGCACCACGATTTTCACGCAAATGAGCGCCCTTGCCGCGCAGTTCAACGCCATCAATTTATCACAGGGTTTTCCGGATTTTGACGGCCCGCAATATTTACAGGATCGTCTGGCCTATCATGTGAGCCAGGGCGCAAACCAATATGCGCCGATGATCGGTGTGTTACCCCTGCGTGAAGCGATTGCCGATAAAACCGCTGAGCTTTACGGTCACACGCCCGATGTTAACAACGATATTACCGTGACCGCGGGCGCGACCGAAGCGCTGTATGCCGCCATTACGGCGCTGGTGCGTCCGGGCGATGAAGTGATCTGCTTCGATCCCAGCTACGACAGTTACGCGCCTGCTGTTCAACTGGCCGGCGGCGTGCTGAAACGCATTGCATTGCAGCCACCGGGATTCCGCGTGGACTGGAGCGAATTCCGCAGCCTGCTGAGCGCGAAAACCCGTTTAGTGATTCTGAATACGCCGCACAACCCTTCTGCGACCGTGTGGCGTAAAAGCGATTATGCCGAGTTATGGCAGGCGATCGCTGAGCAGGAAATCTATGTGCTAAGCGATGAAGTCTACGAGCACATCTGTTTTGATGCAGAGGGCCACGCCAGCGTGTTAGCGCATGCCGAGTTACGCCAGCGTGCCATTGCCGTCTCTTCGTTTGGCAAAACCTTCCATATGACCGGATGGAAAGTGGGCTACTGTGTTGCACCAGCAGCGATCAGCGCCGAAATCCGTAAAGTACATCAGTATCTGACGTTTTCGGTCAATACCCCGGCGCAGCTGGCAATTGCCGATATGCTGCGTCAGGAGCCAGAACATTATCGTGACCTGCCCGCCTTCTATCGCGCACGCCGCGATTGCCTGGTTGATGCATTGTCGGGTAGCCGCTTCAGGGTGTTGCCGTGTGAAGGCACTTACTTTGTGCTGCTGGATTACAGCGCCATTTCCGATCTGGATGACGTCAGTTTCTGCCAGTGGCTGACCAAAGAAATTGGCGTGGCAGCCATTCCGCTGTCGGTATTCTGCGCCGATCCGTTCCCGCACAAGCTGATTCGCCTGTGTTTTGCCAAACAACCCGCGACACTTATCGCCGCTGCGGAGCGCTTATGTCAGCTTTAAAAATTACCGTTCTGCAGGAAACCCTGAGTTGGATGGATGGCGAAGCCAACCTGCATCACTTCGATGGCGTATTGAAAGGCATTGAAGGTCGCGATCTGATTCTGCTGCCTGAAATGTTCACCACGGGTTTTGCCATGGAAGCAGCGGAGAGTTCGCTGCCGCAGCAACAGGTCATTGAATGGCTGCACGGCCATGCGAAAACCAGTAATGCGCTGGTCGGTGGCAGCGCAGCCATCCAGACCGAAAAAGGTGCCGTGAACCGTTTTCTGCTGGTTGAGCCGAATGGCACTGTTCATCAGTATGACAAACGCCATCTGTTCCGCATGGCGAATGAGCATGAACACTATGTTGCAGGCGATACGCGAGAAGTGTTTACCTGGCGCGGCTGGCGTATTCTGCCGCAGATTTGTTACGACCTGCGTTTCCCGGTGTTCTCACGCAATCACAATGATTACGATCTGGCGCTCTATGTTGCCAACTGGCCAGCACCACGTGCACTGCACTGGCAGTCTTTGCTGATGGCCCGTGCGATTGAAAATCAGGCGTATGTCGCCGGTTGTAACCGTGTCGGCAGCGACGGCAATAGCCATCAATACAGCGGAGACAGCCGGATTATTTCGCCGCTCGGTGAGATACTCGCCGCTGGCGAACCTTTTGCCCGCGCCCGGCTGGATGCGGAGCTGTCACTGGACGATCTGCAAGCCTACCGCGATCGCTTCCCGGCATGGCGCGATGCCGATGGGTATACGTTGAAGTAAATGTCTTGCCGCGTCTCTCTGACGCGGCTTTATCACTCTATTTATTTTGTTTCCACATTGGAAACACGACAATCTTCGGCTACAATGTTTCCATGTTGGAACATGGCGAGGGAATGATGCACGTTATTTCAAGGAAGATGTTTGCTGAAGCGGCATTACGCTTTCCCAATGATGCAGCAGCACTGGATGCCACTTATCGGACTCTACATGGCAGAGATTTTGCCGACCCTGAAGCACTTAAACACTTTTTTCCAAGCCTGGATCGAATGAAGTATCGGGTGAAATGGTGGGTGATCAATATTGGTGGCAACAATCTTAGGTTGATGTTTTTTGCCGACTTCATCGCTGGATGTATTTTCATTAAGCACATCAGTACTCATGCTGAATACGATAAATGGGTTAAGTTCTATCGGGAGAACAAAGAATGATCGCCGAAGCTATTCAGGCCTCAGATAACCTCATCAAAGCCGTCCCCCTGCTTGGCGGTAGTCAATCGAAAGCAGATTATGAGCAAGCGTTAGAGCTGGTTGAGTATTTGGTTGAGCATCAGCCCTCTCATCCATTGATTGATATGCTGGCTGATAAAGTCGCGAAATATGAAGAGCATGCGCCGGAGTTTGCAGCCTTCAATGCACGCGTTAACACCCTGCCGGGCGGAATCGCGCTGCTGCGTGTATTGATGGATCAACACGATTTAAACCAATCATCATTCATTCAGGAAATTGGTCAGCGTTCTTATGTTAGCCGTATTTTGAGAGGTGAACGTAAGCTAACGGATAAGCATAAAGCGGCGCTGGCAAAACGTTTTAAACTACCCTTCGAAGCCTTTCGCGAAGATTAAACAGAAAAAGCCGCAACGTGTGAACGCTGCGGCTTGAGTTTGATTACAGCTCGAAGCGATCCAAATTCATCACCTTGGTCCAGGCTGCCACGAAGTCATTGACGAACTTCTGTTTGGCATCGCTGCTGGCATAGACTTCGGCCAGTGCACGCAGGATGGCGTTGGAACCAAACACCAGGTCGGCGCGCGTGGCGCTGTATTTCACTTCACCACTGGCACGATCGCGGCCTTCGAACAGTTCGGCGCTCTCATCGGTAGCGCGCCATGCGGTGCGCATATCCAGCAGATTGACGAAGAAGTCATTGCTCAGTACGCCGACACGATCGGTGAACACACCGTGCTGACTACCATCGAAGTTGGTGCCCAGCACGCGCAGACCACCCAGCAGCACGGTTAATTCCGGCGCGCTTAGCGTCAGTTGCTGTGCTTTATCCAGCAACAAGGTTTCGGTGGATGAGCCACCTGCGATACGACGATAGTTACGGAAACCATCCGCCAGCGGTTGCAGCACATCGAACGACTCAACCTCAGTCTGGTCCTGACGTGCATCGACGCGGCCCGGAATAAACGGCACTTGTACCGCCACACCTGCCGCTGCGGCAGCCAGTTCGATGCCGACGCTGCCGGCCAGCACAATCACATCCGCCAGCGACGCTTTACCAGACTCCTGCTGAATTTTCTGCAGGGTTGGCAACACATCGTGAATCACGCTGGCATTCACTGCCCAACCGTTTTGCGGTGCCAGTGCCAGACGTGCACCGTTGGCGCCGCCACGTTTGTCACCGCCACGGAAAGTGGAAGCAGATGCCCAGGCAGCAGAGACCAGTTGGCTAGCACTTAAGCCTGAAGCAGCAATTTTTGCTTTCAGATCAGTGATGTCATCAGCGCCTGGCTGATGTGTTGCCGCTGGCAACGGATCCTGCCAAATCAAATCTTCCTTCGGCACTTCAGGGCCGATGTAACGCGCTTTTGGCCCCATATCACGATGGGTCAGTTTGAACCAGGCGCGGGCAAAGGCTTCATTGAACGCCTGCGGATCGTTGAGGAAACGGCGGGAGATCTTGCCAAACTCTTCGTCAAACCGCAGCGTCAGATCGGTCACCAGCATGGTGGGCTTGCGCTTTTTCTCGGGATCGAACGGGTCTGGAATGATCGCTTCCGCATCCACCGCTTCGAACTGGATCGCGCCTGCTGGGCTGTGTGTCTGTACCCATTCGTATTTGAACAGGTTCTCGAAGAAGTAGTTGCTCCACTGGGTAGGTGTCTGTGTCCATACCACTTCCAGGCCGGAAGTAATGGCATCCGCACCTGCGCCACTGCCATAGCTACTGTTCCAGCCGAGGCCCTGCGCTTCCAGAGGCGAGGCTTCTGGATCAACACCTACATGGCTGGCGGCAGCCGCACCGTGCGTTTTACCCAATGTATGACCACCGGCAATCAGCGCGACGATCTCTTCATCGTTCATGCCCATATTGCCAAAGGTGGCACGAATGGCTGGCGCAGCTGATTTTGGATCGCCGCTGGCTTCCGGGCCTTCCGGGTTGACGTAAATCAGACCCATTTCGGTGGCACCCACCGGCGCATTGGCAAGACTTTCTGGGTGGCGATGCGCCAGCCATTCAGTTTCGTTACCCCAATCCACATCCATATCCGGTTCCCACACATCTTCACGTCCGGCACCAAAGCCGAAGGTGCGGAAACCGGCGTTCTCCAGCGATACGTTGCCCGCCAGAATGTAGAGATCGGCCCAGGAAATTTTCTGCCCGTACTTCTGCTTCACCGGCCACAGCAGGCGACGCGCTTTATCGAGGCTGACGTTATCCGGCCAGGAGTTCAGCGGTGCGAAACGCTGCTGACCACGGCCGGAACCGCCACGACCATCCACGGTGCGGTAAGTACCGGCACTGTGCCACGCCATGCGAATGAACAGCCCAATATAGCTGCCCCAGTCGGCTGGCCACCAGGATTGAGAGTCGATCAGAATAGCGCGGATATCCGCTTTTAACGCCGGGTAATCCAGCTTGCTGAACTCGTCGCGGTAGTTGAAGTTTTCACTGAGGGGATTGGAACGGCTGGAGTGCTGGTTTAACAGGTCGACACGTAACATATTTGGCCACCAGTCGCGGTTGGTTGTTCCGCTCCCCGCTCCACGTGCCAGTACGCTTTTTTCTTCAGACGCCCCGTGATGAAAGGGGCACTTACCTGACGCTGCTGCATTATCGTTATTGTCGTGCGTGCTCATTTTTCGGCTCCGTTTGCTTCACATTGTCCGGTAAAGATAACCGCACATCGTGAAAGAATATATTTGGATGAACCGAAGGTTTTGATAGTTACTGTCTTTCAAGCGCAGCGTGTGACATGGCGCACAGAAAGTAGGGGCTTATCGCCAATTGCGCATAATTTCGTCACTAAGACAGTGTCATTCGCGGCCAGCTACGCATAAATGCGTCATCTAAACGGGTGTCGTTTACAGCCGGGTGTGCATGAATGCGTCATTAAAACAGGTGTCGTTTACAGCCGGGTGAGCATAAATGCGTCATTAAACAGGTATCGTTTACAGCCAGGTGTACCGAAATGCGCGCCCTGCAGTCATTGGAGTGTTGCAGAGCCGCCGTTTCGGGTGGCCGTGACAAAATTAGCTGCCGCGATAGGTTGACCACGACCACGGTGAGATCAGGAACGGCAGATGATAATGGCTGCCCGCTGAACTAATCACAAAATCAATCTGTGCACTGACGTACAGCGCATCGCGTCCGTCAGCAGCGAAATAGTCACCGATCTCTGCGGTCAATCGATAATGGCCTGGCGCTAACGGCTCAGGCGTTAAATCCTTGATACGGCCGTCGCTATCGGTTTCACCCTCCGCGATCGGCAACCAGCCTTCCGGGCTGTTCTGCTCCAGGGATATGGCCACGCCGATGGCGGGTTTACCCAGCGCGGTATCCAGAATGTGAGTAGTAATGGTGCTCATACAATGCTCTCCTTAAGCCGTAACAGGGTGATTTCACGCAGTTGCGTCAGCGCTTCCTGCTGCTCTGTCTCTGCATCATTGTTGAGCCTGCGCTGCAATTCCGCCAGCATCTCCTCGCCACTGCGTCCTTTGGCGCGAATCAAAAACACCCGGCTGAAGCGCTGTTCATAGGATTGATTGCCCGCCAGCATGGCAAATTGCAGCGCGCCATCGGCCTGCTGCATCGCCGACTGCTCATTGCGTGACAATACTGCCTCTTTGCCCGCGCCCGCGGCTTTTTCACCAATACGTGGGTGCGCGCGTAATGCCTGTTCCAGTTCGGCACCTTGCCAGCGCTTTGCCAGCGTTTCAGCGGTCTTATAGAGCGCTGAAACATCGGCGAAAGGCCGTGCGGCCACCAGCGCCTGCTGCCAGTCAGGAATCGCCACGCAGTGGGCTATCGCTGTGTGTGCCTCATTGGGCGTGGCATCGTTAAACACCGCTAACTCCATGCAACGGCTCCTTAAGCCTGTGCCAGATCGTTGACCGCTTGCAGATAAGCCTGCACGCCCAGCGCCACATCCGCTACCTGCACGGACTCGGCTGGATGATGGCTAATACCGCGATGGTTGCGCACGAACAGCATACCCACAGGCCAGCGATCGGCGATCGCAATCGCGTCGTGCCCTGCGCCGCTTGGCAAAGAAACGCTGCGGCCCTGCACTGTTTCCACCGCGTGGCTTAGCGCCTGTTGCAAACGTGCATCGCAGGCGGTTGCCGCAATACGGTAATACTCGCTGGCGGTAAAAGTCAGTCCACGCCGCAAGGCAATCGCTTCGGCTTGTGTCAGCAGCGCGGACAACAGGCGCTCCAGCGGCTCATCCTGCGGCCCACGCACATCCAGTGAAAACTGCACTTCACCGGGGATAACATTCACTGCGCCCGGCAAACAGCTCAGGGTGCCGACCGTGGCCACCAGTTGGGGATCTTGCTCGGCGGTGGTGTGCTCAACAAACACCATCCACTCGGCGGCGGCGGCCAGTGCGTCTTTACGATGGGTCATCGGCACCGTGCCAGCGTGGCCCGCTTCACCGATAAAGCTGCAATTCAAACGGCGCGCGCCGTTAATCGCGGTCACCACGCCAAGCGCCAGATCTTCCTGTTCCAGACACGGCCCTTGTTCAATGTGCAGCTCGAGGTAAGCCGCAATGTCGTTGACGTCGCGTGCCGCCTGCAAAATGTTGGCAGCGTCCAGACCGAGATCCTGCATCGCTTCCGCCACAGTTATACCGTTGCCATCCGGATGCGTTACCCAACTCTCGGGCCATGTGCCGGTAATGCCCCGGCTGCCCAACAGCGTGATGCCAAAGCGCGTGCCCTCTTCATCGCCGAATCCGACAATCTCAATCGCCAGCGGTAAGCGCTGCTGCCGATCGTGCAGCCACTGCACGGTTTCAATGGCACTCAGCACACCCAGCATGCCGTCATAACGTCCGGCATTGCGCACCGTATCCAGATGAGAGCCCAGCAGCAGCGCCTGCGCGCCGGGTTCAGCAGACTCATAACGACCGCAGATATTGCCCACCGCATCTTGCCAGGTGGTCATGCCGGCCGCCTGCATCCATTCTGCCACGCGGGCGTTGGCGCGGACCTGTTCAGGCGAGAGATAGACACGCGTCAGGCCATCCTCACTTTCACTGATTTCAGCCAGGGCATCGCAGCGTGCCATGACGCGGGCAGCGGCGGACTGCGCCTCGCTGGCGGTCATCAGGCTGTTGCTCATGCGTGGCTCCCGTAATGATCCCACGCCGCCTGCATGGCCGCGCCTTGTGTCGAACGGTAACCCACATGGTTCAATACCGCTTCCAGCGCGCTCAGGGTTTGCATCACGCAATCTTTGCGCGCGTTGTAGCCCATGGTGCCGATGCGCCACACTTTGCCGTGCAGCGGGCCAAACGAGGTGCCGATCTCAATACCAAAATCTTCCAGCACCAATTTGCGCACCTGATCGCCATTCACGCCCTGCGGGATCACCACGCCGAGGACGTTGTTCATCTTGTGTTTCAGGTCACCAAAGGTTTCGAGGCCCATGCCCTGAATACCTTTCAGCATCGCCTCGCCATGCAACTTATGACGTGCAATGCCTTTATCCAGCCCTTCCTGCATCATCAAACGCGCGCACTCACGTGCACCAAACAGCGCGGTGGTGGCTTCGGTATGGTGGTTCAGACGCTCCGGCCCCCAGTAATCCATGATCATGCCGAGATCGAAATAGTTGGAGTAGATCATCTCCTCATCGCCATCCTGATGATCCGCGGTACGGATGCCCTCTTCCACACACTTACGTTTGCGGATCACCGCTTCCATCTGCGGGCTGAGGGTAATCGGCGAAGTGCCCGACGGACCGCCAAGGCACTTCTGCATACCGGCAGAGACCGCATCCAGCCCCCAGGCATCGGTTTCCAGCACGTTACCGCCGAGTGAAGCGGTGGCATCGGTATAGAACAGCACGCCATATTTCTGGCAGATGGCACCGAGTTGTTCCAGCGGTTGCAGCATGGTGGTGGAGGTATCGCCCTGCACCGTCAGCAGCAGGCGTGGCTGCACTTTTTTGATCGCGTCTTCAATTTGATCGGGGGTGAACACTTCGCCCCACGGCACTTCAATAGTGTGCACTTCGGCGCGGCAGCGGCGGGCAATCTCACACAGCAGATGACCAAAGCGGCCAAACACCGGTACCAGCACTTTGTCGCCCGGACGGATAGCCGAGAGCAGAATCGCTTCGATACCGGCGCGCGAGGTGCCGTCAATCAATATGGTCCAGCGGTTTTCGGTACGAAATACACCACGATACAGCGCCATCACTTCATTCATGTAGTGCGTCATCGCCGGATCGTACTGACCCAGCAACTGGCTCGACATGGCGCGCAGGACACGCGGATCGGCGTTGATAGGACCAGGCCCCATCAGCAGGCGTTGTGGTGGATTAATTTGCGAAAACTGACTGATATCCATGTGCTATTCCTTTTGAAGACTTAAAGACGGACGGTGGAGATAAACTGTTTAAGCTCGGCGGTCTGCGGATTGGCAAACAGCGTTTTGCTGTCGCCCTGCTCCCAGACGCGGCCCTGATGCATAAACACCACGCGATCGCCCACATCACGGGCGAAGTTCATTTCATGGGTAACGAGGATCAAGGTCATGCCTTCGGCAGCTAGCTGTTCCAGCACCTTCAGCACTTCGCCCACCAGTTCAGGATCGAGCGCTGAGGTGATCTCGTCACAGAGTAATACTTTCGGCTGCATCGCCAGCGCACGGGCAATCGCCACGCGCTGTTGTTGTCCACCGGATAAATTGGCCGGGTAGTAGTTAATGCGTTCGCCAAGGCCGACTTTCTCCAGCATCTGCGTCGCCAGCTCGCGGCATTCAGTTTCGCTTTTCTTCAGTACCCGGCGCGGCGCCAGCATCACGTTTTCCAGCGCGGTCATGTGCGGGAACAGGTTGAAGTTCTGGAACACCATGCCCACCGAGCGGCTGATTTCACGCGCCTGTGATTCACGGTCGGTGATCGTCATACCGCCGAGTTTGATGCTGCCTTCCTGGTAGCCTTCCAGTCCGTTCATGCAGCGCAGCAAGGTACTTTTTCCCGAGCCGCTGCGGCCGATGATCGAAATCACCTCGCCGTTGTCGATATCCAGATCGACACCTTTCAGAACGTGGTTGTCGCCGTAGTACTTCTGGACCTGATTAATGGTGATGAGCGGCATTGAATTTTTTCTCCAGGTACTGGCTGTAACGCGACAGCGGATAACACATCAGGAAGTAACCCAGCGCCACCAGGCCAAATACCTTAAAGGGCTGATACGTCACATTGTTCAAAATAGTGCCGGCTTTAGTCAGCTCGACGAAACCGATAATCGATGCCAGCGCGGTGCCTTTGATCACCTGAACGGCAAAGCCCACGGTCGGCGCGATGGCGATGCGAATCGCCTGTGGTGCCACCACGCGAAACAGCGTTTGACCAAAAGTCAGGCCGAGGCAGCGCGATGCTTCCCACTGGCCTTTCGGCAGCGCACGAATACTGCCGTGCCAGATATCCACCAAAAATGCGCTGGTGTAGAAGGTCAATGCCAGCGAAGCGGCGGTCCAGGGTGCCACATCAATGCCAAACAGCCCGACGCCAAAGAAGGCGAGGAACAGCTGCATCAACAACGGCGTACCTTGAAACAGTTCGGTGTAGCAGCGAATCAGGCGCGTCAGCCATGGGCGATTCAGCAGGCGCAAAAACAGCAGCGGTAAGGTCACCAGCGTGCCGCCGAAAAAAGCCACCAGCGACAGTAAAATCGTCCAGCGCGCCGCCAGCAGCAGGTTGCGCAGGATGTCCCAGTCAGTAAAGGTTGTCATGCGGGCTGCGCTCCAAACCATTTACGCCCCAGCGCCAGCAGCAGCTGTCGCATGGCAATCGACAACGCCAGATAGATCAGCGTGGTCACCAGATAGACTTCAAAACTCAAGAATGTACGCGACTGAATCAGGTTGGCGGCGAAGGTCAGCTCTTCGTACGACACCTGCGACACCACCGATGAACCCAGCATCACAATGATGCACTGGCTGACCAGCGCCGGATAAATTCGTTGCAGCGACGGCGGCAGTACCACGCGGATAAAGGTCTGCGTGCGGGTCAACCCCAGCACACGGCCCGCTTCCCACTGCCCTTTCGGCGTCACCTGAATCCCGGCACGGATAATTTCAGTGCTATACGCGCCAAGGTTAATCAACATCGCCAGCAGCGCTGCTTCGCCCGCCGTCAGTTTCAGACCAAGATTGGGCAAACCAAAGACGATAAAAAACAGCTGTACCACGAATGGCGTGTTACGGATCAGCTCGACATAAACGCCCCAGATGCGACTCGCCCAGCTCGGTTTGCCACTGCGCAGCGCCGCGCCGAGAATCCCCAGACTCACCCCGCCCACCGTGGCGAGAACCGTTATCTGAATCGTGACCCACAGCCCTGCCAGTAACTCTGGCCAGTGCGGCCAGAGATCTGCAAAATTGAGTTGCCCAATCATTGCGTTATGCGCCGAGGTTGGCTGGCAGTGGGGCTTTCAGCCACTCTTCTGACAGCTTGTTCAGCGTACCGTCTTTGATGCCCTGCTCAATCAACGCATTCACTTTGTCTTTCAGCGCCGGTTCATCTTTCTTCAGACCGATAAAGCACGGTGAATCTTTCAGCATGAACTGCGGCACCGGTGCTTTTTCTGCGTTCTGGCGCGCAATGGCCGCTACCACGAGGTTACCGGTCGCGACGTACTGCACTTGACCAGAAAGATAGGCTGACAGCGTGGTGTTGTTATCTTCATAACGCTTTACCTGAGCATCTTTTGGCGCCACATCGCTCAACACCATGTCTTCCACTGCACCGCGCGTCACACCAATTGATTTGCCGCTCAATGCCGCCGCATCTTTCAGTGGCTCGCCTTTTGGACCAAATACGCCGAGGAAGAACGGCGCATAGGCACGGCTGAAATCGATCACTTTCTCGCGTTCGGCGTTTTTGCCCATGCTGGAGATCACCAGATCCACTTTATCGGTTTGCAGATACGGCACGCGGTTGGCGCTGGAAACAGGGACCAGCTGCAACTTCAGTTTCATCTCCTTTGCCAGGTACTTGGCCATGTCGATGTCATAGCCCTGCGGCTGCAAATCCGTGCCAACTGAACCAAACGGCGGGAAGTCCTGCGGCACCGCAATGCGGATGACGCCACGCTTCTGAATGTCTTGTAGCTGATCGGCCATCGCACTGCCGACCTGAGCCATCAGCAATGCTGCGCCTGCGACTGCCAGTAAAACTTTTTTCATTATGCACCCCGGTGAGTTTATCGTGAAACAAAAGATTCTTGATAAAACGATTTGCAACTAATGTGCCAACCACAGGGTGCGAGGAGTAAAGGGAAGAAAAACGAATAAACACGGAGTTTGGGGCGATAAAAACGGGCTTTAAGCCCGCATAAAAACCCGATCCAAAAAGGTGCAAAGCACCAAAGTGGTGCCCACTATCGGTGTTCCAGTTCATCCAGATGCTGATAAAGATCGGCAATTTGATGAATACGCTGACGACCTTGCGACAGCATTTCATGCAGCAGTGCATTCGCCAGCAGGTTGATCAGACTCATCGCCGAGGCATAGCTATCAAAGGCGGAGACGCTGTCGAGCGGCGCACACAGCTGCCAGTGTGCCAGGGTGATAATGCCTTGCGCCTGCGGCTCGCACAGCGCCAGCACCGGGATGTTGCTCTGCTGTAGCTGCTGCATCAGGGGGCGGATGATGCGTGGACGGCGACGGAAGGCCATCACCACCACGATATCTTCGGATGTGATATCCACCAACTCCTCGCCCAGCGTCTGGCCGGGTTGCGGGAGCACATGTACCTGCGGACGCGCCTGCATTAACTGCTGGCGCAGGTGCAATGCCACCGGATAGGCGTTACGCATGCCGATAATAAACACCCGCTTTGCGTCACCCATCGCCTGAATCACTTCGCCAAACTGCTGCGGGTCGATGCTGTTCACCCACTGCGTCAGGTTCGCCATCTCCTGCTTGTAATGACGCGACAGTAAGGTATTGCCCTGCACCGCATCGCGGTTGTCGGTGAGGGGCATGCCGCTCTGACGCAGCGTACGCAGCTCATCACGCATGTCCTTGTATTTCTCATAGCCCAGACGTTTAAACAGGCGGCTGACTGTCGCCTTCGATACCCCGCTCAGCCGCGCCAGCTCTGCGCTGTTGTAGCTGATCAGGTCATCAAAATGGTCAAACACAAAATCAGCAATACGCTGCTCCTGCGGCGACAGCTGCGGATAGTGACTGCGAAGGCGTTCATCAAGCTGTTTCATCATGGGTCCTGTAACTTTCGTTTCATCACAAGCTAGCACAAATCGATCCACATTGATGTCCAACCAAAACTGGAACAGCTCTTGCTTAGATCTCCTCACGGATTTGTAGGGGCTCCCATTATGGCGACCACTAACCTAATCCCCCCTACAAAAGAATCAATGATGAAGAGTTCACTATGATACAGAGCAACATGGCTCCGCTCGGCATGGCCGTCACCCCACATCATCTCGCCAGTGAAAGCGCACTGGCGGTTTTACGCGAAGGCGGCAACGCGATTGAAGCGATGGTGGCGGCCGCGGCCACTATCGCGGTTGTCTATCCGCACATGAACGGCTTGGGCGGCGATGGCTTTTGGTTGGTCGTGCCGCCCAATGGCGATCCTATCGCTATCGATGCCAGTGGCGCAGCAGGCTCGCTGGCGCACCTCGACTTCTATCACGGCGAAAGCCACATTCCGCATCGCGGTCCTAAAGCCGCGCTAACCGTAGCGGGCACGGTGAGTGGCTGGCAGGAGGCGTTAACGCTGGCTGAAGAGCTAGGTTCTGCGCCGTTGCCGTTAGCCCGTTTACTGCGTGACGCCATTCGCTATGCTGCCGATGGCATTCCTGTTACTGCATCGCAGGCTGCGGCCACTGCCGCAAAGCAACATGAATTACTTGATCAGCCTGGCTTCGCTGCGACCTTCTTGCCTGACGGCACCGTGCCTGGCGCCGGTAGCCGTTTTACCCAGCCCGCGCTTGCCAATACGCTTAGCGTGTTGAGTGAACAGGGTCTGGAGAGTTTCTATCGCGGCGAGCTGGCCCACCATCTGGCACGTGAAATGACCGCGCTGGGTATGCCGATCACCCTGGAAGATCTTCAGAAACAGCACGCGCGCCGCTGCACGCCGTTACATCTGGCACACAGCGAGGGCGACATCTGGAATATGACGCCACCGACGCAAGGTTTGGTATCGCTGGCAATTCTGGGCATCACCGACCGGTTGAACATGGCAGAGGCGGATGAGGCACAAACCGTGCACCGCATTGTTGAGGCCACCAAAAAAGCCTTTGCCTTGCGCGACAAACACATCACCGATCCACGTCACATCGACTTCAATGTGCAAGAGCTGCTCGATGCCGATCACCTTGCCACACTGGCGGCGCAAATTAACCACCAGCAAGCCGCACCGTGGGGAACCGGACGAGGTCCTGGCGATACCGTGTGGATGGGCGTGATGGACAGCAGCGGCTTAGCCGTCTCCTTTATCCAAAGTATCTATCACGAATTTGGCAGCGGCGTCGTACTGCCGGGCACAGGCATTACCTGGCAAAACCGTGGTGCCGCCTTTAGCCTGCAACCGGGCCATCTGCTGGCGCTGGAACCTGGTAAACAACCGTTCCATACCTTAAATCCAGCGGCTGCGCGCCTGAAAGATGGTCGCACGATGGTTTACGGATCAATGGGGGGCGATGGCCAACCACAAACGCAGGCGGCGATTTTTACCCGCCACGTCATTCAGGGACAGCCACTGCAACAGGCGGTCAGTGCACCGCGCTGGTTGCTGGGGCGAACCTGGGGACAATCCTCTGACTCTCTCAAACTCGAAGCGCGCATGTCAGCAGAAACGGTGCAGCAGTTGCGCGAACTCGGCCATGACGTTGAGCTGTTGCCTGATTTCAGCGAAGTAGTCGGCCACGCTGGCGCCATCGTCAGACACAATAACGGCATGCTGGAAGGTGCCTTCGATCCACGTAGCAACGGCAGCGCAGCCGGCTTTTAAAGGAAACCATCATGCATTCGCAACCGGACTGGGCGGCTTATATCGCTCAAATGGAACAGATTCTGGCTCTGGAGCTGGACGAAGCACGTCGCGCTGAATTGCTGGTGCAGTTCAATCGCATCGCCGCCATGGCTGAACCGCTCATGGCTTTCCCGCTGGATGACCGGCTGGAAGTGGCAGGAGTGTTCCATCCATGAAACTGGCATCGTTATCCATCAAAGCGCTCAATCATGCGCTGAATCAAGGTGATATTAGCGCCCGTGAAGTGGCGCAACAGACGTTGAACGCCATTGAACAGCACAATCCAGCGCTCAATGCGTGGACCGGAATCACCGGTCAGCGCATGTTGCGCGAGGCGGATCAGGTCGATTTGCAACGCCAGCGCGGTGAAGTATTGCCTGTGCTGGCGGGTATTCCTTATGCGGTTAAAAACCTGTTTGATGTTGCCGGTCACAGCACCCTTGCTGGTGCCAGCTTGTTCAGTGAACGTGCAGCGGCCTGCGAAGATGCGTGGGCGGTGAGTCAACTGCGTCAGTCCGGTGCACTGCTCTCCGGCATGCTGAATATGGATGCCTATGCTTACGGCTTTACCACCGAAAACACCCATTATGGCCCGACCCATAACCCGCGCGATTTGAGCCGCGTGGCCGGTGGTTCCTCGGGCGGCTCGGCGGCGGCCGTCGCGTCGGGCTTGGTGCACTTCTCACTGGGTACCGATACCAATGGCTCGATCCGCGTGCCGGCCTCGTTGTGCGGTATCTATGGACTCAAACCGACCTTTGGTCGCTTATCGCGCAGTGGCAGTCATCCTTTTGTTGCCAGCCTCGATCATATCGGTCCGTTTGCTCGCTCGGTGGAAGATTTGAGTCTGGTGTACGATGCGCTGCAAGGTCACGATGCCAGCGATGCTTTCCAGGCAGCGCAGGCGAAGGAACCGGCCAGTGACGGATTAGTCAAAGGCGCAGAAGGCATACGTAGCGCAGTGCTGGGCGGTTTCTTTTCGACCTGGTGCAGCGAGGAAGCACGCGCTGCCTTGCAAGTGGTGGCACAAGCGCTGGATGCCAGCGAAGAAGTCACGTTAGCCAACGCGGAAATTGCCCGCTCAGCAGCCTTTATCCTCACCGCCTCAGAAGGCGGCAATCACTATCTGCCCGCTTTGCGCAATATGCCCGAGCAATTCGAACCGAACTCTCGCGAGCGTCTGCTGGCCGGTGCGATGCTGCCTTCCGCGTGGTATGTGCAGGCGCAGCGCTTCCGCCGTCATTTCCAACAGCAGGTGTTACCCCTGTTTGAACAATTCGATGTCCTGATTGCACCGGCGACCCCTTGCACCGCGACCACCATTGGGCAAGAGACGATTCACATTAACGGCCTGGATTTGCCGACGCGCGCCAGTATGGGCATGCTGACACAGCCGATTTCCTTCCTCGGCTTGCCGGTCTGTACCGTGCCTTTGCAAACTGCCAGCGGATTACCGATTGGCTTACAGTTAATCGCTGCACCGTTTAAAGAACATCTTGCACTGCGCGCCGCCTGGGCACTGCAGCAGCAAGGGTTGACCCTGCCACAAACCACCCTGATGGATGCGTAACCATGACACCTGAACATATTGATCGTCCTGCTGTGCTGGCTGAGGTAACCGCTGCGTTTTATCGCTATGAAGAAGCGCTGGTTAGCAACAATGTTGATGTGCTGGATGAGTTGTTCTGGCACGACGATCGCACCGTGCGTTTGGGCGCCGGGGAAAATCTGTATGGCATTGATGAGATCCGTGCATTTCGCGCTGCCCGTCCATCGAAGGGATTGGATCGCACGCTACGTAATACGGTGATCACCACCTTTGGAGATGACTACGCGGTGTGCAGCACTGAGTTCACGCGTGAAGGCGTGGAGAAGATGGGTCGCCAGCAACAAACATGGGTGCGCATGCCTTACGGCTGGCGGATTGTCGCGGCGCAGGTGAGTTTAATGAGCTAGCGTGATAAACCGATGCTCGTCAGTATGACTAAACTGGCGTGGTCAGGCCCGGTACGACAGTTCATGTCGTACCGGCCCAATGTGTCGGCGCGGAGTATCGCAGGTCGCTAAACAGCAGGAGCCGGGTGCGTCTCCATCCAGTGTTCAGCGATTTGCTGGCGCGTACAAATCCACACATTCTCATGCTGCTGGATATGGTCGAGGAAACGCTGCAAGGCGCGGAATTTGCCCGGGCGGCCCAGCAGTCGACAGTGCATGCCAATCGACATCATCTTCGGCGCGGTGTCGCCCTCTTCATACAACACATCAAAGGTGTCACGCAGATAGACAAAGAACTGCTCGGCGGTATTAAAACCCTGCGGCGAGGCGAAGCGCATATCGTTACATTCCAGCGTGTAAGGAATGATCAGATGGGGTTTCACCGTGCCATCCTGGCACGTTACCTGCGTCCAGAACGGAAGATCGTCGCCGTAGTAATCGCTGTCATAACTGAAGCCACCGTTCTCCACCACTAAGCGGCGGGTGTTGGGGCTGTCGCGACCGGTATACCAACCGGTGGGCGCTTTACCAAACAGATCGCGCAGTACATCCACCGCCTGCTGCATGTGCTGACGTTCGGTTTTGGCATCCATCGACTGATAATGGATCCAGCGCCAGCCATGACTGACTACGTCGTAATCCGCAGCTTTGATTGCGTCCACAATCTCCGGATGACGCGCCAGCGCCATCGCCACGCCGAAAACCGTTAATGGCAATCCGCGCTTCTGAAACTCGTTGTGAATGCGCCAAAAGCCTGCACGCGAACCGTATTCATAGAGAGAATCCATCGACATATGGCGGTCGGCGTAGCTGGCGGCGCCAATGATATCGGACAGGAATTGCTCAGAACCTGCATCGCCGTGCAGCACGTTGTTTTCTGCCCCCTCTTCATAGTTGAGGACAAACTGCACCGCCACTTTCGCGTTGCCCGGCCACTGTGCGTGCGGCGGATGGTTAGCATAGCCAATCAGGTCACGCGGGTAGTTTTTGTTGAAGCTGTACTCTTTCTTTTCAGATACATCACTCATTCTGTAAATTCCTTAGTCAGTCCCCAACCAGCCCTTAGTTTAGGTGCTGAAATGCCCCGCTGAGCGCTTTTTCAATCGGGTAATCTAAATCCCCGTGTTTGCTGGTGCCAAAGCCGAGCGCCACCAGCGATTCCACCATTTTTACTGAAGCGCTGACACCATCTATTACCGGCAAGCCCAACTCTTTCGTCAACTCTTGCGCCAGTGAGGCCATACCGCCACAGCCCAGCACTATCGCGCCACTGCCATCTTCTCGCTTCGCCTGAATGCAACGCTGGCGCACTTTTTCCTGCGCCACACCGCTGCCATCTTCCAGCGCCAGCACCGGAAGATCGATAGCGTGCAACGCCGCACAATGATGGGTAAAGCCATATTGCTGCAGCAGATGGCGGGCAATCACCAGGGTGCGCGGTAGCGTTGTGACGATTGAAAAACGTGTCGCCACCAGCGTTGCCGTGTGCATCGCGGCTTCCGCAATACCGATCACCGGACCGCTGGCCAGTTCACGCGCGGCCAGCAACCCCGGATCGCCGAAGCAGGCAATAATGTGGCCACTCACGCCCTGTGCTTTGCCTAGCTTGACCTGTTCCAGTACGCCGATTGCCGCAATGGCTTCATCGAAATGCCCTTCAATTGAAGGCACCCCCTCGCTCGGGCACACGGCCAGGATTTCAGTACCTGGTGCCGCTACCGCTCGCGCGGCTGCACCGATTGTTTCTGTCATCGCCAGGCTGGTGTTGGGGTTGATCACTTGAATCAGGCTCATGATGCAGCTCCATTGTGACCGGAAAATAACCGGGTGAAATCGGGTAACGTTTCGCCGCTGCGCTCAAAATGCAGGCTCGCCACGATATGTTCGAAATGATGCTGTAAGGCTGCGGTAAGCGCGGGAAGATCTTTCTGTCGCAGTAGATCCACCAGCCGATCATGATGATCGCAACGACATCCGCGCTGCCAGGGCGCACCATAGGCGGCAATCACTAATGATGAGCGCTGTGTCAGGCGCGTCACCATATCCGTCAGCACCTGATTACCGGAAATCGCCTGTAGCTGAATATGAAAAGCCGCAGAGAGCCGAATTGCCGCTGCGCCATCGTGCTGTCCGTGTGCCTGCTGCTCTTCCTCAATGAGTGTGCTCAGGGCAGCAAGGTGCGGTGGCTGCACGTGAGCCAGCACCGCGGGCAAATTGGCGCACTCGAGTAAGCTGCGTGTGGCAAAGATATCGCGCGCCTCATCAACGCCCGGCGTGGCCACTTGTGCACCACGCCTGGGCGACAGGGTGATCATTTGCACCGCGGCGAGGCGCTGCAGCACCTTGCGAATGCCGGTTCGGCTCACACCAAACACTTCTGATAGTGCCTCTTCTGGCAATTTACTGCCCGGTGGCAGCTGATGTTCCACAATAGCGGTGAGTAACGCCTGATAGATGGGTTCGTCGCGATCATTCAGATCGGCCGCCGTTTTCTGGCCTGTTTCGCTCTTCATTACCTGCTCCGGTCAGTGACTGTGCACAGTCATATCGTATACGTGAAATTAATTTTTTGTATACAAGAAATCAATTCTGGCCTGGATCCTGCAATACCGTTTCACGTTGTGATTAATTTTCCCATGTTGTGAGAGGAGCAGGTTTCATGCCAAATCATTCTGAAGTGACCTCCGGGGTGGCCTCTGGAGCCAACGCCCACTACAGTCCACGCCTGTGTAACGAGGATCTGGCGCCGACGCGCGACCAGAATTGGTCGTGGTATAACATTTTCTCTTTCTGGATGTCGGATGTGCACAGCATGGGCGGCTATGTGGTCGCCGCCAGCTTCTTTACCCTGGGACTGGCGAGCTGGCAGGTACTGCTTTGTCTGTTAGTGGGTATCTGCATCGTGCAGCTGTGTGCCAATCTCGTCGCCAAACCGAGTCAGATGGCAGGCGTACCTTACGCGGTGATTTCACGGCAGGCATTCGGCGTGTTTGGTGCCAATATCCCCGCGGTGATTCGCGGCCTGATCGCCTTCGCCTGGTATGGCATTCAAACCTACTTAGCTGCCAACGCACTAATGCTGGTGCTGCTGAAGTTCTTCCCTTCACTGAGTGGCATGACGCAAAGCAGCTGGCTGGGATTATCTCAACTGGGCTGGTGCTGTTTCGGTGTGATGTGGTTCCTGCAGGCCATGGTGTTCTGGCACGGCATGAGCGCGATTAAACGCTTTATCGATGTGGCGGGTCCGGCTGTCTACGTGGTGATGGTGGCGCTAGCGGGCTGGATTGTATACAAAACCGGCTTTGACGGTATCTCCTTTACGCTGGCCAGCAAGCAGTTGAGCACTGGTGAGCAAACCTGGCAGATGATCACCGCCACCGCATTAGTGGTCTCCTATTTCTCCGGTCCACTGCTCAACTTTGGTGACTTCTCTCGCTACGGCAAAAGCATGGGGGAAATCCGCCGGGGTAACCGCTGGGGCCTGCCGTTTAACTTTCTGCTGTTCTCGATTGTCACCGTGGTGATCGTGTCGGGTACGCAGTCGCTGTTCGGCCGCATGATTACCGATCCGATTGAGACCGTGAGCATGGTTGGCAATGATGTCGCCGTCGCGATTGGTTTACTCACCATGATTATCGCCACTATCGGCATCAACATCGTGGCAAACTTTGTTTCCCCGGCGTTCGACTTCTCAAACTGCTCACCGCAGAAAATCAGTTTCCGTACCGGCGGAATGATTGCCGCAGTGGGTTCTGTACTGCTGACGCCATGGAATCTGTTCCAGTCACCGGAGTTGATTCATTACACGCTGGATGTGCTGGGCTCCTTTATCGGACCGCTGTTTGGCATTTTGGTGGCCGATTTCTATCTGATTAAGCGCAGCAAGGTTTACGTGGACGACCTGTTTGATGACACGCCAAAGGGACGCTACTGGTATCGCGGTGGCTTTAACCCGAAAGCGATTGCTGCACTGCTGCCGTCGGTAGGTATTTGCCTGGTGATCAGCTTTATTCCGTCACTGCATGCTGTTGCAAACTTCAGCTGGTTTATTGGTGTGGCATTAGGTGCGGGTTGCTATCGCTGGCTGGCACGCGCCGATCGTGAAGTCTCTGTGGGTACTTACCGTCAGGAAGTGGCGGTGCAGAAGGATTGATCTAATGATCAGGTTGGCGCCGATGCCAGCCTGAAAAAGCAAAAAGCCGATGCATTTCTGCATCGGCTTCTTTAATGATTGGCGGAACGGACGGGGCTCGAACCCGCGACCCCCTGCGTGACAGGCAGGTATTCTAACCAACTGAACTACCGCTCCGCGCTTTGTTCCCCGTCGAGAACGAGGCGAATATTAATGGCAGCCTTATGAACCGTCAATGCTTTTTCTGAGGGAATGAATCGTTTGCCGATTTTTTCGACTTAACGTTGCTTTTCCACGCAAATTCAGCCCATTCAGGCACGCCACAGGCAGCTTCCGCCCTTCTTCAGCACCAAATCCAGACGACTTTCATGTGCGATGATCTCATCATCGCTGGCGTTGACCACGCGTAATCCTGAACTCGGACGCACAATGCGCTGGATGTTATCGCCGGTATTTTGGCTGTTCTGATCGACATCCGCGGAGAAGGCCAGCGAAGTTTGGCCGCCCGTCATCATCAGGAACACTTCCGCCAGGATTTCGGCATCGAGCAATGCGCCGTGCAGCGTTCGTTTGCTGTTGTCGATTTCGTAACGATTACAGAGCGCATCAAGGCTGTTGCGCTTGCCTGGATACATTTTACGCGCCATCGCCAGGCTATCCGTCACCTGACAGAAGGTGTCGGTTTTGCCGATGTCGCGCTTCAGCATGCCAAACTCATAGTCCATAAAGCCGATATCGAACGAGGCGTTGTGGATCACCAACTCCGCACCACGGATGTATTCCAGGAATTCATCAGCGATGTCTGCAAACATGGGCTTATCGGCAAGAAACTCATCGGCAATACCGTGTACACCAAAGGCTTCCGGATCCACCAGCCGATCGGGCTTGAGATACATATGGAAGTTGTTGCCGGTCAGGCGACGGTTAATGACCTCAACCGCACCGATTTCAATGATGCGATGTCCTTCATAGTGCACACCGATCATGTTCATGCCGGTGGTTTCGGTATCGAGGACGATCTGGCGGTTATTTGCAGTGCTCATAGGACTCGTTTTATGTCAGACTTGGCGTTTTGTCAGAAGGAAGTCTACCAGAGATGCGCAAACAGGTAGAGATATTCACCGATGGATCCTGCCTGGGCAATCCCGGCCCCGGCGGTTACGGCGTCATTTTACGCTATGGCGCGCATGAAAAAGAGTTTAGCACCGGCTATCGACTCACCACCAACAACCGCATGGAAATGATGGCGGCGATTGTGGCGTTAGAAGCGTTAACGCAGCCCTGCGAAGTGGTGCTCAGCACCGACAGTCAATATGTGCGTCAGGGCATCACCAGCTGGATCCATAACTGGAAAAAGCGCGGCTGGAAAACGGCCGATAAAAAGCCGGTGAAAAATGTCGATCTCTGGAAGCGACTCGATCTTGCGCTCAGCCACCATGAAATCAAGTGGGAATGGGTAAAAGGCCACGCCGGTCACCCGGAAAATGAACGCTGCGATGAACTGGCGCGCAGCGCGGCCGGTCATCCCACGCAGGATGATGTTGGCTATCAGGTCGAATCCTGATCCTTCACTTCACGAAACTGGCGCGTGGCATTTACCGTTTGCCTGACCTGCGCTTTGTTTAAGCTCTTCTTCGCTTTGGTGGGCGTTAATGGGAATGTTCGTTTGCGTGCCACCACAATGTTCAGACATCCCAGCGCGGGCAGGTGCGCACTGATCACTTTGCCGCCCTGCCGATGCCACGGCACCACTTGAAAACGGGTGCGATAAACCACTTCATAGTTGAGCAGGCTGAGCCAGTCGAGCAAGCGTACCTGGCTGAACATGCGTCCGCTCCATGGCGCGCGGGCGTGCAAACCCGGGATACCTTTGCTGATACCGAGCAGGCTGAACGGGTTGAACCCGCTGATAATCATCCAACCATCGTCAATCAGGACGCGATCCACTTCTCGTAGCACGCGATGGGGATCCTGACTCCACGCCAGGGTATGCGCCATCAGGCAGGCATCAATCGATTTCGCTTCAAAAGGTAATTGCGTGGTATTGGCGATCACCTGCAAGTCATCGCCCTCAATGCCCACATTTACCTGATGCGATATGGCACACTGGCTGGTATTGATTTCTGCGCTAAGGCTGCCAAGTTTAAGCATATGAAAGCCATACAGCTTTCCAAGGTAAGGCTGCAACTGCTGCGTGAGTGCATCGCGAAAATAATCGCCCCATGGCATATCGCGCCAGGAGCGCGGCGCAGTCAGAATTTGGCGTGTTTTCGCTGGCTTCATGCTCTACCATCATCCTTTTTCTACGACCTGAGAGGTGTTTATGAATCTTACCAGTATTCCCGCGTTGCAGGATAACTACATCTGGACACTGACGGACGATGATAAAAACTGCCTGATAGTCGATCCCGGCGAGGCTCAACCGGTGCTGGATAAAATCAGAGTCAACAAGTGGCAACCGGTGGCCATTTTGCTCACGCATCATCATCACGACCACGTCGACGGTGTCGCCGAGTTACTGCAACACTATCCCGATATGGCGGTTTACGGGCCAGAGGAAACGGCGGATAAGGGGGCAAAACATATCGTCGCCGAGAATGATGAATTTACCCTGCTTGGGCTAAATTTCCGTGTCATCGCAACACCCGGACACACTTTAGGACATATCTCATATTTCAGTTCACCTTATCTTTTCTGTGGTGACACGATGTTTTCTGGCGGTTGTGGAAGATTATTTGAAGGCACAGCAGAACAAATGTTTGATTCATTTCAAAAGCTTAATAAACTTCCTGCAGACACCCTGATTTGTTGCGCTCATGAGTACACTTTATCCAATATGAAGTTTGCTGCGGCTATTCTGCCTCATGACCCCAAAATTTTGGCAAGGTATCAGCAAATTAAGGACTTACGCGCAGAAAACCGCATCACTTTGCCAACAAAATTGGCCTTAGAGCGAGAAATAAATTTATTTCTCCGAACGCAAGATGCTGATTTACAAAAGGCTTTAGGGACTAATGTTACTTCCTCTCCGTTATGGCAAACTTTCGCTGATCTACGCGGGAAGAAAGACCGTTTTTGATATTTAAGGTTGTGTTGTGTGTACCCCTAACGTATAGTTGCTCGTCTTTTAAGCGAACTATTGACACACACATGAAGGCTAAAGCGATATTACTCGCCTCGGTCTTGCTGGTAGGATGTCAGGCATCAAGGAATGACGCCAATATCCCCGTACAGCATGCACAGAGCCTGTCTTCAGCTGGTCAAGGTGAAAATGGAAAGTACGGAGATCAATTATTATCGCAGCGCTGGCAGGATGATGGAACAAGCCTCGCAGAAGATACCGATCTCTGGAATCACATTAGTGACGAGTTGAAGATGGGGATTCCGGAAAACCCCCGGATCCGCGAACAAAAAACAAAGTTTTTAAAAAATAAGAGCTATCTCCACGATGTAACATTACGGGCAGAGCCGTACATGTACTGGATTGTCGAGCAGATACAGAAACGTAAAATGCCGATGGAACTGGTACTGCTACCCATAGTGGAGAGCGCTTTTGACCCACATGCAACATCTTCTGCGAATGCCGCTGGCATCTGGCAGATTGTTGCACAAACGGGCAAAAACTATGGTTTGAAACAGAACCAATGGTATGACGGACGCCGCGATGTGGTGGCCTCGACCAAAGTTGCGCTGGATATGATGCAGCGTCTGAACGGTATGTTTGACGGTGACTGGTTGTTAACAGTGGCCGCCTATAACAGCGGTGAAGGACGAGTGCTGAAAGCGATAAAACAGAATAAGGCGCGCGGCAAGCCGACTGATTTCTGGCACTTATCGTTACCACGCGAAACTACGGTCTATGTACCTAAGATGTTGGCCTTGAGTGAAATCCTCAAGAACAACAAGCAGTACGGTATCAAGTTGCCGACTCCAAACGAAAGCCGTGCTTTAGCACGTGTTGAAGTGGGGCAGCAAATTGAACTGACGCAGGCCGCAGATATGGCCGGTATGTCGCTCAACAAGTTGAAGAGCTTCAACGCCGGTTATAAAAATGGCACCACTGCGCCAAACGGACCGCACTATATTATGGTGCCTAAGTCCAACGTTGCTAAGCTGCGCAATTCACTGGCATCCGGTGACATTGCATCCGTGCAGCCTGTTGAAATGGCGAAAGTCAGTGCAGCAGGAAACAACTATACGGTACGCAAAGGCGACACCTTGTCGGCAATTGCTAACAAGCTTGGCGTTAGCGTCAGTGCACTGAAACAGCAGAACAACCTGCGCAGCGCTTCAGTTCGCATCGGTCAGAAGTTGACTGTTGGCGGCAAAGCAACGCAGTTGGCTGATAACGGCAACAGCATCACCTACCGTGTACGTAAGGGTGATTCTTTTGCCAGTATTGCAAAACGTCATGGTGTGAACACCCAGGATGTTATGCGCTGGAACAGTGACGCTAAAGACATTCAGCCGGGCGACAAGCTCACGCTGTTTGTGAAGAATAGCGCAACACCTGATACCTAATACGTCGAAAAGGCTGACTTTTGTCAGCCTTTTTCATTTTCTGCCGTCCACAACCCTTCTCGCCGACACCCTTCAGCTCATTCTTTAGTCAGTTGTCAGACAGTATGCGTATGTTAACGCCCGATGGGATACGTTGAATTGAACTCAACCAGCAGTGGATTGTGATCTGAAGCGCGCGTGACCAGCACAGAAGCCTCGCTGACTTTCATATCCCGGTAGAAGACAAAATCTAAAGGACGACCAAACGCTTTACGGCGATGGTCATCCGTGAAATTCACTTCCTGCAATGTCATCTCTTCAGCAAAGCGATACAGCGCGTTCATGCGCTGGCGGCTCCAGGCGTTGAAATCGCCGGCCATGATCACCGGTCCGCGGTGGTGTTGAATCTGTTCGCCAATCGGCCCGAGTTGCTTGCTGTAGACATCCACGCCAAGGCTGAAATTCACCGCGTGGATGTTGACCACCATCAGCATCTCGCCAGTCGGCAGTGGATAGGCCGTCACCAGCGCCGACTTAGCCAGGCGTAACAAAGGTTCGCGTTCACGCAATGGACAGCAATACACAGGATGCGCAGAAGCCAGCGTCATCACGCCCGAAGGGTGCTGAGGTAAGACGAAGGCAGGTACCTGATCGGCCGCCAGATAGTTACTGGTGGCGAATTTGACCAGTTCAGGGGTGGTTTGTGCTTCCTGGAGTAAAACCAGGTGAGCATCTTTGCCGAAACCTTGCAGCACGGACATCCAGTCTGCCCGCTGCTGCTTGAAGATATTCCACACTAAAACCCGCAAGGCAGGATCCGCAGGTAACGGTGCACCAGGCGGCAGCGCCTGCCCCAGATGCAACATCGCCCCAGGCGGGAATATCCGCTCCGCAGGCTGACCCGCTGTATAACGCATTGCATAAGTTTTCTTTCGCACTTTCCCGCCTGGCTGATTTACGACTACAACTTCACCTGACAGTTATAGGGATTTTAGGGCAGGGTTTCAATTGGCGTTGTTGATTGTCGGAATTAGCTTCACAGCAAAGTGAAGCTAATTCCCCTACTTGCTGGATATCCCACTTTCGGGGTTCACTTCATCTGGCGATTTTTAGTGGCCCTACT
The DNA here is from genome assembly GCF_000759475.1 of Pantoea rwandensis. Lineage (NCBI taxonomy): Bacteria > Pseudomonadati > Pseudomonadota > Gammaproteobacteria > Enterobacterales > Erwiniaceae > Pantoea > Pantoea rwandensis. Next base: position 3,861,670 of record NZ_CP009454.1, read on the forward strand.
CCGCCGCTAATTCTGCACGCGACTTGTCAAGTTGACCGCTCAAACGTACCAGTAATAGCGCGAAAAACACGATTACTGCACCGACCCAAGGCGTTTGAGCCAACCCGTAGTGCTCAACGATATGCCCTCCTACTAATGAGCCCAGCGCGATACCAATGTTAAACGCCGCAATATTCAGACCTGAAGCCACGTCCACTGCACCAGGCGCGTAGGATTCTGCTTTTTGCACCACATAAACCTGTAACCCCGGCACGTTAGCAAAAGCAAAGATTCCCATCACCAACACTGTCACCAACGCCATATAGTGCGAACTGGCGGTAAACTGAAACAGCAGCAACAATACGGCCAACGCAGCAAATATCAGCGTTAATGCAGACACTGCGCCATGACTGTCGGCCAGTTTGCCGCCCCAAATATTACCGATAGCCACGGAAATACCGTATCCCAGCAAAATGACACTCACTGCGGAAGGTGAGAACCCAGCCAGCGACTGCATCATCGGCGCCAGAAAAGTGAATGCCGTGAATACGCCGCCATAGCCCAGCGCCGTGATGGTATAAATGAGCAGCAGGCGAGGATTGACCATCACACGAGCTTGTTGTGCCAGCGTGGTAACAGGGGGTTGCGCAATATTACGCGGCACCAGAATCATACTGCTGACCAATGCAATGGCACCCAACAGCGAAACCGCAAGGAAACTTTCACGCCAGCCAAAGTGCTGACCAATCAAGGTGCCCAGAGGTACGCCCGTGACCAGTGCTACGGTTAAACCACCGAACATAATGGCGATGGCACTCGCCGCTTTTTCTTTGCTGACCAGGCTCGTAGCAATCGTCGACCCAACAGAAAAGAAGACGCCATGTGCCAGCCCCGTTAACAAACGCGCAATCACCAGCGTCTCATAGTTGGGAGCTAACCATGCCACCAGGTTACCTGCTGTGAAGAGCACCATGAGACCCATGAGCAACTGCTTACGCGGCAGCTTTCCAGTTAACGCGGTCAGTACAGGTGCGCCGATCGCGACACCCAGCGCATAGATAGAAACCAGCATACCTGCTGAAGGCAGTGTGATGCTGAGCTGTTCTGCAATGGTAGGGATCAGACCCACGATAACAAATTCGGTGGTTCCGATAGCGAAGGCGCTGATGGTCAGCGCCCAGAGTGCAAGTGGCATGATTAACTCCCAGGAATGTTTTGATGGGCGTGATTATCGACTCATGCTTTAATGACAAAAAGGTGCAAAGTAACAATAGACTTTTGCTGTGGAGAGCATAATGAAAGCGTCATCCGAGGAGTTAAAAGTCTTTATTGCCGTGGTCGAAAGCGGCAGTTTTAGCCGAGCCGCCGAGCAATTACAGATGGCCAATTCAGCCGTTAGCCGCACAGTAAAAAAGCTTGAGAATAAATTGGGTGTGGCATTGCTGACGCGCACAACGCGCCAACTCGCACTGACACACGAAGGTGAACACTACTTCCGACGCGTGCAAAAACTGATGCAGGAGATGTCTACTGCCGAGAATGAGTTGACGGAGCGTCAGCAAGCACCAAAAGGGGTCCTGCGCATCGATGCCGCTACACCGGTCATCCTGCATTTGATTCTTCCCATGATTAAGCCCTTTCGTGAGCGCTATCCTGACGTTAGCCTGTCGCTGATTTCATCTGAGAGTTTTATCAATCTGATTGAACGTAAGGTCGACGTGGCCATTCGCGCAGGCAACCTGACAGACTCAACTTTGCGGGCGCGCTTACTGTTTATTAGTTATCGTAAACTGGTAGCGACCCCGGCATATTTAGCGAAATATGGCGTACCTACTTCCACAACCGATCTTGCTCACCATGAATGCCTTGGCTTTGTTGAACCATTGCGTTTAAACCGCTGGCCAATTTCTGATAATGGCCGCGATCTCTATGACATTGAGCCGGGAATGTCCTCGAATAGTGGTGAAACTATCAAACAACTGTGCCTTGATGATCAGGGCATCGCTTGCCTGTCCGATTACATGGTCGATAGCGAAATTGCGGATGGAACCTTTATTGAGATATTGGCAGAACAGCGCGTGCCCGTTGAAATGCCTTTTAATGCGGTTTATTACAGCGATCTGGGAGTGAGTCAGCGCGTACGCGTCTTTATCGACTTTCTCAGTGAATGGGTTAATCATCAGCCCTGGCGAATGCAGGGCTGATAAAAATCTGACTTAATCCCAGTCTGGTGCAAGGCCTTCAGGACTCACCAGTCTCTGCTGGCGATCCAGGGCCGCGATTTGCGCCATATCTTCCGCATCAAGCTCAACGCGAGCAGCCTCAATGTTACTGGCAAGGTTTTCACGCTTGGTTGATGAAGGAATAACGGCATAGCCTGATTGCATCGCCCAACTCAGCACAACTTGTGCAGGCGTTGCCTGATGCTTTTGTGCAATATCCTGAATCGTGCCATCCTTCAATGCTTCACCGTAAGCCAGCGTCATATAAGACGTAATATGTATCCCCTGCTGTTTTGCAAACTCGACGACCTCTCGGTTCTGCAGGAAAGGATGCAGCTCAATTTGGTTGGTTGCGATATTTTCGATACCCACCGCTTCAATTGCCTCTTTCATTAGCGCAATTGGGAAGTTTGAGATTCCAATTTGTCGTGTCAGGCCCATCTCTTTAGCGGTCATTAATGCCTGCATGCTCTCCTTCACTGAGACCGCAGCACCGGAAGATGGCCAGTGAATCAGAGTAAGATCGACATAGTCAGAACGTAGTTTTGACAGGCTCTGCTGCAAACTCGGTATCAGTTTTTCTGCTGAGAGGTTTTCGATCCAAATCTTGGTGGTAATAAACAGTTGATCACGCGCTATGCCACTTTCAGCGATGGCCTGGCCAACAGCAGCCTCATTTTCATAGATTTGCGCGGTGTCGATGGCACGATAACCCAGTTCCAGTGCGGTCTTTACGGAATGAATTACAACATCGTCTTGCAGGCGGAAGGTACCTAAACCAAAGGCAGGGATTGTCATGTTTTCCTCATCGTTTTGTGAATGATTTCGATGAGGAGCATTGTGGCAGCATTATTATTGCTGAAAAATCCGCTTATAAGCAGAAGAATATTGCAATTAAATCAACAATTGAGCTTGAATTTTAGACATGAAAAAGCCCTGACTTATTAAGTCAGGGCTTATCAATTAAGTGGCGGAACGGACGGGGCTCGAACCCGCGACCCCCTGCGTGACAGGCAGGTATTCTAACCAACTGAACTACCGCTCCACCGATTCTGTACCAAAATCAGAAAATCGTTCTGAATCTGGGTGTTTCACCCTTTCAGCGTCACTTGAAAGGTCACGACTCACGAATGAGTCTTAAATTGATGCCTGGCAGTTCCCTACTCTCGCATGGGGAGACCCCACACTACCATCGGCGCTACGGCGTTTCACTTCTGAGTTCGGCATGGGGTCAGGTGGGACCACCGCGCTACAGCCGCCAGGCAAATCTTGGTGCCATGTCCTGTGTCTTTTGTGCTGATGCTGCGTTGCTCTCCCTCGCGTAACTCAGTCACATACTTCAGTATGCTCCTTCGTTCCGTCTCGGTCGGCGCCTTGCCTCAGCGCAAAATCCTTCGGACTTAAGTCCGCAGGACATCGCTAATTCTTTTATCCGGATGAATCAAGCTGAAAATCTACTTCTGCGTCTCTTCAAAAACGCCTCTGGCGTTGTAAGGTTAAGCCTCACGGGTCATTAGTACCGGTTAGCTCAATGCATCGCTGCACTTACACATCCGGCCTATCAACGTCGTCGTCTTCAACGTCCCTTCAGGACTCTCTGGGAGTCAGGGAGAACTCATCTCGGGGCAAGTTTCGTGCTTAGATGCTTTCAGCACTTATCTTTTCCGCACTTAGCTACCGGGCAATGCCATTGGCATGACAACCCGAACACCAGTGGTGCGTTCACTCCGGTCCTCTCGTACTAGGAGCAACCCCCCTCAATTCTCCAGCGCCCACGGCAGATAGGGACCGAACTGTCTCACGACGTTCTAAACCCAGCTCGCGTACCACTTTAAACGGCGAACAGCCGTACCCTTGGGACCTACTTCAGCCCCAGGATGTGATGAGCCGACATCGAGGTGCCAAACACCGCCGTCGATATGAACTCTTGGGCGGTATCAGCCTGTTATCCCCGGAGTACCTTTTATCCGTTGAGCGATGGCCCTTCCATTCAGAACCACCGGATCACTATGACCTGCTTTCGCACCTGCTCGAGCCGTCACTCTCGCAGTCAAGCTGGCTTATGCCATTGCACTAACCTCCTGATGTCCGACCAGGATTAGCCAACCTTCGTGCTCCTCCGTTACTCTTTGGGAGGAGACCGCCCCAGTCAAACTACCCACCAGACACTGTCCGCAGCCCGGATCACGGGCCTACGTTAGAACATCAAACATTAAAGGGTGGTATTTCAAGGTTGGCTCCACGCAGACTGGCGTCCACGCTTCAAAGCCTCCCACCTATCCTACACATCAAGGCTCAATGTTCAGTGTCAAGCTATAGTAAAGGTTCACGGGGTCTTTCCGTCTTGCCGCGGGTACACTGCATCTTCACAGCGATTTCAATTTCACTGAGTCTCGGGTGGAGACAGCCTGGCCATCATTACGCCATTCGTGCAGGTCGGAACTTACCCGACAAGGAATTTCGCTACCTTAGGACCGTTATAGTTACGGCCGCCGTTTACCGGGGCTTCGATCAAGAGCTTCTCCTTGCGGATAACCCCATCAATTAACCTTCCGGCACCGGGCAGGCGTCACACCGTATACGTCCACTTTCGTGTTTGCACAGTGCTGTGTTTTTAATAAACAGTTGCAGCCAGCTGGTATCTTCGACTGGCTTCAGCTCGGGGAGCAAGTCCCTTCACCTACGCGCCAGCGTGCCTTCTCCCGAAGTTACGGCACCATTTTGCCTAGTTCCTTCACCCGAGTTCTCTCAAGCGCCTTGGTATTCTCTACCTGACCACCTGTGTCGGTTTGGGGTACGATTTCGTGTTACCTGGAGCTTAGAGGCTTTTCCTGGAAGCAGGGCATCAGTTACTTCACCACCGTAGTGACTCGTCATCACACCTCAGCGTTAAAAAGAGTCCGGATTTACCTAAACTCTCCGCCTACATGCTTAAACCGGGACAACCGTCGCCCGGATAACCTAGCCTTCTCCGTCCCCCCTTCGCAGTAACACCAAGTGCAGGAATATTAACCTGCTTCCCATCGACTACGCTTTTCAGCCTCGCCTTAGGGGTCGACTCACCCTGCTCCGATTAACGTTGAACAGGAACCCTTGGTCTTCCGGCGAGCGGGCTTTTCACCCGCTTTATCGTTACTTATGTCAGCATTCGCACTTCTGATACCTCCAGCAAACCTCACAGTTCACCTTCAACGGCTTACAGAACGCTCCCCTACCCAACAACACATAGTGTCGCTGCCGCAGCTTCGGTGCATGGTTTAGCCCCGTTACATCTTCCGCGCAGGCCGACTCGACCAGTGAGCTATTACGCTTTCTTTAAATGATGGCTGCTTCTAAGCCAACATCCTGGCTGTCTGTGCCTTCCCACATCGTTTCCCACTTAACCATGGCTTTGGGACCTTAGCTGGCGGTCTGGGTTGTTTCCCTCTTCACGACGGACGTTAGCACCCGCCGTGTGTCTCCCGTGATAACATTCTCCGGTATTCGCAGTTTGCATCGGGTTGGTAAGCCGGGATGGCCCCCTAGCCGAAACAGTGCTCTACCCCCGGAGATGAGTTCACGAGGCGCTACCTAAATAGCTTTCGGGGAGAACCAGCTATCTCCCGGTTTGATTGGCCTTTCACCCCCAGCCACAAGTCATCCGCTAATTTTTCAACATTAGTCGGTTCGGTCCTCCAGTTAGTGTTACCCAACCTTCAACCTGCCCATGGCTAGATCACCGGGTTTCGGGTCTATACCCTGCAACTTAACGCCCAGTTAAGACTCGGTTTCCCTGCGGCTCCCCTATACGGTTAACCTTGCTACAGAATATAAGTCGCTGACCCATTATACAAAAGGTACGCAGTCACCTGACAAATCAGGCTCCCACTGCTTGTACGTACACGGTTTCAGGTTCTGTTTCACTCCCCTCGCCGGGGTTCTTTTCGCCTTTCCCTCACGGTACTGGTTCACTATCGGTCAGTCAGGAGTATTTAGCCTTGGAGGATGGTCCCCCCATATTCAGACAGGATACCACGTGTCCCGCCCTACTCTTCGAACTCACAGTATGTGCATTTTTGTGTACGGGAGTATCACCCTGTACCCTGCGACTTTCCAGACGCTTCCACTAATGCACAAACTGATTCAGGTTCTGGGCTGTTCCCCGTTCGCTCGCCGCTACTGGGGGAATCTCGGTTGATTTCTTTTCCTCTGGGTACTTAGATGTTTCAGTTCCCCAGGTTCGCCTCGCAACACTATGTATTCATGTTGCGATGATGCACAGAGTGCACCGGGTTTCCCCATTCGGACATCGTCGGCTGTAGCGGTTCATATCACCTTACCGACGCTTTACGCAGATTAGCACGTCCTTCATCGCCTCTGACTGCCAGGGCATCCACCGTGTACGCTTAGTCGCTTAACCTCACAACCCACAGGCGTTTTGCAACGCATGCAGACTGCAAGCATTTGAGAGACTCGAACACATCGTTTATTCATTCTTATTACGGAGAATGAACGCGACGTGTCGTTTCAATTTTCAGCTTGTTCCGGATTGTTAAAGAGCAAATATCTCAAACGCAGCTCGTAAGCTGGTTTTGAGATACTGTGGAGACACCTTTCACCTGTCACCAAGCAAGTGGCGTCCCCTAGGGGATTCGAACCCCTGTTGCCGCCGTGAAAGGGCGGAGTCCTAACCGCTAGACGAAGGGGACACGATAGTGTCACGACTTCGCAGCCGTCTTGCTCATTACTTTTCTATCAGACAATCTGTGTGAGCACTGCGCGGGAAGGTATCTTCAGGTAAGGAGGTGATCCAACCGCAGGTTCCCCTACGGTTACCTTGTTACGACTTCACCCCAGTCATGAATCACAAAGTGGTAAGCGCCCTCCCGAAGGTTAAGCTACCTACTTCTTTTGCAACCCACTCCCATGGTGTGACGGGCGGTGTGTACAAGGCCCGGGAACGTATTCACCGTAGCATTCTGATCTACGATTACTAGCGATTCCGACTTCATGGAGTCGAGTTGCAGACTCCAATCCGGACTACGACGCACTTTATGAGGTCCGCTTGCTCTCGCGAGGTCGCTTCTCTTTGTATGCGCCATTGTAGCACGTGTGTAGCCCTACTCGTAAGGGCCATGATGACTTGACGTCATCCCCACCTTCCTCCAGTTTATCACTGGCAGTCTCCTTTGAGTTCCCGGCCGGACCGCTGGCAACAAAGGATAAGGGTTGCGCTCGTTGCGGGACTTAACCCAACATTTCACAACACGAGCTGACGACAGCCATGCAGCACCTGTCTCAGCGTTCCCGAAGGCACTAAGGTATCTCTACCGAATTCGCTGGATGTCAAGAGTAGGTAAGGTTCTTCGCGTTGCATCGAATTAAACCACATGCTCCACCGCTTGTGCGGGCCCCCGTCAATTCATTTGAGTTTTAACCTTGCGGCCGTACTCCCCAGGCGGTCGACTTAACGCGTTAGCTCCGGAAGCCACGCCTCAAGGGCACAACCTCCAAGTCGACATCGTTTACGGCGTGGACTACCAGGGTATCTAATCCTGTTTGCTCCCCACGCTTTCGCACCTGAGCGTCAGTCTTTGTCCAGGGGGCCGCCTTCGCCACCGGTATTCCTCCAGATCTCTACGCATTTCACCGCTACACCTGGAATTCTACCCCCCTCTACAAGACTCTAGCCTGCCAGTTTCGAATGCAGTTCCCAGGTTAAGCCCGGGGATTTCACATCCGACTTGACAGACCGCCTGCGTGCGCTTTACGCCCAGTAATTCCGATTAACGCTTGCACCCTCCGTATTACCGCGGCTGCTGGCACGGAGTTAGCCGGTGCTTCTTCTGCGGGTAACGTCAATCGCCAAGGTTATTAACCTTAACGCCTTCCTCCCCGCTGAAAGTACTTTACAACCCGAAGGCCTTCTTCATACACGCGGCATGGCTGCATCAGGCTTGCGCCCATTGTGCAATATTCCCCACTGCTGCCTCCCGTAGGAGTCTGGACCGTGTCTCAGTTCCAGTGTGGCTGGTCATCCTCTCAGACCAGCTAGGGATCGTCGCCTAGGTGAGCCATTACCCCACCTACTAGCTAATCCCATCTGGGCACATCCGATGGTGTGAGGCCCGAAGGTCCCCCACTTTGGTCCGAAGACGTTATGCGGTATTAGCTACCGTTTCCAGTAGTTATCCCCCTCCATCGGGCAGTTTCCCAGACATTACTCACCCGTCCGCCACTCGTCACCCAAGAGCAAGCTCTCTGTGCTACCGTTCGACTTGCATGTGTTAGGCCTGCCGCCAGCGTTCAATCTGAGCCATGATCAAACTCTTCAATTTAAGTTTGATTTGCTGCAACAAGTGCAGCGATGCTCATCTGTAAAACGTCATAATGAATTTCATTATGTGTTCACTCGTGAGACTTGATATTTATTACGTCCGGAGACGTTGATATCAATCCTGCGAGTGCCCACACAGATTGTCTGATAAATTGTTAAAGAGCGGTGCAATCAGCGCCTTAAGCTGCTGTTGCGAGGTGGCGTATATTACGCTTTCCTCCTTCAGAGTCAAACACTTTTTTTAGCGTTTTTTCTCCGGCGGGATGAATCACTTCACTCCCTGCTGAGCCGTCTGCGTTGCCGCTTTGCCGTCTCAGTGGTGGCGCATTATAGGCAGGTTCTGAGGAAGCGCAAGGGCAATTTTCAAGTTTTTATTCGTTCGCTTGAAAATTGCACAAAACCGCCTGAATCAGCCCTTTTTAATGCGTCCAGGCAGCTCTGACAGGCTATTAAGCACCCAATCTGCTGCATTTTCCCCTTCAGCGGTGACCGGCTTACCCGTACGCACCAGCACTTTCGTGCCCACACCTGCTGCTGCTGCTGCCTGCATATCTTCTATTTTGTCACCGACCATATAAGAAGCAGCCATATCGATATTCAGATGCTTCTGCGCAGAGAGCAGCATACCCGGCTGCGGCTTACGGCAATCACATACCTGGCGATACTCTTCAACTGTTGCATCTGGCAGATGAGGACAGAAATAGATGCCATCAAGATCGACATCACGATCCGCCAGAGACCAATCCATCCATTCGGTGAGCTGCATAAACTGGTCTTCGGTAAACATGCCACGCGCAATACCGGACTGGTTGGTCACCAGGACCAGCGCGAAGCCCATCTTCTTTAGCGCCTGCAACGCTTCAATGGTGCCATCGATGAATTCAAAATTATCGATTTCGTGAACATAACCATGATCGACATTCAGGGTGCCATCACGATCTAGAAAAATAGCGGGGACTTTGTTCGACACGTAGAAACTCCTGCTGCAAATAATGCCGCACAGTATCGCATGATTGCATATATAGAGAGAATGGCAGATTGAATGACTTCGATTGATTTAGCCGTCTGGATGCCTTAACATCCATCCAAATTTCACGCAGCGCGATCGCGTGAAACCCGATACACCACGGACAATGCAACACGATAACTATTAAACTAATGATTAAACTCGAAAACATAACCAAAGTGTTCCAGCAAGGTTCACGCACCATTCAGGCGCTTTCCAACGTCAGCCTGCACGTGCCTGCTGGACAGATTTATGGCGTCATCGGTGCTTCCGGAGCCGGTAAAAGTACGCTTATACGCTGCGTTAACTTGCTTGAGCGTCCAACATCAGGACGCGTGCTGGTTGATGGTCAGGATTTGACTGCCCTCTCCTCCTCAAAACTGACGCTGGCACGCCGTCAGATTGGCATGATTTTCCAGCACTTCAATCTTATGAACTCACGTACCGTCGCCGGTAACGTTGCGCTGCCGCTCGAATTAGGCAACTTATCACGTGAGCAGATCAAAAACCGCGTGACTGAACTGCTGGAGTTAGTTGGGCTGGCAGATAAGCACGACAGCTGGCCTGCGAATCTTTCCGGTGGGCAAAAACAGCGTGTGGCGATTGCGCGTGCGCTGGCCACTAATCCAAAAGTTTTGTTGTGTGATGAAGCCACCAGCGCCCTTGACCCAGCAACCACACGTTCCATCTTAGAATTATTAAAAGACATCAACCGCCGTCTGGGGATCACTATTCTGCTGATCACTCATGAGATGGATGTGGTGAAACGCATCTGCGACCAGGTTGCTGTAATCAGTAATGGCGAACTGATTGAAAAAGACAGCGTCAGTGAAGTGTTCTCACATCCTAAAACGCCACTGGCCCAGCAATTCATTCAATCGACGCTGCATCTGGATATCCCAGACGATTACCAGCAACGTATGACACCGCAAGCCACAGCTGAAAGCGTCCCGCTGTTGCGTCTGGAGTTCACCGGCAAATCAGTAGATGCGCCGCTGCTTTCAGAAGCTGCTCGTCGCTTCAATGTGAATAACAACATCATCAGTGCCCAGATGGATTATGCCGGCGGCGTTAAGTTCGGCATCATGCTGGCCGAGATGGATGGCAGTGAAACAGATACACAGGCAGCGATTGCCTGGCTGAAAGAAAATCATGTGAAAGTAGAGGTACTGGGTTATGTCTGAAGCGATGCTGTGGTTACTGACGCGTGGCGTCTGGGAAACGCTGATGATGACCTTCGTCTCTGGTTTCTTTGGTTTTGTACTCGGCCTGCCCGTCGGCGTGCTGCTGTATGTCACTCGCCCAGGGCAAATTCTGGCCAATGGCACACTCTATCGCGTGCTCTCAGCGGTGGTGAATATCTTCCGTTCAATCCCCTTCATTATATTGCTGGTGTGGATGATTCCTTTCACGCGCATGATTGTCGGCACCTCCATTGGTTTGCAGGCCGCTATCGTGCCATTGACAGTGGGTGCCGCTCCCTTTATTGCGCGTATGGTTGAGAATGCGCTGTTAGAGCTGCCAACCGGTTTGATTGAAGCCTCACGCGCGATGGGCGCTACTCCCCTGCAGATCGTACGTAAAGTGCTACTACCTGAAGCCCTGCCGGGTCTGGTAAATGCCGCTACAATTACTCTGATTACGCTGGTCGGCTACTCCGCGATGGGCGGCGCGGTCGGCGCAGGTGGCTTGGGTCAGATTGGCTATCAGTATGGGTACATTGGCTATAACGCCACTGTGATGAATACCGTGCTGATTTTGCTGGTTGTTCTGGTGTATCTCATTCAATTCTGTGGCGACCGCATTGTCCGTGCTGTGTCACATAAATAAGTAAACAACATCAATAGTCCTCTATTAAGGAAGGGATATGTCTTTCACATTTAAAAAGATTGCCGCTGTGGGTGCTCTGATTGGCGCAATTGCGCTGGCAGGATGCGATCAGAAAGCTAAAGATCCAAACCACATTAAAGTGGGTGTGATTGTCGGTGCTGAGCAGCAGGTTGCTGAAACCGCAGTGAAGGTCGCTAAAGAGAAATACGGTCTGGACGTTGAGCTGGTTACCTTTAACGATTACGTGCTGCCGAACGAAGCATTAAGCAAAGGCGATATCGATGTTAACGCCTTCCAGCATAAGCCTTATCTGGATCAGCAGATCAAAGACCGTGGCTACAAGCTTGTACCAGTGGGTAACACCTTCGTTTATCCGATTGCCGGCTATTCAAAGAAAATCAAATCACTGGATGAACTGCAAAACGGTGCACAGGTTGCGATTCCTAACGATCCAACCAACCTCGGTCGTTCACTGCTGCTGCTGCAGAAAGTTGGCCTGATCAAACTGAAAGATGGCGTGGGCCTGCTGCCAACCTCTCTGGATATCGTTGAGAACCCTAAAAACCTGAAGATTGTTGAGCTGGAAGCACCACAGCTTCCACGTTCACTGGACGATCAGCAGATTGCGCTGGCGGTGATCAACACCACTTACGCCAGCCAGATTGGTCTGACGCCAGCAAAAGATGGCATCTTTGTTGAAGATAAAGATTCTCCTTACGTAAACCTGATCGTCAGCCGTGAAGATAATAAAGATGCGGAAAACGTGAAGAAATTTGTTCAGGCATATCAGTCTGATGAAGTTTCTGAAGCCGCGAACAAAATCTTCAACGGTGGTGCAGTAAAAGGCTGGTAATTTTCGCCTTTGATGCCATCCAGGGCGGCTTCGGCCGCCCTTTCTTTTTGCTGACTTGTTATTTAATCCCGTCCTTGTTTCAATAACGCCACTTTTTACTACTGAGGATGTTGCCATGCGTTTTTTACCGCTCTGCTTGTTAGCATTGATGCTAACCGGGTGTGTCCGTGAATATCACCCAATAAGCAGTGCTCCTGCCCGCCCGCAACAATCATCCAGCCAACCAGAACGTAAGCCAGCTCCACGTCCTGCACCGGTAAAAATTTATACCGATGCCACCGATCTGGTCAGTAATCCGTTCCGCGATCTGGGCGAAGTCTCTGCCGATGATTGCCAAAGCAGCAGCCAGGATTCGCCACCGAATATCAATACCGCACGTAAGCGTCTGCAGATTAAAGCTGCCGGGATGAAAGCGAACGCGATATTGCTGCATAAATGCGAAATCGTCTCCAGCACGCCAGGCTGCTATCGCCAGGCCATTTGCCAGGGCTCAGCACTGAAAGTTTCCAATCAATGAGTGATTTTGCCTTTGCGCAAATCGGCGTTATTCGTTCGCCGTGGAAAGAAAAATTTGCCGTACCGCGCCAGCCTGGCTTAGTTCAGGATGGCGGAGGCGAGTTGCATCTCTTGCCGCCTTATAATCAGCCAGAAGCGGTGCGAGGGCTTGAAGCCTTCAGCCATCTTTGGGTGCTGTTTGTTTTCCATCAGACCATGGAAGGCGGTTGGCGCCCAACCGTGCGCCCTCCTCGCTTAGGCGGCAACGCGCGCATGGGGGTTTTCGCCACCCGATCCACCTTTCGCCCTAACCCCATTGGCATGTCGCTGGTCGAGTTGAAAGGCATTCGATGTGATAAGCAGCAGGTGATTTTGCAACTCGGCAGTCTGGATTTAGTCGATGGCACACCGGTAGTCGATATCAAACCGTATCTGCCGTTTGCTGAAGCCCTGCCCGATGCCCGTGCCGGCTTTGCGCAGAGCGCCCCCGATGCCACCATGCCCGTGCGTTTCTCTGCTCTGGCGCAGCACCAAATCCAGCAGCAGAAAAACTATCCCCATCTGGCACGTTTTATCGCTGACGTTTTAGCGCAGGATCCCCGCCCAGCTTACCGTAAAGGTGAAGCGGGAGATCGTGAGTATGCTGCCTGGCTACTCGACTTTAACGTGCGCTGGCGTATCGATGATATCGGCACAGAAGTGATCGCTCTCGATCCACGCTAAAACAAGCTTTTGAGTGAATGATCTCGCTGGTACACTAGCCGCCAGAAAAATTTTTGTCCGTGTCCTTCCGTACAACTGGAATCGTAATCAATGCGTACTACTCAATATCTGCTCTCTACTCTGAAAGAGACGCCATCCGATGCGGAAGTGATCAGCCACCAGCTGATGCTGCGCGCCGGTATGATCCGTAAACTGGCTTCTGGTCTTTATACCTGGCTGCCGACCGGTGTTCGCGTGCTGCGAAAAGTTGAAAACATCGTACGCGAAGAGATGAACAACGCGGGTGCGATTGAGATCTCCATGCCGGTGGTTCAGCCTGCCGATTTATGGGAAGAGAGCGGCCGTTGGGAGCAGTACGGCCCAGAACTGCTGCGCATTAAAGATCGCCACGAGCGTCCGTTCGTGTTGGGGCCAACTCACGAAGAAGTGGTCACCGATTTGATCCGCAACGAGCTGAGCTCGTACAAACAGCTGCCGCTGAATCTGTATCAAATCCAGACCAAATTCCGTGACGAAGTGCGCCCTCGTTTTGGTGTGATGCGCTCACGTGAGTTCATCATGAAAGATGCCTACTCCTTCCACATCTCACAGGAATCTTTGCAGGAAACCTATGATGCGATGTATCGCGCTTACAGCCAGAGCTTCAGCCGTATGGGGCTGGATTTCCGTGCGGTGCAAGCGGATACCGGTTCGATTGGCGGCAGCGGCTCTCACGAATTCCAGGTGCTGGCGCAGAGCGGTGAAGATGATGTGATCTTCTCCAGCGAATCCGATTACGCCGCCAACATCGAAAAAGCGGAAGCCGTGGCGCCAGCGGGCGAACGTCCTGCGGCAACCCAAGCCATGACGCAATTTGCTACGCCAAACGCTAAAACCATTGCGGAGCTGGTCGAGCAACATCAGATCCCGGTTGAGAAAACCGTGAAGACGCTGATTGTGAAAGGTACTGAAGAGAGCGGCCACGCGCTGGTTGCCTTGCTGGTTCGCGGCGATCACGAACTGAACGAAATTAAAGCCGAGCATCTGGATATCGTCGCCTCTCCACTGGAGATGGGCAGTGAAGAAGCGATTCGCGCAGCCGTTGGCGCAGGCTTTGGTTCAATCGGCCCGGTGGGTTTGAACATGCCAGTGATTGCCGACCGCACCGTGGCAAAGATGAGCGATTTCTCCGCAGGCGCCAACATTGATGGTCAGCACTTCTCCGGTATCAACTGGGTGCGCGATTTGCCAGAAGCCCGTGTGGAAGATATCCGTAACGTCGTCGAAGGTGATCCGAGCCCGGATGGCAAAGGCACACTGCAGATCAAACGTGGTATCGAAGTGGGTCACATCTTCCAGCTGGGTACCAAATATTCTGACGCAATGAAAGCTGCCGTTCAGGGTGAAGAGGGTCGTAACCAGATTATGACCATGGGTTGCTACGGCATTGGTATCACCCGTGTTGTCGCCGCGGCCATTGAGCAGAACCATGACGAACGCGGCATCATCTGGCCGGCTGCGCTGGCACCGTTCGAAGTGGCGATTTTGCCAATGAACATGCAGAAATCGTTCCGCGTGAAGGAGCTGGCAGAAGAGCTGTACAGCCAACTCCGTGCCAAAGGCATTGATGTGATTCTGGATGACCGCAAAGAGCGTCCAGGCGTGATGTTTGCTGATATGGAACTGATTGGCGTGCCACACACCATCGTCATCGGTGACCGTAACCTCGATAACGAAGAGATCGAGTACAAGGCACGTTCATCCAGCGAGAAGCAGATGATCAAACAGCACGATATTGTCGAGTTCCTGGCAAAAGCGCTGAACAAGTAATACTGAAACGCCTCCAGCTGGAGGCGTTTTTCATTGCACTTTTCCCCGCATCGCTTTCACATTACTGCGCCGTGATTTCCCCTCCAGCCTCCGCTCTTTAGAGGCACGCGTGGGTCGTGTCGCTCGCCGAGTTTTTTCCACCGTGGTTAACTCACGAATCAGATTGATCAGCCGCTGCAGGGCCGCCTCGCGATTCATTTCCTGGCTGCGATACTCCTGAGATTTGATGATCACCACGCCTTCTGCCGTTATCAAGTGGTGGCTCGCAGCCAATAGACGTTCCTTGTAGAACGGTGGCAGCGAAGAGGCATGGATATCAAAACGCAGATGGATAGCGGTGGACGTTTTATTCACATGCTGCCCGCCGGCACCTTGTGCACGAATGGCACTGAGCTCGACCTCGTTGTCTGCAAGTGAGACTGAACGCGACAGCACGATCATCTGTCACCTGCCTTTAAGAACGATGTTGTGTCGCGGAATAACCTGTTCATCAACTTAACCTTTTGTGCGCCGCCTTCCTGCTTAAGGCCAGCGCTGTGTGTCACTTTTACACTTTTCTTTGCACAGATCGCGGCTTCCCCGGGCTGATTTCCATGAAAATCCTGTGATATAGTCGCTTATCAACCAGAGTATTTAAGCTCTGCTGAGGGGGTGTATGTGCAAAAGTATTGTGAGTTAGTTCGCCAGAAGTATGCCGAAATCGGCAGTGGCGACCTGGGGTATGTGCCAGACGCGATAGGTTGCGCGCTAAACGCACTCAACGATATTGCCGCTAATTCTGCGCTAAACTCTTCTGTCAGGGAACAAGCAGCTTATGCTGCTGCTAACTTATTGGTGAGCGACTATGTTGACGAATGAAGCCTACAAACCCATCAACTGCGATGACTACGATAGCCTCGAGCTCGCCTGCACCAAACACTGGACGCTGTCTTTGGAGTTAAAAAACGGCGATCAGCTTAAGGCGAAAGCCGTTGACATGGTCTCACGTAAAAACGTGGAGTACCTGACGGTTGATCTCTCCGGTGAAACCCGCGAACTGCGTCTAGACCATATCGCCAGCTTCAGTCATCCCGAGCTGGGCACCGTCATCGTTAGCGAAGACGAATAACTACCACATCCGGGCGGGAATGCTATCCCGCCCTCCTCGCTTACGGCTTCAGCGAACTATAATACGCCGATAAATCTTCCATATCCTGATCGCTCAATCCTGCCACAAACGCTTTCATCACTTCGGCCTGACCACCGCTGCGCTCCCCTTTTTTATATGCCTGCAAGGAGTGCAGCAGGTAAGGCGCATGTTGCCCGGCAAGATTGGGATAAAGCGGCACAGCACTTTTTCCTTCCGCACCATGACACGCCAGGCAGGTTGCTGCTTTTTGCGCGCCTGCATTCACATCGCCGTCGGCAAAAGCCGGCAACGCAGCGGCCAGTAATGTTGCCGCTATCCAATGTTTCATCATTGCTCTCCATCTTATTGTTGTTGTAACCAGATCGCTTGCCAGCCTTGCTCATCACTGGCCGCACCCTCTCGGGTAACAAAAAGTCCCGGTGCGCAGATCAGCGTCTGGTTGTAGTAAATCAAAGGAATACGTTCACGCTGCCAGGGTGGCACACCTAACTCCTGCCACAGTTTTTTTATCTCGCGCCCCCCGGCGCGGCCCAGCAGATGATAATAGCCGCTGGCCTGAAAACGAACGTTGATCGATTCGTCCTCGGTGGGCTGACGCAAGGTGGCGATCGCCGGGTTTGCCTGTAATACGCCTAAATTCTCGGGCAACCGCAGCAGTTGTTCACGATCATGCCAGGTTAGCGAGTGCTGACTCAGCGATGCATGCGCGTTAAGCCAATACAGCCGCTGGCGATAACGGCGGAGTGTAAAGGCAGCAAAACTCAGGCTGGGATTGGCATCTTCACGGCTACACATCACTTCATCGGTGATACGTTTTAAGGCATCACGTGAAGGCATCGCGCCGCCCTGCTGTGCAATCCAGCGACGCAAAAGCGCATGCCGTCGCGCTTCGCTCATCGCCAGCAATGGCGGAAAATGCAGTGTGCCCTGTTCATCAGTGAGCTGGGCCAACTGTTCTGCCAGCAATTCATCCAGCAATTGCTCCTGCTCACCACACAGCGCGGCACTGCGGGCGCTGGCGGCGCTAAAATGTGGCCAGCGCGTCTGCAGCAACGGCAGAATGTCCTGACGAAGAAAATTACGGTCATAGCGGCTGTCGGCGTTACTCTCATCGTCAATCCAGCCTAAGCCGTGTTCCGTCGCATAGGCTTCGAGTTGCTGACGACTGATATCCAGCAACGGACGCAGGTGCGAATGTTTCCCCACCTGACGCTGGATGGGCATCCCCGCCAATCCTGCTGGACCACTGCCCCTTTTTAACGCCAACAACAGCGTTTCACACTGATCGTCAAGGTGCTGAGCCGTAAGTAAGTGCTCACCGGGTTGCAGCTGACGAAATAACGCCTGGTAGCGTGCTTCCCGGGCCGCCGCCTCAATGCCCTTTACACGACCATCCACCTGAACACGCAATACTTCGCAGGGAATCTGCCACTGCTGGCAGATATGCAGGCAATGTGACGCCCAGCGCTCCGCATTTGGGCTTAATCCATGATGGACGTGCAACGCGCGCACCTGCAACTCGGGCACCTGGCTTTGCCAGCTCACCAGCTGATGCAGCAATACGGTGGAATCCAACCCGCCACTGAACGCCAGCACACAGCGGGCGTCGGGTGTCAGTAACGAAGCAAGATGGGAAAAGGACATAGCGTAATCCGTCAACGCGAACCGCCTGATTGCGGCCCGCAGCGGTGGCTAGTTTACGCTTGATACAGCTCCAGCGGCAAACCGTCTGGATCCGGAAAGAAAGTGCACGCTTTGCCGGTCAGGGCGTCAATGCGGATGGGTTCGCACACCACGCCTTTCGCAGCCAACGCCACAATCGACTGTTCAACATCATCAACACAAAACGCCAGATGACGCAGACCGCAGGCTTCCGGCCCACTGACGCGTGGCGGCGGCGAGGGGAACGAGAACAGTTCGATGGTATAAACCCCGTTTAGTCCCAGATCCCCTTTCCACGAATCACGCTCGGCGCGGTAATACTCACCCAGCAAATCAAAACCTAACACGTCACAGTAAAACGCCTTACTGCGCTGATAATCGGTGGCAATAATGGCAATGTGGTGGATCTGTTTTATCTGCAGCATAGCGGCTCCTAAAGAATCAGCCGCTAAGCCTACGTGCTCGGTAGCGCGCTGAAAAGAGGCAATTGTCCGAAGTTAACGGCTGTTTTCCTCACGTAGTACACGCACCAGATAGCGCCCATCGTCGGTGAGCGTTGCACCATGGATATCGGTTTCAAATCCAGGATAGTGCCGTCCAATAGTGCAGAGCATCAGCAGAAAATCGAGCACTGCACGGCTCTCCTCCGTGATCATCTCGCCAGGCATCACCAACGGCACGCCCGGCGGATAAGGCAGAATCATATTGGCAGAGACCCGGCCCACTAACTCACGGATATCGACGGTTTCGACTTGCCCCTGCACCTGGCGCTGGAAGGCCTGATGTGGCGTCATTTTTGATTCAGGTAATACGTCGAAAGCCTTCAGCATCAGGCGTGGCAGATCGTGTTGTCGGATCAGATTATGGATGCCCTGCGCCAACGTCTGAATGCGCATATTGCGATAGAAATCGGGATCTTCGGCATATAGATCCGGCAGCATGTTTTTCACCCGCAGATTAAGATCGTAGGCGCGTTTGAATTCTGTCAGACCACGCAGCACGCTCATGGCTTTGGTTTTATCGATACCGATGCTGAACAGGAACAGCAAATTGTACGGCCCGGTCTTCTCTACCACCACGCCGCGCTGATCGAGGAACTTCGCCACCAGCGCCGCAGGAATGCCCTCCTCCGCCATCTGTCCTAATTCACTCATGCCTGGCGTCAGAATCGTGACCTTGATCGGATCGAGGTACATGTGATCGCGATCGGCGTGGGTGAATCCATGCCAGTCCTCTTCGCCTGGCTGGATCGGCCAGCACTCGGCTTCATCAATCTGCTCAGGCTGCCAGATGTCGAAGAACCAGCCATCGCACTCTTCACGCAGTCGCTGAATCTCACGACGGAAATGCAGAGCGCGCTCAACTGAGCGATTGATTAATCGCTTACCCGGATTACCGCGCAGCATCGCCGCCGCCGTTTCAATTGATGAGACAATCGCGTAACTCGGCGATGTGGTGGTGTGCATCATGTAAGCTTCATTGAAGGTGTCGTGGTCGTAATCACCTTTGATGTGAATCAGCGAGGCCTGCGAAAACGCCGCCAGCAGTTTGTGCGTCGACTGCGTTTCATAAATCACTTTGCCGGGAATACGCTCGCCGCTCATACCACTTTTGCCGCTGTAGATCGGGTGGAAGTTAGTGTACGGCACCCAAGCTGAATCGAAATGAATCGACGGCACATCCAGCGTCTCTTTGATGTACTGGGTGTTATACAACAGGCCGTCGTAAGTGGAGTTGGTGATGACGGCATGCATCGGCCAACTGGCGCGTGGTGTCTGATTAACTTTCTGCTGAATGCTATCACGCGTGAACTCCCGCTGCGGGATACCGCCCAAAATACCGAGTGCGTTGCGTGTCGGCTTGAGCCAGATCGGGATGATGTCGCTCATCATCAACAGATGGGTGAGTGATTTGTGGCAGTTACGGTCAATCAGCACCGTACTGCCTGCGGGTGCAGCGTACATCCCAACAATTTTGTTCGAGGTTGAGGTGCCATTGGTCACCATATAGCTTTGTTCAGCACCAAATGTACGCGCCACATACTCTTCTGCTTCGAGGTGCGGGCCGGTGTGATCGAGCAGAGACCCCAGTTCGGTGACGGAGATGGAGACATCCGCCTTGAGCGTGTTTGCACCGTAGAAGTCATAGAACAGGCTGCCCACCGGGCTTTTCTGGAAGGCGGTACCGCCCATGTGGCCCGGCGTACAGAAGGTGTATTTGCCCTCTTTCACGTAGGTGAACAGCGCTTTAGTCAGCGGCGGCATGATTTTATCGATGTATTCATCGGTGTACTGGCGGATGTGCAAGGCGATGTCGTCAGCGGCATTGAGCGCGTACTCAAAGAATTGCAGCGCCATGCGCATTTCGTTAATGCTGACATCCATCTGCGAATGAGTGTTGATAAAGGCATACAGCGGCAGATATTCGTTGAGTTGGTTGATGTCGCTGCACAGCGCCATACTGTAATCGTCCCAGTCAAAAACCACGCCGCAGATACGCGGGTTGTGTTCAATCAGTTTCAGCAGGTCACTGGCATTGTTGGGATAGACGGTCTGGAACCCTTGCAGCTTGAGGGCTGCGTCCAGTTCACGAATCGGTTCATCTTTGTAGAACGCGCCGTGCGGTCCCATGATCGCGATAATATTCAATGCTCACCTCCTGTGGTGTTATGGCACTGAATAAGGATAGCGAAAAGTGAGAGGTGAATGTTCTGGAATGCGGTGTTGTTGACGTGAAGTATTGCTGTTTAGGGGAATCGCTGTGAATTGGGTGCTAAGGCCAGAAAAGGCCAGCCCGATCGCAAAGGAACAACGCATCCATGCAGATCGGCTGGGCCGTCCATGGCCCAGACGCTTTGCTATTCGGGCTGGCCTTCTCTGTCCGGTTAGACTGTCATTGCTGCCCGACTCATAGCGGTCCGTATGATCGCGCTCAGTAATCAACGGACATAAAAAAAGCGGACCGGAGTCCGCTTTTCTTTATGAGCAAGCAGGCTTACGCGTAGCCGTAGCTCATCAGGCGCTGATAACGACGGTTAAGCAGCTCTTCCGTGCTCAGCACGTCGAGATCCGCCAGATCCGCCAGCAGTTGCTTTTTCAAGCTTGCCGCCATATCCACTGGTTGACGATGCGCGCCACCCAGAGGTTCAGGGATGATCGAGTCGATCAGCTTCAGCTCTTTCAGACGATCGGCAGTGATGCCCATCGCTTCAGCAGCCAAAGGCGCTTTATCAGCGCTTTTCCACAGAATAGAAGCACAGCCTTCCGGTGAAATCACCGAGTAGGTGCTGTACTGCAGCATGTTCACTTTGTCGCCCACGCCAATCGCCAGCGCACCACCGGAACCGCCTTCGCCAATCACAGTACAGATGACCGGAATTTTCAGACCTGACATCTCACGCAGGTTGCGTGCGATGGCTTCTGATTGTCCACGCTCTTCGGCGCCCACGCCAGGGTATGCGCCCGGGGTGTCGATGAAGGTGATCAGTGGCATTTTAAAGCGTTCAGCCATTTCCATCAGTCGCAGCGCTTTACGGTAGCCTTCTGGTGCTGGCATACCGAAGTTACGACGGATTTTCTCTTTGGTTTCACGGCCTTTCTGATGGCCAATGACCATCACCGGACGACCATCAAGACGGGCAATCCCGCCGACAATCGCTTTGTCATCGGCATAAGCGCGGTCGCCAGCCAGCTCATCGAAATCATCAAACGCGTTGCGGACATAGTCCAGCGTATAAGGGCGCAGCGGGTGACGCGCGAGCTGCGCAACCTGCCATGCACCTAAATCGGAGAAGATTTTACGGGTCAGCTCAACGCTTTTTTCGCGCAGACGCTGCACTTCTTCATCCAGATTAATATCGTGTTTCTCATCCGAACGGCCAATTGACTTCAGCGAGTCGATTTTCGCTTCCAGTTCTGCGATTGGCTGTTCAAAATCCAGGTAATTAAGACTCATAATGTTCCTGTTTTAGTCAAACTCCAGTTCCACCTGCTCCGATCCTACTAACGACCGCAAATCGTTGAGTAAACGATCGCTGGGCGAAATACGCCACGCTGCACCAAAGCGCAGCTTCGCCCGCGCATCTGCTCTCTGATAATAGAGATGCACCGGAATGGTCCCGGAGCGATGAGGCTCCAGAGACTGGCGGAGACGGTTTAAAAGCTGGTCATCAATTTGCCTGTCCGTCAGCGAGATAGCAAGTCCGCGCGCGTATTTTTCCCGCGCTTCGTCGATGTCCATCACTTCTCGAGCGGTCATTTTAAGGCCACCGCTAAAGTCATCAAAGCTGACCTGTCCACTGACGATCAGGATACGGTCTTTCTCCAGCAACTGCTGGTATTTATCTAACGCATCGGTAAATAACATCACTTCCAGACGACCAGAGCGATCGTCGAGAGTACAAATACCAATTCGGTTGCCGCGTTTCGTGACCATCACGCGAGCGGCAATCACCAGCCCCGCCGCGATGGTTACTTTACCACGATCCGTCGGATGCATGTCCTTCAGGCGCATGCCGCCAACGTAGCGATCAATTTCTTTAAGATACTGATTAATTGGGTGGCCGGTGAGATACAAACCCAGCGTCTCACGCTCACCGTCCAGTTGAATCTGTTCCGGCCATGGCGTGATATTGGTGTATGACTTCTCCACCTGCTCAGGCTCTTCGGCCAGCACGCCAAACATGTCGGCTTGTCCGGTGGCTTCTGCTTTTGCGTGCTGATCCGCAGCTTTTAAAGCATCGCTGAGCGCGCTCATCAAGGCTGCGCGATGCGGACCGAGGCGATCAAATGCGCCGGACATGATCAGCTTTTCCATCACACGGCGGTTGATCTTTTTGGTGTCGGTACGCGCGCAGAGATCGAACAGCTCTTTGAAGTAGCCGCCTTCATTACGCGCTTCAATGATCGCTTCGATCGGCCCTTCACCCACGCCTTTAATGGCGCCAATGCCGTAAACGATTTCACCTTCATCGTTCACGTGGAAAGGATACAGACCGGAGTTGATATCGGGCGGCAGCACTTTCAGGCCCATGCGCCAGCACTCATCCACCAGGCCAACGACCTTCTCGGTGTTGTCCATATCGGCGGTCATTACCGCGGCCATAAATTCTGCTGGGTAGTGCGCTTTCAGCCACAGCGTCTGATAAGAAACCAAAGCATAGGCTGCCGAGTGCGACTTGTTAAAGCCATAACCCGCAAACTTCTCTACCAGATCGAAGATCTTCATCGAGAGTTCACCGTCCACGCCCATGCTTTCTGCACCGTCCTGGAACACCGAACGTTGCTTAGCCATCTCTTCGGGTTTCTTTTTACCCATTGCACGGCGCAGCATATCCGCACCACCCAGGGTATAACCCGACAGCACCTGAGCAATCTGCATCACCTGTTCCTGATACAGGATGATGCCGTAGGTCGGTTCCAGTACCGGCTTCAGGGTTTCGTGCTGCCACTGAATATCCGGGTACGAAATTTCTTCACGGCCGTGCTTACGGTCAATGAAGTTATCAACCATGCCCGATTGCAGCGGTCCCGGACGGAACAGTGCCACCAGTGCGATCATATCTTCAAAGCAGTCTGGCTTCAGACGCTTAATCAGATCTTTCATGCCGCGTGATTCAAGCTGGAAAACCGCTGTGGTTTCCGAGCGTTGCAGCATATCGAAGCTTTTCTTGTCATCCAGCGGGATGGCGGCGATATCAATCGGCTCCAACCCTTCTTTGGCGCGGCGCGGGTTAATCATCTTAAGCGCCCAGTCGATGATGGTCAGCGTACGCAAGCCGAGGAAGTCAAACTTCACCAGGCCGGCATATTCCACATCATTCTTATCAAACTGGGTTACCGGGAATTGGCCATTCTCGTCACAGTAAAGCGGCGCAAAATCAGTGATTTTGGTCGGTGCGATAACCACCCCACCGGCGTGTTTACCGGCGTTACGCGTGACACCTTCCAGCTTGCGCGCCATATCGATCAGCGCTTTGACCTCTTCATCTGCCTCGTAGATTTCCGGCAGCTGCGGTTCCGCTTCAAAGGCTTTTTCCAGCGTCATCCCGGGATCTGGCGGGATCAACTTGGAGATACGATCCACAAAGCCATACGGATGACCGAGCACGCGTCCTACGTCGCGGATAACCGCTTTCGCTGCCATCGTACCGAAGGTGATGATCTGCGAAACCGCTTCGCGCCCATACATCTCGGCAACGTGATCGATCACCTGATCGCGCTTCTCCATGCAGAAATCGACGTCGAAGTCAGGCATTGAAACACGTTCCGGGTTAAGGAAGCGTTCGAACAGCAGGTCAAATTCCAGTGGATCGAGATCGGTGATCTTAAGCGCATACGCCACTAATGAACCCGCACCCGAACCACGGCCGGGTCCAACCGGGATACCGTTATCCTTCGACCACTGGATAAACTCCATCACGATCAGGAAGTAGCCAGGGAATCCCATCTGGTTGATAACGTTAAGTTCAATCTCAAGACGTTCGTCATATTCTGGCCGCTTTTCCGCACGCAGCTTGTCATCCGGGAACAGGAATTCAAGACGCTCTTCCAACCCTTCACGAGATTTCATAACGAGGAAATCTTCGGTCGTCATTTCACCGGTGGGGAACTGCGGCAGGAAGTACTCACCCAGGCGTACCGTGACGTTACAACGCTTAGCAATCTCTACGCTGTTTTCCAGCGCTTCCGGGATGTCCGAGAACAGCTCGCACATCTCCTCTTCGCTGCGCATATATTGCTGAGGACTGTAATGACGTGGGCGTTTTGGATCGTCCAGCGTGAAGCCATCATGAATCGCCACGCGAATTTCATGGGCGTCAAAATCTTCTTCGTTGAGGAAACAGACTTCGTTGGTGGCCACCACCGGCACACCTTCGGCAATCGCTAACTCAACGGCGGCATGCAGATAAGCCTCTTCATCAGCGCGTCCGGTCCGCGTCAGTTCGAGGTAATAACGATTAGGGAAGTGTTCCTGATAGAAACTGAGGCACTGCGATACCAGCGCACTGTTGCCGCGCAGTAGACTGCGGCCAACATCACCCTTGCGCCCACCGGAGAGCAGAATGATGCCTTCACCCAGCTCGACCAGCCAGTCACGGTCAATAATTGGCCCGGCAATACCATACCCACGCTGATACGCTCGCGAAATCAACAACGTCAGGTTCTGATAGCCCGTGTTGTTGGCGGCAAGTACCGTGAGCTGTGTCAGCTCATCGCCCATCAATTCGCTGGCGACATGGAAATCCGCACCAATAATCGGTTTGATGCCTGCATCGTGCGCACTGCCGTAAAAACGCACCAACCCGCAAAGATTGATGTAATCGGTAATCGCAATCGCCGGCATACCAAGCGCAGCCGCCTTCTTGACCAATGGCTTAGTTTTCGCCAGGCCATCGACCATCGAATAGTCGCTGTGTACGCGCAGATGTATAAAACGAGGTTCAGCCATATCAGTTTCCGATTAAAACAGCGTCAGGCTATTAAAGCGTAGTCGGCTGGCGCGCGGCCAGCACATCAGCATCAATCAGGGCATTACGCACCGGCGCAAAGCTGCGGCGATGATGTGGCGTGGCACCAAACTGGGTCAATTTTTCCATATGCAACGCAGTTGGGTAGCCTTTGTGCTGGGCAAATCCATATTCCGGGAACAACAGATCCAGCTCGGCCATTTCACGATCGCGTGTCACTTTGGCAATGATCGAGGCTGCACTGATCTCTTGTACCAGGCTATCGCCCTTCACAACCGCTTGCGATGGCATCGTTAACGCAGGGCAACGGTTGCCATCGATCAACACAAAATCAGGCGTAACAGGCAGACCCGCTACCGCACGCTGCATCGCCAGCATAGTGGCGTGCAGAATGTTGAGCTGGTCGATCTCTTCAGGCTCCGCACGGCCCAGACTCCAGGCCAGCGCTTTCTCTTTGATCTCGTCATACAGCGCCAGCCGACGCTTTTCTGAGAGCTTCTTTGAGTCGGCCAGCCCTATAATCGGATTCGCGGGATCGAGGATGACTGCTGCCGTAACAACGGCACCTACCAGCGGACCTCGCCCCACTTCATCCACGCCAGCAATGCGCTGTGCGTTTGGGTAGATAAAATCAGCCATTGGCAATCTCCAGTACGGCGTCCGCGGCTTGCTCATCAGCATTCCAGCGAATCTGTTGATGCAACTCGTTGAAGGTATTCAGCAGGTCATCGCGCTCTGGTCCGGCATGCAACAGAGGTTCCAGCGCAGCCGCCAGTGCCTCTGGCTGGCACTCTTCCTGCAACAGCTCTTTGACCAACTCCCGACCCGCCAGCAGATTGGGCAATGAAACGTACGGTGTTTTCACCAAACGCTTCGCCAGCCAGAAGGTAAAGGGTTTCATGCGGTAACCGACCACCATCGGACATTTCGCCAGCATGCACTCCAGCGCAGCAGTGCCGGATGCGAGAATCGCCGCATCGCTGGCGATCATCGCCTGACGGCCTTTGCCATCCAGCAAATGCATCGGCAGCTCGGGTGCCACTTCAGCTTTAATCTGTTCAAACTGTTCGCGGCGTTTGGCATTGACCAGCGGCACCACGATTTCCAGCGCGGGATAACGCTGACGCAACAACTGCGCC
The DNA here is from genome assembly GCF_000759475.1 of Pantoea rwandensis. NCBI lineage: Bacteria > Pseudomonadati > Pseudomonadota > Gammaproteobacteria > Enterobacterales > Erwiniaceae > Pantoea > Pantoea rwandensis. The sequence goes on from NZ_CP009454.1 coordinate 3,888,301, forward strand.
GCACGCAAGAAATCCGCACTCAGCATTTCCACTTCTGCACCACGGCTACCCGGCAGCAAGCCCAGGCAGATCGCATCCTCCGCGATGCCTAGCTCACGTCGCGCCGCCGATTTATCTGGCTGCAGCGGCATGGCATCCGCCATGGTGTGGCCGATAAAGCGGCAAGGTACGTTGAATCGATCGTAAAACGCTTTTTCAAACGGCAGAAACGCCAATACAAGATTGGTGTTGCGGCCAATTTTGAACACGCGTTTTTGTCGCCACGCCCATACAGAAGGACTGACGTAATGAATGGTGCGAATGCCTGCGCGCTTCAGGCTCCCTTCCAAGGTGATATTGAAATCTGGCGCATCAATACCGACGAAGACATCAGGCTTGAGTTCGGTGAAGCGCTGCGTCAAATCCTTGCGAATTTTCAGCAATCGGCGCAAGCGGCCGAGCACTTCAACAATGCCCATCACCGCCAGCTCTTCCATCTCATACCAGACTTCACAGCCTTCGGCCTGCATCAGCGGACCGGCAACGCCGACAAAGCGAGCATCGGGATGACGCGCTTTGAGCGCACGGATAAGACCAGCACCAAGAATATCGCCGGAGGTTTCTCCGGCGACCAGGGCAATCGTTAAGGGACGCACTGACATGGATTAACGAATCAATCCACGCGTCGAACGGGCAAAGAAGTCACAGAAAGGCTGCACTTCGCTGTGTTGTTTTGCCAGCTCTTCAATCTCTGGTTTCACTTCATCCAGCGTTTTGCCACTGCGATACAGCAGTTTGTACGCATTGCGAATCGCGTGCAGTGCTTCTTTGCTAAAGCCACGGCGTTTGAGGCCTTCGATGTTGATACCGAACGGTGTTGCGTGGTTGCCCTGCGCAATCACGTACGGTGGGACATCCTGCGCTACGCCTGAACAACCGCCAACCATCACGTGTGCACCAATGGTGCACCACTGGTGTACTGCCGTCATCCCGCCGATAATCGCGAAATCATCCACGGTGACATGACCGCCCAGCGTGGCGTTGTTGGCAAAGATGCAACGGTTACCGATCACGCAGTCATGCGCGATATGCGCATTAACCATCAGCAGGTTATCACTGCCGATTTTGGTGAGGTTGCCACCCTGCGTAGTGCCACGGTGAATGGTGACGCTCTCGCGGATGCGGTTGCGATCGCCGATTTCAACACGGGTCGGCTCACCGGCATATTTCAGGTCCTGGTTCACTTCACCAATCGAAGCAAACTGATAGATCTGATTATCTTTACCGATACGCGTGTGGCCATTCACCACCACGTGCGATTTGAGCACCGTACCTTCACCAATTTCCACGTTAGCGCCGACAAAGCAGAACGGGCCGATGTGAACATTGGCACCGATGACGGCACCTTCTTCAATGACGGAACTGGGATGAATATTGGCGGTTGAATCAATCACTAATTATGCCTCCCGGCTACGGGCACACATCATGGTCGCTTCACAGACAATCTTGCCGTCTACCGTTGCCACGCCTTTGAAGCGCGTCAGACCACGACGAGTTTTCTCGAAGGTGACTTCCATAATCATCTGATCGCCCGGTACCACTGGACGTTTGAAGCGGGCTTCGTCGATACCGGCGAAGTAATACAGCTCGCCGGGTTCCAGTTTTCCAACGCTTTTGAACGCCAGAATACCGGTTGCCTGCGCCATTGCTTCCAGAATCAGAACGCCTGGGAAAATCGGCTTACCAGGGAAGTGTCCCTGGAAAAACGGTTCATTAACAGAAACGTTCTTCACCGCACGCAGATATTTATGCTCTTCAAATTCCAGCACGCGGTCAACCAGCAAGAACGGATAGCGGTGCGGCAGCAGTTCTAAAATCTCTTCGATTTTCAGAGTATGCGTTTCAGTTGTCAAAATACTCTTCCTGTCCTAAAAAATCTGATGGCAATAATAACACGGCCTGCACAGATCAAAATGATCCTCCGCAGGCCGCAAATCAGTTCGGTGGCGTAACGCTTTCCTGAGAGACCTTCTTACGCTTTCGGGTTAAGCCGAAGTTGTGAAAAGGCACGCTGCTTTATTATGAAAGCGGGTAGCGAGCGATGCGTTTAGTCGTCTTTGCCGACCTTACGTTCGATGGCTTTTAAGCGTTTGCTTATTTCATCGATATTCATCACCAGCGCTGCCGTTTTACGCCAGGTTTTGTTGGGTTGCAGTGGGATACCCGATGAGTATACCCCCGGCTCTGTGATGGGGCGCATTACCATGCCCATGCCCGTTACGGTCACTTTGTCACAGATTTCCATATGGCCGTTAATGACGCTGGCGCCGCCAATCATACAATAACGTCCAATCTTCAGACTACCCGCCATGATCACACCGCCCGCAACGGCCGTGTTATCTCCAATCACAACGTTGTGCGCAATCTGACACTGATTGTCTATGATAACACCATTGCCGATCAGAGTGTTATCCAGTGCACCGCGATCGATAGTGGTACAGGCACCAATTTCTACCCGATCCCCAATCACGACAGTACCCAGCTGAGGGATTTTCACCCAATTGCCACGGTCGTTAGCATACCCGAAACCATCGGCACCGATCACGGTACCCGACTGAATCAGACAATCCTGACCAATCTCGATCTCATGGTAAATCGTAACGTTAGCCCACAAACGTGAGCCGCGACCGATACGCGTCTGCTTACCCACAAAACATCCTGCGCCAATCACGACGTCGTCGCCCAGCTCAACGCCAGACTCGATCACCGCATTCGCGCCCACCGAAACGTTCTTGCCCAGCGTCGCTGTCGGATCGATCACCGCACTGGGCGCGATATTCTGCGCGGGCTGCGGCGTTGTGTCCAGCAGTTGTGCCATGCGAGCGTACGTTAGGTAAGGATTTTTCACCACCAGGGCTGCGGTTTTACACCACTCCAGATCCGCTTCCGTCAGCACCACGGCTGAAGCCTGGATATGAGCGAGCTGCTCGCGGTAGCGGCTGTTTGCAAGAAAAGTGATTTGACCAGTGGTGGCGGATTGCATAGAAGCAATGCCGGAGATGACGATATCGCCATCTCCGTGCAATTCTGCATCCAACTGCTGGGCTAAATCAGCCAGTCGAATTGATGACATCGATTATTTAACCTGTTTTACAACGTCAGCAGTGATGTCTTTAGCATCAGCAGAAGAGTACAGAACGGCCTGAGAATCCAGCACCAGATCGTAACCCTCGCTTTTCGCTACAGACTGAACAGCGGTCTGGATTTTAGCCAGCAGCTTGTTACGCTCCTGCATCTGACGAGTCTGGTTGTCTTTGTCGAAAGCCTGCGCTTTCTGTTCAAAAGCAGCACGCTCAGAAGCAATCTGCTTCTCTTTCTTGGTGCGATCGCTGGCCTTCATGGTTGACGCATTGCGCTGCAGATCCTGGATTTCACCCTGGATTTTCTGCTGCTGCGCCTGGAGGTCAGAAGCACGGCTTGAGAACTCGCCCTCAAGCTGTTTAGCAACAGCGGCACGCTGCGGAGACTGCTGGAATACCTGGCTCAGGTTCACGACGGCGATTTTATCGGCCGCCTGGGCACCCGCAGAAGCAGCTAATGCAACACCCAGAGCAGCAGCACAGAACAACTTTTTCACTATAAACTCCTTACCTCAACGTGTGTGTTTGCAGCGTGTCACGCCAGAGCGCGACACGGATGCAAGACGGTATTTTCACTTCCTTGTTCAGAGCCTTACCAGGTTTTACCAATGTTAAACTGGAACTGCTCTGACTTGTCTCCTTCGACTTTCTTCATCGGCTGAGCATATGAGAATACCAGCGGACCTAATGGCGACATCCATTGCAGTGCAACACCGGCAGAGACACGAATGTTATTCGGATCGCTGTAGTCCGGAATGCCCGCCGCACGTGTTTCTGCGGTGTTCTGCCATTTGGTATCCCAGACAGTACCGGCGTCCATGAACACCGATGTACGGACTGAGTTAGCGTATTTCTCGCTCAGGAACGGCGTTGGCGTGATCAGCTCAAGGCTGGCAATTGCCATCGCGTTACCACCCACCGCATCATCTGACTTACAGACGCCATTGGCATCCGTCAGGTTACAGGTGGAGGAGTGATCGTTCAGATACGCCGCTTTCGGACCAATGGTATTGGACTGGAAGCCACGAACTGTACTTGAACCACCGCCGTAGAAGTTCTCATAGAACGGCATCTCTTTTCCACCGAGCCCGTCACCATATCCGACACGGCCACGTCCCAGCACCACCCAGGTGCCATCACGGTTCAGTGGCACGTACTGCTGAGAATCCAACGTCGCTTTGTAGAAGGCGTTATCGGAACCTGGAATGGTCACTTTGCCGTTCAGGTTGGTACGGTTACCCCTGGTCGGGAAGAAACCGCGGTCCAGCGTGTTGTATGTCCAACCGTAGTTGAAGGTGAAGTCATCTGCAGAGAAATCACCTTTATCATTCAACTCCTGATGACGGCCAACCGAGTCAAGATAACGCCACATCGCAATCTGTGGTTGCATGTTGGACAGGTCGTTATGTACGTAACCCAGGCCGACACGCAGCGTGTTATTCTCGTTAATTGGGAAGCCTAACGTGCCATCAACACCATAACTTTTGTTGGTGTAATCGGACAGGTCAGCATCATTCGCTTTAAAGTCGTTGTAGAACAAACGACCACCCAGGCTGACACCGTCGACCGTGAAGTACGGATCGGTCAGTGAGAATTCAGCATAGGTCTGATAATCGTTTTTAGTCCCGCTGATGCCAACGGTATTACCGGTACCGAGCCAGTTATCCTGGGTTACACCCACCTGGAAGCTGACGCCACTTTCGGTGCCGTAACCCACACCAAAGTTGAAGGTACCGGTGTTACGCTCTTTCACTTTGTAAACCACATCGACCTGGTCCGGAGAACCTGGCACGCGCTGCGTGTCTACATCAACCGTTTCAAAGTAACCGGTGCGGTTCAGGCGTTCTTTACCCTGATCAACCAGGTCGCTGCCCAACCATGCGCCTTCCATCTGACGCATCTCACGGCGCAGTACGGAATCTTTCGACGTATCGTTACCTTCGAAGCGCACTTTACGCACGTAATAACGGTTACCGGCATCCACATTGATATGCAGTTTAACGGTTTTGTCTGCATCGTTAATTTCCGGCTGTGTCACCACACGCGGATAGGCATAGCCATAACGACCCAGCAGTTTTTTGATGTCGTCTTCCATCTGGGTGACTTTGGTGCCGTTGTACAGCTCACCCGATGGAATACGCGTCATCTTTTCGATTTCCGCAGAGTGGCCCGCCATGCTGCCGTTCACGATAACGCCGGCAATCTTATACTGATCGCCTTCGTTGATGTTCACGGTGATGTAGATGCCTTTTTTATCTGGCGTCAGGCTCACCTGAGTGGAATCGATGTTGAAGCGCGCATAACCGCGATCCAGATAGAAGCTACGCAGAGTCTCAAGATCCCCGGCCAGCTTTTGTTTCTGGTATTTACGATCGCCAACCACGTTCCACCACGGCACTTCATCACGCAGTGAGAAGCGCGAGATCAATTCGTCAGAGCTAAAGGCTTTGTTACCAACGATGTTGATCTGCTGAATCTGAGCAGACACGCCTTCCTGGAAGACGAATTTCAGGTCCACACGGTTACGGGGCAACGGTGTCGCAATCGCTTTCACGCTGGCGGTGTATTTACCGACGCTGTAGTAGAAGTCTTCCAGGCCCTTCTCAATCGAAGAAAGCGTGGTGCGGTCGAGTGCTTCACCGACGCGCACACCAGAAGCTTCAAGGTTCTGCTTCAGCTGATCTTCTTTCACCGCTTTGTTGCCGGAGAAAGTGATGCTGGCAATGGTCGGACGCTCTTTCACCTGAACAATCAGGGTTGTTCCATCACGCAGAACCTGAACATCTTCAAAGTTGCCGGTGGCGAACAGAGAGCGAATGGTGTTTCTGACGTCATCGTCAGAAATGGTATCACCGACACGTACGGGCATGCTGAGCAGAGCCGCGCCGACGGCGACTCGCTGGAGACCTTCGAAATGAATGTCCTTCACTACGAAATCGTCTGCACCGTAAACGGTGGCGCTGCTAAACAGCAGCGACGCTATGAGCAACTTTTTCATCGCCATCGTTGTTATGCGTTTTCCTAACACATCCCGCGCCTGTCCGCAGTCCAGCTATTACAGACGTGAGAAATCATTGAAAAGTGCAAGCCCCATTAATAACACCAGCAGAATTGAGCCAATGCGATAACTGAAGTCCTGAACTCGCTCGGACACCGGTCCACCTTTGATCTTTTCGATCGCCAGAAAGAGCAGATGTCCACCATCTAATACCGGCAGAGGGAACAGGTTGATGATCCCCAGATTGACGCTGATCAGCGCCAGGAACATCAGATAGTAAATCACCCCGTATTCCGCTGATAACCCTGCACCTTGCGCAATCGAAATTGGCCCGCTCAGATTATTCAGCTTCACATCCCCGGTAATCAACTTGCCCAGCATTGAGACCGTTAACTTCATCAGTTGCCAGGTTTTGACACTGGCTTCACCGATAGCGGCAAAGGGCCCATACTGCCTAACCGTTTTATACTCGTCCGGCAGCGGAATGACGCGTGGAATCACTCCCGCAAAGCCTTCCGCTTCATTGCCCGGTTTCGCTTCTGGCGTTAACGTCAACGCCACGAGTTCGCCGTTACGTTCCACATCCAGCGCCATGTTTTTGCGCGGATTATCGCGTACCTGCGCCGCAAAAGCCTGCCATTGTGTTAACGGCTGACCATCGACTTTAACGATCCTGTCGCCTGCTTGCAAACCGGCAGCGCTGGCCGGCGAATTTGCCTGCACTTCAGCTAAGGTCGTTTCGATTTGTGGCCCACGAGGACGAATCCCTAATGCCACAACCGGGTCCTGTTTATCCGGTTCGAACTGCCATTCGCGCAAATCGACCTGCTTCTGCTGCGTGGCATCTTCACCGAATTGCGAGACGGTAAGCGTGGTACTGCTGTCGCCGATTTTTCCGATCAGCGCCATGCGCACTGCATCCCAATCAGGCGTTTCGATACCATCTACCGCTTTAAGTTCCATGCCGGAGGTAATTTGCGCTTCAGCCGCGACGGAACCGTTCAGAATTTCGCCAACAACCGGACGCACACCGGGTACGCCGTGGATAAAGACGACCCAATAAGCGAAGACGGCAAAGATGAAGTTAGCAATGGGACCGGCCGCAATGATCGAAGCACGCTGCAGCACAGTTTTATTGTTGAAGGCCTGATGGCGAAGTTCAGCGGGAACGCTCTCTACGCGCTCGTCGAGCATTTTGACGTAGCCGCCAAGCGGGATCAGGGCAATGACGTATTCAGTGCCCTGACGGTCGCTACGACGCCACAACGCTTTGCCAAAGCCAATCGAGAAACGTTCGACTTTGACACCGCAGCGGCGGGCGACCCAAAAGTGGCCGAATTCGTGCACGGTGATGAGTACGCCAAGTGCCACGATAAAGGCGACAAAACTCCAGAGTATGCTCAACATTGTCGCTAATCCTCAGAGGGTGCGGAACACCAGCAGCAGCAGGCAGGCAAAAACCGGCACCGCAGCGGTCAGGCTGTCGATACGATCGAGGATACCACCGTGACCCGGAATCAAGTTACCGCTGTCTTTGATGCCCGCTTCACGTTTGAACATGCTCTCGGTCAAATCACCCAGTACCGAAGCCAGCGTAGCAATAACGGCACAGATAATCAGCGTACCCGGCGCCACGGAAAGCGGAGCCAGCAGCGCAAACAGCCAGGCGATAATCGCGGATGACAGCAGGCCGCCAAAGAAGCCTTCCCAGGTTTTACCCGGTGACACTTTTGGCGCCAGCTTATGTTTACCAAACAAACGGCCAAACATGTAAGCGCCAGAATCTGCGCCCCAGACCAGCAGCATCACAAACAGCAGCCACCATGCTCCCGCAAAGTGATCGGTATCGTAATGATACTGGCGCAGCGCCATCATTCCCCAGAAGAAGGGAATCACGGTCAGGATGCCGAATAGCACGCGGAGTGGGCGCGAAGTGCGCCACAACGCCGCAGAGGCAGGATAAAACAGCACGAGAAACAGGGCGACAATCCACCATCCCAGCGCGGCCCAAAGTGAGCCTTCCATCTGGAACTGGTGCAAATTGCGTTGATAGGGTTGCAGAGTGAACAGCATCACTGAGAGCAATAGGCCGCATAGCACGGCGAGCCAGATACGCTGCTGACGTGTCTTCATACCCGCCAGCTGCCCCCATTCCCAGGCGGCAAGCATACAGATGATGATGGTGGTAATCGCAAATCCGGACAGCGGCAACCAAAACAGAGCAGCGATCACCAGCGGAATCAAAATAAGCGCGGTGATCAGACGAGACTTCAGCAAAGGTTACCCCCAGATTGCTCAGGCGCCGCCTGGTGCCGCGCCGCCAAAGCGTCGCTCCCGCGAAGAGAATGCATTCAGTGCACCTTCAAAAACGTGTTCATCAAAATCAGGCCAAAGAACATCGGTAAACCAAAACTCAGCATAGGCGATCTGCCACAGCAGGAAGTTGCTAATCCGATGCTCTCCCCCGGTCCTTATCACTAAATCCACCGGCGCCAGCTCCTGCATACACAGATAGGGAGCCAGACTTTCTTCGGTTATCTGGTCAGGACGTAATAAACCTTCCTGAACCTGTTCAGCCAGTTTTCTGGCACCCTGGATAATATCCCAACGGCCGCCATAGTTGGCAGCAATGTTGAGGGTGAGTCCATTATTTTGCTGAGTCAGTTCCTCGGCGCGACGAATGCGTTCCTGAATACGATTATTGAAACGACTGATATCGCCAATCACGCGCAGACGCACGTTGTGTTTGTGCAGGCTTTTGACTTCGCTGTCGAGCGCCCAGACAAACAATTCCATTAAGGCCGTCACTTCCTGTACCGGTCGGCTCCAGTTTTCACTGCTGAACGCATAGAGCGTGAGCGCTTCCAGTTTATGGCTGACCGCAAAGCTGACGGCCCGGCGTACTGATTTTACCCCGGCTTTGTGGCCTGAAATACGCAGTTTGCCCTGATTTTTTGCCCAGCGACCATTACCATCCATAATGATGGCCACGTGACGTGGCGTGCAGTACGACTCGTCATCGATTGTGTTGTGATTGTTGGACGACATAACGCGTAATAATTCCTTTCATCAGAAATGCTGTGGTTTCTGAATACATTGCGCCTGCGGCAAACCCCGGCATCGCTACCAGATGACATCGAAACAATGTCGGGCCGAAAAACGCGAGCGAGCGACTATACCATTTTCACCCTGAGCGAACAAATAGCGGGAAGTATCAACCTGCTAAACGAAAGCGTGGTAGCAATTCTGTGGCACAGATACGCGCTAACCGATCGATCTCCATCACATCCTCAATGCTGCCCGGTTCCTGGCACATCAGGGACGCCAGCACTTCGCTGTTGATGGCGGCGATGTCGGTAAAGCGAATCTGATGCTGCAGAAATGCCGCGACGGCCACTTCGTTTGCCGCATTCAGCGTGGTGGTGGCGGCCTGCCCTGTTGAGCAAGCATCGATTGCCAACTTCAGGCAGGGATAGCGCTCATAGTCCGGCTCTGCAAACGTCAGTGACTTCATTCGCGTGAAATCGAGTGGCGTTACGCCGGCCGAAATACGTGCTGGCCATGCCATGCTGTGCGCGATGGGGGTTCGCATATCAGGCGACCCCAGCTGCGCCAGCACACTGCCATCGCAGTAACGCACCATGGAGTGAATCACCGACTGCGGATGCAGGATGACTTCCATCTGTGCGTCAGTGGCATTAAATAGCCAGCGGGCTTCAATGTATTCAAGACCTTTATTCATCATGGTGGCCGAATCAACGGAGATTTTACGTCCCATTGACCAGTTCGGATGTGCACACGCTTGATCTGGCGACATAGCGGCCAAATCCGCTAATGGCGTGTCACGAAAAGGGCCACCCGATCCCGTAAGGAGAATAGAATCAATGCCATTCCCTCGCAGATCAGCGTACCCCAACTGATGCTGTATGGAAGCGGGTAAACTCTGAAAAATGGCGTTGTGCTCGCTGTCGACTGGCAACAGCTGCGCCTTGTGATGACGCACGGCCTCCATAAACAGGCGGCCGCACGTGACAAGTGACTCTTTATTCGCGAGTAAAACGGTTTTGCCAGCACGAATCGCGGCAAGCGTGGGTTGCAGCCCGGAGGCGCCAACAATAGCCGCCATCACCTGATCCACTTCATCGAGTGCAGCCAGCTCGCAAGCCGCCTGAACGCCGGAGAGCACTTCGGTAGGAAGATTCAATGCTCTCAGTCGCTCACGCAGCGCTTGTGCGGAGGCTTCATCAGACATCGCCGCATAGCGTGGGGTAAATTGCTGACACTGTTCAGCCATCAGCGCTACGTTTTGACCCGCCACCAGCGCGGTGACCTGGTACAGATCTGGATTGGCTGCGATGACTGCCAGCGTGCTGGTACCAATCGAGCCGGTGGAACCCAGCAGAGTTAATCGCTTCATCATGCTATCCCTGTGACGTCGTGGATCGTGCCTGCAACAGCGCCAGGCACAATGTAAAACGCCGCCAGAGTCGCACAACGTCTCTGAACGGCGTTTTATACCCGTCATACTTCAAGCTGCAGGTGCGTTGGCTAAGCTCATTCACCTAGTCACTTACCGGAGTAAGCTCCTGAGGATTCATTCCCTTGCCGCCTTCCTGCACCCTGAATTATTTTGGGTATAGGTAATCTGATGGAATTAGAAATCCATCAGTTCCTTTTCTTTTTCGGCCAATGCGACATCAACATTTTTGATGTAGCCATCGGTCATTTTCTGGATCTCATCCTGCGAGCGACGTTCGTCGTCTTCGCTGATCTCTTTGTCTTTCAGCAGTGCTTTGATCTTGTCGTTAGCATCACGGCGCACGTTACGAACAGAAACACGCCCCTGCTCCGCTTCACCACGCACGACCTTGATCAGATCTTTACGGCGCTCTTCGGTCAGCGCTGGCAGTGGCACACGAATATCGGTACCTGCTGAGCTTGGGTTCAGACCCAGGTCAGATGCCATAATCGCTTTTTCAACGGCCGGGCTCAGTGAGCGGTCAAACACGTTGATTTTCAGCGTACGAGAATCTTCTACCGTGACGCTAGCCAGCTGACGCAATGGCGTAGGTGTACCGTAGTAAGGCACCATAATGCCGTCGAGCAGTGAAGGCGAAGCACGACCGGTGCGCACTTTGCTGATTTGGTTTTTGAATGCATCCACGCATTTTTCCATGCGCGTGTCGGCATCTTTTTTAATGTCGTTAATCACGTTAAAACCCTTGGATTCGGTTTGACCTGGCCATTTCCGGGCAACCCGGAAGTGGTATCGATAAACATCGATCATCCTGAAAGCTGCGCGATGCCACGCATCGCGCCAACAGAATATACCTTATTTTATCTTGCGTCGGGTATTAATGCGTAATCAGAGTGCCTTCTTTTTCACCCATCACTACGCGACGCAGTGCGCCAGGTTTGTTCATGTTGAAGACGCGGATCGGCAATTGATGATCGCGAGCTAATGTAAAGGCCGCCAGATCCATCACTTTCAGCTCTTTATCCAGGACTTCGCCATAGGTCAGCTGCTCATACAGCGTCGCGTCCGGGTTTTTCACCGGATCATCTGAATAAACACCGTCAACTTTGGTGGCTTTCAATACCACATCGGCTTCGATTTCGATGCCACGCAGACAAGCGGCGGAATCAGTGGTAAAGAACGGGTTGCCAGTACCGGCGGCGAAAATCACCACGCGGTTATTGCGCAGCAGGCTGATTGCTTCTGCCCAGCTGTAGTTATCACACACGCCATTCAGCGGAATCGCGGACATCAGACGCGCGTTAACATACGCACGGTGCAATGCGTCTCGCATTGCCAGACCGTTCATCACGGTTGCCAGCATACCCATATGATCGCCGACCACACGGTTCATGCCTGCCTGTGCCAGGCCAGCGCCACGGAACAGGTTACCGCCACCAATAACCACACCCACCTGGATGCCCAGCTCAACCAGCTCTTTCACCTCTTGCGCCATACGGTCAAGCACGCTCGCGTCAATACCAAAACCTTCGGCACCTTGCAGTGCTTCGCCACTCAGTTTTAGCAGGATACGTTGATATACAGGTTTTGCGTTGGTCGCCATGGTCAATTCTTCCTGGAAGATATGATGAATGAGAAGTTAAATCTGATCGATCATCCGCTTAGCGAACGAAAAAAGCTATTGGGATGAGACTGAAAAGTGGTCCACGCAAAACGCAGACAAAAAAGAACCGCCTTCCGGCGGTTCTTTCGGAGCATTAAGACTGTTTGGACATTGCAGCAACTTCTGCTGCGAAGTCAGCTTCAACTTTCTCGATGCCTTCGCCCACTTCGAAGCGGATGAAGTTAATCACGTCTGCGCCTTTCTCTTTCAGAGCCTGGCCAACAGTTTTGCTTGGATCGATAACGAAAGCCTGACCGGTCAGAGAAACTTCGCCGGTGAATTTCTTCATGCGGCCTTCAACCATTTTCTCTGCGATTTCTTTAGGCTTGCCAGACTGCATGGCGATGTCCAGCTGAACCTGGTACTCTTTCTCGACCACATCAGCAGACACGTCTTCTGGCTTAACAAATTCTGGCTTGCTTGCAGCTACGTGCATAGCAACTTGCTTGCTCAGCTCTTCATCAGCACCGGTGGTTGAAACCAGAACGCCGATACGTGCGCCGTGCTGGTAGCTGTTCAGCTGTGCACCTTCCAGGATAGCAACACGACGGATGTTGATGTTCTCACCGATTTTAGCAACCAGCGCTACGCGTTCTTCTTCGAACTGCGCTTTCAGAGCTTCAACATCAGTCACTTTACCTGCAGTGGCTGCATCCAGCACTTTGTCAGCGAAAGCCTGGAAACCAGCATCTTTAGCTACGAAGTCGGTCTGGCAGTTAACTTCCAGAATCACTGCGTAACCGTCAGCAATTTTGGTTTTGATCACGCCGTCAGCAGCAACGTTGCCTGCTTTCTTAGCGGCTTTGATCGCGCCAGATTTACGCATGTTCTCAATCGCCAGCTCGATGTCGCCGTTCGCTTCGGTCAGCGCTTTTTTGCAATCCATCATGCCTGCGCCAGTACGCTCACGCAGTTCTTTTACCAATGCAGCGGTAATTTCAGCCATTCCAGAATCCTCGATTCGTCTCTGTGTGCGTTAACACTGTCAGAAACTTGTTGCGGAAAATTTACTCTGCCCCGCTTACCCGAAAGAAGCGTGACAAACTTAGATAAATAAAAGGGGCCTGTGCGGCCCCCTTAACAGATAACATCTGATGTCTAAGGGCTCTTAGAAAGAGCGAACCTTATTAAGCTTCAGCAGCTTCTTCAGCCTGCTCAGCCAGATCCTGTGAACGGCCTTCGCGCACGGTAGTCGCAACAGCAGTCAGGTACAGGCTTACAGCACGGATCGCATCGTCGTTACCAGGGATAACGAAATCAACGCCATCTGGATCAGAGTTGGTATCAACGATAGCAAATACTGGGATACCCAGGTTGTTTGCTTCTTTGATTGCGATGTGTTCGTGGTCAGCGTCAACAACGAACAGTGCATCCGGCAGACCGCCCATATCTTTGATACCGCCCAGGCTGTTTTCCAGCTTGGCCAGTTCACGAGCACGCATCAGTGCTTCTTTTTTGGTCAGTTTGTCGAAAGTACCGTCCTGAGACTGAGTTTCCAGATCTTTCAGACGCTTGATTGACTGGCGAACAGTTTTCCAGTTGGTCAGCATACCACCCAACCAGCGGTGGTTAACGAAGAACTGGTCGCAGCTCAGAGCTGACTCTTTTACAGATTCGGCAGCAGCGCGCTTAGTACCAACGAAAAGGATTTTGCCTTTACGTGAAGAGATCTTCTGCAACTCAGCCAGAGCTTCGTTGAACATTGGTACAGTTTTCTCAAGGTTGATGATGTGAACCTTGTTACGAGCACCGAAGATGAATGGCTTCATTTTCGGGTTCCAGTAACGGGTCTGGTGACCAAAGTGAACACCAGCCTTGAGCATGTCGCGCATTGAAACAGTTGCCATGATTACCTCTAAAGTATGATTGGGGTTGGGCCTCCATGTATCCCATACAACCGACCTCTTTCAAGGCACCCCGGCGTATGTGTCGATACATGTGTGTTTTAGTACACATAATGAGTTTTATGCGTTTCCTGCCAGCCAACGAAACGAAGGTGACAGAGAATCGTCGGCGCGCTTTATACCATAATGCGCAGGAATACGCCAACAGTTGTTAGCAGCTTGAGCGAGGAGTCATCCCGATTTGGCAGCCTAATGACTGACTGCTAACATGACTGCCACAGAACTCATTATTGTCGAAAATGTCGGCAATTGCGGATTATTTAATGGCCATTTCAATCAAAACCCCTGAAGAAATCGAAAAAATGCGCGTGGCGGGCCGTCTGGCTGCTGAAGTGCTGGAAATGATCGCCCCGCACGTGGTGCCGGGTGTGACCACAGGTGAACTCGATCGTCTCTGCCACGATCACATCACGAATAAGCAGCAGGCTATCTCAGCCTGCCTTGGCTATCACGGCTTCCCGAAATCAGTGTGTATTTCGGTTAACGAAGTGGTGTGCCACGGCATCCCGAGCGATGATCGCGTATTAAAAGATGGCGATGTGGTCAACGTCGACGTCACGGTGATCAAAGACGAGTATCACGGCGATACCTCGAAGATGTTCATCGTCGGCAAACCGACTATTCAAGGCGAGCGCTTGTGCCGTGTCACTCAGGAAAGCCTCTACATTGCGCTGCGTCTGGTTAAACCGGGTATCCGCCTGCGTGAGTTGGGCCGTGCGATTCAGCAATATGTTGAAGCACAGGATTTCTCTGTGGTACGTGAATACTGCGGTCACGGCATCGGCAAAGGTTTCCACGAAGAGCCACAGGTGTTGCACTATGATGCCGATGACGGCGGCGTGGTGTTGCAGGCGGGGATGACTTTCACCGTTGAGCCGATGGTCAATGCCGGTGATTATCGTATCCGCACCATGAAGGATGGCTGGACCGTAAAAACCAAAGATCGCAGCTTGTCCGCGCAGTATGAGCATACTATTGTGGTGACAGAAAACGGCTGTGAGATTCTTACGCTGCGTGAAGATGACACCATTACTGCGGTGCTTGAAAACAACGCGTAACGTTCTTCAGGACAGTACCAGGCCGGCATAATGCCGGCCTTTTTTTTATGGCGCTTACGAGGCATGTCGATGAGTGGTAGCGTGACCGAAGCAGTACACAAAGGCCTGACTGATTCCCCCGCCAGCTGGCCCGATGAAGCCCTGACGCGTGACAAATTAAAACTCTATCTGGAGCAATTCCAGCAGCATCTCGGTATGGCCTTTGATGCCGGTACTGACGTTGAATCACTGATTGATGCCCGCACGCTATTTATCGATCGTCTGTTGCGCCGACTGTGGCGCTTCTACGGCTTCGATAAAATGAAAGAGATTGCGTTGGTTGCGGTGGGCGGTTATGGCCGTGGTGAACTGCATCCGCTCTCCGATATCGATGTCTTGATACTCAGCCGCCAGCCACTGGATGACGCGGCCGCGCAACGCACCAGCGAACTCCTGACGCTGATGTGGGATTTAAAACTCGAAGTTGGCCACAGTGTGCGCACGTTGGAAGAGTGCTTGCTGGAGGGCTTGTCCGATCTTACTGTCGCCACCAACCTGATTGAATCCCGCATGCTGACAGGCGATGTCGCCCTGTTCCTTGAGTTGCAGAAGAACATTTTCAGCGATGGCTTCTGGCCGTCCTCTCGCTTTTTTGCGGCAAAGATTGAAGAGCAACAGGAACGTCATCAGCGCTACCACGGCACCAGCTACAATCTCGAACCCGATATCAAAAGCAGTCCCGGCGGCCTGCGCGACATCCACACCTTACAGTGGGTGGCGCGCCGCCACTTCGGCGCCACCACCATGGATGAGATGGTGGGGTTTGGCTTTATCACGGAGGCCGAGCGCAATGAAATTAATGAATGCCAGGAGTTCCTCTGGCGGATTCGCTTTGCGCTGCACTTAACGTTACCACGCTACGACAACCGCTTATTGTTTGATCGCCAGCTCACTGTGGCACAGCGGCTCAACTATCTCGGCGAAGGCAATGAGCCGGTTGAGCGCATGATGAAAGATTTTTACCGGGTGACGCGCCGCATCGGTGAGCTCAATCAGATGCTGCTACAGCTGTTTGATGAAGCGATCCTCGCACTCTCCACCACCGAGAAACCGCGCAGCATTGATGATGATTTCCAGCTGCGCGGCAATTTAATCGATCTGCGTGACCCCACGCTGTTCGAACGTGAACCGCAGGCCATTCTGCGCATGTTCTATGTGATGGTCCGTAATGAGAACATCACCGGCATTTACTCCACCACGCTACGTCACTTGCGCCATGCGCGTCGTCATCTGAAGCAGCCGCTGTGCCAGATTGCCGAAGCGCGTGACACCTTTATGGCGATTCTGCGCCATCCGGGCGCGGTAAAGCGAGCGCTGGTGCCGATGCATCGCCACAGTGTCCTTTGGGCGTATACGCCGCTGTGGGGCAATATTGTCGGCCAGATGCAGTTTGACCTGTTCCATGCTTACACGGTGGATGAGCACACCATTCGCGTCCTGCAAAAGCTGGAAAGCTTCGCCAACGAAGCCACGCGTCCGATGCACCCATTGTGTGTAGAACTCTGGCCGCGTTTGCCACAGATCGAACTGCTGCTGATGGCTGCCTTGCTGCACGATATCGCCAAAGGGCGCGGCGGTGACCACTCGATTCTGGGGGCGCAGGACGCGCTTGATTTTGCCGAATTGCATGGGCTCAACTCGCGGGAAACGCAGTTGGTGGCCTGGCTGGTGCGCCATCATCTGTTGATGTCGGTCACCGCCCAGCGTCGCGATATTCAGGACCCAACGGTGATTCAGCAGTTCGCTGAAGTCATGCAGAATGAAAACCGCCTGCGTTATCTGGTGTGTCTCACCGTGGCCGACATCTGCGCCACCAACGAAAGCCTGTGGAACAGCTGGAAGCAGAGCCTGCTGCGTGAACTGTTCTTCGCGACCGAAAAACAGCTGCGTCGCGGCATGGAAAACAGCCCGGACTTGCGCGAACGCGTACGTCATCATCGCTTACAGGCCCTCGCGCTGTTGCGGATGGAAAACCTCAACGAAGAGCGCCTGCACCATATCTGGAGCCGCTGCCGTGCTGACTATTTCCTGCGTCACACGCCGAATCAGCTGGCATGGCACGCGCGTCATCTGATCGACCACGATCTCACCAAACCCCTGGTGCTGGTCAGCCCGCAGGCCACACGCGGTGGGACTGAAATCTTTATCTGGAGCCCGGACCGCCCTCACCTGTTTGCCGCAGTAGCCGGTGAACTGGACCGCCGAAACCTGAGCGTGCACGATGCCCAGATCTTTACCAGCCGCGACGGCATGGCGATGGATACCTTCATTGTGCTGGAGCCGGATGGCAGTCCGCTGGCCGCCGATCGTCATCCGATGATTATGCAGGCACTGGAGCAAGCGATTACCCAAACCGAGTGGGTGCCGCCGCGCACTCGTCGCCAGTCTGCACGACTTAAGCACTTCAGTGTCGATACCGAAGTGAATTTCCTGCCGACGCACACTGACCGTCGCAGTTATCTGGAATTGGTGGCGCTGGATCAGCCAGGCTTACTGGCGCGTGTAGGGGAAGTGTTTGCCGACCTCGGCGTTTCTCTGCACGGCGCGCGCATCAGTACGATTGGCGAACGAGTTGAGGATCTTTTCATCCTGGCGGACAGCGAACGGCGCGCACTTGATGTAGAAATGCGCAATGTGCTGCAACAACGGTTGACAGAGGCCCTCAATCCAAACGATAAACTGTGACCTGGCTTCCATCCTTAACGCTGCAGGTGCGTTGGCTTTATTGCCCGGCCCTTCCATGGGCCTCACCCCTGCGGGGCCAGCGCGAGCGCTGTTCAAAACACACCTCGTGTTTTGTCCTGCAACGTGAATGATGTTTGCCAGGCAATTTTACTATGTACGCTTTTTTGCGTGCATTCCGTTATGACAGAATCAGGAAAAAAATATGCAACAGTTACAGAGCGTTATCGAATCTGCCTTTGAGCGCCGCGCCGATATCACGCCAGCCAGCGTGGACAGCGTGACCCGTGAAGCCATTGAACAGGTTATCGGCCTGCTGGATAGCGGCGAACTGCGCGTGTCTGAAAAGATCAACGGAGAGTGGGTAACGCATCAGTGGCTGAAGAAAGCAGTGCTGCTGTCGTTCCGCATCAATGACAACCAGGTGATGGAAGGCGCAGAAACCCGTTTTTACGACAAAGTCCCAATGAAGTTCGCGAACTGGGATGAAGCACGCTTCAAAAATGCGGGCTTCCGCGTTGTCCCACCTGCTGCCGTGCGTCAGGGCGCGTTCATTGCACGTAACACCGTGCTGATGCCTTCTTACGTCAACATCGGCGCTTACGTTGATGAAGGCACCATGGTTGACACCTGGGCCACCGTAGGTTCTTGTGCGCAGATCGGTAAAAATGTTCACCTGTCTGGCGGCGTCGGCATCGGCGGTGTTCTGGAGCCACTGCAGGCTAACCCAACCATCATCGAAGACAACTGCTTCATCGGCGCACGTTCTGAAATCGTTGAAGGCGTGATCGTTGAAGAAGGTTCAGTGATCTCCATGGGCGTTTACATCGGTCAGAGCACCAAAATCTACGATCGTGAAACTGGTGAAGTGCATTACGGCCGCGTGCCAGCGGGTTCAGTGGTGGTATCGGGCAACTTACCGTCTAAAGATGGTAGCTACAGCCTGTACTGCGCCGTGATTGTGAAGAAAGTGGACGCTAAAACGCTGGCGAAAACCGGCATCAACGAACTGCTGCGCACCATCGACTAAGTCAGACTTGAGTCAAAACATCCGCCAACGGGCCTGTATTCAGGCCCGTAATTTTTTCTTTACACTCTTGCCTTAACTACCTGCTTCGCGCCGCGAATTATCTGGTGCGTTTATTTTTCAAACAGTTCATAATCCGCGCCAGTTAACTCCGGTCGCGCACTGTTCATCCCGGTTTTTGTGTCTACAGTTGATTAAGTATGCCGTAAGCGTTCCGGTTGCTGCGTATCTGCCGCATCCCGAATGATGATGATAGTCCTGCGCGCTCACCCACTCTTAGATGGAATATAAACGCTATGTACGACAACCTGAAAAGCTTAGGTATCAGCTCTCCTGAAGACATCGACCGTTACAGCCTGCGTCAGGAAGCCAGCAACGACATTCTGAAAATCTATTTCCGCAAAGACAAAGGTGAATTCTTCGCCAAAAGCGTGAAATTCAAATACCCGCGTCAGCGTAAAACCGTTGTGGCCGATCACACCAGCCAGGGCTATAAAGAAGTACAGGAAATCAGCCCGAACCTGCGTTACGTGATCGATGAACTGGACCAGATCTGCCAGCGCGATCAGGTTGAAGTCGATCTGAAGCGCAAAATCCTCGCCGATCTGCGTCATCTGGAAAACGTGGTATCGAATAAGATCGCTGAAATTGAATCCGATCTGGATCAACTGACCCGCAACGGTCGTTAATTTCCCTCCGCGTTCCCAGGGCCAGCTTATGCTGGCCTTTTTTTTGCCTTGTTTCAGTTTTATCTGGGCCTGTTTCACCTATCTGAATTCATAATCCCTGGCTAGTATCGGGTTATGTCTGACTTCAGGTATAACAAAAACTATGCAATTCGCAGCCATCATCTCAGGACAGCGCGGTCTGGATGTTCATATCGCCGGTGACCTCGCGCAAAAAATTCTCTCAGGAACGCTTAAAGCCGGTGATGTTCTGCCCAGTGAAGTGGAACTGTGCAGCCACTTTGGCGTCAGCCGAACGGCCGTGCGTGAGGCGCTCAAACTGCTCTCTTCGAAGGGATTAATAGAATCGCGCCCCAAGCTCGGCACACACGTTCGCGACCGCACATACTGGAATCTGCTTGATGTGCAACTGCTGGAATGGATGCAGAGCATCGAATCTACGGCAGAGATGTATCAACAGTTTCTGGCCTTCCGTGAGGCTATCGAACCGCAGGCCGCCAGACTGGCTGCACTTCACGCCACGCAGGCTCAACGCACCGAACTTTCTCTGTTATTCCGCGAAATGATCGCTGTATGCGCGGCGAGTACATTCGATCTTGCTCGCTGGCTTGAGGCAGACAGTGCCTTTCATCGCCTGATCTTTCACTCAACGGACAACTGTTTTTACATCCCGTTCGGTAATTTGCTGGAAACCATCTTTAAATGCTTCTTTACCTGGCCTTCCAGCGCACAGGATATTTTTTTGGACGAACACCGTAAGATTTATGAAGCGATCATGATTGGTGATGCCGATGCTGCGCACAGGGCATCGATGAGTCTAATGCTTAACAGCACGCAGCCTCGGATATAACCTTCCCATCACCGATACGTGGGTGGCCGCGATAACAACCACACATCACGCAGCGCTTCTCTTTCCGCTCCGCGCGCTGCAGGGCTGGTATTGGCCGTCGATTGCGTTTCGATCGCGCGATGGATCCAACGCTGATAGCGGTCGCTGTTCAGGCTGTTATCTGTGAGCGTAAGAAGCGGAATCAAGCGCAGACTGACACGATCGCGATTTTTCCATGGCCAGGTTTTGCTGCTATCACTGAAAGGTGCCATGTAATCCAGCGCACTCAACAGCGAACCACCCTGCTGATGATAGTGCCAGAGATCGCCGGTTCCGCTTCGCTGTGACAACTGCGCAAGGCTCGTCAGTGCCTGCAAATTGAAATAGCTATAATGGAACGAGCGCGTGCGCGCCAGTTCCAGTGGCTGCGTTCCGTCCGCACGAATTTGCCCGGCGATTTTATCCTGAGCTAAAACCACCATCTGCTGAATGACCTGAGGTTGATACAAATACCACGCGATGCCCGCCACCTGAGCCGCATACCAACTGCCATGGTTATTGGGCGCATCACGCTCGCCTTGTGCCAACTGACTGTGCAATAGCCAGTCGAGATAATCGCTAAACCATGCCTGCAGTGCAGCCTGATCCTGTTGGCGCCAGCCGGGCGAATCCTGCAGTAGCTGCAGTGCATCCACTATGCGCGTGGCAAAGTAACGCCCATCCAGCACGCCGGTGTGGCGGCCCTCAGCCTTACCTGGCACGCCCTGAGCATAATTAAGATTGGGATTCATGCGGGTGGCGGGATCGATAAACCAGCTGCGAATCATCGATTGGGCTTTGGCTGCATAACGGGTTTCGCCGGAGAAATACCAGGCAAGCGCCAATGCCTGCACGTCTGCGGTGAAACGAGCCAGACGCACACCATCGCTTTGATCGTTTTTACTCGCCGGATTGACCGCACCATCACGACGTTCCCATGGCAAGCCATTGGGCTTGTCGGGATTCGGCCACCAGTAAGCACTCAGGCTGAGATAATCATGGCGGGAACCGCTGGGAGGTAACATCCCTTTCTGCGTCACGCTGGGATTGGGCTGTTTAAGCGCGCGATCGGCAGCCTGCTTGAGTTGCTGCCACGCCTGCTCAGTCTGTGGCGCAGCCTGATGATTTTGCAGCGCAGTTCGCGTCTGTTGCATCTCTTCGCCAGATAAAAAGGCCAGCGAAACGGCTTTGGCATGACAGGTCGCGGTCACCAGCAAGCCGGCCAACAGCCAGACCAGGCGCACATTCAATCGGGACATCTTCCTCTCCTGGCCATGCTAAGGGCTAGCTCTGTTCATCCAGTTGCAGCGCCACATACAGCAGCAATCGATCGTCAAAATTGCCGAGGTTCAATCCGGTCAGCTCGGAAATGCGGTTCAGGCGATACTCGAGCGTATTACGATGGATAAACAGTGCGCGTGCCGTGGCGCTTGGCTGCACGTTATGACTGAACCACGCCACCAGCGTACGCCGCAATAATCCATTATTATCATTGGCTTTGAGTTTCGCCAACGGACGCGCCAGTTCATTCGCTTGCCAGCCACCGCGTAGGCTATCCAGCAGTACGGGTAGCACCAAATCCTGATAGAAGAAGCTGCGCTGTTCCGGCATGCGCTGTTTACCCACCATCATGGTGGTGCGCGCCGTACGGTAGGAACGCGCAATACTGCCGGGACCGGTAAAGAAATTACCCAGCGCGATGCGCATTCGCACCTGCCCACTCTCTTTCATACGCTGTAATAACTGATCCACGCGACGGCGATGATCGTCTTGATCGTAACGGCCGTGGGCGTTGAGCGCCGGTTTCAACACCACCATTTCAGTGAGTGAGACGATAGCAATCAGGTTGTCACGATCCGGCGTTGTCAGTAGTGTTTGTAACTGCTGCAATTCCGACATCGCACTGTCAACGCCAAGCTGACCGCTGTCGACTTCCACCACCGCCACCACGCGCGGTTGATTGAGATCGATGCCCAGGCGCTGCGCCCACTCGCTCAACGCCGGTGAAAGCGTATCGCTACGAATCAGGTTCAGCACCAGCTCTTCGCGCAAACGGCTATCCTGCGCCAGCATGTGCAACAGCCGCGCTTGTTCCAGCATCATTTCGGCGGTCATACACACCAGTTCACCGTAATGACGCAGCGCTGCCGGCTGACCGGTCAGGCCAATTACACCGACAATCTCACCATCAATACGCAACGGCAGGTTGATGCCAGGACGCACGCCGTGCAGATGTTTCGCCACGGCCTCATCAATGTCCACTACCCTTCCCTGCGATAACACTAGCAGCGCACCTTCGTGCAATTCGCCAATACGCTCACGATCGCCGCTGCCAATAATACGGCCGCGTGCATCCATCACGTTGACATTACTGTCAATAATTTGCATGGTGCGGGCAACAATATCCTGAGCCAGTCGCGCATCGAGATGATAGGTGGCCATCAATCACTCCAGAGAAAGGGAAGAATTGACAGAATACGCATCCCACGCACGCCTGGCATTGTGCAACTGCACATAGCCGGATAGAGAATACGGGAATTGCGGTAGGCGTCACATTGCGAAACGGACATCTGCACAATGTGGACCACACTAAAATGGTGTTGATGCTAGCCAATGGCGCAGTTCTGCTGACAAAAACAAAAAAAGGCGAGCCGAAGCTCGCCTGTACTCAATTATCTAAGACTTACTGCATCAGCAGATAAAGGCTGCTGTCACCACGCTGCACGTTCAGGGCCAGCACAGACGGTTTGGTGTCGAGAATTTTGCGCAGTTCACCAAGGTTGGCAATCGCCTGCTGGTTAACGCCCATAATCACGTCACCTTTCTTCAGACCAATACGCGCTGCAGCACTGCCCGCCTTCACATTATCCACGCGCACGCCTTTCTGGCCGTTGCTGTCGATATTGCTCAGGTCGGCACCTTCAATGCCAGTGTAGATAGTGGCGGACTGCACTTTTTCCTGCGAACTCTGCTGCAGTTCAACCGTGATAGTCACCGGTTTACCGTCACGTAAAAGACCCAGCTGCAGTTTGGTGCCCACTGGCAGTGAGCCCACTTCTGCACGCAGCGCGGCAAAACTGGTCAACGGTTTGCCATTCATCGACACCACGACATCGCCGGCTTTAACACCCGCTTTTGCCGCTGCTGAGTTAGGCAGAACCTGGCTAACAAAGGCACCACGCTGGGCATCGACTTTCATCGCTTTCGCCAGCTCCGAGTTTAACTCGGTACCCATAATGCCCAGCTCGCCACGCTTAACCTGGCCATACTCGATCATCTGCGCCGTCAGGTTTTTCACCATCGCACTTGGGATAGCAAAGCCGATACCGATATTGCCGCCGTCTGGTGCCAGAATCGCGGTGTTAATCCCGATCAGCTCACCGTTCAGGTTCACCAGCGCACCACCAGAGTTACCACGGTTGATGGCGGCATCGGTCTGGATGAAGTTCTCGTAGTTCTCGACGTTGAGGCCGCTACGACCCAGTGCAGAAACAATACCGGAGGTCACCGTTTCACCGAGGCCATACGGGTTACCGATCGCGACCGTGTAATCACCGACGCGTAAGTCATCGGAGTCAGCGATCTTAATCGCCGTCAGGTTCTTCGCGTCCTGCAGTTGAATCAGAGCGATATCAGACTGCGGATCTTTACCAATCACTTTGGCGTCATAGCGACGGCCATCGCTCAGCTGCACCTGAATTTTGGTGGCGTTATCCACCACATGGTTGTTGGTGACGACATAGCCTTTATCGGCATTAATCACGACACCCGAACCGAGCGCACGGAATTTTTGCTGTTGGGTGTTGGCGCCGCCGTTGTCACCGCCCTGGCTACCATCACCGCCACCCTGGCACATTGGCGAGCTTTGGAATGGCGAACCGTCCTGGCAGAATGGCGAGTTATCACCAAAAAATTGCTGGAATTGCTGCGGCATGCGTGGGGTTTTCACCGTGGTGCTGCCTTCAACGCTAATACTCACCACGGAAGGCATCACTTTTTCCAGCATCGGCGCCAGGCTTGGCAACTGTTGGTTCGAGGAGGAAGCACTTTCCGCCGCGAAACTGACAGGGCTCAATGCCATGCCCAGACTAAGCGCCAGCGCACTTAACATTAATGTGCTTTTTTTCATTTGTCTGTGTCTCTCTAAGATTTACGGCCAGACCATTGCTGTGGTCGTGATGGTGAGATTAAGTTTTTAGCGCGAAGTTCCTAATGAAGTTTTGGGCAAAGGTAAAAATTTATTCTTCATCTTTACAAAACTCAGCTTATTCCACGGCCATCAAACGACGATACTCATCCCACGCATAATTGTCTGTCATCCCGCTGATATAGTCCTGAATCAACCGCGAACGATAATAACGCTCCCACAACAAGCGTTGATATTTATGCTCGACAATCAGTGCCCGCATCTGCTGCTGATAAGCTTTTCGATGTTTTCCTGAAAGCTTATGAAACAGTCGCGTTTCAATCGGATATTTCGGCAGAAAATCGTCGTTCATCAGCGTAGTAAATTGTTCATAATCCAGCAACATTAATGACTGATAGATTTCCAGCAGCCCTTTTATCACCCGATAGCCTTGTAATTCGAGCTGTTCAACTTCTGGATGATTAAATACCTGCTGGCGCGCCACGGTTTTAAATAATTTCAACAGACGGCCTTCATCACCGTCATCTTCCAGCAGCGCATGATTGAAATTCCCTTCAAAAATAGCCGGAAGGTTATCGACAAAACGGCGCACGGCATGGCTAACCAACACATTTTGCACGTTAACTCGTAATGACATGAAAAATTGATCGCTCAGGCTACGGCGTTTTTTCTGGTTGGCTTCCTTCCATGCCTCGCTCACTGTGCGACTGAACGCATCACCACTATTTACCGTCCCCCAGGCTTTAAGCAGAGACTTATACAAGGTCTCAACATCAAAAATGTCTTTTTCGACCGCGTCATCTAAATCGGCAATACAGTATGAGATATCGTCAGCGGCTTCCATAATCCAGGTAAGTGGATAGCGATGATGCTCTTTAATATGGGTGGCTGCGCGTAAGTCAGCCACATATTCACGTTCGGACAAATAAAAACCCGGTTTTTTCATCAGCACGCTAAATTCTGCCGGCTTATCGCCCTGCCACCATGCGGGGGCAGTATATTTTAAAATACAGGCCACCTGCGCATAGCTAAGATTGAGCTGCAGCAGCGTATGCACCAGGCGAATTGCCTGTGCATTGCCTTCGAAGTGGCACAAATCCTGACGAATCATTGCATTTAGCTGGTTAAAATCGGCGCGCTGATGCTCATCTGCCACGCCCGCCACCAGCGGGTCCACGAGTTCAAGAGGCAGGTTGTCGTCAAACCAGTCATTGATGGCGGCTTCACCAAAGTGACCAAACGGCGGATTACCCACGTCATGCAGCAGGCAGGCCATCTCAATCAGACTCTCAAACGCGCCTTCAAACTCATCCAGCCCGTAATGTGCCAGTCCGCCGCCTTGCGTTTTCAGGTATTGCAGGATCTCTTTGGTGATATAGCGCCCGGTTTGCTGCACTTCCAGCGAGTGGGTCAAACGCGAACGCACCGCTGCATTACGCTCCAGTGGAAATACCTGAGTCTTTTGTTGCAGACGGCGGATCGCGGCAGAATTGATGATGCGGCCACGGTCACTCTCAAAGTGCCGTGTAATAAAGTATTCGCCCTCAGGATCTTTGCGGCTGGTATAAGGGCGGGTGAAACTGATCTTATTTTTGAAATTGATCGGCGCCATCATTACCCCTTATTTTTTGGTGAATTCATCCTCTGCCAGCCATGGTAGACTATGCCTCACTTTTAAGCTTTACATCCATAACTACAGCGAGATTCTTTATGAAAGCAGGCATTATTGGCGCGATGGAGCAGGAAGTCACCCTGCTGCGTGACAAAATCGAAAACCGTCAGACGCTGACGCTGGCTGGTTGTGAAATTTATACCGGCACGCTGAACGGTGTTGAGGTTGCTCTGCTGAAATCAGGCATCGGTAAAACCGCGGCGGCGCTCGGCACGACCCTGCTGCTGGAGCTGTGCAAACCCGATCTGGTGATCAATACCGGCTCTGCGGGTGGTCTGGCCGCTTCACTGAAAGTGGGCGATATCGTGGTCTCCGATGAAGTGCGTTATCACGATGCCGACGTTACCGCATTTGGTTACGAACCGGGTCAGATGGCCGGTTGCCCGGCAGCCTTTGTGGCGGATGAAAAATTGATCGCCGCTGCAGAGCAGGTGATTAAGCAGCTGGATCTCAAAGCGGTGCGCGGTTTAGTGGTCAGCGGTGATGCCTTCATCAACGGTGCTGAGCCACTGGCACGCATTCGCACCACCTTCCCACAGGCGATCGCCGTGGAGATGGAGGCCACCGCCATCGGTCACGTTTGCCACCAGTTCAAGGTGCCGTTTGTTGTGGTGCGTGCAATTTCCGATGTCGCGGACAAAGAATCCCACCTGAGCTTTGATGAGTTCCTGGTTGTTGCCGCTAAGCAATCGTCGCTGATGGTGGAAAACCTGCTGGCACAACTGGCGCGTGGCTAAATATTGGCTTCTGGGGCTATTGCTGATCGGCAATAGCCTGTTTGCCGCTGCCCCGCGCGTTATCACGCTATCGCCCCATCTCACCGAACTGGCTTTCGCTGCAGGCATTACGCCGGTAGCGGTCAGCGCCTATTCAGATTTTCCGGCGCAGGCCCAACAGCTAGAGCAGGTGGCAAACTGGCAGGGCATCAACGTTGAACGCATCCTGCAACTGAAACCGGATGTGGTGCTGGCCTGGCGCGGCGGCAATCCGCAGCGGCAGATCGATCAACTGCAACGTCTGGGCATTAAAGTCGAATGGATTGATCCGCAGACCATTGATCAGATGATTGATGCGCTAGCAGCGCTCAAACCGTGGAGTCCACAGCCTCAGCAGGCGGCGGCTGCCGCACAGGCGCTGCGCCAGCAAGAGGATGATCTGCGTCAACAGTATCAACAACGCACGCCGATCCCCCTGTTTTTGCAGTTTGGTCAACAGCCGCTGTTTACTGCATCGCGTAATACGTTGCAAAACGAAGTGATCACGCTGTGTGGCGGTAAAAATATCTTTGCTGACAGTCGCGTAAGCTGGCCACAGGTGAGCCGTGAGCAAGTGCTGGCGCGTCATCCCCAGGCGATTGTGATTGGCGGTGACCGTGCGCAAGCCGCGAATATTGTGAAATTCTGGCAACCACAACTGGCGGTGCCGGTGATTGCCATTAACGATGACTGGCTGAGCCGACCGGGTCCGCGTATCCTGCTGGCAGCCAAACAGCTGTGTGCAGATTTACATCCGGCGAAAAATAGCACCAAAAAAGATTAAAGATTCGGCAAAAATTGTCGAAAATCAAAATACAAGGCACTGCGGCCACGTATGCTCGGTGCCCTTTTTGCGCAACGCGCAACTTTTGACTTCACCAGGAATTATCAATGACCAGAGCACTGCTCCTGGCCATAGGGCTCGCGATGGCTGCGCCAATTGGCGCGGCGACCTCCACCGGCTCTATTGCCGTCACGCTGACACTCTTTTCCCGCTGCGATATCTCGCGCCAAAGCGAACAAACATTGCCATCGATTGATTGTGGACGTCACTTCAGTGCACAGCCGCGCGTGACCGAAAGCGTGCTTAAACGCGATGCGAAGCGTCGTGAGACGTCACGATTAGTGACTGTTGAGTGGTAAAGTTCTGACCGCCAGAACGGCGGTCAGAAAAGGGATCAGATGCTGAAGGAAGAGCCGCAACCGCAAGTGGTTTTCGCGTTCGGGTTTGTCACGATAAAACGTGAACCCTCAAGACCTTCGGTGTAATCAACCGAACCGCCCACCAGATACTGCAGGCTCATTGGATCAACAACCAGCGCCACGCCCTGCTTTTCAATGGTCATGTCGCCGTCATTCATTTGATCGTCAAACGTAAAACCGTACTGGAAACCACTGCAACCGCCACCGGTGATGTACACGCGCAGTTTCAGCTCTGGATTTTCTTCATCCGCGATCAAATTTTTTACTTTTTTCGCTGCTGCTTCAGTGAATTGCAAAGGCAGCGCTGCTACGTCGTCACTCATGTTTTACTCCGGGTAAACGTCCAGGTCAGAAAACGACCTTAATTCCGCTATTATCTGCCAGCCGCCCAGTGCAATCAAGTACTGCGCTTGACACTGTGTGCCGCCTGCGCTGCGCTAAAGTATAGCTTTAAAAGGCTTTCGCACCTGCTTGCCTTTCTAATCAGGCGACTCTTCCCTTAGAATGGCGCCAGAATTTTTTTCCAGAACAGCAGGAGCCGAGCAATGAGTAAGTCAGAAAACCTGTATGCCGAAGCGCAACGCCTGATCCCTGGCGGTGTGAACTCCCCGGTACGTGCTTTTACCGGTGTGGGCGGTGTGCCGCTGTTCATCGAACGCGCCGACGGCGCTTATCTGTATGACGCCGATGGCAAAGCCTACATCGACTATGTCGGTTCATGGGGCCCAATGGTGCTGGGGCATAACAACGCCAATATCCGCAATGCGGTGATTGAAGCGGCATCTCGTGGTTTAAGTTTCGGTGCCCCAACCGAAATGGAAGTGAAAATGGCCGAGCTGGTGTGTGAGCTGGTGCCAAGTATGGACATGGTGCGTATGGTGAACTCCGGCACCGAAGCCACCATGAGCGCCATCCGTCTGGCCCGTGGCTTCACCCATCGCGATAAAATCATCAAATTTGAAGGCTGCTACCACGGCCACGCAGATTGCCTGCTGGTGAAAGCCGGTTCCGGCGCGTTGACCCTGGGCCAGCCAAATTCTCCGGGTGTTCCCGCTGATTTCGCTAAACACACCCTGACCTGCACCTATAACGATTTGGCGTCCGTGCGCGAAGCCTTCGAGCAGTATCCTGACGATATCGCCTGTATCATCGTTGAGCCGGTTGCCGGCAACATGAACTGCATTCCTCCGCAGCCAGACTTCCTGCCGGGCCTGCGCGCACTCTGTGATGAATTTGGCGCACTGCTAATTATCGATGAAGTGATGACCGGTTTCCGCGTGGCGCTGGGTGGTGCTCAGGCTTATTACGATGTGACGCCGGATCTGACCTGCCTCGGCAAAATCATCGGTGGCGGCATGCCGGTGGGCGCATTTGGTGGTCGTCGTGATGTGATGGCTGCACTGGCGCCAACGGGTCCGGTTTACCAGGCGGGTACGCTTTCCGGTAACCCGATTGCCATGGCGGCCGGTTTTGCTTGTCTGACGCAGATTGCTCAACCAGGCACGCACAGCACCCTGACCGACCTCACCACTCAACTGTCTGAAGGCTTGCTGGCAGCAGCAAAAGCAGAAAACATTCCGCTGGTAATCAACCACGTTGGCGGCATGTTCGGCATTTTCTTCACCGATGCCGAGAGCGTAACCTGCTATGCCGACGTGACAAAATGCGACGTTGAGCGCTTCAAGCGCTTCTTCCACCTGATGCTGGAAGAAGGCGTTTACCTCGCACCTTCTGCTTTTGAAGCAGGCTTTATGTCACTGGCACACAGCCAGGAAGATATTCAGCGCACCATTGATGCGGCACGCCGCAGCTTTGCGAAGCTGTAAGCCATTAGCGGGCGCCATGAATGGCGCCCCTACATTGATGTGCACGTCTGTCCCTTAGGCGCTGCTGCTCCGCATACACCTATTGCCGTAATTTGCGCATTTATCCTCAGCCGCCTTACAGACACCAAATGCCGTAGCTTGCGCGTTTATGCGCGACGCAACAGCCAGATAAAATACGGCGCGCCGAAGAAGGTTGCCATTAAACCTGCCGGGATCTGATCCGGGAACGCCAGCATCCTGCCGCACCAGTCTGCAAACACCATCAATCCGCCACCTAATAATCCCGCCATCAACACCTGCGGTAATGCGCGCCTGAACCCCAGCATGCGCACGATATGCGGCGCCATCAAACCGACAAAACTCAACGGGCCGATGGTCAAAGTCGCCGTGGCCGTTAACGCCGCCGCCAGCAGCAGCAGGGCCAGACGCGAACCCGTTAATGCCATCCCTGCTGAACGTGCCGTCGCACTACCCAGCGGCAGCAGTGTGAGCCAGCGGCTCGCCAGTGGCGCGAGCGCAATGAATACGATACCTACCATGGCGCTTTGCACTGCCTGCGACATATTGATGTTGTAAGTTGAACCGGAAATCCAGCTCAGCAGGCCGCCCATGCGCGGATCGCCACTCGCCATTAGCACCATCAGCAAGGTGACAAAGGCACTGTTAAGCGCCATGCCCGCGAGCAACATACGCTCCGGTGAGAAACCTCCGCGACTGGCGACCAGCATAATCACCAGCAGTGTCAGCGCCGCGCCTAATGCGCCAGCGGGCAGCAGCCACGCCACGGCGTCACCCGGCACAAAGAACATCATCACGACCACACCACAGGCCGCGCCGGAACTGATGCCTAACACTTCCGGACTTGCCATCGGGTTACCAGTGAGACGCTGAATCAACGCACCTGCCACACCCAGCATCATCCCCACGACTAACGCCGCCAGCACACGTGGTGCACGCCAGGGCAGCAGTTGATGTAGCATCTCGCCACTCACCCAGGTCCAGCTGTGTGCATCACGACCAAAGGAGATACCGATAACGCTCAGCAGCGCCAGCACCCCAAGGCCAATGACACACCACAGCACCACCTTTTGGCGTTCTGCCGGCACCTTGTCACCCATATTCATCGCCGGTGGAACCGAGCCGGTACGTAAACGCGGCAACAGCCACAGCAGAATCGGGACGCCAATCAACGCGGTGGCTGTGCCGGTGGAAACCTCACGCCAGTGGCTGGTCAGCCACAATACGCACTGATCGGCCAGCCACAGCAGTAAGGCACCAATCAGCGGAGCCAGCAGCATGCGGCTGAGTAAGCGACGCCCTCCGAGCATTTTCGCCAGCAGTGGTGCAAACAGCCCGATAAAACCGATAATCCCGGCGACGTTCACTAACTGCGCACTCAACAGAATCGCCAGAGCGAGTGCGCCGACGCGCGCAGCAGACAGTGCCAGACCGAGGTTTTTTGCTACGCCGTCATCAAGCCCCATGAGCGTCAGGGGACGCAGCAATGCCAGCGCCACGACAAAAGCCAGCAACAGACGCGGCCACAGCATGGCGACGTTGTGCCCATCCATCTGATTCAGTGCGCCGGTGCTCCACAGGAACATATTCAGCAGTTGGTCGTGATTAAAGATGGCAAAGATTTGATTCACCGAGCCGGCATACAGGCTCAGGACCAGCCCGGCGAGGATCAGCGTCACGGGTGACAGCCGTTTGCCCCAGGCCACGCCAAATACCAGGATGCCCACCAGCACTGCGCCCGCCATCGCAGCAAATTGCTGCGTCAGCTCACCGCCCGGCAAGTGCCAGAGCGTGGCGACCGTGATACCGAGCTGTGCGCCGGAAGACACACCCAACGTGGTTGGTTCCGCCAGCGGATTGCGCAGCACCTGCTGAAACAGTAAACCGGCCAATCCGAGACCTGCCCCCACCAACAGCGCCAGAGCCAGACGCGATAACAGGCTGTGATGGAAGACCACCTGTTGGATACTGTTGATGTCCGGCGCAAAGAAGGCTTGTGCCCACTGCGCCGTTGGCAGCGCGTCACGCAGATTGATAAAAGTCAGCGCCAGCGCCAGTAAAAACATGCTGCTTAGCAGCATCACAGGAAAGAGACGATGGCGCATCAGTGCGACTCCAGCGCGTGTTCCAGCACGCGGACAAATTTCAGTGCTGAATAGGTCGCGCCGTAATACCAGACGGCAGGCACACGCTTGAAGCGGCCCGCGCGGATAAACGGCAGCGCCTGCCACAGCGCAGTTTTCATCACCTGCTGCATGTCACGATCGTTATCGTGATCAAAACAGATCACCTGCACATCGCCGACATCGGCTAACCGCTCAAGCCCAACCACGGCACTGCCCCAGAAATTGGTTTCACCCTGCCAGGCGTTACTCAGGCCAAGGATTTCCATCACTTCGAGGAACAGACTGTTGGTGCCAAACGTGATGGCGTGACGGCTGTCCATCAATGACATCAGCAGCACCGGACGATCTGCCCAGGGTTTAAGACGCTCGCGCGCTGCCGCGAGCTGCTCATCCAGGAATTGCAGATGCTGTACCGCCTGCGCTTCCCGTCCCAGTCGGGCACCAAGCGCATGCAGTGATTTGCGAGCAGTACTTAACGGTTTGCCGTCCCCGCTATTCAGATCAAAGCCCATGGTCGGCGCGATGCGTTCGAGTTTATCCAATCCCGGACCGTAGCCGTTGGAGTGCAGAATTAAGGAAGGTTCGAGCTGCGTCATCAGTTCCAGATTGGGTTCGGTGCGCAGGCCGAGATCGATGGTGCTGGCGGATAGCATCGGCTCGCCAACCCAGATGTTGTAGTTACGCAAATCAGCCACACCGAGCGGCGATACACCGAGCGCCATCAGTAGCTCAACGGGTAGCCATTCCAGCGCCAGGATGCGCTGCAGATCGGGCGTTGCCGCACGCAATGGGGCTACGTTCATCAGTGGCGTCAGTGCCAGCGCCGTCAGCAAGCGACGGCGTGAAATGTCGAACATGGCGAGGCCTCAGTAAACAAAACTGACGGGAGCACCGCCTTGTGGATGGGGTAAGATGCCCATCGGAATACCGTAGATATTGCCCAGCACATCGGCCTGCATGATGACGTCAGGCCCGCCTTCCGCAATCATTTCGCCGCCTCGCAGCGCCACCAGACGGTCGCAATAACGCGCCGCCATATTGATGTCATGCAGCACGGCAATCACCGTTAACCCGCGCTCACGGCTGAGACGTTGAATCAGTGCCAGCACATCAACCTGATGGGCGATATCCAGCGCTGAAGTGGGTTCATCCAGCAGCAGGCAGCGGCTATTTTGCGCCACCAGCATCGCCAACCACGCACGCTGACGTTCGCCGCCGGACAGGCTATCGACTAGACGCCCGGCAAACGGTTTCAGTCCCACCAGCGTAATCGCTTCCTCTACGCGGTCGCGATCTTCCTGGCCATAGCGCCCAAGTGCACCGTGCCAGGGATAACGACCAATCGCCACCAGCTCACGCACCGTCATCCCTTCTGCCGCCGGTAACTGCTGCGGCAAATACGCCACCTGGCGCGCAAAATCTTTGCTGCCCCAGTTCTCCACCGCATCGCGGTTCAACAGCACCTGGCCTTCACTCGCCGCATGGTGACGCCCCAGCATTTTCAGCAAGGTGGATTTACCCGAGCCGTTGTGACCAATCAGCGCCGTCACTTTACCCGGCGCAAAGGTGAGTGAAAGTGGATGCAGCAACGTGCGCCCAGGCACGCGAAAGCTGACATTATCCAGCGTGAAGGTGGTTTCTTCGTGGTGCGGATGCTGCATGGTGATTCCTGGTTAATAAGCACAAAACCGATTTGATTCTGAAGGGGCGGCCCTGAGGCCGCCCAAAATCACAACATCTTCGTCCTGACGAATCAGAAGCGGAAGGTGGCAGTACCAACGATTTGACGTTCAGCGCCCCAGTAGCAAGCGTAATCACGGTAGCAGCTGGCAACGTATTCACGATCGAACAGGTTGTTGATATTAACACCCACAGAAGAGCCTGGCAGACCGAAACGGCCGAGGTCATATTTCAGCGCTGCGTCGACGGTGGTGTAACCCGCTACGTCGAAGTTTTGGTTTGAGTTACTGCCATTCTGCGTGTTCTCTGCATATAACCCTTTGCTTTCACCTACATAACGCACACCCGCACCCAGTGTCACACCTGACAATGCCGTTTCGTGGAAAGTGTAATCCCCCCACAGCGATGCCATGTGCTTCGGCACCTGCACTGGTGTTCTACCTTTCAGCACTGTGTCTTCAGTGTATTCGGCATCGGTATAGGTATAAGACGCCGTCATGTTGATGTTGGCGTTCAGTGCTGCCTTGGCTTCCAATTCAACACCGCGTGAACGGATTTCACCGCTCTGAATACTGGCAAACTGATGCGTTGGATCAGGATCGGCCGTAAGGTTCTTCGTTTTTGTCAGCTCATATACTGCTGCCGTCAAGACGACTGGACGATCTTTAGGTACATACTTCACACCCGCTTCATACTGTTTAGCGCGCGATGGGTCAAATGCCTGACCTCCCCAGGTTGAGCCTGAGTTAGGTATGAAAGCTTCGCTATAACTAAAGTAAGGTGCTATGCCGTTGTCGAAGACATAGTTTAGCCCTCCACGCCAGGTGAAGGCTTGATCATTTTGACGATCAACAGAACCGGCAACGCGATCATAAACGGAGGTCATAGCGTAATCGTAACGCCCCCCCAAGGTCAGCACCCAGCGGTTCCATTCCATTTGATCTTGAGCATAAAGGCCTGTTTGGCGCTGCTTATTTAGATGCTGATAAGGATCGGCATAGGGGAACGTGGTGTCATCACCATATTGCGGGTTGAAAGGGTTCAGACTATTGGCAGTACCGAATTGAGCATCAATATCATTACGCATGCGTTGGAAATCCACCCCAAGCAGCAAAGTGTGCTCAACGGCACCTGTATCAAATTTTGCCTGCGCCTGAGTATCCACGGAGAACTCATTCAGCTTCTCATCGGATAAGGCTGAGTAGCGAGTAATATTCCTGGCAGCTTCATTGTAACCAAAGCCGTAAATACTGCGATATCCGGTACGCATATCCGCATAACGCAGATTCTGGCGCACCGTCCAGGTATCGTTGAAGCTGTGTTCGAAGTTGTAGCCCACCATTTTGGTGTTACGCGAAATCTTATTGCTGTCTTCGCCTTCATCAAAGTTGGTGGGCAGTTTGTAGCTGCTGCCGTCCGGGCGGGTAATGCCGACCACGGTGCCCTGACGCGGCAACCAGCCGTAATAACCGGTTTCCGGCTCGTTCTGGAAATAGGTCAGCAAATCAAAGCGGGTATTGGCATCCGGACGCCAGCTGAACGAAGGCGCGATGGTATAACGCTTCTCTTTGTTCATATCCTGCTGCGCGTCTGCACTGCGAGCCAGACCGGTCACGCGATAGCTGTACACGCCGTCATCATCCAGCGATCCGCCGAAATCGAAGCCGGTAGAGAACAGGTTATCGGTGCCCATCTGGAACTGCACTTCACGCAGTGTTTCCTGCGTCGGGCGCTTGCTGACCAGTGACACCACGCCGCCTGGGTTGCTCTTGCCGTACAACACTGAAACCGGGCCACGCAGCAGTTCTGCACGCTCAAAGAAGTAAGGATCGATGGCAAACTCGGAGTAGTTGTCACCCTGCAGTTTCAAACCATCAAGATACTGGTTGGTGTTGGTTTCACTAAAGCCACGAATCGACAGCGCATCGATCACACTGGAGCTACCGCGGTTACCGGTCAGCACACCCGCCGTGTAATTGAACGCCCCTTTCACGCTGGTCACCGCGTGCATCGCCATCTCTTCCTGCGTCACCACCGAAACCGACTGCGGGTTTTTCTCAATGGGCGTATCCGTTTTCGTGCCGGTGGCACTGTGCTTAGCGGCAATGGTAGGAGCCGGGCCCCAGGCGCTTTCCTGCGCAACGGTGTTACCGCCATTGGCGGTCACCACCACGGTATCTTCTGCCAGCGCCTGCGCGCTCAGCGTACCCAGTGTTAAAGAAATCAATAAAGCGAGCGGACGACGGGAGGTCGCAGCACGCGCAGAACAAGGATTGAAATTTCGCGCATTCATAAAAAGGATCTCTCGAAAAAGGAAACGATGCAGGCGAATGAAAACGAGAATGATTATTAGACGCACGAATTTTAGGCGAAGTCCTGCAAGATCCGCAAGATGTAATGGCTGATGGCGGTGCGTTTGCGACCAGATCGTGCATATCCATGATCGCGAATAACAATCGTGCAGACGTAAAAAAGGGCGCCGAAGCGCCCTGTGCTTTCTGCAGCTAACTATTTGCTGCCGAACATATCTTTGATCCAGCCAGCTACGCCATCAGCATCTTTTTGCTCGTCCTGCGGCTGCTGAGGTGACTGCTGCTGCGGTTGCGACTCTTGCTGCTGTTGGATCTGCTGCTGCTGTTGCTGACACAGCGAGGCTGGATCCAACGTCCACACCGGCAGCGAACGCCAGGTGCTGCTGCCCGAACCACAGACGAAGTTACCGGCGGAATCGACATTCATCTGCGTAATATCTTCCGGCGGTGTCAACTGCAGCGGCATCGGGGCCTGGTTATCGAGATAGCGACGATAAATTTGCATCGCTCCGCTCGCACCATACAGCTTCGAGGTTTGGTTATTGTCGCGGCCCACCCAGGTGATGGCCACTTCTTTGCCATCAACGCCCGCAAACCAGCTGTCGATCAGATCATTGGTGGTACCCGTTTTACCTGCCAGATGGGCATTAGGATAACGCGCGCCCAGCGCCCGCGCCGTACCGTGATCGGCGACCTGCTGCATGCTGTACAACGTCAGATAAGCCGCCTGTGCCGGTTCGACACGCTGCGCCTGCGGGAAGCTCTGATACAGCACAGTCCCATCTTCCGCAATCACCGAGCGCACCGCAGAGAGATCTGCGCGGTTACCGCCACTGGCAATCGACTGGAATGCCTGAGCGACTTCAATCGGTGTCAGGTTCAGGGCACCCAGCAGCATCGCTGGCACCGGATTCAGCTGATCCTTCGGTACGCCGAGCTTCGTCCAGGTATCAACCACGGAATTCAGCCCTAACGTCATACCCAGATTAACCGTTGGCACGTTCATTGAGTTGGTCAGCGCATCCACTAACATCACTTTGCCACTGAAGCGCTTGTCGTCATTCATTGGTTTCCAGATCGATCCATTAGGCTGTTTCAGCGCAATAGGTTCGTCGGCAATCCAACTGTTCAGACGATAGGTATTGGGTTGGCCTAAGGCAGTGAGATAAGTCGCCGGTTTAGCCAGTGAACCGATAGAACGACGCGCCTGCAGCGCACGGTTGTAACCGGCAAACTGCGGATCGGCACCGCCCACCATCGCGCGCACTTCGCCGCTGAAGCGGTCAACCACCACCATCGCGGTTTCCAAATCCTTCAGACCGCGCTGTTTCTTCAGTGCCGGAATGCCATCTTCCACCGCTTTTTCTGCGGCATCCTGCGAAATCGGATCCAGCGTAGTGAAGATCTTCACGCCAGAGAGATCTTTCACCTTGTCGCCCAGTTTGGCCTGCAATTCGTTACGCACCATCTGCATAAACGCAGGCTGAGGCGTAATCACTCCGCCTTTCGGCTGCACGCCCAGCGGACGCGCTGACAGCATGTCGTACAGCTCCTGATCGATGACATTCTGCTGTTGCAGCAGACGCAGGACCAGGTTACGACGCTCCAGCGCCAGTTTCGGGTTGCGCCATGGGTTATAGAGTGACGCCCCTTTCACCATGCCGACCAACATCGCCTGCTGATCGAGGCTCAGCTCATCCACCGGACGACCGAAGTAATACAAACTCGCCAGCGGGAAGCCACGGATCTGATCGTTGCCTGCCTGACCGAGGTACACCTCGTTGAGATACAGCTCAAGGATGCGATCTTTGCTGTAGCGCGCATCCATGATCACCGCCATGTAAGCTTCACGCGCTTTACGCCAGAGTGAACGCTCGTTGGTAAGGAACAGGTTTTTCACCAGCTGCTGGGTCAAGGTACTGCCGCCCTGCACCGCTTTACCGGCGGTGATATTGGCAAGGAATGCACGACCAATCGAGTACGGGCTTATGCCGTCGTGTTCGTAGAAGTGGCGGTCTTCGGTCGCGATCAGCGTGCTGACCAGCAGATCCGGGAAGCCCGCGCGCGGCACGAACAGACGCTGCTCACCGTTCGGCGATTGCAGCATGGTGATCAAGCGTGGATCGAGGCGGAAGAAGCCAAAATCACGCCCGGTATCGAGGTTTTTGATCTCGCTCAGTTCGTTGTTGCTAAACGTCAGACGGGCGTTGATCTGCCCCTCTTTGCTGTCCGGGAAATCAAACGGACGACGCAGCAGATCGATGGTGTTGCCTTTGACGCTAAATTCGCCCGGACGGGTAATGCGCGACACTTCGCGATACTGCGTGCCTTCCAGCAGCGCAATCATCTCTTTTTTGTCGTACGACATCCCCGGCTCAAGGCTCACCATGCGGCCGTAAACAGCGGCAGGCAACTGCCACACTTTACCGTCGATGCGGCTGCGGATTTCAGAGTCGAGATAGATGCCCCAGGCAACCATCACTACCACAAAGACCAGGAAAAGCTTAATTAACCAGCCTAACCAACGACGTTTGCCGCGTGGCGGACGTTTTCCTTTCCCTTTACCTTTTGGTGGCACCGGTGTGCTCTCCTCATCATCTTCGTCAAAATCGTCCTGATCGATATCATCATCAAGCTCCCTGCGGCGACCCCGGCGCGCAGTGGTGCGCGGCGGCTTTGGCGCTTTTCCTTTACGCCCAATAGGTTCGCGATCGTTCCCAGACATGCTTTTATTCTCCAGGCATAGCTACGGCTGCGGCCGTTACTCTAACTGCTTTCTCGTGCTGCGCATGGCAGAACCCTCTGAATTCGATCCACAGCGTGTCACGATGAAAATTTCTTGGTGCGCCTTGTCGGTAAGGCGCTGGCCGGATCGTCGGGCCAGGGATGTTTGGGATAGCGTCCTTTCATCTCTTTTTGCACTTCTGGATACGCTCCCCGCCAGAACGCTGCAAGGTCACGGGTGATCTGCAACGGCCGGTGCGCGGGTGAGAGCAACTCCAGCACCAGCGGAATGCGGCCTTCGGCCACCGCGGGATTTTGCGCTTCCCCAAACATCTCCTGCATACGCACTGCCAACGCCGGAGGCTTTTCAGCATCGTAACGAATAGGCAGGCGACTTCCGGTCGGCACAGTGTAATGAGTTGGCAGCACAGTATCCAGCCGCTGACGTTGTGACCATGTCAGCAAATGTAATAATGCGCTGACAAGATTGACGCCCTGCAGACTCCTGAGATCGCGCACGGATCCCATCTCGGGTAACAGCCAGCGTTCAAGCGAATCGAGCAAGCTCTCATCATCCAGCGCTGGCCACGCCTCTTCCGGCAGCCAGGACGCGGCACAGTGCAAGCGCAAGCGCAGCTGTTCGGCTTCGGGGGTCCAGCCGAGTACCGAGAGCCCTTTTTCGCGGATCCAGCGCAACATCGCCGGGTGTAAAATCTCCGGTTCCGGTCGCGCCTGCGGCTGTGCTTTTAGGACCAGCGCACCCACGAGTTCCCGTTTCCAGGCGCGCAATGTCCCTTTCTCTTCATCCCATTCCACATCAATGCGCTGCGACACCAGTGCAGGACATTGCTGGCGTAACGCACTTATCTCTACCGGCAGCGCCAGTAACATGCGCGCTTCGGCGGCACTGGCGCCCTGTAACAGGGTCGGCGCGATTAACCACTCATAGCGACTCAGGCCATCCTGTTCATCCAGCATCGCGCCGATACCGTTAGCCAGCTGATAGCGTGCGCTGTCGCCTCGCCGCTGCGCCAGACGATCGGCAAAGCCTGCCACCAATAATGCGGGGAAAAGATCGGGATTGACGCGACCATCGCTGGCATTCAACCGTTGCTGCCATTGACGCGCGCGCCTTTGCCAATGCGGCTGTGGTCGATTAAGGGCATCGCGCAAATCTGCACTACCGTTGCGCGGTGGATCTTCCAGTATCGCCACCAGCAGAGCGGCACTGGCGATGGCATCGTGGCTCTGTGCCGCACACAGAATCGCCGTCAAACGCGGATCGCTGCCAAGCGTCGCCATTTTACGGCCGCGCGCGTTAAGCCTGCCGTTTTCTAATGCGCCTAAGCGCGTGAGCAAAGCCTGTGCCGCTCGCAAGCTGCGTGGCGGTGGCGCGTCCAGCCAGCAGAGCTGTGACGCATCCTGGCAACCCCATTGCAGCAAATCGATCTGCAGCGCGGCCAAATCGCTATTGAGGATTTCGGGTTCACTTTGCGCCGCTGCACGCATCGCCTGCTCCTGCGGCAGCAAATGCAGGCAAATGCCGGGTTCAAGACGCCCGGCTCGCCCGGCTCGCTGGGTCATGGAAGCCTGGCTGATGCGTTGCGTTTGCAGGCGCGTTACGCCGCTACGCATATCAAACTGTGCCGAACGCTCCAGCGCGCTATCCACCACTAAGCGGATACCTTCAATGGTGAGACTGGTTTCGGCAATGTTAGTGGCGAGCACCACTTTGCGGCGACCGGCGGGCGCAGGCAGAATCGCGCGACGCTGCGCATCCAATGAGAGCGCACCATATAAAGGAGAGAGATCCACGTCTTCACCGACGCGGGATTCCAGCTCGCGCTTCACGCGCTCAATCTCTGCCACGCCCGGCAGGAACAACAGCAGCGAACCCGACTCCTCACGCAGCAACTGCGCCACTTCTCGCGCCACCGCTTCGTCAAAACGCTGTTGCGGGTTGAGAGAGGCATAACGGCGTGTCACCGGAAAGCTGCGTCCTTCAGAGACAATAAAAGGCGCAGCAGGCAGCAGCTGACGCAACCGATCGTTATCCAGCGTTGCGGACATCAGCAGAATTTTCAGGTCATCGCGCAGCCCCTGTTGTACATCCAGCAGCAGCGCCAGTGCTAAATCGGCCTGCAGACTACGCTCATGAAACTCATCGAGGATCACCAGCGACACGCCTTCAAGCATGGGATCGCGCTGCAGCATGCGTGTCAGAATGCCTTCGGTCACCACTTCCAGTCGCGTATGGGGGCCGCAGCAGTTTTCGCCGCGCATACGGTATCCCACAGTGGCTCCGGGCTGTTCACCCAACTGATCCGCCAGGCGCTGCGCCACATTACGCGCCGCCAGACGACGCGGCTCAAGCATAATGATGCGCCCCGTCAGCACCGACTGCTGTAGCAATTGCAGCGGCAGCCAGGTCGATTTTCCCGCGCCGGTGGGTGCCGCCAGTAAAACTTGTGATGACTGAGACAATGCATCGAGCAATGCAGGCAGCACCTCACTTACCGGTAATTCACTCACACTTAACTCCCACTCTGCCTGTGCTAACATGGCGCGCATTGTAGCACTCAACGGCCACGTCACCATGTCGATACAACGTCTGTTTTTTGCCCTCGAACTGCCCGCGCCGCTCCAGCAACAGCTGGTACAGTGGCGTGCAGATCACTTTGCAGAAGAGGCAGGAAAACCGGTGGCCGCCGCCAATCTGCATCTGACGCTGGCGTTTCTGGGGGATGTCAGTGCTGAGACCTCGCAGCAGTTACAGCAGTTAGCTTCGCGCATTGTCCAGCCCGGTTTTAGCCTGGATTTGGATGATGCGGGGCACTGGCCGCGTCCTGGCGTCGTGTGGCTTGGCTGCCAACGTGCGCCGCGTGGCTTGTTGCAGTTAGCGAGCTTGCTGCGTGCGCAGGCGGCACGACACGGCTGCGCGCAGAGTGCGCAGCCTTTTCATCCGCATATCACCCTGTTGCGCCACGCCACACAAAAAGTGGCCTTACCACCGCGCGGCTTTCACTGGCGCTACGATGTCAGTGACTTTGCGCTGTTCTCATCGACTTTTAGTCAGGGACGCACCCGTTATCGGCGGCTGGCGCGCTGGCCATTGCCTTCTTCGTCAGGAGCCTGAATGCAGTTTGATCCACCGCTAAAACCCGCTCGTCTTATCGCGCGCTATAAGCGCTTTCTTGCCGATGTCGTGACACCAGAGGGTGAGACACTGACCATTCACTGCGCCAACACCGGCGCGATGACCGGCTGCGCCACACCGGGTGATACCGTGTGGTATTCCACTTCAGACAGCACCACGCGCAAGTATCCGCACAGCTGGGAACTGACCGAGACACAACAAGGCCACTGGATCTGTGTGAACACCCTCAGAGCCAATCAACTGGTGCGTGAAGCCTTAACCCTTGACGCGATTCCAGAATTGTCCGCTTACAGCCACTGCCAACCTGAAGTGAAATACGGTACGGAAAAAAGCCGAATTGACTTCCTGCTGCAAGCGGAGGGCAGATCAAACTGCTATATTGAAGTCAAGTCCGTCACCCTTTTACAGCAGGGTAAAGGCTTTTTTCCGGATGCGGTGACGGCTCGGGGACAGAAGCATCTGCGCGAACTCAGTACTATCGCGGCAGAGGGTCATCGAGCTGTTTTGTTGTTCGCCGTTCTGCATACGGGGATTGAGGACGTCTCCCCGGCGCGCCATATCGACGCACACTACGCAGAACTACTGGGACAGGCTCAACGCTGTGGAGTGGAAGTGTTGGCGTATCAGGCTCAGATTTCACCTGCTCAAATGTTACTCACTCAGCCCGTCGCCGTGACGATTAACGCAGAGTTGTAATATTTATAGCAATTTGCTGTGATAGGAATGTTCTGGCCGGTGCGCTAAATACGCTGTTCCTCACAGGCTTGTCAAGGTGCGAATATGAATAATTGCCAACCTTGACTGCTTCTGCTATTTATAGCGGCCTGTTTTTTCCCTGATGGGAATCGATATACCCCTTAATAATTCGCGTTGCAGGCAGTCGGTGGTCATTTAGCCAATGCACATGCAACCTGAAGTATGACGGGAAGGGCGTGTTATCCAGGAGAAACAACATGCAAGAAGGGCAAAACCGTAAAACATCGTCCCTGAGTATCCTCGCCATCGCTGGTGTGGAGCCGTATCAGGTGAAACCGGGCGAAGAGTATATGAACGACGCCCAACTGAGCCATTTCCGCAAGATTCTGGAAGCCTGGCGCAACCAACTTCGGGATGAAGTAGACCGCACTGTGTCACATATGCAGGACGAAGCTGCTAACTTCCCGGATCCGGTAGACCGTGCCGCACAGGAAGAAGAGTTCAGTCTGGAATTACGTAACCGCGATCGTGAGCGTAAACTGATCAAAAAGATCGAAAAAACGCTGAAGAAAGTGGATGACGACGATTTCGGCTACTGTGATTCTTGTGGTGTAGAAATTGGTATTCGTCGCCTTGAAGCGCGTCCGACCGCCGATCTCTGCATCGACTGC
Source organism: Pantoea rwandensis (assembly GCF_000759475.1). Classification (NCBI taxonomy): domain Bacteria; kingdom Pseudomonadati; phylum Pseudomonadota; class Gammaproteobacteria; order Enterobacterales; family Erwiniaceae; genus Pantoea; species Pantoea rwandensis. The sequence continues at coordinate 3,931,809 of NZ_CP009454.1, forward strand.
AAAACGCTGGCTGAAATCCGCGAGAAGCAGATGGCAGGCTAATGGCCGTGAGCAGACTGTCGCCGCACTGCCGGGAAAACCACTGTTTTCCCGACGTGCGGTGCACCTCAATATGACCGCACTCCTCTCCTCCTGCGTTGGGCGCTTCGCCCCCTCTCCTTCTGGTGATCTGCATTTTGGTTCGCTGATAGCCGCATTAGGCAGCTATCTGAGCGCACGTGCGCAACAAGGCCGCTGGCTGGTGCGCATTGAAGATATCGATCCACCACGGGAAGTGGCAGGCGCAGCCACGCGCATCCTGCAACAGCTGGAACACTATGGCCTGCATTGGGATGGCGACGTGTTATGGCAGTCGCAGCGCCATGATGCCTACCGGGAAGCGCTGAATTGGCTGCAACAGCATCGTCAAAGCTACTTCTGCACCTGCACGCGCAGTCGTATTCAGCAGCTCGGGGGCTTCTATGACGGCCACTGCCGGGAATTGCATCTCCCCGCAGAAAACGCCGCGCTGCGTTTGCGTCAGCATCGGCCGGTGTATGGCTTTGACGATCGCCTGCGTGGTCACTTAGCCGCCGAACCCTCGCTGGCGGAAGAGGACTTTATTATCCATCGTCGGGATGGGCTGTTTGCTTACAACCTGGCGGTGGTGGTGGATGACCATTTTCAGGGTGTAACGGAAATCGTTCGTGGGGCAGATTTGATCGAACCCACGGTGCGTCAAATCGCGCTCTACCAGCAGTTCGACTGGCCGGTGCCGGCATATCTGCACCTGCCACTGGCCATCAATGACGAGGGTAATAAGCTCTCGAAACAGAATCATGCGCCCGCTTTACCCGCGGGGGACGCGCGTCCATTGCTGGTGCACGCGTTGCGTTTGTTGGGTCAACCGATACTGGAGGGTTGGCAAGATGCCACCACGGAGCAATTACTGAAGCACGCAGTGGCTCGGTGGAGTATCCAACTGATCCCACAACAGAACGCGCGAATAGCGGATGAGGCGACATCGCCATTCCTAAATGGTTCGCAACAGGCTATGATTAGCCGCTGATTTATTAACACCCTTTTTATCACTGTCGAGGTGTCCCATTTTTACCCGAGTCGCAAATTTTTGCCGGAGAGTCCTCAAGCGTGACGAGGAAGCGCCTGAAGAGGTGGAAACTGAAAGTCTGATGACCGTCATTCCCCGTGAAAGCCATAACATCTCACGCAAAGATATCAGCGAAAACGCCCTTAAAGTGCTGTATCGCCTGAATAAAGCCGGTTTCGAAGCTTACCTGGTAGGCGGCGGCGTGCGCGATTTGCTGCTGGGTAAGAAGCCAAAAGACTTTGATATCACCACCAACGCCACGCCTGAGCAGATGCGTAAACTATTCCGCAACTGCCGCCTCGTGGGGCGTCGTTTTCGCCTGGCGCACGTGATGTTCGGTCCTGAAGTGATCGAAGTCGCGACCTTCCGTGGTCATCACCAGGAAGAAGCGGAAGACGATCGCAACAATTCCCAGCGCGGTCAGAACGGCATGCTGCTGCGTGATAACATTTTTGGCAGCATCGAAGATGATGCGCAGCGCCGCGATCTCACCATCAACAGTCTGTATTACAGCGTGGCGGATTTCTCCGTACGTGATTACGTGGGTGGGTTGCAGGATCTGGAAGACGGCGTGATCCGACTGATTGGCGATCCGGAAACGCGTTACCGCGAAGATCCGGTACGTATGCTGCGCGTGGTGCGTTTTGCCGCCAAGCTGGAGATGCGCATTGCCGCGGAAACTGCCGAGCCGATTCCGCGCCTGGCAACACTGCTAAATGACATCCCGCCTGCGCGTCTGTTCGAAGAATCCCTCAAACTACTGCAAGCCGGTTACGGATTCCGTACCTATCAGATGATGCGTGAGTACCATCTGTTCCAGCCGCTGTTCCCTACCCTGACGCGTGGCTTCACTGCCGAGAGCGACAGCCTGATGGAGAAAATGCTGGCGCAGGTGCTGAAGAACACCGATAACCGCATTCAGAACGATATGCGCGTCAATCCGGCCTTCCTGTTTGCCGCGATGTTCTGGTATCCGCAGCTGGAATCGGCCCAACGCATTGCGCAGGAAAGCGGACTGACCTATTACGACGCCTTTGCGCTGTCGATGAATGAAACGCTGGATGAAGCCTGCCGTGCGCTGGCAATTCCTAAGCGTATCACTACCCTGATTCGCGATATCTGGCAGCTGCAGCTGCGCATGTCGCGTCGTCATGGCAAACGCGCCTGGAAGCTGATGGAGCATCCTAAATTCCGTGCCGCTTATGATCTGCTGGCGCTGCGAGCCGATGTGGAAAACAACCGCGAACTGCAAAGCCTGACCCATTGGTGGGGCGAGTTCCAGGCGGCGGCTCCGGTCGAGCAGAAAACCATGATGAACACGCTGGGCGATGATCCGGTGGCACCGCGTCGCAAACCGCGTCGCCCGCGCCGTCGTCCAACCGGCCCACGCCGCGATACCAATAGCGCATCATGATTCGCGTTTACCTCGCATTAGGCAGTAATCTGGCCGATCCGCTGCATCAGGTTGATGCAGCGCTGGCCGCGCTTGATGCGATACCGCACACCTCGCGCGTTGCAACGTCTTCACTGTACCGCACACCACCGTACGGCCCGCCAGATCAGCCTGATTACCTGAATGCGGTGGTCGCGCTGGACACCACGCTGGAAGCTGAAGCCTTGCTCGATCATACGCAACGTATCGAGCTGGAGCATGGGCGCGTGCGCAAAGCGGAGCGCTGGGGACCGCGCACCCTCGATATCGACATCATGCTGTTTGGTCAGCAGACGATTCACACTCCACGCCTCACCGTGCCGCACTACGACATGCACAACCGCGCGTTTATGCTGGTACCGCTGCTGGAAATCGCGCCAGGCCTGCGCTTGCCCAACGGTCAGCCACTGACCGGCATCCTCGCCACGCTGGATCGCAGCACCATCCGCTTGTGGTCTGAGTAGGCAGCAATAATCGCACTACGGTCGTATCGCCTTTTCAATCAATCCAGTACACTGCGCGCATCAGAAAACTCTGGAGTGTGCGATGAAACCGACAACCATCACCCATCTACGCCAGCTCAAAGCCAGTGGCCGCAAATTTGCTACCCTGACGGCCTACGATTTTAGCTTTGCCCGCCTGTTTGCCGATGAAGGCATTCAGGTGATGCTGATTGGCGACTCCCTTGGCATGACCGTGCAAGGCCATGAAACCACATTACCTGTCACCGTGGCGGATATCGCTTATCACACCGCTGCCGTGCGCCGTGGCGCGCCGAATGCGCTGGTGATGGCCGACCTGCCGTTTATGAGTTACGCCACACCGCAGCAAACCTTTGATAACGCCGCTCAACTGATGCGTGCCGGTGCCAACATGGTGAAGCTGGAAGGCGGTGAATGGCTGGCAGACACCGTGCGTATGCTCACCGAGCGCGCCGTGCCGGTCTGTGGTCATCTGGGCCTGACGCCGCAGTCAGTGAACATCTTTGGCGGCTACAAGGTGCAGGGCCGTGATGAAGCGGGCGCTGAGCGTTTGCTGGCCGATGCACTGGCGCTGGAAGCCGCTGGAGCACAATTGATGGTGCTGGAGTGTGTGCCGGTGGCGCTGGCAGATCGCATCACCAAAGCGTTGAGCATTCCGGTCATCGGTATTGGTGCGGGTAACGTCACCGATGGACAGATTCTGGTGATGCACGATGCCTTTGGTATTACCGGCGGTCATATTCCAAAATTTGCCAAAAATTTCCTCGCGGAAACCGGCGACATTCGCGCGGCAATTCGCCAGTATATTGCCGACGTTGAGGCGGGCATCTACCCTGCCGCCGAACACAGTTTCCAGTAAATCAGGAGATTTGCAGTGCTGATTATTGAATCGCTGCCGATGCTGCGCCGAGAAATTCGTCGCTGGCGGCAGGAAGGCAAACGTATCGCGCTGGTGCCCACCATGGGTAACCTGCATGACGGCCACCTGACGTTGGTGGATGAAGCGCGCGAGCGAGCCGATATCGTGGTGGTCTCGATTTTCGTCAACCCGATGCAGTTTGAACGCGCCGATGACCTGGCGCGCTATCCTCGCACCTTACAGGATGATTGCGAAAAGCTTAATCGCCACAGCGTCGATTTGGTATTTGCCCCTGCGCCAGCGGATGTTTATCCCAAAGGGCTGGATAGCCAAACCTTCGTTGAAGTCCCCGGGTTATCATCACTGCTGGAAGGTGCCAGCCGCCCTGGTCACTTCCGCGGTGTTTCCACCATCGTGAGTAAACTGTTCAATCTGGTGCAGCCCGATATCGCCTGTTTTGGCGAGAAGGATTTCCAGCAGCTAGCCATTATTCGCAAGATGGTGGCTGATATGGGCTTCGATATCGAGATTGTTGGTGTACCGACCGTGCGCGCGCAAGATGGTTTGGCATTGAGTTCACGTAACGGCTACCTCACCAGCGAAGAGCGCGCGATCGCCGCCGGTCTGAGCCAGGTGATGAACAGCATGGCCGAGCGTCTGAATAACGGCGAGCGCCATGTCGAAGAGATTATCGAAACGGCCGAGGCCGCATTGCGTGAGAAAGGTTTCCGCCCTGATGGCCTGGCCATTTGCGATGCCGACAATCTGCAGCCGCTGACGGTAGATAGCCAGCGCGCCGTCATTCTGATGGCCGCCTGGCTGGGCAATGCGCGCCTGATCGATAATCAGCAAGTGGATCTGACGGAGTAATCTCCGTCGTTTAATCGCAGCTTAACAAGGTTATTCGTTATGATTCGTACCGTGTTACAGGGCAAACTGCACCGCGTGAAAGTCACTCAGGCAGATTTGCACTACGAAGGCTCCTGCGCCATCGACCAGGATTTTCTTGATGCGTCCGGCATTCTGCAATACGAAGCCATCGACATTTATAACGTCACCAACGGTCAGCGCTTCTCGACCTACGCGATTGCCGCTGAGCGTGGATCGAAGATCATCTCCGTCAACGGTGCCGCCGCCCGTTGTGCCTGTGAAGGTGACATCATGATCATCTGCTCGTATGTGCAGGTGGAAGATGAAGTCGCCCGTAGCTGGCAGCCCAAAGTCGCTTATTTCGAAGGGGACAACGACATGAAACGCATCGCCAAAGCGTTGCCGGTTCAGGTGGCTTGATACAACGGGGGCCATTAGGCCGCCCCCGTAAAACTTAAGTACGCAATCCGCGACCGCGCTGAATCAACGCATACACCAGTACGTAAAACACCACGATAAAGGCAATCAGCACTGACAGGGTAAACACCAGCGGCACATCATTGATGCCGAGGAAACCGTAGCGGAATCCACTGATCATATATACCACCGGGTTCAGTTTCGACACCGCCTGCCAGAACGGCGGCAGCAGCGTCAGCGAATAGAACACGCCTCCGAGATAGGTTAACGGCGTCAGCACGAAGGTGGGGATCAAGCTGATATCGTCAAAGGTACGCGCAAACACCGCATTCAGCAGGCCAGCCAGCGAGAACAGAATCGCAGTCAGCAACAGCGTCAGGGCCACCATTGACCAGGAATGCACGTGGAACGGCACAAAGAACAGTGAAATTGCTGTCACCAGAATGCCGACGCACACACCACGCGCCACACCACCACCGACATAACCAGCGATAATGATGTGCGTGGGCACCGGCGCCACCAGCAGCTCTTCAATATTACGCTGGAATTTAGCGCTGAAGAACGAAGAGGCCACGTTGGCGTAAGCGTTAGTGATCACCGCCATCATGATCAGGCCCGGCACGATGAACTGCATATAGCTGAAGCCATGCATATCGCCGATGCGTGAACCAATCAGATTACCGAAGATGATGAAATAGAGCGTCATGGTGATCACCGGTGGCACCAGCGTCTGAATCCAGATGCGGGCAAAACGGTTGATCTCCTTGGCCCAGATACTCTTAAGCGCCACCCAGTATAAATGTGTCATGCTTTCACTCCTTTACCCTGGGTCAGGCTGACGAACAGCTCTTCAAGGCGGTTCGCTTTGTTACGCATACTCAGCACCTGCACGCCCTGCGCACTCAGCTGGCTGAACACGCTGTTGAGCCCCTGCTCACGCATCACTTCCACTTCCAGCGTAGAGGTATCCACCAGACGATACTGGAAGCCTTCCAGCTGCGGCAGCGGGCTGCGCGGCGCCAGATCGAGGATGAAGGTTTCCGATTGCAGCTTCGACAGCAGGCCTTTCATCGAGGTGTTTTCCACCAGCTCACCGCTCTGAATAATGCCGATATTGCGGCACAGCATTTCTGCCTCTTCCAGGTAGTGCGTGGTGAGAATAATGGTGGTGCCTTTGATGTTGAGATCTTTCAGGAAGGTCCACATTGAACGACGCAGTTCGATATCGACGCCTGCGGTCGGTTCATCCAGAATCAGCAGTTTTGGCTCGTGCATCAGCGCACGGGCGATCATCAAACGGCGTTTCATCCCGCCCGACAGCATGCGTGCACGCTCGTTGCGTTTGCCCCATAGGTCGAGCTGGTTAAGGTATTTTTCCGCGCGCTTGTTGGCTTCAGCTCGCTCCACGCCGTAATAACCTGCCTGATTGACCACAATCTGCATCACGGTTTCAAACGGGTTAAAGTTGAACTCTTGCGGAACCAGACCCAGCTGGCGTTTCGCATTGACCACGTCTTTTTCCAGGTCATAGCCAAACACCCGCACGCTGCCGCCGGATTTATTCACCAGCGAACTGATGATGCCGATAGTGGTCGATTTACCCGCGCCGTTTGGCCCGAGCAGTGCGTAAAAATCGCCTGCCTCAACGTTGAGATCAAGCTTCTTCAGCGCCTGAACGCCGCCGGGATAGGTTTTGGTGAGCCCGGAAAGTTCCAGTGCATAAGTCATTGCGAATCCATACCCTGTTGTAGTGACATCAAAGCCCTATGAAATGATAGTGCGCTCACGCCGAGCATGCGGGGTTATTCAGAGATAACGAGTGAAAAATCAAAGATGAAGCGCTGAGCGATAACCCGCGACACTTTACCACTCTGCATGCGGCAGGGGAACGCAAGCGCAGCCCGTTAGTCAATGACTCGCGGGCTGCGCATCTTATCGCAGGCTGGCGGGATTAGCCTTGGAAGATTGTGCGGTTATTCACCGGTCGGGATAACTTTGCCAATATACGGCAGATGACGATAGCGCTGCGCGTAGTCGATACCAAAGCCGACCACGAACTCATCGGGAATGGTGAAGCCAACGTATTCCACGGTGACGTCCACTTCACGGCGCTCTGGCTTATCCAGCAAGGTGCAGATGGCCAGTGATTTTGGCTCGCGCAGGCGCAGGATCTCGCGCACTTTGCTCAGCGTATTGCCGGAATCGATGATGTCTTCCACGATCAGCACGTCTTTGCCGCGAATGTCCTCATCCAGATCTTTCAGGATTTTCACGTCGCGGGTCGATGACATACCGCTGCCATAGCTGGAGGCGGTCATAAAGTCGACTTCATGCGGGACATCGATGGCACGGCAGAGATCGGCCATAAACATAAAGGAGCCACGCAGCAGACCCACCAACACCATTTCGCTGCCGCTGCTGCGGTAGTGTTCGCTAATCTGCTTGCCCAGTTCGGCAATACGGGTTGCAATCTCCTGCTCAGAGATCATCACGTCGACGGTGTGTTTCATTGCATTCGCCTGGTTAAGGTTTTCAGAAAGCCACGAAGTCTATCATAGTCGAACCAACCTCTAACGCCGCGCACAGAACGCAAACGATACCGTGGCAAAATTTATTGCGCTGACCTTAACTACAGAAAACCCACCCGCACTCTTACCGGTATTCTCTGGAGACCCTATGGCCGCTTCATCCAGTAAAAAAACAAAGATTGGCACCCACGATCTGCATCCGGAAACGCAGATGCTTAATTACGGTTACGATCCGCGGCTATCGGAGGGCGCAGTCAAACCTCCTGTATTCCTGACTTCGACTTTTGTGTTCAACAGCGCCGAAGAGGGACAGGACTTTTTTGATTTCGTCGCCGGACGCAAGCAGCCGCCGGAGGGCAAGAGCGGTGGGCTGGTTTACTCACGCTTTAATCATCCCAACAGCGAGATTGTGGAAGATCGGTTGGCCATCTATGAACAGGCAGAAAGTGCCGCGCTGTTCTCCTCCGGAATGTCGGCCATTGCGACCACGCTGCTGGCGTTTGCGCGGCCAGGTGAAGTGATTTTGCATTCACAACCACTGTACGGCGGCACTGAAACGTTGCTAAGCAAAACGCTGCACGATTTAGAGATTAAAGCCGTGGGCTTCAGCGATGGCACCGATGAAGACAAAGTGTATGAAGCAGCCAAACTGGCGTGGCAGCGCGGTCGTGTAGCCCTGATTCTGATTGAGACGCCGGCCAACCCGACCAACAGCCTGGTGGATATTCAGCTGATGAAGCAGGTGGCAGATGTGATCACCCAGCAGCAAGGCTCGCGCCCGATTCTCGCCTGCGATAACACCTTGCTCGGCCCGCTGTTTCAACGCCCTTTGCAGCACGGTGCAGACTTGTCGCTCTACTCGCTCACCAAATATGTCGGCGGCCATTCGGATCTGATTGCCGGTGCGGTGCTGGGCAGCAAAGCGCTGGTGAGCAAGGTGCGATCGCTGCGCAGTGCCATCGGCACCCAGCTTGATCCGCACTCCAGTTGGATGATTGGACGATCGCTGGAAACGCTGTCGTTGAGGATGGAGAAAGCCGCCAGCAATGCAGATAAAGTCGCCGCGTTTTTACGCGATAACCCGCAGGTGGAAAAACTGCACTGGCTGCCCTATCTCGATGCGGATAGCTCCGCGGGAGAAACCTTCCAGCGACAATGCAGCGGCGCAGGTTCCACGTTCTCTTTTGATATCAAAGGTGGTCAGCCGGCAGCGTTTCGTTTTCTCAATGCCCTTGGGTTGTTTAAATTGGCCGTGAGCCTGGGCGGTACCGAATCACTCGCCAGCCATCCGGGCAGCACCACCCATTCCGGCGTGCCGCAGGAGGTACGCCAGCGTATTGGCATTACCGATGCCACGGTACGTTTATCGATTGGTATCGAACATGCTGATGATTTGATTGAGGATATCCGGCTGGCACTGGAAGCGGCTCAGGCCTAATTACTTGCCCGGCACGCGCACTGAGTGAATGGCGGCGTGACCACGCATCGGACAGCAGGATAAGGCTGCCCGATGTCCACGCTTGCACCCTGATGCTGAGCATTAAAATACGCCGCTTATGCCCTTGTGTTGCTCAATACCCTGCAGCGAAGCTGTTTTCGCTTCGCTGCTGTACGGCAATCACTTAGCCGACGGTAAAGCCCAGCATCATGCCGGTGTCTTCATGCTCCAGCAGATGACAATGCGCCATATAGGCGTTCTCCGCATTGGCAACGTAGTTAAAACGCACCAGCACTTCACTGCGCCAGCCGTTCACGCTCACCATATCTTTCCAGCCAGCACGATGCGGCGCTGGTGGCTTGCCGTTTTCTGACAGGATGCGGAACTGGGTGCCATGAATGTGGAACGGATGCAGCATGGCGTCGCCCTCACCAGAAATGGTCCATTTTTCCAGCTTACCCAGTTCGGCATTGAACATTGGCTTGGTCATATTAAACGCCTGGCCGTTGATTTTATTGCCGTTATGGAAATCATAAGCCGCCGTTTTTCCGTGATCCATCGGCATGCTGCCATGGTCCATCGTCATGGCGCCGCCGCTCATTTTCATGCTGCCATGATCCATCTGCATCGCCCCGCCCTTCGAGTCCATGCTGCCGTGATCCATTTTCATCCCGGCCATGGCTTGATGACCGTAACGATCCATCAGCGCCTGCATGCCTTGTTGATCCAGCTGCGGATCCATCATCAGTTGTAGCCAGCGACTTTGCACGCCTTCCACTGATGGCAGCGGCGGCAGATCCACCAGCTTATCCGGCATAGAACCACTCGCCATCACGCGCAGTGGCAGAATTTGCACCAGCGGCAAGGGTTGATCAAAGGGGGCCAGCGTCATGCCCATCTGCGTGACTGGCAGCGTCACCATGTCGAAGGTTTTGCCGTCTGAGGTATCAATCATCACTTCGAAACGCTCGCCAGGCAGCAGCGGCAGGCTATCCACTTTTACCGGCTCGGCCAGCAAACCGCCATCGCTGGCAATCACGTACATCGGGCGCTTATCACTGGTGGCGATATCCAGCGAGCGGGCATTGCAGCCGTTCAACAGACGCAGTCGCAGCCAACCGCGTGGCACCGCTTGCTGCGGATACTGCACGCCGTTGGTTAACATCATGTCACCAAACCAGCCCACCGCCGCGCGCATGATGTCGAGTTGGTAATCGATTTTTGTGCCGTCCTGGGTCAGCTGTTTATCCTGGAAGATCAGCGGCACGTCATCTTCGCCCCACTGCATCGGCAGACGCAATTTGCCGGAATCCTCGTCCTCTAACAGCACCAATCCCGCCAGCCCCTGCGCCACCTGATAGCCGGTTTTGCCATGCTGATGCGGATGGAACCAACAGGTGGCAGCCGGTTGATCGGGCGTAAAGGTCACCTGACGTGAAGCACCGGGCGCAATCAGTGCTTGCGGCCCACCATCGACATCGCCAGGAATTTCCAGACCGTGCCAGTGCAGTGTCGTTGCTTCCGCCAGCCGATTATGAATATTCACCGTAACGGCTTTCTCGCGCGGCAACCGCAGTGCCGGGCCGAGCAGACTGCCGTTATAGCCCCACGTCGGGACGGATTTGCCGTTCCATTGGCTGGTGCCACTCATCGCGGTAAGCGTGTACGCTCCGCGTGCATCGGGCTGCAAAATAGAGGGGATCGGTAACAGCGGGCGCGTAGCCGCCATTAATGAACGGCTCCACAACGGCAGCGCACCTGCCGCGCTGAGTGCGGCGGTCAACTTTAGAAAATGACGACGTTGCATATTCTTATCCTTGTCGTGAATAAGGGCACAGCGTAAACCTTTACCCTGCGGGAGGGTCAAGCCCCTTAACAGAATGCGCTGATAAAAACTGTGGGAATGCCCCATTTGGGCAAATTTAGCGGAATCCCTGCAATAACTGTGCTAACGTCAATTCATTGCCCCTTGTTGAGAATGATTATGACGAAAAGCATCAAGATCCTGCTGCTGGCGGGACTCCTTGGCTTCTCCTCCACCAGTTTTGCCCTGAGCGAATCCGAAGCAGAAGATCTGGCCGATCTGACCGCGGTGTTTGTTTACCTGAAGAACGATTGTGGCTATCAGGATCTGCCCGATGCGCAAATTCGCAAAGCGCTGGTGTTTTTTGCCCAGCAGAACCGCTGGGATCTGAGTAATTACAGCAACTACAACATGAAGTCGCTCGGCGAAGAGAGTTACAAAGATTTGAGCGGTATCGCCATTACCAATGACAAGAAGTGTAAGTCGCTGGCGCGTGACTCGCTGAGTCTGCTCGCTTACGTCAAATAGCCCGCCATCCCGCTCTGCTGCTGAAGATTTGACCGTGCAACCACGGTCATATTTCGCTATGCTTTTTCCCCTAATTTCATGGCGATGACATTCGAGGAGAGCCCCATCATGGCCCAGAATGAAATGTGGTATGAGACGCTTCATGCCGGATTTGGACAGTATTTCACGGTAGATAAACTGCTCTATCGCGACAAAACGGCGCATCAGGATCTGGTGATCTTTGAAAATGCCGCTTTTGGTCGTGTCATGGCGCTGGACGGTGTGGTGCAAACCACCGAGCGCGATGAGTTCATCTACCACGAAATGATGACCCACGTGCCAATCCTGGCGCACGGCAAGGCGAAACGCGTGCTGATCATTGGCGGTGGCGATGGCGCCATGCTGCGCGAGGTCTCACGTCACCAAACGATTGAACAGATCACCATGGTTGAGATCGATGCCGGCGTGGTGAGTTTTTGCAAGACGTATCTGCCCAATCACAGCGCCGGTGCCTATGACGATCCGCGTCTGAACCTGGTGATTGATGATGGTGTGAATTACGTCACCCAGACGCAAGATAAGTTCGACGTCATTATTTCCGATTGCACCGATCCCATCGGTCCCGGCGAAAGTCTGTTTACCTCCGAATTCTATGCGGGCTGTAAACAGGCGCTAAATCCCGGCGGAATCTTTGTGGCACAGAACGGCGTCTGTTTCCTGCAGCAGGAAGAAGCGATCAACAGCCATCGCAAACTCAGCCACTACTTCTCTGACGTCAGCTTTTATCAGGCGGCGGTCCCCACCTATTACGGCGGTATCATGACGTTTGCCTGGGCAAGCGACAACGAGACACTACGCCAGTGGGATGCAGCCACCCTGCAATCACGCTTTGACGACGCTGGCCTGCGCTGCCGCTACTACAATCCCGCGATTCATGTCGGTAGCTTTGCCTTACCGCAATATCTGCTGAATGCCTTGTCGTGTGAGGAGTGACGAAATTGCAAAAGCTGAAACTACACGGCTTCAATAATCTGACGAAGAGCCTGAGTTTTTGTATTTACGATATTTGCTACGCTAACAGCGAAGCCGAACGTGATGGCTACATCGCCTATATTGATGAGCAATATAATGCGAATCGCCTCACCGAAATCCTGACTGAAACCTGCTCTATCATTGGTGCCAACGTGCTGAACATCGCGCGTCAGGATTATGAACCGCAGGGTGCCAGCGTCACGATTCTGGTCAGCGAAGAGCCGATCAACCCGCAGGATATCGACAAATCTGAGCATCCGGGTCCGCTCCCCAATTCGGTGGTGGCGCATCTGGATAAGAGCCATATTTGCGTGCACACCTATCCAGAAAGCCATCCTGAGGGGGGATTGTGCACCTTCCGCGCCGATATCGAAGTCTCCACCTGTGGCGTGATTTCGCCGCTTAAGGCACTGAATTATCTGATTCACCAACTGGAATCTGACATCGTTACCATTGATTATCGTGTGCGTGGTTTTACCCGCGATGTGAATGGCCTAAAGCACTTTATCGATCACGAGATCAATTCGATTCAGAACTTTATGTCCGAGGATATGAAGTCGATGTACGACATGGTGGATGTGAACGTCTATCAGGAAAATATCTTTCACACCAAGATGTTACTGAAGGAGTTTGACCTGAAATATTACCTGTTCAATACCAGGCCTGAAGAGCTCAGCCCGCAGGAGCACAAGCGCATCACCAATCTGCTGTGGAAAGAGATGCGTGAAATCTACTACGGCCGCAATATTCCGGCGACGGGATTGAAGCTATCGTAGTGGGCGGCGATTAACGCCCGATGCACAGCCTGCGCAAGCAAATGTCGTTGCAGGGCTAGCACTGGGTTATATCTCTTGCTGAAGGGTCGCCATTGATGGCGACCTTGTTGCATCAGGCTGTCAGCTGCAAACCAATGCCACGCTCACGCAAAGCGCGACAAACTGCGTCGTCGAGACGCGCATCCGTCACCACATCGGTCAAACTATCAATCGGTGCGGCGCAGTATAGCGACCAGGAACCGTACTTACTGCTGTCAGCCAGCAGGATGCGGCGGCGTGCATTCGCCAGCAGATCCATCTTCAGACCGGCTTTATCTTCCGTCGGCGTGGTAATACCGCGTTCGATACTCCACGAGTTACAGCTGACAAAGGCGATATCCGGATTGATGCCGCGCAGCAGGCGTCGGCCATGCTCACCAATACAAGACTGGCTGGAGTCATCAATACGGCCACCAATAATAGTGGTTTCAATCTGCTTGAATTCAGACAGGAACAGCGCGATATGCAGGTCTGCGGTGATGACTCGCAGTTGCAGATGCGTGAGCTGGCGCGCCAGTTCCAGCATGGTGGTGCCAGCATCCAGCACGACGGAGTCACCCGACTGCACATAGCTGGCGGCAAACTGCGCGATGGCCTGCTTCTCTGCCAGATTACGCTGCATTTTTTCCAGCGTGGTCGGCTGCGCAGGAATAAAACGATTGAGCGTCACTCCGCCATGGCTGCGGCTAATGACGCCTTCCTTGTCGAGCTTGATCAGATCGCGGCGGATCGTCGCCGGTGAAGCCGAGATCGCACTCACCAGCTGTTCTACAGTGACCAGATTATGACTTTTCAGATAGTCCATAATCTGGTCGAGACGGCTTTGTCCCTTCATATTTCCCTATGCTAGCTGCATCGCGAGTTTAATGGAGATCGCCATGCTCGCAGAGTTCGCTTTACCTGTCCAGGCGATATCAAACGCCGTACCGTGGTCCGCGGAAGTACGGATAAACGGCAGGCCAGCGGTGATATTGACGCCATCATAAAAGCCTAATAATTTCAGAGGGATGTGCCCCTGGTCGTGATACATCGCCACCACCATATCGTACTGACCTTGCTGACACTGTAGGAACACCGTATCCGGCGGGCACGGGCCATAAACATCGATACCCTGCTCTTTCATCACTTTGATCGCCGGTGCCACGGTGGTGATCTCTTCGTCACCAAACAGGCCATTTTCGCCCGCATGCGGATTCACCCCGGCTACGGCAATGCGCGGCTTGTCGAAACCGACGCGGCGAAGGAAAGTATCCGCCATGCCGATCACCGTCTGGATACGATCGCCATTCAGGGTGTCGAGAAACTTACGCAGCGCGATATGCGTCGTGACGTGGATCACCTTCAGATGATCGGTGTACAGCACCATGGCGTAGTTTTTGGTGTTGGTCAGTTGCGCCAGCAGTTCGGTGTGTCCCGGATAAATGTGCCCTGCTGAGTGCAGTGCTTCTTTATTGAGTGGAGCTGTCGCGATCGCGTGCACTTCACCGGCCAGTGCCAGTTCGGTGGCGCGTTTCACACAGCGCCAGGCCAAATCACCGGCTTCTTTCTGCACCACGCCTGGTTTTAACGCTTCAGGATTGGCCAGCGGTTCATCGATAACGTTGATGATGCCCGGTGCGAAATGCGCGTCTTTGACATTATCCAGCACGCGTAATTCTGCCTGCGGCGTAATGTTCAATCCCATCACCCGACGCAGCGTGCTGGCACAGCCGACCACCACTGCCGGGATCCCCGCCAGGTCGCCTTCCGCTAACGCTTTAATGATAATCTCCGGGCTGATGCCCGCCGGATCGCCCATGGTCACCGCAATAATTTTATTCACTCGACTTCTCCTCAATGAAACGGATGGCTTCTACCAGGGTGTTTTCGTCACCAAAGCCACCCGCTTTGGTCATCACCGGCAGGTGTAATTCGCTATTTAGCAGAACCCCGTGCGGCACACAGCCCGCCACCAGGCCCTTAATCTGAAAACCACTGGCGCCGAGCGCCTGTGCGACGGCAATCGCCACGTCGCCGCCCGAAAGATACAACCCGGCAGGCAAGGCCTGGCGGCAAACGTTCTGGGTCAATTGGGCGAGGAAGTGGCAGATGCGTTCTCCCAGCTCCTGACGTGACACCTGATGTTGCTGACACAGCTGTTCAATCTCATGGCGTTGCTCTGCATGCTGTGTGGTGCGCACCACGCAGTGTGTGCCGTCGCGTAGGGCCTGTTGCATCGCCTGCTGCCACTCGACAGCCTGCGGCCACGCGGGCTGAGCAAACAGCTGACGGATATCAATATCGATAATGCGAATGTCACGTTGGGTCGCAAGGTGGGCGATTTGCTGCTGTGCGATGGCGCTCATGGAACCCACCACTGCCAGCACCGGCCTGGCCGGACGCGCCGCCAGATATTCGCCCAGGGCATCACCCAATCCGGAAGCGCCGGCCAGCAGAGGCCGTGTGGATAAACTCGCCGCCGCCGCCACGATCAGCGCAATGTCAGCATCCTGTTCGGCATCCAGCACCACCAGGCCCTGCTTACTGGCGAGCACTTGTGCCAGCTTGCCACTGCGCACCGTCGCCAAATCCAGGGTTTCACCGGCCAGATCACTCTGCATATGCAGGCGGGTTAACACATGGCTACTGGTCACCGGGGTTTTCGGGTCGCTGGCAAATTCGGTGTCCGTCAGACGCTGCAGATTGATCCATACTTCACCTTCACGCGTGGTGCGGCCCAGTTTCGGCACTGCGGGCACCACCAGCGCTAAGGTTTTTCCGCTGGCGTGTAACGCCGCTTCTATCTCTGCGCCCGGATTGCCACGTAGCGTGGAATCAATCTTTTTGAACAGCCAGCCATCCTGGGCAATCGCCTGATGCTGCTGCAATGCTAGCGTTGTACGATGCGCGGCTTCTGACGCGCTGACTGCACGGCTGTCGGTGCTGATGACCAGCACATCGGCGCTGTTAGCATCGTGTGGCGTGCGGCTATCAAACAACACATGCACCTTTGCACCCGCACGTGCCAACCCGCTGCCAGCGTCATTGGCACCGGTAAAATCATCCGCAATCACTAAGACGGGTGTTTTCCATGGCTGTGAAGTCATTCTCTTTCCTCTGCCGGCAGCTCGCCGTGTTGAGATTGATTATATTCAATCACGATTGATTATATGTGAGCAAGATCAAATTATTTGAAATCAATTTGTCCTATAAATTTAGGCACTGTAGTGACAGAACCCGCACTGAATGAGCAAAATTAATCATTTAGTACGAAAAAACCGCGATAAGGGTATGAAATGAATATCAACAGCACCGTGATCAGTGGCTTTCAGGCGCTTAATGACCTCAGCTATTTGCTGCAGGGTAAAGAAAAAGCGCTTCTGGTAACCGATAAAAATATCGAAGGCATTCCAGCGGTTCAGTCGCTGATCGCGCAGCTGAAGCAGCAGATCAGCAGTTTGAGCATTGTGAACAGCGTGCCACCCGAACCGAGCCAGCACGATGTCGCCGCCATTGTGGCCGCGTTACCCTCAACCGACATTGATCTGGTGATTGGCGTGGGCGGTGGCAGCGTGTTGGATGTCGCCAAACTGCTGTCCATTCTGTGCGTTGACGGTGCGCCGACACTGGATGCCCTGCTCGCCGGTGAGAAACCCCTGACCCGCACCACGTCACTGTTGATTCCGACGACTGCCGGTACGGGTTCCGAAGCCACACCGAACGCGATCCTGGCGATCCCAGAGAAAGAGACCAAAGTCGGCATCATTACTCCGGTGATGCTGCCCGATTATGTCGCACTGGTGCCTGAACTGACCACCAGCATGCCACCGCATATCGCCTCTTCCACCGGAATCGATGCTCTGTGTCATCTGATCGAGTGCTTTACCGCCACCGTGTCCAATCCGGTGAGTGATAACTATGCGCTGATCGGCATGAAAAAGCTGTTTGCCAGCCTTGAGACCACGATTGCCGAACCAGGCAACCTCGAAGCGCGCCTCAACATGCTGTGGGCCTCTTATTATGGTGGCGCATCGATTGCCCATGCAGGCACCCATCTGGTGCATGCGATGTCCTATCCGCTGGGCGGCAAATATCATCTGCCGCACGGTGTGGCGAACGCCATTCTGCTGGCACCCTGCATGCGCTTTGTGCGCCCCGCTGCGGTGAGCAAATTCGCGCAGGCCTACGATCTGCTGCCGGACGCCGATGCCTCACTGGATGAAGAGGCGAAATCGCACGCGCTGGTGGAGTATTTCGCCGCGCTGGTGAAACGTCTCAAACTGCCTGCCAGCCTCGAAGAACTGGGCATCGGCCCGGATCATCTGCCGTATCTGGTTGAAGCCGCGCTCGACGTGCAGCGCCTGATGAAGAATGTACCGATGAAAGTGAGCGCCGATGACGTACGAAACGTCTACCTGACGCTGTTTCCGGCTTTGAATCACTAAGGATTAATGAGGGCATCATGAGCAAGAAAATTCAGGGCGTATTAACCGCCATCGTCACCACCTTTGATAGCGAAGGTGCGTTTAATCCCGCGGCTCAGCGCCTGCAGGTACAACGTCAGCTTAGCGCCGGCAACGGTATTTTCTGTGGCGGCACCAATGGTGAGTTCTTTGTGCTCAACGAGCAGGAGAAATTAGCCGTCACCGAAACCTGTGTCGATGAAGTGAACGGCAGCGCGCCGGTTGTGGCACACATCGGTGAAATCTCCACCCGTGAAACCATCCGTCTCGGCAAGCAAGTCGCCAAACTGGGCGTGGATGCGGTTTCAGTGATCACCCCGTATTTCGTGCCGCTGAAGCAGGAAGAGTTGATTGCGCACTACCGCGCGGTAGCGGATGCGATTGAAGTGCCGCTGTATCTGTACAACATCCCTGCGCGCACCGGCAACACTTTGCAGCCGGAAACCGTGCGTGCGTTGGCTTCGCATCCCAACATCATCGGCATTAAAGACAGCGCGGGCAGCTATGAAAGTCTGAGCGGTTTCCTTAAGGCTGCCGAAGGCATGGAGAACTTCAACGTGCTGACCGGTCCAGATTCGCTGATCCATCGTGGTTTTGTCGAAGGCTGCACCGCCTGTATTTCGGGTCTCGCCAACGTGGCACCGAAAGAGATCAACGCCATTTGGGCACGTTTCCACGCGGGTGATATTGAAGGCTCGCGTCAGGCGCAGGAAAACATTACTGGCCTGCGTACCGATCTCTACAGCGTCGGTTTCCCGCCCGCTACCGTGAAGAAAGCCGTTTCACTGCTGGGTTCAGATGTGGGTAACAGCCGCTATGCGGTGAGCTTCTCTGCCGAAGAAGAGCAGAAGATCCGCCAAATCGTGAATCAGTATCTGCAGTAATGACCGATTGGGCAGCCTTTGCTGCCCGCTCCAACACCAGGATTGGGAAACGCTATGAAAGTTATCTGTACTTCACCGTCTTTCGCCAAATACGACGCTGCACCTATCAACACCCTGCAACAGCATGGTTTTGAGCTGATCACGCTGCCCGCCGATGCACCGCTCAGCGCGCTGGAACCGCATCTGGCCGAGACCGTGGCGATGATTGTTGCCTTCACCGATGTGAACGAAGCACTGCTGGCGCAAGCGCCTCAGCTGAAGATCGTGTGTAAGCATGGCGTCGGTGTCGACAACATCAATCTGGATGCCACCCGCGCACGCGGCATTTACGTCACCAATGTGCCGGATGCCAACAAACATGCCGTGGCCGATTTCGCCTTTGCCCTGATCCTCAACAGCGCGCGTCAGATCACTCAGGCCGCCATTGAAACCCGTGCCGGCAACTGGCCGCGCATCTTTGCCACCGACGTGTATGGCAAAACGCTGGGTATTATCGGCCTCGGGAATATCGGCAAACAGGTCGCGCTGCGTGCCAAAGGCTTCAATATGCGCGTGATTGCGTTCGATTTTTATCCGGATGAAAAATTTGCTGCCGAGCATGGCATCGAATTCGTCAGCCTCGATCAGTTGACCGAAAACAGCGATTTCATCACGTTGCACAAGCCGCTCACCGATAAAACCCAGAATCTGTTCGATGCTGCCCGCATCAAGCGCATGAAGAAGAGCGCTTTCCTGATCAATGCCTCACGCGGTGGCATCGTCAACGAACAAGATTTGTATCAGGCGCTGCTGGATAACGTCATCGCCGGTGCCGCTGCCGATGTCTTCGAGCAGGAACCGCTGGCGGAACATCCGCTGTTCACGCTCAGCAACTTTATCCCTACTTCGCATATCGCGGGTTACACCGACGGCGCCATCAGCGCGATTGGTGAACGCTGCGTTGCGCAGATTGTGCAGTGCATTAAACAGGGCGAGCGCCCGACAAATGTTATGAACGGGCTGGATTAATTTTCTCAAAACCCTACTTAATCCAAATTTTAATCCCCAGTCATGAATGCTGTAGCCAGTGATAAGGTCATTTACCCCCAGACGAGTGGGATAAATGATGGCCGTCAACGCCGCTATCGCACGAAGGACGCCGGGAAGGTGAAAAAATATTATGAACAACACCTCTCGCTCTACCCGCATTCGCTGGTGGATTGCTGGCCTGATGTGGCTGGCAATCGCCATTAACTATATTGACCGTACCGTACTCTCTGCGGCTGCCCCGCATTTGATCAAAGAGCTCGACATCAATCCCGAGATGATGGGCTTTATCATGGCAGCGTTTTTCTGGTCTTATGCGCTGTTGCAGATCCCGGCGGGCTGGTTCGCCGATCGCTTCGGTCAGAAAAAAGGTCTCGGTATTGCGGTGGCCTGGTGGTCAATTGCTACCATGGCTATGGGGCTGGCAACCGGCTTTAAATCACTGCTGGCGCTGCGTTTAGCGCTCGGCGTCGGTGAAGCCGCCGCGTACCCCAGCAACGCGGGTATCACCGCGCGCTGGTTCCCGGATCGCGAACGTGCCACGGTGTCAGGCCTGTTCGACAGCGCATCGAAATTTGGCGGTGCCGTTGCCATGCCGCTGATCGTGTTTATGATCGCCATGTTCGACTGGCGCATCACCTTCCTGGTGATTGGTTCACTCGGTGTGTTCTGGGTCATTGCCTGGTACTTCATTTATTCGGAAAACCCGGAAGATCACAAAGCGATCAGCCAGGAAGAAGTGCGCTTTATCCGTGATGGTCAGGCGCAGAAACACGGCGACAAAAGCGTCCGTCCGATGAAGTGGTACAAGTTGCTGCGCTACCGCAATATCTGGGCAATGTGCATTGGCTTCTTCACCATCAACTACACCTCATACTTCTTTATCACCTGGCTGCCGACCTACCTGGTGAAAGATAAAGGCATGGATTTCCTCAAAATGGGGATGGTGGCTGCACTGCCGTTGATTTGCGGCATGGTGATTGAAGTACTGGCGGGTTGGGCATCGGATCGCATGGTGCACAACAAGGTGCTGTCGCTGACCGCTACGCGCAAGCTGTTCCTGACCATTGGTCTGCTGATGGCACTGTGCATCGGTTTTGCCCCGTTCACTGACTCGGTATTTATGACCGTGCTGCTGCTGTGTATCGCTAAATCGGGCACCACCGTTGCGGCTTCTCAGGTCTGGGCGCTGCCAGGCGATGTGGCACCACAGAACAGCGTCTCCATTGTGGCTGGCCTGCAAAATACCGTTTCGAACATGGGCGGTGCCGTGGGTCCCATCATTACCGGCGCTATCGTCGGGGCGACAGGCCACTTCACCTGGGCGCTGGTGTTCTCTGCTGTATTAGTGGTTATCGGTATTGTTAACTACCTGTTCCTGATGGGTAAAGTTGAACCTATCGTGGATGAGGAACAGGCGCATCATCCACACTCCGTGGTCAGCGGCGCGTAAGTGCCAAACTCGCCGCATCGTCCTGATGCGGCGTTTCCCCTACAGAAAATAAAAAACAATTGGAGGCGACATGTCGCTGAATTCCAATGGATCACCTGCTGCATTTCAGGCAAGTAAAGCGAAAGGGAAATTTCGTTTCGTCATTCTCACGGTGCTGTCAGTTGGCATCGCCATCAACTACATCGATCGCGCCGCCATGAGTGTCGCCATGCCGTTTATGAGCCAGGAGTTGCACTTCTCGCCCACTGACAGCGGCTTATTGCTCTCGGCGTTTTTCTGGAGCTATGTGCTGTTCCAGCTGCCCGGCGGCTGGCTGGTCGATAAACTCGGTCCACGCATCACTTTTGCCGTCAGCAGCCTTGGCTGGGGTTTAGCCACCGCCGCCTGTGGCCTGGCCAGTTCTATTGCCGCACTGGTGGGCTTCCGCTTTGTGCTCGGCGCGGTAGAAGCCCCCAGTTATCCCGCCAGTTCTTCAACGGTAACACGCTGGTTCCCACGTCAGGAGCGCAGCTTCGCGGCGGCCACTTTCAACAACGGCAGTAAAATCGGCGGCACGCTGGCGATTCCGATTATCTCCTTCCTGATTGCGTTGGTCGGCTGGCGTATGACTTTCGTCATCTCCGGCGTGGTGGCGGTAGTGTGGGCGCTGGCGTGGTATTTGTGGTATCGCGATCCGCGCGATCACAAAACGGTGACGCGTGAGGAAGTGGAGTTCATTGAGGCCAATCAGGATCCACAAACCGGCGATCCAATGAGCGTGCGCCAGTTGTTGGGCCAACGTGCCGTACAGGCGATGATGGCCGGCTTCTTCTGCATTAACTTCGTTTCTTACTTCTTCTTTACCTGGTTCCCAACCTATCTGGTGGAAACCTTTCACTTGTCACTGATGAAATTCGGTCTGCTCGGCATGCTGCCTGGACTGGCGGCGATTGTGGGCGGCTGGTGTGGCGGGTTGCTGTCCGATTCACTGGTACGTCGCGGTTACTCGCTGAGCGTGGCGCGCAAGATCCCGCTGGTCGGCGGCATGCTCGGTAGCGCCACCATCGGTCTCGCGGCGTTCTCCCCCACTGTTGGCCTTGCGCTGGCAGCACTCTGCTTTGCCAACTTCGCCGCCACCTTTGCGTCTGCCGCGCTGTGGGCGCTGCCGTCAGATGTCGCGCCAAACCGCGCTAACGTTGCCACCATCGGCGGTATCCAGAACATGGCGGCCAATCTGGCCGGGATTATTTCGCCTATCCTGATCGGGGTGATCATGCAATACACGCACTCCTTTGTGATCCCACTAGAGATCGCCGGGGTGATCGGTGTTGTGGGGGCGCTGATTTACGCCTTCTGGCTGCCGCGTGTGCAGCCGATGGGCACCGAATCTGCCGCAGCACTGGAAGGCAACTTAAGGAGAGAAGTATGAATGCTCGCTGGAAGCAACGCCCGGCACAGGCGACCTGGGGGGATTTTGGTCCCGACGATCAGCTCGGTCGATTGAATCTTTTAACCGCGCAAAAGGTGCTGGAAGGCGTAGCCGAGGTAAAAACCGGACAAACTTTCTGCCTGAGTTTACCGCTCGATCTACCGGGCGGCACGGCGATGAATCCACGTCGGCCGCCGCCTCAGCTCAATGCGACACGCCGTGGCGAACATGCCAATATGACCTATCCGCTGTCGCGTGATAACCCGCTGCTCACCGATGTGATCTGTGATGATACCGTGACGCTGGCACTGCAATATTCGACACAGTGGGACAGCCTGGCACACATGGGGCAGTGGTTCGACGTCAACGGCAATGGCGAACCAGAGATGGTGTTTTACAACGGCTATAAAGCCAATGTGGATATCGTTGGGGAAACTGATTATCGCGGCGGTTGCGGCTGCGATCACGGCAGCCATTTGGGCGCGAAGAAACTCGGCATCGAAAATGTGGCGCAGCACGGCATGCAAGGCCGCGCCGTGATGATTGATATTAAACGTCACTTCGGCACCGAGCGGTTCGCCTTTGGTTATCAGCATCTGCAGCAAATTTTACAGGCAGATGGCATCGAGGTGCGCCAGGGCGACATGGTGTGTTTCCGCACCGGCATGGATGAAGCGATTCTGGCGATGCAGGGCGAGCCGGATATGACGTTTTTGAACAGCCACTTTGCGGGTCTGGATGGCAGTGATGAGCAGCTGCGCAACTGGATCGTCGAGAGCGACGTAGTGGCGCTGATTGCCGATAATCCGGCGGTGGAAATTTTACCGGCGCGCCCAATGAACGATGATTTTTATCCGTCGCATCCGCTGCATGATTTATGTCTGTTCAGATTGGGGGTGTATCTCGGCGAGCTGATGTTACTCAGTCCGCTGGCGGATTGGCTGGCGCAGCACCAGCGCCATGCGTTTCTGCTCACCGCCCCACCGTTGCGTTTACCGGGCGCGGTGGGATCGCCCGCCACGCCGGTGGCGACGGTTTAGGTTGTGAGCAGAGTTGTGGCAGATCGCTCCAAATAAAGCGATGATCAATCCAACAGGACAGAGAAGCCTCGCCCGAAGAGCAAAGCGTCCGCCACATGGATGTGGCGGTCGATCAGCATGGATGCGTGATTCCTTTGCGATCGGGCGGGGATTTTCTGGATCGAGCACCAAGCCCGGCAGCAAAAAAACAGCAACACAATTTACCAAGTGCGCATAAATGCGCACCCGACGAAAACAATACCAGGCTTGGCGTCACAGACTTTGACTACGACATGTACGTGTATCCAACTTACTTACCGGCGAGAAACTGCCGATAAGCCGCAATCACCGCCAGAAAATCTTCCACACCGCAAAACGACAGGCTCTCTTCGTCGTAATAGGTCATGCCCTCTTCCATGCCATCATCTTCCAGCGCCAGCTGGTTGGCACGGATCATCACCTCTTCTTCATCCAGCCAGATGGTGTACTCATGTCCGACACGCTGCCACTGATTGATGGTGCCCTTCACTTCCCGCGCTGCCGCTTCCACTTCATCCAGCAGGGCCAGATTATCGCTGACCTCTTCATTGAACCAGTGCCCCACCGCTTCGTGGTCCATCGACATACGTACTTTGACCTGCCCGGTCAAATCACGCAGAAATTCATACTCCATGGGTTTGCCTCGTGTAGCTAATGGCGCGACGTGCAGCACCGGTTAGGTGCATTTTGTGCGTAGCGCGCTGAATAAAGTGGGATCGCGCTCGCATTATGCCAGGTCATGCATGAGGAAAAAAGTGCACAAAAAAAGGGACGATTTTCATCGTCCCCTCTGCGTATTGCGTTTATTGATTAAACAGCGGTCTGGAAGATTACGCCGTCGGCTTTCTCAGTGTACTGACCCAGTTGGTCAAAGTTGAGATAGCGATAGGTATCAGCCGCCGTCTTATCAACCTGAACCATAAACTGCTGATACTCATCTGGCGTTGGCAGTTTACCCAGCAGGGATGCCACCGCAGCCAACTCAGCCGAAGCCAGGAACACGTTCGCGCCGGTACCCAGACGGTTCGGGAAGTTACGGGTTGACGTGGAAACCACTGTCGCACCGTCTTTCACACGCGCCTGGTTACCCATGCAAAGTGAGCAGCCTGGGATCTCAATACGCGCACCGCTCTTACCGAAGACGCTGTAGTAGCCCTCTTCCGTCAGCTGTGCGGCATCCATCTTGGTTGGTGGCGCAACCCACAGACGGGTTGGCAACTGGCCTTTATGCGCATCCAGCAGTTTACCGGCTGCACGGAAGTGACCAATGTTGGTCATGCAAGAGCCGATGAACACTTCATCGATCTTCTCGCCCTGCACATCAGACAACCAGCGTGCATCATCTGGATCGTTTGGCGCACACAGGATTGGCTCTTTGATTTCGGCCAGATCGATATCAATCACTGCCGCATACTCTGCATCCGCATCGCCTTCCAGCAGTTGCGGATCCGCCAGCCATTTCTGCATGCCTTCAACGCGGCGCTCCAGCGTACGACGATCGCCGTAACCTTCGGAGATCATCCACTTCAGCAGCACGATGTTTGAGTTGAGGTACTCAATGATCGGCTCTTTATCCAGCTTGATGGTACAGCCCGCCGCAGAACGCTCAGCAGAAGCATCGGTCAGCTCAAACGCCTGCTCCACTTTCAGTTTCGGCAGACCTTCAATTTCCAGCACGCGACCAGAGAAGATGTTTTTCTTCCCTTTCTTCTCAACGGTCAGCAGGCCTGCTTTGATGGCGTACAGCGGGATCGCATGCACCAGATCGCGCAGAGTGATGCCCGGCTGCATTTCGCCTTTGAAGCGCACCAGCACTGACTCAGGCATATCCAGTGGCATTACGCCGGTCGCAGCAGCAAATGCCACCAGACCAGAACCTGCCGGGAAGGAGATACCGATTGGGAAACGGGTGTGTGAATCGCCGCCAGTACCCACGGTATCTGGCAGCAGCATACGGTTCAGCCAGCTGTGGATAACGCCATCACCCGGACGCAGTGAGACACCGCCACGGTTCATGATGAAGTCTGGCAGAGTGTGGTGCGTGGTCACGTCAACCGGCTTAGGATAGGCTGCGGTATGACAGAATGACTGCATCACCAGGTCAGCAGAGAAGCCGAGGCATGCCAGGTCTTTCAGTTCATCACGGGTCATTGGACCGGTGGTGTCCTGAGAACCCACAGAAGTCATTTTAGGTTCACAGTAGGCACCCGGACGGATACCTTCAACGCCACAGGCACGGCCAACCATTTTCTGCGCCAGTGAGTAACCACGGGTGCTGGCAGCCGCATCTTTCGCCTGTACAAACACATCGCTGTGCGGCAGACCGAGAGCTTCGCGTGCTTTGGTGGTCAGGCCACGACCAATGATCAGTGGAATACGACCACCGGCACGGACTTCATCCAGCAGCACTTCGGTTTTCAGCTCGAAGGTCGCCAGCAGTTCGTCGGTTTCGTGATTGCGTACTTCGCCTTTGTAAGGGTAAACGTCGATGACGTCGCCCATTTCCAGACGGTCAACGTCGACTTCAATTGGCAGCGCGCCCGCATCTTCCATGGTGTTGAAGAAGATCGGTGCGATTTTACCGCCGAGGCACAGACCGCCGCCTTTTTTGTTTGGCACGTACGGAATGTCATCGCCCATGAACCACAACACCGAGTTGGTGGCGGATTTACGGGAAGAACCTGTACCCACAACATCACCGACGTAGGTCAGTGGGAAGCCTTTTTTCTGCAGTGCTTCGATCTGTTTGATCGGCCCAATGTTACCGGCATCGTCGGGTTCGATACCATCACGTGGGTTTTTCAACATCGCCAGTGCGTGCAGTGGAATATCCGGGCGAGACCATGCATCCGGTGCCGGAGAGAGGTCATCGGTGTTGGTTTCGCCGGTCACTTTAAACACGGTGGTGGTGATTTTTTCAGCCAGCTTAGGACGCTTCAGGAACCACTCTGCATCGGCCCAGGACTGGATAATTTTTTTCGCGTGGGGGTTACCCGCTTTCGCTTTCTCTTCGACATCGTAGAAGTTATCGAACATCAGCAGCGTGTGGGACAGGGCTTCAGCGGCAATCGGAGCCAGTGCTTCATCGTCAAGCGCTTCGATCAGGGCATGGATGTTGTAGCCACCCTGCATGGTGCCCAGCAGTTCAACTGCCTTTTCGCGAGTAACCAGAGGAGAGAGGGCTTCGCCCTTCGTGACAGCTGCCAGGAAACCAGCTTTTACATAAGCCGCTTCATCAACACCTGGGGGTACACGGTTGACCAATAGATCGGTCAGGAATTCTTCTTCACCCGCTGGCGGGTTTTTCAGCAGTTCAACCAGCGCGGCCATTTGGGAAGCATCTAACGGCTTAGGTACGATTCCCTGGGCAGCACGCTCGGCAACGTGCTTACGGTATTCTTCTAGCACGACGTTCTCCTCGCTCTCATTGTATAGCTTTCCGGTACACCCCTTGAGCTGTCAAACAGTAGGGTGAGGTGCCCGGTTCCGCGTCGGCCAGCATAGCAGCATTTCGGCTGATTGTTAATCTGTTTACAAAAAAGCAACATCCGTGCTTTATTTAGCAGATTTATCTGGAGATTGAGCGCGGTCACACAAAAAAGCAGGCCACCTGAGCCTGCTTTTTTGTGTTTTAGGAGCTAAAAATTAGCGATCGACCAGGGTGAATTCGCTTTCGTTGTAGCGCTCACCTTGAATGTTTTCTGGATTGAACAGCGTATCCAGGGCCTGAATATCTGCCGAATGAATGGTGAGAGCAGCCGCAGCACAGTTTTGTTCCAGATTGGCGATTTTGCTGGCACCAGGGATCGGCACAATATCCTCACCTTTCGCCAGCACCCATGCCAGCGCCAGTTGTGCTGCCGTCGCATCATAACCTGCAGCCATCTCTGAGAGCTGATTCACTAACTTCTGGTTATGCGTCTGTGCATCCTGCTGGAAACGCGGCAGGGAGCGACGAAAATCATCGTCCGCCAGCGTGGCCGCCGCCGGGAATTTGCCGGTGAGGAAACCTCGGCCTAAAGGACTGTAAGGGACAAATCCGATATTCAGCTCACGGCAGGTCGCAAGAAGCTCTTGCTCTGGATCGCGCGTCCACAGCGAGTATTCACTCTGCAGGGCGGAGATCGGATGCACCGCCTGCGCGCGGCGTAGAGTGGCGGATGAGACTTCGGATAAGCCGAGATACTTCACCTTCCCTTCACGCACCAGATCCGCCATCACGCCTACCACATCCTCTATCGGCACGGCCGGATCAAGACGATGCTGATACAGCAGTTCAATGGTTTCGACACCGAGTCGCTGGAGTGAACCTTCCACGGCGCGGCGGATATGCGCCGGTTCGCTATTGGCACCGGTAATGCGCTCCCAGCCCTCCCCATGATCGGTGATGCGGAAACCAAACTTGGTGGCGACCTTGATATCACTGCGGCCTTTGATCGCTTTAGCCAGCAACGTTTCATTGGTGAAGGGACCATAAACTTCAGCGGTATCGAGGAAATTGACACCGAGATCAAACGCGCGTGCCAGCGTATTCAACGCCTGTTTCTCATCATTCTGACCATAGGCAAAGCTCATGCCCATGCAGCCTAATCCTAACGCTGAAACCTGTAATCCCTGACTGCCTAATTGACGCTGTTGCATTGATTTATCCTCTTCGCTTACGGTGTTAATGTTATAAACCTCAGCAATCGCAGCAACAATTGTGCGATTTTCGTTGATTTAGTGAATGGAACTCAGCAATGAACAACTACCGTGCATCAATGCAGGAATTGGAGATGTTTGCCGCTATCGCGCAGCATCTGAGTTTTCGCAAAGCCGCTGAGGAGCGTAACGTGACGCCCTCCAGCCTGAGCCACGCCATGCGCAATTTTGAAGCGCGTTTAGGAGTACGGCTGTTACATCGCACCACGCGTAAGGTGGCACTGACCGAAGCCGGCGAGCGATTTTTGCTGCGCATCCAGCCTGCATTGGCCGATCTTTCACAAGCGGTGGATGAACTGAATGACTGGCGTAGCGATCCTCGTGGTGTGTTGCGCATCAGCATGCCGCGTTCCGCGGAGGCGCTGTTTTTTCAGTCCCTGATACTGCCGTTTGTGCAACGCTACCCGGAGATTACGCTAGAGATCGACAGCAATGACGCACTGGTCGATATCGTTGAGAGCGGTTTTGATGCGGGCGTGCGCTATGGCGATGTGCTGGCGCAGGATATGATCGCCCTGCCCTTTGGCAAGCCGATGCGGGCACTGGCGGTGGCCAGCCCGGCTTTTCTTGCGCAACATGGCGTTCCGCAGTTCCCGGCAGAGTTATTGCAGTTTCCCTGCATTGAAAGACGCTTTCCCAGCGGACGTCGTTATCGTTGGGAATTTTGGCAGGATGGGCGCAAACAGGAAGTGGCGGTAAAAGGCTCACTGGTGCTGGATAATAACGAGCGCATTCTGCAAGCGGCTCGCGCCGGATTAGGTATCGCCTTTTTGCATCAGGATGCCGTCCACACGGCTTTAGCCAAAGGGGAATTAGTTGAAATACTGGCTAATTATACCCAGGTTGAGGAAGGATTCTGGCTCTATTATCCCAGCAGGAAATACCTTTCCGCACCGCTCAGGCATTTTATTGACTGGATTAAAAATATTGAAAATAAATTAAGGTAACACCTAACACCTTTAACTAAAGGCGAATAATAAAACCGATAAATTTAATTGAAATTAAAGATTATTTAAACGTGAAATAAAAAGGAAATCGCGTAGACTGCCTGCGGGCGCTTGAGGCAATCTGCCTCAAGCATTATCAATTGAGGTGGGTTGTGGAAGGAGAAACTCATGCGGTCAATTTTCATCAACCGCACGAGCAGGCAACTACCCGAAACACCTAAGCAATGTTAGGGTAGTTGCTTGCTCGTGCTAATGCAAGGAGTAAGTGATTATGAAGTTATCATTCAGCAAGCTGATTATCGGCGGGCTCATGTTATTAGTGTTGTGCCTGGTGAATCGTAATACACTTTGTGAGTTACGATTTAAGATATTCGCTGCTGAATTATCTGCGGTAATGGCTTACGAAGTTAAGCAGTAAAACTTCAATAGCAGGGGTTCGCCCCTGCTATTTCCGGCAGGGCTTATGCGTTAGCTCCAGCGCCTTATTTATCTATTTAATTAAATAGAACCCGTAATAAAAAACGGCTCCATTAAGGAGCCGTTTCTTTATTTAGCACGAAAAATTATTTCTTTTTCGCTTTCGGGTTTGGCAGGTCAGTGATGCTACCTTCAAACACTTCAGCCGCCAGACCCACTGACTCATGCAAGGTTGGGTGCGCGTGAATGGTCAGTGCGATGTCTTCTGCATCACAGCCCATCTCGATCGCCAGACCGATTTCACCCAGCAGCTCGCCACCGTTGGTACCGACAATCGCACCACCGATGACACGGTGAGTCTCTTTGTCGAAGATCAGCTTAGTCATGCCGTCTGCGCAGTCAGAAGCGATTGCACGACCAGAAGCGGCCCACGGGAAGGTGGAAACTTCGTAGCTGATGCCTTTCTCTTTGGCTTCTTTCTCGGTCAGACCAACCCAGGCAACTTCTGGCTCGGTATAGGCAATAGAAGGGATCACTTTCGGGTCGAAGTAGTGCTTCAGACCAGAAATCACTTCTGCCGCCACATGGCCTTCATGCACACCTTTGTGCGCCAGCATTGGCTGACCGACGATATCGCCGATAGCGAAGATGTGCGGCACGTTGGTACGCAGTTGCTTATCGACGCGGATGAAACCACGGTCGTCCACTTCCACGCCCGCTTTGCCCGCATCCAGACCTTTGCCATTTGGCACACGGCCGATTGCTACCAGCACTGCGTCATAACGCTGTGCTTCAGCCGGGGCTTTTTTACCTTCCATTGATACGTAGATACCATCGTCTTTCGCTTCAACAGCGGTCACTTTGGTTTCCAGCATCAGGTTGAATTTCTTGCTGATGCGTTTGGTGAAGACTTTCACCACGTCTTTATCAGCAGCAGGGATAACCTGGTCGAACATCTCAACCACGTCGATCTCTGAACCCAGCGCGTTATACACGGTGGCCATTTCCAGACCGATGATGCCGCCGCCCATAACCAGCAAACGCTTAGGCACTTCTTTCAGTTCCAGCGCGTCTGTAGAGTCCCACACGCGTGGATCGTTGTGTGGAATGAAAGGCAGTTCGATTGGGCGAGAGCCGGCAGCGATGATCGCGTTATCGAAGTTGATGGTGGTTGCGCCACCCTCACCTTCCACCACCAGGGTGTTCGCGCCGGTAAATTTACCCAGACCGGTAACCACTTTCACTTTACGGCCTTTCGCCATACCGGCCAGACCGCCAGTCAGTTGAGTGATGACCTTCTCTTTCCAGGTACGAATCTTGTTGATGTCAGTTTGCGGCTGGCCAAACACGATGCCGTGCTCTTCCAGTGCTTTGGCTTCTTCGATCACTTTCGCAACATGAAGCAGCGCTTTTGACGGGATACAGCCCACGTTCAGACAAACACCACCGAGGGTGCTGTAACGCTCAACGATTACGGTTTCCAGACCTAAATCAGCGCAACGGAAGGCTGCAGAGTAACCTGCAGGACCTGCCCCAAGTACCACGACTTGAGTTTTAATCTCTGTACTCATCATGACCTCTTATTAGATTGCCGGCGGCCAGACGTAGAGCCTATCCCAGGCTCTGCATGCCCTAAATCCACCGGGACATTTCACCGCAAGAGTTTACAGAATTGTTAATAAACTGCCAACCGCGGCAACTCCGAATGCTTACAACAAGGCCGGCATTTGCCGGCCTTGGTTAACTTCACATCACCAGACGGCGAATGTCGGACAGTGTGTTGTTGATGATGGTGATAAAGCGCGCACCATCAGCACCGTCGATCACGCGGTGGTCGAAGGAGAGTGAGATTGGCATCATCAGACGCGGCTCAAACTCTTTACCGTTCCACACCGGCTCCATCGCAGACTTAGACACACCGAGGATCGCCACTTCTGGCGCATTCACGATAGGTGCGAAGTGCGTGGTGCCCAGGCCACCAAGGCTGGAGATGGTGAAGCAACCGCCCTGCATATCGCCAGCGGTCAGCTTGCCATCACGCGCTTTCTTAGAAATCGCCATCAGCTCACGCGACAGTTCAGTGATGCCTTTCTTGTTCACATCTTTGAACACTGGAACCACCAGACCATTTGGCGTATCGACCGCCACACCGATGTTGATGTATTTCTTCAGCGTCAGTCGTTGTGCATCTTCAGACAGTGAACTGTTGAAACGCGGCATCTGTTCCAGCGCAGCGGCAACGGCTTTCATGATGAACACCACAGGGGTGAACTTCACATCCAGCTTACGTTTTTCCGCTTCGGCGTTTTGCTGCTTACGGAACGCTTCCAGATCGGTGATATCGGTTTTATCGAAGTGCGTAACGTGTGGGATAACCACCCAGTTACGGCTCAGGTTAGCGCCCGAGATTTTCTGGATGCGACCCAGTTCCACTTCTTCGACTTCACCAAACTTGCTGAAGTCCACTTTCGGCCAAGGCAGCAGACCCGGCAGGCTTCCGCCGCTTGCTGCAGCAGCCGGAGCGGCTTCCGCACGTTTCACCGCATCTTTCACGTAAGACTGCACGTCTTCTTTCAGGATGCGACCTTTACGGCCAGTGCCTTTGACTTTCGCCAGATTCACACCGAACTCACGCGCCAGGCGACGGATCACCGGGGTCGCGTGAACGTAAGCGTCGTTCTCAGCAAACTCACCTTTCGCATCAGCTTTTGCTGCTGGTGCAGCGGCAGGTTTCGCTGCCGCCGGCGCTGGAGCCGCTTCCTGTTTCGCCGCAGGTGCCGCAGCAGCAGGCGCAGCGCCTTCTACTTCGAACACCATGATCAGTGAACCGGTGCTGACTTTATCGCCGGTAGACACTTTCAGCTCTTTCACGGTACCGGCGAATGGCGCAGGCACTTCCATTGACGCTTTGTCGCCTTCAACCACGATCAGTGACTGCTCAGCGGTGACTTTGTCGCCCACTTTGACCAGCACTTCGGTGACTTCAACTTCATCGCCGCCAATGTCTGGCACGTTGACGTCTTTCGCGCCACCCGCAGCAGCCGTGGCAGCAGCGGGAGCCGCTTCCTGCTTCGCGGCTGGGGCCGCAGCCGGTGCAGCACCTTCGGCTTCGAAGATCATGATCAGCGAGCCGGTATTCACTTTATCGCCAGTAGCGATTTTGATCTCTTTCACCACGCCCGCGAACGGTGCTGGCACTTCCATTGAAGCCTTATCGCCTTCAACGGTAAGCAGAGATTGTTCAGCTTCAACTTTATCGCCGACTTTCACCAGAATCTCGGTGACTTCAACTTCATCACCGCCGATATCAGGCACGTTCACTTCTTTACTTACTGCCGCAGCAGCAGGCGCCGGAGCGGCTTCGGCTTTTTTCTCTTCTGCTGCAGGGGCAGCGGCCGCGCCTTCAGCGTCGAAGATCATGATCAGTGAACCGGTATTCACTTTGTCACCGGTCGCGATCTTGATCTCTTTGACGACGCCCGCTTGTGGCGAAGGCACTTCCATTGAGGCTTTATCGCCTTCCACGGTGATCAGCGACTGTTCAGCTTCAACTTTGTCGCCCACCTTCACCAGGATTTCGGTGACTTCAACTTCGTCTGACCCGATATCCGGTACGTTAATTTCGATAGCCATTACTCTCTTACCTCTTAAGCCAGACGCGGGTTAACTTTATCGGCATCGATGCTGAATTTGGTGATCGCTTCTGCCACCACTTTCTTATCGATTTCGCCGCGTTTAGCCAGCTCACCCAGCGCTGCAACCACAACATACGATGCATCCACTTCGAAGTGGTGACGCAGGTTTTCGCGGCTGTCTGAACGACCGAAGCCATCGGTACCCAGTACGCGATAATCGCTTGAAGGTACGTAGCTGCGAACCTGTTCTGCGAACAGCTTCATGTAGTCCGTTGAGGCAACAGCTGGCGCTTCGTTCATTACCTGAGCGATGTACGGCACGCGAGGCGCTTCAGTTGGGTGCAGCATGTTCCAGCGCTCACAATCCTGGCCATCACGCGCCAGTTCAGTGAACGAGGTAACGCTGTAAACGTCAGAACCGATGCCGTAGTCTTTCGCCAGGATCTGTGCGGCTTCGCGCACGTGGCGCAGGATAGAACCTGAACCCAGCAGCTGCACTTTGCCTTTGCTACCGTCTACAGTTTCCAGCTTGTAGATACCCTTACGGATACCCTCTTCCGCACCCTGCGGCATCGCAGGCATGTGGTAGTTTTCGTTCAGCGTGGTGATGTAGTAGTAGATGTTTTCCTGCGCTTCGCCGTACATACGCACCAGACCATCTTGCATGATGACCGCAACTTCGTACGCGTAAGACGGATCGTAAGAGATACAGTTCGGGATAGTCAGCGACTGAATGTGGCTATGGCCATCTTCGTGCTGCAGACCTTCACCGTTCAGCGTCGTACGACCTGAGGTACCGCCGACCAGGAAGCCGCGCGCCTGTTGGTCGCCCGCCAGCCACATCAGATCGCCGATACGCTGGAAACCGAACATTGAGTAATAGATGTAGAACGGAATCATCGGCAGGTTGTTGGTGCTGTAAGAGGTCGCCGCCGCCAGCCAGGATGAACCTGCGCCCAGCTCGTTGATCCCTTCCTGCAGAATCTGGCCTTTCTCGTCTTCTTTATAGTAAGCAACCTGCTCACGGTCCTGCGGGGTGTATTGCTGGCCGTTCGGGCTGTAAATCCCGATCTGACGGAACAGACCTTCCATACCGAAGGTACGCGCCTCATCCGCAAGGATTGGCACCAGACGATCTTTGATCGACTTGTTCTTCAGCATCACGTTCAGGGCACGTACAAACGCGATGGTGGTGGAGATCTCTTTGTTCTGCTCTTCCAGCAACGGTTTGAACTCTTCCAGCGTTGGCATTTCCAGCTTCTCGCTGAACTCTGCCTGACGGGTTGGCAGGTAGCCACCCAGCTTCTCACGCTGACCGTGCAGGTAGTTATATTCGTCAGAACCTTTCTCGAAGGTCACATACGGCAGGCTTTCGATCTGATCGTCAGCCACTGGCACGTTGAAGCGATCACGGATGTAGCGAACGCCATCCATGTTCATCTTCTTCACCTGGTGCGCGATGTTTTTACCTTCCGCAGTGTCACCCATACCATAACCTTTGATGGTATGTGCCAGGATCAGGGTCGGCTGACCTTTGGTGTCCTGCGCTTTTTTCAGTGCCGCGTAGATTTTCTTCGGATCGTGACCACCACGGTTCAGGGCGAAGATCTCTTCGTCTGACCAGTCTTTCACCAGTGCTGCGGTCTCCGGGTATTTACCGAAGAAGTGCTCACGCACGTAAGCGCCATCACGGGATTTGAAGGTCTGGTAGTCGCCATCAACGGTTTCATTCATCAGCTGGATCAGTTTACCGCTGGTGTCCTGCTTCAGCAGTTCATCCCAACGCGCGCCCCAGATCACTTTGATCACGTTCCAGCCAGCGCCGGCAAAGATGCCTTCCAGCTCGTTGATGATTTTGCCATTACCGGTAACCGGGCCATCAAGGCGCTGCAGGTTACAGTTAATGATGAACACCAGGTTGTCCAGCTTCTCACGGGTGGCGATGGTGATCGCACCTTTAGATTCTGGCTCATCCATCTCGCCATCACCGAGGAAGGCGTAAACGGTCTGGTTAGACGTGTCTTTCAGGCCACGGTGTTCCAGATATTTCAGGAACTTCGCCTGATAGATCGCGTTCAGTGGACCCAGACCCATAGAAACGGTTGGGAACTGCCAGAAGTCAGGCATCAGTTTCGGGTGCGGGTAAGACGAGAGACCTTTACCGTGCACTTCCTGACGGAAGTTGTTCATCTGCTCTTCGGTCAGACGGCCTTCAAGGAAAGCACGTGAGTAGATGCCTGGAGAGATATGGCCCTGGAAGTAAACCAGATCGCCGCCGTCTTTATCACTGCGCGCACGGAAGAAGTGGTTGAAGCACACTTCATAAATGGTGGCAGAAGACTGGAAAGATGAGAGGTGACCACCCAGCTCCAGATCTTTCTTCGATGCACGCAGGACCGACATAATGGCGTTCCAGCGAATTGCGGAACGGATACGACGTTCAAGAGAGGTGTTGCCCGGATAGTCCGGTTCATCTTCAACAGCAATAGAGTTGATGTAGTTACTGATAGCCGACGCACCGCCAGCCACTTTCACGCCACCTTTGCGTGCTGCGTTCAATACCTGATCAAGCAGATACTGCGCGCGCTCAACACCTTCTTCACGGATGACCGATTCGATCGCCTGTAGCCAGTCACGAGTTTCGATCGGATCCACGTCATTCTGTAAACGTTCTGACATGGGGTGTGTTCCTTATCTGTGTCTAATACGTTGAATTATCAGGAGCCTGTCTGCTTGTGCTTTGCTTCTGGTTCACAGCACAAGTAAGACAGGCCCGTCGTTTATGTCCGCACGTTCGTTGCCGTGCGTTATTCCTTACGTTGCTGTAAACGACGCAGGGAGCGTTCACGACGGCTCTGCTCCCGACTTCTATCCAGCAAGATTTCCTCAATAAACGCCAGGTGACGATGGGATGCCTCGCGTGCTTGTTCTGGCTCACGAGCCACAATCGCCTCAAAGATACTGGCGCGGTGACCGCTCACTTTCGCCAGCATTTCCCGGCGAGCGTAAAGCAATTCGAAATTCTGACGGACGTTTTGTTCCAGCATAGGGCCCATGGAACGCAGCAAATGTAAAAGCACCACATTATGGGCGGCTTCTGTGACAGCGATCTGATACTTCATCACTGCATCTGCTTCGGCATCCAGATCGCCGCTATCCTGCGCCTGTTGGATGTGAACATGGCAGTCGCGGATACGCTGCAAGTCTTCATCCGTGCCACGTAGCGCCGCATAATAGGCAGCAACACCTTCCAGTGCGTGACGGGTTTCCAGCAGGTCAAACTGGGATTCTGGATGTTCGGCAAGCAGGCTGACTAAGGGATCGCTCATGCTTTGCCAGAGATTTGTTTGCACGAAGGTACCACCGCCCTGACGGCGTAGCAGCAGGCCTTTGGCTTCCAGGCTCTGAATTGCTTCGCGCAGGGATGGACGTGAGACATCAAACTGTTTCGCCAGTTCGCGCTCGGGGAGAAGCTTTTCACCTGGCTGGAGCGTCCCTTCCATAATGAGAGACTCCAACTGTTGCTCGATCGCATCGGAGAGCTTGGGTTGGCGAATTTTACTGTAAGCCATCTTCCCTTCTTATGTGAATACGTCCGGAGTAAATTGGTAATACCAATTGAAAAATGGTGCCCGTAAAGTAACAAAGTATTCACCTTGTGTCTATATGGCAGGCATCACACTTCCGGGGTATATCGCTGTTACAGCGCGCTAACTTACCGTGATAAAGGCATATATTTGCTACGTAAGTGAATTGTTAACAGATTTCACTTTTACCAAACCTTACACTGAGTTAGCCCTAAGCCTGACAGGCAAACATAAGGGAAAGCTATTCGTGTTTATTGATTTTTCATGTCAGAAATAGCGCGAGCGATACCTAGTGGATAGTGCTGCTTTTTCAGCCATCTCTCAGCACAAAAAGCAAAAGCAGGTGCAAAGCGGCGCGCTTATCACTATTCTGGTCGCCATGGTAGTTTCAGCATGCACACAGCACGCCAAATACCGTAAAGAAAAGAATACATTGCGTAAAACAGCCTTACAGTGCGCGCACTGCAGGTGCACAATAACAACATCACGAGGTTTGTATGGAACAACAGCATGGCGAATCGCTGCACCGCGGCCTGAAAAATCGCCATATTCAGCTGATTGCGCTGGGCGGTGCCGTGGGTACTGGCCTGTTTCTGGGCAGCGCATCAGTGATTAAATCGGCCGGCCCGGCCGTGATTCTCGGTTATGCAATTGCAGGATTTATTGCCTTTCTGATTATGCGCCAGTTAGGTGAAATGGTAGTGGAGGAGCCGGTCGCCGGCAGCTTCAGCCACTTCGCTTACAAATACTGGGGCAACTTTGCCGGTTTTGCCTCAGGCTGGAACTACTGGGTGCTGTACGTTTTGGTCGCGATGGCCGAACTGAGTGCCGTCGGTAAATACATCCAATTCTGGTATCCCGAATTCCCTACCTGGGCCAGTGCGGCGATCTTCTTCGTCGTCATTAACGCCATCAACCTGACCAACGTTAAAGTGTTCGGAGAAATGGAGTTCTGGTTCGCGATCATCAAGGTTGTCGCGGTTATCGGCATGATCCTGTTCGGCGGCTGGCTGCTGTTCAGCGGCAACGCCGGCCCGCAGGCCAGCGTAACCAACCTATGGAGCCAGGGTGGTTTCCTGCCACACGGTATGACCGGCCTGGTGATGATGATGGCGATCATTATGTTCTCGTTTGGTGGTCTTGAGCTGGTGGGTATCACGGCGGCTGAGGCTGACAATCCGCAAGAGAGCATCCCGAAAGCCACTAATCAGGTACTGTGGCGTATCCTGATTTTCTATATTGGTTCACTGGCGGTGTTGCTGTCATTGATGCCATGGACGCGCGTCACCGAAGAGACCAGCCCGTTCGTGCTGATCTTCCATGAATTGGGTGATGCACTGGTAGCGAATGCCCTGAACGTGGTGATCCTGACAGCCGCGCTGTCGGTCTATAACAGTTGCGTGTATTGCAACAGCCGTATGCTGTTCGGCTTAGCGCAGCAGGGCAATGCGCCAAAAGCGCTGCTCAATGTTGATAAACGCGGCGTGCCAGTTGCTACGATTCTGGTGTCTGCAGTCGCCACAGCGCTGTGCGTCCTGATCAACTACCTGATGCCGGGTGAAGCGTTTGGCCTGCTGATGTCACTGGTGGTTTCTGCGCTGGTAATCAACTGGGCGATGATCAGCCTGGCACACATGAAATTCCGCAAGAAGAAAGACCAGCAGGGTGTGACCACGCGCTTTAAAGCGGTGCTCTATCCGTTTGGTAACTGGCTCTGCCTGGCCTTCATGGCGGCAGTACTGGTGATCATGGCGATCACACCAGGTATGGCGATTTCTGTGTGGCTGATTCCTGTCTGGATCATTATCCTGGCAGTGGGTTACACCATCAAAAATAAAGTGCAAAAAGCCTAATGTATGCCCTTGCCCGGCGCGCCGTCGCCGGGCAAGCTTCTCGATCTGCCTCACACTTTTCTACGCCCACCTGTTTTGTCCATCTACGTGACCAATTGTTCCCCAGCAGGTTACTGATTTAACGCTGATAATTTCGTCTCACCTTGTCGCTGGAGACGAACAATGAAAGGCGCAGCACTCTCATTCAGAGAGAAACTGGGATACGGCATGGGCGATGCCGGATGTAATATGATCGGCGGCGCGATCATGCTTTTCCTTAACTATTTTTACACCGATGTGTTTGGCCTTGCGCCTGCGCTGGTCGGTACACTGCTACTTTCTGTTCGCGTGCTGGATGCGGTCACCGATCCGATTATGGGCGCCATCGCCGATCGTACTCAAAGCCGCTGGGGACGATTCCGCCCGTGGCTACTGTGGGTTTCCGTACCTTATGTGCTGTTCAGCGTGTTGATGTTCACCACCCCAGACTGGAGTTATGACAACAAAGTTATCTGGGCCTTTGTCACCTACTTCCTGATGTCGCTAACCTACACCGCCATCAATATTCCTTACTGCTCGCTGGGCGGTGTGATCACCAACGATCCCGGTGAGCGTGTGTCCTGCCAATCTTACCGCTTTGTGATGGTTGGCGTGGCGACACTGATTCTGTCGCTATCACTGCTACCGATGGCCGAGTGGTTTGGCGGTGACAATAAAGCGCGCGGGTATCAGATGGCGATGAGCGTGCTGGCGCTGATAGGTCTGGTGATGTTCCTGTTCTGTTTTGCCACGGTACGCGAACGGATTCGTCCAGCCGCGCCCAGTAATGATGATTTGAAGAAAGACCTGCGTGACGTCTGGAAGAACGATCAATGGGTGCGCATTCTCCTCCTCACCTTCTGCAATGTTTGTCCCGGCTTTATCCGCATGGCCGCCACCATGTATTACGTTACCTGGGTGATGGGGCAATCCACGCATTTTGCCACGCTGTTTATTAGCCTGGGTGTGATTGGCATGATGTTC
Source organism: Pantoea rwandensis (assembly GCF_000759475.1). Taxonomy (NCBI): domain Bacteria; kingdom Pseudomonadati; phylum Pseudomonadota; class Gammaproteobacteria; order Enterobacterales; family Erwiniaceae; genus Pantoea; species Pantoea rwandensis. The sequence goes on from NZ_CP009454.1 coordinate 3,971,493, forward strand.
GGCAGTACGCTGGCAAAAATCCTCACCGACCGCTGGTGCAAGCTGAAGGTTTTTTTCTGGACCAATATCGCGCTGGCGCTCTTCTCCTGCGGTTTCTATTGGATTGATCCTCACGCGACTGTGGCAGTAGTTGTCGCTTACTTCCTGCTTAATATCCTGCATCAAATCCCGTCGCCACTGCATTGGTCGCTGATGGCGGATGTCGATGATTATGGCGAATGGAAAACGGGGAAACGTATCACCGGCATGAGCTTTTCCGGCAATCTGTTCTTCCTGAAAGTCGGCCTGGCTGTGGCTGGCGCGATGGTCGGTTTCCTGCTCTCTATCTATGGGTATGACGCAAGCGCTCAACAGCAACAGCCTTCGGCCATCAACGGCATCATGCTGCTGTTTACCGTGATTCCCGGTGTCGGCTATCTGATCACCGCCGGTGTGGTGCGCTTGCTGAAGGTGGATCGCAAACTCATGCGCATCATTCAGGATGATCTTGCGCTACGCCGTGCCAACGCACGTGAATTATCCCCTGCCTCACTGACTGTCGCCCCGCAACCTGGAGAGATCAAATGAGCTGGCCAAATCCCTTTATTACCCAACGCGCCGATCCATTTATCCTGCGTCATGGCGCAGGCTACTACTTCGTGGCATCGGTGCCAGAGTATGACCGACTCGAAATTCGTCACGCTGACACGCTGAACGGCCTGATTGAGGCCGAAACGGTGACGGTGTGGCGTAAACCCGATACCGGACCCTTCAGTGCGTTGATTTGGGCACCCGAACTGCATCATATCAATGGGCAGTGGGTGATTTACTTTGCTGCTGCCCCAACGCGCGACATCAAAGATGGTCTGTTTCAGCATCGCATGTATGCGCTGGTGTGTGATGACAACGATCCGCTTTCCGGCCACTGGCAACCTGTTCGCCGTGTGTTTACCCCAATCGACTCTTTCTCGCTCGATGCGACGCATTTCGTGCATCAGGGCAAAAACTGGTATCTGTGGGCACAGAAGGATCCCGCTATTCCGGGCAATTCCAATCTCTATCTCGCGGAATTGCTGAATCCCTGGACGCTGAAAAGCGCACCGGTGATGCTCAGCCGGCCGGAGTATGAGTGGGAGTGCGCAGGCTTTAGCGTCAATGAGGGCCCAGCGGTTATTCAGCACGGCGATCGGCTGTTTGTCACCTATTCCGCCAGCGCAACTGATGAGAATTACTGTCTGGGAATACTCAGCATCGACATGATGGCCGATCCCCTCGACAGCACTGCCTGGCAGAAATCTGCGCGTCCAGTCTTCACCACCAGTTGGGAAAATCAACAGTATGGGCCGGGGCATAACAGCTTTACGCGGGACGAAAAAGGCAGGGATGTGCTGGTGTATCACGCACGGAATTACACTGAAATTGAAGGCGATCCGTTATGGGATCCGAACCGCCATACACGACTGAAGTACATCGAATGGCGTGAAGACGGCACACCGGATTTCGGTGTACCGCCAGCCGATCACACCAGCGTGCCGTAAATGGTCAGCAGCGCGACCACGACCACCAGCACTAACGATATCCGCTTCGCCAGCGCCACGGCCACCCGTGGCGTTTCCACTTTATCCATATGCGGATCGCGCGCCAGCGAGAACTGCGCCAGACTGGTCAACACCTGATATTGCGAACGATGCCGATCGCTTAGCGAAGCAAACCACGCAGGCAATGCCCGCTCACCGTGTCCTAACAGCGCATAAGCCACCCCCGCCAGACGCACCGGAATCCAGTCCAGCACGTGCAATATGCTGTCAACCCCAGACTGCGCACGCTCCAGAGGGGAGTGATGTTTTGCCAGCCAACTCTGCCAGGCGCGCAGGAAGGCATACCCCACCAGTAGCACAGGGCCGTAAGGCCCTCCCACCACAAACCAAAACAGTGGCGCGAGGTAAAAGCGGAAGTTAATCCAAATCAGCGCATTTTGTAGCTCACGCAAAAACTCACGCTCACTGCACTCAACGGGCACACCATGAATCAGTGTCAGTTCCGCTGCCATGGCCTGATGCGCCGCTTCATCATCGTGGCTGGCGGCTTTCAGGTAGCGATGATAGTGCAGACGCACAGAACCTGCGCCGATACACAACAAGCCCACCACAATCCAGAATGCCAGTTGTGCCACGCCAAACAGAATGCCTTTCAGGCTCCACACCAGCAGCCAGACAATCAGCATCGCGATGAGGGTCATCACTAACGTGCGCAGCAGTGAAAATCGCTGGCGTCCGCGAAACAGCGGCTCCAGACGATGATCCAGTTGCCAATGCTCACCCAATTTAAATAGGCGTTCCCAACCTAACACTAATAACAAGCTAAACAACGTCATACCTGCTCCTGCTGTTTCAGGGATTCTCCTGCCTGATAGACTCTTTATAGCGTATCCAGTCAAATGCGGGGCCTGGATCGGTTTTGCGCTGTGGCGCGATATCGCTGTGTCCGGTGATGCGTTCCAGCGTCAGCGGATAGTGCTTAAGCAACAAGGCCGTGACCTTTTTTAAGGTCTTATACTGCGCGTCGGTGTACAGCAACGTATCTGTGCCTTCCAGCTCAATGCCCATCGAGAAATCATTACAGTTTTCTCGCCCGGCAAATTGCGACACACCGGCATGCCATGCACGCTGATCAAACGAAACATACTGCACCAACTCACCATCACGACGAATCAGGCAGTGTGCCGCCACGCGCAGCTGCGCGATATCGGCAAAATAGGGGTGGGCATCCGGTGGCAAGGTCCCGGTAAACAATTGATCAATCCACGGGCCACCAAATTCACCCGGAGGCAAACTGATGTTATGAATAATCAGCAACGAGGGAATTTCATTTTCCGGTCGTTGATTAAAGTGCGGCGAGGGCACTTTGCGCGCGCTGGTGATCCAGCCATCTTCCAGTTTCATGCTCTAAATCCCAGGCAAAATCAGGCTGAGAATAACATGTTTCCCCTTTTCGGCTTGTGACTTAATGCGAACGGCGATAGTTGTTAAGGATACTAAACATTTCAGCTATCACGACTGGCAATAGGCCATAAATCAGGCTAAGGTGAGCGCAGTTAAATCCGATTAATGGAGTGGCATAAGCATGGCATCGCGTCGTTACGATCCCGATCATCGTCGTCAGGAACTGATTAAGCGTATTGAACAGGACATCCCCGAAGCCGTTGCGCGCGCACTTCAGGAGGATTTAGGTGGTGAGGTGGATGCTGACCGTGACATCACCGCCCTACTCTTGCCGGAAGATAAACAGGCCGAAGCACAGATCATCACGCGTGAACCCGGTGTTTTTTGTGGTAAACGCTGGGTACAAGAAGTGTTCATCCAACTGGGTAACAAAGTCGCGATTATCTGGCATGTTGAAGACGGCCAGCCCGTGGAGGCTGATCAGCTGCTGTTCGAATTGAAAGGCCCGGCTCGTCTGCTCTTAACCGCTGAGCGGACCGCACTGAACTTCGTACAAACGCTTTCCGGCGTAGCCACAGAAGTCAGTCATTATGTCGAGTTGCTCGATGGCAGCGAAACGCAATTGCTGGATACACGCAAAACCTTGCCAGGCCTGCGTACAGCGCTGAAATATGCCGTATTGTGCGGCGGCGGCAGTAACCATCGGCTAGGTCTTTCCGATGCCTTCCTGATCAAAGAAAACCATATTATCGCCAGCGGTTCGGTTCGCAAAGCCGTTGAGAAAGCGCTGTGGCTGGCTCCCGATGTACCGGTTGAAGTTGAGGTAGAGAGCCTGCAAGAACTGCAGGATGCGATTGATGCCGGTGCCGACATTATCATGCTGGATAACTTTAGCTTCGAGATGATGCATGAAGCCGTCCTTCTCACCGACAAACGTGCCCTGCTGGAAGTTTCCGGTAACGTCACGGAAGCAACACTGCCGCAGATAGCTAAAACGGGCGTCGACTTCGTTTCGGTGGGCGCTTTGACCAAACATGTGCGCGCCATGGATCTCTCCATGCGTTTTCGAGAACACTAATTTCCCTTCTCTTACCGCCGCCTCTGCGCGGCGGTTTGTGAGTTATCTTCCCATTTACTGTTACTTCTTCTGCAAACGCTGCGATTCATTACATCCTGCCTTCCAGCGTTAAACAGTCTCACTATCGCTTTCTGACGCCGTTTTCTACCTTAGCCGCTCCACAACCAGGAGCTGAATAATGGATAGACAACAAGGTTTTACCCTCATCGAACTGATGATAGTGATTGGCATTGTGGCCATTCTTAGTGCTATTGGCCTGCCCAGCTACCAAAATTATCTACAACGCGCCGCGCTGACTGACATGCTGCAAACCATGGTGCCTTATAAAACCGCCGTGGAACTCTGCGCAATTGAACGTGGCGGCCCCACTCAGTGCCAGGCGGGTACGGGCGGGATTCCTGCTGCCAAAGGTTCGCGCTAAGTGGCCTCGCTCAGCGTCGTGAATGGCGCAATCACCTTAACGGGTCAGGAGAGTCTTACCGGGTTGAGTGTGGAAATGACACCAATATGGAACACCACGGAAGGCACTCTGGACTGGCAACGCAGTTGCACCAGTACCAATGCCAGCCTGCGTGACAGCTGCCTTGAACAGTTCCGCTTCACCGATAAGGACACGCGCTGATGCCACAGCCCAACACCCCACTACAGATATTATGTGCACGTTACCAGGCTGTGATGCTTCAGCATGACGCGACATCACTGCGCGTCGCAGTGGCCGAGACACCCGATCCGCTGCTGCTGGAAGCCCTGCAATTCGCCAGCCAGTGCAAAGTCGAAGTCGAGTGCTGGCCTGCGGCACGACTGGAGCAACTCCTGCACAACCCTGATGACTCGGCGACGATACACGAACCGGCCGCCACCGAAACAGCGATTAATGCCGTTGAGCAGATTTTGCGTCAGGCGATCCAACGCCGTGCTTCTGACGTGCATTTTGAACCTCAGCAGCACGGGTTACGCGTCCGATTTCGTATTGATGGTGTTTTGCACAAGCTGTCACATTTGCCAGATGCACCAACGGCTGCGGTGCTTGCCAGACTGAAAATCCTCGGCGGGCTGGATATCGCCGAGCGTCGCTTGCCACAAGATGGGCAATTCACACTGAACCTTGACGATCAACAGGCCGCATTTCGCCTCTCTACTTTACCCATTAGTCACGGTGAGAAAGCCGTGGTGAGACTGCTGCAAAGTGAAAACAGCGCGATCACACTGGATAAACTCGGCATGCCGGTTGCCCAACTCCGGTTACTGAAGCACGCGCTGGCTAAACCTCAGGGACTGATACTGGTCACCGGGCCTACCGGCAGCGGTAAAACCTTCACTCTCTACAGCGGATTAAGCGCTCTGAATGTGCCGGATAAAAATGTCTGCAGTGTAGAGGATCCCGTTGAAATTCCTTTAGAGGGCATTAACCAGACGCAAATCCAACCGCGTAGCGGGCTCGATTTTAACCGTGTACTGCGGGCTCTGCTGCGACAGGATCCGGATGTGATTATGGTGGGTGAAATCCGCGATGCCGAAACGGCCAGCATTGCCGTTAAAGCGGCGCAGACCGGGCACCTGGTGCTATCAACATTGCACACCAATTCGACGGCGGAAACACTCACTCGTCTGCGACAGATGGATATTCCCGGTTACTTGCTCGGCCCGGCCTTACAGTTAGTCATCGCGCAGCGTCTGGTACGACGGCTCTGCGAGCACTGCCGCCAGCCAGCACAGGCCCTGGCACATCTGCCACACGACATTTGGCCTGGCACCTTACAAACCTGGCGCGCCCCAGGCTGTGACCACTGCTTCTCGGGCTATTACGGGCGTCTGGCGTTATTTGAGGTACTGCCGATGAGTAACAAATTACAAAACGCGATTTCAGCTGATATGCCGCTGGAGCACATTATCTCACTGGCCAGTGAAGGCGGGATGAAAACCCTGCTCGCCGCCGGGCTGGAGGCTGTGAGTCGCGGTGACACCTCCTTTGAAGAAGTTCAGCGGGTTGTGGGATTGGAGGATGGCTAATCTCTACCATTATCGCTGGCAGGCGCTGGACACCCAAGGTTCGTTACGGCAAGGAACCGCATTAGTTGCCAGTCAGGAAGTGCTCCTGCAGCAACTCTCAGATCGCGGTGTGCTGCCGGTTAGCTGGCAGCGTGGAAAATGCTGGCGCACGCGTGACTGGAAGTGGCAGCACAAAATTGACCTTATTCGTCAGTTGGCTACCTTGCTCAAGGCAGGATTGCCGCTGGCGGAGAGTTTGACCTTGCTGGCTGAGGGGCACCCGCATGCTGGCTGGCGCGAACTGCTTAATGAATTGCAACGTCGGGTCATGGCCGGAGAGCCATTTTCTTCTGCACTTCGCGCCTGGCCGCAGATCTTCCCTGCGCTGTTTCCGGCATTAATGGAAGTGGGTGAACTCACCGGTCAGCTCGATGAATGCTGTCGCCAGTTGGCGGTACAGCAAAGCAAGCAACAGCACTTGAGACAGAAAGTGGTTAAAGCTCTGCGCTATCCACTGTTTATCTTGCTGGTAACGCTGGCGGTGAGTGCGGGTATGTTGCTGTTTGTGCTGCCCGAATTTGTCTCCGTATATGCCAGTTTTGATGCCCCCCTTCCCGCCTTCACCGCCGCCGTGATGAGTCTGTCAGCGTTTTTACAACAGGCGGCGATCCCCCTGGCGCTAACGATAATGTGCATATTGTTCGGCGCAAGGTGGCTTTACCGTGGTTCCGTGCACTGGCAAATACGTGTTCATCGCTGGCTATTGCGTCTGCCGTTACTTTCAACACTCTGGCGGGGTGGTCAGCTCAGCCAGATTTACGCCGTCTTGCAATTAACGCAGCAGGCCGGACTCACTTTATTACAAAGCCTGCAAGCCGTTGAGGTCACGCTGGGATCGCCACTGTGGCGTGAAGCGATTATCGCGTTACAGCGGCATATCGCTGGCGGCTCACCACTGCATCAGGCTATGCAGCATCATCTGCTTTTCACCGCACTCTGTGCACAACTGATCCGGGTCGGTGAGGAAGCGGGGGCGCTGGATGTCATGCTGGCACGATTAGCGGAGTGGCATGAAGCACAAACGCTGATGAGGGCTGATGCACTGGCGGCTTCGCTCGAGCCCTTGATGATGATTGTGATCGGTGGAATTGTCGGGACGTTAGTGATTGCCATGTATCTGCCGGTATTTGGCTTAGGCGATGCGATTCGTTGACAGATGCGCGCGGTGCGCACCTGTCTTCAACCTTCAACCTTCAACCTTCAACCTTCAACCTTCAACCTTCAACCATCGATAATTGACCATCAGCCTTTAGCCATCAGCCATCAGCCATCAGCCATCAGCCTTTAGCCATCAGCCATCAGCCATCAGCCTTTAGCCATCAGCCATCAGCCATCAGCCATCAGCCATCAGCCATCAGCCATCAGCCATCAGCCATCAGCCATCAGCCATCAGCCATCAGCCATCAGCGCGTGAATACCCGATTTTCCTGTTCCGCCACACGAATAAACGTGGTGCGCTTTGTCAGTTCTTTAAGGCGTGCTGCCCCTACGTAAGTGCAGGCCGAACGCAGGCCGCCGAGGATATCCTTCACGGTTTCCTCCACCGGGCCACGCAGTGGCAGACGAACGGTTTTCCCTTCTGCAGCACGATACTGGGCAACACCGCCGACATGGCGTTTCATCGCGGATTCAGAGCTCATACCATAGAACAACATAAACTGTTCGCCCTGCTCTTCGACGACGTTCCCCTCGCACTCATCGTGCGCCGCCAGCATGCCGCCGAGCATGACAAAATCTGCCCCGCCGCCGAAAGCTTTCGCAATATCACCCGGCACCGAACAGCCGCCATCGCTGACGATCTGGCCGCCGAGGCCATGCGCCGCATCTGCACACTCAATCACCGCAGACAGTTGCGGGTAGCCGACGCCGGTTTTGACACGTGTAGTGCAAACAGAACCGGGACCAATACCGACTTTGACGATATCTGCGCCAGAGAGAATCAACTCCTCGACCATTTCACCGGTCACCACATTACCCGCGCAGATGGTTTTGTCTGGGAAACTTTCACGCACTCGTTGCAGGAACTCAACAAAGTGCTCGGAGTAACCATTGGCAACATCAATGCAGATGAAATTGAGCTGTGACGATAGGGCGAGAATCGCGGTGAGTTTACTGAAATCGGCTTCGGAGGTACCGGATGACACCATCACATGCCCGAGCACTGCGGCCGGTACGCGCTGGATAAATGCCTGCCAGGCTTCCACGCTGTAGTGTTTATGCACTGCAGTCAGAACATTGAAGCCCGCCAGCGCTTCGGCCATGGTGAATGTGCCCACGGTGTCCATATTGGCGGCAATCACCGGAACGCCGGTCCAGTTCAGACCTGAATGCTTGAAAGTGTAGGTGCGTTCGAGTTCAACCTCAGAACGGCTTTTCAGGGTGGAGCGTTTGGGGCGGATCAAAACATCTTTAAAGCCCAGTTTTAAATCTTCTTCAATACGCATAGCTGAGTGTCCTGGTTAGTGACGACGAACCGCAGTTCGGGTAGCGCTCACGGCTCCAGTGTCGTTATCATACGCGCCATTCGTTCCGCGACAAGACTGCGAATTTCACTTTATTTAAGCTACAATCCCTTAAATTTAGCTGAGAAAATTGATTGTGATCATGCTCTCATCTTATTGCGGCTGATGGTCGCCCAATGAAGACAATTTTGAGAGAACGCTATGCCTTTTACCGTTGCGCTCACCGGAGGAATTGGCAGTGGTAAAAGCACCATTGCCAATGCTTTCGCCGCGCTAGGCGTTGATATTATTGATGCTGATGTGATTGCACGAGAAGTGGTTGAACCTGGTTCACCCGCCCTGCAGGCGATCGTTAAACGCCATGGTGAGTCAATATTGACCGCCGAAGGAGCGTTGTATCGGGCACGGCTGCGCGAGATTATTTTTCAGCAGCCGAAAGAAAAAAACTGGCTAAATCAGCTGCTTCATCCTCTTATCAATGCCCGTACGCAGCAGCTAAAATTATTGGCAACGTCACCCTATGTGTTATGGGTGGTGCCACTATTGGTCGAAAACGGGTTACAGCATCAGGCTGACCGGGTTCTGGTGGTTGATGTGGATGAAGCTACGCAGTTGCGGCGTACTCAGCAGCGTGATGGCATCACACTTAGCCAGGCAAAAAATATTCTTGCCGCACAGGCCAGCCGCGAGCAGCGTCTGGCCTGTGCGGATGACATCATCGATAACAGTGGTACGCCCGAGCAGGCGTTGCCGCGCGTTGCTGAACTTCACCAGCGTTATTTACGCCTGGCAGCAACCGGACAGGATTAACATCATGAGTACAGTCGTTCTGTTTGAACACCCGCTGAATGAGAAGATGCGCACCTGGCTGCGCGTGGAGTCATTACTTAACCAACTGCATGAAACGGTGCCTGTGGTGAATTCCGTCTCTGCATTAGGGGTATTTCGCATCATTGGTGATCTGTTAGATATCTTTGAGCGCGGTGATATGCGTACCGAGCTATTGAAAGAGCTGGAGCGCCAGCAGCAGAAACTTCGCGCCTGGCTTGATGTGCCAGGTGTGGACGAACACACCGTCAGCAGCCTGCGTGATCGATTAAAACAGCAATCCAGCGAGCTGAATGCGGCACCACGTATGGGTCAGCAGTTGCGCGAAGATCGGTTGATTGGATTGGTACGCCAGCGATTGAGCATTCCTGGTGGCTGCTGCAGTTTTGATTTGCCGAGCCTGCATATCTGGCTGCACCAGCAGCAGTCCCAGCGGGATTCACAGGTTAACGGCTGGCTGGCGTCACTGGTTCCTCTGCGCAATAGTCTGACCATGATCCTCGATCTGGTGCGTCAGTCAGGCGTATTTCGCCATCAAACCAGCCTGAACGGTTTTTACCAGGATAATGCCGAAGGTTCGGATTTGTTGCGTCTCCAGCTCACCCTCGAAGATGCGCTGTACCCGCAGGTTTCAGGCCATAAAAGCCGTTATGCCATTCGATTCCTGCCACTGGACAGCGAGCGCGGTGAAGTGCCAGCCCGATTGAATTTTGAATTAGCGTGTTGTTGAGGTTGTTATGCAGGAAGAGATGATTACCGTACCTTGTCCCAACTGCGGTAAAGATGTGATGTGGGATGAACTGAGTCCGTGGCGCCCGTTCTGCAGCAAGCGCTGCCAGCTGATTGATTTGGGCGAATGGGCCGCTGAAGAGAAGCGTATTCCCAGCGATAGCGATCTGACCGACAGCGATGACTGGAGCGAAGAACAGCATTAATAAGAGATAAGGGGCTTACGCCCCTTCGCTTAAATTTCGTCAGCCACCAGGCGAGCGATAAGTTCGTGGTTGGCAGGAGGAAACTCTTCCGCGACTAAATCACGCTGTTCCACCCAACGCTGAGGCTGTCCTTCACGGCCGTACGGCTCACCGTTCCATCCTTCCACCAGGAAGAAGTGCAATGTGACGCGCAGATCGTCATAGCTATGATCGGCCAGACCAATCGCCTTCGCGGCTGTCACCTCAATGCCGGTCTCTTCCATCAACTCGCGTTTTAACGCTTGTTCAGCGGTTTCATCCTGTTCAATTTTTCCGCCAGGAAACTCCCATTTATTCGCCATGTAGGAGCTTGCCGCACGCTGGGCAAGGAAGATCTGACGGCTGGCATTGCGAATGATGCCCACTGCGACTTGCAGGTGTTTCATAAGCTGAATTCCGCTTTTAATTAATGAACGCTGATAGTAATGCAGTCGCCAGGCAATGTTAACTCTGTGGCGACGGCCAAAAGAAAAAGGAGCCCGAAGGCTCCTCGTTTATCAGGCCAGGCGGCCATGACACTGTTTGTATTTCTTACCGGAACCGCATGGGCACAAATCGTTGCGCCCTACTTTGCGCTCCCCACCCTGCGCAGCCAGCGCGGCGGCCGCAGCGGTTTCGTCATCAACGTGGCTCAGCTGTTGCTGCTGTGCCAGACGCTCAGCCTCTTCACGGCGTTGCTGTTCCATCGCTTCGACTTCCTCCGGCATGCGCACCTGTACTTTGCTCAGGGTGCTGATCACTTCATACTTCAGTGACTCCAGCATCGCCGCGAACATTGAGAAGGACTCGCGCTTGTATTCCTGCTTCGGATCTTTCTGCGCATAACCGCGCAGATGGATGCCCTGACGCAGATAATCCATCGCCGCCAGATGCTCTTTCCACAATGAATCCAGGGTTTGCAGCATCACGCCTTTTTCGAAGTTACGCATCATTTCAGCGCCAACCACTTCTTCTTTCGACGCATAGTTTTCATGCGCGCGGCTCATGATACGTTCACGCAGCGTTTCTTCATGCAGGTCCGGCTCTTTATCCAGCCATTCTGCAATCGGCAGATCCAGATCGAAATCGTTACGCAGGCGCTCTTCCAGACCAGGAACATCCCACATTTCTTCCAGCGACTGCGGCGGAATGTAGGTGTCGATGGTGGCTTTGAACACATCTTCACGGATGCTGTTGATGGTTTCAGACACATCAGACACGTCCAGCAGTTCATTACGCTGGCTGTAGATGGCGCGGCGCTGATCGTTCGCCACATCATCGTATTCCAGCAGCTGCTTACGGATGTCGAAGTTACGGCTTTCCACTTTACGCTGTGCGTTGGCAATCGCTTTGGTGACCCACGGATGCTCAATCGCTTCGCCTGGTTTCATGCCCAGTTTACGCATCATGTTAGATACGCGATCCGAGGCGAAGATACGCATCAATGCATCTTCCATCGACAGATAGAAACGGGATGAACCGGCATCACCCTGACGACCCGCACGGCCGCGCAACTGGTTATCGATACGGCGCGATTCGTGGCGTTCAGTACCAATGATGTGCAGACCGCCCGAAGCCAGCACCGCATCATGGCGCAGTTTCCAGGCTTCTTTGATGGCCTGAATCTGCTCTTCTGAAGGTTCATCCAGCGCTGCCACTTCGGCCTGCCAGCTGCCGCCCAACACGATATCGGTACCACGACCTGCCATGTTGGTTGCGATGGTGACTGCAGCAGGTTGACCCGCCTGTGCCACGATATCCGCTTCGCTAGCGTGGAACTTGGCGTTCAGTACGCTGTGTTTGATACCCGCGCGCGTCAGTTCGTTAGAGACCACTTCTGATTTTTCAATCGAGATGGTACCCACCAGCACCGGTTGACCGTTGGCGGTACAGGCACGGATGTCTTCGATGATCGCGTCGATCTTCTCTTTCTCGGTCATATAGACCAGGTCAGCCATATCTTTACGCACCATCGGACGGTTAGTTGGCACCACGATGGTATCGAGTTTATAGATCGAGCTGAATTCAAACGCTTCGGTATCAGCAGTACCGGTCATACCGGCCAGTTTTTCGTAAATACGGAAGTAGTTCTGGAAGGTGATGGAAGCCAGCGTCTGGTTCTCGTTCTGGATTTCCACGCCTTCTTTGGCTTCAACAGCCTGATGCAAACCATCAGACCAGCGACGGCCCTGCATGGTACGGCCGGTGTGCTCATCGACGATGATCACTTCGCCATCTTTCACGATGTAATCGACATCGCGAGTAAACAGCGCATGCGCACGCAGTGCAGCCGTCACGTGATGCATCAGCATGATGTTGGTTGGTGAGTAAAGTGACTCACCTTCTTCCATGATGCCCTGGCTCACCAGCAGCTCTTCAACTTTTACCAGACCACGCTCGCTCATGTGAGCCTGACGTGCTTTCTCATCCACCCAGAAGTCACCTTCACCCTGGAAGGTTTCAGAATCTTCCTTCTCCTGGCGCACCAGGTGAGGAATGATTTTATTCACTTTGGTGTACAGCTCAGAGCTGTCTTCGGCAGGACCGGAGATGATTAACGGCGTACGTGCTTCATCGATCAGGATGGAGTCTACCTCATCCACCAACGCGTAGTGCAGTTTACGCTGGACGCGTTCTTCCGGGCTGAACGCCATGTTGTCGCGCAGGTAGTCGAAGCCGTATTCGTTGTTAGTACCGTAGGTGATATCCGCAGCATAGGCTGCGCGTTTGGCCACCGCGGGCATGTTTGGCAGGTTGATACCGATAGACAGACCCAGGAACTCGAACAGTGCACGGTTGTTTTCGGCATCACGCTGTGCCAGGTAGTCGTTCACCGTGACCACGTGCACGCCTTTACCGCTCAGTGCGTTCAGGTAAGCCGGCAGTGTTGCCGTCAGGGTTTTACCTTCACCGGTACGCATCTCGGCGATGCAACGCTCATTCAGCACCATGCCGCCAATCAGCTGTACATCGAAGTGGCGCATACCAAACACACGTTTACTGGCTTCACGTACCGTAGCAAAGGCCTCAGGAATCAGGCTTTCAAGGCTTTCACCTTTCTTCAGGCGTTCACGGAACAGGTCGGTTTTGGCTTTCAGTTCGTCATCCGAGAGCTTGACGAAATCCGGCTCCATCTTATTGATGACATCGACAATTTTGCGCATACGGCGCAGGGTACGATCGTTACTGCTGCCAAAGACTTTGGTTAACAATTTGATTAACATGATAAATTTTTCTCAATTCAGCCGCATTCATGCGGTCTGGAAAATCTAAAACAGGATGTGGAAAATCGTTAGCTGTTAAGCAATGACAGGCCCGGCGCGGATGCCATGAATAGCAGCCTGCCAGTCAGCAGAAGTGTGAATTTGAGGTTCGCGATGACGCAGCGTTTCCTGCGGCTCTAATGCAATAGCGGGTTGAGCTGGCGATGTGAGTAGCGCCTGCAGCGAATCGATTAACGCCAGCTTTTGTGCCGCCAACGGGACTGTATGACTCTGTTCCGCTTCTGCAGGTGGCGTCATGCTAAATGAGAGGTGGCGAATGACCGTGCGAATGGCATGCTGATGCCAGTAATCGACATTGAAATTAGGTCGACGTGCACTTTCCTGCAGACGGATTAAATGATCGAAATGAACAACATTGCCGACAAACAGGCTGCTGATGGGTGAGTCTGTCGCCGTGGACTCCGCACTTTGCGCACAGGCAGGCAAGCCCAAACTGGCCGCCACCATCCCTAATAAGAGATGAGGCCAGAAGTAGCGTCTGCCTAATTGTCGCCAGCGTGAGAAAATCCCGATCACAACCTGTCCACAGTTAAATAAAGTAATGAAGCCGTTGCGGTTATCCGCGAACCTGCTCATATGAGCGCCAGATAATAGCACTTATGTGGGGCCAGGACACCAGTGATTAAAGGGCTTACGGGGGATTTCACGTTTATTTGTACAGGCTTTCGCCAGTGATAGCAGAGAATTGAGAGCGGTCTTGCAGGAATAAAAAACAGGCAATAAAAAACGGCAGCTTCCACTGACCGGAGAGGGTGTCAGGGAAACTGCCGTTTTTATGACTGACTTACGCCAGGACTAAATTTGGTGCTTTGAATGCCAGTGGCAGTTCAGCTTCGTCTTCGAAGGTTGCCCATTCCCAGGCTTCCTGCTTCGCCAATACCGCTTGCAGCAATTTATTGTTTAAAGCATGACCAGATTTGAACGCAGAGAAAGCGCCAATCACGTTGTGGCCACACATAAACAGATCGCCGATCGCGTCCAGCATTTTGTGACGAACGAACTCATCTTCAAAGCGCAGACCGTCTTCGTTGAGTACGCGGAAATCATCAAGACCAATCGCACAATCTAAGCTACCGCCCAGGCACAGGCCTTTAGACTGCAGATATTCGATTTCACGCATAAAACCAAAGGTGCGCGCACGACTGATTTGCCGAACAAACGCCTCAGCCGAGAAGTTCAACTGGTAACGCTGCGAGCTTGAGTCAATTGCCGGATGTTTGAAGTCGATAGTAAAGTCGAGTGAGAAACCGTTATAGGGTTTGATCTCGGCCCACTTATCGCCATCTTCAACACGCACCGTCTGCTTAACGCGTACGAATTTCTTCGCACTGTTCAGCTCTTCGACGCCTGCATCCATCAGCAAGTAGACAAAAGGCGCGGCACTGCCATCCATAATCGGGATTTCGGGCGCATCGACTTCAACAATGATGTTATCGATACCCAAGCCAGCCAATGCAGCATTCAGGTGTTCAACCGTCGATATACGCACGCCTTGATCATTCACCAGGCAGGTACTCAGCATGGTGTCGCGCACGTATTTTGCATCAGCCGGGAAATCAACCGGTGGATTCAAGTCAGTGCGACGATAGATGACCCCGGTATTAGCCGACGCAGGGCGTAAGGTCAGCGTGACTTTCTTGCCGGTATGTAAACCGACACCAGTCGCCTGAACAATACGTTTTAATGTCCTTTGTTTGATCATCGCATTATCTCGCAATATTACCCATCCGACCGCCAGTATAAATTACCAGCGGGCGAATACTTTAGCACAAAGAGCGGAGAATCCCAATTCTCAGGATATTCTTAGTCTGCCTGCTTACGCAGGAAGGCTGGAATATCAAGATAATCTGGCTCTTTATTGGACGATGCTGGCTGGTCGTTGACCACTTTCGCTGCCGGCTTCTGCTCCTGCGGCAACGGCGCCATGCCGTGCTGCTGGTAGCGATGATCCATCACTGGCTGCGAAGCCGGTTTGTTGGTCACCAGCGTAATTTCTGGACGTTTGTCCATGCCAATACCGGTCGCAACGACGGTCACACGCAGTTCGTCGTTCATCTCTGGGTCCAGAGAAGTACCGATTACCACGGTCGCGTTGTCAGAGGCGAAGGCGCGGATAGTGTTACCCACGGTTTCGAACTCATCCAGACGCAGGTCGAAGCCCGCCGTGATGTTGACCAGCACGCCGCGCGCACCAGACAGATCGATATCTTCCAGCAGTGGGCTGGAGATCGCCATTTCGGCTGCTTCTTCGGCACGGTCTTCACCGCACGCCACGCCGGAGCCCATCATAGCGTAACCCATTTCTGACATCACGGTACGCACGTCCGCGAAGTCAACGTTCATCAAGCCTGGGCGAGTAATCAGCTCGGCGATACCCTGCACCGCACCTTTCAGTACGTCGTTGGCTGCACCAAAGGCATCCAGCAGAGAGATACCGCGACCCAGCACTTTTAACAGCTTATCGTTCGGGATGGTGATCAGTGAATCGACATGCTTAGACAGCTCAGCGATACCCTGTTCAGCAAAAGCCATACGCTTTTTGCCTTCGAAGTTGAAGGGCTTGGTCACCACCGCAACGGTCAGGATACCCAAATCTTTTGCTACTTCTGCCACGACTGGCGCTGCACCGGTACCGGTACCGCCGCCCATGCCTGCAGCGATAAACACCATGTCTGCCCCTTCCAGTGCAGAACGCAGTGCTTCACGATCTTCCTCAGCTGAGGTACGACCCACTTCCGGGTTTGCACCCGCACCGAGACCCTTGGTGATACCGGTCCCGATCTGGATCGTCTGGCCAACCGCTGTCTTACGCAACGCTTGCGCGTCGGTGTTTACAGCGAAGAATTCTACACCTTCGATACGCTCGCGTACCATGTGCTCTACGGCGTTGCCACCGCCGCCGCCGACGCCGATGACTTTAATCACCGCGTCATTGGTTAATTCCATAGGTTCAAACATGATTTCTCTCCGTTATGTGCCTGTCGCCTGGAGATCATAAACATTGCCTGCATGATCTCCTTTTTCAAAAATTAAAACTCTTTCTTCAGCCAGCTATTGATACGTTTAAACCAGTTGCCCACTGAAGCACGTTTTTCCGTTTCTGCATCACCGTTCATGTGTGACTCTTTGCCGTAATGCAGCAGACCGACTGCAGTTGAGTAATACGGCTCCTGCGCATAATCCGTCAGGCCGGTGATGTTAAGTGGCTGACCAATACGCACCTGCGTATGGAACACACGCTGGGCGCAAGCGGCCAAACCTTCAATCTGTGCTGCGCCACCGGTCAGCACGATGCCTGCTGCCAGGTGGTGTTTCACGCCCTGCTGGCGCAGTTGCTCCTGCAGTTGCAGAATCTCGTCATTCACCAGATTCAGCAATTCGGTGTAACGCGGCTCAATCACTTCTGCCAGCGTTTGGCGTTGCAGACTGCGCGGTGGACGTCCACCGACGCTCGGCACTTCGACGTTTTCATCTTTGCCAACAATCGAACCCAGCGCACAACCATGGCGTACTTTGATCGCTTCCGCATCGGTTGGCGGTGTGCCGAAGGCATAGGCGATATCACTGGTCACCACATTCCCTGCATAAGGGATCACTTTGGTGTGACGCAGTGCGCCGCCGGTGTAAACCGCGATATCCATTGTACCGCCACCGATGTCAACAACACAGACGCCCAGCTCACGTTCATCTTCAGTCAGAACCGAGAAACTGGATGCCAGTCCGGCAAAAATCAGTTGGTCAACTTTCAGGCCGCAACGTTCCACGGCTTTAACAATATTTTTCGCCATATCATTGTGGCAGGTGATCAAGTGCACTTTCGCCTGCATACGCACGCCGGAAAGTCCCACCGGATTCTTGATGCCTTCCTGATAATCAATGGCATATTCCTGAGGAATAACATGCAGGATACGATGTTCATCGCGTACGCGTACGGATTTCGCCGTATGTACCACGTTCTCTACATCATCCTGAGTCACTTCCTCTTCCGAAATCGGAACCATCCCGATTTCGTTCTGACAACTGATATGTTTGCCCGATAAAGCAAGGTAAACCGACGAAATCTGGCAATCAGCCATCAGTTCAGCCTGGTCGATGGCGCGTTGAACGCATTTCACCACCGACTCAAGGTCATTTACGCCGCCTTTATCCATACCGCGAGACGGGCAACTGCCCACCCCAATAATGTTGACCATACCATCAGGCAGAATTTCCCCAACCAGGGCGGCTACCTTTGCGGTGCCGATTTCAAGTCCTACTACCAGTTTTCTGTCCGTTGCCTTGATCATTGTGGTTTAGCCTGTGCCTGGTTTTGTTGCTGATTACTGTCCTGTGGCTCCAGCGGGGCCGCTGCCCAGCCTACTGCGGCACCGGAGTCGTAGCGCAAATCGACATAGGTAATGCGCTTGTTCTGACTCTGGCCTTGCTGCAGCAGCTCCGGATAGAGCTCAATAAAACGGTTCAGACGCTTCATGGTGTCGCTGCGTCCCAGTTCGATGCGCACATCGTCGCTGGTCACTAACTGCCACGAGCGCCGCGCCGTCATCGACGCGACCTTCAGGGTAAACTTGCCGGCTTTGAGCACATCACTCATGGTGTGATAGCCCGCCAACACCTCTGTTTCACTGCCTTCCGGGCCATATAACATCGGCAATGTTTCTTTACCGATGTGACTGGCCGGGACGCTGAAGGAGACGCCATCGGCGTCTACCATGTGTGAGTCATTCCAGCGAGCCACCGGAACGTACTCCACCAGGTTAATCTTCAGCTCATCAGGCCACTGCTTACGCACACTGACCTGTTTGATCCAGGGTAAACGCTCAATCTGTTGCTGGATGATGTCCACGTTTTGCGACATAAACGTGCCAGGCGCACCGAGCGACAAAATGGCCTGGCGAATGTCATCATGCGTGGTGTAATGCGTTTCCCCGGTCACCACCAGCTTCGACAGCGGTAAACGCGACGCATCATTCATCCACTTCAGCACCATCAGCCCACCGGCGGCCATGATGCCCAACACAATCAGCAGGAATACGACGCCAAACAGTCGGGCACCGTTGCTACGCCCGGTGCGCGCACGCTCCTGGGGTTCGCGATTTCGTACACGTATCGCCGCCTGAGACATATCAGTCAGCCAGTTCCAGAATACGCGCCACCAGCTGCGGGAAACTGTATCCTGCCTGCTTCGCGGCCATCGGCACCAGACTGTGGCTGGTCATGCCCGGTGAGGTATTCACTTCCAGCAACTGGAATTTACCCTCAGCATCCGTCATCACATCGACACGCCCCCAGCCGCTGCATCCCAGTGCACGCCAGGCTGCCCATACTAACGTCTTCAATTCTGCTTCCTGCTCTGCACTCAAACCGCTTGGGCAGAAGTATTCAGTATCGTCAGAAATGTATTTCGCTTCATAGTCATAGAACTCGCTGGCGGTTTTTATTCTGATAGAAGGCAGAATTTCATCACCCAGAATGCCAACGGTATATTCCGCACCGCTCAGGAAGGCCTCAATCAAGACATCATTGTCGTGGCGAAACGCTTCATCCAACGCAGCAGGCAGTGCTTCTAACGTGTTCACTCGGCTGATGCCGACACTTGAACCTTCACAGCTTGGTTTCACAAACAGCGGCAGGCCGAGCGCATCGATTGCAGCCTGGGTTTGTGCATCTAAACCCAATTCCCGCTGCTGGCGCGTTAACCAAACAAATTTTCCTGATGGCAGTCCCCGGCCCTGCCACAGCAATTTGCTACGCAGTTTATCCATGGTGATCGCCGAAGCCATCACGCCGCTGCCGGTATACGGCAACTGGAGGAACTCCAGTACCGCCTGCAGCGTGCCATCTTCACCGCCACGACCATGCAGGGCGATAAAGGTTTTTTCAAAACCCTGTGCTTTGAGGTCCAGCACAGACACATCACGGGTATCCACGCCGTGTGCATCAATGCCCATCTCACGCAATCCTGCCAACACGGCACTGCCCGACATTAGCGATACATCACGCTCTGCGGAGGTTCCCCCCATCAGGACGGCGACTTTCTCAGCCATGGCGCACCTCCGTTTTCGCAGCTGGCTGCAACTCAAGCTCAGCCAGTTTGCGGGCGATTTTGCCGATATTGCCGGCGCCCTGCACGATGACCAGATCGTCACCTGACAACAACGGGGCCAGCGCTTCCGGCAACGCATCGTGCTCAGAGACCAGAATCGGGTCAACCTTGCCACGATGGCGAATCGCGCGGCACAGTGAACGGCTATCCGCGCCTGGAATCGGCGCTTCACCGGCCGGATAAACATCCAGCATCAGTAATACATCAACCTGTGACAGCACGTTAGCGAAGTCATCGAACAGATCACGAGTTCGCGTGTAACGGTGCGGCTGGAACACCATCACCAGTTTCTTATTTGGCCAGCCGGCACGGGCGGCTTTGATGGTGACGTCGACTTCCGTTGGGTGATGACCGTAATCATCTACCAGCATCGCGCTGCCTGGATTGCCATTGACCGCTGCGGTATCAAATTCGCCCAGCACATCAAAGCGGCGTCCAGTGCCCTGGAAACTCTCCAGCGCGGCCAAAATCGCGTTATCTTCAATGCCTTCTTCCGTCGCCACTGCAACAGCGGCGGCTGCGTTTAAGGCATTGTGACGACCCGGCGCATTCAGGGTCACTTTCAGCACCGGCTTGTCCTGACGAATCAGGGTAAAGTGCCCCTGCGCGCCACGTTGTTCATAGTTTTCGATGCGCACATCGGCGTCATCGCTGAAGCCGTACGTGGTGACCTGACGGCCCACGCGTGGGATCAAATCGCGGATCACCACATCATCCACACACATCACAGCACGTCCATAGAACGGCAGGTTATGCAGGAAGTTAATGAACGTCTGCTTCAGGTTCTCGAAGTCGCCCTGATAGGTGTCCATATGGTCCGCTTCGATATTGGTGACAATCGCCACCATCGGCTGCAAATGCAGGAACGACGCGTCACTCTCATCCGCTTCCGCAATCAGGTAACGACTGGTGCCCAAACGCGCATGGGTGCCCGCCGCTTTCACCAGGCCGCCATTCACGAATGTCGGATCCAGTCCACCTTCGGCATAAATACTGGTGACCATCGCTGTGGTGGTGGTTTTGCCGTGCGTACCGGCAACCGCGATACCATGACGGAAGCGCATCAGCTCAGCCAGCATCTCTGCACGGCGGATCACCGGGATACGCTGCTCGCGGGCCGCGACCAGTTCCGGATTGTCCTGTGCCACCGCTGTCGACACCACCACCACGCTCGCATCCGTCACGTTTTCCGGGCGATGGTTGAAATAAATGGTCGCACCTAACGAGGCCAGATGCTGGGTCACCGGATTAGGCGCCAGATCCGAACCGCTGATGTGATAACCTTCGTTCGCCAACACCTCGGCAATACCGCCCATGCCAGCACCACCGATGCCGACAAAGTGAATGTGCCGGACGCGACGCATCTCGGGCACAATAGAACGCAGTTTTGCCAATTGTTGTGTATTCATCTGTCTCAATTACCTGTTGATCTCATGTGTACCTGCATTCAGGTACAGCCGGTCAAACCGACCTATTGATTACTTCGCGACGCGTGCCACTTCCTGTGCAACCCGATCGGTTGCATCAGGAATCGCAACCTGGCGCGCTTTCTCAGCCATCGCCAGCAGCGTTGTGCGATCCCAGTGGCGCAACGTGTCCGCTACTGCAGTCGCGGTAAATTGCGGCTGCTCGAAAATTTTGGCTGCGCCCGCTTGCTCCAGCGGCAACGCATTCCAGTACTGCTGGCGGTCTTTATGCTGAAACGGCACAAAGATCGCCGGTAAACCTGCGGCGGCGACTTCGCTCACCGTTAAGGCGCCCGAGCGACACACCACCACATCCGCCCAGGCATAGGCCTCCGCCATATCATCGATAAACTCGGTGACCTTGTGCTGTGGCTGTCCGGCATCGCGATAAGCCTGCTGCACCATCTCCAGCGCACCTTTGCCGCTTTGATGCCAAATCGTGATGGCATCACCCAGTTCCGCGGCCACCTGCGGCACCGTTTGATTCAATATGCGTGCGCCCTGGCTTCCGCCAACTACCAGCACACGAATCGCACCGCTGCGTCCACTCAGGCGTTCAGCTGGCAGCGGCAGGGCCAACACATCGGTACGCACGGGATTGCCAACCACATCGGCTTTCGGGAATGCACCCGGAAACGCCTGCATCACTTTGGTGGCAATTTTCGCCAGCCATTTGTTGGTCAGCCCGGCAATGCCGTTCTGCTCATGCAGCACCACCGGGATACCGCAACTCCAGGCGGCTAATCCACCCGGGCCGGAAACATATCCGCCCATACCGAGTACCACGTCCGGCTGCCAACGCTTCATAATGCGACGCGCCTGGCGCCATGCATTGAAAATACGTACGGGTGCCAGTAACTGTGCTTTGACACCTTTGCCGCGCAAACCACTGATGCGGATAAAATCGATCTCAATGCCATGCTTCGGCACCAAATCCGCTTCCATTCGGTCAGCGGTTCCGAGCCAGCGCACCTGCCAGCCCTGTTCGATCAGATGGTGTGCCACCGCCAGACCAGGGAACACGTGCCCACCGGTTCCACCGGCCATCACCATCAGCCGCTTACTACTCATCGAGCACCTCGGGTAAACGCCTGCGCTTTTGCCAGACGCGTTTCATAATCAATGCGCAATAAAAACACGATGGCGGTCGACATGATGATCAGACTTGAGCCACCGTAACTGATCAGCGGCAGTGTCAGACCTTTGGTCGGCAGCATGCCTGCGGCCGCACCGACGTTAACCAGCGCCTGGAAGCTAAACCACACGCCAATTGAGCAAGCGAGGAAGCCAGAAAAGCGCTGATCGATCTCCAGAGCACGGCGACCAATCGACATCGCGCGAAAAGCCACGAAGAATACCATTAACAGCGCCAAAACCACACCGACATAACCCAACTCTTCACCAATGATGGAGAAGATAAAGTCGGTATGCGCCTCGGGCAGATACTCAAGTTTTTGCACCGAGTTACCGAGACCCTGGCCCCAGAATTCGCCACGGCCAAAAGCCATCAGAGACTGAGTCAGCTGGTAGCCGCTGCCAAAGGGATCTTCCCATGGGTTCCAGAAAGAGGTCACACGGCGCATACGATAGGGTTCAGCGATGATCAGCAGCACCACGGCAAAAATACCGGAGCCGATGATCGCCAGGAACTGCCACATTTTGGCGCCCGCGAGGAACAACATCGCCAGCGTTGTGACGAACAGCACTACCACCGTACCAAGGTCCGGTTGCGCCAGTAGCAGAACGGCCAGCACCACCATCACACCCATCGGCTTACAGAAGCCCCAGAAGTTGTTACGCACTTCTTCTACTTTGCGCACCAGATAGCTGGCGAGATAGCAAAACAGGGACAGCTTGGATAATTCAGCCGGCTGAATACGCAATGGGCCCAAGGCAATCCAACGCGATGCACCGTTAACCGAGCTGCCCACCACCAAGACAATCAGCAGCATTGCCACAGACGCCATCAGCATCACGTTGCTGTAGCGCTGCCAGAAATCCATTGGCACGCGCAATGTCACCAGCGCCATACCTACCGCCAGGGCAATATAAAAAGCGTCGCGTTTAGCGAAGTAGAACGGGTCTTCGTTAAGACGCTGGCCGACCGGCATCGACGCTGAAGTCACCATCACAAAGCCGATAATCGCCAAACCAAAGGTCAGCCACAGCAGCGTGCGGTCATACAGCACCACTGGCGCATCATCATTTTCACGGCCACCCATCACCCAATCGCGTAAACGCACGGAGAGGAAGCTGGCAATACTGGCACCCGGAATGCGCATCAGCTCAGCTCCTTCGCCAGTTGCGCGAAAATATCACCGCGCTGTTCAAAATTACGGAACTGATCGAGGCTGGCGCAGGCCGGTGACAGCAGCACCATGTCGCCCGCCTTCGCCTGAGGGGCAATCTGCTCCATGGCTTGCTGCATCGTTTCTGTGCGCGTAGCGATCTCAGGGCGCAATGCAGCCAGCGCATCGCCGTCGCGGCCAAAGCAATAGAGACGTACGTTGTCGCCCTGCAAAAAGCGCGTCAGCGAACTGAAATCAGCAGATTTGCCATCGCCGCCCATCAGCAGCCATAAGGTGCCTTTCACCTGCAAACCATTGAGTGCCGCTTCAGTGCTGCCGACGTTGGTGGCTTTGGAGTCATTGATCCAGCGCACACCGTTCGCTTCATGCACCAGCTGAAAACGGTGCGCCAGGCCAGTGAAAGTGGTTAACGCTTTCAGACTGGAAGCGCGCGGGATATTCACCGCATCTGCCAGCGCCAGCGCCGCCAGTGCGTTGGTGTAGTTGTGCTGGCCCACCAGAGTCATTTCATCAGTATTGAGCACCCTTTCGCCCTGCGCCCGCAACCAGGTGCTGCCTTGCTGCTGGGTCAGGTGATAATCACCCAGATTAATGCCAAAACTGACACATCGTGCATCAACACCACGCACGGGCATGGTCATACCATCATCGGCATTGACCACACAGACGCGGGCGTTTTCATAAATGCGCAATTTCGCCGCACGATACTGCTGCATGCCCAACGGATAGCGATCCATATGATCTTCCGTCACGTTGAGAATGGTGGCAGCCGCTGCTTGCAGACTGTAGGTGGTTTCAAGTTGGAAGCTGGAAAGTTCCAGCACATACAACTGTGCCGGAGATTTCAGCAGGGTTAGCGCCGGTAAGCCGATGTTGCCACCCACGCCAACCTGCCAACCTGCTGCACGGGCCATTTCACCCACCAGCGTGGTGACAGTGCTTTTACCGTTCGAGCCGGTGATCGCGACAATCGGAGCCTGAGCTTCACGGCAGAACAGTTCGATATCACCGACGATTTCGATACCGGCATCCGCAGCTTCACTTAATGCAGGGTGCGCCAGCGCGATGCCTGGACTGGCAACGATCAAATCAGACGCCAGCAACCAGTCGCTGTTGATACCGCCCACATAGCGTTCAACCGCCTCAGGCAACTTGTCGAGGCCAGGCGGAGACACACGGGTATCCATCACGCGAGGCGTCACGCCCTGCGCGAGGAAGAAATCAACACAGGACAGGCCAGTGATGCCGAGTCCAATGATGACGACTTTTCTGCCCCGATAGTCAGCCATGATTAACGTACCTTCAGCGTTGCCAGGCCAATCAGCACCAGCATCAGTGAAATAATCCAGAAGCGCACAATGACGCGCGGCTCCGGCCAGCCCTTCAATTCATAGTGGTGGTGAATCGGCGCCATGCGGAAAATGCGTTGGCCGCGCAGCTTGAACGATCCCACCTGCAGGATCACCGACAGCGTTTCAACCACAAACACGCCGCCCATGATCACCAGCAAAAATTCCTGGCGCAGCAGCACGGCGATGGTACCTAACGCGCCACCCAGTGCCAGTGAACCCACATCGCCCATAAAGACCTGAGCCGGGTAGGTGTTGAACCACAGGAAGCCAAGACCTGCACCGACAATCGCGGTACAGACAATCACTAATTCACCGGCATGGCGCAGATAGGGAATATGCAGATACTCAGCAAACTTCACGTTACCGGTCGCCCATGCCACCAGCGCAAAACCTGCTGCCACGAACACGGTTGGCATAATCGCCAGGCCATCCAGACCATCAGTCAGGTTGACCGCATTACCGGTGCCGACAATCACAAAGTAAGCCAGCAGCACATAGAACAATCCAAGCTGCGGCATGATGTCTTTAAAGAACGGCACCACCAACTGTGTGGCCGGTGTACCTTTACCCGCAGCGTAAAGCGCAAAAGCCACGCCAAGGGAAATCACCGACATCCAGAAGTATTTCCAGCGGGCAATCAGGCCTTTGGTGTCTTTGCGCACCACTTTGCGATAGTCATCCACAAAACCGATGATGCCGAAACCAATCAGCACCGCCAGCACGCACCACACATAAGGGTTGGATGGATACGCCCACATCAACACCGATACGGTGATGGAAGTGAGGATCATGATGCCGCCCATGGTTGGCGTACCGCGCTTACTAAAGTGCGATTCAGGACCGTCGTTACGCACCACCTGGCCTATCTGCAGCTTCTGCAGCCAGGCGATCAGGCGCGGGCCCATCCAGAGTGACAGGAACAGGGCGGTCAGCAGGCTGACAATGGCGCGAAACGTCAAATACGAGAAGACGTTAAAGCCGGAATAAAGTGCGACCAAATGTTCGGCCAGCCAGACTAGCATGTTCCTTTCTCCTGTAAGCTCTCGACGACCTGCTCCATGGCGGCGCTACGTGAGCCTTTAACCAAAATAGTGATGTCCTGATGTTGGGACAGCAATGCGCGTAAACGTTCAGTCAGCTCGGCTTTGGTGGCAAAATGCTCGCCTTTGCCGCTACTTTCACCGATCAACCGACTCAAAGTGCCGGTACTCAGAACACAATCAATACCTGCTGCCCTGGCGGCTTCACCCACCTGCTGATGGCAAGCTTCCGCTTCATCGCCCAGTTCGGCCATATCACCGACGACCATCACGCGGAACCCCGGCATATCGCCCATTACCTGTGCGGCCGCCGTCATCGAGCCGACGTTGGCGTTGTAGCTGTCATCCAGCAGCAGTTGGTTATCTGCCAGGCGTATCGGGAACAGACGGCCCGCTACGGGCTGCAGTGTTTTCAAACCGGTTTGGATCGCGCTTAGCGGGGCATCAACAGACAGTGCCAGCGCAGCAGCAGCAAGTGCATTCGCGATGTTGTGGCGGCCTGGCAGCGGCAGCGCAACATCGATATCCCCGCGCGGCGTATGCAAAGTAAACAGCGTGGCATCAGCGCGCAGCACGATTTCACTGGCACGGAATTCTGCATCCGCCATCGGCTGGGGTGAGAAGCGCCACAGCGTTTTATCGACAAACTGCGACTGCCAGTTAGCGAGGTCGTTGCTGTCCGCATTGACGATGGCAGTGCCGTGTACCGGTAGCCCGCCAAAGATTTCACCTTTGGCTTTCGCCACACCGGCCAGTGAACCAAAGCCTTCCAGATGCGCTGCAGCCAGGTTATTTACCAACGCCGTTTCGGGACGCACTAAATCGGTGGTGTACGCGATTTCGCCCTGATGATTGGCACCGAGCTCAATCACCGCGAACTCGTGTTCTGGGGTCAGACGCAGCAACGTCATCGGCACGCCGAAGTCGTTGTTCAGGTTGCCTGCGGTATACAGGGTTTCACCACACTGACGCAAAATGGCAGCGGTCATCTCTTTGACGGAGGTTTTACCGGATGAACCGGTCAGGGCTACTACACGCGCCTTCGATTGCTGGCGCACCCAGGCGCCGAGCTGACCAAAGGCGATGCGCGTATCAGCGACCACCACTTGCGGCACATCTAAAGGCAAGTGCTTACTCACCAGCAGCGCTTTGGCACCCTTGGCAATAGCATCCTGAGCAAAGTCATGCGCATCAAAACGCTCACCGACCAGTGCGACAAACAAGCTGCCATCAGCAACTTTGCGCGTGTCGCTGGTCACATCATTCAGCGTCAAATCAGCACCGTGCAGTTGACCGCCGCTGATTTCAGCCAGTGTTTTCAAAGAAACCGGAATCATGCCATCACCCCCAGTAAACGGGCGA
Organism: Pantoea rwandensis; assembly: GCF_000759475.1. Classification (NCBI taxonomy): domain Bacteria; kingdom Pseudomonadati; phylum Pseudomonadota; class Gammaproteobacteria; order Enterobacterales; family Erwiniaceae; genus Pantoea; species Pantoea rwandensis. The sequence goes on from NZ_CP009454.1 coordinate 3,998,700, forward strand.
CGGTGTCGCGATCGGAGTAATCCAGACGACGGTTACCAATGATTTGATAATCTTCATGGCCTTTACCCGCCACCAGCACGATGTCATCAGCATTGGCCTGCATCACAGCGTTAGTGACCGCTTGCGCACGTCCTGCGACCACGCGGGCACGACCGGGATCGAGCAAGCCAGTCAGAATGTCATTCACAATCGCGGTCGGCTCTTCGCTGCGCGGATTGTCATCAGTGATCACCACGATGTCAGAAAACTGTTCAGCTATCGCGCCCATCAGTGGACGTTTGCCTTTGTCGCGATCGCCGCCACAGCCGAATACGCACCACAGCTTGCCTTTGCAGTGCAAGCGCGCGGCTTCCAGCGCTTTTTCCAGCGCATCAGGGGTGTGGGCATAATCCACCACCACTGTGGGTTTTTCTGGTGCCGTGAACACTTCCATACGGCCACATACCGGTTGCAGCTGTGCAGCGCTTGATACCAATGCCTCCAGCGGATAATCGAGCGTCAGCAAGGTGGCCAGTGCCAGCAGCAGATTGCTGACATTGAATGCGCCCATCAAACGGCTATCAAATTCACCGTCACCCCAGCTGGAGCTGAACTGGATGTGCGCACCGCCATCGTGATAATTCACCGCTGTGGCTTTCAGCCAGCGCCCACGACAGCCAGGCTGCAAGTTGTCATCCATGGTGACGGCAACGGCATCTGGCAGTTTTTCCAGCCAGCGGCGTCCGACCACGTCATCGGCGTTGATAATGGCTTCGCCAACCTGATGCTCAGAGAACAGCAGCCATTTGGCGGCTTCGTAGCCCTGCATATCACCGTGATAATCCAGGTGATCGCGGCTCAGATTGGTGAACACGGCAGCCGCGAAAGGCAATGCCGCCACGCGATGCTGCACCAGGCCGTGAGAAGAGACTTCCATCGCGGCCAGCGTGGCACCCTGCTCCACCAGATCATTCAATACATGTTGTACATCCACTGCGGAACCGGTGGTGTTTTCGGTGGCCACCAGTTGGCCATATAAGCCATTACCCACGGTGCCCATCACGGCACCGGTTTCACCCAGCAGATTGGCCCACTGCGCCATCAGCTGCGTGGTGGTGGTTTTTCCGTTGGTGCCGGTCACACCGATTAATTTGAGTTTTTCAGCAGGCTGCTTATAAAAGCGCCCGGCCAGTGCAGAGAGACGCTGCTGCAACTGCGCCAGGTAGATAACCGGGACGCCGTGCATCTCGCGGATATCTCCATCGCTGGCTTCGCCTTCGGCTTCGGCAATCACTGCCGCTACGCCCTGAGCAATAGCCTGCGGAATAAAACGACGTCCATCAGCATGATGGCCCGCCACGGCGATAAACAGATCGCCAGCAGCCGCAGCGCGGCTATCCAGTGTCATGTCACGGAGTGGACGCGCCGGCGCGCCCGGCACCCACGGGGCCAGTAAATCGCGCAGGTTACGATCGGTCACTTGGTTCCTCACTTCTGTTCTTCACCAACTCGTCTTTATCAATTGTCGGCAGCGCATCCGGTTCAATATTCATGGTGCGTAATACACCGCCCATGATGGCGCCAAACACCGGTGCAGAAACCGCACCACCATAATATTTGCCGGCCTGAGGATCGTTGATCACCACCACCAGCGCAAAACGAGGGCGACTGGCAGGCGCAACGCCTGCCGTGTAAGCAATGTATTTATTGACGTAGCGTCCGTCCGGTCCCACTTTTTTCGCAGTACCGGTTTTAATCGCGATGCGATAGCCCTTGATGGCGGCTTTGACCCCACCACCGCCAGGCAACGCCACGCTCTCCATCATGTGCATCACCGTTTTCACCAGGTCTTCCTGGAAAACGCGTTCACCCGCCACTGGCGGGTCAACTTTGGTGATCGACAGCGGGCGATTGATGCCGTAGCTGCCAATAGTTGCGTAGACTCGCGCTAACTGTAACGGCGTTACCATTAGCCCGTAGCCGAAAGAGAAGGTGGCCCTCTCTATGTCAGACCACCGTTGTTTTTGAGGGTATAAGCCACTACTTTCCCCGACCAGCCCCAAATTGGTCGGTTTACCCAGTCCAAAGCGCGCGTAAGTGTCTACAAGTGCTGAGGAGGGCATCGCTAACGCCAAACGTGAAACCCCGACGTTACTCGACTTCTGTAAAACCCCGGTAAGGGTCAATTCGTTGTAGCGCGCCACGTCCTTGATCTCATGACCATTGACGCGGTACGGCACGGTATTCAGTACGCTGTTCTCTTTCACCACACCACGCTGCAGCGCGGTCATCACCACCATCGGTTTCACGGTGGAGCCGGGCTCGAAGATGTCGGTAATGGCACGGTTGCGCATCACATCTTTCGGCGTGTTGGAGAGATTGTTCGGGTTGTAAGCTGGGCTGTTTGCCATCGCCAGCACTTCGCCGGTGTTCACATCCACCAGAACGGCAGTGCCTGACTCCGCCTTGTTGAAGGCTACGGCATTGTTCAATTCGCGGTAAACCAACGCCTGCAAACGCTCGTCGATACTGAGCGTCAGGTTGTGCGCCGCGCGGCTGTCCACGGAGGAGATATCTTCGATCACGCGACCATAGCGATCTTTACGCACCGTACGCTCGCCTGGCGCACCGGTCAGCCACTTGTCGAAGCTCTTTTCGATGCCCTCAATGCCCTGGCCATCAATGTTGGTAAAGCCGATCAGATGCGCAGTGACCTGACCCGCTGGATAGTAGCGGCGCGACTCTTCACGCAGATAAATGCCGGGTAACTTGAGCTTTTTGACGTACTCGCCAATGGCCGGATTCACCTGGCGCGCCAGATAGATAAAGCGCCCTTTGGGATTGGCATTCACGCGCGCGGCGAGTTGATCGAGTGGGATAGATAAGGCATCTGAGAGGGCTTTCCAGCGGCTGTCGAGTGACACACCGCCATGTTCCATCAGTTCTTTAGGGTCAGCCCAGATGGCATTCACCGGTACACTGACAGCCAATGGACGGCCAGCTCGGTCGCTGATCATGCCACGTGCAGTAGGAACAGATTGCACCCGCAGCGAACGCAAATCCCCTTCTTTCACCAGTTTATCCGGGCTGATGACCTGTAACCACGCCACGCGTGACAGCAATCCACCCAAAGCCAGTAAAATACAGCCGCACAGCAACGCAAAACGCCAGCTTATAAAGCTGGCCTTATCTTCCTGTTTTTTTAACTTCAGCGTTTTGCCTGCGCCGCTCATTGAGGTCTGCGATTCCTTATTTATCTCTGCACCACGATATTTTCCTGTGAAGGATCAACATGCTGCATCTGCAGCTTATCGGTTGCTATTCGCTCAACCCGGCTATGATCGCCGAGCGCATTCTCTTCCAAAATCAGGTTACGCCACTCGATATCGAGCGCATCACGTTCTAAAACCAACTGTTCGCGCTGCGCCGTTAACAGGCGCGTTTTGTGTGTGGTGGTGACCACTAACACCGAGGACACAAGCACCGCAATCAGTAGCAACACCGGGATCTTGCCGAATCGCAGCAGGTCACCGCCGATGACGCCAGGCAGGCTGTGTCGCTCGTTGCCAATCATGTCGCGGTCCTCTCAGCAATTCGCAGTACCGAACTGCGCGCGCGTGGGTTCTCGTTAACTTCCGCTTCGCCCGGAATCAGCTTGCCTAAGGTTTTCAACTCACGTCCGCCCAGCGCTTTAAGCTGGCTTTCGGTCATTGGAATACCCGCTGGAACTTGCGGGCCACGGCTTTGATCGCGCATAAAGCGTTTGACCAATCGATCTTCCAGCGAGTGGAAGCTGATAACCGATAAACGACCGCCAGGTGCCAGCACCGACATTGCCCCTTTCAGCGCGGTGTCGATCTCTTCCAGTTCGCTGTTGATCCAGATACGAATCGCCTGGAAGGTGCGCGTGGCCGGATGCTTAAACTTGTCTTTCACTGGCATCGCAGCAGCGATCACAGTGGCTAATTCCTTGGTGCGCGTCATTGGCTGTTCACGATTGCGCTCGACGATGGCGCGTGCGATACGTTTACCAAACTTCTCTTCACCGTAGGTCTTGATGACGAAGGCGATATCGGCTTCCTCGGCGTTCATCAGCCACTCGGCCGCAGACTGGCCCCGTGTCGGGTCCATACGCATATCCAGTGGCCCATCACGCATAAACGAGAAACCGCGCTCTGCGTCATCCAACTGCGGTGATGACACGCCAAGATCGAGCAATACGCCATCGATCTTGCCGGTGAGACCACGCGCTTCGACATACTCTGCCAGCGCCGAAAAGGGTCCGTGCACAATCGAAAAACGTGGATCCTGAATTTCAGCTGCGGCGGCTATGGCTTGCGGATCGCGATCGATCGCCAGTAACTGCCCCTTCTCGCCCAGTTGCGAAAGGATCAGACGTGAATGACCGCCGCGCCCAAAAGTGCCGTCAATGTAAATGCCGTCTTCCCTGATATTGAGGCCGTTAACCGCCTCATCCAGCAGCACTGTGGTGTGTTTAAAATTATCCTGCATAGCTATAGCGACAAGTCCTGCAACCGCTCAGATAAAGGCTCCTGAGCCGACTGTTCTGCGTCAATATCGTCCTTAACTTGTTGATACCAGGTCTGTTCATCCCACAGCTCAAACTTATTGAACTGTCCAACCAGCATCACTTCTTTGGTCAGGCTCGCATGTTGCCGTAGCGTATTCGCCAGCAACAAACGACCTGCATTATCCATCTGGCATTCACTGGCATGTCCTAACAGCAGTCGCTGCACGCGACGTTCATTCGGATTCATGCTGGATAAGCGCGCCAGTTTTTTCTCGATGATTTCCCATTCGGGCAGGGTATAAAGCAACAGACATGGCTGGTGGAGGTCAATGGTGCACACCATTTGCCCCTGAGACTCCGCGACAAGCAATTCACGATAGCGTGTTGGTACCGCCAATCGGCCTTTGCCGTCGAGATTGACTAACGTTGCTCCTCGGAACATGTCAGTCCTACCCCCCAATCACCCGTTTTCACCACTTTATCCCACTTTTTACCACGAAACGAGTTTACGGAGCCTATGAAATCCTTGTCAAGCCGCAACGACAAGTGAATATCACTCTTTACAAGGGTGAGAATTATTTAATGGAGGGCAATTAAGGGGAATGATTGGCAAAATAAGAAATTAACCTGATGAATAATGGAATAAAAATTTTCACGATTTGAAAAATGGCGAAAAATAAAGCGTTTTAATCGCAAAAGATAATTATCCCGGGATATGCGACAGCGGCTGCATTTTAGGGGATTTCTGAAAGGAAGCCCAGCACCATCGCGCCAGCTCTGCTACGCGTCACTGCTGAAGATGTAAACAAATAAGAAAATTCAGCACAGTTAATTCGTTAGGGAAAGTGGTGACTATTTACGCTTTTTTACCCCAGTCCTATGGCAGAAAAATATCTGGATGATTAATAAGTGCGGGCAGCGATCTGCCCGCGATTTCATTTCATACGTCGGCTTAATTGACCACGGCGGAATAAATTGCGGCGAATACGGGTTAATCCCGGCTTCGGTTTACGCGGTTCATCCAGCGAGGCCAAAACTAATTCCAGCACGCGCTCGGCGACATCGCGATGACGCTGCCCCACCGCCAGTACCGGGCACTCTAAAAAGTCCAGTAATTCGTGGTCGCCAAAGGTGGCGATAGCCAGATCAGTGGGCAGGCGGCCATCACGCTTCAGGGTGATATCCATCACGCCCTGAAGCAGACCGAATGAAGTGGTAAACAACGCATCCGGCATCGGATGATCTTCGAGGTATTTCTCGAACAGTGAGGCAGCCGCAGCGCGATCAAAGCTGTTGCAGTAGAGGTAATCCACCGTACGTTCATCGTCTTTCCACGCATCGCGGAAGCCCATTTCACGCAGGAAACTGACTGAAAGCTCAGGCAAGGCCCCAAGGAACAGCACGTTTTTCACCGGAAGCTGACGCAATTCAGCCGCCAGTGCATGCGCATCGTCCTGATCGGCACCGACCACACTGGTGAAGTGTTCACGATCCAGCGCGCGGTCCAACGCGATAATCGGCAGCGGATCGTTGATCCAGCGCTGATAAAACGGGTGTTCTGGCGGCAGAGAGGTCGAAACGATGATCGCATCCACCTGGCGCTGTAGCAGATGTTCAATACAGCGCATTTCATTGTCAGGCTGATCTTCCGAGCAGGCAATCAGCAGCTGATAGCCACGTTGACGAGCCTGGCGCTCCAGATAATTGGCAATGCGCGTGTAACTGGTGTTCTCAAGATCCGGGATCACCAGACCAATTGAACGCGTACGCCCGGCGCGCAGGCCTGCCGCAACAGCATTGGGGTGATAATTATGTTCACGCACCACCGCCATCACTTTTTCGACGGTTTTGTCGCTGACACGATACTGCCGCGCTTTGCCATTAATAACGTAGCTGGCCGTGGTGCGCGACACGCCCGCCAGGCGCGCAATTTCATCCAGTTTCACGATGACACCTTAATTCTGTTAAGCCAGGGCTGGGCAAATGTCCGCAGAGTAGCTATGGGTAAAACATTTGTAACATCTAACCGCAGAACACTACGCTGAGCAACCGCTTTTATCGGGCAGCACTCACAAGCGCATTAAATAAAAAAACCCGGCATTACGCCGGGTTAGCTTTGAAGCAGGATGATAACTCTGCGGAATTAACGCATCACACGATCGCCACGTGACACGCCCACAATCCCTGATCTCGCCACTTCAACGATCTCAGCAACATCGCGCACCGTGTTAAGGAAGGCGTCGAGTTTATCGCTGGTGCCTGCCAGCTGAACCGTGTACAGCGTTGGCGTCACATCGATAATCTGGCCACGGAAAATTTCCGCGCTGCGCTTCACTTCTTCACGGCCATACCCGCTTGCCTGAATCTTCACCAGCATGATTTCACGTTCAACGTAAGCACCCTGCCCTAACTCGCTGACACGTAACACGTCCACCAGCTTGTGCAGTTGCTTTTCAATCTGCTCCAGCACTTTTTCATCGCCGACCGTCTGAATGGTCATGCGTGACAGCGTGGGATCGTCGGTTGGCGCAACGGTCAGGCTTTCGATGTTGTAGCCGCGCTGTGAGAACAAGCCCACCACGCGAGACAATGCGCCGGATTCATTTTCCAGCAATACCGATAACACACGACGCATAATTAAGTCCTCTCCGTTTTGCTCAGCCACATCTCATCCATCGAACCACCGCGAATCTGCATCGGGTAAACGTGCTCGCTGCCGTCGATATTCACATCAACAAACACCAGACGCCCTTTCGCCAGGGTATCCAATGCCAGCTGCAGCTTCTCTTCTAGCTCAGCGGGGTGCGCGATGGAAATACCCACGTGTCCGTAGGCTTCGGCTAAACGCACAAAGTCAGGCAGAGATTGCATGTAGGATTGCGAGTGGCGGCCGGAATAAATCATATCCTGCCACTGTTTCACCATACCGAGGAAACCGTTGTTGAGGTTCAGTACCAGCACAGGCAAATCGTACTGCAGCGCAGTCGACAGTTCCTGGATGTTCATCTGAATACTGCCATCACCGGTCACGCAGATGACGGTTTCATCCGGCAGCGCCATTTTCACGCCCAGTGCAGCCGGTAAGCCGAAGCCCATGGTGCCAAGGCCACCGGAGTTGATCCAGCGACGCGGCTTATCAAACTGATAATAGAGCGCGGCGAACATCTGATGCTGACCGACGTCAGAGGTAACGTACGCATCCCCCTTAGTCAGACGCCAAATGGTTTCGATAACCGCTTGCGGTTTGATCTTGTCGCTGGTGCGATCAAATTCCAGACACTTACGGCTACGCCAGCCATCAATGGTCTGCCACCAGTCGCGCAGGCTATCCAGCTCTTGCTTCGCATCGCTTTGCGCCAGCAGTTCCAGCATCTGCGACAGCGTCTGCTTCGCATCACCCACAATGGGGATATCGGCGCTGACGGTTTTGGAAATCGAGGTCGGATCGACGTCGATATGCATGATGGTGGCGTTCGGGCAATATTTAGCCAGGTTGTTAGTGGTACGATCATCGAAGCGCACACCAATGCCGAAAATCAAATCGGCATTGTGCATGGTCATGTTGGCTTCGTAAGTACCGTGCATGCCCAGCATGCCTACACTCTGGCGATGCGTGCCAGGGAACACGCCGAGGCCCATCAGTGACATGGTGACCGGAATATTCAGCTGTTCAGCTAACTGCAGCAGCTCCGCCTCACAGCCTGACATAATCGCACCGCCACCGGCATAAATCACCGGCTTATGCGCGGCCAGCAGCGTTTGCAGTGCACGCTTAATCTGTCCTTTATGCCCCTGAATCGTCGGGTTATAAGAGCGCATGCTGACCGACTCAGGATAGACGTACGGCAGTTTGTTCGCTGGATTAAGAATGTCTTTTGGCAGGTCGATCACCACCGGGCCTGGGCGGCCGCTTGCTGCCAGCCAGAAGGCTTTTTTCAGCACGGTTGGGATCTCTTCGGCGTTTTTCACCAGGAAGCTGTGTTTGACCACCGGACGGGAAATCCCGACCATGTCGCACTCCTGGAACGCATCGTAGCCGATCAGTGAAGACGGCACCTGACCCGACAGAATCACCATCGGAATCGAATCCATGTAGGCCGTCGCAATACCGGTAATGGCATTGGTTGCGCCTGGACCTGAGGTGACCAGCACCACGCCGACTTCGCCGGTCGCGCGTGCCAGACCATCAGCCATATGCACTGCGCCTTGCTCGTGACGCACTAATACGTGGTCAATACCACCGACCGTTTGCAGCGCATCGTAAATGTCGAGCACTGCTCCGCCCGGATAGCCGAATACCTGCTTAACGCCCTGATCGATTAACGAACGGACGACCATTTCGGCTCCTGACAACATCTCCATTTTCTGCCTCCAGGCTTGAGGAACCGGATCCCGTGACGCGCATTGCCCCTGCGCCACTGGCACCCAGCCCCGTATTCGCCAGTTAAGATCAAAACCTTATGTTTATGCTCAGATGACAGAATTCATTTCTGCCTTCCAGGTACAGGGAATCTACTTGAGTTGATTCTTTTAAGAGTAGGTCGATTACCATAACCGCAGAAAACCCGGCCTGCAAACGACAGGACGCTGCGACAGGCTTATTTCGGCACAAAAGGCACTGACACGTGATAATCGCTCGCGAGGATTAAACTAATGCCATCCCACAACCACAGATGAAAATGCTGGTTTCATGATTATTTGCAGCGTGTTCTAAGAAATATGATTTTCATATTGCCTGGCCGGTTAGCCCACAATTTTTCCTGAATATTACTTTCTGGCGTGATTAACTTTAAAATCCGCTTCTTGCATGACATTGTGCTAAGCAACCCGCCAAATCTTGTTTTTATGATTGTACCGAAAACCCAGATAAACCCATTAAATTCAATGCATTAAAATTAATTCACTTTTATAAAAAATTTTTTAGGCTGTTTAAGCCATTATGCATGCCGCTAATTAATGCCAAAGCTCTGTATAGCGGGATATTCGCAGCAGATCACCCTTAACCTACAAAAGAAATACCCTTTCACTTAGGGTTGACTTCCCGCAGCAATCCCAGTATCAATATGTGCAGCACAAAATTTACGAGGTTTGATTCATGTTTCATTCTTTCCGCCTACTCGGTCTACTACTAAACGCATTCAGTTTGCGCGGTAGACTTGTGGGTGGAATCAATCACTGATTCGAACCTGAAGAAGTTTAAAGAACCCGCGCCGATGCGCGGGTTTTTTTATGCTCGTTACACCGGCGAAGTTGAGTTAAAGCAAAAGGAAGATGACCATGAGCCAGCAAGTTATTATTTTCGATACCACTCTGCGCGACGGCGAGCAGGCATTACAGGCCAGCCTGAGTGTTAAAGAAAAACTGCAGATCGCCCTGGCGCTGGAGCGTATGGGCGTGGATGTAATGGAAGTCGGTTTCCCTATCTCTTCGCCTGGCGATTTCGAATCGGTGCAGACCATCGCGCGCTCGGTGAAAAACAGCCGCGTTGCCGCCCTGGCTCGCTGCGTGGATAAGGATATTGATGCCGCCTACGAGGCCTTGCGTGTGGCTGAAGCATTCCGCATTCATACTTTCCTCGCCACTTCGCCAATGCATATCGCCACCAAATTGCGCAGTACGTTGCCTGATGTGATTGACCGCGCGGTAGCCTCGATTAAACGTGCCCGCAACTACACCGATGACGTTGAGTTCTCTTGCGAAGACGGCGGTCGTACACCGATTGACGATCTGTGCCGCGTGGTAGAAGCCGCGATTAACGCCGGCGCGACCACCATCAACATCCCGGATACGGTCGGCTACACCTTACCGCACGAGTACGCCAACATCTTCAGCCAGCTGCGCGAACGCGTACCGAACATCGATAAAGCCATTTTGTCCGTTCACACCCATGATGATTTAGGCATGGCAACCGGCAATGCCGTAGCAGCGGTGTTAGCGGGTGCACGTCAGGTTGAAGGCACCATCAATGGCCTGGGTGAACGTGCCGGTAACTGTGCGCTGGAAGAAGTGATCATGACGATTAAAACCCGTCAGCAGATCATGAATCTGCACACCAATATTCATCATCAGGAAATCTACCGCACCAGCCAGTTGATCAGCCAAATCTGCAACATGCCGATTCCGGCCAACAAAGCGATCGTCGGCACCGGTGCTTTCGCCCACTCTTCCGGTATCCATCAGGATGGCGTGTTGAAGAACCGCGAGAACTACGAAATCCTGACTCCGGAATCCATCGGCCTGCATAAAATCCAGTTAAACCTGACCTCACGTTCAGGCCGCGCTGCGGTAAAACATCGCATGGAAGAGATGGGCTACAAAGACTCCGACTACAACGTTGATGCTTTGTACGATGCCTTCCTGAAACTGGCCGATAAGAAAGGCCAGGTATTTGATTACGACCTGGAAGCGCTGGCCTTCATCAACAAACAGAATGAAGAGCCAGAGTATTTCCAACTGAACGAATTCAATGTGCAGACCGGTTCCAGCGTGACTGCTACCGCGTCTGTGCAGTTGGGCTGTGGCGAAGAGACCAAAGCCGATGCCGCGACCGGTAACGGCCCGGTGGATGCCGTGTATCAGGCCATCAATCGCATCACCGGCTTTGAAGCCGAGCTGGTGAACTACAAGTTGACGGCGAAAGGCCACGGCGAGAACGCGCTGGGTCAGGTTGATATCGTGGTGAACTACAACGGTCGTAAATTCCATGGCGTTGGCCTGGCGACCGATATCGTCGAATCTTCTGCCAAGGCTATGGTGAACGCCCTGAACAACATCTGGCGCGCCAAACAGGTAGAAAAAGAATTGCAGCGTAAATTTAAAGATCAGAAGGAAACGGTGTAACTATGACTCAGTCTTATCATATTGCGGTAATGCCAGGCGACGGAATCGGCCCGGAAGTGATGGCGCAGGCCATCAAAGTTCTCGATGCGATTCGCGCACGCTTCGACATGCGTATCACCACCAGCGAATATGATGTTGGCGGTATCGCCATCGATCGTCACGGTGAACCGCTGCCGCCTGCTACTGTGGCCGGTGCTGAGCAAGCCAATGCGATTCTGTTCGGCTCTGTTGGTGGTCCAAAATGGGAACACCTGCCGCCGGCGGGTCAGCCAGAGCGTGGCGCACTGTTGCCACTGCGTAAACACTTTAAGCTGTTCAGCAATCTGCGCCCCGCTTCCTTATATAAAGGTCTGGAAGCGTTTTGCCCACTGCGCAGTGACATCGCCGCACGCGGTTTCGACATCCTGTGCGTGCGTGAATTAACCGGCGGTATCTATTTCGGTCAGCCAAAAGGTCGTGAAGGTAGCGGTCCGCATGAGCGTGCATTTGATACCGAGGTGTATCATCGTTTCGAGATCGAGCGTATTGCGCGCAACGCCTTTGAAGCCGCACGCAAGCGTCGTAACAAAGTGACGTCAGTGGATAAAGCTAACGTGCTGGCAACCTCTGTGATGTGGCGTGAGATCGTCAACGAAGTGGCAAAAGATTATCCGGATGTGCAGCTGAGCCACATGTACATCGATAACGCCACCATGCAGCTGATTAAAGATCCATCACAGTTTGACGTGCTGCTCTGTTCTAACCTGTTCGGTGACATCCTGTCAGACGAATGTGCAATGATCACCGGTTCCATGGGCATGCTGCCTTCTGCCAGCATGAACGAAGAAGGTTTCGGTTTGTATGAGCCTGCGGGTGGTTCTGCGCCAGATATCGCCGGTCAGAACATTGCCAACCCGATTGCACAGATTCTCTCGTTGTCTCTGCTGTTGCGCTTTAGCCTGAATGCAGGTGAAGCCGCAGACAGTATCGAGCGTGCGGTCAGCCGTGCGCTGGAAGCGGGCCATCGTACCCGCGATTTAGCCGGTAACGGCCCAGCTGTGAGCACAGATGAAATGGGCAGCATCATTGCCGGTTTTATCGCTGAGGAAAAATAATAAAATGAAAAGCTTATACCAGAAGTTATTTGATGCACATGTCGTCCACGAAGCACCTAATGAAACCCCGTTATTGTACATCGATCGCCATCTGATCCATGAAGTGACGTCACCGCAGGCCTTCGATGGCCTGCGCGCGCACGGCCGCAAAGTGCGCCAGCCGTCGAAGACGTTCGCCACCATGGACCACAACGTTTCTACCCAGACCAAAGACATTAACGCGTCGGGTGAGATGGCGCGTATTCAGATGCAGGAGCTGATCAAGAACTGTGCTGAGTTCGGCATTCAGCTGTATGACCTGAATCACCCGTTCCAGGGCATCGTGCACGTTATCGGACCTGAACAAGGGATGACACTGCCGGGCATGACCATCGTCTGCGGCGATTCCCATACCGCAACCCACGGCGCATTCGGCTCGCTGGCATTCGGTATCGGTACCTCCGAAGTTGAACACGTGTTTGCCACCCAGACCCTGAAGCAGGGCCGTGCCAAAACCATGAAGATTGAAGTGCTGGGTGAAGCGGCACCAGGCATTACGGCCAAAGATATCGTGTTGGCGATTATCGGTAAAACCGGCAGCGCCGGCGGTACCGGTCACGTTGTCGAATTCTGTGGCCCAGCGATTGAAGCGCTGAGCATGGAAGGCCGTATGACGCTGTGTAACATGGCGATTGAAATGGGTGCGAAAGCGGGTCTGGTCGCACCGGATGACACCACTTTCGCTTACCTGAAAGACAAACAGTTCGCACCGAAAGGCGAGCAGTGGGATGAAGCCGTCGCTTACTGGCGTACGATGAAGTCCGACAGCGATGCCAAATTTGACACCATTGTCACTTTGAACGCGGCCGATATTGCTCCGCAGGTGACCTGGGGCACCAACCCAGGCCAGGTGATGGCGGTTGATCAGGCGATCCCAAATCCTCAGTCCTTTGCCGATCCGGTTGAGCGTGCTTCTGCCGAGAAAGCCTTGGCGTACATGGATTTACAGCCGGGTATCAAACTGACTGAAGTCGCTATCGACAAAGTCTTTATCGGCTCCTGCACCAACTCACGAATTGAAGATTTGCGCGCAGCGGCAGCCATCGCTAAAGGCCGTAAAGTCGCACCTGGCGTTGTTGCCATGGTCGTCCCTGGCTCAGGCCCAGTGAAGGCACAAGCCGAAGCCGAAGGTCTGGACAAAATCTTCCTGGAAGCGGGTTTTGAATGGCGTCTGCCGGGTTGCTCCATGTGTCTGGCGATGAACAATGACCGTCTGAACCCAGGCGAGCGTTGTGCCTCCACCAGTAACCGTAACTTTGAAGGTCGTCAGGGCCGTGGCGGTCGCACTCACTTAGTGAGCCCGGCGATGGCTGCAGCGGCAGCAGTAACCGGTCGTTTTGCCGACATTCGTGAATTGACTCAGGGAGCTTAAGCCATGGCGAACAAATTTACTCAACACACTGGCATTGTAGCGCCACTGGATGCCGCAAACGTCGATACCGATGCCATCATTCCAAAGCAGTTCCTGCAAAAAGTGACGCGCACCGGTTTTGGTGCGCACCTGTTCCACGACTGGCGTTTTGAAGATGATGCGGGCACCGTGCCAACCCCAGGTTTCGTGCTGAACAAGCCGGAATTTAAAGGCACCAGCATTTTGCTGGCGCGTGAAAACTTCGGCTGCGGCTCATCACGTGAGCACGCACCGTGGGCGCTGACCGACTTCGGTTTCCATGTGGTGATTGCACCAAGCTTCGCGGATATTTTCTATGGCAACAGCTTCAACAACCAGTTGCTGCCGGTGAAATTGAGCGATGAAGAAGTGGATGAGATGTTCAAACTGGTGGCCGCGCAGCCAGGCGTGACCTTTACCGTGGATCTGGAAGCGCAGACCGTCACGGCGGGTGATAAGTCTTACAGCTTTGAAATCGACAGCTTCCGCCGTCACTGCATGATTAACGGTCTCGACAGCATTGGTTTGACGCTTCAACACGAAGCGTCCATCTCCAACTACGAGACCACTCAGCCAGCATTCCTACGTTAATGCCCTTTTCGGTGCGCTTCAATGCGTACCGAAGAGATTCGCCCTGAATGCCTACCAAGTCGCCTTTGCTGGCGACTTTTTATTCATTGGGCATCACGCACGCGCGACGCCAGCCCCAGCGCCACAACCGCCATCGCTAATGCCAGCCAATACACCGATTCATGGCCAAAGCGCTCGCTCAGCGTGCCCTGTATCAATCCCGCAATAATCAAACCGGTGGATATCGAGGTGGTAAACATCGTGGTCGCCGCGCCCGCGCGTCCCGGCATGAGATCCTGAAACCACAACATGCCAATCCCGGCGACGATGCCGATAAACGCCGCGTTGAACAGCTGCAGCACCATCAATGCCGTGCGCGACTTGAACAACACCAGTCCGAGATAGAACAGGATCGCCGCCACTAGCGCTAACAGCACCAACTTGCGCTTACCAAAGCGTTTGGCATAGTGCCCAGCCAGCAGCATGATAGGAATCTCCAGCCCTGCCGCCGTCCCCATCAATAATCCCGCCAACTTTTCCGGCAGCCCCAGCGTTGAGCTGATATACAGCGGCATGTCGATGATATACATGGTGTTGCACGCCCACATCACCACGGAGGCGATAAACAGCATCCGCACCTGGCTATCTTTCCATGGGCTGAGCTGGGTCAATACCTGCTCTGGCGTCGCGGCCACGCGCGGTACCGATGGCAGAGTACGCCAAATCAACAGCATACTGAGCACGAAGATCGCCGCCGCTACGCAGAACAGCGTCACGAAGCCATAATTGAGGGCTAAGGCGAACGACAGCGGCGGGCCAATCACCCACGCCAGCGACAGTTGCGCACGCATCACTGAGCTGAACATCACCACTTCACGCGCCGACTGATCGGCATATTCCCGTGCCAGCGCAAATATCTGCGGTATTGCCACGCTGGCCAGTGCCGATAGCAACACCCCCACGCTGATCAGCGTCAGTAATGGCGATTAAAGGCAAACAGCAGCGCATTCAGTACCGCCATCAGGCAGCAAAATAGAATCAGATTGCGACGATCGCCACGATTGTCCGAACGCTTCGCCATTAGGAGGCTAATCACGATCCCAGCAATCGCGTTAATAGTAAAAAACAGCCCAACCCAAAACGGTCGCACCTGCACTTCCCGCGTCAAAAATAAACTGAGCGTGGGCGCCTGTAGAGCACCGGCGACGCCGGTCATAAACGACACCGCCATAAAAGAGAGATAAACCGGGTTGAGACGACGCTGGCGCGTTAACAGCGA
Organism: Pantoea rwandensis; assembly: GCF_000759475.1. Lineage (NCBI taxonomy): Bacteria > Pseudomonadati > Pseudomonadota > Gammaproteobacteria > Enterobacterales > Erwiniaceae > Pantoea > Pantoea rwandensis. The sequence continues at coordinate 4,014,422 of NZ_CP009454.1, forward strand.
TTTCATGCAGAAATCCCTTTGCGGAGAAATGAGGCTAAGACAAAGAGGGTAGAAGATTTCACAGCAAAACGAAAAAAGCCAGCAGAGAAAACGCTGCTGGCGGTGAAATGCACCCTACTCAGAAAAGGCTCCACGTCGGCGGAACCGCTGGCAGAGCGCCATTCATTGCTGAATGCCTCCCGCTCTTCCATTACCTGGCAGTATGCCTCTAATATGGGGCAGGAAAAACTGAGCGATTCTGAGAAGGAGTTCCCCTTTTATGTCCTCTGCGCGACTGCAACAGCAGTTCATCCGCCTATGGCAAAGCTGCCAGGGAGTGGACCAGGAAACCACCTTAAGCGATCTGGCTGAACGGCTGCACTGTTCGCGACGCCATATGCGCAATCTGCTAAATGCCATGCAGGATGCGGGCTGGCTGATTTGGCAGGCAGAAGCCGGGCGCGGCAAGCGTTCTAGTCTGAGCTTCAATTACACCGGCTTAGCACTGCAGCAACAGCGCGCGGAAGATTTACTGGAGCAGGACCGCATCGAACAGTTGGTGCAACTGGTGGGCGATAAGAATCAGGTGCGGCAGATGATTGCGGCCCACCTCGGGCGTAGTTTTCGCCAGGGCAAGCATATCCTGCGCGTGCTCTATTACCGCCCGCTGCCCAATCTGCTGCCCGGCTCGCCGCTGCGTCGTTCGGAAACTCATCTGGCGCGACAAATCTTTAACGGCCTGACGCGAATAAATGAGGAAAAGGGGGAAATCGAAGCGGATATCGCCCACCACTGGCAACAAACCTCCCCGCTCAACTGGCGTTTCTTTTTACGACCCGCGATTCGCTTCCACCACGGCCGCGAACTGGAGATGGAAGACATCATCGCCTCACTGGAACGTGTCCGCAGTCAGCCGCTGTTCTCACATATCGATAAACTGCACTCTCCCGCGCCCTGGACACTGGATATTCATCTGACGCAGCCTGATGACTGGCTGCCCTGGCTGCTGGCCAGCGTCAGCGCCATGATCCTGCCGCGTGAGTGGCCGACGTTGCGCCATTTTGCCCGTCAACCCATCGGCACCGGCCCCTACAGTGTGGTACGCAATCAGCAGACGCAGCTGAAAATTGCCGCCTTTGATGACTATTTTGGCTATCGCGCGCTGATTGATGACGTGTCGATTTGGGTGCTGCCGGAAATCAGCGACGAGCTGGTGTATGCCGGCGTGAAGCTGCAGGGGGAAACCGCCGATGAGAAGTCAGAAGAGAGCCGTCTGGAAGAAGGCTGCTATTTCCTGCTGTTCGACCAGCGCTCAGAGCGTGGTAAGGATACCCATTTTCGCCGCTGGGTGAGCTATCTGCTCAATCCGATTGCCCTGCTCAACCATGCGGGTGTGGGCTATCAGCGCTACTGGTTCCCGGCATACGGTTTCTTACCGCGCTGGCACCATCGCCGCGATCTCACCCCGGCCGAAAAGCCTGATGGGCTAACGCAACTGACCATCAGCTGGTATAGCCATCATGTTGAGCATGAAGGTATTGCTAACGCCCTGCGCCCGTTGCTGGCTGAACAGGGTGTCGAACTGATCACGCGCGAGCTGAGTTATGAAGCATGGTTCGAAGGTGAAGGAGAGAGTGACATCTGGCTCGGCAGCGTCAACTTCACTCTGCCGCTCGACTACGCACTGTTTGCGCAGCTCTACGAATTGCCGCTCATGCATCACTGCGTTCCGATTGACTGGCACGCAGATGCACAACAGTGGCGACAGAAAGCCTTGCCTCTGGCCGAGTGGAGCAAACAGTTGGTGAACAGCGACTTTGTTCATCCGCTCTTCCATCACTGGTTAATGCTGGAAGGCCAGCGCAGTATGCGCGGTGTGCGGCTCAACACGCTCGGCTGGTTTGACTTTAAATCGGCCTGGTTTGCACCACCGGAGCTGTGACACTTTCGCGCTGTCACAGAAGTGTCTAAAATAAGCCGTTCTCAACGGGGTGCCCTGGTATCGGGCTGAGAGAAACCCGTCGAACCTGATCCGGCTCATACCGGCGTAGGGATTTGAGATGAGCGATAACTCAGATCCTTTGCGACTCAACTTTATCTTCTCCTCAAGGAGCGCAAAGTGTTAAACAAAGTCTTGCCCGTGTTGCTGTTGGTCTCTGCCCCGGTGTTAGCTGCCAAGCCTGTTCTTACTGTTTACACCTACGACTCGTTCTCTGCAGAGTGGGGCCCCGGCCCTGCCGTCAAAAAAGCCTTTGAAGCCGAGTGCGGCTGCGAACTGAACTATGTGGCGCTGGAAGATGGCGTGTCACTGCTCAACCGCGTGCGGATGGAAGGCAAAAACAGCAAAGCCGATGTGGTGCTGGGCCTCGATAACAACCTCGTGCAAGCCGCCGAAAAAACCGGCCTGTTTGCGAAAAGCACCGTCGACACCAGTAAATTGCAACTGCCTGATAGCTGGCATAACGACACCTTCGTTCCCTTCGATTACGGCTACTTCGCCTTCGTCTACGATAAAAACAAGCTGAAGAACCCACCGAAAAGCCTGAAAGAACTGGTCGAAAGCCCGGAAAAGTTGCGTGTGATCTATGAAGATCCACGCACCAGCACGCCGGGATTAGGCCTGCTGCTGTGGATGCAAAAAGTGTATGGCGATAAAGCACCTGACGCCTGGCAGAAGCTGGCACAGAAAACGGTCACCGTCACCAAGGGCTGGAGCGAAGCCTATGGCCTGTTCCTGAAAGGCGAAGGCGATCTGGTGCTGAGTTACACCACCTCTCCCGCTTATCACATCATTGAAGAGAAGAAAGATAACTACGCCGCTGCGCCGTTTAGCGAAGGCCATTATCTGCAAGTGGAAGTGGCTGCTCAGCTCGCTAGCAGCAAACAGCCGAAACTGGCGCAGCAGTTTATGCAATTTATGGTGTCGCCAGCCTTCCAGCAGACCATTCCGACTGGCAACTGGATGTATCCGGTGATCAAAAGCGATCTGCCTGCGGGTTATCAGTCGCTGACCGTTCCGGCGAATGCGCTGCAATATCGCTCAGCCGAAGTGGCCGATCATCGCGCTGACTGGATTCGCACCTGGCAACAAGCCGTTAGCCGTTAATGCCAGCCTGGTTAATTCCTGGAAGTGCCGTTGCGCTGCTATTGTGCGCAGTGGCACTGCTGGCGTTTGGTGCCTTAACGCTGGCCGCGCCCGTCACTGACTGGCGCGCCTTGCTCACTGACAGCTATCTGCATCACGTGCTGGCGTTTTCGTTTGAGCAGGCGCTGCTGTCCGCATTGTTCTCGGTGCTGCCATCAATTCTTCTGGCACGCGCGCTGTATCGCCGTCGCTTTCCAGGGCGCACGCTGCTGCTGCGTCTGTGCGCCATGACGCTGGTCTTGCCGGTTTTGGTTGCGGTATTTGGCTTGCTCAGTGTCTACGGTCGCAGCGGCTGGCTGGCTCAACTCTGCGCCTTAGCAGGACTCGACTACCACTTCTCACCCTATGGCCTGCAGGGCATTCTGCTGGCACACGTGTTCTTCAATCTGCCGCTCGCCACCCGCATGCTATTGCAGGCGCTGGAAAGTATTCCCGGCGAGCAGCGTCAGTCAGCCGCCCAGCTTGGCTTACGCGGGTGGAACCAGTTTCGTTTCGTCGAGTGGCCATGGCTGCGACGCCAGATTCTGCCCACCGCCGCACTGATTTTTATGCTGTGCTTCGCCAGCTTTGCCACCGTGCTGGCACTGGGCGGTGGACCGCGCGCCACCACGCTGGAACTGGCTATCTATCAGGCGCTGAGCTTTGATTACGATCCCAGCCGTGCAGCCCTGCTGGCACTGTTACAGCTTGGCTGTTGTCTGCTGCTGGTGCTGTTAAGCCAGCGCTTCAGCAAAGCCATCCCCACCGGCAGCCAAAATATTCGAGGCTGGCGTGATCCCCAGGATAGCTGGCATGCCCGGATCGGCGACACGCTACTGATTGTCTGTGCGCTACTGCTGTTACTGCCGCCGCTCGCTGCGGTGATCGTTGATGGCTTGCGCGGTGGTGTTGCAGGTGCGCTGCAACAACCCGCGTTATGGCAAGCGACCTTCACCTCACTGCGCATCGCCATCGGCGCCGGATTGCTGTGCGTGGTACTGACGATGATGTTGCTATGGAGCAGCCGTGAGCTACGGCAGCGCCAGCGCAATATGGCGGCACAGGCGATGGAACTGAGCGGCATGCTGATTCTGGCGATGCCAGGCATCGTGCTGGCCAGCGGCTTTTTCCTGCTGTTCACCGCCACCATCGGCCTGCCGCAGCGTGCCGATGGCTTAGTGATCTTCACCAATGCGCTGATTGCCATCCCCTATGCGATGAAAGTGCTGGAGAACCCGATGCGCGATATCAGCGCCCGTTACAGCCCGCTCTGCGCCTCACTGGGCATTGCTGGTATTCATCGCCTGAAACTGATTGAACTGCGCGCGCTGAAGCGGCCCATTGCGCAAGCGCTGGCGTTTGCCTGCGTACTGTCGATTGGTGATTTCGGCGTGGTGGCCCTGTTTGGCAGCGCCGATTTCCGTACGCTGCCATTCTATCTGTTCCAGCAAATTGGCGCTTACCGCGGCGCGGACGGTGCCGTGACGGCACTGCTGCTGTTACTGCTGTGCCTGTTACTCTTTACCCTGATGGAAAAACTGCCGGGTCGCCATGCTGACACTGAATAACCTCACTTACCTTTACCAGCATCTGCCAATGCGCTTCCGTTTTGAAGCCCAGGCGGGTGAACGTCTGGCAATCCTTGGTCCCAGCGGCGCAGGCAAAAGCACCTTGCTCAGTCTAATCGGTGGTTTTTTGCCAGTGAGCCAGGGAACCCTGATGATGAATGGCGTCGATCACACGCGCAGCGTGCCCTCTGCACGGCCAGTGTCGATGCTGTTCCAGGAGAACAATCTCTTCCCGCACCTGACAGTGCAGCAAAATATGGGGTTAGGTTTGCATCCGGGCTTGAAACTGACGCGGGAACAGCAACAACAGTTGGCCGCCATCGCTGAGCAGACCGGATTAGCGGAGATGCTGAACCGCTTGCCCGCGGAGCTTTCTGGTGGTCAACGCCAGCGTGTAGCCTTAGCACGCTGCCTGTTGCGCGATCGGCCAATCCTGCTACTGGATGAACCCTTCTCTGCGCTCGATCCGGCGCTGCGCGGTGAGATGCTGCAACTGGTGCGTTCGGTGTGCGAAAGCCGCAACATTACTTTGCTGATGGTGTCGCATAGCCTGGAAGACGCTCAGCAAATTGCGCCGCGCAGTCTGGTGGTGGTTGATGGTCGGATTTATTGGGATGGCAGCACGGCGAGCTTGATCAGTGGAGAGAGTGAAGCGGCTGCCATCCTTGGCGTGAAAAGGCCTTAAGCGAAGAACACCTTCCACAACAGATGGCGGAAGATGGGCATCATCGGGTGATACTGAATGGCGATAAATGCGGCCACGCCGATAACAGCGGCCAGCGGTGCCAGCCAGCGCAAGCGCGCCTGCGGCAGATATTTCGTTGCCCAGTCAGTGGTTTTACCACTGCGCCACCAGCGCCACATCAGCCAGCAGCCCATCCACATCAGCAACGCCACCAGCAACAGCAGCCACTTAAAATTGCCGCCTTGCGCGGCCTGCGGTACATCAATCGCCACACCGGCGAGGATACCCGGCATCAGATAAGCCGGGGGCCAGAGAATACAGCCAATCAAATTGGGCGGCAGGAATTTGCGCACCGGCAGCTCCAGCATGCCCGCCGCCAATGGAATCAACGGCCGCGTCGGGCCGACGAAGCGCCCCACCAAAATCGTAAACATGCTGTGTTCATGCAGCGCGTGCTCGGTTTTATCCAGCAGGCCCTGATACTTTTTCAGATATTTCCAGCGGTGTAATGGCCCCTGGAACTTCCAGCCGATGCCATACGAGACCCAGTCGCCAATCAGGCAACCGGCAAAACCCGCCGCCCAGGCAGGATAAAGGCCAATTTGTCCGCTGCCCACCAGAGCCCCAAGACTGGCCATTAATACGGTTCCTGGCAACAGCAATCCCACGAACGCCAGCGACTCAAGGAAGGTCACCAGCGCCACGGCCATCAGCGCGTACTCCAGCGATTGCGAAAACAGATGTTGAATCCAGGCTTCCATAACTATCCTCTGCGGAATATAGAGGCTGGATTGTCCGGAGCCAGCGCCGAACCGTCAAGGCAAGAATTGTAGAACGATGTTGACAGAGTGCTGACACTATCGCCACACGCAGGCACTGTATAAACATCCATGATATACTTCAGGCAATTCATTTCCCGGAGTTAACGTGACCGAACCGCGTGCAGGTTTTCTGCTTACCCGCCACTGGCGAGATACCCCAACCGGCAGCGAAGTGGTGCTGTGGCTGGCGACTGATGAGGGTCCACAGCGGCTGGTGCTACCGGCACAGGAGTCCGTGGCTTTCATTCCAGAAGAATTCCGCCAGCAAACCGAAACGTTGATCCGAGGCGAGCGGCATACCCGTGTGCAATCGCTCAAACTGAAAGATTTCCGCCGTCGTCCGGTGTTTGGTCTTTATTGCCGCAGCCACCGCCAGCTGCAAAACCTGGAAAAGCGGCTGCGGGAAAATGGCATCGCGCTGTATGAAGCCGATATCCGCCCGCCAGAGCGTTATTTGATGGAGCGTTTCATCACGGCACCGGTGTGGTTTAGCGGCGAGGTGCGCGGCGATAGCGTGGTCAATGCTCGTCTGAAACCGCATCCAGATTATCGCCCGCAGCTAAGATGGGTTTCGCTGGATATTGAAACCACGGAACACGGTGAGCTGTATTGCATCGGGCTGGAGGGCTGCGGTCAGCGCCAGGTTTACATGCTGGGTCCGCCCAATGGCGATGCCAGCACGCTCGATTTCGATCTCATCTATGTGGATAGCCGCCCGCAGCTGCTGGAGCAGCTCAATGCCTGGTTCGCTCGCCACGATCCTGACGTGATCATCGGCTGGAGCGTGGTGCAGTTCGATCTGCGCGTCCTGCAAAAACACGCCGACCGCTACGGCATCCCGCTGCGACTGGGCCGCCAGAACCAGGCGCTGGAGTGGCGTGAGCACGGTTTTAAACCTGGGGTATTCTTCGCACAAGCCACAGGACGATTAGTGATTGATGGCATTGAAGCGCTGAAATCGGCGTTCTGGGATTTTCCCTCTTTCAGTCTTGAGGCGGTGTCACGCCAGCTCCTCGGCGAAGGAAAAGACATCGACAACCCGTGGCAGCGCATGGAAGAGATCAACTGGCGCTTTGCCCATGACAAACCCGCGCTGGCGAAGTACAACCTGAAAGATTGCGAGCTGGTGACGCGCATTTTCCAGCATACCGCCATCATGCCATTTTTGCTGGAGCGCGCCACGGTGAACGGCCTGGCGGTCGATCGTCACGGCGGTTCGGTGGCGGCTTTTGGTCATCTTTATATTCCGCGCATGCATCGTGCAGGCTTCGTGGCACCTAACCTCGGTGAAGTCGCCCCCGAAGCCAGCCCCGGCGGTTATGTGATGGACTCACGGCCCGGACTGTATGATTCGGTGCTGGTGCTCGATTACAAAAGCCTTTATCCCTCCATTATTCGCACCTTCCTGATCGATCCCGTCGGTCTGGTGGAGGGGCTGGCGCATCCAGACGATGCCGATTCCGTGCCCGGCTTCCGTCATGCGCGCTTCTCACGCCAAACCCATTGCCTGCCAGCGATTGTGGAGCAGATTTGGCAAGGGCGTGAAGCAGCGAAACGCGACGGCAATCAACCTTTGTCACAGGCACTGAAAATCATCATGAATGCCTTTTACGGCGTGCTTGGCACCAGCGCCTGTCGCTTCTTTGATCCACGTCTTGCGTCTTCTATTACCCTGCGTGGCCACGCCATCATGCAGCAAACACGCGAGCTGATTGGAGCGGAAGGTTTCGATGTGATCTACGGCGATACCGACTCGACCTTTGTCTGGCTCAAAGGCGCGCACAGCGAGGCAGAAGCCGCCGCCATTGGTCATCGTCTGGCTAAACAGGTCAATGCGTGGTGGCAGCAACATCTGCAGCAGACTTACGGGCTAGAGAGCGCACTGGAATTAGAGTACGAAACCCATTTCAGTCGCTTCCTGATGCCGACCATTCGCGGTGCCGAGCAGGGCAGTAAAAAGCGTTACGCCGGGATGATTCGCAGCGACGGAACAGAGCGGTTGGTGTTTAAAGGGCTGGAGTCGGTGCGCACCGACTGGACGCCGCTGGCGCAGCAGTTCCAGCAAAATCTGTATGGCCGAATTTTCCGTGGCGAACCGTGGCAGGATTATATCCGCGAGACCGTGGCCCAGTTGCTGGCAGGCGAACTGGACGAATTACTGGTCTATAAAAAGCGTCTGCGCCGCCCGTTAAAAGATTACGAAAAAAACGTGCCACCCCATGTGCGCGCCGCGCGCCTCGCCGATGAGCAAAATCGGAAATTACAGCGTCCGCTGCAGCACCAAAATGGCGGGTCCATACGCTATGTGATGGCGACCGCTGGCCCGGAACCGCTGGAAGCGCGCACCACGCCGCTCGACTACGATCACTACGTCACCAGGCAGTTACAACCGGTGGCAGATGGAATTTTACCTTTCGTTGGCGATGACTTTGCTACACTTATCACCGGGCAGCTGGGGCTTTTTTGACAGGTGACGAATGCCCTGCCATCCAGTACCATAGCGCCCTTCCTGTTTCTCACCGCATAGACACCCTGACCAAACTCATGTTTGGCGGTGTTGTATTGCCTGAGTGCAGGTGAACTTCTTTATGGCATGTCAGAGAGTCGAGCTAAAAATATATGGTTTTTACACTGGGTCAGCGCTGGATTAGTGATACGGAAAGTGAACTGGGATTAGGAACGGTGGTGGCGATTGATACCCGCATGATCACCATGATGTTCCCGGCAACCGGCGAAAACCGCCTGTATGCCCGTAATGATGCTCCCGTCACCCGTGTGATTTTCAATCCGGGCGACACCATCACCAACCACGAAGGTTGGCAGATGAGCGTCGATGAAGTCCGCAACGATAACGAATTAATGACTTACATCGGCACGCGTCTCGACACCGAAGAAAGCGGCGTGGTGATGCGCGAAGTGATGCTGGACAGCAAACTGGTATTCAGTAAGCCTCAGGATCGCCTGTTCGCCGGTCAGCTCGACCGTATGGACCGTTTCTCCCTGCGCTTCCGTGCGCGTAAATACCAGAGCGAGCAGTATCGCCTGCCGATCAGCGGTCTGCGTGGCATGCGCACCAACCTGATTCCGCATCAGCTGCATATCGCCCATGATGTCGGCCGCCGTCATGCGCCACGCGTGTTGCTGGCGGATGAAGTGGGCCTGGGCAAAACCATTGAAGCCGGGATGATCATTCAGCAACAGCTGCTGGCTGGTCGTGCCGATCGCGTACTGATCGTGGTGCCGGAAACGCTCCAGCACCAGTGGCTGGTAGAGATGTTGCGCCGCTTCAACCTGCGCTTTGCCCTGTTTGATGACGACCGCTACACCGAAGCCCAGCATGACAGTGATAACGCCTTCGAAACCGAGCAGTTAATTATCTGCTCGCTAGACTTCGTGCGTCGCAATAAGCAGCGTTTGGAATTACTCGCTGATGCCGACTGGGATTTACTGGTGGTCGATGAAGCTCACCATCTGGCCTGGAGCGAAGAGGCACCCAGCCGTGAATATCAGGTAATTGAACAGCTGGCGGAAAAAACGCCTGGCGTATTGCTGCTGACGGCAACGCCGGAACAGCTGGGCCTGGAAAGTCACTTTGCCCGTTTACGTCTGCTCGATCCAAACCGCTTCCACGACTTCAGCCAGTTTGTGGCTGAGCAGCAGAATTATCGCCCGGTGGCTGATGCCGTCAGCTCATTGCTGGCCGATCAGGCGATCACCAAAGAAGAGATGAACCTGATCAATGACCTGATCGGCGAGCAGGACATCGAGCCGCTGCTGCAGGTGGCGAACAGCGATCGTGATGGCAAAGAAGATGCGCGCAAAGAGCTGGTCTCGATGTTGATGGATCGCCACGGCACCAGCCGCGTGCTGTTCCGTAACACCCGTAACGGCGTGAAGGGCTTCCCGAAACGCGAACTGCACCAGATTCGTTTGCCGCTGCCCGCGCAGTATCAAACCGCGATTAAAGTTTCCGGCATTATGGGCACGCGTAAGAGCGCAGAAGAACGCGCACGTGACATGCTGTATCCGGAAAAGATTTATCAGGAATTTGAAGGCGATAGCGGTACCTGGTGGAACTTCGACCCACGCGTAGAATGGCTGATGGGCTACCTGACCAGCAACCGTAAAGAGAAAGTGCTGGTGATTTGCGCTCAGGCCGCCACTGCGCTGCAACTGGAACAGGTGCTGCGTGAGCGTGAAGGTATTCGTGCCGCGGTGTTCCATGAAGGATTATCCATTCTGGAGCGTGACCGTGCTGCGGCATTTTTCGCTTCAGAAGAAGAAGGTGCGCAGGTGCTGCTGTGCTCGGAGATCGGTTCTGAAGGCCGCAACTTCCAGTTCGCCAGCCGCCTGGTGATGTTCGACCTGCCGTTTAACCCGGACCTGCTGGAACAGCGTATTGGTCGTCTTGACCGTATTGGCCAGATGCACGACATCCAGATTCTGGTGCCGTGGCTGGAAAAAACCGCCCAGGCGGTGCTGCTGCGCTGGTATCACGAAGGCCTGGATGCGTTTGAACATACCTGCCCGACTGGCCGCACCATCTATGACAGCGAATACAGCAAGCTGATTGAATACCTCGCCGCGCCAGAGAATCCGCAAGGGCTCGACGAGTTCATTGCAGAGAGTCGCAAACAGCACGACACGCTGAAATCGCAGTTGGAACAGGGTCGTGACCGTTTGCTTGAGCTGAACTCCAACGGCGGCGAAGCGGCGCAAGCGCTGGCGAACGCTATCGGTGAACAGGATAACGACACTGATCTGGTCAACTTCGCACTGAATCTGTTCGATATCGTCGGTATCAATCAGGAAGATCGCAGTGACAGCCTGATCGTGCTAACGCCATCCGATCATATGCTGGTGCCGGATTTCCCAGGTTTGCCGGAAGACGGCTGCACCGTGACTTTCAACCGCAACCAGGCGCTATCGCGCGAAGACACCCAATTCATCACCTGGGAACATCCGCTGATCCGTAATGGTCTCGATTTGATCCTGTCCGGTGATACCGGCAGCTGTGCATTATCACTGTTGAAAAACAAAGCGCTGCCGGTGGGTACGCTGCTGGTTGAGATGGTCTATGTGGTTGAAGCGCAGGCACCGAAAAGCCTGCAACTCACCCGCTTCCTGCCGCCAACGCCGGTGCGTTTGCTGATGGATCGTGCTGGCAACAACCTGGCAGGCAAAGTGGAGTTTGAAAGCTTTAACCGCCAGTTAAATGCCGTGAATCGCCATACCGGTAGCAAACTGGTTAACGCAGTGCAGCAGGAAGTGCACGAGATTCTGACGCAGGCCGAAAAAGTGGTGATTCCGGAAGCACAGGCGATCATCGCAGCGGCGAAAGTCGAGGCGGATGAGAAGCTGAGTGCCGAGTTGTCACGTCTTGAAGCGCTGCGAGCGGTCAACCCCAACATCCGCGATGATGAAGTTGAAGCGCTGGAAAGCAATCGCGAACAGGTGCTGGCAAGCCTCGGTGATGCGGGCTGGCGTCTGGACGCGCTGCGTCTGATTGTTGTCACGCACCAATAATTGCTGAAGGCCACTACGACATGTTGATGGAAGCCTACAATCCGCCGCTCGAACCCTGGCTACATATTCTGTATCAGGACGAGCACATTATGGTGGTCAACAAGCCAAGCGGGTTGTTGTCGGTGCCGGGCCGGCTGGAGGAGCACAAAGATAGCGTGATGACGCGTATTCAACGTGATTTCCCCCAGGCGGAATCGGTGCATCGACTGGATATGGCGACCAGCGGGGTGATCGTGGTGGCACTGAATAAAGCCGCAGAGCGCGAGTTGAAGCGGCAGTTCCGCGAGCGTGAGCCGTCAAAGTACTATGTGGCGCGCGTTTGGGGTCATCCAGCCGCGGAAGAAGGATTGATCGATCTGCCGCTGATTTGCGACTGGCCCAATCGCCCTAAGCAAATGGTGTGTTTCGAGAACGGCAAAGCGGCGCAGACGGAATATCAGGTGCTGGAGTACGAAGCCAGCCACAGTGCCCGTGTGCTGCTCAAGCCGATTACCGGGCGCTCGCATCAGCTGCGCGTGCATCTACTGGCGCTGGGTCACCCGATTTTGGGCGACCGCTTTTATGCCCATGATGAAGCGCTGGCAATGGCGTCGCGTCTGCAACTGCACGCGGAGTCATTAACCATTACCCATCCGGCGTTTGGCAATAGCATGACGTTCAAGCAGCCAGCAGATTTTTAATCTGCAGGTCATAAAAAAGGGCCGTCAATAATGACGACCCTTTCAGTTTACGCTCAATGTCTCAGACTATTTAAATCCCTTCTCTTTACGAATCAAATCGTAAGCTGCCTGAATCTCTTGCGCCTTCTGCTTCGCCATCTCCATCATTTCTGGCGGTAACCCTTTCGCCACCAGTTTGTCCGGATGGTGCTCACTCATCAGCTTGCGGTAGGCTCGTTTAATTGTGGTGCTGTCGTCACTGCTTTTTACACCCAGCACACTACAGGCATCATCCAGCGTCGGTCCGCGTTTCGCCTGTTGATAAGCACCGCCATATGAGGAGCCACCGCCACCAAATTGTTGCCCACCTTCCATCATGCGCAGGAACTGATCGAACTGTGCCCGCGAGATGCCCAGCTCTTCCGCAATCACATACAGCACCTGGCGTTCATTGGGATGCAGCGAACCATCCGCAAATGCCGCCTGAATCTGAATTTCCAGAAACATCCGAATCAGATCAAAACGGCCAAAGCAGGCACTGCGCAGTTCACGTAACTTATTACGCAGCGGATAGTCACTTTGTTTGCCTTCGCGGAAAGCGCGCTGTGCTGCCGTGCGGGCATCGCCATGCAGTTGCATACGATCCATAAATAAGGAGGCAATCTGGATATCTGCCTCGGTGACGCGCCCTTTTGACTTGGTCAAATGACCCATCACCTGAAAAGTGGTACTGAAAAACAGCGTCTGTCGCGCCTGATTATTGGCGAAATAGCCCTGTCCTTTTACGCTGCGCACTTTGTCAAACATATGACCAATGATCAGACCCAGTACAATGCCCCAGAAGCCTGCTCCGGAAAGTAAGCCGAGAGCCAGACCAATAACTTTTCCCCAGTAGCGCATAAACTCCTCAATTCGCCATGCTTGCGGCTGAAAATTGCATTATCATACCTTTCATTTACTTCAGTGCCTAACAGCAACGCGATCAGACAAGGATTAACACTGGCACAACGCCGGGCAGTAAGTTAGTCTCTGAGCCGATTGTCGGCATGATGCCCGTTCTCATGGAAATCCCGAACCGCGTATGAAAAAACAGATACCCACCCTGCTGGCAACCATGATTGGTGCAGCGCTCTACAGTCAGCAGTCATTCGCCGACGATCTGATGTCGCAATGTATGCTGGGCGTGCCGAGCTACAACCGTCCGCTGGTCAGCGGCGACACCAATTCGTTGCCTGTCACCATCAACTCTGACTCGGCCAAGGGTAACTACCCGAATGATGCGGTATTCACGGGCAATGTTGATGTGCAGCAGGGCAACAGCCGCTTACGTGCCGATGAAATGCAACTGCATCAGCGTCAGCAGGATGGACAGACAACGCCAGTGCGCACCGTGGATGCGCTGGGTAATGTGCACTATGACGACAACCAGGTCATCCTGAAAGGTCCGAAAGCCTGGTCCAATCTGAACACCAAAGACACCAACGTGTGGAACGGTGATTACCAGATGGTGGGCCGTCAGGGCCGTGGCGTCGCCGATCAGATGAAACTGCGCGGCAATAACCGTTATACCATTCTGGAAAACGGCAGCTTTACCTCCTGTTTACCGGGTTCCAACAGCTGGAGCGTCGTCGGTTCCGAAGTGATCCAGGACCGCCAGGAAGAAGTGGCGGAGATTTGGAACGCACGCTTTAAACTCGGCAATGTGCCAGTATTTTACAGCCCTTATATGCAGTTACCGATTGGCGATCGCCGTCGCTCCGGTTTCCTGATCCCGAATGCCAAGTACGGTAGTAATAACGGCTTCGAATTTATGCTGCCGTATTACTGGAACATCGCGCCGCAGGCCGATGCCACGATTACGCCGCATTACATGAGCAAACGTGGTCTGCAATTGCAGAACGAATTCCGCTATCTGACCGTGTTTGGTGCCGGTTTGATGGAACTGGATTATCTGCCTTCCGATAAGCAGTACGATAACGACAAAGCGGTGCGTGGCATCGCCGAAAATGATAACTCTGACCGTTGGCTGTTCTACTGGCAGCATGCTGGCGTTTACGAGCAACACTGGCGCTTCAACGCCAACTACACCAAGGTCAGCGACCCGTATTATTTCAACGATCTCGACTCGAAGTACTACAACTCCACTGATGGTTATGCGACGCAGAAATTCAGTTTTGGCTACGCGGATACCAACTGGGACGCCACGCTGTCGACAAAAGATTTCCAGGTATTTGGTAACACAGATTCGACTAACGTCTATCGTGCCATGCCACAGCTCGACCTGAACGCCTATCAGAACGATATTGGACCATTTGATGGCCACATCTACGCGCAGGCAGTGAAATTCACTAACGTGAATAGCAAAATGCCTGAAGCAACGCGTCTTCACATTGAGCCAACATTAAACTTACCGCTGTCTAATGGCTGGGCCAGCCTGGATACCGAAGCAAAATTCCTCGCAACGCACTATCAGCAGGACAATATTGATCGTTATAACAATAACGAAATCTCTAATATTTCCAGCAACGGTAACCAATTAGATAGCTCCGTCAACCGCACTCTGCCACAGTTCAAAGTGGATGGCCGTCTGATATTTGACCGCGATATGGATTGGGAGCCGGGTTACACGCAAACGCTGGAACCGCGTGTGCAGTACCTGTATGTCCCGTACCGTAACCAGAGCAATATCTATCCGTACGACTCGACTCTGCTGCAAACCGACTACACCGGTCTGTTCCGCGATCGTACTTATAGCGGCCTGGATCGCATCGCATCGGCTAACGAAGTCTCAACCGGCGTGACCACGCGAATTTATGATAACGATCTGGTTGAACGTTTTAACGTTTCTGTAGGTCAAATCTACTCGTTTACCCCGTCTCGTACCGGCGTAAACCAGACAAATGATGATGATGACACCGGCAGCCTGGTGTGGGCGGGTGACACCTACTGGAAAATCAGCGATCGCTGGGGCGCACGCGGCGGACTGCAGTATGACACCCGCCTCGATAACGTCGCCCAGGGCAACGCTATCCTGGAATACCGTCAGGATGCGGATCGGATGGTGCAGCTGAGCTACCGTTACAGCAGCCCGGAATATGTGGCACAAGCGTTGAACAACGCCAGCTTGCTGACGAACCCGATCTACAAAAACGGGATTTCACAAGTCGGTGCGACCGCGAGCTGGCCAATTGCTGATGCCTGGTCACTGGTCGGCGGTTATTACTACGATACCCGCAACAGTCGTCCGGCTGAACAACTGGTAGGCCTGCAGTACAGCTCGTGCTGCTACGCCATTCGTCTGGGTTACGAGCGCAAGATCAACGGCTGGGAAAACAACGACAGTAAGTACGACAACCAAATCTCATTCAACATTGAGCTACGTGGTCTGAGTTCTAACTATGGCTTAGGCACCAATGAAATGCTGCGTCAGGGCATCATCCCTTACCAGCGCGCTTTCTGATGTTGTGATATTTGACAGGCTATCCCGCAGTGCGGAAACAACAATGGATAAAGTATGAAGAACTGGAGAATGCTGATTCTTGGTGTAGCGATCACCGCTAACACTGCGTTCGCAGCCCCACAAGAGGTTGATAAAGTTGCTGCCGTCGTGAATAACGGCGTGGTACTGGAAAGTGACGTTGATAACATGATGCGCACCGTGAAATCACAGGCGCAGCAGGCTCATCAACAGTTACCTGATGACAAAACCTTGCGTCATCAGATCCTTGAGCGTCAGGTCATGGATGCCATCATTCTTCAGATGGGCGAGAAAGCCGGCTTGCAGGTCAGCGATCAGCAGTTAGATCAGGCCATTCAAAATATCGCCGCACAAAATAAGATGAGCATGGACCAGTTGCGTAGCCGCCTGGCCTATGACGGAATGAACTACAACGCTTACCGTGCGCAGATCCGTCAGGAAATGCTGATCTCTGAAGTGCGTAATAACGAAGTGCGCCGCCGTGTCACCATCCTGCCGCAGGAAGTGGATGCGCTGGCAACGCAGATTGGTTCTCAGAACACTCAGGGTACCGAACTGAACGTGAGCCAGATCTTGCTGCCGCTGTCAGAAAATCCGACGCAACAGCAGGTTGACGATCAGGAAGCGCTGGCGCGTCAATTAGTTGGTCAACTGAAAAGCGGTGCCGATTTCGGCAAAATGGCAGTGACTTACTCTGCCGATCCGCAAGCGCTGAAAGGCGGCAACATGGGTTGGGCAAAGATTGAAGAGCTGCCTACCCTGTTCTCGCAAGCGTTGAGCACCGCGAAGAAGGGTGACATTGTCGGCCCAATCCGCTCTGGCGTTGGCTTCCACATTCTGAAAGTGAACGACCTGCGCGGTGAGAGCAAAAACATCTCTGTCACCGAAGTGCATGCGCGTCACATTCTGCTGAAGCCTTCTCCGATCCTCACTGACGCGCAGGCACAAGCGAAGATCGAGCAGATTGCTGCAGATATCAAAAGTGGTAAAACCACCTTTGCCGCCGCAGCAAAACAGTTCTCTGACGATCCGGGTTCAGCCAATCAGGGCGGCGATCTCGGCTGGGCAACCCCGGAAATCTACGATCCAGCCTTCCGTGATGCGCTGCTGAAGCTGCAAAAAGGCCAGGTCAGCGAGCCGGTACACTCATCCTTCGGCTGGCATTTGATTCAGTTACTGGATACCCGCCAGGTTGATAAAACCGATGCGGCGCAGAAAGAGCGTGCTTATCGTCTGCTGTTCAACCGTAAATTTGCCGAAGAAGCACAAACCTGGATGCAGGAACAACGCGCCAGTGCTTACGTGAAGATTCTGGACAGCAATGGTCAGTAATTATCGTGTGGTGATCACCCCCGGCGAACCCGCCGGGATTGGTCCTGATCTTACCGTTCAACTGGCTCAGCTCGACTGGCCAGTTGAACTGGTGGTCTGTGCCGATGGCCATGTGCTGCGTCAGCGCGCCCAGCAACTGGGCTTACCGCTGACGCTGCGCGATTACCAACCGGGTGTTGCGGCACAAGCACAGCAGGCCGGTACGTTAACGCTGCTGCAGGTTGATACTGCGCAGCCGGTCACGCCCGGTGAATTAACCGTCGCGAATGGGCATTACGTATTGGAAACGCTGGCGCGTGCCTGCGATGGTTGCCTCAACGGTGAATTTGCCGCATTGATTACCGGACCGGTACACAAAGGCGTCATCAATGACGCCGGCATTGCGTTTACCGGTCATACCGAATTTTTCGCCGAACGCGCGGGTGGCGATCGCGTCGTGATGATGCTGGCCACCGAAGAGCTGCGTGTCGCCCTCGCGACCACGCATTTGCCGTTGAAAGATGTCGCTGACGCCATTACTCGCGACTGTCTGCATGAGGTCATTACGATTCTGCATCAGGATTTACAGCAGAAATTCGGTTTACCGCATCCCCATATCTTCGTCTGCGGCCTGAACCCGCATGCGGGCGAGAGCGGCCATATGGGCCGTGAAGAAATTGATACTATTATTCCGGCACTCGACGAACTGCGTCAGCAAGGTATTCAGCTCACCGGCCCGTTACCGGCTGATACGCTGTTCCAGCCGAAGTATTTACAGCATGCTGATGCGGTCCTGGCGATGTATCACGATCAGGGCTTACCAGTGCTAAAATTTCAGGGGTTTGGTCGCGCGGTGAATATCACCCTTGGCCTGCCCTTTATCCGGACTTCTGTCGACCATGGTACCGCGCTGGAATTAGCCGGTCAGGGCAAGGCGGAACCGGGCAGCTTTATCACGGCGCTTAATCTCGCCATCACTATGATCAAGAGCAGTAATGAATAATCGCGTCCATCAGGGGCATTTTGCCCGTAAACGTTTCGGGCAGAACTTCCTGAACGATCAGTACATTATCGACAGCATTGTCTCCGCTATTCACCCGCAGAAGGGAGAAGCGATTGTGGAGATTGGTCCCGGCCTTGGTGCCTTAACTGAACCGGTGGGCGAACGCCTTGATGAACTGACCGTTGTAGAGCTGGACCGCGATCTGGCTGCACGTTTGCAGACCCATCCGTTCCTCGGACCAAAGCTGACCATTTATCAGCAAGATGCCATGACTTTCGATTTCTCGGCGCTGGCGCAGGAGAAAGGTCAGCCACTGCGTGTCTTTGGCAACCTGCCGTACAATATTTCGACCCCGCTGATGTTCCACCTTTTCAGCTATACTGGTTCGATTAAAGACATGCACTTCATGCTGCAGAAAGAAGTGGTAAACCGTTTGGTTGCCGGACCAGGCAGTAAAGCCTATGGCCGCCTGAGCGTGATGGCGCAGTACTATTGCCAGGTGATTCCGGTGTTGGAAGTACCACCCGAATCCTTTACGCCTGCGCCAAAAGTCGATTCCGCCGTGGTGCGTTTGATGCCTTACCCAGAGCCGCCTTATCCGGTGAGCGATATTCGCCTGCTGAGCCGCATCACCACTGAAGCCTTTGGTCAACGCCGTAAAACCCTGCGTAACAGCCTTGCACATATGTTTACTGCGGGTGCGTTGGATGAACTAAACATTGATGCCTCGCTGCGTGCTGAGAATGTCACCGTGGCGCAGTATTGCCAATTGGCGAACTGGCTGGGTAATCATCAGGCTGAAACCCCGGAGAAATAAGTGTATGAGTGAACTGGCCCGCGTCTGTATTCATGTATTGAGTCAATATGTGGAATCACAATCCTTGCCCGACGAGGATCGTTACGTGTTTGCCTACACCATCACCATACGTAATCTGGGACGAAATAGCGTTCAACTGCATAGCCGCTACTGGCTTATCACCAATGGCAACGGTCGTGAGACTGAAGTTCAGGGGGAAGGTGTGGTTGGCGAGCAACCGCACATTGCCGCTGGCGGTGAGTATCAGTACACCAGCGGTGCGATTCTTGAAACCCCAATGGGCACCATGCAAGGTCACTATGTGATGATCGACGATGAAGGTGAAGAATTTCACGTCGACATTCCGGTGTTCCGACTCGCCGTGCAAACCCACATACATTAATCCCCCTCCGCCCGGCCTGTCCGGGCGGCGCGTTTTGATCGGACTGACGTAATGAGTACATACCTGATTGGCGATATTCACGGCTGTTATGACGAGCTACGTGCGCTGCTGGCGCAGGTTGATTTCGATCCGCAGCAAGACGAGCTTTGGCTCACCGGCGACTTAGTGGCGCGTGGCCCGGGTTCGCTGGATGTGCTGCGCTATGTGAAATCGCTGGGAGATTGCGTGCGACTGGTGCTCGGCAATCACGATCTGCATCTGCTGGCGGTTTATGCGGGCATCAGCCGTAACAAACCTAAAGATCGTCTGACGCCATTGTTAGAGGCGCACGACGCTGATGAACTGATCAACTGGTTACGTCGCCAGCCGCTGTTACAGGTAGATGAAGAGAAAAAGCTGTTGATGGCTCATGCGGGTATCACACCGCAGTGGGATCTCGACACGGCAAAACTCTGTGCGCGTGAAGTTGAAGCCGTACTGGCCAGCGACACCTATCCGCTGTTCCTGGATGCGATGTACGGCGACATGCCGAACAACTGGACGCCGGAATTGAGCGGATTGGCACGTCTGCGCTTCAGTACCAATGCTCTGACGCGCATGCGTTTCTGCTTCCCCAACGGTCAGTTGGATATGATTTGCAAAGAAGCCCCCAACTCTGCGCCACCGCCATTAAAACCCTGGTTCCTCGTTCCGGCCAAAATCGGCCGCGACTATACGCAGGTGTTTGGCCACTGGGCTTCGCTGGAAGGTAAAGGGACACCTGAACACATAATCGGACTGGATACCGGTTGCTGCTGGGGCGGAACGCTAACGCTGCTGCACTGGGAATCACAACGCTATTATGTGCAGGCCTCCAACCGCGAAAAGGCGATGGCAGAGAGTGCCGCCAGCGCACATCCGCCATTGAGCGACATGCATTAATAAATGCCCCGGCCAATTAACCATTGCCGCAGATCATAAACAAAAAGCCCCGCAAATTGAGCGGGGCTTTTTTTCTTTCGCCATAATCGATGGTGCTGAGATTTCCCGGTCGCCGAAATGGCGACACTACGACGATATGGCACAGTCTTCGTCAGGGGCGCATTGACGCGCACCGGGATAAACATCAACGGCGATCTAAAATCTCAAAGCAGTAGCTGTGCGAGTTTTGTGCATCGGCGTCATGAAACTCGCTAAAGGTCGATTGCCACTCATCCGGCTCGTAATCCGGGAATTGGGTGTCACCTTCGACTTCGGCATCAATGTGTGTGAGATACAAACGATCGGCACGCGCCAGCATCTGTTCGTAAATGCGACCGCCACCGATCACCATGACCTCTTCCACGTCTCCCGCCGCTTTCACTGCTTCGTCCAGTGAAGTCACCCAGGTCACGCCGTCATGGGTGCCAGGCTGGCTGCTCACCACAATATTTAAACGTCCCGGTAGCGGGCGGCCGATTGATTCAAAGGTCAGACGCCCCATAATCACCGGCTTATTCAGCGTATTACGTTTGAACCACGCCAAATCAGCAGGCAGGTTCCATGGCATGGCGTTTTCCATACCAATAATGCGATCGGCTGCCAGTGCTGCGATCAGACTAATCATGTTAAAAGACCTACAGGAAAAAAATTGGCGCCATCATACGTAAAGGCGAAAGTTTCGTCGATAGGCCGCCCCCGCTATTTGCGTAAAGCTCCTATGCGACCGCATTTTTGTTATTGGACAGAGTTTTACACCGACTTTCCCACCATACATGGAAATAGACGCCAGATTAGTCCAGCTGAACGCTACAACTCAGGGCGAAATGAGGCTTTGACGTGATGGAGTGTAAAGAAAACCGCACTGTCTGCGACAAAGAAAAACGGCTCCCGCAGGAGCCGTTGTCACTTCGATTAGAAATCGTAGCGCAGACGCACCAGGTTCATATTACCCAGTGATTTGTCGGTGCTTGAGGTGATCACGTATTCGTAGTCCACCTGGAAGCCGTAATCCAGTTTAGTGCTGATACCGACACCATTGTCGATACGTTTGTAGTTACGTCCATTGACGAACTCCAGACGGTCGCCCATGAAGTATGGCTGGATCGATTTAACCGCATACTGATCGATAGCGAATTTGTAGCCCGCGAAGTATTCAACGCCCCACGCATCATCTGCGAAGTAGTTGTTGACGTTCTTCACTGTGGTTGGGGAGAAGTTCTGGTACCAACCCGCACCGGCAGACAACGTCCAGCTATCAGGTTTCCAGCTCAGCGCGGTACCGTAGATGTTCTGGTTGTAATCTTTGTCATCGCCATTGGCCGCATTACGCATGGTGGCGCGCGTATAGTTCCACGCGGTGCCCCATGTTAAATCTTTCGTGATGTGGTAATCGATACCCAGTGAACCACCGCTCTTACGCTTATAGCGCAGGCTGTTGTTCTTCTGCAGCAGTTCATTATCTGCAAACAGATAAGATGCATAAACATCGACGTCGCCGAAGGTGTTTTTGTACTTCAGCATCTTACGTGAACGGTATGAACCGTCGTAATCGCCGTTGATACCATTGCCCGGTGCCTGAGCCAGCATGTCGTAGTCCCAGATATCGGTCTTCGCGCCAACCACATCATAGTAAACGCTGTTCTGCTGACCAAAGGTCAACTGACCCCAGGTTTTGCTTTTCAGACCGGTATACAGCTGGCGGCGCGTGGTGTTGTTCTGGCCATCGGCATAGTGGTGATCCCAACCCCACCAGGCCGGGAAGTTCACGCCCAGCTCGTAGTAGCTGACCCAGCTGATGTCATCAAACAGGTAGTAATCAGCGGAGAAACGGAAACGTGAACCGCCATCGTAGCCGTTACGTTTATACGATTGGTCACTGACACCAGCCTGATGCTGGAACTGAGGACGAATACTGCCGCCGACTTTGAAATCAAGACGACTAAGTGGATCGCCCGCCTGCGGATCCTGCTTCAGCAGGGTAATTTCCGCCTGGCTGGCGAGAGGCGCAGCAACTAATAACGCAGCCACTGCGCTGAGGGTGAAAGCACGCATTTTCATTTTTTATATCCCAGTTAAGGTGAGCGCTCTATTGATGAGCGCTCAAGATAGTACGGTGCGCTTACCGGGATCGTATTTATAAATTTGTGCGGATAATCCGAGGTGTAACCGTTATCGCATCAACTGATAAAAACTATGTCAAATCAATAGATTTTTCACACATAACCTTATTCAACCAATGATAAACAGGCGAAAAAAAACGGCTCCCGAGGAGCCGTTTTCAGTCGGTCAACTTATTGATTAACCTTTGATTTGCGCATGCATTTCCTGCACTGAAATCACTTTCTCAGTCGGGTCGGCATTCAACGCCATCGCCGTAGCAAATCCACCGTTCAGCGTGGTGTCATAATGCACTTTATATTGCAGCGCACTGCGGCGAATCAGTTTGGAATCTTCAATCGCCTGACGACCCGCGGTGGTATTGACGATGTAGGTGTACTCACCATTCTTCAGACGGTCCTGAATGTGTGGACGACCTTCATGCACCTTGTTAACCAGACGTGGGTTGATACCGGCTTCACCCAGCACCACAGCGGTACCGTGTGTGGCATCTAACTCGAAGCCAAACTTCTGCAGCTTCGCCGCCAGGTCGACGATACGTTTCTTATCACCTTCACGCACTGACAGTAGCGCACGACCGGTTTTCTTCATGTTGCTCTGCGCACCCAGCATCGCTTTGGCAAACGCCTCAGCGAAGGTACGGCCGACACCCATCACTTCACCGGTAGAACGCATCTCTGGGCCAAGAATCGGGTCAACACCCGGGAACTTGTTAAACGGCAGCACCACTTCTTTCACCGAGTAATACGGTGGAATGATTTCTTTCGTGACGCCCTGCTCAGCCAGGGTTTTACCTGCCATCACGCGCGCAGCCACTTTCGCTAAAGGTACGCCGGTCGCTTTAGACACGAATGGCACGGTACGCGCCGCACGTGGGTTCACCTCAATCAGGTAAACCTCGTTGTCCTTCACTGCGAACTGCACGTTCATCAAACCGCGTACGTTCAGCTCGAAAGCCAGTTTCTCGACCTGTTGACGCATCACGTTCTGAATTTCAGTGCTCAGCGTATAAGCCGGCAGTGAACAAGCGGAGTCACCTGAGTGAACACCAGCTTGTTCGATGTGCTCCATGATGCCGCCAATCAGTACGCGCTCACCGTCGCAAATCGCATCCACGTCGACTTCCACTGCATCATCCAGGAAGCGGTCCAGCAGTACCGGTGCATCATTGGAAACAGAAACCGCGGTCTGGAAGTAACGCTTCAGGTCGATTTCATCATAAACGATTTCCATCGCACGGCCGCCCAGCACATAAGAAGGGCGCACCACCAACGGATAACCGATACCTGCGGCTTTCTCAACGGCTTGCTCCAGCGTAGCCACGGTGGCGTTAGCCGGCTGCTTCAGGCTCAGGCGATCAACCGCCTGCTGGAAGCGCTCACGGTCTTCAGCGCGGTCAATCGCATCTGGGCTGGTACCAATCACGGGTACGCCTGCCGCTTCCAGCGCACGAGCCAGCTTCAGCGGGGTCTGGCCGCCGTACTGCACGATGACGCCTTTAGGCTTCTCGATGCGCACGATTTCCAGCACGTCTTCCAGCGTTACCGGTTCGAAGTACAAGCGGTCGGAGGTGTCGTAGTCAGTCGATACGGTCTCTGGGTTACAGTTCACCATAATGGTTTCGTAACCGTCTTCGCGCAGCGCCAGCGCCGCATGTACGCAGCAGTAATCGAACTCGATACCCTGACCGATACGGTTTGGACCGCCGCCCAGAATCATGATTTTGTCACGATCCTGGTTTGGATTCGCTTCGCACTCTTCTTCATAAGTGGAGTACATGTAAGCGGTATCGGTGGAGAATTCTGCCGCACAGGTGTCTACGCGTTTGTAGACTGGGTGCAGGTTGAACTGCTGACGCAGCTTGCGAATTTCGCTCTCTGCCACGCCTGCCAGGTTTGCCAGACGCACGTCAGCAAAGCCTTTGCGCTTCAGTGCACGCAGGAAATCGGCGTTCAGTGAGTTAACACCTTCACGCGCAACCTGCTCTTCCAGGCGCACCAGCTCTTCGATTTGCACCAGGAACCAGCGGTCAATGTTGGTCAGGTTGAACACGCCATCCACCGACATACCGGCACGGAACGCATCGGCGATGTACCAGATACGGTCAGAACCCGCATCTTTCAGCTCACGGCGGATGCGGGTCAGCGCTTCGGCATCATCCAGATCCACTTTCGGGTCGAAGCCGTTTGCACCGACTTCCAGACCGCGCAGCGCTTTCTGCATTGATTCCTGGAAGGTGCGGCCAATTGCCATCACTTCACCCACAGATTTCATCTGCGTGGTCAGGCGGTCATTGGCGCCAGCGAACTTCTCGAAGTTGAAGCGAGGAATCTTGGTCACAACGTAGTCAATTGACGGCTCAAACGACGCCGGCGTACGACCGCCGGTGATGTCATTCATCAGTTCATCAAGGGTGAAGCCCACCGCCAGTTTCGCGGCGACTTTTGCAATCGGGAAACCGGTGGCTTTGGAGGCCAGCGCTGACGAGCGCGACACACGCGGGTTCATCTCGATAACAACCAGACGACCATCTTTCGGGTTGACTGAGAACTGGACGTTAGAACCGCCGGTTTCAACACCGATTTCACGCAGTACCGCCAGCGAGGCGTTACGCATGATTTGGTATTCTTTATCCGTTAGGGTTTGCGCCGGTGCCACGGTGATCGAGTCACCGGTGTGGATACCCATCGCATCGAAGTTTTCGATTGAGCAGACGATGATGCAGTTGTCGTTTTTATCACGCACCACTTCCATCTCGTACTCTTTCCAGCCAATCAGCGACTCATCAATCAACAGCTCATTGGTAGGGGACAGATCCAGGCCACGCTCGCAAATCTCTTCGAACTCTTCGCGGTTGTAAGCGATACCGCCACCCGTCCCGCCCATGGTGAAGGAAGGACGAATGATGCACGGGAAGCCCACATCTTCAGCCACGGCCAGTGCTTCTTCCATGGTATGCGCAATACCAGAGCGAGCAGTACCCAGACCGATACTTTTCATCGCTACATCAAAGCGGCGGCGGTCTTCGGCTTTATCGATGGCGTCTGCGGTCGCACCAATCATGGTGACACCAAACTCTGCCAGTACACCCTGACGTTCCAGTTCCAGCGCGCAGTTCAGCGCTGTCTGGCCGCCCATGGTCGGCAGAACCGCATCCGGGCGCTCTTTTTCGATGATCTTACGCACCACTTCCCAGTGAATCGGCTCGATATAGGTCGCATCGGCCATTTCCGGGTCGGTCATAATGGTAGCCGGGTTGGAGTTCACCAGAATGACGCGGTAACCCTCTTCACGCAGCGCTTTACACGCCTGTGCACCGGAGTAGTCAAATTCACATGCCTGGCCGATAACGATCGGGCCAGCGCCAAGGATCAGGATGGATTTTATGTCTGTACGTTTTGGCATCGTGGGCTCCTGATTACTTCGCGTTAGAACGGTAAGCTTCGATCAGTTCGATAAAGTGATCGAACAGCGGCGCCGCATCGTGCGGGCCTGGGCTCGCTTCAGGGTGTCCCTGGAAGCTGAAGGCCGGTTTATCTGTGCGGTGAATACCTTGTACCGTCTGGTCGAACAGCGACACATGCGTGACACGCAGATTCGCTGGCAACTGGCTGTCATCAACCGCAAAACCGTGGTTCTGCGCGGTAATCATCACCACATTGTTGTCGACATCTTTGACCGGATGGTTGCCGCCGTGGTGGCCGAGTTTCATCTTGATGGTTTTCGCACCGCTTGCCAGTGCTAGCAGCTGATGGCCAAGGCAGATACCGAACACCGGAATATCGGTTTTCAGGAACGCCTGAATTGCATTGATGGCGTAGTCACACGGCTCCGGGTCACCAGGACCGTTCGACAGGAAGATGCCATCTGGATTCAGTGCCAGCACCTCTTCTGCGCTGGTTTTAGCCGGGACAACCGTCAAGCGGCAGCCACGATCCACCAGCATACGCAGGATGTTGCGCTTAGCGCCGAAGTCGTAGGCGATAACGTGGAACGGCAGCTCTGCAGCCGTTTTCTGCTCAGGCAAATCCCCTTCCAGGGTCCAGCTACCCTGCTGCCACGCGTAAGTTTCTGCGGTGGTCACTTCTTTTGCCAGATCCATTCCTTTCAAGCCCGGGAACGCCTGCGCCTTTTGCAGCGCCAGTGCCGCATCTGGATTATCACCCGCAATAATGCAGCCACTCTGTGCGCCCTTCTCACGCAGCAAACGCGTCAGTTTGCGCGTATCAATGTCGGCGATACCGACAATGTTATTGCGCTGCAAGTAAGCTGAGAGGCTTTCTTCACTGCGGAAATTGCTGGTGATTAGCGGCAGGTCGCGAATAACGAGGCCTTGAGCATGGATTTGGCTGGATTCTTCATCGGCGGCATTAACGCCAACATTGCCGATATGGGGATAAGTGAGGGTAACGATTTGGCGGGAATAGGAAGGATCAGTGAGGATTTCTTGATAACCAGTCATTGACGTGTTGAAAACGACTTCCCCCACTGCCGACCCCGTTGCCCCGATGGCCCGACCGTGGAATTGGGTTCCGTCTTCCAGAACCAAGAGCGCTGACTTAATCAAAACATCCTCCAGGGAATAAACAGTCACAATATTTGCATATTAATTCAAAATACATGCCCGAATCAATGCAAAATCCGCCTGAATGCTCGAATTTTGGCAAATTGCGCGCATTCTAATGATCGACCTTCAGCTTGTCTACCCTGAGTGGCTATTTTTTTGTATTTTTAAGGCTGTTGAATGTTAAAAAGCGAGAAAGGCGATAAAAGAGTGAGATAAGTGAGGAAAATAAACGGTTGCTAAGCGGCAATAATCGCAAACACGTGCTACCACGCATAAATTTTTGACCAAATGGTCAAAAATCGCATCTTACTGACTTCTTAATAGACATAAAGCTTTTAAAATGGCCATCACAAGACAAAACAACAACCAAGCCATCATTTTAATAAGTAAAATAAAGGGCAATGATCACATTGCCCTATTCAATCATTATCTTACCGATTGAAATAACCACATCACGATGGTTCACAACACTCACAACATCGATAAATCCAGCACATCTCGCATATCATAGAGGCCAGATTTCTTGTTCTTCAACCAACTTGCCGCCTTAACTGCGCCATTAGCAAAGGTCATGCGGCTGGAAGCCTTATGGGTAATCTCTACACGCTCGCCAATATCAGCAAACATCGCGGTATGCTCACCGACGATATCGCCCGCACGCACGGTCGCGAAACCGATGGTCTGTGCTTTACGCTCGCCGGTATGGCCTTCGCGGGCGTAGACCGCGTGCTCGTCTAAATTCCAGTTCATCGCATCGGCAATGGCTTCGCCCATCGCTAACGCTGTACCTGATGGTGCATCAACTTTATGACGGTGATGCGCTTCCACGATTTCAATATCAGCATAGTCACCCATCACTTTGGCCGCTTGCTGCAGCAGATTCAGCACCAGGTTCACTCCAACACTAAAGTTCGCGGCAAACACAATGCCAATTTCTTCCGCAGCAGCGCGAATCGCTTCTTTGCCCGCTTCATCGAAACCCGTGGTGCCGATCACCATCGCTTTTTGATGCTCACGGCAGAACGCCAGATATTCCAGCGTGCCTTCCGGGCGAGTAAAGTCGATTAGCACATCAAAATCATTGACGACTTTCAGCAAATCATCGGTAACGGTAATACCGGTTTTACCGATACCAGCCAGTTCACCTGCGTCAGCGCCCAGCAGTGAGGAACCGCTGCGTGCCAGTGCTGCGCCTAACGCGACACCTTCCGCTTGCTGCACGGCCTGAATTAAATTGCGTCCCATGCGGCCCGGCGCACCAACGATAGCAATGCGGATATCACTCATAATTATTCATTCCTGATACAAATCTATGCATGCAAAGCGTAAACAGGTTAACGGTCAGATAACAGTCACGCCACAATAAAAAAGGGATAATAAGAATTTTATGCCAGCCGCCAAACATTATCAGTAAAAGCAATCCCACCTGCTGGAAGTGGTCTTTTTGGCGACGACAGATAAAGAAAAGGCCGAACGATGTCGGCCTGATTCTGTTTCGGTAGCAAACGCTTACTGGACGTTGCGCACTTCGACACGCAACTCTTTCGGCACTTCAAACACAATGTTCTCTTCACGGCCAATCAGCTCAATCGCGGCTTCGCCGCCATACTCTTTCAAGCGCTGAATCACCTGCTGCACCAGAATATCCGGTGCCGAGGCGCCCGCCGTCACACCGATGATCTGCTTGCCTTTAACCCACTCTTCCTGAATGTCATCCGCTGAATCGATCAGCTTCGCCAGTTTCCCCGCGCGCTGTGCCAGTTCGGCCAGACGGTTGGAATTAGAGGAGTTTTTCGAGCCAACCACCAGCACCACTTCCGCATCACGCGCCAGAACACGCACGGCTTCCTGGCGGTTAGTGGTGGCGTAACAGATATCATCTTTGCGTGGGCCAATAATTGCCGGGAAGCGCTGACGCAGTGCATCAATCACATCTGACGTATCATCAACCGATAAAGTTGTCTGCGTCATGAAGCACAGATTGCCTTCGTCCTTAACGCTCAGCTTGAACACATCTTCCGGTGACTCCACCAAATACATGCCACCGTTGGGGTTGTTGTACTGCCCCATGGTGCCTTCCACTTCAGGATGTCCGGCATGACCAATCAGAATGGCTTCCACACCTTTACGGCTGGCGCGCGCCACTTCCATATGTACCTTGGTCACCAGCGGACAAGTGGCGTCAAACAGCATAGTGAGATTGCGCGCCTTCGCTTCCGCCCGCACCGCCTGAGAAACGCCGTGAGCGGAGAAGATCAGGATGGCATCGTCTGGCACTTCACTGATCTCTTCAATGAAGATCGCTCCCCGATCGCGCAGGCTACTTACCACGTAGCGGTTATGTACCACTTCGTGACGCACGTAGATCGGTGCACCGTACATCTCCAGCGCGCGCTCCACAATACTGATGGCGCGATCCACGCCTGCACAGAAACCGCGAGGGTTAGCTAACAGGATTTGCATCGCTGGCCTCCAGCACCGGGTCAATCTCCAGCACTTCAATTTCAAACTGAATGCGCTGGCCGGCCAACGGATGGTTAAAATCAACGGTGATAGAGTCACCGGAAATTTCACGGATCACACCCGGCATCTCGCTGCCACCTCTGCCGCTGAACAGCATGATGGAACCGACTTCAGGTTCGCCAGCATCTTTAAAGTCACGGCGCGAAAAGTACTGAACCAGGTCCGGACTGGTGCCACCAAAGGCATCTTCCGGTGCCAGCGTAAAGGCATGCTTATCGCCGACTTTACGTCCTAACAGTTCCTGTTCCAATGCACCCGACAAGCTGCCATCTCCCAGACGGAACAGCGCTGGTTTGCCGTTGGCGCGTGTGGATTCCGCTGTTGAGCCATCTTCCAGCTTCAGCGTGAAATGCACCAGCAACGCGCTATCGCGCTGTACGGACTCAGTCATTTGTTACCCTTTCTCTTTGACCTGTTTGTCTTTCGGCGTGAGGAATCCTTCCAGCACCACCAAGGCCGCACCAATACAGATGCCGCAGTCAGCGATGTTGAAGGTGGCAAAATGCCAGTCACCAACGTAGAAGTCGATGAAATCCACCACGAAGCCGTGATATGCACGGTCAAACAGGTTACCCAACGCCCCGCCGATAATCAGCGCGTAGGCAATATTGGTTAATTTGTTACTTGCACGGTTGCGATACATCATCACCACTAGCGCGACCACAATCGCAATCGCGATGCCGGCAAAGAACCAACGCTGCCAGCCACCTTTATCCGCCAGGAAGCTGAACGCCGCGCCATAGTTGTGCGCGTAGAACAGATTCAGGAACGGTATCAGCGGCTGTGTTTCATGCAGCATCATGTTGTTCATGATCCACTGCTTGCTGGCGAAATCGACCACGATCACCACCAGCACCAGCCACAACCAGCGCAATCCGGTAGAGCAGAGTTTACTCATCAGGCAAATTTCCGCACTTCACCGTTGCCGGCTACGTTGGTGTAACAACGTCCACAGACCGCAGCATGCTCCGGATTCTGGCCAACGTCAGTAGTGTAATGCCAGCAACGCGGACATTTCTCGCCTTCTGCTTTATGCAGTGCGATTTTCAGACCTTTCAGTACTTCGCTCTGCTGCGCTTCATCGCTGGCAGTGGCGTAATCCGCCACCGTCGCGCCGGAAGTCAGCAAGACAAAACGCAACTCATCGCCCAGCGCCTGCAGTTTAGCGGCCAGTTCAGCATCCGCGTAAAGCGTTACTGCGGCTTCCAGTGCGCCACCGATACGTTTATCGCTGCGCGCTTGCTCGATCACTTTGTTGACTTCGCCGCGCACTTTCAGCAGCTCATCCCAGTAGGCGTCATTCAGTGCTTCGTTATCCGCCAGACCAAACAGGCCTTCATACCACTCTTCAGTGAATACGTATTTAGCACGTTCACCCGGCAGGTAGCCCCAGATTTCATCAGCAGTGAAGGACATGATTGGCGCCATCCAGCGCACCAGCGCTTCAACGATGTGCCACAGCGCGGTCTGGCAACTACGACGCGCGAGGCTGTCACCTTTCGCGGTGTACTGACGATCTTTGATCACATCAAGATAGAACGAGCCCATTTCGATGGAGCAGAAGTGCATCAGACGCTGCACCACTTCATGGAAATCGTAGTTCTCGTAAGACTGGACGATGTCTTGCTGTGCAGCCAGCGCACGGCCAACCGCCCAGCGATCGACCACCACCATCTCTTCGGGTTTCACGCAATCGGTCGCCGGGTTGAAGCCCGCGAGGTTTGCCAGCAGGAAGCGCGCGGTGTTACGGATACGGCGATAACTGTCAGCGGCACGCTTCAGGATCTCATCGGACACCGCCATTTCACCGGAGTAATCGGTTGAGGCGACCCACAGACGCAAGATATCCGCGCCCAGTTTGTCCATCACATCCTGCGGAGCCACGGTGTTGCCGATGGATTTCGACATCTTGCGGCCCTGACCGTCCACGGTGAAACCGTGCGTCAGTACCTGACGATAAGGCGCTTTGCCTTTCATCGCCGTCGAAATCATCAGCGAAGACATGAACCAGCCACGATGCTGATCTGAACCTTCCAGATACATATCCGGCGCATGGCCGCCAAATTCTGGGCGCGCATCGACCACGGAGTAGCTGGTTGAGCCTGAATCGAACCACACATCCAGTGTATCCGGCACTTTGACGTAGTTGTCAGCGTCGTCGCCCATCAGATCGCGCGGGTCGAGATCCCACCATGCCTGAATGCCATCCTGCTCTACGCACTTCGCGACTTTTTCCATCAGCTCCAGCGTATCCGGATGCAGCTGCTCGGTCTCTTTGTGCACGAACAGCGCCATCGGCACGCCCCAGGTACGCTGACGTGAGATACACCAGTCTGGACGGTTCGCCACCATCGCTTCGATACGCGCCTGGCCCCAATCCGGGATCCATTGCACGCCTTTGATCTCTTTCAGCGACTGCGCTCGCAGGCCTTTCTGATCCATGCTGATGAACCACTGAGGGGTAGCACGGAAGATGATCGGGGTTTTGTGGCGCCAGCAGTGCGGATAGCTATGCAGCAGTTTTTCAACGTGCAGCAGTGCGCCTTTCTCTTTCAGCAGCTCAACGATCATGTCGTTGGCTTTAAACACGTTTACGCCGTCCAGCGTTGGATAGGTGCCTGGCAGGTACGCGCCATCTGGACCGACAGGGTTAGCGGTTTCCAGACCGTATTTCTGGCCGATCACATAGTCATCCGGGCCGTGTCCAGGTGCGGTATGCACTGCACCGGTACCCGCTTCCAGCGTAACGTGCTCGCCCAATACGACTTTTGACTGGATCTGCTCAAGGAACGGATGCTGGAACAGCTGCAGCTCAAGTGCTGCACCGTTGCATTCGCCCAGTACCGTCCACTCAGCGATGCCCGCGCGCTTCATCACGCTCTCAACCATCTCTTTGGCGAGGATCAAGCTGCGGCCTTCGATTTGCAGCAGCTGATATTCAAATTCTGGATGCAGTGAGATGCCACGGTTGGCCGGCATGGTCCACGGGGTGGTGGTCCAGATAACCAGAGAAACCGGGCCTTCAGAGGCTGCAACGCCAAACTTAGCGCGTACCGCATCAGCATCAACGGCGTTAAACATCACATCGATGGAAGGGGAGGTTTTGTCGTAGTACTCCACTTCCGCTTCAGCCAGTGCTGAACGGCAATCCATGCACCAGTGCACCGGTTTGGCGCCTTTGTGCAGGTGGCCGTTGCCAATAATTTTACTCAGCGCACGAATGATGTTGGCTTCAGTTTTGAAGTCCATAGTCAGGTACGGACGATCCCAGTCACCCAGTACGCCCAAACGGATAAAGTCTTTCTTCTGGCCTTCAACCTGCTCAGCAGCATAGTTACGGCAGGCGGCACGGAATTCCGCAGCGGAGACTTTCTCGCCCGGTTTACCGATCATCTGCTCAACTTTGTGCTCAATCGGCAAGCCGTGGCAGTCCCAACCGGGTACATACGGCGAGTCGTATCCCGCCATGCCTTTCGACTTAACGATAATGTCTTTCAGAATCTTGTTAACGGAGTGACCTATATGAATGCTGCCGTTCGCGTACGGAGGGCCATCATGCAAAATAAAGGTTTTTTTCCCTTTTTTGGCTTCGCGGATGATGCCGTACAGGTTGTCATCAGTCCAACGTTGCAGCATTCCCGGTTCGCGTTTGGCCAGATCGCCACGCATCGGGAACCCCGTTTCCGGCAAATTCAGGGTAGATTTATAGTCACTCATCAGATTCTCGGTTCCGTATTTCGGTCATTAAGCCGGTGCGTTAAGCCCAAAAAATTGGCGGGCCGTCACCACATCTTTCGCAATTTGTTCTTTCAACGCGTCCAGCGAAGCGAAACGCTGTTCGTCGCGAATCTTCTGTTTCAGCACCACCTCAATGTGGTGGCCATAAAGATTCATATGTGTGTCAAGCAGGTGAACTTCAAGCTGCTGACGCAGACCTTTTACCGTCGGACGTGTGCCAATGTTGGCCACGCCAGCGATGGGCTTGTCGCCCAGGCCTAACACTTCTACCGCAAACACCCCTTTCACCGGCGTTACTGTGCGGCGTAATGGAATGTTAGCGGTGGGGAAACCAATGGTGCGCCCCAGTGCATCACCGTGCACCACGCGCCCTGAAATGCTGAATGGATGGCCCAGCAGCGCTTCTGCCTGCGCAAAATCATCCTGTGCCAGTGCCTGACGTACCGCCGTGCTACTGATACGCGCACCGCCATCACAATAGGTCTGGGTGCTGATGACGTCGAAGCCATACTCGACACCGGCTTTCTGTAATAACAGGAAATCCCCCTGGCGACCAGCGCCAAAGCGGAAATCATCACCCACTGCGAGAAACTTCACGTTGAGTTTATCGACCAGCAGTTCAGCGATAAAACTTTGTGCGGAGTGTGCCGCAAAACGGCGATCAAAGCGGACGCAGAGCACCGCATCAACACCTGCCTGTTCGAGATACTTCAGCTTCTCGCGCAAACGCGTCAGGCGTGCCGGGGCTTTGTCACCGGCAAACAATTCAAGTGGTTGCGGTTCAAACAGCATCACCACCACCGGCAGATTGCGTTGACGTCCTTCAGCAATCAACTCCGCCATCAATGCCTGGTGGCCGCGATGTACGCCGTCAAAATTGCCAATGGTCAGGACGCAGCCGCGATGCTGCTCTTTCAGATTATAAATACCGCGGATAAACTTCATGGCTGACTCAAACCGGTGGAAATCGGCGGATTATACCCTTGAATGGCCTTCAGGTTAACCCGTCTGCGTGCCTTTCCTGCGTATGGTGCAGCTTAATGCGCACGCAACCCATTGCTCAGGCAGGTAATGAAGATTTTTAATGCGAAATACTGTATTCAGCGACGTGTTGCTGGTAGAATCCTGCGCCATCAATTACGTAATCAAGCGCCGTTGCTAAAACGACGCTTATTTGCACAAATCCATTGACAAAAGAAGGCGCAAAAGGCATAGTCCTCGGCCTTTGATTTGTCCATATAGATCACATTTGGGAGTTGGACCTTGGCTAATATCAAATCAGCTAAGAAACGCGCCGTAACATCTGAGAAACGTCGCAAGCATAACGCAAGCAACCGTTCAATGATGCGTACTTTCATCAAGAAAGTATACGCGGCTATCGCAACAGGCGACAAAGCTGCTGCGCAGAACGCATTCAACGAAATGCAACCAATCGTGGACCGTCAGGCTGCTAAAGGTCTGATCCACAAAAACAAAGCTGCACGCCATAAAGCAAACCTGGCTGCACAGATCACCAAACTGGCTTAATCGCCTGTTAGGTTATCGCTTTGTCGAAAGAACCGGCGCTTAGCCGGTTTTTTTATGCCTGCGATTTATGCTCTTCCCGTAAAGCCTTTTCCAGATGCGCATGAATGCGCACCCGACGACACCTTGTAAGGTCACCATTTATGGCGACCACAAGTTACCGTTTCTTAACGCAACTTCACTCGCAACAGTGTATAGCCAATCACTGCTGACAGTAGCGATCCACTCAGAATTCCCAGTTTCGAGAATGTCACCAGCTGCTCATGCGCGGCATCGAAGGCCAGCGAGCTGATAAATATCGACATGGTGAAGCCAATACCACAAAGCACACCTATCGCCATGATATCGCGAATGGTGGTACCGCCTGGCAACACTGCCAGCCGCCATTTCACCGCCAGCCAGCAGAACAGCGTGATGCCCAACGGCTTCCCAATCAGCAGCCCCAGAATGATGCCCAGCGGCTCTGGTGACAGCACATCGCCGAAGGTAATGCCACTCAGTGAAATCCCGGCATTAGCGAAGGCAAACAGCGGCAGGATCAGCCAGTTCACCCAAGGCATCAGACCGTGTGCCAGGTGCTCCGCAGGTGAATGCCCTTCTTTCTCTTCTAATGGCACAAAGAAACCGACCACTACGCCTGCCAACGTGGCATGCACGCCTGATTTCAGCACCGCCGTCCACAATACGATGCCCACTAACATATACACCGCGATGTTGCGTACACCACAGCGATTAAGGATAGCCAGCACAACAATTGCGCCTGCTGCCACGCTGAGCGACAGCACGGAAAGATCGCTGGTGTAGAACAGCGCAATAATCACGATAGCGCCGAGATCATCGATGATCGCCAGTGCCATCAAAAATACTTTCAACGCCGTTGGCACTCGGCTGCCCAGCAGTGCCAGCACGCCAAGCGCAAAGGCAATGTCGGTGGCGGTGGGGATCGCCCAACCGTTGCGTGCAATCGGATCGCCATGGTTAAAGAACAGGAAGATCAGTGCGGGCGCGACCATACCGCCCAGCGCCGCAATCACCGGGAAGATAGCCCGGTCACGGCTTGCCAGTTCGCCAGTAATCAACTCACGCTTCACTTCCAGGCCTATTACCAGGAAAAACAGCGCCATCATGGCATCGTTAATCCACAGCAACAGGTTTTTGCTGATATCCAGCGCACCAAAGCGAATCTGTACCGGTTCGGCGAGGAAAGATTGATAGCCACCGGCGGTAGACGGATTGTTGGCGAGAATCATCGCAGCGACCGCTGCCAGAATTAGCACGATACCGGTACTGGCATCGCTCTCAATGAAGCTCTTCAGTAAGCTTCGAAGACTACGGGGTTTGTTCACAACTCCTCCTGAGTAGGGACATGTCGCCCGGTAGTTTAGCGGCGGAATCATCTGGTTAAAAGCAGCTTATGGCTCGTTCATCGTACGATAAAGCCCTACAACTTAGCCTAGACCCTAGCCGAACCTTTCACTGCGCTTATTTTGATGACACCACAGGCGAACATAGCACAGAGATGAGGTGCACAATTAAAATCCTGCCTTGTGGCATTACAGCCATAAAAAAAGCGGAGAGTCGCCTCTCCGCTTTAGGGTGAACCATTGACCCGATTAGCGGGTCAGATCGTCAAAGAACTTTTTCACACCGTCGAAGAAGCTTTTGGAGCGCGGGCTGTTTTTCTCACCCGTTGGGCCACCAAAGCTCTCTTCCAGCTCACGCAACAGCGCTTTCTGTTTGTCGTTGAGGCTAACTGGGGTTTCCACCACCACACG
Source organism: Pantoea rwandensis (assembly GCF_000759475.1). Lineage (NCBI taxonomy): Bacteria > Pseudomonadati > Pseudomonadota > Gammaproteobacteria > Enterobacterales > Erwiniaceae > Pantoea > Pantoea rwandensis. Next base: position 4,050,980 of record NZ_CP009454.1, read on the forward strand.
ACACAGCAGATCGCCCACCGCGCCACCGCGCACTGACTTCACGCCTTTACCGCGCATGCGGAACAGCTTGCCGGTTTGCGTTTCAGACGGCACTTTCAGCTTCACGCGACCATCAAGGGTAGGCACTTCGATCTCGCCGCCCAATGCTGCCATCGCGAAGTTGATCGGCACTTCACAGTACAGGTTGTTATCTTCACGCTCGAAGATCGGGTGTTTCTTCACCGAGACCTGAACGTACAGATCGCCCGCTGGCGCACCGTGTTCACCCGCTTCACCTTCGCCGCTCAGACGAATGCGATCGCCGGTATCCACGCCTGCCGGGATTTTCACCGACAAGGTTTTCTGGCGTTCAACGCGGCCATGACCATGACAGGCATTGCACGGATCTTTGATCACCGAGCCACGACCGTGACAGGTCGGACACGCCTGCTGTACGGTAAAGAAGCCCTGACGCATCTGCACCTGGCCTGCACCGTGACAGGTCGAACAGGTTTGCGGCTGAGTACCCGCTTTCGCCCCGCTACCGTGGCAGACATCACACTCTTCCAGGGTTGGAATGCGGATCTCTTTGGTCACGCCGCGTACCGCTTCTTCCAGCGACAGCTCCATGTTGTAGCGTAAATCGGCGCCACGGGCAGCACGCTGACGGCGTCCACCACCAAAAATATCGCCAAATACGTCGCCAAAGATATCGCTGAAGTCAGCACCGCCGCCGCCAAAGCCGCCGCCACCGAATCCACCACCGCCCATGCCACCCTGTTCGAAGGCTGCATGGCCGTACTGGTCATAGGCCGCACGCTTTTGCGCATCGGTCAGGACTTCGTAGGCTTCTTTAATCTCTTTAAACTTAGCTTCGGCTTCTTTATTGTCCGGGTTACGGTCCGGATGGTATTTCATCGCCAGGCGCTTGTAAGCCTTTTTGATTTCACGCTCATCTGCGGATTTAGAGACGCCTAAGATCTCGTAAAAATCACTCTTAGCCATTTTGTTCTGCCCTTAACATGATCGCACGGGCGTGGAGAGATCTCCTACGCCCGTGCTGGTTTCAACGGCTGTCAGGCCAGCCGTCGCGCCCGGTCAGGGGCAATTATTTTTTATCTTTAACTTCTTCGAATTCAGCGTCGACAACATCGTCATCTTTCTTTGCTGAAGCGTCGCCAGCATCTGCTGCGCCCGCCTGGCCTTGCTGCTGCGCCAGTTCCATCAGTTTGCCAGACACTTCCATCAGAGCCTGCATTTTGGCTTCGATTTCTGCTTTATCTTCGCCTTTCAGCGCGGTGTTCAGCTCGGTCAACGCAGACTCAATCGGTGCTTTGTCGTCAGCAGACAGTTTGTCACCGGCTTCATCCAACTGCTTACGGGTGCTGTGCGCAATCTGGTCACCCTGGTTGCGCGTCTGCACCAGCTCTTCGAACTTACGGTCAGACTCGGCATTCGCTTCTGCATCACGCACCATTTTTTCGATCTCTTCTTCGTTCAGGCCTGAAGAAGCTTTGATGGTGATCTTCTGCTCTTTACCGCTGTTCTTGTCCTTCGCAGACACGTGCAGGATACCATCGGCATCGATATCGAAGGTCACTTCGATCTGCGGCATACCGCGCGGTGCAGCCTGAATACCGTCGAGGTTGAACTGGCCCAGAGATTTGTTATCACCTGAACGCTTACGCTCACCCTGCAGCACGTGAATGGTCACGGCAGACTGGTTATCTTCAGCGGTTGAGAACACCTGGCTGTGCTTAGTTGGGATGGTGGTGTTCTTGCTGATCAGCGCAGTCATCACGCCACCCATGGTTTCGATACCCAGTGACAGTGGCGTTACGTCCAACAGCAGAACGTCCTTCACTTCACCTGCCAGCACGCCGCCCTGAACCGCAGCACCCACAGCAACCGCTTCATCTGGGTTCACATCTTTACGTGGCTCTTTACCAAAGAACTCAGTCACTTTGGCCTGAACCATTGGCATACGTGTCTGACCACCGACGAGGATTACGTCGTTGATGTCAGAAACAGACAGACCTGCATCTTGCAGCGCAACTTTCAGTGGCTCGATAGAACGGGTCACCAGATCTTCAACCAGTGATTCCAGCTTCGCACGGGTCACTTTGATGTTCAGGTGCTTAGGACCGGTTGCATCTGCAGTGATGTATGGCAAGTTAACGTCGGTCTGCTGTGCAGAAGACAGTTCAATCTTCGCTTTTTCAGCCGCTTCTTTCAGACGCTGCATTGCCAGTGGATCGTTATGCAGATCGATACCCTGGTCTTTCTTGAACTCTGCTACCAGGTAGTTGATCAGACGGCTGTCGAAGTCTTCACCACCGAGGTGAGTATCACCATTGGTCGCCAGCACTTCGAAGGTTTTTTCGCCATCAACTTCATCGATTTCGATGATAGAGATATCGAAAGTACCACCACCCAGGTCATATACCGCGATAGTGCGGTTGCCCTGACCTTTGTCCAGACCGTAAGCCAGTGCAGCTGCGGTAGGTTCGTTGATGATACGTTTTACGTCCAGACCCGCGATACGGCCGGCATCTTTGGTTGCCTGACGCTGTGCATCGTTGAAGTAAGCTGGAACAGTGATAACCGCTTCGGTTACCGCTTCACCGAGGAAATCTTCCGCGGTTTTCTTCATCTTTTTCAGCACTTCAGCAGAGATCTGCGGTGGTGCCATTTTCTGGTCTTTCACGTTCAACCATGCGTCACCGTTATCAGAACCGATGATTTTGTACGGCATGATTTTGATATCACGCTGCACTTCTTCGTCCTGGAAACGACGGCCAATCAGGCGCTTGATCGCGAACAGGGTGTTCTGCGGGTTAGTCACCGCCTGACGTTTAGCCGGCTGACCGACCAGAGTTTCGCCATCTTGTGTATATGCAATGATTGACGGTGTGGTGCGATCGCCTTCGGCGTTTTCAAGCACACGTGCTTTACCACCATCCATAACCGCAACACATGAGTTGGTTGTACCCAAGTCAATACCAATAATCTTACCCATCTAAACGTCTCCCACTTAAATTCTTTGTCAATTAGCGTTGTTAGCAGATGTGCGGTCAAACTGACCCTTTTCAACTGCTGTAACAGGCTTTTTTTGCTGCCTGCCATCACTCGATGACAACTAAATGGGGCCGCTTCAGAGCGCATCAAGGGTTAAAACTAAAATATTTTTAAAAAAATGCGGAAAAGAAAAAGGCGCTTACGCGCCTTGAGTTAAACATTTACCTGATTGAGCAGTGTCGATCGCTGTTTTTCGCTCTGTAGCCAGAGGCCGACCAGCAAACCAATCAACGCCAGCGCCAACACATACCAGGCGGGTGCCATCGGCGTGAATTGCATCATTAGCGTCACGCTAATGGGTGTCAGACCGCCGAAAATCGCATAGGCCACATTGTATGAGAAGGAGATGCCGGTGAAACGCACCGCCGCCGGGAACGCTTTAACCATCACAAAAGGCACCACACCCACCACGCCAACGCTCAATCCCGCCAGTCCATACCAGACAAACAGCATCTCCGGCGCACCTCCCAGTTGGTGGAAGAAGTTCCAGCTGAAGATGGCCAGCAGTATGGAGCCGCCAATCAACGTACGGGCCGCACCGAAGCGATCCACAACCCAGCCCGCGATGACGCAGCCGATCAGCAACATAACGGTGGCGACGCTGTTGGCCTGCAGACTCAATGCTGCGGGGATGCCATGCTGTTTCTGCATCAGCGTGGGCGCCATCAGAATCACCACCACGATGCAGGCCGAGAGCAACCAGGTCAGCAGCATCGAAATCACAATGCCGCGCTTATGGCTGGCAAGGATGGTTTGCAGCGGCAGCTTGTCAGACAGCGCTTTACGCTGCTGCATCTGCTTAAACACCGGCGTTTCGTGCAGCCAGCGGCGCAGATACATCGCCAGCAAGCCGAATAAGCCACCGAGGAAAAACGGAATGCGCCAGCCGTGATCGCGAATCGCAGCCGGTGAAAGTGTGGTGTTCAGCACCGTCGCCACTAGCGAACCCAGCAAAATGCCCGCGGTTAAACCCGCTGTCAGCGTGCCACAGGCAAAACCAATACGTTTTTCCGGCACATGTTCAGCCACGAAGACCCACGCACCCGGCACCTCGCCACCAATCGCGGCGCCCTGCAGCACGCGCATCAGCAACATCAAAATCGGCGCTGCGATGCCAATGCTGGCATAAGTCGGCAGTGCGCCCATTGCCAGCGTGGGTAACGCCATTAACAGAATGCTCAGACTAAACATCTTCTTGCGCCCAACTTTGTCACCAAAGTGCGCCATGATGATGCCGCCCAGCGGACGCGCCAGATAACCTGCGGCGAAAATCGCGAAGGTCTGTACCTGACGCAACCACTCTGGGATATCCGGTGGGAAAAATAGCTCGCCGATTACGGCGGCGAAGAAAACGAAGATGATGAAGTCGTAGAATTCCAGTGCCCCGCCGAGGGCGGCCAGCGACAGGGTTTTATAATCCTGGCCGTTGAGACGGCGCGTTGTATGTGCATCCATAGTCGTGCGGTATCCAGAGACAAAGTCAGTGTGGTTGTAAAGCTGGAGTTACTATACCGTCAATATTTCGCCACACCAGTATCGCTGAATTTTATGCCTGAAAACGGCGATTTTCAGACGTTTGTCTCACGCCTTGCACTTTTAGGACGAAATGCTGCTACCACTTCGGGATCGGTTTCCACGTAGGGCCCTTCCAGCAACTGTAAACAATAAGGTACAGCAGCAAAAATACCCGGCACTTTCACTGCACCATCTTCTGCTTTCAGCCCTTCCAGTGTCTCTTTGATGGATTTGGGCTGACCCGGCAGATTGAGGATCAGCGACTGTTTGCGGATCACCCCCACCTGACGCGAAAGGATCGCAGTCGGCACAAACTGCAGGCTGATTTGACGCATCTGTTCGCCAAAACCCGGCATCTCACGATCGGCGACTGCCAGGGTAGCATCGGGCGTAACATCGCGGCGCGCAGGGCCGGTTCCGCCGGTGGTCAGTACCAGATTGCAGAACAGTTCATCGACCAGTTCACAGATCGCCTGTTCAATCATCGGCTGCTCATCGGGTACTAAACGGGTTTCGATTTCAAACGGGGTAGTCAGCGCGGCGGCGAGCCAGCTTTCCAGCGCCGGAATGCCTTGATCCTGATAAATGCCATTAGCAGCACGATCGGAAACGGAAATTAATCCAATACGCAAAGTATCCATTGAGTTATCGCTGTGGTTGACCGCAAGGCGGCAAATAAAGAGGGATGCAAAGAGGATAATACAAAGCGGAGTCGAGGGAAAAGCGTAAAACCGTGGCGACAGCTGCCGCCACGGTAAATCACCTTACAGCAGTTCGGCGATCATCTTCTCAAGTTTGCCCTGATCGATGGCAAAGTTGCGGATACCTTCAGCCAGTTTGGTCACGGCCATTGGATCCTGGTTGTGCTGCCAGAAGAACTCAGCTTCGGTCATTTTCGCAGGGCGCGCTTTGACTTCACCGGTATAGCTCAGCTTGCGCTCAACCGCACCTTCGCTCTCTGCCAGCTCTTTCAGCAGGCCCGGAGAGATGGTCAGACGGTCACAGCCGGCCAGTTCGATGATTTCACCGATGTTACGGAAGCTGGCACCCATTACCACAGTTTCATAACCGTGCTGTTTGTAATAGTTGTAGATTTCCGCCACCGACACCACGCCTGGATCTTCATGCGCAGCGTACTCTTTCTTATCGGTGTTCTGCTTGTACCAGTCGAGGATACGGCCTACGAATGGCGAGATCAGGAACACGCCTGCTTCCGCACATGCACGCGCCTGCGCGAAAGAGAACAGCAGAGTCAGGTTACAGTTGATGCCTTCTTTTTCCAGCTGCTCAGCAGCACGGATGCCCTGCCAGGTTGAAGCCAGTTTGATCAGGATACGGTCGTTGCTGATGCCCGCATCGTTGTACAGCTTGATCAGGCTACGTGCCTTCGCGATGCTCGCTTCGGTGTCGTAGGAGAGACGTGCGTCAACTTCGGTAGAGATACGGCCTGGGATCAGTTTCAGAATTTCCAGACCAATGTTGACGGCCAGCTTGTCAGAAACCAGTGCCAGCTGCTCTTCTTTGTTGCTGCTCTGCTGACGTGCCCAGGTAATGGCTTCGTCAATCAGTTTGCGGTATTCAGGGATTTGAGCGGCGTTGAGGATCAAAGAAGGGTTGGTGGTCGCATCTTGCGGCTGATAAAGCTTCATCGCCGCGATATCACCGGTGTCGGCGACCACAGTAGTCAGCTGACGCAAGGAAGTAAGTTTGTCCGTCATGGTTCTCTTTCTCTTAGGTTGACTGTCAGGGTGTAAAAGGCTGTTGGGATAATATCACGCACAATTCAGTGCGCAACATCACGAAGTGCCTCATTACGATAGCGCTAACAAATGGGAGCGATTTGCCGATCCGTGCAGCTTTTTTGCTACACTCGTCGCAACTTAATTCCCATCAATCCCCTGTGAACAGGCGGGTCAACAAGGACAAACACGATGCTGATGGTTATCTCGCCAGCGAAGACACTGGATTTTGAAAGCCCGCTGGCGACACAGCGCTTTACGCAGTCAACACTGTTAGAAAAATCACAACAGCTGATCGATGTTGCGCGCGATCTTTCACCGGCGCAGATCAGTTCACTGATGGGCATCAGCGACAAACTGGCGCATCTGAATGCCGATCGCTTTAACCAGTGGCAGCCGCCCTTCACGCTCGACAATGCCCGACAGGCAATTCTGGCGTTTAAAGGCGATGTGTACACCGGTTTGCAGGCTGAGACGTTCAGTGATGCAGATTTCGATTTTGCCCAGCAGCACCTGCGCATGCTGTCCGGTTTATACGGCGTGCTGCGTCCGCTGGATTTGATGCAGCCTTACCGCCTGGAAATGGGCATCAAGCTGGCCAACCCGGCGGCAAAAGACCTCTACGGTTTCTGGGGTGATTTACTGACGCAGAAGCTGAATGACGCGATGGCCGAGCAAGGCGATGAGGTGCTGATCAACCTCGCATCCGATGAGTACTTCAAAGCGGTGAAGCCGAAGCAACTGAACGGTGAGTTGATCAAGCCGGTGTTCCTCGATGAGAAAAACGGCAAGTTTAAGGTGATCAGTTTTTACGCCAAGAAAGCGCGTGGCCTGATGAGCCGCTATGTGATTCAGAACCGCCTGAGCAAGCCCGAGCAGCTGAAACAGTTTGATGTCGATGGCTACTTCTTTGCGGCTGACGAGAGCAAGGGTAACGAGTTGGTGTTTAAGCGCCGCGAGCAGAAATAAAAAAAGGTCGCCAACAGGGCGTAATGCCGATCAGTTAAGACAAAAATGATCGGTTGAACGATCCAACAGTTCTGCAAGAATCCGTAATCTCTCAGGGATTACGGATTTTTTTATGCTTCTCAGTCAGGCTCTCGATATTGTTCATAACTTTACTCCTCAGGAGTTCTCGACGCTTTCTGATCTCCTTTCTCCTGAACTTATTGACGAGTGTCTCGCGGATACCGGGACAGTAACGTTACGTAAGCGCAGGTTGTCGATGGAAATGATGGTCTGGGCAGTGACGGGCATGGCACTTTTTCGCTCCCATTCGATGACTCAGCTCGTCTCACACCTGGATATCCTTCTGCCGGGGAAAAGGCCCTTTGTTGCGCCCAGCGCGGTTGTGCAGGCCCGGCAGCGATTTGGAGAAGATGTTATCCGGTTAATGTTTGAGAAAACGCAGCGCCTGTGGTTTGAAAAGACACCGCTGTCGCACTGGAACGGACTGACTCTGATGGCGGTGGATGGCACCGTATGGCGTACCCCTGACACACCAGAGAATGATGCCGCCTTCGGGCGAACGGCCAATATTAATAAGTGCTCTGAGTGGCCGCAGGTGCGAATGGTCTGTCAGATGGAAGTCACCAGTCACCTGCTGTCAGCAGCAGCGTTCGACAGCGTCTCAGCTGTCGGCGAAGCCGATCTTGCCGCTCAGCTTATCCCACAGACCCCCGACCACTCTCTGACCCTCTTTGATAAAGGTTTTTATGCGCTGGGTCTGCTGCACGCCTGGCAGTCAGCGGGAACGGAAAGACACTGGATGCTGCCGCTGCGCAAAGGAGCACAGTACCGTGTAATCCGTAGCTTAGGGGCCGGGCAGGCGTTGGTGGAATTACAGCTGTCGCCGCAGGCGAAGAAAAAATGGCAGGGTGCTGCGGACACGCTGACGGCAAGGCTTATCAGCAAAGAACTCAACGGAAAAACGGTTCAAATCCTGACATCCATGTGCGATCCCCTGAGGTATCCCAAAGCAGATGTCGTGGATTTATACGGCCATCGCTGGGAAATAGAGCATGGGTTCCGCGAGATGAAACAACACCTGCTGAATAATGAGCTGACGCTGAGAAGCAAAAAGCCAGAACTTGTGCGTCAGGAGCTGTGGGGCGTGGTCCTAGCCTATAACCTTCTGAGGTTCATGATGGCGCAGATGGCGTACAGCCTGAAAGGCGTGGAACCTTATCAGATGAGTTTTAAGCAGTCCGCACTGTATCTGAGAAGTCATCTGAGCCTGCTACCGGGCATCTCACCGGGAAAAATACCGCGGATAATGGAAGAGGTAATGGCGATGGCGCCAGGGCTGGTGCTGCCAGAAAGAAGAGTGCGGCATTACCCAAGGGCGGTAAAAAAGAAGCCGCAACGTTATCCGTTGCGGCCTCCATTAAGATCTTAACTGACAAGCATTACGCCAACAGGGCGACCTTCCTCTCTTTGACGCGCATCAATGCGCGCCTGTTTGCATCACTTCAGCAAAAACTTACGCAGCTCAGCAAAGTCTGCCGTCATATTATGCGACAGCAGTGGCAGCTCAGCGCGCTCTGCCAGTTCTTTCGGCAACGGCAGTTCCTGACCCAAAATCTCATCCACGCTCTCTTTGAACTTGGCCGGATGCGCAGTGCCGAGGAACAGACCGAATTCGCCTTCCTGCAGGTTGTCACGCAGCATGCGATAGGCAATCGCCGCGTGCGGCTCAGAGATATAGCCAATTTCCGCCAGCTCACGCATGGTAGCTTTGGTGGTCTCATCCGATACCGCGCCAGACACCAGATCGGTCAGGCGCCAGGTTTTACGACGGAACAGCTCTTCCACGCGCGGCCAGTTATTCGGCTGGCTGACATCCATGGCGTTCGACAGGGTTGCCACTGTCGCATTCGGTAGCCATTCACCGTTGCCCAGGAAGCGTGGCACGGTGTCGTTGGCGTTGGTTGCCGCGATAAAGCGCTTGATCGGTAATCCGAGTGATTTCGCCAGCAGACCCGCGGTCAGGTCACCAAAGTTACCGCTTGGCACGGAGACCACCAGCTGATTGCGCTGCTCTTGTGGCAGTTGCGCCACCGCTTCGAAGTAGTAGCAAATCTGCGCCAGCAAGCGGCTGATGTTGATGGAGTTAGCCGAGTTCAGGCCAATCGCTTTCTTCAGCTCTTCGTCATCAAACGCCTGCTTCACCAGCGCCTGGCAGGCATCGAAATCGCCTTCCACCGCGATGGTTTCAATATTGCCGCCCAGCGTACAGAACAGTTTTTCCTGCAGCGGGCTGATCTTGCCCTGCGGATAGAGGATAACGACGCGCACGTTTTCCATGCCGTAGAAGGCATGGGCCACCGCGGCACCGGTGTCGCCGGAGGTCGCGGTCAGAATGGTGATTTGCTCATCAGCGCCCGACACATAAGAGAGCATCTGCGCCATGAAACGACCGCCGAAGTCTTTGAATGCCAGCGTTGGGCCGTGGAACAGTTCGAGGCAGGCCACATCGTCACTGACTTTCGCCACTGGCGCCGGGAAGGCAAAGGCGTTTTTCACGCGCTCAGCCAGCTGGTGCGCGGCAATCTCATCGCCAATATAAGCTGAGAGAATTTTGCTGCTGCGGCTGACGAAATCCATCTCCAGCATCGCATCGATGTCGGTCAGTTCGAATTCCGGCAGTTCGAGCGGGAAGAACAGCCCTTGCTGCGAGCCGAGGCCCTGTTTAACGGCCTGAGCAAAACTAACCTGCTCGTTGTGATCCTTAAGGTTGTAGAGTTTCATGCGTTATCCCAAGTTACGTGCGCCAGCCGTATCAAGACGGCAGATATGGACGAAGCCTTCATCGTTCTGCAGATAGTGCTGGCTCAGCCAGTCTGCCATCCGCTGTGCCGTTGCCATCTCGTTGCAAACGGCGAAAAGTGTCGGACCGGAGCCCGAAATACCGCAAGCCAACGCGCCGATATCGGCAGCCGCCTGGCGCGCCTCAGCGAAGCCCGGCAGCAGTTTGGTGCGGTAAGGTTCTGCAATCACATCCTGCATCAGTTTAGCTGCCAGCAGCGGCTGGCGGGTATGACAGGCGTGAATAAAGCCCGCCAGCAGACGGCCATGCTTGATGGCATCGTCTTTGCGGTACTGCGCAGGCAGAATCGCGCGTGCTTCAGCGGTTGAGACTTTAATGCCTGGGTAGGCCATCACCCACAGCCAGTCATCAAAGCACGGCACATCCTGTGAGATGATACCGTTCTCTTCAATCATCAGCTGCACACCGCCGAGGAAGCAAGGCGCAACGTTATCAAAGTGCACGCTGCCCGAAATACGCCCTTCCAGCTCGCCCATTAAGGCCAGCAGCTCGGTATCGTTCAACGGCTTGCCGCAGAACTCGTTCATCGCCATCAAACCGGCCACCACCGAGCAGGCGCTGGAACCCAGACCTGAACCGATCGGCATATTCTTTTCCAGCGTCATCGCGAAAGGCACTTCTTTGCCAATCGCCTGGCAGAAACGTTCCCAGCACTGATAAACGATGTTCTCTTGCGGATTGGTTGGCAGCTTGCTGACAAAGCGCCCGGAGTTCACCAGGCTGAAGCTGTCGGCCGCTTCTACCGATACGCAGTCACCCAACAGGGTGCCATCCACCGGCGAAACCGCCGCGCCCAGCACATCAAAGCCGACGCTGACGTTACCTATTGAGGCCGGTGCATAAATTTTTACCATCATCAAACTCCCAACTTCCACGACAGTGTACGCAGCAAGTCGGCAAACACGCCGGCCGCTGTGACATCATTCCCCGCGCCGTATCCACGCAGAACCAGCGGGATCGGCTGATAATAGCGGCTGTAAAACGCCAGCGCGTTCTCGCCGTTCTTCACTTTGTACAGCGGATCGTTGCCGTCCACCGCATCGATTTTCACTTTGCAGACGCCGCCTTCTTCAATGGCGCCGACGAAGCGTAACACTTTACCTTCATCACGCGCTTTGGCAACGCGGGCGGCAAAAGCATCATCCAGTTCCGGCAGGCGCGCCATAAACTGCTCAACGTCAGCGATGTCGGTGAGTTCAGCGGGCAGCAGCGGCTCAATCTCGATATCGCTCAGCTCCAGTTGATGGCCCGCTTCACGCGCCAGAATCAGCAGTTTACGCGCCACATCGGTACCTGAGAGGTCGTCACGCGGATCCGGTTCGGTAAAGCCCATCTCACGGGCTGTTTTGGTGGCTTCGGATAACGATACGCCCTCATCCAGTTTACCGAAGATAAAGGAGAGCGAACCGGAGAGGATACCGGAGAATTTGATCAGCTCATCACCCGCATTCAGCAAGTTTTGCAGGTTTTCGATCACCGGCAGACCCGCACCGACGTTGGTGTCGTACAGGAACTTACGACGCGATTTCGCCGCGGCCGCACGCATCTGCTGGTAGTAATTCCACGACGAGGTATTGGCCTTTTTGTTCGGCGTCACCACGTGGAAACCTTCAGCGAGGAAGTCAGCATATTGATCGGCCACCGCCTGGCTGGAAGTACAGTCCACAATCACCGGGTTCAGCAGGTGATACTCCTTCACCAGACGCATCAGGCGACCGAGATTGAACGGCTCTTTGGCTTCGCTCAGTGCGCCTTTCCAGTTGCTGAGATCGATGCCGTGCACGTTGGTTAACAGCGCACGCGAATTGGCGATACCGCACACGCGCAGATCGATATGTTTCTCTTTCAGCCACGCCTGCTGACGATGCAGCTGCTCCAGCAACGCCGCGCCGACACCACCCACGCCCACGACGAACACTTCGATCACCTGATCGGTGGCGAACAGCATCTGATGCACCACGCGCACGCCAGTGGTGACTTCATCATTGCTTACCACCACCGAGATGGAACGCTCGGAAGAGCCCTGCGCAATCGCCACAATATTGATGTTGGCGCGTGCCAGTGCCGAGAAGAATTTGGCGGAGATGCCGCGCAAGGTGCGCATGCCATCGCCGACCACGGAAATCACCGCCAACTGCTCCAGCACATCGAGTGGATCCAGCAGGCCATCTTTCAGCTCCAGATAGAACTCCTCTTCCAATACACGGCGCGCGCGCGCCTGCTCACTCTGCGGCACGCAGAAACTGATACTGTATTCAGAAGAGGATTGGGTGATCAGCACCACTGAGATGCCGGTGCGCGACATCGCAGCAAACACGCGTGCTGCCATACCGACCATGCCTTTCATGCCCGGACCGGAGACGTTAAACATCGCCATATTATTCAGGTTGGTGATGCCTTTCACCGGGTTCTCATCCAGCTCGCCTTCGCCACCGATTAAGGTGCCGGGCGCTTGCGGGTTAGCGGTATTTTTGATCAGGCAAGGAATCTGGAACTGAGCAATCGGGGCAATGGTGCGCGGATGCAGGACTTTCGCGCCGAAATAAGACAGCTCCATCGCTTCCTGGTAGGACATCGACTTCAGCAGTCGCGCATCCGGCACCTGACGCGGGTCGCAAGTATAGACGCCGTCTACGTCAGTCCAGATTTCACAGCAGTCCGCACGTAAGCATGCCGCCAGCACTGCTGCCGAGTAATCAGAGCCATTACGGCCCAGCACCACCAGTTCGCCCTTCTCGTTTCCGGCGGTGAATCCCGCCATCAGGATCATGTGATCGGCAGGGATCTGGCTGGCCGCGATGCGACGGGTTGATTCGGCGATATCCACAGTGGATTCAAGGTAATGACCGACAGCCAGCAGTTTCTCCACCGGGTCGATCACCGTGACTTTGTGGCCGCGCGCCTGCAGCAGCGCTTCCATGATGGCGATAGAGAGCTTCTCACCACGACAGATAATGCCGGCATTCACCGCATCCGGGCACTGGCCCAGCAGGCTGATGCCGTGCAGCACCTGTTTCAGCTGGGCAAATTCCAGTTCAATGCGGGTTTTCAGGCCATCATAATCGAAGCCCGGCTGCGCCTCCGCCAGGCCCTGCAGCAGGTCGGCAAAAATCCGTTCGGCATCGCTGATATTCGTCAGTGCGTCCTGGCCGCTAATGGTTTTCTCAATCATCGCCACCAGATGATTGGTGATTTTCGCTGGCGCAGAGAGCACGGTAGCAACCTGTCCCTGTTGCGCGTTGCTTTCCAGAATATCTGCCACGCGGAGAAAACGTTCCGCATTGGCTACTGAGGTTCCGCCGAATTTCAGCACTCGCATGATTGAAGCTCTCCTGAATTTTTGCCGAAAAAAAAGCCCGCACTGTTTAGGTGCGGGCTTTTTTCTTTGTTTTTCCTGTATGCGTCAGCCCGCACCGTTACCTGTGGTAATGGTGGTGGTAATAATAATTGTGGTGTTCAGGCTGTGATTACGCATTGAGATTTTTTCTGTCTGTCTTTGTCTTGTCCGTCTGCCTTCCAGAAGTAAAGCAAAGCGCACGTTAAGTCAACGAATTTGTCTTAGCCGCGATTTTAAGGCGACTGCGCAGAGTTCGGTTTCTGCGCGTAAATCATATTGGGATCGTTCAACTGATCGCTCGGTTTCCCGATCAGTCACTATTAAAATCGATATTCACCGATTATTTATCTATAAGTTTTTTTTCTACATCATGTAGCAGGCGATGCAGCATGGCGCTATCGCGCTGTTCCAGCAGGCCAATACGCTGATCGATCCAGTCTGCCATTTTGGCATCGTCGCTCACCTCCAGTTTCACCAGCAGTTGGTGGAAGCGCTCGCGCAGCGCCTGCAGTTGGTGTTCGTTCGCCACCTCTTTCACTTCTGCCGCGACCTGATTTAGCGCCGACAGCTGATAGCAGTACACCATCACCGCCTGTCCGAGGTTGAGTGAAGGGTAATCATTGGCCATCGGAATGCCGGTCAGCAGATCGACCTGATCCAGCTCTTCATTGGTTAAGCCGCTGTCCTCACGACCAAACACCAGCGCGATTCGGCTCAGCCACTGGCGCTTCTCTTGCAGAATGGTTTCGACTTGCGCCGGCGTGGCGTAGTAGCGGAACTTCGCACGACTGCGGGCGGTGGTGGCGACCGAGAAATCGACATCGGCCAGCGCCTCACTCAGCGTGGCGTAGGTTTTGACATTATCAAGAATCTCACCGGCACCGTGCGCAACACGACGCGCAGCCGGGTCTTGCCAGGCATCGCTGGCAACAATACGCAGTTCGCTAAAACCCATGGTTTTCATGGCACGAGCGGCCGCGCCGATATTTTCCGGACGGGCGGGTGAGACAAGGATCAGGGGGAAATGCATGATTTTTCCATCGAACTGTTAACAACTCGCCCTATGTTGGCACGCAGTGGCAAAAATACCAACCGCACGGACAAGAGAAAATAAGATGTTAAGGATGTTAAAAGAGGATAAAAGCGATGGGGAGAAGATATTGTGGGATATAACTAAAATTTCCACGCTTAATTAATATAAATCTATTGTTTTTCATATTATTAAAATATTATTTCCTGCAGGTTTTAGTTTTACCGTTATGCAGCCAAAATGTAGCAAAAATGCTGCTTTTTGTGAGCTAAGCTGGCATTCCTGGAGAAGTTTTTCATAAAAGTGTTAACGTGCTACACTTGCATTTGATATAAGTCAACGAAGCGTTGTTTTTATGCTTATCGGTTGTTGTTGGTGCTGTTAGGTTGCTGTTAATAAGGTTAGGATAAGCGCCAGTCCGATACCCACGGGGCACGCAAATATTCATCCTGACTGGCTGAGCTAACACTGAAGTTGACATAGATGGATGGTGTATTCCGAAGATTATTTCGTACACCGGTTGCGTAAGGCACGCTGTTTTGATGAACAGCAAACGCAGCCATCGTACGCCCTGTTTTCGATTTGTTGGCAAATTTTAGGTAGCGAAACATGCAGACCCCGCACATTCTTATCGTTGAAGACGAACTGGTCACGCGTAACACCCTCAAAAGTATTTTTGAGGCGGAAGGTTACGTGGTCTATGAAGCCACCGACGGCGCCGAGATGCATCAGGTTTTGACGGAAAATGACGTCAATCTGGTGATCATGGATATCAACCTGCCAGGCAAAAACGGTTTGCTGCTGGCACGCGAATTGCGTGAACAAGCAAACGTTGCGCTGATGTTCCTGACAGGTCGTGATAACGAAGTGGATAAAATCCTCGGCCTGGAGATTGGCGCCGATGATTACATCACTAAACCGTTTAACCCACGTGAGCTGACGATTCGTGCACGCAACCTGTTATCGCGCACCATGAATCTGGCGATGCCAAGCGAAGAACGTCGCGCGGTTGAAAGCTATCGCTTTAACGGCTGGGAGCTGGATATTAACAGCCGCTCACTGATCAGCCCGAACGGTGAACAGTACAAGCTGCCACGCAGTGAGTTCCGCGCGATGCTGCACTTCTGCGAAAACCCGGGCAAGATTCAAACCCGTGGCGATCTGCTGAAGAAGATGACGGGGCGTGAGCTGAAGCCGCATGACCGCACCGTGGATGTCACCATCCGCCGCATTCGTAAGCATTTTGAATCCACCCCGGATACACCAGAAATCATCGCCACCATTCATGGCGAAGGTTACCGCTTCTGTGGTGAATTGCAGGATTAAGTTTGCTGCAGTTAAAGAAAAACGCCCATCAGGGCGTTTTTTTATGCCTCAATGCCACGGCATGATTGGCACAGCGCTCAGCGCGTTCTTCGGCGAACCGTCCACCACTTTATCTGAGTAGCTTAAGTAAACCAGCGCATGGCGTTTCTGGTCAAAGAAGCGTACCACCTGCAATTTCTTAAACACCAAAGAAGTGCGCTTTTGGAACACAACTTCACCCTGCGCCTTGCCTTGTGCAATTTTATCGCTAAGCTCTACAGGCCCAACCTGCTGGCAGGAGATAGCCGCGTCGGAAGTATCTTCCGCCAGACCTAATCCGCCCTTGATCCCACCGGTTTTCGCCCGGCTGATATAACAGGTTACATTTTTTACGTCGGGGTCGTCGAAGGCTTCCACCACGATCTTATGGTCGGGGCCAAACATCTTGAAAACCGTGTCTACTGAGCCGATCTCCTCGGCCTGTAAGCCCGCGCTGAAGATAGAAGTTGCAAGCGTGATTATAAGAAAGCGAGTTATTGTCATTGAGTTACCATTGGCAATCGAATAGATGAGAATGTAATGTACTGTCAATCGAACCCGGAACCAAACCTAAACGGGTGATAACCCGCATTGATTTAGCACAGCAGATTAATCATCAGCCCCCACGCGTTTGTGCATTTCGTGCTATTATTCGACGACTTCATAGTTGCGCCACCAGAGAGTTATGAGGATGTTTTATGGACCAAGCCGGTATCATTCGCGATTTGCTTGTCTGGCTGGAGAGCCATCTGGATCAACCCCTTTCACTCGATAATGTTGCTTTGAAAGCGGGCTACTCCAAGTGGCACCTGCAGCGCATGTTCAAGGAAGTGACGAGCCACGCCATCGGTGCTTACATCCGCGCGCGTCGTCTGTCGAAAGCCGCTGTGGCTCTGCGCCTCACCAGCCGCCCAATCCTCGACATCGCTTTACAATATCGCTTCGATTCGCAGCAGACTTTCACCCGCGCGTTTAAAAAGCAGTTCAATCAAACGCCCGCCTGGTATCGTCGCTCATCGGAATGGAACTCCTTCGGCATTCGTCCGCCGATTCGTCTGGACGATCACCACATGCCTGAGGCCACGTTTGTCACGCTGCCGGAAACGGTGCTGGTCGGGCAAACGCAGAGTTACACCTGTACGCTGGAGCAAATTTCCAGCTACCGTGACGAAATGCGTATCCACTTCTGGAAGCAGTTCCTGCTGGAAACCGATACCGTGCCGCCGGTGCTGTACGGTCTGCATCAGGTACGTGCCAGCCATGAAAAGGATGATGAGCAGGAGATTCTCTACACCACGGCAGTGCCTGCCGATCAACAGGCATTGAGCATGCAGTCGAATCAAAATGTGATTCTCGAAGCCGGGGATTACGTGCAGTTCACCTATAACGGTGCGCGCAGCGCGTTGGGTGAATTTATTTTGCTGCTGTACGGCACTTGCATGCCAACGCTGGGGCTGGTGCGTCGTCAGGGTCAGGATATCGAGCGCTTCTTTACCCACGGTGGTAAGAAACGCAGCGAGCCGCCAACGGAAATCCGTTGCGAATATCTGATTCCGATTCGTCCGCAGCAGAGTCGCTGATATGAAAATGCCGTCATGATGACGGCATTTTTTTGGCTTCAATCACGGCAGGTCGTCATAAATGACGACCCTACGATTTAACCGCGTGCGCGTTGATCACGAACCCGCAATTTGGCAGAGTGCGTATTCATCACACCCCCACGAATTTGTAGGGTACGCATTCATGCGCACCGAAACCGGATGACAATTAACGCTGCAACTCATCCAGCGCAGGGGCATCCAGATGCGACACATCGCCTGCCGTCTCGACCACCCAACCTGCTGCCAGCCACGCGCTCTGTTGATGGTCCACGCGTGAAATAGAGCAGTTGCGCAGACGCAAACGACGTTCCGCGTGCGCCGGTAAACCGAGTAGCGTGCTGACTAACACGCCCAGAGCCATACCGTGACTGACAATCAGCGGACGGCTGCCCGCTGGCAGTTCGAGCAACGCGTTCAGCGCTTCGTGCATGCGCGTCGCCATCTCTAGCATCGATTCACCGCCAGGGATGCGGCCGTCCTGAGTGCCGTCCACCAGCGTTTTACGCCAGCTCTCCTCTTCCGGCGTTAAGCCATCAAGGGGGCGCTGTTCGAGACAGCCCATATTCAGCTCACGCAAACGTGCATCAACCGTGACCGTACAACCACAGGCATCCGCGATGATCTCGGCGGTGCGGCGCGTGCGGCCTAAATCGCTGGCAATCACATGGGTAATCCCCTGCGATTTCATCCGTTCGCCCACTTGTTGGGCCTGTTGCTCACCTTTTTCCGTCAGCGGACTGTCGGATTGACCTTGAATGCGTCGGGCCGCATTCCATACCGTTTCGCCGTGACGAACAAGATAGACCTGTAGCATGCTTAATTTCCGTTATACTGCGACAAATTTGCCTTGAGGGTTCAAACAATTATGTACCACGTTGTCGCAGCCACCATCAACCCGGCAAAAATTCGCGCGATTGCTCAGGCGTTCAACGACGTCTTTGGTGAAGGATCCTGCCATATTGAAGGGGTCGAGGTCGAGAGCGGCGTTGCCGCACAGCCGTTAAGCGATGTCGAAACGCGAACTGGCGCACGTACACGCGTGGCGAATGCGCGTTTGCAGCGTCCTGAATCTGACTACTGGGTAGCGATTGAAGCCGGTATCGAAGGCGATTGTGCTTTTGCATGGATGGTGATTGAAAACGCCCAGCAGCGCGGCGAATCACGCTCCGCCAGCTTCACCTTGCCGCCGATTGTCATGGAGGGATTAGCCGCCGGACACGAACTCGGTCACGAGATGGCGCGCTTAACCGGCGTTGATAATATTAAGCAGAAAGGTGGTGCCATCGGTGCGTTTACCAACGGCCTGCTCAGCCGCTCCAGCGTTTACCATCAGGCGCTGATACTGGCACTCTGCCCGTTCACCCATCCGCTGTATCAGCAATAATTAATGGCGGCCTAAGCGCGCTTCCAGCCAGCGTTTCAGCTCGGGAGGCGCCTCTTTCAGACTGTTGGAGCCACGCGTAATGGTGGCGATACCGACACCCAGCTCATTCTTCAGCTCACGCTGGCTCATGTCGCCGTTCATCAGCTCTTCAATAATGCGCAGGCGTGTGCCAAACGCTTCACGTTCATCGGGCGTCATCATCAGTTGCAGCAAAGGCAACGACACACCGTCCGCGAAAGCGTTCTGCATTAAATCGATAAAACGCAGCCAGTTATCTTCAACAGGCTGAGCCGCATCCGGCTGGGAGGAAAGAGGTTGGCTCATGAAGGGCTTCCGTACTCATTAGCGAGTACGGAAGCATAGCACAGCTAGTAACGGCGATTCCACTCGCCATCGGCGAGAATCTTATCCGGCTTGCCCATGAAGTAACGGTAGTAGGCATCATAGGCCAGTACGTTTTTCACGTAGCCGCGCGTTTCCGAGAACGGGATGGTTTCGATAAACGCCACCGCATCCAGTTTGCCGCCGCTGTTGTTCAACCAGCTGCGCACCCTGCCCGGCCCGGCATTATACGCCGCCGAGGAGAAGATACGGTTCTGATCGAACTGCTGATAGACGTACTCCAGATACTGCGTACCAATCTGGATATTGGTCTGCGGATCCAGCAGCTGGCTGCTGTTCACATAGCCGGGGATGTTATACATCTTCACGGTATGCGCTGCTGTCGCTGGCATCACCTGCATCAAACCGCTGGCACCGACCGGTGAACGCGCTTTCGGATTCCACGCGCTCTCCTGGCGGGAGATCGCCATAGCATAGCTCTGCGGAATACCTTTATCGCTGGTGTATTGCTGATACAGATTGCGCCATGCCAGCGGGAAGCGCTCTTTCAGGCTATCCCACATTTTCGCGGTAATAGTGGCCTGCACACTGAGATCCCACCAGTCCTGCTCGTTGGCGTAACGCGCCAGCATCTGCTGCTGCGAATGGGTTTTGCTGGAGATTAGATTGGCCCACTCACTGCGCGCCAGGTTATCCAGCCCCCAATACATCAGCTCACGCACGCGCGCCAGTTCGGGCCCCTGCACCACCGAGCTGTCTGCCGCCGGGGCCTGGTCGATCTGCAATGGATATTCCACGCCGAGACGTTGCGCCGCCACCATCGGGTAGAAACCACGAGCCTGCATCAGCTTACGCAGAATCTCATCGGCTTCTTCTTTGCGCCCCTGAGAAATCAGCAGATCGGCCTGCCAGTATTGCCACTCATCTTTCTCTTTGGCTTCAACCGGTAAACGCGCGATCCAGGTGTTCAGTCCTCGGCGATCGTTCTGACTCAACGCCAGCCGCACGCGACGTTCCACCAGCGCAGTGGATTCACTGTTCATCACCACTGCATCACGCCAGCGCGCCTGCTCGGAAGTCAGATCCGCGCCCATCATGCGCCACACCACGGTTTCCTTCAGATCCTGCTCTTCCGCCGGGCTCATTTTCTGCGCCTGCACCAGTTGCGGGATCATCATGCGCGCATTATCCATGTCTTCACGCGCGACGCGGGCAAAGGCATAACTGGTGGCCATACGAGTGAAATCGGTCGGACCGAGGCTACTGGCAAACGTGGTGACGGTTTGCGGATTTTGCTGCAGCGCAATCAGCGCGCTGGAGGTGGTCTGGTAATCCGCGGGCAACATTTTGGCCAGGTAATTGACCAGACTGTCGTTGCCGGCTTTCATCGCCAGGCGAATACGTTCGAGAATGGTAATCGGCGACATCTGTCCGGACGCTTGCCACACCGAGAACAGCTGATCGCAATCATTCGGTAACGCGGAACCGCGTAGCCAGATCGATTTCGCGCCATCAAACGCTACCTGCTGTTGGCCGGTAGCCCACTTGGCGTAATACCAGTTACAGCGCGCCTGCACCGGTTTTGGCTCATCCGGGCTGAAGCTCAATACGCCCTGCCAGTCCTGACGATGTGCCAGCACGTTGACGAAGCGTGTCGAGAGCGAACGCGCCGGTGGCAGCGTTGGATATTGCTGAATGAAATTCTTCACCGCCAGCGGCGTCTCTTGATCGAGATCCTGCGCCAGCAAACGGTATTGCAGATACGGATAGAGCGGATAATCCTGCAGCGTTGGCATCAGCTGCGAGACCTGGTCCATTTGATTGTTATCCCAGGCTTGTTTGATTTGCGCATAGCGCTGTCTTTGTTGATCCAGCGAGTCGGCCCACACGCTGCTGGCCGTGCTGACCAGACAGATCCCTATCATCCAGTTACGCCACTTCTCCACTCTGCTCTCCTCTCTGCTGCGATCCAGCTCATGCCAGACTTAACTCATGCTAACCAGGCCAACGGTCTCTTGCCATGTTCTTCACAAAATTTACGCAGGCGCACCGTGATTGCACACCGTCTGCGCTGTGACTGTGCAAATTATCATCACAAAATCTTATGTCATATCAATTAGCTACAACTATTCATTTACTTACAAAAATGGCACGCGCTTTGCTCTGTTGAATTCCATCTTGTATACCAGTTGGAATTCACTCATGGCAGCAACCTTCGGATACACGCTTCAGGATTGGCAACACCGCTACCAGCAGGACCCACAGTGCATCAGCACCTTGTTGGCAGCACACCTCGACGCCATCGACCAGCAGGATAACGCCTGGCTGTATGTCGCTTCGCCCGCTCAATTGCAGGCTCAAATTGAACCTTTGCTGGCCAGCTACCTGCGCAATCCCGCTGCACTGCCGCTGTTTGGCGTGCCGTTTGCGGTGAAAGACAATATCGATGTGGCAGGCTGGCCGACCAGTGCCGCCTGCCCGGCCTTAACCTACACGGCTGAAACTGATGCCTTTGTGGTCGCACAGCTCAAAGCAGCCGGTGCGGTGGTGATCGGCAAAACCAACCTCGACCAGTATGCAACAGGTTTAGTCGGCACGCGTTCTCCGTTTGGCGCAGTCAGCAACACCTTTAACCCCGAGTATGTTAGCGGCGGTTCCAGCTCCGGTTCTGCTTCGGTGCTGGCGCGCGGCCTGGTGGGCTTCTCGCTGGGCACCGATACCGCCGGTTCCGGTCGCGTCCCGGCAGGTTTTAACAACATCGTCGGTCTTAAACCGACCAAAGGCTGGTTCTCGGCCAGCGGCGTCGTGCCTGCTTGCCGTTTGAATGACACCATCTCCGTCTTCGCCCTGACCGTAGAAGATGCCTTCGCCGTTGCCACCGCTGCAGGCGGTTACGATGCCGGAGATGCCTACTCGCGCAGCAATCCGCACACCGCGCCTGCCAGCTTCAAGGCTCAACCTGATTTCGCCATTCCCGCCACGCCTGAATTCTTTGGTGATAAGCAGGCCGAAGCGGCGTGGTTGAGTGCCCTGGAGCAACTGCAAGCGGGCGGCGCGACGCTGCATCCGATCGACTTCACCGCATTCCACCAGCTGGCGGAACAGCTTTATTACGGCCCGTGGGTTGCCGAGCGCACTGTCGCTGTCGGTGAGATGATCAATCACCCGGAAGAGATGGACCCGGTGGTGTACGGCATTGTCAGCAGTGGCCTGAAATACACCGCCGTCGAGGCTTACCAGGCGGAATACCTGCGCGCTGAGCTGACGCGTCAAATCCAGCAAACCCTGGCGCAGTTTGATGCGGTCGTGGTACCGACCTCGCCGACCATTCACACGCTGGAAGAGATGAAGCAGGAGCCGGTGCACTACAACTCGCAGTTTGGCACCTACACCAACTTCACTAACCTCGCTGATCTCAGCGCGCTGGCGCTGCCTGGCCCGTTCCGCGCTGATGGCCTGCCTGCTGGCATTACGCTGATTGCACCGGCCTGGCAAGATCGCGCGTTAGCAGGCTTCGGCATTCAGTGGCAGCAGCAGATGGCGCTGACGTTAGGCGCTACCGGCAAAGCTCAGCCCTCTCAACACAGTGCCTTCCCGCTCTCTGCCGATCACGTACGCGTGGCAGTCGTCGGTGCGCACCTCACCGGCATGCCGCTGAATTTCCAGCTCACCACCCGCAACGCCGTGTTGGTAGAGGAGACGCAAACCGCCAGCCACTACCGTCTGTTTGCGCTGCTCGATGGCCCCATTAAGAAGCCCGGCCTGCTGCGCGGCGACAGCGGTGCCGCTATCACCGTGGAACTGTGGGATATCCCGCTGGCACGCTTTGGCGAATTCGTGGCGGAAATCCCGGCACCGCTCGGCATTGGCTCACTGACGCTGGCTGATGGCCGCGTGGTGAAAGGCTTTATCTGTGAACCGGCGGTGCTGTCGCAGGCGCTGGAAATTACCGAATTCGGCGGCTGGCGCAACTGGCTGGCCTCTCAGGGGAGTAAATAACCATGTTCAGCACCGTACTGATCGCTAACCGTGGCGAAATCGCCTGCCGTGCGATTCGCACCCTGAAACGTCTTGGTGTGAAGAGCGTCGCCGTTTACTCCGATGCCGACCGTAACGCGCGCCATGTCAAAGAAGCCGATGTGGCGATCGCGCTGAGTGGCGATAAAGCCAGCGACAGCTATCTGCGCATCGATAAGATTCTGGCCGCCGCCAAAGAGACCGGCGCGGAAGCCATCTGGCCAGGCTACGGCTTCCTCTCCGAAAGCCTGCCGTTTGCCGCCGCCTGTGAAGAAGCGGGGATTGCTTTTGTTGGCCCGACGGCGCAGCAGATTGGCGAGTTTGGCCTGAAGCACCGCGCGCGTGAACTGGCGGCCAGCGCAGGTGTGCCGATGACGCCTGGCACACCGCTGCTCAACTCGCTGGAAGAGGCGCTCAGCGCGGCAGAAAACATCGGTTATCCGGTGATGCTAAAAAGCACGGCGGGCGGCGGCGGTATTGGCTTAACCCGCTGTGACGACGCCGATGCGCTGCACAATGCGTGGGAGAGCGTACGTCGTCTCGGCGAACAATTCTTCAGTGATGCAGGCGTGTTCCTGGAGCGCTTTGTTGACCGCGCGCGCCATGTTGAAGTGCAGATTTTTGGTGACGGCAGCGGCAAAGTGATCGCCCTCGGTGAGCGTGACTGCTCATTGCAGCGTCGCAACCAGAAAGTGGTGGAAGAGACCCCGGCACCGAACCTGCCGCAGGCGACGCGTGAGGCGCTGCTCTCTTCGGCCGTGCGTCTGGGCGAGCTAGTGAGCTATCGCAGCGCCGGTACCGTGGAATACATCTACGACGCCGCACAGGATGCGTTCTACTTCCTCGAAGTGAACACCCGCTTGCAGGTTGAGCATCCGGTGACGGAGTGTGTCACCGGGCTCGATCTGGTGGAGTGCATGCTGCAAGTCGCCGCCGGTGATGCCATCGACTGGGCGCGACTGCAACAGGCCCCCAAAGGCGCATCGATTGAAGTGCGTATCTACGCCGAAGATCCACTGAAAAACTTCCAGCCAAGTCCCGGCACCCTGACCGGCGTCAGTTTCCCGGATGGCGTGCGCGTCGATGGCTGGATCGATACCGGCACCGAAGTCTCAGCGTTTTACGATCCGATGATTGCCAAACTGATCGTTCACGCCGACACGCGTGAGGCGGCGCTGGCGAAAATGCAGCAGGCGCTGGATGCCACGCAGCTGCACGGCATCGCCACCAACCTCGATTATCTGCGCCAGATTGTTGCCACCGAAGCGTTCAGCAGCGGCAAAGTCTGGACGCGTTTCCTCGACAGTTTTACGCCGTCTGCCAGCGTGATTGAAGTGCTGCAACCGGGTACCCTCAGCAGCATTCAGGATTTCCCTGGCCGTCTCGGCTATTGGGATATTGGCGTGCCGCCTTCTGGTCCGATGGATGACTTCGCTTTCCGCCTCGCAAACCGCATTGTCGGCAACCACGACAGCGCCGCCGGGTTGGAATTCACTCTGCAAGGCCCGACGCTGCGTTTCCACAGCGAGGCGGTGATTGCCCTGACCGGAGCCGATTGCCCGGCAGAACTGGATGGCGCCAGCCTCAATTACTGGCAGCCGATCAGCGTGAAAGCAGGCCAGACGCTGGCGTTAGGCCGTGCTCAAAGCGGCTGTCGCACCTATTTAGCGGTTCGCAACGGCTTCGACGTGCCGGAATACCTTGGCAGCCGTTCCACCTTCTCACTCGGCCAGTTTGGTGGTCATGCCGGACGCACCTTGCGCGTCGCGGATATGCTGCCGATCTCTCAGCCACGGCTGGCTGCCTGCACCACGCCCGCGCCGGTCAGTGAGCCACAAGCGCTCGATCACGCGCTGGTGCCGCACTATGGCACCGAATGGCGCATCGGCGTGCTGTACGGCCCGCACGGCGCGCCCGACTTCTTCACACAATCCGCGATTGATGAGTTCTTCGCCAGCGACTGGCAGGTGCACTACAACTCCAACCGTCTTGGCGTGCGCTTAGTGGGACCCAAACCGACCTGGACGCGTGCCAACGGCGGCGAAGCCGGGCTGCACCCTTCTAACGTGCACGACTGCGAATACGCGATTGGCGCGGTGAACTTTACCGGTGACTTCCCGGTGATCCTGACCCATGACGGCCCGAGCCTCGGTGGCTTCGTCTGTCCGGTGACGATTGCCAAAGCAGAGCTGTGGAAAGTTGGTCAGGTGAAACCAGGCGACCGCATTCGCTTCCATCCGATCAGCGCTGACGAAGCGGTGGCGCTGGAGAAAGCGCAGGCGCACAGCGTGGAAACTCTGCGCAGCACTCATGCGCCTGCTTTTGAGGTGCCCTCACTGGCCGCCAGCGATATTGGCTCCGCCACCTTGCTCGCCGCCTTACCTGCTACGGCTGCCACACCAGCGGCGGTTTATCGCCAGGCCGGGGATAAATACGTGCTGATTGAGTATGGCGATAACGTGCTGGATCTGGCGCTGCGTCTGCGTGTGCACCTGTTGATGAATGCGCTTCGCGAACGCGCGGTGCCCGGCGTGGAAGAGTTATCGCCCGGTGTGCGTTCATTGCAGGTGCGCTATGACAGCCTGATCCTCAGCCAGAAACAGCTGATGAATCTGCTGCTGGAACTGGAAGCCGGACTCGGTGATGTCAGCCAGCTGAAGGTGCCGTCACGGATTGTCTGGATGCCAATGGCGTTTGAAGACAGCGCCACACTCGGTGCCGTCGAGCGTTACAAAGAAACCGTGCGGGCCAGTGCGCCCTGGCTGCCAAACAACGTCGATTTTATCCAGCGTATTAATGGGCTGGAGAGTCGTGAAGCGGTGCGCGATACCCTTTTCGATGCCAGTTATCTGATCCTCGGCCTGGGTGATGTCTACCTCGGCGCACCGTGCGCAGTACCGATCGATCCACGCCATCGCCTGCTCAGTTCCAAATACAGCCCGGCACGTACCTTTACCGCCGAAGGCACGGTTGGTATTGGCGGGATGTACATGTGCATCTACGGCATGGATTCCCCAGGTGGCTATCAACTGGTGGGCCGCACGCTGCCAATCTGGAACAAATTCCTCAAGAACGACCAGTTCGCGGCGGATGAGCCTTGGCTGCTGCACTTCTTCGATCAGGTGCGCTTCTATCCGGTGACCGAAGATGAACTCACTCAGCTACGCGATGACTTCCGCGAAGGTCGCGCCACGGTACGCATCGAAGAAACCCTGTTTGATTTCGCTGCCCACCAGCAATTCCTCGCTGAACACGCCGACTCGATTGCCGAATTCCGTCAGCGCCAGTCAGCCGCTTTCGAACAGGAAGTGACGCTGTGGGCGCAGGAAGAGCAGAACGCGCCGCTGACCAGTGAAGAGACGCTGATGGCCCCGGAAGCCGACGAAGATGCACTGGCGGTGTGTGCCGATATGAACGGCAACATCTGGAAAGTGCTGGTGCAGCCAGGTGACGCGGTGGAAGCCGGTCAGACGCTGATCATCGTTGAAGCAATGAAAATGGAACTGGCGATTGTCGCGCCGCAGGCCGGCACGGTGAAACGCATCGCCTGCCAGGCAGGACGTCCGGTGAGTCCGGGCGACACCCTGCTGTGGCTGGAATAAGGAGCTGGTATGAATCAAAGCCCACGTAGCAAAGGCCGCCCGGAAGCACTGGCGGAGAAGGTTTATCAGGCACTGAAACAAGACATTTTTGAGTTTCGTTTGATGCCCGGTGACCGCTTTAGCGAAAACGAAATCGCCGATCGGCTCGACGTGAGCCGCACGCCGGTGCGTCAGGCGCTGTTCTGGCTGGAGCGCGAGGGCTATGTCGAAGTGTGGTTCCGCAGCGGCTGGCAGGTGAAGCCGTTCGACTTCGAATACTTCGAGGAACTGTACGACTTCCGCACCGTGTTGGAGCGCGAAGCCGTGCGCCGCCTGTGCGCGCTGCCACCGCTGGCCTGTGCGGAGATCCTGACCGAACTGAAAGGCTTCTGGATCGATGCGCCACGCCTTGAGGATGGCAAAGCGGTGTCGGCGCACGATGAAGCCTTTCACATGGCGCTGGTGGCCGCCGCTGGCAATCAGGAGATGGCACGCATCCACGCCGAACTGACCGAAAAAATCCGCATCATCCGTCGTCTCGACTTTACCCGTGACGACCGGGTAGATGCGACATACCGCGAACACGCTCAGATTTTACGGGCGATTTTCCAGCAAAAAACCGAGGAGGCACAACGCATTTTAACCGACCACATCGCTGTCAGTAAGGCAGAGGTCAGAAAGATCACATTGCATATGTTACAGCAGGCCCGGCTTCAACCCATTGAATAAAAACACTAACACATTTAGAGGGTTAACGATGAAAAGACGTTCGTTGCTAAAAGCTTTTGCGCTCTCCGCCACTGTGGCCAGTTTGGGCTTTACCTTTGGTGCCCAGGCCGCTGATACCATCAAAGTCGGCATCATGTCGTCGCTTTCCGGCACCATGGCGATCTCCGAGACGCCGCTGAAAGACGTGGCCCTGATGACCATTGATGAAATCAACGCCAAAGGCGGCGTGCTGGGCAAAAAGCTGGAACCGGTGGTGGTCGATCCGGCATCTAACTGGCCGCTGTTCGCGGAAAAAGCGCGCCAGCTGTTAACGCAGGATAAAGTCGCGGCAGTATTCGGTTGCTGGACCTCGGTCTCACGTAAGTCGGTGCTGCCGGTGTTTGAAGAGCTGAACGGCCTGCTGTTCTATCCCGTGCAGTATGAAGGCGAAGAGATGTCGCCAAACGTGTTTTATACCGGTGCCGCCCCTAACCAGCAGGCGATTCCGGCGGTGGAATATCTGATGAGCGAAGACGGCGGCAGCGCCAAGCGCTTCTTCCTGCTGGGTACCGATTACGTCTACCCGCGCACCACCAACAAGATCCTGCGCGCCTTCCTGCACACCAAAGGCATTCAGGATAAAGACATTGAAGAGGTCTACACGCCGTTTGGCTACAGCGATTATCAGACCATCGTTTCTAACATCAAGAAGTTCTCCGCCGGTGGCAAAACTGCAGTGATCTCCACCATCAATGGTGACTCCAACGTGCCTTTCTACAAAGAGCTGGCTAACCAGGGCATCAAAGCCACGGATATTCCGGTAATCGCCTTCTCTGTTGGCGAGGAAGAACTGCGCGGGATTGATACCAAACCGCTGGTGGGTCAGTTAGCCGCATGGAACTACTTCGAATCGGTGGATAACCCAACTAACGCGAAATTCGTGGCGGATTACCGTGCTTATGCCAAAGCGCACAACCTGCCGAACGCAGGCACCGTGGTGACCAATGACCCGATGGAAGCAACCTATGTCGGTATCCATATGTGGGCGCAGGCGGTAGAAAAAGCGGGTACCACCGATGTGGACAAAGTGCGTGCGGCGATGGCCGGACAGACCTTTAAAGCACCGGACGGCTTCACGCTGACCATGGATAAAACCAACCACCATCTGCATAAACCAGTGATGATCGGTGAAGTGGAAGAGAACGGTCAGTTCAACGTGGTGTGGCAGACCGATAAGCCAATCCGCGCTCAGCCCTGGAGCCCGTATATCGCTGGTAATGATAAGAAGCCGGATTATCCAGTGAAATCGACGAAGTAATGCCGTGGTCGCCTTCAAGGGCGACCCTACAAACTTCGCTCGGATAATGTCGGGGCGTCATTCATGACGTAATGACGCTCACTTAAGCCAATGAGTCCGTATTTAACCCGGCGTTCATGAATGCGTTCCCTATGAAAAGGCACCGGACAATGTAGGGTCGTCAATTAGGGTGGCCCTGCAAACTTCGCTCGGACAACATGGGGCCGTCGTTCATGGTGACCCTGCAAACTTTGCCCGGACAACGTAGGGTCGTCATTCATGGCGACCGTTTTCAACACTGCACCACCGTAACAGGACGATAACCATGATCCTCCGCCGTTATCTTTGCTGTCTGCTGCTGCTCCTGCCGTGGCTCGCCCAGGCGGGCGATGGCGCTGATTTCGCCGCCGCCAGCCGCACTGAACAGGCCAATCTGCTGCAACAGTGGGCGGCCACTCCGCAAGCCAGCCGCTTGCCGCTGCTGCAGGCGCTGCGTAACGAAAGCATGGTCATCGACCAAAATAAACAGCCATTCAGCAAGCAGGATGACAAACTCATCCCGCTGGACAGCGCACAACAGCCGACGGGTGAGACCAAAAAGCTGTTTATGAACAACCGGCTGCGCGTGTTAATCGCCAGCGCCCTCGCCGCCCACCAGCTGGTGAGCGATGATCCGGCTATCCGCCTGCGTGCCGCACAACAGTTGCAAAACGATGGAGCGGCCGATCAGTTGCCGCTGATCGAACAGCGCTTCGCCGTGGAAAAAGACACTCAGGTTCACGCCGTGCTCGCCATGGCCGCCGCCAACCTGCAACTGGCCAGCCCGGATGCCGCCGTACGCCTCAAAGCCGTCACGCTGCTCGGTGAATCCAGCGATCCTAATATGCAGGCCAGCCTCAATCGCTTAACGCAGGCCAGCAACGAACCCGATGCGCAGGTGCGCGCCGCGGCCACGGAGAGCCTGCAACAAATCAAACATCGCCTGATGTGGGGCGATCTGTTCGGTCAGGCGTTTACCGGCCTGTCACTCGGCTCGATCCTGCTGCTGGCCGCGCTGGGTCTGGCGATCACTTACGGCCTGCTTGGCGTGATCAACATGGCGCACGGTGAGATGCTGATGCTCGGCGCTTACGCCACCTGGTTTGTACAAAACCTGTTCCAGCAGTTCGCACCGCAGTGGCTGGCGTGGTATCCGCTGCTGGCGCTGCCTGTGGCATTCCTGATCACCGCAAGCATTGGCATGCTGCTGGAGCGCACCATCATTCGCCATTTATACGGCCGCCCGCTGGAAACCCTGCTCGCCACCTGGGGCATCAGTCTGATGCTGATCCAACTGGTGCGCATGCTGTTTGGCGCACAGAACCTGGAAGTGGCTAACCCAAGCTGGCTGTCTGGCGGCTGGCAAGTGCTGCCTAATCTGGTGCTGCCGTACAACCGTATTGCGGTGATCCTGTTTGTGTTTGCGGTACTCGGCCTGACCTGGCTGCTGCTCAATAAAACGCGTCTGGGCCTGAGCGTGCGCGCCGTGACGCAAAACCGTGCCATGGCCGATTGCTGCGGCGTACCAACCGGGCGCATCGATATGCTGGCGTTTGGTCTGGGTTCCGGCATTGCCGGACTGGGCGGCGTGGCGCTGTCGCAGCTCGGTAACGTCGGCCCGGAACTCGGCCAGGGTTACATCATCGACTCCTTCCTGGTGGTGGTGCTGGGCGGCGTAGGCCAACTGGCGGGCACGGTAGTCGCCGCCTTTGGTCTGGGCATCCTCAACAAAGTGCTGGAACCGCAGATTGGTGCGGTGCTGGGTAAAATCCTCATCCTCGTGCTGATCGTGCTGTTCATTCAGAAACGTCCACAGGGCCTGTTTGCCTTCAAAGGGAGGGTAATAGACTGATGAGCCAACCCCTGACGTTAACGCTGACGCGCAAAGCGCCGCGCCTCAGCATCAGCCTCGGAATCCTGATCACCGTGCTGCTGTTGGTGCTGCCGTTCTGCGCTCTGCTACCGGCCACACATCCGCTGGCGATCTCCACCTACACGCTGACCTTGATCGGCAAAATCCTCTGCTATGCGATTGTCGCGGTGGCGCTGGATCTTGTGTGGGGTTACGCCGGATTGCTGTCTCTTGGACACGGTCTGTTCTTCGCATTGGGCGGCTATGCGATGGGCATGTACCTGATGCGCCAGGCATCGGGCGAGGGCTTACCAGCCTTTATGTCGTTCCTGTCGTGGAATGAGCTGCCGTGGTTCTGGGCGGGTACCCAGCACTTTGCCTGGGCGCTGTGTCTGATCATGCTGGTGCCGGGTTTGCTGGCGCTGGTGTTCGGCTACTTCGCCTTCCGCTCAAAAATCAAAGGCGTTTACTTCTCGATCATGACGCAGGCGCTGACCTACGCAGGCATGCTGCTGTTCTTCCGTAATGAAACTGGCTTTGGCGGTAACAACGGTTTTACCGGCTTCACCACCCTGCTCGGCTTTAACGTGACCGCCACCGGCACGCGTATTGGACTGTTCGTCGCCACCGTGCTGCTGTTGTTAATCAGCCTTGGCATTGGCTTCGCACTGGCGCGCAGCAAATTTGGCAGGGTGCTCACCGCCGTGCGTGATGCCGAAAACCGTTTAATGTTTGTCGGTTACGACCCCAAAGGCTTCAAGCTGTTTGTCTGGACGCTGTCGGCGGTGTTATGTGGTCTTGCGGGTGCGCTGTATGTGCCGCAGGTCGGCATTATCAATCCCAGTGAAATGTCGCCGACCAACTCGATTGAGGCGGCTATCTGGGTGGCACTCGGCGGGCGCGGCACCTTAATTGGCCCGCTTTTAGGGGCCGCTATTGTAAACGGAGCCAAAAGCTGGTTCACCGTGGCCTTCCCGGAATATTGGCTGTTCTTCCTCGGCCTGATGTTTATCCTCGTCACGCTGTTCCTGCCGCGTGGTGTGATTGGCCTGCTGCGCCGGAGGCGTGATGACTGAGCAACTGTTTACCCAACCCCATCCCGCCGATCGCCATCGCGATCAGAGCGATCCGGTGCTGCAACTGGAGAAGATCAACGTCTCCTTTGACGGCTTCCGCGCACTCACCGATCTTTCGCTGAAGATCGGCGTCGGCGAGCTGCGTTGTGTGATCGGCCCCAACGGCGCGGGCAAAACCACGCTGATGGATGTGATCACCGGCAAAACCCGTCCCGACAACGGGCAAGTGATCTATGACCAGGACACCGATCTCACCCGCATGTCGTCGGTGGAGATCGCTCGGGCCGGCATTGGCCGCAAGTTCCAGAAACCCACGGTGTTTGAAGCCTTAACGGTGTTTGAGAATCTGGAAATCGCGCTGAAAAACGATAAGTCGGTGTGGGCTAGCCTGCGCGCACGACTCAACGGCGAACAGCAGGATCGCATCGATGAGGTGCTAAAACTGCTGCGGCTGAGCGGTGAACGCCAGCGCAAAGCGGGCTTGTTGTCGCACGGTCAGAAGCAGTTTCTCGAAATAGGCATGTTGTTAGTGCAGGACCCGCATCTGCTACTGCTCGACGAACCCGCGGCGGGTATGACCGACGCGGAAACCGAGTACACCGCCGAGCTGTTCCGCAGTCTGGCAGG
This sequence comes from Pantoea rwandensis, assembly GCF_000759475.1. Classification (NCBI taxonomy): domain Bacteria; kingdom Pseudomonadati; phylum Pseudomonadota; class Gammaproteobacteria; order Enterobacterales; family Erwiniaceae; genus Pantoea; species Pantoea rwandensis. Next base: position 4,083,355 of record NZ_CP009454.1, read on the forward strand.
CAAGCATTCGCTGATGGTGGTGGAACACGACATGGGTTTTGTCGAGACTATTGCCGATCACGTCACGGTGCTGCATCAGGGCCAGGTGCTGGCAGAGGGATCGTTACGCGAAGTGCAGGCGAACGATCGGGTCATCGACGTTTATCTAGGGCGCTAAGATGCTGCAAGTATCCGAACTGAATCAATATTATGGCGGCAGCCATATTTTGCGCGGTCTTTCGTTTGAGACGAAACCGGGCGAAATTACCTGCCTGCTGGGCCGCAACGGCGTGGGCAAAACCACGCTACTGAAATGCCTGATGGGGCTAATCCCGGCAAAGTCTGGCGAGATTCGCTGGCAGGATAAGGTGATCAACAGCCGTAAGCCGCATCAGCGTGTGCAAGCGGGTATTGCTTATGTGCCGCAGGGCCGCGAAATTTTCCCGCGCCTGACGGTGGAGGAGAATCTGCTGATGGGGCTGGCACGCTTCTCGGGATCGCAGTCCAAATCCGTGCCCGAGGAGATTTACCAGCTGTTCCCGGTGCTGCGCGAAATGAAGGCCCGACGCGGCGGCGATCTGTCCGGTGGGCAACAGCAGCAGCTGGCAATCGGTCGTGCTTTGGCATGTAAGCCGCAGCTGTTGATCCTTGACGAGCCGACCGAAGGGATCCAGCCATCAGTGATCAAAGAGATCGGCGCGGTGATCCGCCAGTTAGCCCAGCGCGGTGATATGGCGATCCTGCTGGTTGAGCAGTTTTACGATTTCGCCGCCGAGTTGGCCGATCAGTATCTGGTGATGTCGCGAGGTGAGATCGTGCAACGCGGCGCGGGATCAAATATGGAAGCAGAAGGCGTGCGCGGGCTTGTGGCAATTTAACTATAGGGTGCGCATTCATACACACATGGATGGAGGGTGCCATAAATGGCGTCATGCTCTTCAGTTGTGTGACGGCTGATAACGCAGTCTGGTGCTGTTAAGGGGCTGGCGGCACAAAGGGCCGCCTGTGATTACAGAATGCCGGTCTCCACGCTGAAGTGGCGTTTCTCGCCGGGTGCCAGCTCAACCAGGGTGCCAGCGCGCTGCGCCGCCTTAAATCCTTCTGGCCGACAAGTTGAGGGCAGTACGTAAGCCGCGACCTGCTGATCGTGATTGTGCAGCAACCAGCGTGTGGCGTGGGGGAACTGTCGGCTATCGAAGCGCGTCATCAAGGCATAGCCTTCTGGGGCATGCAGTTCGAACTGCACCTCATTGCCGTACTGCGGCAGATTATCGGCAAAGAACACGATCTCAGGATCGCACATTTCGGGTTGATCTAACGGCTGAAATGCCTGGGGATCGTGCGCCAGCCGATCGTTATACGCGGTCCACTGCGGCGTGGGCTTCACATGTGCCGGGATCGAGGTGCGTAGCTTGAACGCATCCTGCGGGATCGACTGCTTAAAACGCCCATGTGTCTGCCAGGCACTGTTCAAATGGCACATGTACTGTAAAGGCATCGGCGCCCCCGCCAGATTCGTCACGTTCATGTCGATCTGTAAACGCGGCGTGTTGGCCTGCACGCGCACCGCAGGCGCCGCCAGATAGTGATGCCCAAAACCTTTCACATACTCGGTTTCCCCTTCGAGAGAAACGCGATCCTGCTCCAGCACGATCCACGCGCTGTCCATACGCGCGCAGGCCATTTCACCGTGCAGCGGATGATCGTCATCCGGCGCCGGACAGCCATTCGCCAGCAAACCAGAATGGAAGGCAAAACAGCCGTAGGTATCGATAATCGAACTGCCCAGCAGCGGCTGTTTAAAGCTGTGTCCCATGGTGAGGGAATGCCCATCAAAGGTCGCATCCCACACCATTTGACCGTAAAACGGCAGCACAATCACCGTGCCGCGCTGGTTGCTGATACGCACCGCTTCGACACCCGCCGGATAGCGAAACAACTCGACGTGGAAATACTCATTGTGCAACAGCGTGCTGGGCGTTTCATGAAACTGTTCACGTCTCAGCGGTAATCGGGTTTTCATGGCATCTCCTCAACCAAACGACCAGCCTGAATGGCCTGATTTTTATGGCGCAGCTCGCCCCAGAAATAGAACCCTACCCAGGCAAAGCACAACAGCGAGACACCAAATGCCAGCTGCATCGATCCCAGATGATCAGAGGCGAATCCCTGTATAGCCGGGATAAACGCCGCACCCACAATCGACATCACGATAAACGCGCCTGCCACTTCGGTATACTTGTTATCCACCGTAGCTAACGTGCCCGCATAGATGGTGGCCCAGCAAGGGCCAAACAGCACGCTGACAAACACTGCCGCGTATACAGCGGTAAAGTTTGGCACAAACATCACCCACGCGAGGGTGATCACACCCAGAATCGAGTAGGCAATCAGCACTTTTTCCGCACGGAAGCGCGTCATCAGGAAGTTGGCGACAAACTTGCCGATAAAGAAGCAGATAAAGCTGTAAATCATAAAGTTAGAGGCGTGACGTTCGTTTGTTGCCCCCAGCGTCAATGCCAGACGAATGGTGAAGGACCACACCGCCACCTGCATCCCGACATAGAGGAATTGCGCCACGATGCCACGTTTAAAGTGACGATTACCCGCCAGATAGCGGAAGGTTTCACCCAGCGAGGGCAACGACTTCTCACTGGATTCCGGCTTGCAACGTGGATAGCGAGTGAAGAGAAACAGCAGCATCACCACCACTAACACCATCACCAGATATTTGTAAGGTTCCAGCGTGTGCTCCAGCATGCTAAGACGGAAAGCGTGGGCCTGCTCGGCGTTCATGCCCGCCATCTGCGCATGCAGGCTTTCACCATCCTGAAACACCAGATATTTACCCAGCACGATGCCCATCAGCGCACCGATAGGATAGAACGTCTGGCTGATGTTAAGGCGTAGCGTGGCGTGATCGCGGTGGCCAATCATCGAGCTATAGGTATTCGCCGCCGTTTCGAGGAAGCTAAGACCAATGGCGATGGCGAAGATCGCCGCGAGGAACATGGTGTAAGTCGCCATATGTGACGCCGGATAGAACAGCACGCAACCGACGATATACAGCACCAGTCCCATCAAAATCGCCAGCTTGTAAGTGGCTTTACGGATCACCAGCGAGGCGGGAATCGCGATCAGGAAGTAGCCACCGTAAAACGCACTCTGCACCAGGGCACTGGCAAAATCGCTCAGCGCAAACACTCTTTTGAATTGCGTAATCAGGATATCGTTTAAGCTCGCGGCACAACCCCACAATGGGAACAGGCACGAGAGCAAAATGAACTGAAACAGTGGCGTCTTATTCAGATAGCCGTCAGGTTGCTGAACAATGTTCTGTTGCATGACTCGACCTCAGTTTAGGTTGAGAAAACGCTGGAAGGTTTCCGCGTCAGGATAGGAGCGCTGCGTGCCACGGCCGGTCACGCTGCACGCGGCATAAGCCGAGGCTTGCGACATTGCGGCCGCGATATCGCCGGTTTTTACCAGCTCGTGGGCAAAACAGCCGATAAAGGCATCACCCGCGCCGCTGGTATCCACCGCCTGCACTGCCGTTGGTGCCACATGATGCAGATGGTCGCCGGACATCCACAGTGAACCGCGTCCACCCAGGGTGATAATCAGGTTCTTCAGACCGCGCTTGAGTAACACCTGCCCCGCCCGTTTCACCTCATCATCCGTGCCCACCGGCATACCGGTGAGAATCTCCAGTTCGGTTTCATTGGGCATAAAGAAGTCACATTTGCAGGCGTAGTCGATATCCAGATTCGCCACCGCCGGTGCCGGATTGAGAATCACTTTGATGCCGTGTTGACGTGCAAAATCAATCGCGTAGTAGACGGTTTCCAGAGGAATTTCGAGTTGCAGGATGATCAGCTGGCAGGCTTTCAGCGCCTCGGCTGCCGCATCAATATCGGCGGGTTTGAGCTGCTGGTTGGCGCCTTTGATGATGAGAATGCGGTTCTGCGATTGCTCATCGACAAAGATCGGTGCCACGCCGCTGGAGGTGCCCGGCGCGGTGGTGACAAATTGGGTATCGACGCCCTGCTGCTTGAGGTTCGCTACCGTGTTCGGCGCAAACAGGTCGTCGCCCACTTTGCTGACCATCATCACGCTGGCACCCATTTTCGCGGCGGCCACCGCCTGATTCGCCCCTTTGCCACCACAGCCGATGGCGAAATCAGGCGCTTCCAGTGTTTCGCCCACTTTCGGCATCTGATTGGTATAGGTAATAAGGTCCACCATATTCGACCCAATAACCGCGATATCCATTGTTTACTCCCCGGTGAATTTTTTAGCTTTTAAATGTTATTTAAATCACATTAGCAGGTATAAAAAGTGATCTGTGTGACAAAATTCACATCCTGAGCAGCACGTTAAAACGATTTGTTCAACAACAGAGGCAATAGATATGTGATTATTTTAACAAAACCACATCAGCGCCGTTGACGCTTTCAGCGCGGTGTGGGAAGTTTGCGGGGCGATCTCATTACAGGTAATATTGAAAAATTGCCGGCTGGAAAAGTCGCAAATCATTAAAATATGAGAGATTTACCGCGAAATTTCGGTGGCGCTTCTGCCACGCCGACGGGTAAAACCTTTCTTCCTCAGGATAGTCATTACACAGAGATGCTCATGGAAACCCGGCGCGAAGAACGTATTCACAAGCTGGCGCAAGCACTGAAGCGCACCGATAAGCTGCACCTGAAGGATGCGGCGCAACTGTTGGGCGTCTCGGAGATGACCATTCGTCGCGATCTGACCGAGCCAGCCTCTACGGTGGTCCTGTTGGGGGGGTATATTGTCAGCGATCCGAAAAGCCATGCCGGGCACTATTTCGTCTCCGATCAGCACGGGCAAAATGCCGCACGCAAACAGCGCCTGGCGCAGGCCGCAGCCAGTTTGATCAGTGAAAATGACACGGTGTTTTTCGACTGTGGCACTACCCTGCCTTATATCGTGGATGCCATTCCGGACACGCTCGCGTTTACCGCGATTTGCTGCGCCATGAACACCTTCCTCGCGCTGAAAGAGAAACCCGCCTGTAATGTGATATTGAGTGGCGGCGAGTTTCATGCCGATAACGCGCTGTTTACGCCGATTGGCGCTCACTCGATCCTCGACGATCTCTGCCCGACGCTGGCCTTTATCTCCGCCGCGGGGATCGATCAGGAACAGGGCGCAACCTGCTATAACATCAATGAGTTAGCGATGAAACATCACGCCATGCTGCGTTCGCGCACGCGCGTGTTGGTGGCGGACAGCAGCAAATTTGGCAAAGTGCTGCCCGCGCGCATTGGCGAGCTACGTCGTTTTGATTTACTGGTGAGTGATAGCGCGCCAGAACCGGCGATGAAGAGCTGGCTGGCGCAACAGAATATCCCGCTGCGCCTGCCTTAAGATCAGGCTTTGCGGTCGATCACCGCATCGCCGTCGCGCAGACGGCGCAGGTTATCGCAGATCCCTTTGATAATTCCCTTCATTGAGACATCGGTGACGCCGCCAATATGCGGCGTCGCGATCACGTTATAGCGGAACACCGGATCTTGTGGATCGGGTGGCTCCTGCCAGAACACGTCCAGCCCGGCGCCAGCCAATTTTTTTGTCTCCAGCGCTGCCAGAAACGCCTGCTTCTCGATCAGGCCACCGCGACCCAGGTTGATCAGGAAACTGTCTGGTTTCATCTGCGCCAGCGCATCGGCATTAATGATGTTATGCGTCGTAGCATTGTCAGGCAGGCTGAGCACGACAAAATCGACCTGCTGCAACAGTTCCGGCAGCTGCGCCATATTGCCGACCCAGTCGAGTTGATGTTGGCGCGCAAAAGCTTCATCCGCTTCACGTTTTACCCCGATCATACGCATGCCAAACGGAGCCAGTCGCTTCGCCAAAGCTTTGCCGATGCCGCCCAGCCCCACCAGTCCCAAGGTTTTGCCCATCAGACCTAAGCCAATGGGTTGACCCAGCCTCTGCTGTGCCAGGCAATCGGCGATCTCATGCTGACGACGTGCCAGGCCAATCATCATCCAAATCCCCAACTCCGCCACCGAATCGGCATTACCGGAATGATCGGAGGGAACGTTCGCCACCATAATGCCGGCCTTTTTGGCCGCTTCAAGATCGACACCTTCCAGCCCGACACCCGCCTGCTGCACCAGCTTCAGGCGATCGGCCGTGGCGATCAATCGGGCATCCACCCGGCACATACCAGGAATTAGCGCATCAAAACCGGCCAGACTCTCCGCCGCATGGCCCGCCGAGGCAATAAACTCCATATCCGGTAACGTCTGACGAATGGCCGGAATTAATCCGCCCCAGGCATGTTCATCCGCAGCAATCAGCACTCTCATCGAACCCCCTCCGTTTTCCAGGCAAAAAAGCAGCATAGCGACTGTTGAGTGAGAATCAATCAGTTATGGGCGCTCCTGAAGATTCAACGCCATGCGGCTGTGATTGCCAGGTGAAAACGGCTAAACTTCAGCATCTGAGGTTCCACCATTCACAGACCAGAGGCTCATTACAACGTGGCTCAATTCGTCTATAGCATGCATCGCGTCGGCAAAGTGGTTCCGCCGAAGCGTCACATTCTGAAGAACATCTCTCTTAGCTTCTTCCCTGGCGCCAAAATCGGTGTACTCGGCCTGAACGGCGCGGGTAAATCCACCCTGCTGCGCATCATGGCCGGTATTGATACCGATATCGAAGGGGAAGCACGCCCACAGCCGGGCATCAAAGTCGGCTATCTGCCGCAGGAACCCAAACTCAACCCAGAGCACACCGTGCGTGAATCTGTGGAAGAGGCGGTTTCTGAAGTGGTTGGTGCACTGAAACGTCTCGACGAAGTGTACGCACTGTATGCCGATCCTGATGCCGATTTCGATAAACTGGCTGCCGAACAAGGTCGTCTGGAAGAAGTGATCCAGGCGCACGATGGCCATAACCTCGACACCCAGCTGAACCGTGCTGCTGATGCGATGCGTCTGCCAGACTGGGATGCCAAAATTGGCAACCTGTCCGGTGGTGAGCGTCGCCGCGTCGCGCTGTGCCGTCTTCTGCTGGAAAAGCCAGACATGCTGCTGCTCGACGAACCGACCAACCACCTGGATGCAGAATCCGTGGCCTGGCTGGAACGTTTCCTGCACGACTTCGAAGGCACCGTGGTGGCGATCACGCACGACCGTTACTTCCTCGACAACGTGGCAGGCTGGATTCTGGAGCTGGACCGCGGTGAAGGTATTCCGTGGGAAGGCAACTACTCTTCCTGGCTGGAGCAGAAAGATCAGCGTCTGGCGCAGGAAGCTTCTTCTGAAGCGGCACGTCGTAAGTCGATTGAGAAAGAGCTGGAGTGGGTTCGTCAAGGCGCGAAAGGCCGTCAGTCTAAGGGCAAAGCCCGTCTGGCGCGTTTCGAAGAGCTGAACAACACCGAATACCAGAAACGTAACGAAACCAACGAATTGTTCATTCCACCAGGTGCGCGCCTCGGCGACAAAGTGCTGGAAGTGACCAACCTGAGCAAATCGTATGGCGACCGCGTACTGATCGACGATCTGACCTTCTCGGTGCCGAAAGGCGCGATTGTCGGCATCATCGGCCCGAACGGTGCCGGTAAATCGACCCTGTTCCGCATGATGTCCGGTCAGGAACAGCCCGATTCTGGCACCATCGAGCTGGGCGAAACCGTCAAGCTGGCGTCTGTGGACCAGTTCCGTGACGCGATGGACAATTCGAAAACCGTGTTTGAAGAAGTGTCAGGTGGTCAGGACATTATGCGCGTCGGCAACGTTGAGATGCCGAGCCGTGCCTATGTTGGTCGCTTTAACTTCAAAGGCACCGATCAAGGCAAACGCGTTGGCGAGCTGTCCGGTGGTGAGCGTGGTCGTCTGCACCTCGCGAAACTGCTGCAAGTTGGCGGCAACCTGTTGCTGCTCGATGAACCGACCAACGATCTGGACATCGAAACCCTGCGCGCGCTGGAAAACGCCCTGCTGGAGTTCCCAGGCTGTGCCATGGTGATCTCGCATGACCGTTGGTTCCTCGACCGTATCGCCACCCACATCATCGATTATCAGGATGAAGGTAAGGTGGAGTTCTTCGAAGGTAACTTTACCGAGTACGAAGAGTACAAGAAACGCATCCTCGGCGCTGACGCGCTGGAGCCAAAGCGTATCAAGTACAAGCGTATGGCGAAGTAATTGTCATGATGTGAAAAAGGCGCCGATTGGCGCCTTTATTATTGCTGTAAGGTTAAGCCCCCAGCATCTGCTTCACCAGCTCAACGCAGCGCAGGAAGCGCGTATCGTAGTCATCCTCTTTCACATGGACGAACTCAATGTTGTTTTCACGCAACATGGTCACCAGCATCGACTGAAACTCGCGGCGATCCATCGAACTGCCCAGGCTGCGCAAACCGTCTGCCACCCACGGTACGTTGTTTTCCAGCAGAATCACCAGATCGAAACGGTACTCATCGATCAGCGCCTGCACAAACGGGTGCTCGCGCCCTTCATACTTGAGGCAAAACGCCTGCGTAGTGACAAAGTCGGTATCAATAAACGCCACTTTGCTGGCGTATTTCACTGCGAAATCAATGTACTGTGCCTGACCCAGCGCAATCTTATCGTAGTCAGAATACTGCAATGCCATCTCATCGCCACCGAGGTGCGAGAAGACATAATCGCGGCCATATTCCCAGGCACTGGTGGTGTTAAAGATATTCGCCAGCTTGTTCACCAACGTGGATTTGCCACTGGATTCACCGCCGAGGATCGCCACAGTGCGCACAAAGAACGGCTTCACTTCAGTCGGAATGTATTCCCAGTAACGGAACGGATCCTGACGAATCTGCCCGCCGCTGATGTTCATAAAGGATCGATTGGGATCGATCACCACCGTCGAAATACCGAGATGCTGTTGGTACATTGCCGCATCAGCTTCTTCACTGGTGTAAATACAATCCGGCTCAATGCCCTGCTCGGAGAGGAATTTCTTCACCCCTTCGCTCCACACATCCCAGCCGTGCGGATAGGGTTCAATTCCCTCTTCATCAAACGAGTGGATGCGGATGTTCTTCTGGTATTTGAAGGTCTGCAATAGCCAGCGCAGGCGATCGCTCACGGTCGGCTGCTGCGACATGGCGCTGTTTTCAAACAGCTCACGATCGCGCGGATCGTCATGGCCCATGATGATGTGCAGCTCATCCACCTGGCTGCAGGCGCGCTGGATCAGATAGATGTGGCCGGTGTGCAGTGGGTAGAACTTACCGAACACCACGCCAACAGTTTTGTCACGACGGGGGAATTCCAGCCCGAGAAAACGGTGCAGCGCTTCCAGCTTCTGAGCGCTTGGGCTTTTGATTTTGGCATTCAGCAGCTGGCTTAAATAGCCTTTGGTCATCCCGCTGGCATCTGCAACCTGCTGCAGCGTGTGACCCTGCTGGCGTATGGCGGTTTTCAGGTAGTCGAACGATGACATTTGGTGCCTCCTGCATGGGAAATAATGGGATGGGGTATGCGCTGGCCCTCACCCCGGCCCTCTCCAGTTTACGTGAGAGGGAAAAGTCTGTGCGGTACGTTTATCAAGATGCGCATGAATGCGCACGCTACATTGACGGTGAATGGCGGGGGCGGCATGTATGCCGCCCGGCGAAATTACAGCTCGTCCAATATCGCCAGTGCATCCGCCAGCTTCTTGGCGCTGTACACTTTCATGCCGTCGATGGCCTTTTTCGGTGCATTGCCCGCCGGCACAATCGCGCGCTTGAAACCGTGCTTGGCGGCTTCGGAAATGCGCTCTTGACCGCTGGGCACCGGACGAATTTCACCGGCCAGCCCTACTTCACCGAAGATCACCAAATCCTGCGGCAGTGGGCGGTCACGCAAGCTCGATACCATCGCCAGCAGCAGCGCGAGGTCAGCACTGGTTTCGGTGACTTTCACACCACCGACCACATTGACGAACACATCCTGATCCGCCATTTGTAAACCACCGTGCCGGTGCAGAACAGCCAGCAAAATCGCCAGACGGTTTTGCTCCAGGCCAACTGCGACACGACGCGGGTTGCCCATCATTGAGTGATCCACCAGCGCCTGAATCTCCACCAGCAGCGGGCGCGAACCTTCCCACACCACCATGACCGAACTGCCAGAGGTGACTTCATCGCCGCGTGACAGGAAAATGGCTGACGGGTTGCTGATTTCACGCATGCCCTGCTCGGTCATGGCAAACACGCCCAATTCGTTCACCGCACCGAAGCGGTTTTTGTGACTGCGCAGCGTGCGGAAACGGGAATCGGCATCGCCATCCAGCATCACTGAACAGTCGATGCAGTGTTCCAGCACTTTTGGCCCGGCCAGCGAGCCATCTTTGGTGACGTGGCCGACCATCACAATCGCTACGCCGCGTGTTTTAGCGAAGCGCGTCAGGTAAGCGGCCGTTTCACGCACCTGCGCTACGCTCCCAGGCGAAGACTGGATATCCGCCATGTGCATCACCTGGATGGAGTCGATTACCATCAGTTTCGGCTGTTCCTGCTCGGCGATCAGACAGATCTGCTCGATACTGGTTTCCGACAACATATTCAGGTTTTCAGTGGGTAATCCCAGACGATGGGCGCGCATTGCGACCTGTTGCAGTGACTCTTCACCGGTGACATACAGGGTTTTCATCCCTTCGGACAGCTTGCACATCACCTGCAACAGCAGCGTCGATTTACCGGCTCCCGGATTACCACCGATCAGTATCGCGCTGCCTGGCACCACGCCGCCGCCCAGCACGCGATCAAACTCTTTGAAGCTGGTGGAGAAACGCGGCACGGCTTCGAGGCTGATTTCGGACAGCTTCTGCACCCGGCTGGGTCCCGCGCTACCGGCATAGCCACTCAGACGCTCGTTACGCGCTGCCGCAGGCGAGGCGGCAATACGCACCTCGGTGATGGTGTTCCACGCGTTGCAGGCGCTACATTGCCCCTGCCAGCGTGGATAATCTGCGCCGCACTCGTTACAAACGAAGGCGCGTTTTGCCGCTTTGGCCAAATCAAATCCTCAGTTAACGCTCTTCGTGAATCAGGCTGCCGGTCAGGATGCAGAACACACCCATTAAATCGGCATGGCGGATAATGATCGACGCCTGCTCATTCACTTTGGGTTTAGCGTGGTAAGCGATACCCAACCCCGCCGCTTTGATCATCGGCAGATCGTTAGCGCCATCGCCAATCGCGACAGTTTGTTCTGGCGCAATGTCATGGCGTTCGGCGAGATTTTTCAGGGTATCGGCTTTAAATTGCGCATCGACAATCTGCCCCAGCACTTCGCCCGTCAGCTTGCCATCGCGCATTTCCAGCTCGTTGGCGACGGCCGCAGCCAGATGCAGTGTCTGACGCAAATGGTCGGCATAGTAGGTGAATCCACCGGAGGCAATCGCCACCTGCCAGCCCAGCGCCTGCAGTTTATGCACCAGCGTGGTCAGGCCAGGCATCAGTGGCAGCGTATCGCGCACCTGCTTGAGGATGTTGGCATCAGCACCCGCCAGTTTTGCCACGCGCTCACGCAAGCTGGCTTTAAAGTCCAGCTCACCGCGCATCGCACGTTCGGTGACTTCTGACACCTGCTCGCCGCAGCCCGCCAGTTTGGCAATCTCGTCGATGCATTCAATCTGAATGGCGGTGGAATCCATGTCCATCACCAGCAATCCTGGGGTTTTCAGATGCGGGATCTTGCCAAGCGGCGCCACATCAAACCCCGCATCGTGCGCCAGTTTGGTCGCACGTGGCGTCAGTGAACCGGCCAGACGAACCACCTGATACTCATCGACATTCCAGGCGCTGACGATCACCATCGCCGCACCCAGCAGATGCTGATAATCGGTCAGTTTTTGTTTATCGAGTCCGCGCCCATACAGCAACCAGCCAGTCCGACCGGCACGGTAATCCAGCGGCATCACTTCATCACCGCTGAGAGAGAGGGGGAGACCCGGCCAGAGTGAAACATCGGCGGGCAGATCGCACCAGGTAAGACGATTTGGCATTACAGCTCCTGTAGGGACAACAAAACCACGCAAGAGGCTACCTTGTCTGCGCGGGTTCTGGCAACATAATTGCCAGCCTTTCTGCTGTTACGTCACACGGGTTTCTGATGGTTAAAACCGCACTGAAATTTCGCCTGCATCGCACGGTGATTGTTCTTATCTCGCTGGCCCTGTTAGTGGTGCTGATGCAAGGGGCATCCTGGTTCAGTCTCGGCCATCAAATGGCACGCTCTGAGCAGGTGGAAGAACTGGCGCACACGCTGACGCGTCAGGTGGCGTTTAGCCTGAAACCGCTGATGGACAACAGCGACGACAACCGTACGCAAATCGAAGCCATCCTTAATCAGATGACCGATAACAGCCGCATTCTGGATGCCTCAGTCTATGCCGACGACGGCAGTCTGGTGGCACACAGCGGTGAAAGCATTAATGTGCGCGATCGCCTGGCGCTGGATGGTAAACGCGCCGGCAGCTACTTTAACCACCAAATCGTGCAGCCGCTGGAAGGCAAAGAGGGGCCGCAAGGCTTCTTACGCGTGACGCTGGATACCCATGTGCTGGTCACCGAATCACGTCAGGTGGATAACACCACCAACATTCTGCGTTTGATGATGCTGCTGGCGCTGGCGATTGGCATCATCCTCACTCGTACGCTGCTGCGCGACCGTCGTACCCGCTGGCAGCAATCACCGTTCCTGCTCACCGCCAGCCGCGCGGTGAAAGAGGATAAGGAACGAGAGGAAGAAGAAGCGGCCACCACCTCAGAGAATGAAAAAAGCCCTTAAGCCATTTTATGGATGGTCTCATCCAGCGTATCCAATTGCTGCAATGCTTGCGTGGCGATACGCTGGAAATTGGCGCTAAACATTTCGTCATCCGCAACCGCCTGCCAGTATGTTTTCGCCATTCCACAAGCAGTTCGCCACACTTCACTCGGTAATGAGATATCTAACTTTAATGCCAGTTCATCACGCATATGCCCCTGCGAGTTAGGTGCCAGTGCCATTGGCAGCATGTCGTAGGCAGGTGTCAGATTGAATGTTTCCCGGTCGGTGAAGAAAGATAAATTCCCTGCGTGCATATCACTGTTACCAATCAGGCGACCAAATGCCCATTGCAAAGTGCCACGCTGTAGGGTGACATCATCAATGCGCTGCTGATGGTGCAGTTCACGCAGCGCAGCAGGCCAGTGTTGTTGATGACCAACAAACTCTGCGCTGACGGCCTCAAGTGAACTCATCTCGCGTCGACCACGCTCACCGATGCGATCAAAACGCTGTACTTCAAGAAATAGCTGCTCTTTACCTGCAATCAATTGGCTTTGCGCCGCCGTCACGCCTGCGGCTTGAAGATGCTGCAATGCCAGATGTTCCGCACGGAGCAAATCACGCCAGCGCTGCGCATTATCGCTGTGGCGCGACACAGTGAATTTCACCAGACAGTGACGATCGCCATTCGCTGTCGTGGCATAGCAGAGAAATTTCGGTTGCTCGCCGCCCGCTGATGACCCTGGCTCATCGCCATTTAGCGCATGCAGTGCTCGCTGCGGGTAAGATGACGCTTTCTCTTCTTCACTGATGGCGCGCGGTGCTTCCTGCTCTAACCAACGCTGATAGGTGCGCTCACCGATGATGAATGCGCCCGGCATGTCGACGCCGCCGCTTGCCAGCGCCATTAAGCACTGATCGTCACTCCACAGACGAATGTCGTCATTTAATCCCAATGGATAAGCATTCTCTATGCCCCACTGACGACCAATAAAACCTTGCGGGCGCATATCCTGTAAAAACCACGGCAACCCTTCGTAAAAGTGGCCTCGCCCCTGCTCATCGTTATGCAGGCAACTGCCCTGCGGCCAGGTCGGTAACAAAGTGCCTGCGGGCTGCGCCTGGCCATGTGCAGAGATGCGATACAGCGGGAAGTGGTCTTCACCGCGAATCGGACGGAGCAAAGCATAACGCGACGCACGGGCTCTGCCCCATTTCACTATTTGGGGTTGTTGCCGTAATTGCCGCGACAACGTCGCCTGACTGATGCCAGAGCGTTGCAGTAAATCGGCTGCACCGAGCGGTCCCGCCAGCAGCAAATTTTGCAGATCGACCATTGTCGTTCACCCTATCAGCGCCTGATGAATAGATTCATGAATAGATTTATGCATAGATTTTATCATAAAAAAAGCCCGCACAGCGGGCTTCTTCGAATCATCACAACGTTAACGGTGAATAGATACTTTTAACGTTGTGTCAGCAACGCCTGCAGCTCAGCCAGCGTCTTCACCTGCCAGGTTGGCGTGATGGGTTCCGGCAGTGGACGCGTGCCGTGATCGATCCAGCAGGTTTTTAGCCCGGCATTCATCCCGCCCAGAATGTCAGACTCAGGTGTATCCCCGACCATCAACACGCGGCTGCGATCCGGGTTGCCGAGCAACGCCAGCGTGTGGTCGAAAATCGCCACGTCCGGCTTCGGTACGCCGACCTGCTCAGAGATCACCAGCTCATCAAAGAACTCGCGGAAACCGGTACGTTCCAGACGCGCCTGCTGTAAGGCGGTAAAACCGTTGGTGATGATGGCGATCTTCACTTTGCCTTTTAGCGTATTTAACAGCTCGGCAGCGCCCTCCAGCGGCAGGCAGATCTCCGCCATCGCGCTGAGAAAATCGCTGTTCAGCACTTCAGGCGCGACGCTGAGTTTCTCACCCCACAAGGTGAAACGACGTGTTTGCAGCTGCAAGGCTGAAATGGTGCCGTTTTGATAATCGACCCACAGCGGTTTGTTAATCGCCTGATAATCGGCGTAATCTTGATCGCTAAAGTGCACGTCATAGCTAGCAAACATTCGCTGTAAACCGGCGTAGGCGTCAAAATGAAAAAGTGTGTCATCCGCATCAAACAGGATGCAGTCCCAGTCGTTTAACATAGTGTCCCTTTTTACAGAGTTAGCGCCATGATAATGGCATCTTCACGGCCGTTGGCGGTGGGATAGTAGTTGGGTCGAACGCTGACCTGATGGAAATCCAGTTGCTCATACAGCGCAATCGCCGGGTGATTCGAGGCTCGCACCTCAAGCCACAGCGTCATCACATCGCGCTTTTCCAGCTCAGCAATCAAATGTTGCAGCAGCTGGCGCGCATAGCCGCGGCGCTGAAAATCGGGATCGACCGCAATGTTGAACAGCGAGGCTTCATCCAGCACCACTTGCGTAATGGCGAACCCTGCCAGTTTACCCTCGGCTTCCAGACGATAATTCACAAAACGTTCGCCCTGATTGCTGGCAAACGTCTGCTCGCTCCACGGAAACGCGTGGCTGCGACGCTCAATCGCCAGCAGCTGCGGCTGGTCTTCAGGGATGACTAAAGAGATGGCTGTCATGGTTACACATCTGTTGCCACAGGGCGCGTTTTGCCGCACCGCTGCTGATTAATTCGTTGAAAACGGCGGTGGAAAAGGTGATGCCGTTAAAGGTGTATTCGCTCTCGACGCCCAGCAACCAACCGGCACAATCCACCTGATCAGGCAGCATCGGCAGCTGTTCCGGCGTCAGCGTCATCACCTGCGAAGGCTGAATATTCAGGGCTCGCAGGACATCGCGAATTAAGGGTTCCTGCAGCGCGGGGGCATGTTCAGCCACCATCACCAGACGGGTGTCCGGGGCCAGCGTCACGGCAATTTCGCCCTGCAGCACGCGCGGACGCCGCAATTGATACTGCGTAATCCCCATTTGCTGTAGAAGCCAGTCGCGCCTTGTGCTCATGCTATTACCCGTTATGCTGCCAGAATGCGACGCTATGCTAGCAAACCCATCGAACATGCGCCAACAAAGCACTATAATCCCCGCTCTGATTTAACAGGAGCGTTCCATGTCTGCTTTTACCCCGGCCAGCGAAGTCATTCTGCGCCACAGTGATGAATTTACCGCCCGCCATGTTTTGTTTGCTGGCGACCTGCAGGATGACCTGCCCGCCCAGCTGGAAACCGCATCAACACGCGTGCACACCCAGCAGTACCATCACTGGCAGAACCTGAGCCGTCGCCTCGGTGAACGTGCGGTTTACAGCATGGTGGCCACTGCCGCCGATGTTGAAGGCTGCGATACGCTGGTTTATTTCTGGACGAAGAACAAGCCAGAAGCGCAGTTCCAGCTGCAAAACCTGCTGTCGCTGATGCCGGTCGGCTGCGATATCTTTGTGGTCGGTGAAAACCGCAGTGGCGTGCGCAGTGCAGAAGGCATGCTGGAAGACTGGACGAAACTGGAAAAAGTCGACAGTGCGCGTCGTTGCGGTCTCTATCATGGTCGTCTGGATACACAGCCAACCTTTGATGCCAGCAGCTACGGCAATACTTACATGATCGAGCACCTCACCATCCACACGTTGCCGGGTGTATTCAGCCGCGATGGCCTGGATATTGGTAGCGATCTGCTGCTCTCCACGCTGGAGCCGCACTTCCGTGGCAAAGTGTTGGATATCGGCTGTGGCAGCGGCGTGCTCGCCACCGTGATGGCACAAATCTCTCCACGCATCCGTTTGTGGCTGTGTGATGTGCATGCTGCTGCCATCGAAGCCAGTAAACTGACGCTGGCCGCCAACGAACTGGAAGGGGAAGTGTTCGCCAGTAACGTCTTCTCGGATGTCACTGGCCGTTTCGATATGATCATTTCTAATCCACCGTTCCATGACGGCCTGCAAACCAGCCTCGATGCGGCCAACACGCTGATTCGTGGTGCCTTAAAGCATCTGAACAGCGGCGGTGAACTGCGTATTGTGGCTAACGCCTTCCTGCCCTATCCGCAGATTCTGGATGAGACCTTCGGTAACCACGAAGTGCTGGCGCAGACCGGACGCTTTAAGGTCTACCGTGCCGTGTACGGACGCGGCGCCAAAGCGCGTAAATAACCCATTTTGCGCTTCCCGACGGTGAAAATGTTGTTTTTTGCAGCAATCGTTTCATCGTCGTGAAATATGTATTGACGCAAAGAGTAAAATCTCTAGAATGCGCCTCCGTGGTTAGCAATACTTTAGAGTGTTGCAGGGTACGCGACGGTGGCGGAATTGGTAGACGCGCTAGCTTCAGGTGTTAGTGTCCTTACGGACGTGAGGGTTCAAGTCCCTCCCCTCGCACCAATAATCACAAAGTTTATATCATAGCACTGAGCGATGGTGGCGGAATTGGTAGACGCGCTAGCTTCAGGTGTTAGTGTTCTTACGGACGTGAGGGTTCAAGTCCCTCCCTTCGCACCAATGCGATGGTATAAACAATAAAGACAACACAATGCGATGGTGGCGGAATTGGTAGACGCGCTAGCTTCAGGTGTTAGTGTTCTTACGGACGTGAGGGTTCAAGTCCCTCCCTTCGCACCACGTTGTCTTACTTTCCTGGCAGTACATTCCCAACGTTGAATTAAACGAAACAATCACGCGCTAAGCGTGTTTTGTCGTTTCTGCCGTTCGGAAGAAACGGCATCAGATAATGTGGAAGTTCACCGTAACGGCCGCAGCGCCCCCGGCCAATGCCAGGCAAGAAGGCAGCAGCAGATAGTGACGCAGACGATGATGGAACAGCATCACTACCGTCAGCAACAGTGCCACAATCATCACCACGCGCCACTGGCTGAAACTCGGCTCCCACAGCGCGAAAATCGGTAAAGCAGCACAGGGCAACAAGACTCCCCAACCGCTGTCCAGCCGCTTACCCATCATCCAGCTCACGCCCCATAAGCCGCAGGCAGCCATCATCGCCATGATCATCGCGCAACCCTCAAATGATAAATATTCGTATTATCATATGACAATATTTCTCATCTTGCAGCGAATTTTTTATCGCGGGATGCGTTGGATGACAGATTTACTGGAAAATGCTAAATTGCCGCCGATAACTATTTCGATAACACGTCAATAACGTGCTCACTATCCGATTTGCGGGAGTATTTCCCACGGGTAGCGCTTTGATATTTCAGGGCTGTGAAGAGTAATAATAATGAAATTACAATCTTATGATGAGTTGAAACACAGCAAATATCGGCTTTCGCTGATGCTCTTTTTGTTTTTAAATGTCGCCGTTTCGCTTTTTTGCCTGATGCCTTTTTTAGGCACAGACAGCCCGGTAAGCTCGCTGCCAGTAGGCATTGTCGCGGCTTTCAGCCTGACGTTACTGACCGTTTGTCTGATGATGCCAAAACGGAAATTACCGCTATTAAATCCTGTTGCCATGATATTAGGTGCGCTCTGGGCATGGCACATTAACCACAGATACCATCAGGTTTTTTATTTTGATGGCAGCTTTTTAATAATCAGCTTGTTAAGCGTATTTTTTATCAGTGCCATTGCGCTCAGTGATTATTTGATCGCATTTTGTTTACACATTACGCCCCCCGTATTAACCGTATTGTTATTAGATGATGGCCAGCATTTAATGATGATCATTTTTACGATTACGCTGCCGTTGATTGGTTTCTCGCTGCACCATTTAATGCGCCGCCGTTTTGATACTTTTACCCGACGACTGGTTAGCCAGCTGTATGAGGAAAAAGAGAGTTTTAGCGATTTGAGTATGCTGGATCCGCTCACCGGTTTGTATAACCGCCGCGGCCTGAAAAATCGCCTCGACACCATTCTGGAAAACCACGCGGGCAGCCATTACGTACTGCTGCTGGATATTGACCACTTCAAAGCCTACAACGACAACTACGGTCATGCGATGGGCGATCAGGCGCTGGCGCGGGTGTCGGTTGCCATTCGCGATGCCGTGCGTTCACGCGATGTCGTCACACGTTATGGCGGTGAAGAGTTTCTGGTGCTGATGACCAACGTTAACGCATCGATTGCGATGAAGCTGGCGGAGCGCATTCGTCAGTACGTAGTGGACCTCGAAATCCCGCATCGCTTTAATGAAAAGGTCTCCACCCACGTCACCATCAGTGCCGGAATCGCACCTATTTTTGGCGATGAGTTTGACCAGGCGGTGGCAAATGCTGACCGCGCGTTATACGTCGCGAAAAATCAGGGGCGTAACACCATACTCGCCTGGGAAGATTTGCCGAAGCTGACGCAAGTCAGTAATGACCTGATTTAACCGGTTAATGAGCGAAGCCATTTATCACAAAGCGGCATCGGCTGCTGATAAGTGGCTGCGTCCCCTTTCTTCGCTTGATGACATCTTGTTCGCATTGACAGTAACGATTATCATTTGTCTCACGATTCCCGTTATCACTCAGGACCGGCATGACCATCATCACGCGTCAGGATCATCGCTTTAGCGACCATCCTCTGATCTTTATGCAGAGCGACCGCAGCTTAGCGAGCGCACTGGAAGATCTGATGCGTGATCAACGCAGCTACATGCTGGATAACGTCAAACTCGGCCAGGCCGCTCCCGCAGGGACCTTGACGCTGGCCGAGTGGTCCACACCGCTTCACTATCGCCGCCTGACACAACGCTATAGCGATTATCTCTATCGCAATCACCCTGATGTGCAACATGAAGCCAAACCGCTGCAGTCACTTTGGGCACAATGGTATTTTGGCTTACTGCTGGCCCCGCTGATGCTGATGTTGCTGCAGGAGCCGCGGGCATTGAAATGCGCCCCCCATCTGATTCATGTGGAATTTCATGAAAACGGCCATCCCTGTGCTTTCTGGATAGATGTGCAGGAAGATGAAGAGGCGCGTTACCTGAGTGCACAGCAGCGCATTGACCGCCTGATTCAGCAATGCCTGATCCCGGCTGTCAACGGCATGACGCAGCACGGTGATATCAACGCCAAACTCATCTGGAACAACATGGGTTATTCGTTTTACTGGTTCCTCGGTGAACTGAAAGGCCAGTTATCCGCGCCCGTCATCACTCAGCTGGAACAGGCATTGTTCTTCACCCAGACGCTGCTGGATGGCAGCGACAATCCGCTTTATC
Source organism: Pantoea rwandensis (assembly GCF_000759475.1). NCBI lineage: Bacteria > Pseudomonadati > Pseudomonadota > Gammaproteobacteria > Enterobacterales > Erwiniaceae > Pantoea > Pantoea rwandensis. Next base: position 4,103,259 of record NZ_CP009454.1, read on the forward strand.
GCACCATGATCCCGCGTCATGGCGAGATGGAACGTCGCAGTTGCTGCCAGCGCTATCGCATTCCGGACGTGGAACGCTGTGGTAACTGCACGTTAAAAGTGGTTTAACCTGCGTGCATTCTGTTACAGATTCTCTTTTTATCCCGTTTACACTTTTCCCCCCTTGTGGCAGCTTTTAGGCTCTGTTTTTACCGGAGAAAAAAATGAGCCTGGAGTCGGTACGGCACTTCTTTGCCGAACATGCACCGGATATCGACATCATCGAGATGCCGGAGAGCACCGCCACGGTAGAACTGGCCGCACGCGTCCATGGCGTGATGCCGGGGCAAATCGCCAAAACCCTGTCGTTAAAAGTGAAAGATGCCGTTGTACTGATTGTGACGCGCGGTGATGCCCGTCTCGACAACCGCAAGCTGAAAGCCGCACTCGGCGCTAAGGCACGCATGCTGAGTGTGGATGAGGTGGTGAACTGGACCGGGCATCCGGTGGGTGGCGTATGCCCTTTTGGCCTGGAAAATCCCCTGACCGTTTACTGTGATGTGACCCTGCGCGGTTTTGATGAAGTGCTGCCCGCAGCAGGTTCGATTCACAGTGCTGTGCGCATTTCGCCGCAGCGTATGGCTGAACTGACTGCGGCGAAATGGATCGACGTCTGCGAGGCGCTTTAACGCTGTTCGCGCGCGACCGCACCGGATATTTCAATACCCCGCGTCTCTCGCCCAAAGGCGACAAACACGCAAATCAGCACCGCTACCGTACCGGCAACGATCGCCATTCCCAGGCCGTAGTTGCCGCCGTGGGCCTCGGCAATGCGAGACTGCAAGGTCGCATTGACCGAGGCAATCAGATTACCCAATTGGTAAACGAAGCCAGGCAGCACCGCACGCGCATTTGCGGGTACCAGCTCGGTGAGATAGGTCGGCACCACGCCCCACGCGCCCTGCACCATAAACTGCATCAGGAACGCGCCAATCCCAATCATCCATGATCCGCTGGAGAACGCCCACAGCGGCAACACCGGCAGCGCAAGGAAGGAGGCAAGGATAATCGCTTTCTTACGGCCAATACGTTCTGACAGCGCACCAAAGGTAATCCCACCCAGCATCGCCGCAATGTTATAGCTGATGGCGATGATGCTCACCGTGTGCGGATCAAACTGATGCTGCACTTTCAGGAAGGTAGGATAGAGATCCTGGGTGCCATGACTGAAGAAATTAAAGCACGCCATCAGTAGCACCATATAGATGCAGATTTTCCAGTGCTGACGAATAATCGGCAGCAGCGCCGTGCTCTCTTTACGTTCGCGTGCGGCCAGCCAGACCGGGGATTCCGGCACTTTAAAATAGATAAACGGCAGCAACAGAATCGGCAATGCGCCAATCAGGAACATGCCGCGCCAGCCTACCGACTCGAAAAACAGTCCGAAAATGATCGATGCCAGCAGGTAGCCACAAGGGTAGCCCGCCTGGAAGATGCCGGACATCAGCCCACGCGAGCGATCCGGAATGGTTTCCATTGCCAGTGACGATGCCACGCCCCAGATGCCGCCCATCGCCACGCCGTAAATCACGCGGAAGGCGAGGAAGGCGGTGAAGTTCGGTGACCATGCAGAGAGCAGCTCAAACAGTGAGAACATCACGATATTGAGCATCAGAATCGGGCGGCGGCCATACTTCTCAGCCAGACGGCCAAAAATCAGCGCGCCAATCGGTCGAACCGCCAGCGTGAGCATAATGGCAACAGAAACATCGGAGACGCTGGTGTTGAAATACTGGGCAAGATCGCTGAGTACAAACACCAGGATAAAGAAGTCGAACGCATCCAGCGTCCAGCTGGCGAAACTGGCAAACGCCACGTTTCGCTGGGTCGCAGTCCAGTTGAACATAGGGGTATCCTGTCTGATTAGCTTCCGGTTCATTGACCAGAATTTATTGGAACGTTATCCGGCGAATGATTTCGCTGGTTATTATTGTGTTAACTATTTGTATATAGCATGTCAGAAAGGAGGGCTGCGGCGGGGAATTGTCAGGGAGTGATTCGCGGTGTAAGGAAGCATGTCATCGAGTGAAACATTGCACCGCCGTACAGCAGTGCAATCTGAAAGGGCAAATTCCTGGCGGCATGGCAGGAAGACCGGTGCGACTCAGTGTGCCGCACGCATTTATGGGCAATCAGCGCTGCAGTTGATTAAACGCCTTCTCAATCATCTCCAGCAGCAACGGATTGTTGACGTTCTGCATCACATGCACCAATGCCCCGGTCTGCTCCGGCACGCCAATGTCCAGGCGCAGTGGCGATCGATACCGCCAGCTCTTGCCGCGCGTTGCGCCAGCGCGTAACTCAATATCGACAAAGTAATCCACCCCATCCGCCACGCGCTGATTCAATAGCCAGGCAATCACCAGCGCATCGTGGATCCAGCAGCCTGGCAGATGGCGGGTGCGAATCGAGTAATCAATCCACGGGCGCAACGTTTCACGGACAAATTGCGGTAACGGATGGTCGTTGGTCGTCAGACGATTAAGATCCTGATGGGTCATCAATGTTTGTGTCGTGGCGTCCATCGGCACCAGCGTGATGGCTGCGCCGCTGTGCAGCACCTGATGCGCCGCTTCGGGATCCAGACCAAAGTTGGTGTCTTTGATGTAATCATCTAAAGCGAACACACCGCCCATAATCACAATTTCTGCCACGGATTCCGCCATCTGTGGATAGCGCTGCAGCGCCTGCGCCACGTTGGTCAGAGGACCGATCGCCACCAGAGTAAATTCGCCGGGATTATCGCAAATCAGCTGGCCCATCACGCCTGCGGCATCATTGCCATCTGCCGCGAGCAACTGCGGCTTACGCACGCCCCGCCACAGTTCAGCGAGGTTCGCGTCCTTGACGCCATCGAGGCGTGCGCGCCAGGGGGCGGGGTCTTCGCGGAGTGCCTGCAACGCGCCCTGCACAACGGGAACATTGAGTCCTAATCGCTGGAGTAAATCTTTGGCAACCTGCGCCCCTAACGCACTCGGCGTGTTACCAGTGACAGTGGTAATCAGTTCAACCGACAGCGAAGGTGATGCCAACGCCAGTGCCAGCGCAAGGCCGTCATCGGTATTCGCCCCTGCAATTCCATTTCCCGGATCACAATCAATAATCAGTCTTTTCATGATGTTATAGGTTTATTTTTGTTGAGTAAGCAGGCAGCCGCAGGACTCACCGATTTCAAGATAGTGAGGGAACTCTGCCAGTTGGGCCTCGCCATCCCCATTTTTCAGCATGGCGATAGCGCTGCGTGCCATTTCCCGTAGCGGTTGACGTACGGTTGTCAATGTCGGGACATGGAATGCGGATTGATCGGTGCCGTTAAAGCACACCAGGGCGACATCCTGCGGCACGCGCAAACCGTGTTCAGAGAGCGCGCGGATACAGCCAATCGCCTGGCCTTCATTGCTGGTAAACAGCGCGCGCGGCACCTTTCCGCTGGCAAGCATACGTTTTGTGGCGTCATAACCGCCTTGTCGCGAGTAGCTGGCAGGGAAAATCAGGGTTTCATCGACCTGCAGGCCTTTCTCTGCCATGGCATCGCGCCAGCCCTGAATACGATCCTGGGCATTCAGCATCTCCAGCGGACCGCTGATCATGCCAACCTGTTGATAACCGTGGCTGAGCAGATGTTCTGTCACCTGACGCGAGGCCTCGCGCTCATTCACCCGCAACATGCTCACGCCGGGACGTGGGTCAACGCGATCCAGCATCACCAGCGGTGTACCACTGGCCTGAATCACATCTATGTATGGGTGGCGGTCGACACTGGTATAAAACAGGCCATCCACCTGACGATTCAGCAAGCCCTGAATCAGTTCCAGCTCACGCTTGCGATCATCTCCGGCATCCCCCAGCAGCATCACGTGGCCGTGATCCAGTGATTCCTGCAGCAGCATATGCGCCATTGAGGCCACGAAGGGGTTACTGATGTTCGGCACCACCAGGCCAAAGGTTTTGGTGCTGCCGGAGGCCAATGCACGCGCCACTGCATTCGGTCGATAACCCGTCTGTTTAATCGCTTCCAGCACGCGCAACCGCGTGGCTTCCGCCACCGGGCGCGGTCCGTTGTTAATCACGTAGCTCACGACCGCCACTGAGGTGCCGGCGGCTTTCGCCACATCGCTACGTGTTACATTTCCGCCTGGGGATTTCGCCAATGCTCTTGCCTCTGCATGAATGCCATTGGCCGGCATAACCGGCCAATGGCACTGTTTCACTTACAGCGTGTTGCGCGTCAGATCGCATCTTCCGGTAGATTCAGATCGCGCCCACGCGTTTCCGGTGCCACAAACGTGGTCAGAAAACCGATGGTCGCCATCGCCGAGAAGTACACGGCAATCGCCCACCAGTGTCCGGTGAACGATAACAGCGCCGCAGCCACCAAAGGTGCTGTCCCTCCAGAAAGGATAGACCCCAGTTCTTTCGCCACCGCCATCTTGGTGTAACGGTGTTTGACACCAAACATTTCCACACCCCACGCGGCCTGCACCCCAAAAATACCGAGCGAGGCCAGCGCCATGCCGACAACCATCACCGGGATCACAATCGCCGGGTCACGGCTGTCCATCAGGCTGAATGCCGGCCAGGCATAAATCATCAGCAGCAGACAGAAACCACGATAGGTGATACGGCGGCCAAAGCGGTCAGACATCCAACCGGCAAACGGAATAATCAGGAAACCCAGCAGCGAGGCAATAAACACCGCCGTCGTTGGCACCGACTTATCGAGCATCAGCACTTTCGCGACATAACCGACGATAAAGCCCTGCGCCAGATAGGAAGGACCGTTTTCGCCGATTCGTAAGCCGACCATCGTCCAGAACGCACAGCTGCGCTGCCAGAAACTGCGGGTATCAACCTCGGCGGCGGCATGCTGCAATGTGGCGCTACGCTCTGCCTGCAGTTGCGCCTGCTGGCGCTCAAACACCGGGGTTTCACGCAGATGACGACGCAGCCATAACGCGACCACGGCAATCAGCACGCTGCTGAGAAACGGAATACGCCATCCCCAATCCAGCAAGGTTTGTTTATCCATCTGAATCACGGCAAGCCACACCAGCGAGGCGATCAGCGTGCCACTATTCGAGCCGAGGGCGATCACGGAAGAGACCAGACCGCGACGCGCAACCGGGGCATACTCGCCCAGCATCACGGTGCCACCAGACAGTTCTGCACCAGCGCCCAACCCTTGGGTAAAGCGCAACAGCACCAGACAAGCGGGTGCCCAGACGCCGATCGTGGCGTAAGAAGGGATGAGACCAATCAAGGTTGTCGATGCGCCCATCAGGATGATGGTAGCGATCATCACGGTTTTGCGGCCTTTCCGGTCACCGATCCAGCCAAACAGCAGCGCACCAATTGGGCGTGCAATAAACCCGACGGACCAGGTGGCAAAACTGGAGAGCAGCGCCATAGTGGGTGTGGCATTGGGGAAAAACACATCGCCAAAGATGATGCCTGCTGCCAGGCCATAGAGCGCGAAATCCGCATACTCCATTGCCGTGCCGAGCCAGCAAGAGAAGGTGGCGCGCCAGAAATCTTTGCGGCCAGAAGAGGTTTCCAGACGCATGTCAGCAGCTGAAGAGGTGCTCAGTGAAGTTTGTTGCGAAACGGACTGATGTACCGTCATGACCTTTTCCCTGAAATAGGTGAAAACAGCAAACGCCCTTCCGTGGGACGGTTCCCTTGCAACAAGCGGAACTCCCCGGTGACGACGTTCAGTAGGCAAACCTGGATGAAAGTCAAAGAACTCCCTGGTGTTGGAATTCACTCATTCGCCTGTTCTCGTCGATGTTTTTTTCATCGATCGCATTAGTAAGGCAAATGTAACCACGTCATCTCAAGGCCAACTTTGTCTCTGGCACCGTGAGTTATCACTGTGGACACAGTTTATCTACGCGCGTAGATGAATCAAGTGATAAAAGTGAAAATAATTAATTTATCTTCACTATAACTCGGGATTAGAAAGCAAAAATGGCGTTAATTCATAACATTACAGCTCATGCAAACCAACAGCAGCGCATTAACCTCAATGTAATTAACGAGCGTTGCTTATCATTAGCTGAGTTGTGGCTGATCCTTCATCGCGCTTTTTTTCGCACAAATCAGTTAAGCTTTGATGACAATTGCGAATTAATCTTAAAACCCTTTCGCCAGTGCAGTTCAGCTATCACCTGCATTACACTGGGTAAAAATCACACAGGGCGCCTATGACCATCATCCTCATGCGACACGGTAAACCTGACCATCCGGTCAGCGGGCGCTTTACTGCGCGAGCGCTGGCCGACTGGTGTGAGGGCTATGACCAGGCGGACATTTGCGACTCACCGCCGCCGCGCAGTATGGCCATCGCGCGAATGGCCCGCGTGATCGCCTCCAGCCCGCTACCCCGCGCGCGTTCCTCACTCACGCGTCTCGGCCTGCAACCGCATGAGGTGGATGAGGTCTTCAGTGAAGTGGCCATGCCGCTGCTGCCGTTCGAACGCCTGCACCTGCCGCTGACCGTTTGGCTCGCCCTTTTGCGCCTGTTATGGTTATGCGGTTACGCCGGGCATGTGGAATCGTTGACCCATGCCCGAGCACGGGCGCGTCAGGCGGCAGATAAGTTGGTCACGTTATCAAAACAGGGAACGGTGTTGCTGGTGGGGCACGGCATCATGAACAAAATGATCGCCCGGGAACTGCGTAAACGCGGCTGGCAGGCGGAAAAACATGCCAGCAGCCGCCACTGGAGCAGCGCGATTTACCATCGCCCGTTTATTTAACCCTGATACGCCCAATCAAACATTGCGAGCAGGTGCCTGACGATCGCTGCCACAAGGAGATACCCCGCCGTCAGTTCAACTGGAAGTAACTCAGCACCTCACAGCCTTTTCCGGCGTTCGGGGTCGCTATCACCTTCATTTGCAGCAAATCAATCACGCTCAATGATCCATCGCCTTCATTGGCAATCAGCAGCGTTCGATTATCCGCACTGAAACAGCCATCCATCGGTTTGTTGCCGACCGGAACATCTCCCAACGGATTGAGTAAATCATCAAACAGTGTGATGAGCGGCTCCTGATCGCCAATCGCCACCAAACGCTCGCCGTTGGCGCTAAAGCGCACGACCTGGCAGGGCTGTTGATGGGCCGTGAGTTTAATGCGCTGGCGAATACGATGACTTTGGCGATCGACCACATACAGTAACGGTGCGTCGGCCGCGCTAGCGACCAGATAAGGATGCTTCGGCGAGGCCGCGATACCGGAGATCGGCCCCGGCAGCAGAATATTGTCAATGATGCGCCCTTCTGCCTCGCACAGATCCACCACCGTGATGCTGGCGTCTTCTTCGTTCTCTGTGAACAATTTACGCCCGCTGGGTGAAAGCGTCAGACGATGCGCATTGTGCGACGGCAGCTTAATGATTTTCTCCACCCTATCGGTAACGGGATCGATGACTGCCACAGCCGCACTGTTTTCACAGCAGAGGTAGACTTTGCCATCACGGCCCAATTGGCCACTGTGGGGCGACTGCAACGGAGATAAATCGATAAAACCGCTGATCTGGCGTTTGCGTAGATCGATCACCGCCACTTTGTGACCAGGATGGGGATTGTCGCCATGAATGCCGTCACCATAGATCGGCACATAGGCTTTCTCTTGCTCAGGTAACATCAGTAACTCATGCGGACGCGGCGGAAACGCATTCAGCTCCTGTTGCACGGCAAAGGTGTCGGGATCGAGAAACAGAACTCGATTCCCCTGCTTATCGACCGCCAGTAATCCACGGTTGTGTGGCTGCATAGTGCCTCCTTTGTGTTAACCACCTCGTCTAAGCGTAGTTAACCTGCATCAGGAAGGGGCAAATCCCTGTCAGGCCAGCGAAAAATGTAGCCGATTTAAACCATTTGAATGCGGGGATTTTTTATCTAACCCGCAGCCAGCGCCAAGGCTAAGTTATTTTATTAGGAATAGTCCTAACGACGATTAATTATAAAATCAGTCGGCCAGTCAATTATTTTTGGGAAATTTTACGCTTAACGGATCCTTCATTTTCCGGTTTATCTGAAAGCAAAAAAAAGTAATAGCCTCTAAGACCAGAATGCTTTATTAAGCTGATGTGAGTACTTTTTACACACAGCCGTGAGGAAACATAAGAGCGCATAAGCTGCCAGCATCAGGGAATCCTTGCCACCATAATCACAATAATCAGGTGCACCATGAATAAAAAACGTCTCCAGCCAGCGCTCGCGCTCTGGCAGAACTGGAAAAGAATCGCTTTTACCAGCCAGACATTACTGCAGAAAAAACAGCATACTGCGCTCTGCGCGCCGGAGTACGATCCTGGCGAAGAGGACAATATCGTGTTGTTTTCTGGCGAAAAGTCGCTGCCAGAAATACCGAAAAAAGTGTGGATGTATTGGGATAGTGAATATTTACCGAAATCTATGATGTTAAATATTCAAAAGCTGCGCAAAGATAATCCTGATCACGATATCTATTTGCTCAATCGATTAACGGTAAAAGAAGTTTTACCTGATTTTATTTTCACCTCAACATTATTAAGCGAACAGCAAAAAAGCGAAGTCATTCGTCTGGAACTGCTGTTGCGCTACGGCGGTATTGCCATTGATTGCAGCACGCTGTTATTTGAAGATCTCTCATGGGTGCATCGTGCCCATCAAGAGCGCTGCATGGATGTGATTGGTTATTATCGTGAAAATTCCACCGTCAATTATCTGGCGCCAGTGATTGAAAACTGGTTCCTGGCGGCGGCACCGAATAACCCGTTTATTCGTGAATGGCAGAAGCAGTACGCCCCCATCAAACATCTGGGTGAGCAGAATTATTTCAACGAGCTCAACAAGCGCGATGACTATGCACTCCTGACCCAGAAAATTGACCAACCGCAGCAGCAGTTGGGTTCACTGGCACAACAGGCGGCGATGCGGGAATATCGTCGGGTGAATCTCTATCTGCGCAAGTGTGAAGCCAACGCTTACTATTATCAGCGTTTGAGCGGCTGGAAAAGCGAGGCGTTTGCACATGCTATCCTGTTCAACCAGCGTCCTATGACGCCACCACCGGTGATTAAACTCAGCGGTAACGAACAGATGCACCTCGACTTCAACCTGCGTTTAGGCAATTACAACCGCAGCAGCCTGCTGGGTGAGATGATGCAGCCGCATGCGGCGATAGCGTTGGCTTCACCCATCAACAAAGCGCGCGCGTAGCCAGTGGATAAAGGTGGTCACCGCCCGTGGCACTTGTGCTGCATACGGGCGCACCACCCACAGCCTATCGGCAAAAGCATCCACGGTTTGCCACTGCGGCAGAACCTGTTGCAACGTGCCCGATTTCAGCGCCGCCGCGGCGCTGAAATCGGGCAGCATGGCAATGCCCAATCCTTGCAGCGCGGCATCGCGGATTGATTCGCTGTTATTGGTAGCAAAATTACCCTGAATTTTTACCTGCACGGATTCACTGCCGCCACTCACCGGGCGGAAACGCCATTGTGGCGATTCCAGACCACGCGGATAGTAGAGGCAGTTATGTTGCTGCAACGATTCTGGCACCTGAGGCACACCGTTTTGCGCCAGATAAGCCGGCGAGGCCACTAACAGCGCGCGCGTCTCACACAGCGGCAACGCCACATGGGTTTCGGGCAATGTCTGGCTATGGCGAATGGCGAGATCAAATCCTTCACTGCCTAACGACACTAAGCGATCGGTAACATCCAGCTGCAGCCGCACCTGCGGATACTCTCGCAAAAAATCACCGATAATTGGCACCAGCTGCTGACGTGCAAACGCCACCGGCGCGCTGACACGCACCAGGCCGCGGACTGGCCCGGCCTCATCGCGCACGCTGAAAAAACTTTGGGCGATGCGTGCGAAAGGATCGCGCAACTCATCCACCAGCTTCTCGCCCGCCGAGGTCAGACGCACGCTGCGCGTGGTGCGCTGCACCAGTGACACCCCCGCCATCTCTTCCAGCTCTTTAATCTTTTGGCTCATGGCCGCTTTGCTGACATCTAATCGTTCAGCTGCACGAGTAAAACTGCCCAGTTCAGCCAGCACCGTTAGCCAGTGCAAATGCACCCAGAGTGCATCAGTTTTGATTTCTTTCATATGGATTGTTCAAAATAATAAATAATCATTTCAACCAGCGCGCTTTTTCTTTCCTGCAGCAAGCGGCAGCATAAAGCCACATCCTACTCTTATCTTGTGAGCAAAAACGAGGGTTTATTTATGCCGTTACTGACTTTTGATGTGATTCAGGGCCGTTCTGAATCAGAAATTCGTACCTTGCTGGACGCCGCGCACCGCGCGGTATTAAGCGCGTTCAAAGTCCCCGCGCGGGATCGCTATCAGATTGTTCATGAGAATAAACGCTATCAAATGGAGTTTCAGGATACCGGGCTGGGTTTCGAGCGGACCGATAACCTGGTGATGGTGCGCGTGTACACCAGCCCAAGAAGTGAAGAACAGAAAACGCTATTCATGGCAGAGTTAGCGCGCGAGTTGCAGGAAAATTGTGGCGTGCAGGGCAACGATCTGATGATCAGTTTTATCACTAACAGCAAAGGCGACTGGAGCTTTGCCGACGGCGAAGCGCAGTATCTGACTGGCAAGCTCTGATCCCTCCTCGCCCCTCGCTGGCAGCGGCGCGTGCGTTGCTGCCAGGTCAAACCATAGTCAATCTAAACCTGCCTTAAACGGATCGGAGCCCACCGCACAATTCTGTGTGGTTATGTTGCAGCACTGTGACAGCCCATATAAATTGACGCATAACCCCCAAAGAGGGCCGAGGGCGCAGGGATGGCGTCACTATTTTATGTGAGGATCAAACCTTGTCCGAGTTGGTTTCGGTTGTACTCTTTTTAGCGGCAATCGCCGTTTACTCCTGTAAAGCCGGGCGAAATAAATTCTGGTTTATCCTGATCTTAGTGCTGCTCACGCTGTTTATCGTGCTCAATGCCACGCTGTTCGCCAGCAACTATTTTACCGGCGATGGCATCACCGATGCGGTGCTGTATACCCTGACCAACAGCCTGACAGGTGCCGGCGTCAGTAAATATGTGGTGCCCGCTATTGGATTAATCATTGGCCTGTTTTTGCTGTTTTGCCTGCTTTCCTGGCTGCTACGCCGCCGTAAACGGCCGCATCATTTAGGCTGGAGTTTACTGGCTATCGCCTGCGCTGCAGGTTCGGTGCAAACCACACCTGCTTTTCGTCAGGTGAAGGATCTTATTGCCTCACATTCACGTCTGGCCGACTCTGATTTCGATAACTATTATAAGACGCCCAATAAAACCATTCCCGATCCCAAACTCAACCTGGTGTACATCTACGGTGAGAGCCTTGAACGCACCTATTTTGATCAAGATGCTTTCCCCGGACTCGCGCCGGAACTGAGTCGCGAAAAAGACCAGAGCATCGATTTCAGTGAAACCGAGCAGTTACCAAGCACCGATTACACCATTGCTGGCATGGTCGCTTCTCAATGCGGTATCCCACTGTTTGCCCCTTTTGATGGTAACGCTTCGGCCTCGCTTTCCAGCTTTTACCCGCAGAATATTTGCCTCGGCGATATCCTGAAGAATTCCGGTTATGAAAACTGGTTTATCCAGGGCGCAGACTTACGTTTTGCTGGCAAAGATACCTTCCTGCTGTCACACGGCTTTTCGCCCGCACATATGTACGGCTCGCAAGAGCTCATCAGCCGCGTCGCCGATCCCAGTTACCGCAACAACTGGGGTTTTTACGATGATACGGTGATGGATGAAGTGTTTGAGAAATACGAAGCGCTTTCACGTCAGCAAAAACGTTTTGCCTTGTTCACCCTGACGGTGGACACCCATCACCCTGACGGATTTATCTCGCGCAGCTGTCAGCGCAAAAGCTACAGCTACGATGGTAAACCGAACCAATCCTTCAGTGCGGTGGCCTGCTCACAAGAGCATGTCGCGCGTTTGATTGCGCGCATCAAAGCGTCACCCTGGTTTAAAAACACCATCATCGTCGTCAGTTCGGATCATCTGGCCATGAATAACACCGCGCATCAGTACCTGATCAAGCAGCCGCGCCGCGATCTGTTTATGGTGATTCGTGGTGACCAGCCACAAGCGGAAGTGCTGGATGGCAAACGCAGTACCCTGGACAACGGTGCGACGGTGCTGGATATTCTGGGTGGTGATAAGGCGATTGGACTCGGCCGCAGCGGCCTCTCTTCGACGTCTTTATCGGCGCAGTTTGAAGACATGGCGCAAAAAGTGACCGCATGGAAAGCCGATATCATCCAGCTGTGGAATTTCCCCAGCAAGCTCGATGCGTTTACTGTCGACCAGCAAAAAAACACCTTCAGCTTCTCCGGCTCTACCTTTAAATTGCCTATTCTATTTCGCATTGGGCAAGATCGCGTCGAGCCACTGCCAGAAGGCGAATATTCGGCACCGCTGCGCTACCAGCTCGCAGACTTTACCGCTTCTGATAAATTTGTCTGGGTCGATCGCTGCTTCAAGATGGGCCGTTTATGGCAGCCCGATTTGGCACTCTCTAGCGATCTCTGTGTCGCCATGGGTCAAATGGGGGCAAAACCGACGGTAACGCGCATCGATAAACCGCAGTGGAAGGGCAAAGCGCAATTCCCGAAAGCCGAGGTGAGTGCCGCGACTTATCAACTCAACGAGCAGCAGATTCGCGTGGAAGATAATGCGATTCGCTATAACGCCGACAGCTTCCTGCTGACTGTGCCAGGCGCTCCCGACAGCGTGAAGCGTTTCACAGGAATATCTCGCCCCGAAAGCTGGGGACGTTGGTCAAATGCGAATCTGGCACCTGAAGTGAATATCGAATATGTCGAACCTTTACCGTCTCGCTTTGATGTGCAGATCACCGCACGCGCTTTTGGACCCAATGCGCATCGACTGATTCCAGTTCGCGTCGGTGATGAAGAGCAGATGCTGAATCTGGGCGATGATTTCTCGACCACCACACTGCATTTCAGCAACCCCAACGGCAGTCACAACCTGATTATTGCGCCACCTGAGCCGCAACTCTCTAACGTCGGCAATATTACCGGGCAGGATCCGCGCAAATTGGGCATTGGTATGGTGGAGATAAAAATTATTCCACATCCGTAAAATTAAGCCATTCCCCCACCCATGCAGGCCTGCCAACGCGCAGGCCTTTTTTATTAGTTGTTTTCGTTACTTATTGTAAGCATTGATTTTTTTCGAGATACCGCGCAAAATCCATTTCATTACATTGTGAAACTATCACCTACTGGATAGGCTTTCATTTTCACGGAAGGACACCAGAGGAATGAAAGGATGATACTGACCATGATTAACACGCATAAAGCCTATAAAGCGTTACAGGATGCAGGCGTCGCCGATAGACAGGCTGAGGTAATGGTGGAGATTTTTGCTGATATGCAGCAGGAAAATGCCTTAACCAAATTTGACTTGTCACAGGCGACAGAAAGCTTGATCCGGGCGCAAAGCGCGACAAATAACCGACTCGATGCTCTCGAAGGCCGCTTAGACCAATTTCAAAACGAGGTTACATTACAATTTCACGCGGTGAATCAGCGTTTTGAAGCGCTCGAAAAAAGTATCGATGAGCGGTTTGATAAAGTTGATAAAAGGTTCGATAAAATCGATGAGCGGTTCGCAAGAATCGATGAAAAGTTTGAGAAGATTGATGAGAAATTCGCAAAAATCGATGAGAAATTTGAAAAAATCGATGAGAAATTTGAAAGAATCGATGAGAAATTTGAAAAAATTGACGAACGGTTCAATCAGCAAGACATTAAAATCAACGCGTTAGACCAACGGATGCAGATTGGTTTTACCGAGTTAAAACAAGACAACATCTGGATCAGACGCGTTCTGCTCACTATCGCCACCGCATTAATTGCCATGACGACAAAATATCTCTTAAACAGCTGAGCCAGGCGGGCAGCCCGGCCCTTCACAGCCTTAACGCAGCGCTTCCAGTTTCATGCGCTGCGTCCCTTCTGCATTGAAATTCTCCGCTGCCAGCCAGCGTTCGAATGCCTGCTTAAGCGGCGGCCATTCGCCATCAATAATCGAGAACCAGCAGGTATCACGACTGCGCCCTTTATAAACAATCGCCTGGCGAAATAGGCCTTCAAACTGGAATCCCAGCCGCAATGCCGCTTTGCGTGAAGGTAAATTACAGCTGTCGCATTTCCATTCGTATCGACGATAGCCCAACTGTTCAATGGCATAACGCATCAGCAGATAGTGCGCTTCTGTTGCCATAGAGGTTTGCTTGAGCAGCGGTGAAAATGCCACATGCCCCACTTCCACCACACCGTGCGCGGTGTCGATGCGCATCAATGCCAATGTGCCCACCGCACGCTGACTGCGCAGGTCAATCACCGCAAAATGCATCGGATCCTTACCCTGCTCAATCTTGCGCGCATAAGCCAGATACTCCGCCTCACTGGTAAAGGGCTCAGCAAACATATAAGTCCAGTCACCGCCATCAATGGCCAGCGCATAGGCGGCGTAGAGATCGCGACCGTGGCGTTCCGCACTTAAAGGTTCCAGACGGCAGTACTGGCCGTTGAAAGTCTCATAAGAGGGCCAGCTGCGCGGTTGCCAATCTGGCAATGGTGCACCGACTGGTTGTCCGTAGGCGTTGGTGTGTTGCGTCATGGTTCCGTTCCTTTGTCAGTGAAAGCGTAATGAGCAGCGTGCCACTTTTCCGGCGCATTAAAAAGCACCCGAGAGGATGAATCTGAAGGAGGAGGGATTTGCAGGAAGCGTGGCAGCCTGACGGCCGCCACACAAAGGGAGAGATTAACCCTTAAAGAAGATGTCGCCAGATTTACCCATCACAATCTTGCCGCTGTCGTCGGTGATCAGGATGTAGTTGGCATTGATATAAGCCCAGTGTGTACCAGGCTGCGGTGCTGGCAGGTGGCGTGGCTGCCACTCCACAATGGTGTACTGCTTTTTACGATACTCATCGGGTACTACATCACCGACTTTGTACTCTTTGTAGTCGATAATGATGGTATTCAGATCGTAATTATTTTGCCCGGCAGGGGCATCTTGCATCCCGTTCTGCGATGGGCGAATCGGTGCCACATCGCCGCTGGATTCCGCTGGTTCGTTGCTGGCCGGGGCATCCACTGCCGGAGCCTGAGTTTGTGCGTCGGGTGCGGTCTGCTGCACCTGAGGTGGCGGTGGTACGTTATCCGTTTGCTCGCCTTCAGCCAGTGCGGCTGGAGTCAGGCTCAAAGCGCCCAGAAAAATTCCTGCAGAAAGAAGGGTGACGTGTGTCCTGCGCATTGGTGATTTCCACTCTGGTTAATTATTAACTGTCCAATTTACTGACAAGTGCAGCACGCAGAAGGTTCCCCCGGCGCGCTTTGCGCGTCAAATTTCGCTGCACAGCATACCTCAGCAAAAGCGATTTTTGGCGCAGTAAAATTGCAAGCAACCATGTTCGTTACTCTGCCTGGTTCTTCTGCGCCAGATCCATCAACAGAGCAATGCCCAGATAGTTGCTCCAGTTAAAGGCATTTTGCAGCACCACAATCGCATTGCCATTTTGTTTATCAAAACCGATAAAGCTGGAGTAGCCGCCAATATAGCCCACCTGATAGGTGATTTTCTGCTGACCGTAGGTGTCCGTGACCCAGGCAATATTTTGAGACTGGTTGCCATGCTGTTCATAGCCTTGATTAACCTGAGCAAAAGCGGCATTGATGGGGGCGCTGGCGTCATTGTGTAAATGCGCATCCAGATAGCGGATTAAATCACGTGCGTTGCTATACAAACTGGCGGCGGCCACCATGTTATTGCTGAATGCCCAATCCGGCGTCAACTCACCACGCGGAATCAGCTTTGGCTGATCGCCCGCATGGCCCAGCGCACGGATCGGATAGCCGCGCAGGCTTTGCGGTGTGAAGCTGCTGCTGGTCATGCCCAGGGGCTGGAAAAGATTGCGTTGCGCCAGGCTTTCGATGCCCTGATGCAGGCGATGCTTCAGAATATAGCCGAGCAGCGCATATCCCAGATTGGAATACTGCGCCACGGGTTTTGCTGGTGCGTCAAAATCAGCCAGATAGCTCAGCACGGCATCGCTATCGAGGTTGCCGTAAAAATTCTCACCACTGCGCAGATACGCCATAAATTTCATAAACATCGGCAAATCCATATCCTGACGCGGCAGGCCAGAGGTGTGCGTGACCAGTTGCAGCAGCGTGATGCGTTTTGCATCTTCACTGAGCGGCACTTCCGGCGGCAGCAACGTAGCAAGCGTATCGTTCCAGTGCAGCTCGCCGCGATCCACCAGCTCAATGATCACCTCCGCCGTTATGCCTTTACTGAGCGATCCAAGCGCAAACAACGTATCGGGTGTGATCGGATAACGGTGTACCGCATCAGTCACGCCAAAACTATAAAACTGCGCAGGCTGGCGCTGATGGATAATCGCAATACTGATGCCCGACACCTGCTTTTGCTGCATGTAATGCCGCACGATGTCATCGACGTTTTCATTAAAGGTCGCATGGGAGAGATAGACTTTATCGCCGACTGGCGCAGAGGTTTGTGACAGCGTGCCACAGGCGCTCAGCAATAGACTGCAGCACAACAGCAGCAAAAGCGGAATGATGCGCCGCATCATTCAGGAATCCTGGTAAAAGTTTTCATAACAATTGATTTATATAATATTTTTTATTTTTAGCAAAACGTGCGATGGGTGTTTGTGGCGAAATATAACACAGATGGGGGTAATCGCCACCTGCCAGAAACAGGTGGCGGCTGGGAATTATTGATTCACCGGAATCACCGATCCTTGATAGTGCTGGTTGATATATTCGGCAGTTTGCTTTGACTCCAGATCTTTGGCTAATTCAAGAATCCGCGGGTCATGTGCCAGTTTTGGCGTGGTCACCAGTACATTGGCATACGGATTATCTTTCGCTTGCTCCAGGGCTAGCGCATCTTTCGATGGCACTAGCCCTGCCTGCAACGCGTAGTTACCGTTGATGATTGCCAGCTGTGCATCATCCAGTGCACGCGGCAGTTGTGGCGCTTCGATTTCAATGATTTTCAGATGGTGTGGGTTGTCACTGATATCCGCTGTCGTGACCAGCGAATGGGATGGACTGCCCTTGAGTTTGATCAAACCGCTGTCCTGCAACAGATACAGCGCACGGCTTAAATTAGTGACATTATTGGGCACCGCGACCTGCGCGCCATCAGTCAGATCTTTTAGGGATTTCACTTTATGCGAGTAAATGCCTAACGGCTCAATATGCACCGTCGCCACCACGGAAAATTTCTCCCCCAGGGCTTTTTCTTGATCGCGCAAATAAGGCACATGCTGGAAATAATTCGCATCAACATCGCCGCGCGCTAACAGTTCATTGGCGTTGAGATTGCCGTTGAGCTCAATCACTTTCAGGTCGAGCTTTTTATCGGTTTGTTTGATGTGGTTGAGGATTTCACTGTGTGGCACCGGATCGGCCGCCACACGCAAAGCCGCTGCCGAAGCAGAGGTGCTGAACATCGAGAACAGTGCCAGCGTGGCTATCACCTTTTTTGTCATATGTTTTCCTTACTTTTATGATGTTTGAACCGTGTTCTGGGCGTCGGTGTAGTAACGCGCTGCCACGTCGCGATGCGATCGCAAACGCCCTTTGAGATAGTTCCAGCCCACTTCACGCAGCAGCGGATTATTGGGGTCGCTGGTCGGCCCACGCGCTTCAGCCGCGAGCGGCGCGGGTAATTGATAAATCGGCACTTCGGCATCCAACTGCGCCCCCAGGAAAAAGGCGATGGAAACTCGCTCCTTCTGTGCAGGTGGTGACAGCACGCGATGTACCGTTGCGCGCAGATAGCCATTGGTTGCAATCTCTAGCAGTTCACCGATGTTCACCACAAATGCACCCGATTTTGGCAACGCATCCACCCAGTTTTCTGGCGTCACTTCCACCTGTAATCCGCGCTGTTCATCCTGCAGCAGAAATGTCAGGAAGCCAGAATCTTTATGCGCACCTACGCCCTGTTGGCTGGCATTGCTCGCCTGCCCGGGGTAGCGAATCAGCTTCACATGTTCATTGGGATGCGAACCGTACAGCGCATCAAACGCATCCGCCGGCAACGACAGTGATTTGGCGAACGCGCGCAACAGGCGCAGTGCGACATCCGTCATTGCCTGCTGCCAGGCGTGGATCACCGGCCTTAGCTGCGGCAGCGCCTCTGGCCATAGATTTGGTCCCTGCAGACGCTTCCAGGCGGGATCGCCGTCTTGCAACGTTAATGCCACGCGTTCCGCGCCAATATCGAACTGCTCACGCTGATCGCGCTGTTCACGGGTGTATTCCACACCAGCCCGGTTGTAGCCGCGGAAATGTGGCGAGTGGATCATTGAGACGCGTTGCTTCTCCTCATCCGGCAGGGCAAAAAATGCCTGAGTGATGCTTTGCACGTTCTGCAGCAACTGTGGATTGATGCCATGATTGATCAGGTAGAAAAAACCGACATCACGCGCCGTGGTGCGCAGTTCAGCGAGATAAGGCGACTGTTCAGCATCCGGGAGTTCCAGCAGCGCCAAATCCAGCACCGGCAATGTTTCCGCCATAAAATTTGCTCCTTAACGCAGTAAAATTCTGCGTTTACGCTGCCATTGGCGTCCCATTCCAGCCAATACTGTTGCGCAATATGTTATGGCGAATGATTTTTAGGAAAGCTTCAGCAATCGATATGCAAAAAGCGGTAAATCCGTGCCGCTTCCCGCTATAATCGCGCCGTCAAAACTTTGCCTACCCGCACCACACAGGAGATGCCGTATGAACCAAGGCCCGTTAACCGAGAAAGAACTGAACTGGCTGGAAGATATGCTGGAGAAATACGGCAATGAACAGTCGGTGGTGGATACCTCCGAGCTGGATGGCATGCTGACGGCTCTGCTCTCCGGCCCGAACGATATCGAACCGAGCGAGTGGCTGGTGGCGATGTGGGGTGACAAGAAGCACATTCCAAAATGGTCCAGCGAGCGTGAAATGGATCGTTTTATGGCGCTGATTTTCCAGCACTTCAACGACATTGCCGAACGTCTGGCGGAGTTCCCGGATCAGTTTGATCCGCTGTTTGGCATGCAGGAAATGGAAGGTCAGGAGTTCACCGTAGTGGAAGACTGGTGTTATGGCTATCTGCGCGGCGTGGCGTTAGATCAAGACTGGGATCAGCTGCCAGAGAGCCTGCAACCGGCGATGGAAGCCATTAAGCTGCACGGTAGCGAAGCGCAGTTGGCAACGCGCGAAGCGTTCTCGCCAGAGGAGTTTGAAGCCAGCATTGACGCCATTCGCCCAGCGGCGCTGGAACTGCATGAATACTGGCAGGAACAGCGCATGGCGCAGCCGGATCCAGAACCTCAGCTGCCACACTTCGCGGGCGAGAAAACCGGCCGTAACGATCCCTGCCCGTGTGGTAGCGGTAAGAAGTACAAGCAGTGTTGCGGTAAATAACGCCACATCACCGTAAGAGGGCGTCAGGTCGCGCCCTCTCCTCAATCTGCTTTCAATGTTGCAATTTCACTGAACCCAACTCACGTCGTATACGGCCCTCAGGCTGTCTCGTGCGGGCTTTTCGCAAAATCTCCCACATATTAAGAGGCAGGCTTCACCTCCGTGACCAGGGTCGGCAATTGCCATGCACCGCCAGCGCGAATCGCACGGCACATGCCGGTGGTGGCATCACTACTCTGGACGAAATCTTTGCCATCCCATACCCAGGCCGCTGTGCTCCAGCAGTCGCCAATACCGCGTCCTTTCTGTGCCTCAGAAATCACACCCTGGCTGTAATCGGAACCGGAATCGGTGATCAGCTGCGGTTTACCCTGTAATGCACGATCCATCAGCCAGTAGCCATAGCCTTCGTTATAGGCGCCGCGCCAGCATAGCGCGGCAATCAGCACATGCGCGTCATCCACTGGCGTTAATGTGAGTGGCTCAGCGCCTTCTTCGGGTTGATCATCCGTAGGGTCCAGATTATCGCAGCTGTCGTCATCGGTCAGTGAAGCAATCAGCTTCGGCTTGAGCAACGCCAGTTCATCCGCACTCAACGGACGCGGTGCGGCTTTTTCGACGTTGACCTGCTGGATCACCGGCATCGCCACTGCTGCGGGAACACTGTTTTCAGGCTTATTGCCTTTGCGCACCAGTGCGCCCGGCGTACTCAGACGGCCCTGCGCATAGTCCATCTTCAGCAGCGTGGCAAAGGCACCATTACTGGAAAGCTCGAACGGCTCTTCGCCCCCGCGAAACTCCACTTTGCCACTGCCTTTGATCGCATTAATCAGCGCCAGCGTTTGAGCGTCGGTTAGCGTCCACTCATCGTTCTCCGCTTTGGTGACCTCGCCCTGGGCGTGATCATCAATCCACAGCGCCAGTGCATCCACTTGCTTAGAGTCATCATCGCCAGTATCAGCCAGCACCACACGGCCGTGGGTCGGTGCATTGGGCCCGCCCTCACGCGTAAGCAGTACTGAGCCCCCTGCGCCCTCTTCAGCGCTGTAGCCTGCAGCCCGGCAGGTCAACGTATTGTCACAGGCGAGTTCCCAGTCTTTATGGCTAAAGGAGACGCCGTCTTCATCTGCCAGCAATGGCGCGCTCAAACTGGTGAGCAGTGCGAACGCCAGCAGCAATCGGGTTTTCATGCCATCACTCCATAACGGTAAAGGTGGCTAGTGTGATGATTTTTAGGGCGCGGGAGAAGTGAATTTTTTGCGCTGATAGCCAGTCTACAGTGACGCTACAATTTGCTGGCGTAGCCACTGTTGGGCGGGATCACGATGGAGCCGTTGATGCCACAGCATTAAAATATCAAAGCCGGGAATCTCCAGTGGTGGAGTGAAGACGTGAAGATGTACGGCACTGCGCACCAGCCGCTCGGGTAGCACAGCGACCAAATCACTGTTCGCCAGCGCTTCCAGCATAAACAGGAAATGCGGAACCGACAGAACGACACGACGCGAGCGTCCCAATTTTGCCAGCGCGTTATCAGTTGCGGCACTGAACCCGCCACCATCAGGCGAGATCAGCACAAATTCCAGCTGACAGAACTGATCCAGCGTCGGTGCCTGCTGTAACTGTGGATGGTCTCGCCGACCCGCCAGCACGTAGCGCTCACTGAACAACTTGCGCTGATGCAGGTTCGCTGGCGCGTTGTCACCGGTATGGAACACCACATCCAGCGCTCCTTTCTCCAGTTGTAGAGCAATCTGCGGCGGGTTAAGCGCGAAGACCGCCATCCGGCTTTGTGGCGCGGCCTCGCGAATGTTGTTGAGCGCGGGCAGCACCAGGGCTGTGGACATGTAATCGGTGGCGGCTATACGCCAGGTGTCTTCAGCATGGGTCGGATTAAAGGCCTCCGGCGGAGCAACGGCACGCGTTAATCCCTCCAATGCCTTTCTTAGCGGTTCACGCAGACCTTCAGCGCGCGCAGTGGGCAACATACCGCGCGGCCCCGGCAACAGCAGAGGATCATCGAATACCGTGCGCAACCTGGCCAGCTGTGCACTCACCGAGGGTTGCGATAAATTCAGCCGCTGCGCCGCGCGCGTTACGTTCAACTCCTGCAGCAGAACATCCAGTGTCCGCAGCAGATTCAAATCCAGCGCATTGATATTCACTGTGACTATACCTGCGATATGAGCAATTGATTTCTACTATATCCAGCGGCGTCATAACCTGCAGCTGTTTTCAACTCACAGGACTCAGCCATGAATGTACTGATTGTGTATGCCCATCCAGAGCCGCGTTCACTGAGCGGTTCGTTGAAAGATTTCGCCGTCAATCACCTCCAGCAAGCAGGCCATCAGGTGCAAGTATCTGACCTCTATGCCATGCAGTGGAAAGCTCAGCTTGATGCTGCAGATACACTGGCGCCACTGGTGGGCGCACACTATGACGCCACACTGGATTCCCGTTGCGCTTTTGACCAACAGCTACAGGCTGCCGATATTGCCGCAGAGCAGGAGAAACTGCGCTGGGCCGATACGGTGATTTTCCAGTTTCCGCTGTGGTGGTTCAGCATGCCCGCCATCATGAAAGGCTGGTTTGACCGGGTTTATGCTAATGGATTTGCTTACGGTGTCGGCGAACACAATGAACAGCACTGGGGGGATCGTTACGGCGAAGGCAATATGACAGGCAAACGCGCGATGCTGGTGGTGACCACCGGCGGCTGGGAATCACATTATAGCCCGCGCGGTATCAATGGGCCGATTGATCAACTGTTGTTCCCGATTCAGCACGGCATGCTGTTCTATCCCGGCTTCAGCGTGTTGCCGCCTCTGGTGTTTTATCGTGTACAGAAATCCGCGCAGGAACGCTTTGCTGGCTGGTGCGATACCCTGGCCACGCGGCTGGATACGCTGGCGGACACGGCACCGATTGCCTTTCGTCAGCAAAATGGCGGCGACTATGCAATTCCCGCGTTAACGCTGAAAGATACGTTAGCGAAAGGAAAAAGTGGTTTTGCTGTGCATGTGAAATGATTAAGCGGCGTTGGCGCTACTCATACAGCCAACGCCCTGCCTTGGCAGATTCAATCAGCATGCTCAGGGTAAAATCAGGCACCACAGGGACTTCACGCTTGTTGAAGGGATTCAGGATCTGCGCCAGTGACGGTTCGTCCGGATAGTAGGTATCAATTAAAAAACCGCCACGATCTACCGCGAATTCGCTGAAGAACTCGTCCATCAACGCCTGCGCTTCTTCACGCTCGAAGTTCAGATCGGTATCGATATCAATCTGCGGCGTGAGTGTTTTTTGTTTAAACAGATAGACACCGTCGTAGCGGCGCACTAATTCGTAGATACGCTGGTCGATTTCGTCGGTCATCACCTACCCTCCTGTTAAACCAGCGGCTATTCTGCCATGCAATCTCATCTGCCAGGTAGCGCAAATGATAGCACTGTGCCGCTCTGCTTCATGCGCTGCCAATAAACCGTCGTTCCATGGCTTGAAACCGCGCAGCCAATTGGCTTCCGCCAGAAAAAACATTAAATTACATAAAGATAAACAATAAAATTCATTCAATGACTCCTTCAATGTTGATAGCCCGCACCTGAGCGCGATGCGGGCTAATAACTTTCTGGTCATCATGGATGATTTACCAGCCTCACACGGTCACCGGAAGAAAGGTGGCGGCTGCCAGGACGTGTTGTTTATTCACGTGATCGACAGGAGATTTTTTACAGGCGCGGGAGGGGGGACTGCACAAACTGCAGGTAAAGGGTTTTTTGATGTTCTCGGTGATCACCACATATCCTCCCTGGCAGATTCTGCACGTTGTGCGGGAAATAATACCGCAATCAATAAAGCGTAATAAGGTCCAGGCGCGTGTTAGCCCTAATATTGGTTTTTCATGGCTTTGAGCAGCACACTGTTCCAGATAGAGTCGGTAAGATTTCATCAATACGTTAATTGGCGGCCCTTTTTCCGTCAATTTTAAATACAGATAGATGTTATAAAACATCGATGCGTGAATATTTTGCTCCCATGACACAAACCAATCTTCTGAGAAAGGCAGCATACCTTTTGGCGGAGGTACTCCTCGTAACGCTTTATATAAGCGTAATAATCGTCGGCGGCTTAGAGATGTCTCAGATTCTAAAACCTGCATACGTGCGCCGAGCGAAATCAACTCCATAGCGATATGATCATCAAGCATTTCCTGCAACAAATTCTTCTCACTCATTCTGATCACCTCAATCTGTTGTTACGAGATCTTTATTGAGCGAATTCAGTAAATCCGTCGACAAGATAATGCCCGTGTGAATGTTCTGTAGTGCCTCAATTCGTGATTCTTTCGTGAGATTCTCAATCAAGAATTCATCATCAATGCGTAAGCGGCAAATGAATTGATTGGTCGAGGCCAACTTCATCAATTGGGGTAACGTCAGAACTTTAAGATTATCGATGGTCGCTTCCGATAACCCAAGACGGAAGCCTGCTGCAAACTTATCCTGTCTAATTAATTGTTGCGCCAGTAAAAGGTAAGATAAATTCAAATCGTGGATATGCGGAAGATACTCATCAAAGTCAGACATTGATAACACCTTGTGTTTATCGTGCGGAGCACGGGTTCAATAAGAGAGGAATATCTATTCCCATGTGATGCTAATCATCGTGTGATCGTGAGTTAAACGTTTTTGCCAGCGACGCGAAAACCACTGATCAACGATTGAGTCGCATCCAGCAATGAAAAAATGATATCCATCAGAAATTCCCGTAACAATACCGCAGAAAAGACTGACTGAGGAAATCTCTTTAAGATCATGATTAACAAAGATAATAAGATTATTAATTCTTATTAATTATCAAGTTCATCCGTTAGCGAATCCTGAGTTGCTTCAAACCTTTAGATCGCTTCATCATAATCCAGACGACTGCGCAAACGTTTTAATGCCAGACTGTGAAGCTGGCTCACCCGTGTTTCTGAAATATTGAGAAACAGAGCGATTTCGCGCATAGTGAGATCATGATGATAATAAAACTGTAAGATGACTCTTTCTCGCTTCGGCATAAAACGTAAGTATTGCGTAATAAGCTGAATCAAATCTTGCTGGATTGAATGATGCAAAGGGTTTAACAAAGCATGTTCATCGTTGGCCTGTTCCCATAAATCGGCATAATGCTCTCGCAGTTCATCAATCGAGTGAAGCTGGCTATTATATTTATCTTCCAGCATCTGATGGAAACCCCGCAGTGGCACCCCCATTCGCTCGGCAATATCCCGTTCACTCGCGCTCGAGCCTTTCTCCTGTTCAACAATCTTGATAATTGCAGAAATTTGACGCGAATGCGTTCTGACACGACGCGGTACCCAATCACGCCCGCGCAGTTCATCAATTAACGCCCAACGCACACATTGTGTCACCCAGGCGCTGAGGGCAACGCCTTTCTTCTCGTCAAAGCTGTCAACGGCGGCAATAAATCCCATTGCACCTGCTTGAATGAGATCATCGAATTCTACGCTATTTGGTAGCCTTTTTTTCAGGCGCAACACTTCCTCTCTCACCAGAAAATGATATGTCGACCACAACTCACTTTTATCATCAATTCCGGATGTTGTGTATAACACATCCATATTAACCACCCTGTAACCGTCTTTAAACTGATTATCGGGCGAGTGCTATTGTTTAAATAGTGCGATAAGATTTCAATACCAATGCTATTTAATCTCTTTCATTCGTCAATGAGTAGCGCGTTAAAATATCTCTCTCAACTGAGTCTTTTGTACCGATATGAGATAAAGCCAGCCCCCTTCGTTTGTCAACAGCAAAATCCCGTTGATGCCAATGCTCTGCTCGTCTGATGCTGAGATAATTTTCCTATTCTCTCTCTCACTTGCACGACCGCACTCACGATTTCCTGCTTCACCACCCTGTCCTGATTCACCTAACACGATCCGGCACCGAAATGCAGATCCTCAAAGACACAAGGGCGATGGCTTCCTGTCAGCATCAGCGAAGCATGTTCACGTATTCAGGATGCTGATTTCCCGAGAAAAAAACCCGCCATGAACCGCGATAACACCCTGCAGTAGCGAGCATTTCCGTGCTGTCTCAAGTCAATCAGGTGTAGCAGAGTGGGCTGAGCCTGCGGCATCAATCAGTACCTCACCTTGCTAACATTTAGCGTGCCATTTTCGACCTCCCGCTATGGGGCTACCTGGCTGGTTCGCCTTTTTTCAGATGAAAAATACTAATCATTATTACGCTAACAACTTACGAGTAGCGGTTATTAGCATTGTTAATTATCAATAAAAAATAACCACTTAATTTTAGCGGTTTACCTATCATAAAAAACCTTAATGATTAAGGGGCTTTTCAACATTTTTCAGGAAAATAATCGCAGGAAAGTGCTGAAAATCTGGCACTCTTTAGCTGAAAAATGGGAACGGTGACCGCAAAAATAACATTAACAACCGACCCGCTCTTTACCCTAATTGATAGACAACTTCTTTATGCCCAACACAATCCTACTTGGACAGGCAGCCAGATTAGACAGACGTACTCGTATACTAAGCCGGACGCTGGATAATATGTCCGTGACGTTGCCCGCCAGCGCCGCGCGCTGCCTGTATGCACTCGCGGAGGCGCAAGGCGAAGTGCTGACGCATGAACAGTTGATGGAGATTGGCTGGCGCCGTGACGGTTATGCCGCAACCGATAACAGCGTACGCGTGATGATTAACAAGTTACGCCGTGCATTCATGTCGCTGGAGCTTGAACAGCAGATTAACCTGCTGGCCGTCACGCGCAGCGGTTACCGCTTAATCATTAATGTCCCACCAGCCGTCGATCACTCCGTTCCTGTGGCGATGCCCCTGGCGCCGCCTGCTCGTGGCACGCTGACCTGGCGACGCGTAACAGGCATCACTGCCGCCGGTATCACCGCCGGGTATCTGGTGGCATTGTTGGTACAACATTTCTTTCTGCTCACACCAAAACCGATCGATTTTGTCAGCTGGCATGGCCCGGCGATTCCGGATGGCAGCAGCGTCTGGGTGCCGAAAGGACATCATACGCAACACGCATTGATTGAAACCACACTGCGCACCTATCGCCGTTATGTGCTTGATGCGAACCCGGACAAACCCGCGGCAAGAGTGCTGTATGTCACGCTCAGCTCCGCCAACAATCCGCAACATCAGGGCGTAATTGCCTGCCAACAACCCTTTGAGGAGGCGAAAAATGCGTGCGAGTCCTTCTATTTTCGCCTCAATTAAATCCCCGTGGCTCTGGCTGTTTGTCGGCGGCTTTGTGCTGGCGTTTAGCGGCGTGATCGGGCGCTGGCTGGCCACCAGCGCGCAGCAGTCCCAGTGCCGGTTTCCACTGGCGTTTTATGACATCAAAAGTGAGCGTGAATGGGTGCTGACGCAGGGGATTTACCGCAGCTATCACGATGGCTTCAGTGAGGGGCATTTAACCTATCTCGGCACGCTTTCTCGTTTTATGGATGGGCAACTTATCGCACCTGCCACCCCGATTCATCGTGCGGTGTGGTTTAACGGCGAGTTCAACCACAACCTGCTGAAAATCACCGTCACGCAACACAGCCGTGGCCTGGGCGATAAAAGCCGCGACGAGGACGTGCAAAAGTATGTCTTCCCGCATTGGCAAGCAGGCGATGTCAGCGTGATTGCGCTTTATCTCTTTAATGGCCGCGTGCTGGCCTCCGGCACAGAGAGCGTGGCGCGTAATGTCTGCATCAGGTAGCCAGAAATTTAGCGCAGCGCTTCTGACAACGGCTCAAGGCGCTCGAACAAGTGTGATGTAAAGGGTAAGACTGGTATCGCCCATCAGGAACTTCATACCTATCCCCTAACGTCAGAGAGAAAGCAGGTGCCGGTATTCTGCGGCCAGATTCTCAGTAGTTAGCGCAACGTGCGTATGGCCTGGCTGATTAGATGAAAATCGGCGCGCCGTGCGAGCGGTGACGGTGTTGAGTCATCAGTCAACAATTGGGTATTGAGTGCGGCAAGGATTATGCTTTCGAAATGAGTATTGCTGTTGATTATGGAGGCGTTACTGCTGAATGTCAGACACAAAAAAAGCCGCTCGTAAGCGACTTAATTTTGCATCAATCGATGGTGCCGAAGGTCGGACTCGAACCGACATGTATCTCTACGGTTGATTTTGAATCAACTGCGTCTACCGATTTCGCCACTTCGGCACTGAAGAGGATGCGGAAAACGTTGGCGATTATACCGTTACGCGCAGAGTGCGCAACACTAATCGACAGCGCTGTGCGCTAAGCGTTGAAAAAACCAGCACTTCGCCATTTATGTGGCGCAAACGCGGCAGCTCGAGCGCCCTTTCGGCGCTTTCCTGTACAAATGCCAGAACATTCCCAAACTCCCTCTACTTCGGAACTTTCCGTGCTTACGCCTATCTTAACCAAAACTGACAACGTCAGATGTATAAAACAAAGAGGTTGAGATGAACAAAGCAGCACAACGCATCATTTTGGGATTGGGTATCGCGGCGGCAATGGCGGCAGGCAGTGCGTCGGCAGCGAGTTGGCAGGATCAGCTGAGCAGCGCGGCATCGCAGCTGTCTCAGCAAAACAGCGGTTCTACCACCACCAGCAGCACGCAGAACGGCGGTCTGTCGCTCTCTTCGCTGAGCGGTTTACTGAATGGCGGTGACAAAGCGGTTAGCTCCAACAGCATGACCAACGCCGCAGGCGTCATGTCCTACTGCGTACAGCACAACGTGGTGGATAACAATGTGGCATCGGTGAAAGATCAGGTACTGAGCAAGCTTGGTTTGAGTAGCCCTGCCGCACAAGAGCAGAAAACCGATTATCAGCAGGGTCTGCAAGGCTTGCTGAACACCGGCAACGGTCAGCAGCTGAA
Organism: Pantoea rwandensis; assembly: GCF_000759475.1. Classification (NCBI taxonomy): domain Bacteria; kingdom Pseudomonadati; phylum Pseudomonadota; class Gammaproteobacteria; order Enterobacterales; family Erwiniaceae; genus Pantoea; species Pantoea rwandensis. Next base: position 4,131,696 of record NZ_CP009454.1, read on the forward strand.
TCTGCAGAGTCTGAGCAACTCGCCGATGGGTGAGAAACTGAAGACCAAGGCCTGTGACGTGGTGCTTAAACAAGGCAAGAAATATATCGGCATGTAATTCACGCCCTACTTCGGGTTGCAGGTGCGTTGGCGGCTTTCTTTCCCCCGCATCGCTTACTGAGTAAGTGCATCGGGCGTCTCTCGATAGCCGCCGTACTGCATGCGGAATGATAGTGGGTGAAGTGACCATGAATAAGACGCGAGCTGTCCCTCGCATCTTATTTAGTCTTGATGGGGGGCGCAATAAATTGCGCCGCCACGGGCCATTAATCCATCAGCTCATCAACCCTTTAGTTTCTTCTACCACCCTGCCCAGCACATCCACCGCCTGTTCAAACGATCGAATATTGGTGTAGCCGATCACCAGTCCGTAGCGTTTCTGGGTTTGCGTATACCAGCCTGAAAGCGGCAACACGCGCAGCTGATGACGCTGCCAAATCTCCGCCAGCGCCACATCCTGAATGCCTCGCCGCAGGAAGGCCACGATATGCATGCCGCCATCAGTGAGTTCAAAGTCAAACAGCTGCGGGAAACAGTGCTGTAGCGCATCCAGCATCATGCGGCGGCGCTGCTGGTAGAGAACCCGCATCTTCTTGATATGACGATAGAAGTGCCCTTCACTGAGGAACTGTGCGAGGATTTTCTGCGGTAACAACGGCATACCGGTTTCGAGGATTTCACCCAGCTCGCGGAAGCGTTCAATGGTCTGTTGCGGCATCACCAGATAACCCACGCGCATCGCGGGCATCATGGTTTTGCTGAAAGTGCCGGTATAGATCACCCGATCGTGCACATCAAGGCTTTTTAGCGCCGGGATCACTTTGCGCGTGTAGTGAAACTCGCCGTCGTAATCATCCTCAATGATCCAGCTGCTGTTCTGCTGCGCCCACTCCAGCAATTGATGCTTACGGGGTAGTGATAACGTCACCGCAAGCGGGCTCTGATGGGTTGGCGTGACCACCGCAAAGCGTGCGTCTGAGTGATAACGCTGGAGGAAATCCACGTCGAGGCCTTCCCGATCCACCGGCACATAGTGCAGATTCGGTGCGATGCGCTTTAACAGTTTCTGCCCAAAGAAATAGCCCGGGTCTTCAAACAGGACTTTGTCGTGAGGATGGGCCAGCACGGCCAGGATGAGGCGCAGGTTGGCACGATAACCGGTGGTGATAAAAATCTGCTCCGGCTGGCAGTTAAGCCCGCGCGAAATATTGAGATAGCTGGCAATCGCCTCACGCAATGGCTGGTAGCCCATAATGGCGGGCATGATCATTTCATCGGGCCGCAACGTTCGCGCCGCCTTTCCGGAGATCAGCAGCCACTTCTTGTGCGGGAACTCATCCAGTGCCGGAATACCCAGCCGCAGCTCGCCTTTGCTTTCAATCACCGGATGTTCGAGCGGTGTGGAAGGTGGCGCCGTGGTGACCACGGTGGCTTCACCGAGATTCAGTGCGGGGTTCACGCGCGTGCCCTTCGCGCCCTGGCTGACAAAATACCCCTCTCCAATGAGGATCTCGTAGGCGGCCTCCACGGTTTTGCGCGCGACTTGCAGCTCACTGGCTAACACGCGGATCGCCGGCACCCGGTCGCCCGGCTTTAAGCGCCCTTCCAGGATCTGCTGCCGATAGCGAGCGTAGATTTCTTTGTAACCCATCTGTCTTCCTTCATCACGATGCGGAGCACATAAATGCGCTCTGGAGAGTGAGCGCAGGATTCAGCAGCATAACCATGTCCTACCTGTTTTCCCCTATATTGACCCTTTTCCCTTCGACATAGAAGTTTAAGATGTCCCCATCAACCCGACAACCGCTTGCAGGCTGCTATGAAGATTGTTCATTACCAAACGCCCACGGAGCTGGCCTGCTGCTATGCATTGATGCGCGAACTGCGTTTCAAACTGAAGGATGAAGCTGCGTTTGTGGCGCAGGCACAGCGTCAGCAATTACAGGGCTACCAACTGGCGGATATCGAACAGGATGGTCAACCGGTGGCGCTGGCGGGCTATCGCCTGCTGGAAAACTTTATTCATGGCCGTTTTTGCTACATCGATGATTTGGTGACCTGCACCAACACGCGCAGCCAGGGTTTGGGGGCCGCACTACTGCACGGTCTGGCGCAGCATGCACGGGAACAAGGCTGTGGCCGCATCGTGCTCGACACCGCGCTGAGCAATCAACGGGCACAACAATTTTATCAACGCGTCGGTTACCACGCGTTGGGACTGCATTTTTATCGCGATCTCGCTGAGGGAGAAAATTCATGAAACTGCTGCATATTCAGGTCAGCCCGGATCTGGCCGGATCGGCCTCACGTAACGCCTCGGCGCGTTTGGTGGAGAAGCTTCGCGCCCAGCATAGCGATCTCGAAGAGACGGTACTGGATCTGGCGCAGCATCCGTTGCCGCACCTGGATGCCTTCACCATTGGCGCGTTCTTTACCCGCCCGGAGGATCGTAACGATGCACAGCGTACCGCCATTCAGACTTCCGAAAAAATGGTGGATCAGCTGTTCGCCTGCGACACCCTGGTTATCTCGTCGCCGATGTGGAACCTCGGTTTGCCGTCGGTGCTGAAAGCCTGGTTCGATCATATCACTCGCGCCGGACGCACCTTCGCGTTTACACCGCAAGGCACCAAAGTCGGTCTGGTGAACGGCAAAAAGGTGTACAGCGTGGTCGCCAGCGGCAGTGTGTTTGCCCACGGCCCGTTTGTGCAGGATGACCAGTTCACCCCTTACATCCGCGTGGCACTGGAATACATCGGCATCACCGATGTGGAATTTATCCGCGTGGACGGTACGCACGATCCCGTTAGCCGCGACACCGCATTACCCCAGGCTCTGCAAGCTATTGACCGCTTATTTTGAATGAGGAAAACATCATGACTTCACGCGTTAATCATTTTAAAACCGCGCCAGCACTGGCCAAATCCATGTCTGATTTCTCTAACACCGTGGCGAATACCGCGCTGGAGAAGTCACTGAAACACTTGATCGATATCCGTGCTTCGCAGTTGAATCACTGTGCCTTCTGCCTCGACATGCATGTGAAGCAGGCGAAAATTGACGGCGAGCGCGAACTGCGTCTTCATCACGTTTCTATCTGGCGTGAATCTCCACTGTTCAGCGCTCGCGAGAAAGTGGCTTTTGCCCTGACCGAAGCCCTGACCCGCATTGGCGAACACGGCGTGGATGAAGCGCTGTACGGTGAAGTGCGTGAACATTTCTCTGAAAGCGAAATCAGTGAGCTGACCTTTAAGATCGCTGCCATCAACACCTGGAACCGCCTGATGATTTTGTCACAGATGGCACCGGGTGCATTGGACAGCGCTTACGGGCTGGATCGTGCTGATTTGCGTTAATTTTTACCGCCAGTAGCCCGTGCTGCTGGCGTTGTCATGTTCATCTGCGCTGCCTGAGGCTATAGTGAGATTTTGCACCACACAGGACAGCGCGCATGAAAGGCATCAATATTGCGATTTACTTCGATCCCGACCTGATTCACATCAGCGTTCACCAACAGGATGACAGCTATCTCAGCCACCACTTCAGCTACGATGACAGCGTGATTGAAGAGATTTACCAGTGGCTGGAGCAGTTCACGCCTAATCGCACCCACATTTGCCTGATTGAGCACGATACTGCCGACATCCTCGCCGATGAGCTGGTGGATAACGGCTATCACGTCCATCAGGTGACGCAGCACGATCTCCTGAACTGGTTTGCCAGCGAGCCTCCCGCAGAACCCGATGGTTCGCCAGTGCGCGCCCTGCTGCGCTATCTGGAAAACGAAAACCCATCTGAATACCAGTCCCGTACTCCGCAGATCGAAGCCTTAATGGATATGCTGGATGAGCTGGACGATCTGGAAGGCGTGGACGAAGTCGAGGATGAGGACAACCTGCCGGATGACGTACTGCGCTTAATGAAGCAGAAGAAAATCACCGCCAACCAAGCCGCTGAGCGTTTGCTGCCCGACGTCAATGAACGTATTCGCGAGCACCTGATAAGCTATCCTGAGCTGATGACGCCCGAGCTGCTGGAAGATTTCTTCCCGGAGTTGCTGGAAGCGTTAGAAACGCCAAAACATTGATGCATTTTGCACACGCGCGCTAAATCGTGCCGCGACGCACCTTGACGGTGTGTCGCGCTGCCATTGGAACTCGGGGAAAATCATGCTGGAACTGTTTAAAGCCATCGGGCTGGGATTGGTGGTGCTGTTGCCGCTGGCCAATCCGCTGACCACGGTGGCGCTGTTTCTCGGACTGGCGGGAGACATGAATTTCCAGGAACGCAATCGTCAGGCGATGCAGGCCTCGATCTACGTGTTCCTGATTATGATGGTGGCGTGGTACGCCGGGAATGCGGTGTTGCACACCTTTGGCATCTCGATTCCTGGACTGCGTATGGCGGGTGGATTGATCGTCGCCTTTATCGGTTTTCGCATGTTGTTTCCGGCAAAACCGGTCGGTCACTCCGTCGAAGCCCGGCATAAACAGGATGAAATCGACGCCACTGATGCAAATCGTGAATCGGTGAATATTGCGTTTGTGCCGCTGGCGATGCCCAGCACGGCGGGTCCGGGCACCATCGCGATGATCATCAGTTCGGCCTCTACGGTGAAATCGGGCGTTGATTTTCCAGCGTGGGTTGTCGCGGTCGCGCCGGTGCTGACCTTCTTATCGGTGGCCGTGATTTTGTGGATTTCGCTGCGCAGTTCGGGTGCCATCATGAAGCTGGTGGGTAAAGGCGGAATTGAAGCCATTTCGCGATTGATGGGCTTTTTGCTGGTGTGTATGGGCGTACAGTTTGTGATTAACGGCGTATTAGAAGTGGTGAGGACTTTTCATGTGTGAAAGTGCGGCCCGAAGGCCGCACCCGATTTACTCTGCTTTCAACGTCTTGCGCACATCCGCGACCTGATCTTTGGTCACGGCTGGGGCATTGTTACTCCAGCCCTGACGGATAAAGGTCGCCAGCTGCGCCACTTCATCATCCGTCAAACGCTTGCCAAAGCCCGGCATCGCGAGGGTTGACGGCGCCTTCTCGGTCGATGGCTGCTGCGCACCGGCGAGAATGGTGTGGATCAAGCCGGTAGGATCGTTGGCATTCACAATGGTGGCCTGATCCAGCTCCGGGAAGATACCTGGCGCGCCTTTACCGGTCACGAAGTGACAGGCACCGCAGTTATCGATGTACAGACGCTCACCTTCCGTCAGGTTTTTCGCTGCGGTCAGTTTGGCTTCCGTGGCCTGCTGCTTCTGCACGTTGTACGCCTGCAGCGGTGGGTTGCCACCGATGAATTTCAGATAAGACGCAATGGCTTTCAGATCGGCATCCGTCATGTGCGAGCTGGAGTGCTCAATCACTGACTTCATCTCTCCGCCCACTGCGGCTTTGTCGTTACGACCGGTTTGCAGGTAATCGACGATCTCCTGCTCACTCCAGCGCGGTAAGCCACGCAGCGACGGCACATCCCAGTTGTTCAGGCTACCACCAGCGAGGAATTTGTCGTCACCGCTGTCCAGCGCCTTCTCGTTCATACCTAGGCCGCGCGGCGTATGGCAACTGCCGCAGTGACCGAGACTTTCTACGATATAAGCACCGCGATTCACTTCTTCCGACGCGCCGCCAATCGGCTGGAACGGCTTATCAGAAGTGAATGCCCAGTTCCAGAAACGCATACCCCAGCGCTGACTGAATGGGAAGCTCAGTTTGGTCTCTTCCGGCTGCTCGCTGCTCGGCTTCACGCCCTTCATGAAGTAAACATACAGCGCGTGCATGTCTTCATCGCTGATTTTGGCGTAATCCGGGTACGGCATTGCCGGATACAGACGTGAACCGTCCGGCAGCACACCTTTACGCACGGCATCAGAGAACTGCTGCTCGCTGTAGTTGCCGATGCCGTGCTCTTTGTCCGGCGTAATGTTGGTGGAGTAGATGGTGCCGAGATTCGACTCAATCGCCAGACCACCGGCGTAATCGGCCTTGCCCGCTACGGTATGGCACGCCATACAGTCGCCGAGACGTGACAGATATTCACCCTGCTTGATCAGCGCGGCTTCATCTTCCGCGTGAGCCTGGACCGCAAAGCTTCCCAGCAGTACGGCGTTAGCGATTAACAATGATTTTAATTTCATGTGCTTATGCCTGTACCAATGGACCTGGGTTTTTCAGATAGTGTTCTTTGATCGCCTGCGCAGCCATCAGGGTAATCGCGCCGATGGTATCGGTCGGGTTCGCCTGGAAGTTTTGCGGGAAGGCGTTACCGCCCGGTACAAACACGTTATGTACATCCCAGCTCTGCAGATACTTGTTCAGCGCCGAGGTTTTCGGGTTATCGCCCATCACCGCACCACCCACGTTATGGGTAGAAACGTATTTGGTCAGGTCAAAGTCCGCGCCCATTGGCAGGAAGCTCATGCTCATGCTGTCTGGGTTCAGCTCTTTGGCGATATCGCCGACGATACCTTTCAGATGCTGTTGCAGCTTGAGTTCGTTCTCTTTCCAGTTAAAGGTCATGCGCAGCAGCGGCTGGCCACGATGGTCGGTGTAATGCGGATCCAGATCCAGATAGATATCGCGATACGACTGACAAGTGGTCGTGATGCTGATTTTCATAGAATGGTTGTACCACTCTTCCAGACCTTCTTTGTAACCCATACCCCAGGCTGGCGTGCCCTTTGGCAGCGCTGCCGCCATTGGCGTGCCGGTAGCTTGCGAGCTGTGAATCTTCGCGCCGCCGAGGAAGCCGAGGCCAGGACCATCAAAGTTGCCTGGTGAGATGTCGTTGAACATCTGGCCGGTGGCGCCTGCGGTGGCGTAAGAGTTGAAGTTCTTGTCTTTGAAGAACAGGGTTGCGCCGCCGTTCGACAGGAACGCGTAGTTACGGCCCACCACACCTTCTTCGGTGATTGGGTTGTACGGCTTGCCGATACCCGACAGCAGCATCAGACGCACGTTGTACAGCTGGAAGCTCGACAGCACGACGATTTTGGCCGGCTGGAACACTTCGTTTCCGTCTGCATCGAAGTAGAGAACGCCCTTCGCCGTTTTACCATCGTCGTGCAGCACCACTTTGTACACTTCCGCATGCACTTCGTAAGAGAAGTTAGGCATACGCTTCAGTGCATCCATCACAGCGGTTTGCGGTGAGGCTTTGGAGTAGTTCAGGCACGGGTATTTCGAGCAGTAACCGCAATAGTTACACGGCGCGATCTGGTTGCCGTACGGGTTTTTCCACGCGCGAGACACGCAAGCAGACGGGTTCGGGAACGGGTGGTAACCCAGCCTGGTCGCGGCTTCTTTGAACATCACGTTGTTCAGCGTATCTTCCAGCGCAGGCAACGGATAAGGCTCAGAACGTGGACCTTCAAACGGGTCACCGCCTTCCAGAATCTGGCCGCGCAGGTTGCCGGTGTTGCCCGACTGACCGCAGATCAGTTCAAACTTGTAGTAATACGGCTCGATCTCTTCCCAGGTGAACGGGAAGTCCATCACGCGCATATCTTCCTGCAATACGCCGGGTTTGTAAGCCTGATCGACGTAGGTCTTCAGTTTGATATCGGTTGGGGTTGGACGAATCAGTACCGCCGTCCAGTGCATACCTGCGCCGCCCACACCGGTACCCGGAGCGAATGCGCCCCATTTACGCGTCGGGAGTGCCGTCTGGCTCATGTTGTAACGCACGGTGACCGCCACTTCTTTTGGGGTGGCGAACACTTTGTTACGCACGTTATAGGCGTATTCATCAGCGGGTTTCGGGTAAGCGAAATCCGGGTAATCACGCTCGCCGCCGCGCTCTAACGCGCGAACTTCCAGTCCGGCCATTGCCAGTTCGATGCTCATCAACGAGCCGGCCCAGCCGAGGCCGCAAACGACGACGTCGACTTCTTTCTTTGTAATCTGTGCCATGTTAAATCCTGTCTCACATACCAAATACGGGGGGAGGCTTACGCGCGTTCACCCAAGAGGCTGACCGGTCCCAGCGGGTACGGCACGTTGTGCTGTTTCACCCACTCAGTGAAGCTGGCGCGTGCGCCTGGGAAACCAATCGCAATCCAGGCTTTCATGCCCTTATTGCCGCCGTACATGGGATCGGCGAGGTAACCGTGTTTGGTATCAGCCAGAAGCTGGCCAAAGAACTGCGAGGCTTTCAGGTTCGGTTCACCCATCGCCGGGAAATCGATACCGTCATTTTTATTGACCTTGGTCAGCACCGCGTCTTTCTCTTCCAGCGTCAGTTCATGGAAGGATTTTTTGTAGGTGCTCTGCGTCCACTGTTCCACCAACTTGATGCCTGTGCGATACAGTTCCTGCGGGGTGTAAGGGATCTGATAACCCATGGTGGCTGGCGCGTGCACGTCGAACGGACCCTGCATGTAAATTTCGCCGCCGAACTCAGGGCTATGGAGTTGCTGATCGATAAAGATCGGCACGTTAGTTTCCAGTGCACCTGGCGCCTTGCCCTTACCACCGGCCGGAATCAGACGATCGGTCGCGGCCAGAATAAACTGCCACTCCTGAGCGCTGAAAAAGATCGGTTTGTAATCGGCGAGTTCCGGTGCTGCCATTTCCGCAGCTTGCGCCGCAGTTAATCCCTTAAATACCAGGTCGCTTAATGGCAAAGCCAATAACGACCCAAGCAAAAACTTACGTCTGGTGGTCGGTTTATTTAGAAGCATGGCGCGACGACTCTCACTTGCTAAGAAAGATAATTATTTTTGTTAATGGCTTTATAAATCGGTAAATAACCTGGCAATCTTAGGGATATAGATATTTCTGAATGTAAGAATCAATGTTCAGATGTGTTTTGATGAGAAATCATCATGATGTTGAATTTAGGTTAAGAGCAGGTAAAGGGCTTTCGGAGGGTGAATTGGACTTTTAACCGTACAATTGCTGTGTTTTTAGCAATTCTGGATGGGCAAATGACCAAAATTGATCGCGCAAAGAAATAATCGCTCAATTCAATCGATAAAAATAAATCATACTTCCATACAAGAGAATTATTCTCATTAATAACATCTTATTTACTTAATTGACCAGTACATGAACGATCTATTTCCTGAAAATGACAGGCGGCGCACAAAATAAGCGAAATAATCGCAAGATGTTATCATTTGTTAATTTCCGGCACAGCTCAGAACAAACCGGCATTTTGCCTGAGCGGCGGCAGCGGTAGAGTCGATTAATCTATCACTCAGGAAAACAATAAATGCGTGCATTGATTTTGTTGGTCACTTTATGGAGTAGTGCATTTGCCTTACAGGCTGCCACACCGAAAGACACGCTGGTGGTCGCCGTACCGCTGGATGGCATTATCAGCTTCGACCCTGCAGAAAGCTTTGAAACCGTCAGCAACAGCGTACAGCGCAATATCTACCAGACGCTGGTACAAGCCGACCGCGATACGCCACAGAAACTGGCACCGCTGCTGGCAACATCCTGGCAAAGTGGCAGTTCGCCACACAGCCTGGTGTTTAACCTCAAACCCGGCACTCGCTTCTCCAGCGGTAATGCGGTGACACCGCAGGATGTGATTTTCTCACTGACGCGCGCCGTGCAGTTGAACAAGGCACCTTCTTTCATTCTCGCCGAATTTGGCTGGACCCGCGAAAACATCGCCAGCCAGTTTAAGGTGCTGAGTGACCATCAGTTGGAGATACAGTGGCCTGCACAGATCGGTCAGGACTTGGCGCTGCGCCTGCTGACTGCGCCGGTCGCCTCGGTGGTGGACAGTAAAACCGTGCAGCAGCATGCGGTAAATAACGATTTGGGTAATGGCTGGCTGCACACCCACACCGCTGGCAGCGGCGCGTTCACGATTCAACAGTATGTGCCGCAGCAGGCGCTGGTGCTAAGCGCCAATCCGCAAGCTAACCCGCAGCCACATCTGAAGCGTATTTTGCTAAAAGGCGTGGCCGATGCCGGTGCGCGTCGCCTGTTGATCCAGCAAGGCGATGTGGATGTCGCTTATCAGCTCGGCCCGGATCAAATCGATGCGCTGAAGAGCGATAAAAACCTGCGCATCGAGGCGTTCCCTTCGAGCCTGGTGTATTACCTGGGCTTCAATACCCAAAACAAAGCGCAACCGGCACTGGGCAACCCGGCCCTGTGGGAAGCAGCGCGTTGGTTGGTGGATTACCAGTCAATCTCAAAAGATTTGCTGAAAGGTCAGTACCGCATTCATCAGAGTTTCCTGCCGCAGGGCTTTGATGGCGCGCTAGAGGATCAACCGTTCCATTACGATGTGGCGAAAGCCAAAGCGATATTGGCCAAAGGGGGCATTAAACCCGGCAGCAAGTTTGCGCTGACGGTGATCAACCAGCCGCCGTACATTGATGTTGCCCAGGCGCTACAGGCCAGCTTTGCCAAAGCGGATGTGCAGATTGAGCTGCAGCCGGTGGCAGAATCCGAGTTGTGGAGCAAAATGCGCGGCCGCGATTTCCAGTCGATCTTTATCTACTGGGGCGCGGATTACGTTGACCCCAATACCAATGCCAGCGCTTTTGCTTACAACGTGCCGGGCGGCTCAAAAACGCTGGCGTGGCGAGTCGGCTGGGAGATTCCTGCACTCAGCGCGAAGACACGTGCCGCAGCGGGTGAAAGTGACGCCACCCAACGCCGTGCGCTTTACACCGACCTGCAAAATACCGTGCAGCAGAATTCCCCGTTTGTGGTGATGCTGCAGGGTGCGCAGCAGGTCGCGGTGCGTAACAACGTCAATCATGTGCAGCAAGGGATTGGGGTGAGCTTGCTGTTCTTTGATGTGGTACAGAAGCAGTAAATTCTGTTGATGGGGGAATGACTTCCCCCCTCAACACTTTCAGTACAATCTTCATCCGTCTCCTCGCATCGCTTGCTATTCTTTCTGGCATAACCTGTTGCCTTCGAGTGAAAAAAATATGACCACCCCGTTGCTGATTGCTCAAACGCCCGACATCCAGTTATCCCTGCTTTCCAATATGGCGAACCGCCACGGCTTAATCACTGGCGCCACCGGCACCGGTAAAACCGTGACGCTGCAAAAAATTGCCGAGTCCTTCTCTAATATCGGCGTGCCGGTGTTTATGGCCGATGTGAAAGGCGATCTGACTGGCGTAGCCACCGCCGGTGAAGGCTCGGAAAAGTTGCTGGCACGGCTGGAAAAGATTGGCGTGACCGACTGGCAGGCACAGAAAAATCCGGTGATGGTGTGGGACATTTTTGCCGAGAAAGGCCACCCAGTGCGCGCCACCGTTTCCGACCTTGGCCCGCTGTTGCTGGCGCGCTTGCTCAACCTCAATGATGTGCAATCGGGCGTGCTGCAAATCATCTTCCGCATCGCCGACGATCAGGGCCTGTTGCTGCTGGATTTCAAAGATCTGCGCGCCATGACGCAATACATCGGCGATAACGCTAAATCTTTCCAGACGCAGTACGGCAACATCAACAGCGCCTCTGTGGGGGCGATTCAACGTGGCTTACTGGCGCTGGAACAGCAAGGCGCTGAACACTTCTTTGGCGAGCCGATGCTGGATATCCGCGACTGGATGCGTTGTGACAGCGAAGGCAAAGGCTTCATCAACATTCTCTCCGCTGAGAAGCTGTATCAGATGCCGAAACTCTATGCCACCAGCCTGCTGTGGCTGCTGGCGGAGCTGTACGAACAATTGCCCGAAGCGGGCGATCTCGACAAACCAAAGATGGTATTTTTCTTTGATGAGGCACACCTGCTGTTTACCGATGCGCCGCCGGTGCTGCTGGAGAAAGTGGAGCAAGTGATCCGTCTGATTCGATCCAAAGGCGTCGGCGTCTATTTCGTCACGCAGAATCCATCGGATATCCCTGACAACGTGCTCGGCCAGCTGGGCAATCGTGTGCAACACGCCCTGCGCGCCTTCACGCCGAAAGATCAAAAAGCGGTGAAAAGCGCCGCCGAAACCATGCGCGCCAATCCGGCATTCAATACCGTGGAAGCCATTCAGGCGCTGGGCACTGGCGAGGCGCTGATTTCGTTTCTCGATGAAAAAGGCAGCCCGTCGATGGTGCAACGCGCCATGGTGATTGCGCCCGGCTCGCGCATGGGGCCGATAACGCAGGATGAGCGCAACGGCCTGATCAATAACTCACCGCTGTACGGCAAATACGACACCGAAGTGGATCGCGAATCCGCGTTTGAGATGCTGCAAAAAGGGGTGCAAGCCGCGCCACAGCAGGCCGATGCGCCGGAAGCCAAAGGCAATAATGTCGAAGTTGATGATGTCATTCTCGGCGGGTTGAAAGACATTCTGTTTGGCACCACCGGACCGCGCGGCGGCAAGCGCGATGGCGTGGTGCAGAGCGTGGCAAAAAGCGCGGCGCGCCAGGTAACCAACCAGATCATTCGTGGCGTACTGGGGAGTTTGATGGGCGGCCGTCGTCGATAACACACTGAAAATATTTATCTTCCTCCGCGGCGCTATGTATGGCGCGGGTATCAGCAACGCTGCTGTGACACCTGCGCGCCGCGACATCAATGACGCTGATTGAATAGGTACAATGATTCGCACCGCCACCATAAGGTGTGGTCTGCTAAGATCGTTATATGGATAAATATCAACAACTCAAACGGAGCAAGCGTCTGGCACTCGCATTGCTGCTGGTTGCCGCAGTGACTTTTGTCGTGACGCTGTTTCTACCACCCAATTTTTGGGTGCTTGGTCTCAAGGCCATTGCTGAAGCGGCGATGGTCGGTGCGCTGGCAGACTGGTTTGCGGTGGTCGCGCTGTTTCGCCGCGTGCCGGTGCCCTTCATCTCGCGTCATACGGCGATCATTCCGCGCAATAAGGATCGCATCGGGGAGAATCTTGGCCGCTTTGTGCAGGAGAAATTTCTTGATACCGATTCGTTGCTGGCGCTGATCCGCCGCCACGATCCCTCGCAGATGCTGGCGCATTGGCTCAACACACCGGGCAACGCCGATCGCATTGGCCGCCATCTGTTGCAGGTGATGCGCGGCTTCCTTGATCTCACGGATGATGAACGCATCCAGCGCTTCCTGCGGCGTGCCGTGCATCGCGCCCTGGATAAGGTCGATCTGACGCAATCCAGCGCACTGCTGCTCGACAGCCTGACCAAAAACAATCGTCATCAGGAACTGCTCGATGCCGCAGTACAACAGCTGCTGCGTCTGCTGCATAAGCCTGGCACGCGTGAATTTATCGCGGCTCAGATTGTGCGCTGGCTGAAGCGTGAACATCCGATCAAAGCCAAAATGCTACCCACCGAATGGCTGGGCGAGCACAGTGCTGACCTGGTGGCTAATGCAGTGGACTCGATTCTGGATGAAGTGGCAATCAATCAAGGTCACGAACTGCGTCTGGGCTTTGACCGCGCAGTACAGCGACTGATTGAGAAGCTGAAAACCGACCCCGAAATGGCCGAACGCGCCGAGGTGATCAAAAGCTGGCTGAAAGAGGATGAGTCGCTGAATCGCTACATCGGCGAGCTATGGCAGGACTTGCGTAGCTGGCTGAAGGCCGATCTTAACAGTGAAGATTCTCGCGTGCAGGAGCGCGTGCGTCTTGCCGCGCTATGGTTCGGCGAAACGCTGGCAGCAGATGAAGGGCTGCGTACCTCGATGAATCAACACCTGGAAGATGCCGCCCGCAGCATTGCTCCAGAGTTCGCCGAATTCCTGACGCGCCACATCAGCGATACCGTGAAGAGCTGGGATGCGCGAGAGATGTCACAACAGATTGAGTTGAACATTGGCCGCGATCTGCAGTTTATTCGTATTAACGGGACGTTGGTGGGTGGCACCATTGGATTAGTTCTGTATCTGCTATCGCAGCTGCCAACGTTGATTCATACATTGAAGTAATAAAAAAACCGCCATGGAGATGGCGGCTTCAATGGGTTTTCGTGATAGCTGCGGGTTATCCCTTTACCATCATTAACTGCGCTTCATCAACAGATACAAGCTGATGGCAAAGAACGCGGCGCTCGGCAATAGCGCCCCCAGAAGCGGCGGGATGCCATACACCAGGCTCAGCGGTCCGAAGATCTGATCCAGCACGTAGAACAGGAAGCCGAAGCTGATACCCGTCACCACGCGCACGCCCATCGACACACTTCGCAGCGGACCAAAGATAAACGACAGCGCCATTAACATCATCACCGCCACGGACAGCGGCTGGAAGATTTTACCCCACATGTTTAGCAGATAACGCCCTGACACTTGGCCACTCTGCTTAAGGTATTTGCTGTAGTTGTACAGACCGCTAATGGACAGCGCATCCGGATCCAGCGCGACCACGCCGAGTTTGTCAGGCGTCAGGTTGGTTTTCCACTCCCCACCCAGACTTTGCGAACCGGTAATCTGTTTCGCATCACTCAGGTTGGACTCATCCACCTGCGACAGCTGCCACAACTTCTTGTCTTTGTTCCATGTCGCACTGGCGGCATAACGAACGCTGAGAAGACGACGCTGATCGGTGAAGGTGTATATGCTGACGCCATCAATCTCGTTGTCGCCTTTGATACGTTCGATGTAGATGAAGTCATGGCCGTCTTTCGCCCACAGCCCATTCTGCGTCGACATCAGCGAGCCGCCGTACAGTTGCTGCGCACGGTAGTTACGCGCCATCTGCTCCCCCTGCGGTGCCACAAATTCGCCGATAGCCATGGTCAACAACACCAGAGGAATCGCGGTTTTCATCACCGCCAGCGCCACCTGCATACGGGTAAAGCCCGATGCCTGCATCACCACCAGCTCGCTGCGCTGCGCTAGCGTTCCCAAGCCCAACAGTGCACCCAGCAGTGCGGCCATCGGGAAGAAGATTTCAATATCTTTCGGTACGCTGAGCAGCGTGTAGTAACCGGCGTCGAGCGCGGTGTAAGCGCCCTGCCCGGTTTTACGTAGCTGATCGACAAACTTGATGATGCCCGATAGCGACACCAGCATGAACAATGTCAGCATGATGGTGTTGAAAATGGTTTTACCGATATAGCGGTCAAGGACCTTAAACATCACTGCGATCCTCCACGACTAAAGCGACCACGAATGCGTCGCATCGGTACCGTATCCCACAGGTTCAACATCACGGCCAGCGCCAGATAAGCCAGGTTCACTACCCACATCCAAATCGCGGGATCGAACTTGCCTTTCGCTGCGTTAGAACGTAACGAACTCTGCAGCAGGAAGAAGATCAGATACAGCAGCATCGCAGGCAGCATTGACAGCACACGCCCCTGCCGAGGGTTGACCACGCTGAGCGGCACCACCATCAACGCCATCACCAGCACCGCAAACACCAGCGTTAAACGCCAGTGGAACTCGGCCTGGAACTGCGGCGTTTTGTTTTGGTACAGGGTGCTAATGCTCGCCTGATCGGCATCATTCGGATCGAGCGTGGCCTCTTTATAGCCCACCAGCGCCTGGTAGTTGGTGAAGTCGGTGATGCGGAAATCGCGCAGCATCGCCGTGCCCTCGAAGCGCGTGCCTTTATCCAGCGTCACCACTTGAGAACCGTCTTTGCGTTGTTCCATATGACCGCTGTCAGCCAGCACCACCGATGGGCGTGCATTGCCTTTCGGACGCAGCTGGGCCAGGAATACGCTACCAAAGTGATTACCCTTCACATTTTCCACAAACAGCACAGTATTACCGTCGCTGGAGGTCTGGAACTGGCCCGCCGCCAGTGCCGCTGCGCCAGGGTTGGCTTTGGCATTTTGTGTGACTTCATCCTGGTAACGCGATGACCATGGTCCTAACCAAAGGACGTTGACAGCCGCTACCGCTGAAGTCAGCAGCATCAGGATCATCGCGGCCTTGACCAGCACGCTTTTCCCCAGGCCGCAGGCATGCATCACCGTGATCTCACTTTCGGTGTACAGCCGCCCAAGGGTCATTAAAATCGCCAGAAACAAGCTTAGGGGCAGGATAAGTTGTGCCATTTCAGGCACGCCAAGTCCTAACAATGTCAGAACCAGATTTGTTGGGATCTCGCCATCCACCGCTGCACCCAAAATCCTGACTAACTTCTGGCAAAAGAAGATCAGTAGCAGGATGAACAGGATAGCCAGCTGGCTTTTGAGCGTTTCCCGAACCAGATATCTAATGATGATCACGCTTAGTACGCCTGTGATAACTTGTCTTTTTGCAGGAAAATCGCTAGTTTCAACGCTTATCAGCCATTTTTCTTCATCAATGGCCGTCATCGTAGCTAAAATAGTATGACGAACGCGTTAGGGTGGTGAAAAAACAACACATTGCCACCACATCTCATTATGACCGTCGGCGTTAAATTGTCATGGCGCCGCTAAAAATAATGGGTTACGAACGCGCTACATTCTAACGACAGCTAAGGCCGTTGTCTTTAAGATTCAGGAGAGTGCATGGAGTTCAGTGTAAAAAGCGGTAGCCCGGAAAAACAGCGTAGCGCCTGCATTGTTGTAGGCGTTTTCGAACCGCGCCGTTTGTCACCCATTGCTGAACAGCTGGATAAAATCAGCGACGGCTACATCAGCGCCCTGCTGCGCCGCGGTGAACTGGAAGGCAAAGTCGGTCAGACCTTGCTGCTGCACCATGTGCCTAACATCCTGTCTGAACGTATCCTGTTGATCGGCTGCGGTAAAGAGCGCGAGCTGGATGAACGCCAGTATAAGCAGGTGATTCAGAAGACCATCAATACGCTGAACGACACGGGTTCGATGGAAGCGGTGTGCTTCCTGACCGAACTGCATGTTAAAGGGCGCAACACTTACTGGAAAGTCCGCCAGGCGGTTGAAACCTCAAAAGAAGCGCTCTACAACTTCGACCAGCTGAAAAGCAATAAAGTTGAACCGCGCCGTCCACTGCGCAAGCTGGTGTTCAACGTGCCAACCCGTCGTGAACTCACCAGCGGTGAACGTGCGATTCAGCATGGTTTAGCGGTGGCAGCGGGCGTCAGAGCCGCCAAAGACCTCAGCAATATGCCGCCAAATATTTGTAACGCCGCGTATCTGGCGTCGCAGGCGCGCCAGTTGGCTGATGCGTACAGCAAAAATGTCACCACGCGTGTCA
The DNA here is from genome assembly GCF_000759475.1 of Pantoea rwandensis. Lineage (NCBI taxonomy): Bacteria > Pseudomonadati > Pseudomonadota > Gammaproteobacteria > Enterobacterales > Erwiniaceae > Pantoea > Pantoea rwandensis. Next base: position 4,148,758 of record NZ_CP009454.1, read on the forward strand.
TCGGTGAACAGCAGATGAAAGAGCTGGGCATGAACGCGTATCTGGCGGTCGGTGCTGGCTCACACAACGAATCATTGATGTCGGTGATTGAATACAAAGGCAGTACCGATCCGGAAGCGCGTCCGATTGTGCTGGTCGGTAAAGGCCTGACCTTCGATTCCGGTGGTATCTCGATTAAACCTGCCGATTCGATGGATGAGATGAAGTACGACATGTGCGGCGCGGCGTCCGTGTACGGCGTGATGCGCATGGTGGCGGAACTCAATCTGCCATTGAACGTCGTCGGCGTACTGGTGGGTTGTGAGAACATGCCGGATGGTCGTTCGATGCGTCCAGGCGATGTGCTGACCACCATGTCGGGCCAAACCGTTGAAGTGCTGAATACCGATGCGGAAGGCCGTCTGGTGCTGTGCGATGCGCTGACTTACGTTGAGCGCTTCGAGCCAGAAGTGGTGATTGACGTCGCGACCCTGACCGGTGCCTGCGTGATTGCGCTGGGCCATCACGTCAGTGGTTTGATGTCGAACCATAATCCGCTGGCGCACGAGCTGATCAGCGCCTCAGAACAAGCAGGTGACCGCGCGTGGCGTCTGCCGATGGCGGATGAGTATCAGGAGCAGCTGGAATCCAATTTTGCCGATATGGCAAACATTGGCGGCCGTCCCGGCGGTGCCATCACGGCAGCCTGTTTCCTGGCGCGTTTTGCGCGTAAGTTTAACTGGGCGCACCTGGACATCGCGGGTACCGCATGGCGTTCTGGCAAGGCCAAAGGTGCCACCGGCCGCCCGGTTCCGCTGCTGTCGCAGTTCCTGTTGAACCGCGCGGGTCTGAACGGCGACGATTAAAGCCGCGAAAAAATATACACAAATAATCCGAGGTGCAGGAAGGCGGCAAATGAGCGACAAATCGACTTGTCGATTTTAACAGCGCTTACGCTGGCCCGCAGGGTGAACCTCCTTCGGGAGGTTCATAGTCCCGATGAGCTTACTCAAGTCAGTGATTCGGGTGAGCGAGAGCAGCCAACGCATCTGCACCTTGAAGTATGAAGTGTATAGACGTATCAACTCATGGGGCGCAAAATGCGCCCCACTGTCATTAATGGAAATAAGCTTGCCATGAAAAACGCCACTTTCTATGTGATGGAGTCAGAAAGCGCCAGTGACGGCCTGAGCGCCATCGAAGCACTGGTGTGCGATCTGGCCGAAACACGCTGGCGTGACGGCAAACGCATTCTGATTGCCTGCGAGAATGAAGAGCAGGCCAATCGTCTGGATGAAGCGCTCTGGCAGCGCCCCGCCAACGCCTTTGTGCCACACAATCTGGCGGGTGAAGGCCCACGCTACGGTGCCCCGGTTGAGCTGGCCTGGCCGCAACGACGCGGCAGTTCACCGCGTGACCTGCTGATCAGCCTGCTACCACAGTTCGCAGATTTTGCTACTGGTTTCCATGAAGTGATAGACTTTGTTCCTTACGAAGAATCCCTAAAACAACTGGCGCGCGATCGCTACAAAACGTATCGCAGCGTTGGTTTCCAATTGAATACGGCGACGCCACCTCCGCCGCAAACGACAGTGTAGAAATGGAAAAGACATATAACCCGCAAGATATCGAGCAGCCGCTCTACGAGCACTGGGAACAGCAGGGCTACTTCAAACCGAATGGCGACACCAGCCAGGAAAGCTTTTGCATCATGATCCCGCCGCCGAACGTCACCGGCAGCTTGCATATGGGTCACGCTTTCCAGCAGACCATCATGGATACCATGATTCGCTACCAGCGTATGCAGGGTAAAAACACCCTGTGGCAGGCGGGTACTGACCACGCCGGTATCGCGACTCAAATGGTGGTGGAGCGCAAGATCGCCGCTGAAGAGGGCAAAACTCGCCAGGATTACGGTCGTGATGCCTTCATCGATAAAATCTGGCAGTGGAAAGCAGAGTCCGGCGGCACCATCACCCGCCAAATGCGTCGCCTCGGTAACTCCGTGGATTGGGAGCGTGAGCGCTTCACCATGGATGAAGGCCTGTCGAATGCGGTACGTGAAGTCTTCGTGCGCCTGTATAAAGAGAACCTGATTTACCGTGGCAAACGCCTGGTGAACTGGGATCCAAAACTGCGTACCGCTATCTCCGATCTGGAAGTGGAAAACCGTGAGAGCAAAGGCTCCATGTGGCATATCCGCTACCCGCTGGCCGATGGCGTGAAAACCGCAGAAGGCAAAGATTACCTGGTGGTCGCCACCACTCGTCCGGAAACCCTGCTGGGCGATACCGGCGTGGCGGTGAATCCGGAAGATCCACGTTACAAAGATCTGATCGGCAAAGAGCTGATCCTGCCGCTGGTGAACCGTCGTATTCCTATCGTGGGTGACGATCACGCCGATATGGAAAAAGGCACCGGCTGCGTGAAGATCACCCCAGCGCATGACTTCAATGACTACGAAGTGGGTCGTCGTCACAAGCTGCCAATGATCAACATCCTGACCTTTGATGGCGATATCCGCGAGCGTGCGGAAGTGTTCGACACCAACGGTGAAGTCAGCGACGAATGCGCCGATGAGATCCCAGCGCAGTTCCAGAAAATGGAGCGTTTCGCTGCGCGCAAAGCCATGGTGGCTGCGATTGATGAGCTCGGCCTGTTGGACGAAATCAAACCACACGATCTGACTGTGCCTTACGGCGACCGTGGCGGCGTGGTGATCGAGCCAATGCTGACCGACCAATGGTATGTGCGCACTGCCCCGCTGGCAAAAGTTGCGGTGGAAGCGGTCGAAAACGGCGACATCCAGTTCGTGCCTAAGCAGTACGAAAACATGTACTTCTCATGGATGCGCGACATTCAGGATTGGTGCATCTCCCGTCAGCTGTGGTGGGGACATCGCATCCCGGCCTGGTATGACAACGACGGCAACGTCTATGTTGGTCGTACTGAAGCCGAAGTGCGTCAGGAAAATAACCTGGCAGACGTTGTGGTGCTTCGCCAGGACGACGACGTGCTGGATACCTGGTTCTCATCAGGTCTGTGGACCTTCTCGACCCTTGGCTGGCCAGAGAATACCGAAGCGCTGCGTACCTTCCACCCAACCAGCGTGCTGGTGAGCGGCTTCGACATCATCTTCTTCTGGATTGCGCGCATGATCATGCTGACCATGCACTTCATCAAAGACGAAGACGGCAAGCCTCAGGTGCCGTTCAAAACCGTGTATATGACCGGTTTGATCCGTGATGAAGAAGGCCAGAAGATGTCCAAGTCGAAAGGCAACGTCATCGATCCACTGGATATGATCGACGGCATTTCGCTGGAAGATCTGCTGGAGAAACGCACCGGTAACATGATGCAGCCGCAGCTGGCTGAGAAGATCCGCAAACGTACCGAGAAGCAGTTCCCGGACGGCATTGTGGCTTCCGGCACCGATGCCCTGCGCTTTACCCTTGCTGCACTGGCCTCAACCGGCCGTGACATCAACTGGGATATGAAGCGTCTTGAAGGCTATCGCAACTTCTGTAACAAGCTGTGGAACGCCAGCCGTTTCGTGCTGATGAACACCGAAGAGCATGATTGCGGCCAGAACGGCGGCGAACTGAAGCTGTCACTGGCGGATCGCTGGATTCTGACCGAATTCAACAGCACCGTGAAAGCCTATCGTGAGGCGCTTGACAGCTATCGCTTTGATATCGCTGCCAACATCCTGTACGACTTCACCTGGAACCAGTTCTGTGACTGGTATCTGGAGCTGACCAAGCCGGTAATGACCAACGGCAGCGAAGCGGAACTGCGCGGCACGCGTAATACGCTGGTCACCGTGCTGGAAGCGGTGCTGCGCCTGGCGCATCCGATCATTCCTTACATCACCGAAACCATCTGGCAGCGTGTGAAAGGTTTGAAGAACATCGATCACGATACCATCATGCTGCAGCCGTTCCCGCAGTTTGACGCGGCGAAAGAAGATGCCGAAGCCAAAGCGGATATCGAGTGGATCAAGCAGGCGATCGTGGCCGTGCGTAACATCCGTGCGGAGATGAACATCGCTCCGGGTAAACCGCTGGATGTGCTGCTGCGTGACTGCTCGCCAACCGCGCAGCGTCGTGTGGATGAGAACCGTAGCTTCCTGTCGCGCCTGGCGCGTCTGGAAAGCCTGACCATCCTGCCTGCGGGCGAGAAAGGTCCGGTCTCAGTCACCAAGATCGTCGAAGGCGCTGAGTTACTGATCCCGATGGCGGATCTGGTCAACAAAGAAGCCGAGCTGGATCGTCTGGCGAAAGAGCTCACCAAGCTGGATGTCGAGATTGAGAAAATCCAGATCAAACTGGCGAACGAAGGCTTTGTGGCACGCGCACCGGAAGCGGTCGTGGCCAAAGAGCGCGAGCGCATTGTTGAGCTGGAACAATCAAAAGCAAAACTGATTGAACAGCAGGGCGTGATTGCGGCATTGTAAGCGCATCAGTCCAACTGCTTAATCCAGGCCGGGCACTGCCCGGCTTTTTTACACCGGAAGAAAATGATGACCACCGCTACGCCACTGAATTTACAGGTGCGCCCGATTGTTGCGGCCGATAATCCGCTGATTGCCCAGGTGATCCGTGATGTGTCCGCAGAGTTTGGCCTGACCGCAGATAAAGGCTACACCGTGTCCGATCCAAATCTGGATCGCTTGTTCGAGTTGTACAGCGAAGCCAACAGCGCTTACTGGATTGTCGAGCATGAAGGTCTCGTCGTGGGCGGCGGTGGCGTGGCACCGCTGGCGTGTAGCGCGCCGGATATTTGTGAACTGCAGAAGATGTACTTCCTGCCTCAAGTGCGCGGTTTAGGGCTGGCGCGTGCGCTGGCTTTGCGGGCGATGGAGTATGCGCGTCAGCAGGGCTTCCGCCGCTGCTACCTGGAAACCACCGGTACCCTCACCCGCGCGATTAAGCTGTATGAGTCATTGGGCTTTGAGCTGATTGACAGCGCCATGGGTTGTACCGGGCACGGCGATTGTGAAGTGCGGATGCTAAAGGTGTTGTGATGAGTGCGCATGACTGCGCACTCGTTTAAAATGCGGGCACACCGCTATGAAAACGCAATTCACCATCTGGCTCGCTGATTAAGCGCGCCTCGGCGGCACCAAAGGCCTGCACGCGCGGGGCAATATCCTTCGCTGAAATTTGTTCCGCCAGCTTCAGGTAGTCCTGATAGTGGCGCGCTTCAGAACGCAGCAGTGAGATATAGAACTTCTGCAGTTGATCATCCAGATACGGCGCCAGGCTGGCGAAACGTTCGCAGGATCGCGCTTCAATGTAGGCTCCGCAAATCAACTTATCCACCAGCGCATCCGGTTCAAAGGTGCTGATTTCGCGTATCAATCCTTTGGCATAACGGCTGGCAGTGATTTTACGGTACGGCAAACCCCGCGACTGCATAATCTCCCACACCTGATAGAAGTGATGTAGCTCTTCTTTGATCAGCAGAATCATCATCTCGACTAAGTCATCCGCCCATGGCAGTTCATTACGCACGATGATGCTCTTGGTCAGATTCTTATGCGCATTGATAAAGTTGCTGTCCGGCTCATCGCGATAGATGAAATCTTCATAGGGTTTGAGCCACGCCAGAATGGCATCGCCACTCGGCTTATCGGCCACATATCGACGAATAATAAACACCGCGGTTTGAGCCGCTTTCAGCTCGCACACCATGTGGTCGGTCAGCAACAGCGTCAGGTTTTCTGGCTTGCGTGCCTCATCAATCCACGCTTGTGGCGTGCGGCAGTGCAGGAATTCATAGATGGGTTCTAACAGTGGAGCGTAATTCATCGGCGTTCTTTATTCTGGCGGGGAATGAGAGTTGGGCGACGAACGCCGCCCATCAAAACTTAGTGACGCACACCGTCGTCTTCTTCGTCGTCGATGAAGTCGCCATCGTCGTCTTCATCTTCCGCGTCCGGGTCTTCGAAATAAGTGCCCCAGCCGTCGTAATCGACGTTGAATTTGCCGGCCAGATTCACCAGTTGCTCAACCTGCGCATCAATCAGCTCTGGCTTTAATGCGCCTTCGCTCAGGATGTCCACGCACATTACGGTGCCGCCCTCTTCCAGCTCCAGCTCTTCCGGCTCGCTCACTTCAAAGCCCAGTTTGAAAGCCTCAACCGCCACTTTCTCCAGTGAGTCGAAGTTGTTGCAAGAGAGGTGATGCTCGATAGTGTAAAGCGCATCCGGATCGCTGCCGTCTTCCAGCAACTCTTCAATGATCAGGCGGGTTTCTTCGCGCTGTTCTTCCAGCAATGCTTCATATGCCATGTGCGTGTCCTCAAAATGTTCGACGTGAATGCAATTATTTTCCCACACTGCCTCGCGCGCCACTACACAAAACAGAAAGTTTCTTAACGCCGGGGTTGAAAATGCATATTCATACGGTTAGATTGAATTTTAATTCATTATTAGTCCCTATCTGGAGCGCTGTATGAGTCAGCTGTATTCGAGACACTTCCTGAGATTGCTGGATTTCACCCCCGCTGAAATCGCCGACCTGCTAAGTCTGGCAGGTGAATTAAAACACGCTAAGAAAAATGCCCAGGAAACGCAGTACCTGAAAGGCAAGAATATCGCGCTCATCTTCGAAAAAGACTCGACCCGTACCCGATGCTCTTTCGAAGTTGCCGCATACGATCAGGGCGCTAACGTCACCTATCTCGGCCCAAGCGGCAGCCAAATCGGCCATAAAGAGTCAATGAAAGATACTGCGCGCGTCCTTGGCCGCATGTATGACGGCATTCAGTATCGTGGCTTCGGTCAGGAACTGGTGGAAACGCTGGCGGAATTTGCCGGTGTGCCGGTGTGGAACGGCCTGACCACGGAATTCCACCCGACGCAGTTGCTGGCAGATTTGCTCACCATGCAAGAACATCTGCCAGGTAAACCATTAAGCGACATGACGTTGGTGTATGTGGGTGACGCACACAACAACATGGGCAACAGCATGCTGGAAGCGGCGGCACTGGTGGGTCTGGACCTGCGCCTGGTGGCACCGAAGGGTTGCTGGCCGGAAGAGCAGTTGGTTGAACAGTGTCGCGTTGCCGCACAGAAAACCGGTGGCAAAATCACCCTGACCGAAGACATTGGCGAAGGCGTGCAAGGTGCGGATTTCATCTACACTGATGTGTGGGTGTCGATGGGTGAAGCGAAATCAGTATGGGAAGAGCGTATCGCCCTGCTGCGTCCGTATCAGGTCAACAGCGCCATGCTGGCACTGACCGGCAATCCGCAGGTGAAATTCCTGCACTGCCTGCCCGCCTTCCATGATGATCAAACCACGCTGGGCCGTCAGATGGCTGAACAGTATGGTCTGAAAGACGGCATGGAAGTGAGTAATGAGGTGTTTGAATCGGCGCACAGCATCGTTTTCGATCAGGCCGAAAACCGCATGCATACCATCAAAGCGGTGATGGTCGCCACGCTGGGTAATAAGTAAAGCAAACGTTTACCTTGCGGCGATTTCTGCTTGATGCAAATCAGTGAATGCGTATAATGCGCCACAATTTGCCGGAGGAAACATGCAACAGCGCAGCGCACAATTTGCCGCTCTACCCCGCCTGACCACAGGCGATGCAGCTGTTTCTTTCCGTCAACCATTGATCGTAAAAAAAGCCCCTTAAGCAGGGGCTTTTTTTTGTCCGCAATCCGGCAGCGCAGAGGAGAACGCTATGGCCAACCCGCTATATCGCAAGCACATTATTTCCATTAACGATCTCAACCGCGAAGAGCTGGAGTTGGTGTTACACACCGCTGCCCAGCTAAAGGCTCATCCCCAGCCGGAACTGCTGAAGCATAACGTGATTGCCAGCTGCTTCTTTGAAGCTTCAACACGTACCCGTTTGTCGTTTGAAACCGCCATGCATCGCCTCGGCGCTTCGGTGGTGGGCTTCGCCGACGGCAGCAACACCTCGCTGGGTAAGAAAGGCGAAACGCTGGCCGACACCATTTCGGTGATCAGCACTTATGTCGATGCGATTGTGATGCGTCACCCACAGGAAGGCGCCGCGCGTCTGGCGACCGAATTCTCCAGCGGCATTCCTATTCTCAATGCCGGTGACGGTGCCAACCAGCACCCGACGCAAACCCTGCTCGATCTCTTCACCATCCGTGAAACCCAAAGCCGCCTGGATAATCTCAACGTGGCGATGGTCGGTGACCTGAAATATGGCCGCACCGTGCACTCGCTAACGCAGGCGCTGGCGAAATTCACCGGCAACCGTTTCTACTTTATCGCGCCGGATGCGCTGGCGATGCCGGCCTACATCACCGACATGCTGGATGAGCAGAACATTGTCTGGACGCGTCATGACACCATCGAAGAAGTGATGCCAGAACTCGACATCCTCTACATGACCCGTGTGCAGAAAGAGCGTCTCGATCCGTCTGAGTATGCCAACGTTAAAGCACAATTCATTCTGCGCGCGGCCGATTTAGCCGGTGCACGCGATAACATGAAAGTGCTGCATCCGCTGCCGCGTATTGATGAGATCACCACTGACGTCGATAGCACGCCGCACGCCTGGTATTTCCAGCAGGCGGGCAATGGCATCTTCGCCCGCCAGGCTCTGCTGGCACTGGTATTGAATAGCGAACTGGCACTGTAAGGAGAAACCGATGACTCACGATAATAAATTGCAGGTTGAAGCCATCAAGCGTGGCACGGTAATCGACCATATTCCTGCGCAGGTCGGTTTTAAATTGCTGTCACTGTTTCGCCTGACCGAGACCGACCAGCGCATCACCATCGGCCTGAATTTGCCTTCGGGTGAGATGGGCCGCAAGGATTTGATTAAGATCGAGAATACCTTCCTGACCGACGATCAGATCAATCAGCTGGCGGTGTATGCGCCTCACGCCACCGTTAACCGCATTGATGAATACGAAGTGGTGGCGAAAATCGCCCCAACCTTGCCGGATCGTGTCGAGCGTGTGCTCACCTGTCCGAACAGCAACTGCATTAGCCGCAGTGAGCCGGTATGCAGCAGCTTTGCGGTGAAACAGCGCGACGATGATGTGCACCTGAAGTGCAAATATTGCGAGAAAGAGTTCGCGCGCCACGTGGTGCTCGGTCACTGGTAATCGTGCCTATCGTCCCTATAATGGGGCGAACCAATACGCGGCTGACAAGGGTCGGCTGCGCACTTCTAAGGAGAAGCAATGTCTCGCGAAATCAGCACAGAAAAAGCACCCGCAGCAATTGGCCCTTATGTGCAGGGCGTGGATCTCGGCAGCATGATCATCACTTCAGGCCAGATCCCTGTTGATCCGGCGACCGGTGCCGTCGCGGATGATGTGTCTGCGCAGGCGCGTCAGTCACTGGAAAATGTGAAGGCGATTGTGGAAGCCGCTGGCCTGAAAGTGGGCGACATTGTGAAAACCACCGTGTTTGTGAAAGATCTCAACGACTTCGCTACCGTCAATGCCACTTACGAAGCCTTCTTCACCGAGCACAACGCCAGCTTCCCGGCACGTTCTTGTGTGGAAGTCGCGCGTCTGCCGAAAGATGTGAAGATCGAGATTGAGGCAATTGCCGTTCGTCGTTAAGTAAAGGCAATGCGCAATACATTGCGCCGCTACAAACTTTTGCTCAACTGTGGCGGCGCAATGAGTGTGTGAGAACATCACGTTAGCGGCATCATTTCATGGCTTGCTCTTCACTCCCGTAGCGGCCTGATTTTATAGTGTGCCATCTCCTCGTAGAGGCATAATTCTATGGTGTGCCATCCCCCGGTAGCGGCACGATTCAAGAAGTGAACCCCGAAAGTTGGACACCATTCCAACGAGTAGTGGAGTGACCCCGTTCCCGTAGAAATTCATCGCGCATCCGTTTATTTAGACGACCTCAATAACTTCTCCAGCGGCCTGACCAACGCCAGCACAGTTTCATCCTGCACCTGTGCCGCAGCATCCAGTTTGGCATGCATCCCGGCCACTTCGCTGGCACCGTACGCCTGATTACGCTGCATCGCATTGACCAAATCAATGCCCATGCGGCTCAGTTCCGCCACCTGCTGAACCTGCTGCTGCAACGGTTTCAATTGGTCATTGCTCAATATCAACGGCATCACAGCATCACTGTTGTTTTGCCAACGCTGAAATTGCTGGCGAATGGCGTTGGCCGCGCCGCGATCCTCGCGATTAGCCATCAGAGCATCCACCTGTTTGTCCAGTAAGCGCACCGCTTCACTCTCAGCAGGCAGCACATCCGCCAGACGGTTGAGCGGCTCAAAGTAATCGTAATGCCCGGCCTGGAACTTCAGGTGCTGACGCGTGTAATACTGTGCCGGTTCCAGCACCTCCGCCAGCACGCGCAGCGGCGTGATATCGCTGGTGTTGGCCAACCGCATCATCTGCACGTCCGCCTGCTGATGCTGTTGTAATCCCACCGATACCGTGCCCCAGCGATCCACCGCGTTTAAACGCTGATACATGTTGTCGCTGTCGGTGACATCCTTCGCCGACCACAGGCGCTCAGCCACCACAAAGGCACGCGGCCATAGACGCGTATCAATGACCCGACTGTTGACGTTTTCCGCCCACAGCGCAGCCTCGCCACCAATCAGATTGTTTTGCATCTGTTGTGGCGTAGGGACGGAGGGTTGAATGCCGGTTGGCACCTGCGCCAGCTTATTGCCCTCGGTGGGATAGCGCACATTGCCCACCAGCATGTAGCCGGTCAGTTTGTCCTGCGTCAGAGTGACCATTGGCTGGAACGGCCCCATCCAGGTATCAACGCTAAAGGTCAGCTGCGTGGGTGACAGCCAGCGAATATCACTCACCATACGCCGCGCTTTGCCGCTGAAATCAATAAAGCCACGCCAGCCGTTTTTCGCTTCCACCAGAGTGAAACTGCCTTTGACCGGGCTGCCCTTCAAACGCGGCATGGTGAACTGCCAGCTCTGCGCTTGCTCTCCGGCTTGAATCTGATCCTGCCCATGAAGTCCCTGCGGCCATGGCTCGTTGCGGTAGTGATAAGCCGCAGTCTGTGGCTGATCGAGGTAAAAACCGGTTGAGAGAATGCCACGGAAATCGTGCTTCGCCACCTCACCTAACGCATCCTGCCCCTGCCAGGACTGGATCAAAATGCTGTTCGGCAGATCCGGATGGTAAACCTCATCCCAGCCAATCATGCGACGTTGATGCGCTTCCAGGATCTTCTCCACCCGCTGATTGAACCACGCCTGTAATGCGTGCGTGTCTTTCAGACCATGGTCGCGCATAAACTGCTGTATTTTCGGCGAGTCATTCCACTGTGTTGGATCCACTTCATCTCCGCCAATATGGATATAGGGATCCGGGAAGATCGCGGTGACTTCACCCATCAGCGTATCGATAAAGGTGAAGACGGCTTCGTTGCTGGGATCAAGCAACGGTTTAAACACACCCCAGCCGCGTTCCATCTTGTACGGGCCCGGCGCGCTGAGCAGTTCTGGCATCGCCACCGCGATCGCCGAGGCGTGCCCCGGCACATCAATTTCCGGCACCACGCGCACACCGCGCTGTGTGGCATAACGCACCACATCGCGCATTTGCTGCTGCGTGTAGTAAAGGCCGTCGCTGGCCTTCTCCTGCAACTGCGGATAGTGGCTGGAAGCAAATCGCCAGCCCTGGTCATCGGTCAGATGCCAATGGAATACGTTCATACGCGCAGCGGCGATACCGTCGATTTGCCGTTTCACGGTTTCAATCGGCAGGAAGTGGCGCGCCGAGTCGATTAGCACCCCGCGCCACGGGAATCGAGGTTTATCGTCAATGGTGACAAAGGGGATCTGCGTTCCCGTCTCATTATTCTCAATCAACTGAAGCAGGGTCTCCATGCCGCGCATCGCACCGAAACGCGTGTTGGCTTTTAGCGTCGCGCCGCCGCTGTTGACCTCAAGATGATAGCTCTCATCGCTGTCCGGCTGTGGCAAGGGATCCACCGCCTGAGCGATTTGCACCTGGATCGTCGCCTGATCGCCCGGTTCGCTGGTGGGCAGCAGCGGCCAACCAGTTTGACGTGAAATACGTGCTCGCCAGCGCGCTTCAGCTCCCTCCAGATGATCGCCCGTAATATTCAGCGTGAATTGCGGCGTCAGCGTGAACTCGCCACCGCTGGCGGGCTGTACCACTTTTTGCGGCCAGGGCATTAAAGGCAGATCAGAGGCGGGGGCAGCAACAGCGGAAAAAGTCAGGGATAAACAACAGGCGAGCAGCGTTCGTTGCAGAGGCATGTAAGGCATCCTTGTAATTAAATGACGGGCCAAAAATAGGCAAAAAAAATCATTAAACCTGCTTCGCGTCGCAAATCAAGTTGTAAAAAGGTCGAAGTTTGGCCTGCTTAAAACTTTTGAAGTTTAGTCCGCTTTACCATTGTGCGGCTTTCAATCTTCGTTATGTCTTCTTTGCGGCAGGTCAAAAACAACGCAATTAATTTCAGCCAAAACACCACATATTGCGATTACACTCTGCACAAATATCTACATATAGTTTCACGGAGAGAAAATGGCGGCGGTGGTGATTAAGCGAGACGGCTGTAAAGTGCCGTTTGAAGCGCAGCGTATTGCGCTAGCGGTTCAGGCGGCGGCGCAGGCTGCTCAGATTGATGATGCGAATTGGTGTACACAGGTCGCAGAGCAAGTGAGCCAGCGATTGTCCGATCGCATTGAGGTCGATATCCGTGACATTCAGTGCGCAGTGGAAGAGACGCTGATGGCCGGACGCTGGCCGCAGCTGGCGCGCGCCTATATCGAGTATCGCCATGACCGTGATTTAGCCCGTGAACAACGTGGCAAACTGCACCACGCCATTCGCGGCCTTGTGGAACAAACCAACGCTGCGCTGCTCAATGAGAATGCGAATAAAGACAGTAAAGTGATTCCCACGCAGCGCGATTTACTGGCGGGCATTGTTGCCAAACATTATGCCCAGCAGCAACTGCTGCCGCGTGATGTGGTGCTGGCGCATGAGCGCGGCGAGATTCATTACCACGACCTCGACTATTCGCCATTTTTCCCGATGTTTAACTGCATGTTGATCGATCTTCAGGGCATGTTGAACAACGGCTTCAAGATGGGCAATGCCGAAATCGAGCCGCCAAAATCCATTGCCACCGCGACGGCGGTGACAGCACAAATCATTGCGCAGGTCGCCAGCCATATTTACGGTGGTACCACCATCAACCGCATTGATGAAGTGCTGGCGCCGTTTGTGACGCTTAGTCTGGAGAAACATCGCGCCGTGGCACAACAGTGGCAGATTCCGGATGCGGAAGCCTATGCGCGCGTGCGCACCGAGAAAGAGTGCTTTGACGCATTCCAGTCCCTGGAATATGAGGTCAACACACTGCATACCGCCAACGGACAGACGCCGTTTGTCACCTTTGGCTTTGGACTCGGCACCGATTGGGCCGCGCGCCTGATCCAGCAGTCGATTCTGCGCAACCGCATCGCGGGGCTGGGTAAAAACCACAAAACCGCGGTGTTCCCTAAACTGGTGTTCGCCATCCGCGAAGGTGTGAATCGCCGCCCCGGCGATTTTAACTACGACATCAAACAGCTGGCGCTGGAGTGTGCCAGCAAACGTATGTATCCCGACATTCTCAATTACGACAAAGTGGTGGAAGTCACCGGCTCGTTCAAAACCCCGATGGGCTGCCGCAGCTTCCTCGGCGTGTATGAGGAAAACGGTAAGCAGATCCACGAAGGGCGAAATAATATTGGTGTCATTAGCCTGAACCTGCCGCGCATCGCGCTGGAAGCCAAAGGTAATGAAGCCCGTTTCTGGCTGCTGCTGGATGAGCGGCTAGAACTGGCTAAGCGCGCTTTAGTGACACGCATCGCCCGGCTGGAGAAAACCAAAGCACGCGTAGCACCGATTCTCTACATGGAGGGCGCGTGTGGCGTACGTTTGAATGCTGATGACGAAGTCGGCGCGATTTTCCGCAACGGCCGTGCTTCGATCTCGCTCGGCTACATCGGCCTGCATGAAACGCTGAACGCGCTGAGCGGCAATGAAGTCCATCCGTATGATGCGCAGCACCTGCGGGAAAAAGGCGTGGCGATTGTACAGCGTCTGCGCGACGCCGTGGATGCGTGGAAAGACGAGACAGGATACGGTTTTAGTCTGTACAGCACGCCGAGCGAAAACCTGTGTGATCGCTTCTGCCGACTCGATGCCGCCGAATTTGGCGTGGTGCCAGGCGTCACCGACAAAGGCTATTACACCAACAGCTTCCACCTCGACGTCGAAAAGAAAGTGAATCCCTACGACAAGATCGATTTTGAAGCGCCCTATCCTGCCATCGCCAATGGCGGCTTCATCTGTTATGGCGAATACCCCAATATTCAGCACAACCTCAAGGCGCTGGAGGATGTGTGGGATTACAGCTATCACCGCGTGCCCTATTACGGCACCAATACGCCAATCGATGAGTGCTACGAATGCGGCTTTACGGGTGAATTCAGTTGCACCAGCAAAGGTTTTACTTGTCCGTGCTGTGGTAACCACGATCCGGCGCGGGTTTCCGTCACGCGCCGTGTTTGTGGCTATCTGGGCAGCCCTGATGCGCGGCCGTTCAATGCCGGTAAGCAGGAAGAGGTGCAGCGTCGCGTTAAGCATCTGGATACCGGACCGCTGGGATGATGCGTATTCACCGCTATTACCCCGTCGATATCGTCAACGGGCCGGGTACACGCTGTACGCTGTTTGTCGCGGGCTGCGAGCATCAGTGTCGCGGCTGTTATAACCAGAGTACCTGGCGGCTGGATTCCGGCGTGCCTTTTACGTTAGAGAAGGAAGAGCAGTTGATTGCCGATCTCAAAGATCAGCGCATTCCACGTCAGGGGCTGTCGCTGAGCGGCGGCGATCCCCTGCATCCGCACAACGTACCGCACATCCGCCGTCTGGTAAAACGCGTGCGCCGCGAATGCCCGGATAAAGATATCTGGCTGTGGACCGGCTATGAGATGGCGGAACTGAGCGCGGCACAGCGTGAAGTGGTGGATGAAATTGATGTGTTGATCGACGGGCGGTTTGTGGAAGCGGAGAAAGATGCGCGGCTGCTGTGGCGCGGCAGCCGCAATCAGAAGATCTGGTATTTACGTCAGCCACAGGGCGAGTGTGCCGAGGAGCATGCCGCTCAGCGCCACGCCAGCCAGGGCGATCCACAAGGCGCGTGCCGGGAAGGCACGGTGCAGCATCAGTAAGGACGGCACACTCACGGCGGGTAAGGTCACCAGCAGCGCTAACGCAGGCGCGAGCCCCATGCCCGCCATCATCATGGTCTGTACAATGGGAATTTCTGCGGCTGTCGGGATGACAAACAAACAGCCCGCTATCGCCATCAGCATCACCCAAAACAGCGTGTTGCCCACTGCGCCATCGGCATGCGGAAACAGCCAGACGCGTGCCGCACCCAGCAACAACACGGCAAAGATATACAGCGGAATGGTGTTCCAGAACAGTCGCCACATGACGCGCAGCCAGCGAGTCAGAAACGGCTGCTCGCTGTCGGCAGCCATCACCATGGGCGCGGCAATGGTTTGTTCCGGCACGCTGCGCTGTACCAGCGACGCAATCCCCAGCACCATGATTAAGCCCGCCACCAGCCGAATCGCCGCGAAGTGCCAGCCCAGCACAAAGCCCATAAAAATTAGCGTGGCCGGATTCAGCAGCGGGTTCGCCAGCCAGAAGGCCATCGCCGCCCCGCTGGATACCTGCGACTGACGCAACCCCGCCGCCACTGGCGCGGCGCAACAGGTGCACATCATGCCCGGCAATCCCAGACCGGTGCCGATCAGCGTCGATCCAAACCGCGAGTTGCCCATTAAGCGAAGCAGCCAGTTACGCGGAATAAGCACTTGTACCAGCGATCCCAGCATCACACCTAACACTGCGGCTTTCCAGACGGCGAGGAAGTAAACCATCGCATAATCCAGCGCCGCGCGCCACGGTGAGTCCGCGGCATTCGCCAGAATGGATTTGCCGATCGAGTGGGTTTCAGCCGCCGTGAAGGCTTTGCCGTAGTAGGGCTGCCATTTGACGTACCACAGGCCAATAACGACGACGGCGAGGAACAGCAAGGGTTTCCACCATGCGAAGCGCGTCGCCGGGGCAGATGTTGCAAGTTGGGTCATAGCAGATTCCGTATTCTACAGAATAACGAATGCCGCACCGGAGAGTGTGGCGGTTAATCCATAGTGTTATTCAGGTTATTGGAATCTGCTACGCAAAGTTAGCGTAAGTTTGATCGGGCGCGGAAATTTAACTTTCGCTGGTTTTGTCTCGCTGCCAGACAATTTTTTTGCCGAAACCCAGTGCGTTGTCGGTCATCTTCACTACATCCAGCGTGATTTCCCATAATGGTGCCTGAACCTTGCGGGCAATCGGAAAACGGTTCTGGTAAGCGTGACGCGCCTGGGCTTCACGCTCGCCATTTAGCCGCTGAATTCGGCCACTGTACTGCACGCCTTTGATTAGCAACACGGTTTTCGGCTGGCCGTTAACCGTGCCCGCCACGCGCGGATGGGCTTGCATAAGGGTGCCGTGTCGCGTATCGGGTTCGGTCATCAACCAAAATGCCATACGCGTTTCATCGAAGACGTAAAAGCAGTTTGCACACCACAGATCGTCGCCATGACTGGCGCACAATGACAGGGCACGCTGTTTTTTGAGATAGCGAATAAGATGAGAATGGTCAGACACAATGCAACTCCATGCGGCACATAGCGAGGTTAACCTAAGCGCGCTACACTGCCCAACAGCCATCGAACAGGAAAAGTCATATATGCAACAGGGCTGGCAGCTGTACATGCTGCAAACCGCCGCCGGGATGATTTACACCGGCATCACCACCGATGTTCATCGTCGCCTGCAGCAACATCAGAGCGGAAAAGGTGCACGCGCATTGCGTGGCAAGGGTCCGCTGACGCTGGTGTTTAACTGTGATGCCGGCGATCGCGCGGCCGCTTCGCGCCTGGAATATCAGGTGAAGCAGCTCAGCCGCACGCAAAAGCTGCTGCTGGTTGCACAGCAGCCTGCATGCCTGAACGCATGGTTTAATCGAAACGATTAAAAGGTTCAGCGAATGCGATCAGCCCTTCTGCGCCCGCGAACGCATCATCCGCTAACTTGTACACCTGAAACGCCGCTTCACTGCCCAGCCAGCGACAGTGCAAGCCATGACGTGCCGCCGGTTCGAAGCCCAATGGGTTGTAGAATTCGGGATCGCCCAAGACCACCACCGCGCTGTAGCTGAACTCGTTCAGGGAATCGAGCCCTTCATACACCAGCTGTTTGGCAATGCCCTGCTTACGAACGGATTCATCTACCACCAGCGGCGCCAGCGCCACCCAATTGCGATCTTCACCTTGTAAGGTCACCGGGCTAAAGGCGGCATAACCCAACACCTGCCCTTCATCGTCCGTGGCCACCACACCCAGCGTTAACAGACCATCTTCACGTAGCTGCTGCACCAGTTCAGCCTCGGCGGAGGTCGCAAAACTGCGCTTCAATAACGTGTCGATGCCCGCCGCATCTACACCAATTTCAGTACGAATTAACATGAGATCCCCGCGCGCGCCTCAGCGGCCTCCGCGTCCTGTTTCATTCCTGCCTCAACAAAGGCAGCCAGCTGCTGCAACCCCGTGCGCAAAGGCGTGGGCATGGCCTCCAATTCAATGGCATCCATCAAATTCTTCACCTCCAAACCCAGCTCCGTGTCGCCTTCAATCACCAGACGGCGTTGAAAGAACAACATATCGGGGTCTGCTTTGCGTGCTGCCACCAGCAACAAGTCGTTGGCTTCACCGCGGAACCAGACATCTGCCTCGGCGTCGCGTGAAACGGTCAGGCGTCCATTCTGCAAGGTGGTGATCCAGCGCAGATTCACATCTGCAATCTCAATCCCCAGAAAGCGCCCTTCCAGAAAGTCTAACTCACCTTCAGACAAAGCATGACGAAATTGCCAGTTTAAGAGTTGTTGCAAAACCACTTTTTTTACAGGGAATGGGGTGAGTGAAACAGGTAAGGTAAGGAATTCTGGGCCTTTTTTCACCATCAGGCCGCGTAAGCGCGAAAACATCATCAACAATCCCTTCAGAAAATTTTACCTATATTGCCACATCCAGGCGCCCTCGCCTCCACTGAGATCAAGGAAATCGCTGAACAATTGATTAAATAACCTTCACTCTGCATGCTGAGTGACGCTTTCACTGCCTTAAATCAACATTCACGCCTGTCGCCTTCCCTACACTTTAACGCTTCGGAATTCGGGGGGAGGAAATGTATGGAACTGCTGTGTCCAGCGGGGAATTTACCTGCGCTGAAATCGGCGGTGGAGCATGGCGCCGATGCAGTGTATGTCGGTTTGAAAGATGACACCAATGCCCGCCACTTTGCTGGCCTTAATTTTACTGACAAGAAGCTGGCAGAAGCGGCGCGCTTCCTGCACCAGCACCGCCGCAAGCTGCACGTGGCCATCAATACCTTTGCCCATCCTGATGGGATGAATCGCTGGCAAACGGCCATTGATGTGGCGGCGCAGAACGGCGCAGATGCCTTGATTCTCGCCGATATCGCCACGCTGGAGTATGCCGCTCAGCGTTATCCGCAGGTGGAACGCCATCTTTCCGTGCAAGCTTCGGCCACAAATTTGCAGGCCATCCACTTTTACCATCGCCATTTCGATCTCAGCCGCGTGGTGTTGCCACGCGTACTGTCGATGCATCAGGTGAAACAGCTGGCGCGTGAAACACCGGTGCCGCTGGAAGTGTTTGCCTTTGGCAGCCTGTGCATTATGGCGGAAGGCCGTTGCTATCTCTCCTCATGGCTGACGGGGGAATCACCCAACAGTGCGGGTGCCTGCTCGCCGGCAAAATTCGTGCGCTGGCAGCAAACGCCGCAGGGGATGGAATCACGCCTGAATGAAGTGCTGATTGATCGTTACAGCGCCGATGAGAGCGCCGGTTATCCCACTCTGTGTAAAGGGCGCTATGAAGTAGATGACCAGCGCTATCACGTGCTGGAAGAACCCACCAGCCTGAACACCTTATCGCTGTTGCCAGAGTTGCTACGCGCCAATATCGCTTCGGTAAAAATTGAAGGCCGCCAGCGCAGTCCGGCTTATGTGGCGCAAGTGGCAAAAGTGTGGCGCCAGGCGATTGATCGCTGCATGGCCTCACCCGAGCAATTCGCGGTGCAGGAACCCTGGATGCGCGCGCTGGGCGAACTTTCTGAAGGTAGCCAGACCACGCTCGGTGCCTATCACCGCAGCTGGCAGTGAGGAGACGCTATGAAATATGCCATCGGGCCGGTGCTGTGGTACTGGCCAACGGAGACGCTGGAACACTTTTATCAGCAGGCAGCCGACAGCTCTGCTGACATCATCTACCTCGGCGAAGCGGTATGCAGTAAACGTCGCGCGACCCCATTCCAGCAATGGATGGAATTAGGCCATCATCTGGCACAACACGGCAAACAGGTGGTGCTCAGCACGCTGGCGCTGTTGCAGTCACCTTCGGAAGTCAAAGAGCTGCGGCGCTATGTGGAGAACGGTGAATTTTTGCTGGAAGCCAACGACATCGGCACCGTTAACATGGCGGCCGAGCGTAAGCTGCCGTTTGTCGCCGGGCCGACGCTTAACGTCTACAACGCGCAAACACTGCAGCTGCTGCTAAAAGAAGGTATGACGCGCTGGTGTTTGCCGGTCGAGATGTCGCGCGACTGGCTGATTCAGCTATTGCAGCAGTGCAATGCCGCAGGCCTGCGCGACAAGTTTGAAGTGGAAGTGATCGGCTATGGCCATCTGCCACTGGCGCTGTCAGCACGCTGCTTTACCGCCCGTTCCGAAAATCGCGCCAAAGATGACTGCCAGACTTGCTGTATTAACTATCCTACCGGCCGCCGTGTGCTGTCGCAGGAGGGCCAGCAAGTGTTTGTCTTAAATGGCATCCAGACCATGAGCGGTTACTGCTATAACCTCGGTAACGATTTGGCCGGTATGCATAACTGGATCGACATCGTGCGCCTCTCGCCGCAGGATGAAACTACGCTGGCAGAGGTCGATCGCTTCCGCGCGAACGAAGCCGGCGAAGCGCCGCTGATGATGGCGCGCGGCAGTGACTGCAATGGCTACTGGCGTCGTTTGGCCGGTATGGCGCTTGAAGGCGGACGCTAAAGGCACATTCCGGCTATATTCCTGCTGTTAATAGCAGTTTTAATATGGGTAATGATGCGTAATACTGACTGGCGCAGGTCTGATAACACCTGCGCCATCCTTATCTGGAGTGCCCATGTCTGAGAAAAAAACAGTTCGCCTGTCCGTACTGGATCTTGCACCTATCCCGCAAGGTTCTGCTGCGCGCGAAGCTTTCCACAATTCGCTGGCGCTGGCGCGTCAATCTGAAGCCCTTGGTTTCCATCGTTACTGGCTCGCTGAGCACCACAACATGACCGGTATCGCCAGTGCGGCAACCTCGGTGTTGATTGGCTATCTGGCCGCGAATACCGAAACTCTGCGCCTCGGATCTGGCGGTATTATGCTGCCCAACCACGCACCGCTGGTGATCGCTGAACAGTTTGGTACGCTCGAATCGTTATACCCTGGCCGTATTGATTTAGGGCTGGGCCGTGCACCGGGTTCTGACCAGCGCACCATGCTCGCGCTGCGCCGCCATCTCTCCAGCGCCCAGGCCGATAGCTTCCCGGAAGATGTGGCAGAACTGATTCGTTGGTTTGATGCCGAAGAAGGTGAACATCCGCCAGTGCAGCCAGTGCCGGGTTTAGGCTTGAAAATTCCTGTCTGGCTGTTGGGCTCCAGCCTCTACAGCGCACAGCTGGCCGCGCAGCTCGGCCTGCCGTTCGCCTTTGCTTCCCACTTTGCACCGGACCTGTTGTTCCAGGCACTGCATCTCTATCGTGAGAAATTCAAGCCTTCAGCGCGTCTGGCCAAACCGTATGCCATGGTGTGCGTCAACGTGGTCGCGGCGGATAGCGAGCGCGATGCGCGCTTCCTGTTTACCTCGATGCAGCAGCAATTTATTAATCTGCGCCGTGGCAAACCCGGCCCGCTGCCTGCACCGGTCGAGAACATGGACAACCTCTGGTCGCCATCAGAGCAGTACGGTGTACAGCAGGCGTTGAGCATGTCGATTGTCGGTGACAGCGATAAAGTGCGTCAGGGACTGGCTGCGCTGATGCGTGAAACGCAGGCCGATGAAATCATGGTTAATGGCCAGATTTTCGATCCGCAAGCCCGCCTGCGCTCATTCGCGCTGGCCATGGAAGCCGCTCGTTCACTGTAAAGCTTACTGCGGTGGGGACAGGCCTTCTGGCCCCACTGCGACCATGCGCACATCCCGCGCTGGCGATTGCCCGTAAAAGCGGCTGTATTCGCGGCTAAACTGTGAAGCACTCTGATACCCCACGCGATACCCTGCGGTTCCCGCATCCAACTTATCAATCAGCATCAGACGCCGCGCTTCGTTAAGACGCAGCTGCTTTTGATACTGCATTGGTGTCATGGCTGTGACCGATTTGAAGTGATGGTGCAGCGATGAAATACTCATGCCCACGCTGCTGGCCAGCTGATCCATCTTAAGCGGCTGATGAAAGTTTTCGCGTAGCCAACGTGCCGCGCGCGCCACTTTGTTGCCCGGCCGTTCCGTCAACGCCATGTTGAGGATGCGCGGCCCTTCCGGACCAGTGAGGAGTCGATAGAAAATTTCCTGTTCAATTAACGGTGCCAGCGCCGGAATATCCTGGGGCTGATCCAGCAGCTCAATCAGGCGGATCACGGCATCGACCAGTGGCGGCGCCACTTTGTGTACCGTAATCCCACGTTCATTGGTTACCGTTGCGCCAATCTGCTGTAGCGGGAAATGTTCGAGGTAGTGCATCAGGCGCGTTTCGTTGATGGTGATCCCGACGCCCAGATTCGGTTTTTCCGCCGTAGCCTGCACCACGCAGGATTGCACCGGCATATCCAGCGTCACTAACAGCAGATCGCC
Source organism: Pantoea rwandensis (assembly GCF_000759475.1). Classification (NCBI taxonomy): domain Bacteria; kingdom Pseudomonadati; phylum Pseudomonadota; class Gammaproteobacteria; order Enterobacterales; family Erwiniaceae; genus Pantoea; species Pantoea rwandensis. The sequence continues at coordinate 4,170,754 of NZ_CP009454.1, forward strand.
CGGTCCGTAATGCATCACGTCTTCACCCATGCGCAATGCTTTTTGCCCTTGCGCCACCAGTGCAAAACTGGCCCAGGTGGCAATGTGCGACAGGCTCGTGGGTTTGGAGCTTCGGCCAAAAGAGAGAAAATCGATGGGGCTGAAGTGGCGGCCATCTTCGGGGGTATGGCGAGCGATCATCGCCACCAACTGCTGCCACTGTTCCTGATGAATCATGCGTTGCGCACTCCGTGATGAGTGATCACTGTCCCCGCATTCTCGCCTTTCGCTCGCGTTACGCCTAGTCCCTGCACAGCACATTTGCAGGATTGTGCAAAAAGCTTGCAGGATTGCGCTACCGCAAAATTGTAGGGACAGCGCATGCTTACCCTTCCCCGAATTCTCAGGTGGAGAAACACAATGAAAGCACTTGAAGGCAAAATCGCGCTGGTGACGGGCGCCTCGAAAGGCATTGGCGCCGCCATTGCTATGACTTTCGCGGCGGCCGGCGCTCGCGTCATTGTTAATTACCGCCAGGATGAAGCGGGTGCGGCAGATGTGGTCACGGACATCTGCGAGCTAGGCAGCGATGCCATTGCGGTACAAGCAGATATCTCCCGCGAGGCCGATGTGCAGCGTTTATTCGCGCGCAGCATCGAGCAGTTTGGCGCACCGGATATCGTGGTCAACAATGCCGGTATTTTCCATCACGGCGATTTCGCCGAACTCAGCCTCAGTGAAATGCAGCAGCAGCTCAATGTAAATGTATTGGGCACGTTACTGGTCTGCCAGCAGGCGGCGAAACATTTCCCGGCTCGCGGGGGCACCATCATTAACCTGAGCGCCCTTAACAGCCAACGCAGCACACCCGGCTCGGTGTTATGGGCAGCGACCAAAGGGGCGATTGATACCTTAACCCAGGGCCTGGCGCGTGAGCTCGGGCCGCGTAATATCCGCGTCAATGCGCTGGCACCGGGAATCATCCTGACCGAAGGTTTACTGGCTGCCAAGAAGATGAATCCGGATGTCAAAGCGAAACTGATCGCTGCTACGCCGTTGGGACGATTTGGTCTGCCGGAAGATGTGGCGCAGGTTGCCCTGTTTCTGGCTTCAGAAGAGTCAGCCTACGTCAGTGGAGAGCGGGTGTTGATTGCCGGCGGCGTGTAACGTTTAATTTACGAACATAAAAAAGGGACGCCGTGGCGTCCCTTTTTATTTTTTAGCGTTTATCGCTTACGCGTCACGACGACGTGGTGCAGAAGCACCTTCTGGACGTGGGCCACGACCGCCTTCACGGCTGAAGCGTCCGCCTTCACGGCCTGAGTCACGACCACCTTCACGACGCTCAGAGAAGCGACGCGGTGCGCCTTCGCCACGCGGTGCGCCATTACCACGACGCTCACCATCACGACCGCCTGGACGACGTTCACTACGTTCGAACGCAGGAGCATCACCCATCAACTGCATGTTCATCGGCTTGTTCAGAATGCGCGTGCGAGTGAAGTGTTGCAGAACTTCGCCCGGCATACCTTTTGGCAGCTCGATAGTTGAGTGGGTACCAAACAGCTTGATGTTACCGATGTAACGGCTGCTGATGTCACCTTCGTTAGCGATCGCGCCCACGATATGACGAACTTCAACACCATCATCACGGCCCACTTCAATGCGGTACAGCTGCATTTCGCCAACGTCACGACGTTCACGACGTGGAGCGCCATCACGGTCACCGCGATCGCCACGGCTTTCGCGTGGACCACGTGAGTCGCGAGAATCACGACGATCATCACGGTCGCGGAACTCACGACGTGGTGGACGTGGTGCTTCTGGTGGCAGAATCAGTGGACGTTCGCCCTGTGCCATTTTCAGCAGTGCTGCGGCCAGTGTTTCGAGATCCAGATCTTCGCCCGGCTGCATTTTGCTCAGCAGTGCACGGTACATATCCAGATCGCTGCTTTCCAGCTGCAGCTGTACTTTGGCGGCGAATTTAGCCAGACGGCGCTCGCTCAGCAGTTCTGCATTTGGCAGTTCAACTTCTGGAATAGTCAGCTTCATGGTGCGTTCGATGTTACGCAGCAGACGACGCTCGCGGTTCTCAACGAATAGCAGCGCACGGCCCGCACGACCTGCACGACCAGTACGGCCGATACGGTGAACGTAAGACTCAGCATCCATTGGGATGTCATAGTTAACAACCAGGCTGATACGCTCAACGTCCAGACCACGTGCGGCAACGTCGGTTGCGATCAGGATGTCCAGACGGCCATCTTTCAGGCGCTCCAGTGTCTGCTCACGCAGAGCCTGGTTCATGTCACCGTTCAGTGCTGCGCTGTTATAGCCGCTGCGCTCCAGCGCTTCAGCCACTTCCAGCGTGGCGTTTTTGGTACGCACGAAGATGATGGCAGCATCGAAGTCTTCCGCTTCCAGGAAACGCACCAGCGCGTCAGTTTTACGGCCGTAAGCGGTCCAGTAAGACTGAGAAATGTCAGGACGCGTGGTCAGGCTTGACTGAATGCGCACTTCCTGTGGATCTTTCATGAAGCGTTTGGTGATACGACGAATCGCTTCTGGCATGGTTGCTGAGAACAGCGCGGTCTGGTGACCGTCTGGGATCTGCGCCATGATGGTTTCAACGTCTTCGATGAAGCCCATACGCAGCATTTCATCAGCTTCGTCCAGCACCAGACCGCGCAGGTTAGACAGATCTAACGTGCCGCGTTTCAGGTGGTCCAGCAGACGACCAGGCGTACCTACGACAACCTGTGGCCCCTGGCGCAGTGCGCGCAGCTGAACGTCATAACGCTGGCCGCCGTACAGGGCAACCACGTTCACGCCACGCATGTGTTTAGAGAATTCCGTCATGGCTTCAGCAACCTGAACAGCCAGTTCGCGGGTTGGAGCCAGCACCAGAATCTGTGGTGCGCGGACAGTTGGATCAATGTTGTTCAGTAACGGCAGGGAGAATGCCGCTGTTTTACCACTCCCGGTCTGCGCCATACCCAGCACATCACGGCCCGCCAGCAGGTGAGGAATACACTCAGCCTGGATTGGGGATGGCTTTTCGTAGCCCATACCGTTCAGTGATTCGAGGATGTCAGCGTTCAGGCCAAGGTCAGAAAAAGTGGTTTGAATATCAGTCATGTAGTACACGTGCCTCTTAGATTGCGGCGGCCAGTCTACATAACTCGTCGTGAAAATTTTCAGTCATTTTCATCAAAAAGTGTGAACCGGCTCAAATTAGAAGTTTTGACGAACAGAAAAGCCCTCACCTTGAAGATGATGACTTTACAAGTATTCAGGCAATAAAAGTTCGTCAGCTATTGCTGGTCAGATTCTGATAAATCGTCTTGTGTCTGGCCGAGTTGCGCCAGTTCCAACAATGCGTATCGGTGCTCAACAAAGTTGTTAACATTGTTAGCGACCGCCAGTTTGAACAACGCTTTCGCGTCGTCCTTCTCCCCCAGACTTAGGTAGTACTTACCTAAATAGAAGTTGGTTTCACTGAGATGTTCAGCGAGCGAGGTGTTATCCGTTGCGTCCGCCTTGAGACGTTCCATCAGCGTTTTTTCACTGATGTCGCCAAGGTAGAACTCGACAATATTCCATCCCCATTGGTCCCGGACCGCTTTGTCATGTCGCTGTCTCAGCGTGACTTTGGCCTTGTCGGCGTCCATATCGCTTTCAACGAGATAGAGCCAAAGGCTGCGGAAAGGATCGTTAGGATCGTCTTGATAAAACGCCAGCAGATCATCTTGCGCTAACTTGTATCGACCGCCGTAATAGAGGGCGATACCACGGTTTAAATGCGCATAGTTGTAAGTTGGATCAAGCTCAAGTACAGAATCAAACGCTTCATAGGCAGCATCAAAATTGCCTGCCTGCGTTAAATATATACCGAGGTAGTTAAACACCTCAGGCATATCCGGTCTTATAGACAGCGCTTGCGAGAAATCGTTTCGCGCTAATGCCCTCAGACCCAAACTATCATACAACACTCCGCGCTCATATAATAGCTGTGCGCGTTCATCATCGGTCAGGGCACGACTGGCAAGAATTTGTTCCATTCGCGCCAGGATCACCTCTTGCTGCAGTGTGGGCTGCAAAGGTACTGCCAGAACTTCGTTCTTACGCCAATTGGAGTTGCTGCATCCTGCCAGCGTGATAGCTGTCGCAACAAAACACCAGCGCAAAAAAGGCTTCATTTCCCACTCCCGAATACAAACATTGGGATGACCATCCTGTCATCCGCCTGCTGTGCACAAGGATTCCCGCCCTCGCGATGATCCAAACACTTCTCCCCGCAGAGCAGGGAGAAGCCAATCAGTAAACGCTTACTCGGCGTCAGATGCATTCGTTGCAGCAGGGGTTTCTTCCGCTGGTTTCTGCTCTGTCGCTTCTTTGATGCTCAGGCGAACGCGGCCCTGACGGTCCACTTCCATCACTTTCACTGGAACTTCCTGACCCATCTGCAGATAGTCGGTCACTTTCTCAACACGCTTGTCAGCGATCTGAGAGATGTGGACCAAACCTTCTTTACCGCCGCCGATCGCCACGAAGGCACCGAAATCAACGATACGCGTCACTTTACCGGCATAGATACGACCCACTTCGATTTCAGCGGTGATCTCTTCGATACGACGAATCGCTTCTTTCGCTTTGTTGCCGTCGGTTGCTGCGATTTTCACGGTGCCATCATCTTCGATTTCGATGGTGGTGCCGGTTTCTTCGGTCAGCGCACGGATAACAGAACCGCCTTTACCGATGACATCTTTGATCTTGTCTGAATTGATCTTGATGGTGTAAATGCGCGGTGCGAACTCAGAGATTTCCTGACGCGGTGTACTGATTGCCTGCTCCATCACGCTCAGGATGTGCAGACGCGCACCTTTAGCCTGGTTCAGAGCAACCTGCATGATTTCGCGGGTGATACCTTCAATTTTGATATCCATCTGCAGTGCAGTGATACCGTCGCGGCTACCCGCCACTTTGAAGTCCATATCGCCGAGATGATCTTCATCGCCCAGGATGTCAGACAGAACCACAAAGTTCTCATCTTCTTTAACCAGACCCATCGCAATACCGGCTACGGCAGCTTTGATCGGAACACCTGCGTCCATCAGTGCCAGAGAGGCACCACACACGGAAGCCATTGAAGAAGAACCGTTAGATTCGGTGATTTCAGACACCACACGTACGGTGTACGGGAACTCTTCCTGCTTAGGCATCACTGCCAGCACGCCGCGCTTCGCCAGACGACCGTGACCAATTTCACGACGCTTCGGTGAGCCAACCATACCGGTTTCGCCCACAGAGTACGGAGGGAAGTTGTAGTGGAACAGGAAGCTGTCAGTACGCTCGCCCATCAGCTCGTCCAGATTCTGTGCATCACGGGCAGTACCCAGAGTTGCAGTGACCAGAGCCTGAGTTTCACCACGAGTGAACAGAGAAGAACCGTGTGTACGTGGCAGTACGCCAGTGCGCACGTCCAGACCACGAATCATATCTTTTTCGCGGCCATCGATACGTGGCTCACCACGGATGATGCGGCTACGCACCACGCTCTTCTCGAGATCGTGAACGATGTCAGCTATTTCGCCAGCATCCAACGTTTCGTCTTCAGCCTGCAGCGCAGCGATAGTCGCGTCTTTAACCGCGCCAACCTGCGTGTAACGCTCTTGCTTATCAGTGATGCGGTAAGCATCAGCAATACCGGCTTCTGCCAGTGCAGCAACACGTGCAATCAGTGCATCGTTTGCTGGCTCTGGCTGCCAATCCCAACGCGGTTTGCCTGCTTCACCAACCAGTGAGTTGATGTTTTCAATCACAACCTGCTGCTGATCGTGGCCGAATACCACCGCGCCCAGCATCTGATCTTCGGTCAGCACTTCTGCTTCAGATTCAACCATCAGAACCGCGTTCTGCGTACCGGCAACCACCAGGTCCAGACGTGAGGTTTTGATCTCATCAGCAGTTGGGTTCAGAACGTACTGGTCGTTGATGTAACCCACGCGCGCTGCACCGATTGGGCCGTTGAATGGCAGACCAGACAGAGCCAATGCAGCAGAGGCACCGATCATCGCAACGATGTCCGGGTTAACCTGTGGGTTGACAGAAACAACGGTCGCAATAACCTGCACTTCGTTGATGAAACCTTCCGGGAACAGTGGACGCACTGGACGGTCAATCAGACGAGAAATCAGGGTTTCGCCTTCGCTTGGACGGCCTTCACGACGGAAGAAACTACCCGGGATACGACCAGCAGCGTAAGTACGCTCCTGATAGTTAACCGTCAGCGGGAAGAAATCCTGACCTGGTTTGGTTTTTTTCTGGCCAACAACAGTCACGAATACCGCGGTGTCATCCATGCTCGCCATAACTGCTGCAGTGGCCTGGCGCGCCATCATGCCGGTTTCCAGCGTGACGGTATGCTGACCATATTGGAATTTGCGTACGATCGGGTTCAGCAAAATTTAAGTCCTTAAATTCGAGGGGCTGAGCACTTTTGGGCTCGCCGGGGTTTACCGATCTTTAGTTGCATCCTCGCGACTAATGACAATCTTCAACCGCTCATGCGGTAAAGCCTCTCATTAGCCGCGCGAAACGCTGCAAGCAAAGATCACTCTCAGCAACAATACATGAGTTTGGTACGGAATGCTGCGGATTGCTCGAAAAAAGGGGCCATAAAGGCCCCCTTTTCGCGAAACTCGCACAAATCTGATCGTCAGATGCGCTTTTCTGCATAGTGCATGTGCTACATCGTTGATCAGATTCTTCAGACTTAGCGACGCAGACCCAGGGTTTCGATCAGGCTGGTGTAACGTGCTACGTCTTTACGCTTCAGGTAGTCCAGCAGCTTACGACGCTGAGATACCATGCGCAGCAGACCGCGACGGCTGTGGTGGTCTTTTTTGTGCTCAGAGAAGTGACCCTGCAGGTGGTTAATCTGAGCAGTCAGCAGAGCAACCTGAACTTCAGTTGAACCGCTGTCGTTAGCACCACGACCGAATTTAGCAACGATCTCTGCTTTAGCTTCTACGCTTAGAGACATAATGAACTCCGAAATAATAAATGAATGGTTGGGTGCCGATCTCTAATTCAGCAGCCCGCTTTAAAAGCCGCGCTATTCTACTCTTCGCCACATAGCAACGCAAATGCGCCGTTAGGTCTAAGTGAGCTTAATGATTAGGCGGGAAACTCAACCACCAGACGACGCGGCGCCACGCGCCCATCCTCGGCGATTTCAGCCATGCCGATAAATTTGTGCTCTTCACCTTCAGTGACACGCACTAACCCCTGTTCAGGCGCATTCGCCGCCTGCACTGGCATCCCCTGCTTGAAATAAGCGGCGACAGAGGGCAACAAATTCACGATGGGGAACGCTTCCGCTGGGCTATCCATCGGCAGCAGCAGCGCATCAAGTGCACTGTAGTCTGGCGTTTCTGCTGCGTTGGCTTCCGCCGCCATCGCCTGCAACTGCTCAAAGGTGATCATGCGCTCAATCGGATACTTCGCCACCTGCAAACGACGCAACATAATCACATGTGCGCCACAGCCGAGCTTCTCACCGAGGTCATCAATGATGGTACGAATATAGGTACCTTTGGAAACGTGAATTTCCAGCTCCAGCTCATCGCCTTCCCAGCGTATAAACTGCAGTTCAAACACGGTAATCGGACGCGCTTCACGCGGTACGGTAATGCCTTCACGCGCGTACTCATACAGCTTGCGGCCCTGATACTTTAGCGCAGAGAACATGGTGGGTACCTGTAAGGTGTCACCACGGAAGCTCTCCAGCGCCGCATCAAGCTGGGCTTGATTGAAGGTCACCTGGCGCGTTTCGACGATATTGCCATCAGCGTCTGAGGTATCCGTACGCTCGCCAAGGCGGGCAATAACACGATAGCGTTTATCGGAATCGAGCAGGAACTGCGAGAACTTCGTCGCTTCACCGAGGCAGATCGGCAGCATGCCTGTCGCCAGCGGATCAAGCGCTCCGGTGTGGCCCGCTTTGTTCGCGTGAAACAGGCGCTTCACTTTCTGCAGTACATCGTTGGAGGATGCGCCCTGATGTTTATCCAGCAGAAACACTCCGTGGACGTCGCGACCGCGACGACGAGGACGACTCATTAGTCCTCCTTGTCATCTTCCGCCGGGCTTTCACCACGACGCTCAACGTCACTCTTGATCACGTTGCTAACCAGGTTTGACATCCGCATCCCTTCGATCAGCGAGTTGTCATAGAAGAAGGTCAGTTCAGGCACGATACGCAGACGCATCGCCTTACCGACCAGAATACGGATATAGCCCGAGGCTTCTTTCAGCGCCTTGAGGCCATTTTTTACCGCATCTTCATCCCGGTCATTCAAAAAAGTTACGAACACTTTGGCATACGCCAGGTCACGCGACACTTCCACGCCGGATACCGTCACCATCATGCCGAGGCGTGGATCTTTAATTTCACGTTGCAGGATAATTGCAATTTCTTTTTGCAGTTCCTGAGATACGCGCTGTGGGCGGCCAAATTCTTTTGCCATTTTTCTTTCTCCCAAATAATTCGGGAGGCCAGAGGCCTCCCAAATTGCAACACATCAGATGATAATCAATCGATGGTGCGTTTAATTTCAATCACTTCAAAGACTTCGATCATATCGCCAACACGAACGTCGTTGTAGTTCTTCACGCCGATACCACACTCCATGCCATTACGCACTTCGTTGACATCGTCTTTAAAGCGACGCAGAGATTCCAGCTCGCCTTCGTAAATCACCACGTTGTCGCGCAGTACGCGAATCGGGTTGTGACGTTTGATGTTGCCTTCGGTAACCATACAGCCGGCAATGGCGCCAAATTTCGGTGACTTAAATACGTCACGCACTTCGGCCAGACCGATGATCTGCTGTTTGAATTCCGGTGCCAGCATGCCGCTCATTGCCGCTTTAACTTCGTCAATCAGATTATAGATGACGGAGTAGTAACGCAGGTCAACGCTTTCAGCATCAATCACGCGGCGGGCAGAAGCATCAGCACGAACGTTGAAGCCAAGAATAATCGCGTTAGAGGCTGCTGCCAGGGTGGCGTCGGTTTCAGTAATACCGCCCACGCCTGAACCGATAATTCTCACTTTCACTTCGTCGGTAGAGAGTTTCTGCAGGGAATCGGAGATCGCTTCCACAGAACCCTGTACGTCGGACTTCAGCACGATGTTCAGCTCGGACACTTCGCCTTCGGTCATGTTGGCGAACATGTTCTCCAACTTCGACTTCTGCTGACGTGCCAGCTTCACTTCGCGGAACTTGCCCTGACGATACAGTGCAACTTCACGTGCTTTCTTCTCATCACGTACAACGGTCGCTTCATCACCCGCTGCTGGCACACCAGACAGACCGAGGATTTCGACTGGAATCGATGGACCCGCTTCCAGCACTTCACGACCCAGTTCGTCACGCATCGCACGCACACGGCCATACTCGAAGCCGCACAGCACGATATCGCCTTTGTTCAGCGTACCTTCACGCACCAGAACAGTAGCAACCGGACCACGACCTTTATCAAGGAAGGATTCGATAACCACGCCGCTCGCCATACCTTCACGGATTGCGGTCAGCTCCAGAACTTCAGCCTGCAGCAGAATCACGTTCAGCAGGTCATCAATACCGGTACCGGCTTTTGCAGACACGTTAACGAACATGTTCTCGCCGCCCCACTCTTCCGGAATAATTCCATACTGAGTCAGCTCGTTCTTAACGCGGTCTGGATCGGCTTCTGGCTTATCAATCTTGTTCACTGCAACCACAACCGGCACTTTCGCCGCTTTGGCGTGCTGGATAGCTTCGATGGTCTGTGGCATCACGCCGTCATCGGCTGCAACGACGAGGATAACGATATCCGTTGCCTGCGCACCACGTGCACGCATTGCGGTAAACGCGGCGTGGCCAGGGGTATCCAGGAAGGTGATCATACCGTTGTCAGTTTCAACGTGGTAAGCACCGATATGCTGAGTAATACCGCCAGCCTCGCCTGAAGCGACTTTGGTTGAGCGGATGTAATCCAGCAGGGAGGTTTTACCATGGTCAACGTGACCCATGATGGTGACCACTGGCGCGCGAGCTTCCTGCGCAGCATCGGTGTCACGATCGTCCATTACCGCTTCTTCCAGCTCGTTCTCGCGGCGCAGGATCACTTTGTGACCCATTTCTTCCGCAACCAGCTGGGCAGTTTCCTGGTCGATAACCTGGTTAATGGTCGCCATAGCGCCCATCTTCATCATCGCTTTGATAACCAGAGAACCTTTGATCGCCATTTTATTGGCCAGTTCCGCTACGGTGATAGTTTCACCGATGACAACATCGCGGTTAACAGCCTGCACCGGCTTGTTGAAGCCCTGCTGCAGGGAGCTTGGCTTACGATGCTTACCGCCTTTACCACCACGAACTTGCGCACGCGCTTCTTCACGGTCGGTTTTGGCTTCGGAATGCTTGTTACCTTTTTTAACCGGACGCGCAGCTTTAGCAGTACGTGTACGAGCACGACCCGCTTCAACTTGACGATCGTTCTCGTCTTCGGCCTGACGGGCATGAGTAGACGTGGTGACGTGATAGTCGCCTTTGTCTTCTTCTTCAGGTTTTTCCCATTCCGCCGCTTTTTCTTCAGCCAGGCGTTTAGATTCTTCTGCTACGCGGCGGGCATCTTCTTCCAGCTTGCGGCGTGCTTCTTCTTCCGCTTTGCGTTTCAGTTCAGCCGCTTCGGCTTCACGGCGCGCTTTATCAGATTGCGCAGCCTTGGTTACTTCGTCGGTTGGTTGATTAGTCACTTTCTCATTTTCCGCTGCTTCACGTTTAGCCTTGTCAGCGGCTTCGCGCTTGGCTTTGTCTTCGGCTTCACGTTGCGCTTTTTGTTCAGCTTCGCGACGGGCTTGTTCTTCCGCCTCGCGACGCGCCTGCTCTTCCGCTTCACGCTGCGCCTCGGCTTCTGCTTCTGCCTGAGCTTGCTCAGACTCTGCATCACCTTTCACGTATGTGCGTTTTTTGCGGACTTCGATTTGCACCGACTTACTTTTACCCCCGGTGACGGGAATATTCAAGGTGCTGCGCGTTTTGCGCTGTAATGTCAGTTTACTTGAACCGGTCTGACCGTGCTCACGATTCAAATGGGACAGTAAGGTTTCTTTCTCTTGCTGGGACACCGCATCGTTTTCAGACTTGCGGATCCCTGCGTCAGCAAATTGCTGTACCAGGCGATCGACCGGAGTCTGAATTTCGGCGGCCAGCGATTTTACGGTTACATCTGTCATGCTGTTCCTTCCTGTTATTACGCGTCATCGCCGAACCAGCAGATATTACGTGCAGCCATAATCAGCGCACCGGCCTTCTCATCATCCAGCCCTTCAATATCTGTCAGATCGTCAACACCTTGCTCAGCGAGATCTTCCAGCGTGCAAACGCCTTTAGACGCCAGGCGATACGCCAGCGCACGATCCAGGCCCTCAAGATTCAGAAGATCCTCAGCGGGCTCCTGATTACCAAGGCTCTCTTCTTTCGCTAATGCCAGGGTGGTCAACGCATTTTTGGCTCGTTCACGCAGGGCTTCAATGGTCTCTTCGTCGAGGCCGTCGATTTCCAGCAACTCGTTGATTGGCACGTAAGCCAATTCTTCCAGCGAAGAGAAGCCCTCTTCCACCAGTACGGTGGCGAACTCTTCGTCGATGTCGAGATGTTTGGTGAACATATCGATCGCTGCGTGGGCTTCAGCCTGATGCTTAGCCTGCAGATCATCGACGGTCATCACGTTCAGTTCCCAACCGCTCAGTTGGGAAGCCAGACGCACGTTTTGGCCGTTACGGCCGATCGCCTGAGCCAGATTACCGGCTTCAACAGCGATATCCATGGTGTGATTGTCTTCATCCACCACGATTGACGCCACATCGGCTGGCGCCATGGCGTTAATCACGAACTGCGCCGGGTTATCGTCCCACAGCACGATATCGATACGCTCGCCACCCAGCTCGCTTGATACAGCCTGGACGCGCGCACCGCGCATACCCACACAAGCGCCTACCGGATCAATACGTTTATCGTTGGTTTTCACCGCGATTTTAGCGCGTGAACCTGGATCGCGCGCAGCCGCTTTGATCTCGATAACTTCTTCACCGATTTCTGGCACTTCAATGCGGAACAGTTCGATCAGCATTTCTGGTTTAGAACGAGTGACAAACAGCTGTGCACCACGCGCTTCCGGGCGAACGGCATATAACACGCCGCGAATACGGTCGCCTGGACGGAAGTTTTCACGTGGCAGCATATCTTCACGTCCGATCACAGCTTCAGCATTGCTGCCCAGATCGAGTGAGATACTGTCGCGGTTTACTTTCTTCACCACGCCGGTGATGATTTCACCTTCATGTTGACGGAACTGATCAACCACCATCGCGCGCTCAGCTTCACGTACTTTCTGCACGATAACCTGCTTGGCGGTTTGGGTGGTGATACGGTCGAAGGTGACAGATTCAATCTGGTCTTCAACGTATTCGCCCAGATTGAACGCTTCGTCTTCAAAGCGGGCCGCATCCAGCGTAATTTCACGAGTCGGCTGTGTCACTTCTTCCACAATCTGCCAGCGACGGAAAGTATCGAAATCACCGCTGCGACGGTCAATGCTGACGCGCACTTCGATCTCTTGCTCATACTTCTTTTTAGTCGCAGTGGCCAAAGCGCTCTCAAGCGCTTCGAAGATTTTCTCACGTGGCAGGGCTTTTTCGTTAGAAACGGCTTCTACTACAGCTAAGATCTCTTTGTTCATCCTGGTTAGCCTCAATCCGGACTTTTAAAAGTGGGGGACCAGGTTCGCTTTCTGAATATTACTCAGCGCGAACACCTCATCGTTACCCTCAACGGTTACCGTGATCATCTCACCTTCCACGGATTTGATGATCCCCTGCCATTTACGGCGGTTCTGTACGGCCATGCGCAGTGTCAGGCTCACCTCATCACCGGCGAAACGTGCATAGTGTTCAGCAGTGAAAAGAGGACGCTCGAGACCTGGCGAGGAGACTTCAAGGTTGTAAGCCACCGTAATGGGATCTTCCACATCCATTACCGCGCTGACCTGGTGGCTAACATCGGCACAATCATCAACATTGATACCATTCTCACTATCAATATAGATGCGCAAAGTCGATGTGCGACCGCGAACGAATTCGATACCGACCAATTCGTAGCCAAGCGCTTCTACTGGAGCGGTGATCAAATCAGTCAATTTTTGCTCTAATGTGGACAAGCCCACCCCCAAGACATAAAAAAAGGGCCTATAGCCCAGTATTGCGATTCCTGATAACAAAAAACCCCGAAAATTCGGGGCTTTTTGTGACTGGACCCTGTACGCCGCATAGCGGCTTCGGCACACAATCCAAAAGAATTTTTTTCAAAAAACACTGAGGATGCGTCCGTCGATGCATACAGTATATTTGAAAAAGAACTCTAAGGGAAAGTGGTTGCGGGGGCCGGATTTGAACCGACGACCTTCGGGTTATGAGCCCGACGAGCTACCAGGCTGCTCCACCCCGCGTCCGAAAACGTGGCGAATAATACGCCGACCTTGCTAAAAAAGCAAGTTTTACTGAGATTTGGTACCGAGGACGGGACTTGAACCCGTAAGCCCTTTCGAGCACTACCACCTCAAGGTAGCGTGTCTACCAATTTCACCACCTCGGTACTGCACTGACTGCGACGTTATGTTGCCGCTAAAGCATTGACGATGTTACTGCGGGATATCATTGCCCGGGGTTGCCGGTTTAGCTGGCTGAGTCTGCTGTTCAGACTGAGCTGGCGCAGTGAGGTTTTCCCACTCGCTTCCTTTAGAAGACTTGTTCGTGTTCAGATTGCCCAGGATCAAGCTGATAATGAAGAACAGGGTCGCCAGTACTGCAGTCATACGTGTCATGAAATTACCAGACCCGTTTGAACCGAACAGTGTACCAGAGGCGCCTGCACCGAATGAGGCTCCCATATCAGCGCCTTTGCCTTGCTGAAGCATGATCAGACCTACAAGGCCAATCGCAACAATAAGGAAAACAACTAACAGAGCTTCGTACATAATCAACCTGTTTCCTTGCGCGTTATCCGCACAGTTAAAGCTTCACCAATATTGACGGGGAGTATCGTCATCACCCATCAGAAGCGGGTGTGAATACTAACCAATGGGGCATACCTCTGCAAGCGCAATTTTCACGAACTTTATTGATTGCGGAAAAAAACGCCAGGGCGGTGATTTAACAGGCGGAAAGTCGAGATCTCGCCGCCTGATAACACCTTTAAACCGCTTTCACTGCATCAGCAATTTTATGCGCCAACTCGGTGACTAAAGTTTCGTCTTCCCCCTCAACCATCACGCGGATCAGCGGTTCAGTACCGGATTTACGCAGCAGTACACGACCTCGCCCTGCTAACGTTTTTTCGACTTCAGCACTAACGGCTTTAACACTCTCGGATTCCAGAGGATCATGACTGCCGCTGAAGCGTACGTTGACCAGAACCTGCGGCAGCATTTTCATGCCACTGCACAAATCATGCAGACTCATGTGATTACGCACAATAGCAGTGAGCACTTGCAAACTTGCCACGATGCCGTCACCGGTACTGATTTTGTCCAGCAGGATGACATGGCCAGAGTTTTCAGCCCCCATGCGCCAGCCCTTCTCCTGCATTTTTTCCAGCACGTAGCGGTCACCCACTTTGGCACGCGTGAAGGGAATGCCCAACTGTTTCAACGCCAGTTCCAGCCCCATATTACTCATCAACGTGCCCACCACGCCGCCGCGCAGTTGCCCCTGACGCAACGCTTCACGTGCAATGATGTAGAGAATCTGGTCACCATCGACCTTCATGCCCAGATGATCAACCATCATGATGCGGTCGCCATCGCCATCGTAAGCAAGGCCCAAATCGGCCTTCTCTTCCAGCACGCGCTGCTGCAGCATGCGGAGATCGGTTGCGCCGCACTCTTTGTTGATGTTCATGCCATCGGGCTGAACGCCAATCGCAATCACCTTAGCGCCCAATTCACGCAGCACGTTAGGCGCGATGTGATAGGTCGCACCATTAGCGCAATCCACCACAATTTTCAGGCCGTTGAGGCTTAACTCGCTCGGGAATGTGCCTTTACAGAACTCAATATAGCGGCCGGCAGCGTCAACAATACGGCTGGCGCGCCCCAGCTCAGCGGACTCGACACAGGTTAGCGGCTTCTCTAACTCAAGCTCAATGGCCTCTTCCACTTCATCCGGTAATTTAGTGCCTTCCGCAGAGAAGAATTTGATACCGTTATCGTCGAAAGGATTATGCGATGCAGAGATTACGATGCCGGCTTCTGCGCGGAAGGTCCGCGTCAGATAGGCAATCGCGGGCGTTGGCATAGGTCCCGTAAAGGCCGCCGACAAACCGGCTGCAGCCAGGCCGGCTTCCAGTGCCGATTCCAGCATATAGCCAGAAATGCGTGTGTCTTTACCAATCAATACTTTACGCGAACCCGAACGCGCCAGGACCTTACCCGCAGCAAAACCCAGCTTCAGGACAAAATCAGGGGTAATCGGCGCTTCACCGACCTTGCCACGAATACCATCTGTACCGAAATATTTACGATTACTCATGCTTTATCCTTTTGCTCTCCGTGTCGCTTCAACAATACGCATCGCTTCGACAGTCTCTTTAACATCATGCACGCGAATAATTTGTGCACCCTGCATAGCGGCAATCACCGCACAGCTCAGGCTGCCGGTCAGACGCTGCGTCGGGCCGACATTTAACAGCTGGCCAATCATCGATTTACGTGACATTCCGACCAGTAGCGGTAAGCCAAAATGGTGGAAATGGCTGAGTTCTGCCAGCAGTTGATAATTGTGGTTGAGATTCTTACCGAAACCGAAGCCAGGGTCGAGCAACAGATTCTCTTTTTTAATGCCTGCCGCTTCGCAGCGTGCAATCTGTGCATGGAAGTAAGCGTCCACTTCACCCACGATATTCTGATATTCAGGTGCTTGCTGCATGGTACGAGGTTCGCCCTGCATATGCATCAGACACACCGGCAGACCGGTTTCTGCTGCTGCTGCCAACGCACCCGGTTCTGACAGTGAGCGAATATCATTAATGATGTGAGCACCCACTCGCGCTGATTCACGGATCACTTCTGGCTTTGAAGTATCCACGGAAATCCACACTTCAAAACGCTGAGCAATGGCTTCCACTACCGGAATCACGCGCGCTAACTCTTCATCTACGCTGACTTCATCGGCACCTGGCCGCGTAGATTCCCCGCCGACATCGATGATGGTTGCGCCCGCATTCACCATCTCATTGGTATGGGTCAGCGCATCCACCAACGTGTTGTGTGTTCCGCCATCAGAGAAGGAGTCCGGCGTGACATTCAAAATACCCATCACATGGGGAAACGACAGATCGAGATGGGAATCACGGGCGAACAACTTCATGGCGGGAATCTCCTTGGGAATCACGGTATCACTGAATGTAAAAAACCCCGGACCGGCCGGGGTTTTTGCTGAGGTTTGTGGCCTCTTATTTGTCGAACTGTTCTGACATGGTGTTGCCAGGATTTGGCGTACGCGGTTCATCAACCGGACGTGGCGCCTTTGGCGTGCCATTGTTGTCCGATGAACTGCTGCTGCCTGAATCATCCCAACCTGCAGGTGGGCGAACTTCACGGCGAGCCATCAAGTCATCAATCTGTGGCGCATCAATGGTTTCATACTTCATCAGCGCGTCTTTCATCGCGTGAAGGATGTCCATGTTCTCACCCAGCAGAACACGAGCACGTTGGTAGTTGCTATCGATCAGGTGTTTAACTTCCTGGTCGATGATGCGTGCTGTTTCATCTGACATGTGTTTAGCCTTGGCCACAGAGCGGCCGAGGAACACTTCGCCTTCTTCTTCAGCATACAGCAACGGACCTAACTTCTCGTTGAAGCCCCACTGCGTCACCATGTTGCGCGCCAGGTTAGTGGCGACTTTAATATCGTTAGATGCACCGGTAGAAACGTGTTCTGCGCCGTAGATGATCTCTTCCGCCAGACGACCGCCGTACAGCGTCGAGATCTGACTTTCAAGTTTCTGGCGGCTGGCGCTAATCGCGTCGCCTTCTGGCAGGAAGAAGGTCACACCCAGCGCACGTCCACGCGGAATAATCGTCACTTTGTGCACCGGATCGTGTTCCGGTACCAGACGACCAATAATTGCATGGCCCGCTTCGTGGTAAGCGGTGGATTCTTTCTGCGCTTCCGTCATCACCATGGAGCGACGTTCTGCACCCATCATGATTTTGTCTTTCGCTTTCTCGAACTCAACCATCGAGACCACACGCTTGTTGCCACGTGCAGCAAACAGTGCCGCTTCGTTGACAAGGTTAGCGAGGTCAGCACCCGAGAAGCCCGGCGTACCTCGTGCGATGATCGCTGCATCAATGTCAGTGGCCAGCGGCACACGACGCATATGCACTTTCAGAATCTGTTCACGACCGCGAACATCTGGCAGACCGACCACAACCTGGCGGTCAAAACGACCTGGGCGCAGCAGCGCGGGGTCAAGTACGTCTGGACGGTTAGTTGCGGCGATAACAATGATGCCTTCATTACCTTCGAAGCCATCCATCTCCACCAGCATCTGGTTCAGCGTCTGCTCACGTTCATCATGACCACCGCCTAAACCAGCGCCACGTTGACGGCCTACGGCATCGATTTCATCGATAAAGATGATGCACGGTGCGGCTTTCTTCGCCTGCTCGAACATGTCACGCACACGAGATGCACCGACACCCACGAACATTTCAACGAAGTCAGAACCGGAGATAGTGAAGAACGGTACTTTTGCTTCGCCAGCAATCGCTTTAGCCAGCAAAGTTTTACCCG
Source organism: Pantoea rwandensis (assembly GCF_000759475.1). Lineage (NCBI taxonomy): Bacteria > Pseudomonadati > Pseudomonadota > Gammaproteobacteria > Enterobacterales > Erwiniaceae > Pantoea > Pantoea rwandensis. The sequence goes on from NZ_CP009454.1 coordinate 4,188,638, forward strand.
TACCCGGAGGGCCGACCATCAGGACGCCTTTCGGGATCTTACCACCCAGTTTCTGGAAGCGGCTTGGCTCGCGCAGATACTCAACCAGTTCACCCACTTCTTCTTTCGCTTCATCGCAACCTGCGACATCTGCAAACGTGGTCTTGATCTGGTCTTCGGTCAGCATGCGGGCTTTACTCTTGCCAAAGGACATTGCGCCTTTGCCACCGCCGCCCTGCATCTGCCGCATAAAGAAGATCCAAACGCCAATCAACAGCAGCATTGGGAACCAGGAGATGAAGATGGAAGCCAGCAGGCTTGGCTCTTCTGGTGGTTCGCCAATCACTTTGACGTTTTTGGTCAAGAGGTTATCAAGCAACTTGGGATCGTTGACAGGAATGTAAGTCGTATATTTATTACTGTCTTTTTTGACAACGTTAATCTCACGCCCGTTAATACGTGCCTCGCGGACCTGATCCTGGTTCACTTCCGACAGGAAGGTTGAATAATCAACCCTACGGCCATTCGACTCGCTGGGCCCAAAGCTCTGGAAGACAGACATCAGCACGACCGCGATGACTAACCAGAGAATCAGGTTTTTCGCCATGTCACTCAAGGGATTAACCTCATATTACAACGGTGTTAACAGACAGCGTAGGGTACTATATATCCTTCAGACCTGGAATCGCGGCGCTGATGATTTTACTGCTTTCCACTGAAACTCAGAATTACACATCAGAGTAAACGCAGTTCGCCTTGCTTTGATTCCGGTACCGAGGGCTATAGTTTGCGCCCTGTCGCCACAATATACACTTCACGCGAACGTAAACGAGAAGCGTCTGGCTTACGAATTTTCACTTTCGTAAATAGGGAGCGAATTTCCCGCAGGTATTCCTCGAAGCCATCTCCCTGAAACACTTTCACTACAAAACTGCCGCCAGGCGCCAGGATATCCCGACACATTTCCAGCGCCAACTCTACCAAATACATCGATCGTGGAATATCAACCGCAGGTGTACCACTCATGTTCGGCGCCATGTCAGACATGACAACTTGCACCTTTTGGTCACCTACTCGCTCCAGCAATGCGTTCAGCACTGCCTCTTCACGAAAGTCGCCCTGTAAAAAATCGACACCGACAATCGGGTCCATGGGAAGCAAGTCACAGGCAATAATACGACCGTTGGATCCAATCTGTTGTACCGCATATTGCGACCAACCACCGGGTGCAGCACCCAGATCTACCACTGTCATGCCGGGTTTGAAAAGCTTGTCACCCTGCTGAATTTCGTCCAGTTTAAACCAGGCGCGCGAACGCAACCCCTTTTTCTGTGCCTGCAACACATATTTATCGCTAAAGTGTTCCTGTAGCCAGCGACTGGAACTGGCCGAACGCTTTTTACCCGTCATAATTTTTCCAATTAAATCTTCATCGTAGCGATAAATCAGTACGCAATGAGTCGCGTTGATTTGGCGATATACCCGAGATGGCGGTAGAATGAACCGTTTTCAATCCCTGAGTAAGTAAAAAATACGATGAATCTGAGTACCAAACAAAAACAGCACCTGAAAGGCCTTGCCCATCCACTTAAGCCCGTTGTTATGCTGGGCGGTAATGGCTTGACCGAAGGCGTGCTCGCCGAAATCGAACTGGCGCTCGAGCATCACGAATTGATCAAGGTGAAAATTGCCTCTGAAGATCGTGAAACCAAGCAGCTGATCGTTGACGCTATCGTACGTGAAACAAAAGCTTGTAACGTACAGGTCATCGGCAACACGCTGGTGCTGTATCGCCCTGCAAAAGAGCGCAAAATTACTCTGCCACGTTAATCAAGCCGTAAAGGCTGCCATGACGGGCAGAGAAAGTGCCATGCTCCTGCATGGGATAAAAGGCCGCTATGCGGCCTTTTTCCTTTCTTTACAATATGCGGCTACACATTTCAAAGCGTAGCAATATCTTAAAGGTATTCCACCTTTAACACTTCATATTCCACATCGCCGCCCGGTGTCTTCACAATCGCAACGTCGTCTGCTTCTTTTCCAATCAAACCACGCGCCATCGGCGAGTTCACTGAAATCAGGTTTTGTTTGAAGTCAGCTTCATCATCACCCACGATGCGGTAAGTGAATTCTTCGTCCGTATCCACATTCAAAATGGTCACGGTAGCACCAAAAATCACGCGGCCGGTTTTCGGCATCGTCGTGATATCAATCACCTGAGCGTTGGAGAGTTTGGCTTCAATCTCCTGAATACGGCCTTCGCAAAAACCCTGCTCTTCACGGGCAGCGTGGTATTCGGCATTTTCTTTGAGATCGCCGTGCTCACGAGCTTCGGCAATAGAGGCGATGATGCGCGGACGCTTCACGGTTTTCAGTTCGTTCAGCTCTTCACGCAGGCTCTCAGCGCCTTTCAACGTCATCGGAATCTGATTCATTTTGGCTCCTCGTCATCTATCCTGGTTAACGGCGTCATCCTGACCGGTGACAGCAGAAAACAGCTTCTGCGGCGCGTTACCTCTTTTCACAAGCAAAAGAAGCCTGACCCGGAAAGCTTTCCGGGTCAGGTTCGGTTTTGCATTTTGATACGTATTTTACCCCAGAGTTCCCTGTGGGTCATCGTTTACTTTGCACCGCCTCGGGACGTAGTATTGACGCCTTCACCCGTCAGTTACCGCGAGATTATGCGATTTTCACGACTTGTTACCGGATTAACCTGTGCGTTTATGCTGCAGGCACAAGCAGCCCCCGTTGAAGAATACATGCAGTATTTGCCAGACGGCGCAAACCTGGCGCTGATGGTACAAAAAGTGGGCGCATCAACCCCGATAATCGACTATCACGGCAAACAGATGGCATTGCCGGCCAGTACCATGAAGGTGATTACCGCGCTGGCGGCCCTGCTGGAACTCGGTCCGGACTTCCGTTTTCAGACCACGATGGAAACCAAGGGTGCGATCAGCGATGGCACGCTCAATGGCGATTTAGTGGCGCGTTTTGGTGGCGATCCGACGCTGAGCCGTCAGGATCTGCGCAATATGGTGGCGGCCCTGAAAAAGCAGGGCATCACGCATATCAAAGGCAATCTGGTGATCGATACGTCCGTGTTTGCCAGCCACGACGCTGCGCCAGGTTGGCCGTGGAACGATATGACGCAGTGTTTTAGCGCCCCGCCTGGCGCGGCTATCGTCGACAAAAACTGCTTCTCGGTCTCGCTCTATAGCGCCACCACGCCGGGCGAAAACGCCTTTGTGCGTATCGCCTCGTATTATCCAGCGCATATGTTTAGCCAAGTACGCACTATTGGTCGTAACAGTGGAGATGGGCAGTACTGCGAGTTGGATGTGGTACCGGGCGAGTTAAACCGCTATACGCTGACCGGCTGCATGCGCCAACGCGCCGAACCTTTGCCGCTGGCGTTTGCTGTGCAAGATGGTGCCGCCTGGGCAGGCGAAATCCTCAAGGCCGAACTGCGTGCCGCGGATATCGATTACAGCGGCCATTTAGTCCGTCAGACGCAGGTTACCTCACCGGCAACCGTGCTAGCGTCGACGCAATCCGCGCCGCTGCACAATCTGCTGCACACCATGCTGAAGAAATCGGACAACATGATTGCGGATACGGTGTTCCGTACCATCGGCCATCACTATTTCAACGTACCAGGCACGTTCCGCGCCGGTTCCGATGCGGTACGCCGCATACTGCGTGAAAAAGCGGGCGTCGATCTCGGCAACAGCATTCAGGTCGATGGTTCAGGCTTGTCGCGTCACGATTTGATTGCGCCAGATACCATGATGCAGGTACTGCAATACATCGCGAAAAATGACTCAACGCTGAACTACATCTCCATGCTGCCGCTGGCAGGATACGATGGCACGTTGCAATATCGTGGTGGCCTGCATGAAGCCGGACTGGATGGCAAAGTGTCGGCAAAAACCGGTTCGCTGCAGGGCGTCTATAATCTGGCTGGATTTATTACCACTTCCAGCGGTGCACGTGTCGCCTTTGTGCAGTATCTTTCTGGTTATGCGGTGCCGCCTGAAGATCAGAAAACGCGGCGCATTCCTCTGGTACGCTTTGAAAGCCGCCTCTACTCGGATATCAACAAAAACAACTAATGAAATTGCTGATCGTTGAAGATGACGCGCTGTTGCAATCGGGCCTTGCTCAGGCCCTTAGCGCACAAGGGTATGCGGTTGACTGCGCGAGTACTGCTGCAGAAAGTAATGCTTTCTTACGCAGTGGGCAGTACAGCCTGATCGTCCTGGATCTCGGTTTACCGGATCGCGATGGTGCCACGCTGCTGCGTCAGTGGCGGCGCGATGGCATCAACGTGCCGGTGTTGATCCTGACGGCACGTGATGCGCTGGAGGATCGCGTGGATGGCCTGGATGCCGGTGCCGACGATTATCTGGTCAAACCCTTCGCGCTGGTGGAACTGCAGGCGCGTGTGCGTGCACTGATTCGCCGTTTTCAGGGCCACAGCGACAATTTGCTGCAACAAGGTGATCTCACTCTCAATCTCAGTTCGCAGCAGGTATTGCTGGAAGAGCGTCCGCTGGAAATCACCCCAAAGGAGTTCGCACTGCTGACGCGCCTGTTAATGCGCGTCGGTCAGAACGTCCATCGCGAAACGCTGCAGCAGGATCTCTACAGCTGGAATGACGATCCTGGATCCAATACGCTGGAAGTTCACATTCACAATCTGCGCCGTAAGCTCGGAAAAGATCGTATCAAAACCGTGCGTGGCGTGGGCTACCGCCTGGAAGTGCGCGAATGAACAGCATGCGTCAGCGGTTACTGATTATGCTGGCGCTGATTCTCCTCACCTGCCAGGTGATGAGCGCCATCTGGTTATGGCATGAGAGTCGCGAACAGATCAGTTTCCTGGTCAACGAAACGCTGTCTGCTCAGGCGCGCAACGACCGCGTCGAGAATGAGATCCGTGAAGCCATCGCTTCACTGCTGTTGCCTTCACTGGTGATGGTCGCTCTGACGCTGCTGCTGTCATTCTGGGCGATTAACTGGATCATTCGTCCATTACGATCCCTGCAGGATAGCCTCGCCCATCGTTCCGCCGATAATCTCACCCCGCTGCCGGTTTATTCAGAAATGGATGAGATCGTTGCCGTGACGTCTTCCATTAATCAGCTATTTTCGCGGCTCGACCACACGCTCCAACAGGAACGCCTCTTCACCGCCGATGCCGCACATGAATTGCGTACCCCTTTGGCCGGTTTACGTCTGCATCTTGAACTTCTGCACCAGCAGAACGTGCCGCAGAGTGAGATGCTGATTGAACGTATCGACCAGTTGATGCACACCGTGGAGCAACTGCTGATGCTGTCGCGAGCTGGCCAGGCGCTGGCAGGCGGTCACTATCAGCAGTTGCAGTGGCAAAAAGACATCATGCAGCCGCTGCAGCCGGAAATGGCCGAACTTTATGCACAGCGACAGCAAACACTGCACTGGCCGCACGGCAAAGATATTCCACAGCAAGGTGAAGCCGTGTTACTGCGTCTGATGCTGCGTAATCTGCTGGAAAACGCCTCACGTTACAGCCCGGAAGGCAGTGAAGTCAGTGTGAAAATGCAGCAGGATAAACAGCAGGTGATCATCGAAGTGTGGGATCAGGGACCAGGCATTGAGGCCGATGCGGCAGAAGAACTGACGCAAGCCTTCCGTCGTCGCGATCAGCGTTACGGTGGCAGCGGATTGGGTCTGAATATCGTACTGCGCATTGTGCAGATGCACCGTGGCAGGCTGGAGCTGGTTAACCGTAAAGATAGCAACGGGCTGATTGCCCGCTGCTATTTACCGCATCAGCTGCTTTAGAAGTGAGTGTTGAGGCTCATGTAGTAAGTACGGCCTGACTCGTTATAAGTATTCGCACCCGCACCGTAGAGGTAGGCGCCTGTTGTCGCGTTCCCGGTGGTTTGCGCATTACCTTCGCGGAAGTGACGCTTATCAAACAGGTTGTCGATACCCAGGGTGACGCTGGCGTACTTATTCACATCATAAGTCCCGCTCAGGCCAACGATAGAGTAAGGACTGACTTTATCGGCCGCGCTTCCCGTCACCGGCTGACCTTTATAGTCATACTTTTTCGGTGTTTGCGTGCCGTACCAGGTCAGGGTGGTTTGCAGCGACAGATCCTGCGTTGCCTGCCAGCTCAGCGTTGAGTTCAGGGTGTATTCCGGGATGATTGACAGACGATCGCCGGTTTCCTTGTTCTTACTCTGCAGCATATAAGTGAAGTTGTTGTTCCACATCACGCTATCAGAGAACGGCACGTTAACCGTACCTTCCAGCCCTTCCACCACTGCTTTCGGTACGTTTTCCCACTTGTAGATATCCGTGGTGCCGTTTGAGGCTTTACCGACGGCTGCGTAACCCGCTTCAATCTTGTTGCGGTAATCGTTACGGAACCAAGTCAGACCCGCCTGATAGCCTTCGTGTTTCCACTCCAGTCCAATCTCTTTGTTGAAACTGTTTTCGGCTTTCAGGTCTGGGTTACCCTGCAGATAACAGGCGCCGGTGCTGGCAGCACAGCCTTGGCCGTTGCTGTACAGCAGGTAGTTCGGGTTGGTCTGGTACAGGCTTGGCGCTTTATAAGCCAGGCCCGCCCCCATCTTCAGCGTGAAGTCATCACCCAAACCTTGCGACAGGTTCAGAGACGGACTCCAGTTGTTACCCACAATCGAGTGATGATCGAAACGCAGGCTCGGCGTCAGCATGGTGCTGTCAGTCAGTTCCATGTTGTCTTCAGCGAACAGCGAGAAGATTTCCGCCTGCGAATACGGACTACGACCGGTATTCGACACGCCAGGCACAGAGCCATAGTTAGCAGCCTGAGTGGTTGAAGAGGGATCCTTCATGCTCTGCTGGTTCCATTCGGCGCCCAGCGTTGCCGTCTGATTAATCAGCCACTCAAACGGAATGCTAACTTCGCTGTGCAGCAAAATATCGTCTAACTGAATGGTGTTGAAACCATCGTTAGAGAAGATACCTTCCGTTCCGCCCGCCAGACCTTCGTTAATGCGGCTGTTACGGGTTTTCTCATAACGTGCGTAGGTATTGGTGCTGACACCGTTATCCCAGGCACCAGTCCATTTCAGCGAGATGTTCTGGCGATACAGGCGGTTAGTTTCATCGCCATACAGGCTTTTCACCAGCGCACTGGTGTTGGTGTTCTGCGTATCGCCTGCATACAGGTTGCCTTGACGGCTGTAGCCCGCTTGCAACTCCAGGGTTTGCATCGGAGCAAACGCCCAGCTCAGTAACGCATTGATATCTTTATTGACCGAGCCTTCACGGCCTGAAGGATAGCTACCCGCATAAGTACCGGTACGTGCCGCTGCATGGCCTTCATTGATGTCATACGCATCGGCCTGAGTTTTGGCTAATCCCCCGTACAACCGGAAGTTGAAGTCGTCACCCAGCGGCCCTTCAAGGCTGAAGTTGGTGCGTTTGGTTGCGCCTTCTGCTTTGTGTTCCGGTGCATTGAAGTAGGTGTTCCAGGAACCGTGCCACTGCTGGTCGGTGTACTTTTTGGTGATAATATTCACCACCCCGCCCGCCGCGCCATTGCCGTAACGTACCGCAGCCGGGCCACGAATGACGTCGATATGGTCGATCATCTCTGGCGGCACCCAGTTGGTGTCACCGCGCGTATCACGCTCACCGCGCCAGCCCAAACGCACCGAGTTGCGGCTGGTGATTGGCATGCCATCCACCATAATCAGGGTGTTTTCCGGGCCCATGCCGCGAATATCGATCTGGCGATTGTTACCGCGCTGGCCGCTGGTGGAGTTACCGGTCAGGTTAACGCCTGGCATGGTACGAATAATTTCAGAGACATCACGCGCCGGTGGATGCTTTTTAATTTCATCTGCGGTGATGGTGGAAACGCCGGGTGCCTGCAGGTTCTGCTGCTGTGCGGTCACCATTAACGTGCCGCCATTCATCGATTCGGCGTCAGTGGTGGATTGGCTGCTGGTCGTCTTGCTGGAAGTGTCTGCTGCCCAGGCGCTGCCGGAGAGCAGTGAGGCGCTCAGCCCCAGTTCAATCAAAATAGCTAATGATAATCGTGAGTAACGCGTCATTGTTTTTCATTCCTGGATGGCCAGTAAAAATGCCGTTGGATTCTTAACTGGCGAGCCGGTGAGAATATCCCTGTCCTTATCGCGCCCAGTTCCAGACCTGGCAGTGCCATCCGTTGCGTAACCTTCCAGGAAGGAAAGAGTCAGGCGGAACGAGCGTGCTCTTTTGAGCGGAAACACCCTATTGCAAATGCAAATAGTTATCAATAGTATTAATTATTAATCTTATGTAAATCTTTCCCTACACAGTGACTGGCAGCCCCTATGACCTGGCGAAATGATGTAACCGGTAGTGAAGCCTGGTGGCAGGAGCAACACACTCAAGGTATTCCGCGAATTGCCCCTCAGCAGGATGGCACCTGTCTGGTGACTTTCTTCTGGCGCGATCCACAAGGCAGCGAAAAAACCTCAGCAACTCAGCGCGTGTGGATCAACATTACGGGCGTGACCGATCATCATCAGAAGCGTCCACCGCAGTCATTGGTGCGGGTAACGGGCACCGATGTGTGGTACTGGCAAACCGCGCTGCCCTCCACCTGGCGCGGCAGTTACTGCCTGATGCCCGATGAACAGGCAATCGACTTTAGCGGTGAAGCCGACATGTACGCGTTACGTAACTGGTGGCGTGACAAATTTCCCACGGCGAAGGCCGATCCCCTGAATCCATTACGTGGCTGGGCCGGTGGGCGCGGCATGGGCGTCTCGCCGCTGCATCTCCCGCAGGCTCCTGACCAGCGGGTCTGGAAATCTGTCGATGAGGGCAACGCACCTGCTGTTTCTTTGCAGCAGTATCAGTGGGATAGCGCGCTATTAGGCAACAGTCGCAAAGTGTGGATTTATGCCACTGGCGAGTCCGATGCGGAGCAACGCCCACTGGCCATTCTGCTGGATGGCCAATTCTGGGCAAATCAAATGCCGATTGCCGGGCCGTTGCAGCAACTTACTGATGCCGGAAAACTCCCTCCTGCGGTCTATTTGTTTATCGATATCATCGACCGTGAACACCGTAGCCGCGAACTGCCCTGTAACCCGCAGTTCTGGCAAGCCGTGCAGCAGGAATTACTGCCGCAGGTGGCGCAATGGGCACCTCATCGCCAACAGGCAGACAGCACGCTGGTGGCCGGGCAGAGTTTTGGTGGGCTGGCTTCCGTTTTCGCTGCACTGCATTTTCCGCAGACGTTTGGCAATGCGCTGAGTCTTTCGGGATCTTTTTGGTGGCCCGAACGCGGCAATCCTTACGGATGGCTACTACAGGCGCTGGATAGCGGCCTGGCACCCGAACAGCCGCTGCGTTTCTGGCTGGAAGCAGGTAAACGTGAAGGCCTGATTCTGCAAGCTAATCAACAATTAGAACAAAAACTTACCGCTGCCGGCTACCAGGTGAATTACCTGCCGGTGGAGGGCGGCCATGACGCGCTATGCTGGCGCGGTGGTCTGCTCGACGGTCTGCAAGCCCTGTGGCGCAATCCGACTTAACTTCATCACGCAGGACGCAAACCGGAGCACAGATGTCTGAATCTCTGATGAACAAAACCATGACTGACCAACATACTTTGCCATTAGTGGCAGCCCAGCCCGGCATCTGGATTGCCGACCAGCTGACCCAACACCACAATGCCTATGCCGTGGCCCACTTTGTCGAATTACGCGGCGCGATTAACAGCGACCTGCTGGCGCAGGCCGTCGTGGCTGGCATGCAGGAAGCCGACACCCTGAATATGGCGTTTGCCGAAGTGGAGGGCGAAGCACTGCAGTGGCAACAACCGCAGGCGTTCAGTGCGCCAAAAATCGTTGATTTGCGTGCTGAAACCGATGCGGCCGCCCAAGCTCGCGCGTTGATGCGTGAAGACATGAACGGTGATTTACGCGTACTGAGCGGTGCCCCGTTATGGCATCACACGCTGTATCGCATTGGCGATCAGCACTGGTTCTGGTATCAGCGTTATCACCATTTAGTGGTGGATGGCTTCAGCTTTACCGCCATCACTCGTCGTATTGCCAACCTCTACACCGCAGCCGTCGAGCAACAGGATGCCGAGCCGACGCCCTTTATCCCGTTTAGCGAAGTGGTGGAGGAGTACCAGCGCTACCAGGCATCCTCTTCTTTCACCCGCGATCGTGAATTCTGGCGCGAAAAAGGGGCTGCCCTGCCTTCACCGGCTTCACTATCACCTTTACCGCTGGCTGGACAAAGCGCGACCACCGATCTGCTGCGCCACAGCATAACGCTTGATCGCAACACCTTTCAGACGCTGGTTAATCAACATCCACAATCCAGCGCTGCTGACCTGGCTTTTGCGCTGGTGGCGCTGTGGCTGGCGCGACTCAGTGGACAAAATGATTTTGCCGCTGGATTCATCTTTATGCGCCGCATCGGATCCGCCGCGCTGTGCGCCACCGGTCCGGTGATCAACGTGCTGCCGATGGCCGTGCATTACGATCCCACCGAGCCACTAAGCGCGCTTGCTGCACAGTTGGCCGGTGAAGTGAAGAAAATGCGTCGCCACCAGCGTTATGATGCGGAACAGGTGCAGCACGATCTCGGTCGTCTGGGCGATGGCGATCCGCTGTACGGCCCGGTGATCAACCTGAAGATGTTTGATTATCAACTCGATTTCGCGGGCGTTGAAGGCCTAACCCATCAGCTGGCATCCGGTCCGGTACGCGACCTGGAAATCGCTATCTACATCAGCGAACAGGGTGAACTGACGCTGGAACTGCTGGCGAATGCGGAGCGCTATAGCGAATCGACGCTGATTCGCCACGCCAGCCGTTTTGCTTTGCTGCTGGATCAGTTGGCGGAGCAACCGCATCGTGCGTTGGGTGAACTGGATCTGCTAACCGCAGAAGAGCACGTACAAATTGCCGCTATCAACCAGACTGCGTATCCCGTTCCGGCAGAAACGCTGGCTTCACTGCTGGCGCAGCAAGTCGCACGCACACCTGATGCCCCGGCGCTGGCCGATGCGACTCACCAGTTAAGCTATCGTGAGATGCAGCAGCAGCTGTATGCCCTGGCCGCCGATCTCAGCGCTGCGGGCGTACAGCGCGGCGATATTGTTGCGGTGGCGTTGCCACGTTCGGTGCAGCTCTCGCTGGCATTGCAGGCGATTGTGTCACTTGGCGCGGCATACCTGCCGCTGGATACCGGTTACCCCGACGAACGATTACAGCTGATGCTGGAAGATGCCACCCCCAAAACGCTCATCACCTCAGCAGAACTCAGTGCACGTTTCAGCGCCATCGATTCTGTTAAACAGCTGCACTTTGATACGCTTTATCCTGCGCCAGACGCGTCACAACCTGCCAGCGCGCCGACACCGCAGGATGGCGCCTACATCATCTACACTTCAGGGTCTACCGGGCGTCCGAAAGGCGTATTGGTCGGTCATGAAGCGATCGTCAACCGCCTGTTGTGGATGCAGGATCGCTATCCGCTGCACGCCGACGACGTGGTATTGCAGAAAACCCCGAGCAGTTTCGATGTATCCGTATGGGAATTCTTCTGGCCGCTGCTGGTAGGCGCGCAACTGGTCATGGCACCGCCGGAGGCGCACCGCGATCCGGAGGCGCTTCAGCAGCTGTTTGCGCGTCACAAAGTCACCACCACGCACTTCGTTCCTTCGATGCTGGCCGCCTTTGTCGCGGCGCTGGACAGTGAACCGGCCGTTGCCTGTTGTGGCAGCTTACGCAACGTCTTCTGTAGCGGTGAAGCGCTGCCGACCGATCTGTCGCGTGAATGGGAAAAACTGACGCAGGTGCCGCTTCACAATCTGTACGGTCCGACCGAAGCGGCGGTGGATGTTAGCTGGTATCCGGCGTTTGGCGAAGCTTTGGCAGCCGTTGAAGGTGCCAGCGTGCCGATTGGTTTCCCGGTGTGGAATACCGGACTTCGCATTCTTGATGCACGCATGCAGCCGGTGCCGCCTGGTGTGGCAGGCGATCTTTACTTAACAGGCGTACAGCTGGCACATGGCTATCTTGGCCGCCCGGATCTGACCGCCAGCCGCTTTATCGCCGATCCATTTGCCGCTGGCGAACGCATGTATCTGACCGGTGACGTGGCGCGCTGGCTGGATAACGGCGCGGTGGAATACCTCGGACGCAGCGACGATCAGTTGAAGATCCGAGGCCAGCGTATCGAACTCAACGAAATCGATCATGTGATGAGCGCACAGCCTGGCATTGATCAGGCGGTCACGCACGCGGTGGTACTCGGCGGTGCCGCTGCACAAGGCGGTGATGCGCGTCAGCTGGTGGGGTATGTGATTGCGGAGCACACTGTCGATGGTGACGCGCTGCGTGATGCACTGGCGCAACGGCTGCCTGCGCACATGGTGCCGGTGGCAATTATACAACTGGATACCTTTCCGCTGAGCAGCAACGGCAAGCTGGATCGTAAAGCCCTGCCGCTGCCGCAAAACGCGGCTGGCAGCGTGGGTCGCGACCCTTCCCCAGGTTTGGAAACACAATTGGCGCAGGCTTTCTGCCAGCTGCTGGCGCGCGACACCATCAGCGCCCAGGATGATTTCTTCGCCCTCGGTGGTCACTCGCTGCTGGCGATGCGTTTAGCCGCCCAGTTGCGCCGCGAACTGCAACAGCCGGTTTCGGTGGGGCAGATTATGGTGGCTTCGACGGTGGAAAAACTTGCCCGGTTGCTGAGCGATACCCAATCGCATCAGCAGGCAGGTTTTGAAGCCGTGCTGCCGCTGCGTCAGAGCAACGGACCCACGCTGTTCTGTTTCCATCCGGCGTCGGGTTTTGCCTGGCAGTTCAGCATTCTGCAGCGTTATCTCGATCAGCGCTGGTCGCTGGTGGGCATTCAGTCGCCGGATATCGCCAGCCCGCTGAATCAAAGCGCGCACCTCGACGAGGTGTGTGACGCGCATCTGCAAACCTTACTTGACGTGCAGCCGCACGGACCGTACTTCTTCCTCGGTTATTCGCTCGGCGGCACGCTGGCGCAAGGTATTGCGGCACGACTGGAAGCGGCAGGTGAAGAGGTGGCCTTCCTGGGCCTGCTCGATACCTGGCCACCGGAAACGCAAAACTGGGATGAGAAGCGTGGCGAGAATGTGCTGGATCCGGCGGTACTGGAAGAGGTGAATCGCGAGCGCGAGCAGTTTATCGCTGCGCAGCGTCATCAGGCGGGCGAAGAGATGCGCGCGATGTTTGACACCATTGAAGCCAACTACGCCAGTTCGGTGCGCCTGTTAGCCACCGCGCGCAGCGCCCGCTTCCACGGTCGCGCCACGCTGTTTCTCGCCGAGCAGACGCAGCAGCCTGGTCAGGATGCACGTCGCGCCTGGGCACCGTATGTGGGTGAGTTAGAAGTATGGCCAATGGATTGTGCACACGTGGAGATTATCTCTCCGCAGATGTTTAAGCAGATTGGCCCGTTGCTGCAGCGGATATTAGGCTAACCCAGGCCGATTGCCAGAAGGTCGAGGGACCTCCTGGCAATAAAATTATCTGTCCTGAACAGGGCGCTGACATTAAGCCTCACTGCGATCAGCTTGCCTGCCATTTACAGGGCACTTCCTTCAGCGCTGCTCCAGGGTGCATGTTATAGCGTTCAGATTCCCGCTATAACCTGCTTTGCTGCAGCCAGGCTGCTTAATTTCCCCGCCCCAGCGGCACGATCATTGGCGTGTGCGCCACCGGATCTTCCACAATCACGCAGCGTAAACCGTACACCTGTTCTATCAACGCGGGCGTCACGATCTCTGCGGGCTTGCCTTCGGCCAAAATCTTGCCGTGACGCATGGCGATCAAATGGGTGGCATAACGGCAGGCGTGATTGAGATCGTGCAGCACCACCACTAACGTGCGGCCATGTTGCTGATTCAACTCCTGCATCAATTCCAGCAGTTCAATCTGATGGGTGATATCCAGCCAGGTGGTCGGCTCATCCAGCAGTAACAGCGGCGTTTGCTGCGCCAGTACCATGGCAATCCATACACGCTGACGCTGCCCACCGGACAAGGTATCCACTGGCTGCTGCGCCAGATCGGCCACGCCGGTTGCCCGCATCGCCGTTTGCACCGCCTCTTCATCCTCGCTACGCCAGCGACCAAATAGCGGCTGATGGGGATAACGCCCGCGCGCCACCAGCTCGGTCACGCTGATGCCCGCCGGTGCGTTGGAACTCTGCGGCAGCAGCCCAAGTCGACGTGCGACCTCTTTAGTCGGGTAACGCGCTATCGCTTCACCATCCAGATACACTTCGCCTTTCAGGGGTGCATTAAGACGGCTCAGGGTACGCAGCAAAGTGGATTTACCGCAGGCGTTGGGGCCGATAATCACCGTCAGCTCACCTTCCGGGATCGCCACCGACAGATTTTCTGCCACCACTTTCTTGTCGTAGCCAAGCGTCAGGCCTTCGCCATACAGCCGTGAAGGGATATCGATCATTGGCGTCGCGCCTCCCGCACCAGTAACGCAATCAGATAAAGTCCACCGAGGCTGACGGTAATCACGCCAACCGGTAATTGATAAGGCAGGAAAAGATGTTGTGCGGCAAAATCGGCTGCAATCAACAGCAGAGCCCCACACAGTGCCGCCAGCAACAACGCACCTTTCTCGCCGCCGCCGAGTCGACGCGCGATCTGCGGTGCCAGCAACGCGACAAAGGAGATCGGCCCCACCAATGCGGTGGATGCCGCAGTCAACACCACACCAATCAGCATCAGCAGCAGCCGACTGCGCTCCACTGGCACGCCGAGCGCGCTGGCGGTGTCATCACCCATTTCCAGCAAACGCATGCGCCGGGTCAGCAAGGCCATCAGCAACAGCGACAGCAACAATACGCACACTACCGGTGGCGTTTTCGCCCAGGTGATACCGTTAAGTGAACCGGCACTCCACAATCCGGCACTGAGCGCGGACTCCAGCGAGGCAATGATAATCAGCCAGGCATTCAGCGCCATCAGCAACGCGCGCACGCTGATACCGACAATAATCAGGCGGAAGGTTTCTACCCCGTTGCGCCAGGCAAACAGATACACCAATGCCGCCGTGCTGATACCGCCAATCAATGCTGCACCGGTCATGGCGGCGATGCCCTGATTGAACAGCACCAGTGCCACCAGTACGCCGCTGTAGGCACCGGTATTGAAACCGAGAATATCCGGGCTGCCGAGCGGGTTGCGCAGCAGTGACTGGAAAATCGCGCCGCTGACGCCAAGTGCCGCGCCAATCAGTAGTGCCATCAGCACACGCGGCAGCCGCCACTCTAAAACGATAAGTTTGACGTTGCTGGCACCCTGTCCAGCCAACACCTGCCAGAACTGCTCTGCACCAATCGGCAATGCGCCTCGCGTCATCGCCAGATACGCCAGCAGTGCGCATCCGAGCATCAGCCACGTGGTATGTAATCCAACACGACGCGTCATAGCGCACCTCGCCCGAGTTTACGGCGCACCAGCACAATCAGTACCGGAGCCCCCAACATCGCCGTGACAATGGAGACGCGCAGTTCACCCGCCACCAGCAGTCGTCCCAGAATATCCGCTGCCAGCAGCAGAATCGGGGTAATGATCGCGGTGGCGGGCAGCATCCAGCGGTGATCGTTGCCGACCATCCAGCGTGCAAAATGGGGCGTCATCAGTCCGATGAAAGCGATCGGTCCCACCGCAGCCGTCGCCGCACCGCACAGCAACGCAATCGCCAGCAATCCCAGCAATTGTGTACGCGCCACCCGCGTGCCCAGCGCGGTCGCCATATCGCCGCCCATGCTTAAACTGTTCAACGCCTGCGATAGATAAATCGCCACCCCGCTGCCAATGACAACGGCCGGGAACAGGGTGCGCAGTACGGTGAAATTGCGGATATCCAACGATCCGCTGTGCCAGAAACGCAAATGGTCATAAATATCGGGATTCAGCAGCGACAGGCCAGACGTCAGTCCATCCAGCACTGCGCCCAATGCCACGCCCGCTAACGTCAGGCGCACCGGATTGACTCGCCCGCCGCCAATCGCTCCCGTCATCGCCACCAGCAATGACGCCAACAGCGCACCCGCAAACGCGAAGCCGAGCCAATCAAGAGGCGAATCGGCGCCAAACAGCGCAATGCCGATCACCACCGCAAAACCGGCACCCGCATTGACACCGAGAATGCCCGGATCGGCCAGCGGATTACGCGTCAGGCTTTGCATCAGTGCGCCTGCTAACCCGAGGGCCACACCGGCCAGCAATCCGGCCAGCGTGCGAGGCAAGCGTGCATCACGCACAATCACGCACTCAGCGCTATTACAGCCTGAGGTAAATGAATGATATACATCGGAAATGGGTATCGATTTTGCCCCCAGCATCAAGCTGAGCGCGATGAGGAGCAAGAGCAGAATCCCTGAGCCTGCTAATGCACGGATTTGGCGCATCGTTCTAAACCTTCACTGTTCAACGTCGTCGCATGCGCAACGCAATTTGATAATGGTTATCGTTATTACTCGCGTTTGCCTATGTTACCATGACTCGCCTCGCGGACGATGAGGAAAATTGGTGCAAAAAGGCGAACAAATGAACAAATCTTCCCACTTTATCGATCTATCCCTGCTGAAAACCCATGCGGCATTTCGCGCAGTATTTATTGCCCGTTTCATCTCGATTGTCGCGCTTGGTATGCTCGCCGTGGCGGTGCCGGTGCAGATCCAGCAGATGACACACTCCCCGCTTTTGGTGGGATTGGCCGTCACCCTCGCCGCATCCGGTATGTTTATTGGTCTGCTGACCGGCGGCGTGTTAGCCGATCGCTACGAGCGTAAGAAACTGATTTTGCTTGCCCGATCTACCTGCGGCTTGGGCTTTATCGCGCTGGCTATCAACGCTGCGCTGCCGCAGCCTTCACTGATTGCGGTGTATCTGCTGGGATTTTGGGATGGCTTCTTTGGCGCGATTGGCGTCACGGCGCTGCTGGCGGCCACACCGGCGCTGGTGGGGCGCGAAAACATTATGCAGGCCGGCGCCATCACCATGCTGACGGTGCGTTTTGGCTCTATCCTCTCGCCGGCCATTGCCGGACTGGTCATTGCACACGGCGGCGTGGTGTGGAACTACGGCTTAACCGCGTTTGGCACACTGATTACCGTACTGACGCTGCTGAAATTACCTCAACTCCCGCCGCCACCTCAGCCGCGTGAACATCCGCTGAAGTCGCTGGCCGCCGGGGTGCAGTTCCTGTTTGCCAGTCCGATTGTCGGTATGGTGGCATTGATTGGTGCGTTGGTCACACTGGCCAGCGCGATTCGCGTGCTCTATCCTGCCCTGGCGCCACATTGGTCAGTGAGTGCTAACCAGTTTGGCATGCTCTACGCAGCCGTGCCGCTGGGTGCCGCTATCGGCGCTTTCACCAGCGGTAAATTGAAGCATGCCGCCCGACCGGGACAGCTGGTGCTGGGCAGTGCGGTGGCCGCCTTTTTCGCGCTGGGATTATTCAGCCTGATGCCCAATCTGCCGCTGGCGCTGCTGTGCCTGGTGGCGTTTGGCTATTTCAGTGCCATCAACAGTCTGGTGCAGTACGCGATGATTCAACTGCTGACGCCTGACCATCTGTTGGGCCGCATCAACGGCTTGTGGACCGCGCAAAATGTCACCGGGGATGCGATGGGTGCGGCGATGATAGGTGCTATGGGTTCATGGCTATTGCCGCCACAGGCTGCCGCCGCATTTGGCTTTGCGGCAGCGCTGCTTGGCATAGTTATGTGGTGCGTTATGGGACGCTTACGTCGTTATGCGCCGCCAGCTCCTGAGCTGGCGGAGCAGGCATCATGACTTAACGAACAGTTTCTCCAGACGCGCCAGCAGATTGCTGGCGCTGTAGTAATCCAGGCGGAACGAATCGACGCCAAGCGGGAACACCTGCTTATCCTTAACCGCCGCGTTTTGCGCGAGGAACGGATTGCCGATCACTGACTGTGTGGTTTTGTCATCCGCCGCAAACAGCAGGAAGGTTTTCCCCGTCAAGCCGCTACCCACATTCTCACCCGACAACTGAATGATGTCTTTACGCTGGCCCATGCTGTGACCTTGCTGCACACTGGCTGGCGGGACGGCAAGGGTAAAACCAAGCTGCTCCAGCAGTTTGCCCTGCGCTGACTCCGTGGTCCAAACGTTAACGGCACGCCCATCGCCGTTCCACACCATGGCAGACACGGGTTGCGGCGGTAAGGTGATGGTTTTTTTCAACGCTGCTTCACGATCGTCAAAAGCTTTCACTTGCTGTGCCGCTTGCGCTTCATGGCCGGTTGCCTGCCCGAGCAGCGTCACCACATCCTGCCAGCTTTTGTCATCGTAATTGACCACCAGCGTTGGCGCGATGGCGGAAAGCTGGCTGGCAAGTTTAATCGCAGAGTCATTTCCTGTGGCGCTCACCAGAATCAGATCGGGTGCTTCTGCGGCTACCGCTTCGGCGCTCGGCTCGCCAATATAGAGACGTTTTACATGGCGCTGTTTTGCCACCTCACCCCATTGACGGAAAAAACCCTGATCGTCGGCCAGACGACTGTTCGGTGCGGTCGCACCGGACGCCACCACCGGCGCATCAATCGCCAGCAGCGATCCGGTTAAGGTGACGCTGGTTGAAACAATGCGCTGCGGAGCTTTGTTTAAGATAATCGAACCCTTTGCCCCTTGCACCGTGCGCGGCCATCCCTGTTCTGCCTGTGCGAGCCCTGTGAAAGTCTGGAAAATAAACAAAAGGGCTGTCAGGCCCAATAAACCGCATTTATTCATAAGTTTTGGTCCACCTTTTAGCTTATTGCACGGCTCGACGTCACCTTCCGATTACGCCTAATCATGCGGGAAATCCCGCGAATGGATTGACTCTTTTGTCCAATCGACGTAGGTTACAGGCCCATAATAAAAATGATAATCATTCTTAATAATCTTATCATTTATAGGTGAAAATTATGGTGGAATCATCCATGTTTGAAAATGCCTTATTAGAGGATTTTTCTGCGTTATGCCGTGGGTTCCTCTTTACCTCGCCGTGGCGCAGCCTCGCGACTCAAGGCTGCTATACCACGATAACCACCTCTGTGGCAGACGCTGCATCATTGCAGGGTGATTTTCAACTTCAGCTGCATCAACATTTTGCGGCGGCAAAACAACAAGGCATTGAGAATCCGATCCTGGTGGGTGCGATTCCGTTTGACGTGAGTCAGCCTGCGGCCTTGTTTATCCCTGAAACGTATCAAACTTTTCATCGTGCCGACCTACAGAATGCGCTGCCTGCGGCTGCCAGTGAACTGCCGCAGGTACGTCGTCGCATGGCGGTGCCGGATCACGATGTCTTTACCCAAATGGTGGCCGATGCGGTGACAGCAACGCAACGTGGTGACCTCGATAAAGTGGTGCTGTCACGCCTGATGGATATTGTCACCGAGCAGCCAGTGGATACCGCGGCGCTGATGCAACGCGTGATTGCACAGAATCCGAATAGCTATCACTTCCACCTGCCGCTACCACAAGGCGGTGCACTGGTGGGGGCCAGCCCGGAACTGATGCTGCGTAAGCAGGGCCGCGATTTTAGCTCGTGCCCGCTGGCGGGCTCAGCACGTCGTGATCACCACGATAGCCAACAGGATCAGGCAGCGGGCAATACGCTGATGGACTCCAGCAAAGATCGTCATGAACACCAGCTGGTCACGGATGCGATGCGCGATACGCTGCAACCGCGCAGTCGCCTGCTGTCGGTGCCGACGGTACCGTCGTTGATCACCACGGCAACCTTGTGGCACCTCGCGACCCAAATCGATGGTGAGGTGCAGGATGATCGTGAGAACGCCTTGTCGCTGGCCTGCCTGCTTCATCCGACCCCCGCATTAAGCGGCTTCCCACACCAGCGTGCTCAGCAGCTGATTCAGCAGTTGGAGCCTTTTGATCGTCAGCTGTTTGGCGGCATTGTGGGATGGTGTGACAGTGAAGGAAACGGTGAATGGGTGGTGACGATTCGTTGTGGCACCGTGCACGGTGCACGCGTGCGACTGTTTGCGGGCGCAGGCATCGTTGCCGATTCCCAACCTGAATCAGAATGGCGCGAAACCGGCGTGAAGCTGGATACCATGTTGCGCGCTTTTGGACTGCAATAAAGGAAAGAGCATGAGCATTCCCTATACCCGCTGGCCTGAAGATTTGGCTGCGCGCTATCGCGAAAAAGGCTATTGGCTCGATGTGCCAATGACCGATATCCTGGCGCGCCATCAAGAGAATGATGCCATCGCGGTCATCGACGGCGATCGTCAAATCAGCTATCGCGAGCTGAATCAACTAACCGATAACCTCGCGGCGGCCCTGCAGCGCCGTGGCCTGCAACAGGGTGATACTGCGTTAGTGCAGCTAGGCAACGTGGCGGAGTTTTACGTCACGGTCTTTGCGCTGTTTAAACTGGGCGTGGCATCCGTCTTCGCGCTGTATAGCCATCAGCGCACGGAGCTGACCGCCTACGCCACGCAGATTGAGCCTAAGCTGTTAATTGCCGATCGCCGTCACGCACTGTTTGCCGACGACACCTTTATTGGTGCGCTCTGTGCGGCACAGCCCTCTCTGCAGCAGGTGATTCTGTGCCATGACGGTGATAAAGAAAACACCCTCGAAGCCCTGATGGCGGAAGCGGCAGGCGATTACCAGTCAACGCCAACTGCTGCCGATGAAGTGGCGTTTTTCCAGCTCTCCGGCGGCAGCACCGGTACGCCGAAGCTGATCCCACGCACGCACAATGATTACTATTACAGTATTCGCGCCAGTGATGAGATCTGCGAAGTCACGGCTGACACGCGCTATCTGGTCGCCCTGCCCGCACCGCATAACTTCGCCATGAGCTCACCGGGTTCACTCGGTGTGTTTTATGCAGGGGGCCAGGTGATTCTTGCCGCTGACCCAAGCGCCACGCTCTGCTTCCCGCTGATTGAGAAGCATCAGGTCACCGATACCGGTCTGGTGCCACCCGCAGTGAGCCTGTGGCTGCAGGCGATTCAGGAATGGGGTAGCAACAAGCAGCTGGCTTCGCTGCAGCGGATTCAGGTCGGCGGCGCGAAGCTCGGCGAAACCCTGGCGGCACGCATCCAGAGCGAAATTGGCTGCCAATTACAGCAGGTGTTTGGCATGGCCGAAGGCCTGGTGAACTACACCCGCTTTGGCGATGACGAGAAAATCGTGCTGACCACTCAGGGCCGACCGATTTCTGAAGATGACGAAGTGTGGGTGGCCGACGAACAGGGTAATCCGCTGCCGCACGGCACGGTAGGCCGCCTGATGACACGCGGTCCGTACACCTTCCGTGGTTACTATAAAAGCCCGGAGCACAACGCGGCCAGCTTCGATGCTAATGGTTTTTACTGTTCTGGCGATCTGATTGAGATCAATCCTCAGGGCTACATCACCGTGCAGGGCCGAGAGAAAGATCAGATCAACCGGGGTGGCGAGAAGATCGCCGCAGAAGAGATCGAGAATCTGCTGCAGCGTCATCCGGACGTGATCCACGCTGCGCTCGTGTCGATGAATGATGAACTGATGGGCGAAAAGAGCTGCGCCTTTATCGTTGCCAGTCAGCCGATCAAAGCGGTAGCACTGCGTCGCCATCTGCGCGATCTCGGTGTCGCCGAGTTTAAATTACCCGATCGTATTACCTGCGTAGATGCCCTGCCGCTGACCCCGGTTGGCAAGGTGGATAAAAAACGTTTACGCCAACAGCTTGCTGACCAACAAGCGCAAGCCTGACCTGTTCCGGAGATAATAATGGCTATTCCAAAACTCAATTCTTACGCGCTGCCTGCCGCCACTGAACTGCCGACCAATAAAGTGAAATGGAGCGTAGAGCCACAGCGCGCTGCGCTGCTCATCCATGATATGCAGGCTTATTTCCTGAATTTCTGGGGCGAGAACAGCCCGCTGATCGACCAGGTCGTCGAAAACATTGCGCGCCTGCGTGCCTACTGCAAAGCGCAGGGTATTCCGGTGTTTTACACCGCGCAGCCTAATGAGCAGAGCGATGCCGATCGCGCATTGCTTAACGACATGTGGGGGCCGGGCCTGAATAAGCATCCGGATCAACAGAAGATCGTGGATGCACTGGCGCCAGATCAGGACGATCAGGTGTTGACCAAATGGCGCTACAGCGCCTTTGTGCGTTCGCCGCTGGAATCGATCCTGCAAGAGATGGGCCGCGATCAGCTGATCATCACCGGCGTTTATGCCCACATCGGCTGTCTGACCACCGCCACTGACGCCTTTATGCGTAATATCCAGCCGTTTATGGTGGCAGATGCGCTGGCCGATTTTAGCCGCGAAGAGCACATGATGGCGCTGACTTACACTGCTGGCCGTAGTGGCAAAGTGGTGATGACCGCCGATCTCATGCCGCTGCCGCTAAGCAAAGATGATCTGCGTGCGCTGATTCTGCCGCTGCTGGAAGATGACGATGTGCCGGAAGATGATGAGAATCTGATCGACTACGGTCTGGATTCCGTGCGCGTGATGGCGCTGGCAGCGCGCTGGCGCCAGGTGCACAACGATATCGATTTCGTTAGCCTGGCGAAAAATCCTAGCATTGATGGCTGGTGGGCTCTGCTGTCACGGACGCCTGCCAAATGAGTGCCTCTTTCGACTTTAACGGAAAATTCGTCTGGGTAACCGGTGCGGGTAAAGGCATTGGTTACCACACGGCGCTGGCATTCCATCAGGCCGGCGCACAGGTGATCGGCTTCGATCTGCGTTTTGATCAGCCCGACTACCCGTTTGCCACGCAGGTTTTGGATGTAGCGAATGCGGCGGAGGTGAAAGAAGTTTGTCAGCGCCTGCTGACTGAGCAGCCTCGTCTGGATGTGCTGGTCAACGGCGCCGGGATCCTGCGCGTCGGCAGCACCGAAGCACTCGCATTCGAAGACTGGCAGGCGTGTCTGGCGGTGAACGCTGGCGGCGCCTTCAATATGTTCCAGCAGACGCTGCCGGTGTTCCGCCAGCAGAGCGCAGGAGCGATTGTCACCATCGCCTCCAACGCCGCTCATGCGCCACGCCTGGGGATGTCCGCTTATGGCGCTTCCAAAGCGGCACTGCGTAGCCTGTGCCTGACCGTCGGTCTGGAAATGGCACCGTTTGGCGTGCGCTGCAACATCGTTTCACCGGGTTCAACCGATACCGACATGCAACGTAGCCTGTGGCACACGCCGGAAGCAGAGCAGGAGATGATCAACGGCTTCCCGGATCAATATAAGCTGGGGATCCCACTGCGTAAGATCGCGAAACCGCAAGAGATCGTGAACAACGTCCTGTTCCTTGCCTCGGATCTTGCCAGCCACGTGGTACTGCAGGATATTGTGGTCGACGGTGGCGCAACGCTGGGATCCTGATATGGCAATCTGGAAACGATCGGTTGATCTGGCAACCTTAAATACCCTGGGTGATAACTCGCTGGTGTCGCACATCGGCATCGTGTTCACGGTGATTGGCGACGATTACCTTGAGGCCACTATGCCAGTGGACACCCGCACGCAGCAGCCGTTTGGCCTGCTGCACGGCGGTGCGTCAGTGGTGCTGGCGGAATCGATGGGATCGATTGCCGGTTATCTGAGTGTGGAAGAGGGCAAAAGTGTGGTGGGGATTGAGGTCAGTGCCAGCCACCATCGCGCGGTGAGCAGCGGTGAAGTCCGCGGCATCTGCCGTCCTTTGCATCTTGGCGCACGCAACCAGAGTTGGGAAATAGAGATTCGCAATGGACGCGATCAGCTGTGCTTCACATCGCGATTGACGGTGGCGGTGCTGGGGTAATTTTCCGCGACGGCCCCCTTATTCCAGGGGGTGAGAAAAATCGCGCCGGATTGCTGAACACGATGCCCTTTCATCGGGAGATGAAAATGGGCACTCAGCAGCCATAAAAAAAGCGGCCAATTGGCCGCTTTCTCTTTGGCGATTAACGCTGGTAAATGATTTCGACGCCTTCGTCGTCCTCCTCGTCCCAGTCGTCATCCCAATCGTCATCTTCTTCCACTTCCTGAGCGGTTTCCATGGCTTCGCGGTGATAGTCATCCCACATGAAGGCCACTTTCTCCGGCTCTTTCGCTTCTTCTTCCGCTTCTTTCGGGTTCTCGATGATGAAGGTCATCACGTCCCAGCAAAGATCTTTCACGCCATCATGGCTGGCCGCAGAAATCAGATAGTATTTGTCTTCCCAGCCCAATGCTTCCACAACCGCTTTAGCGCGGTTTTCTGCTTCTTCACGGTCCAGCAGGTCACATTTGTTAAACACCAGCCAGCGTGGCTTCTGGAACAGCTTCTCGCTGTATTTTTCCAGTTCACCCAGGATGATGCGGGCGTTCTCAACCGGATCGGATTCATCGATCGGCGCAAGGTCAATCAGGTGCAACAGTACACGGCAACGCTCAAGGTGCTTCAGGAAGCGAATGCCCAGACCGGCACCATCCGCTGCGCCTTCAATCAGGCCCGGGATATCCGCGACGACGAAGCTCTTTTCGTTGTCCATGCGCACCACGCCGAGGCTTGGCACCAAAGTGGTAAATGGATAATCCGCCACTTTCGGTTTAGCCGCAGACACGGAGCGAATAAAGGTCGATTTACCGGCATTTGGCAGGCCAAGCATACCGACATCAGCCAGCAGCATCAGCTCCAGCTGCAGGTCGCGTTTCTCGCCCGGCGTACCCATGGTCTTCTGACGTGGGGAACGGTTAACGGAGGATTTAAAACGCGTATTGCCCAAGCCGTGCCAGCCGCCTTTTGCGACCATCAGCTTCTGCTCGTGGCGCGTCATGTCACCCAGCGTTTCGCCAGTCCCCTGGTCAATCACGCGAGTACCAACAGGCACCTTGATAATGATGTCTTTGCCGCGTTTACCGGTGCAATCACGGCTCTGGCCATTTTGGCCACGTTCGGCGCGGAAAGATTTCTCGAAGCGATAATCGATCAGGGTATTCAGGTTTTCATCCGCCAGCAGGTAAACATCACCGCCGTCACCGCCGTCGCCGCCGTCCGGGCCACCGCGTGGAATGTATTTCTCGCGGCGGAAGCTTACGCAACCATTACCGCCATCGCCTGCGACCGCAAGGATCGTCGCTTCATCTACAAACTTCATTTTATTTCTCCGTCACGCTATCGTTCGCGGCGACTAAAGCACAGCAAACGGGTCCGCCAGGGTCTTCTGCGCTGACCGGCGGCGGATAATACAAGACTGGCAAAGCCAGGAGTACATAAATTGTACAGCAAACTGCGCGTTTTGGTCAGAGGGAATCCCGCAACCTGCGGCAGAATGTAAAAAGCCCCGCAAAGCTGCGGGGCCTTCAATTCGTGTGTTCAGACGTTAACCGTCTGCGTCACAACAACCTTACTCAGCAACGATGCTGATGTACTTACGGTTGTTAGGACCTTTAACTTCGAATTGTACTTTACCGTCTGCGGTAGCAAACAGGGTGTGGTCACGACCACAACCTACATTGGTACCTGCGTGGAATTTGGTGCCACGCTGACGAACGATGATGCTACCTGCCAGAACAGATTCACCACCGAAACGCTTAACACCCAGACGTTTTGCATTGGAGTCGCGACCGTTACGAGTCGAGCCACCAGCCTTTTTATGTGCCATTTGTCAGATCTCCTCTTACGCGCCGATCACAGTGATTTTCACATCAGTGAACCACTGACGGTGACCAGCTTGCTTACGGTAGTGTTTACGACGACGAAACTTAACAATCTTAACTTTCTCGCCACGACCGTGAGCAACAACTTCTGCCTTGATCACACCGCCTGATACCAGTGGCGCGCCGATTTGCACGTCTTCGCCATTTGCAATCATCAGAACCTGGTCGAACTCAATGGTTTCGCCGGTTGCGATGTCCAGCTTTTCCAAGCGAACGGTCTGACCTTCGCTTACTCGGTGTTGTTTACCACCACTTTGGAAAACCGCGTACATATAAAACTCCGCTTCTGCGCATGCCTTTCTATTCATCAGGCGGCGCGATAAATATTCACAATAGGGCGCGAATTCTACGCAAATCTCCAGCAGAAGACAAGTGCACTTTGCACTCTCTTGCAGAAAAAAAGCGCAGGACGAATGCAAACGTTTCTCAGCCCGATTTTTCAAGTACAATCAGTAACAGATTACCTGAACTCACGCTGGGTAAAAGCGCTTACCATGCAAAATACGAGTCAAAGCTGAACAGACGAATGAACTTAGAACAGATTAATGAATTAACCGCGCAGGACATGGCGGCCGTCAACCAGACCATCCTCGACCAGCTGAATTCAGATGTCTCACTGATTAATCAGTTGGGTTATTACATCATCAGCGGCGGAGGCAAACGTATCCGGCCTATGATCGCGGTGCTCTCGGCACGTGCGCTGAACTATCAGGGATCGCTGCATGTCACCAATGCGGCGCTGATCGAATTTATCCACACAGCGACTCTGCTGCACGATGATGTGGTGGATGAATCCGATATGCGCCGTGGCAAAGCCACTGCCAATGCCGCGTTCGGCAATGCTGCCAGTGTGCTAGTGGGGGATTTCATCTACACCCGCGCGTTTCAGATGATGACCAGCATGGGATCCTTAAAGATCCTCGCGCTGATGTCCGAAGCAGTAAACGTGATTGCGGAAGGTGAAGTGCTGCAGTTGATGAACTGCAACGATCCCGATATCACTGAAGAGAGCTACATGCGCGTCATCTACAGTAAGACCGCGCGCCTGTTTGAAGCGGCTTCTCAAGCCTCCGCGATTCTGGCTGAAGCCACGCCGGCGCAGGAAAAAGCGCTGCAGGATTATGGTCGCTATCTGGGTACCGCTTTCCAGTTAATTGACGATTTGCTGGATTACAGTGCGGATGGCGAAACCCTGGGTAAAAATACCGGTGATGACCTGAGTGAAGGCAAGCCGACGCTGCCGCTGCTGCATGCCATGCACAACGGCACGCCAGAGCAAGCTCAGATGATCCGCAAAGCAATCGAAGAAGGTAACGGTCGCCATCTGCTGGAACCGGTACTGGATGCCATGCAACAAACTGGCTCGCTGGAATGGACGCGCAAACGCGCTGAAGAAGAGGCGGATAAAGCCATTGCTGCCCTGCAAGCCCTGCCAGAAACACCGTGGCGGAGCGCACTCGAAGCATTGGCCCACATGTCAGTGCAGCGTGATTTCTGATTGTCATTACGGGGCAGCCTGGCCCCGTTTTCTTTCCTGCCTCACCCGTTTTCTCCCCCTGCTTTACTTCCCAGCCCTTCACCTGACTGCCCATTACATTCCTTGCAGCGCTTTTGCGAAAGAGAGCTCAGTTTAATGCGAGGCCAAAACAATTACTGGAAGCTTATGGAAATTATTTGCTATAAGGTTTTTGTTTTTTCCTAATATCTCTGCATTGGATACGCTCGCTGCGGCAGAGACAACGCAATAACATGGACAAGGAGCAGGACGTTATGAAAGCAAGGAAACAGGATTGGCATCCCGCAGATGTGATTGCAGCACTGCGTAAAAAAGGCACATCAATGGCTGAATTGTCACGCAATTCGGGGCTGAACTCATCCACACTCTCCAACGCACTTTCCCGCCCCTGGCCAAAAGGAGAGTGGTTGATCGCTGAAGCGATCGGTGTTCATCCCGCCGAGATCTGGCCAACTCGCTATTATGATCCTATTACATCGCGCTTGCTGGATCGCAAAAAACGTATTCGATCCCCCAGGGATCGTCAGGAGATCTGAGATCTTTGGCATAAAAAAACCAGCCACGCTGCCGTGACTGGTTTTCTTCGCGTGCGAGATCTGTGTTATTCGCCGCTGACGCGCTCGATATTGGCACCCATGGCCTTCAGTTTATCTTCGATGTGCTCATAGCCACGGTCGATATGATAAATACGGTCCACAATGGTAGTGCCTTCCGCGATGCAACCGGCCAGTACCAGGCTCGCAGAAGCGCGCAGGTCGGTTGCCATCACTTGTGCACCCGACAGCGCCTCAACACCGTGGCAAATCGCAGTGTTGCTTTCGATTTCCGCGTGACCGCCCATACGAATCAGCTCAGGGATGTGCATGAAACGGTTTTCGAAGATGGTTTCGGTGATCACGCCAGTGCCTTCCGCCACCATGTTCAGCAAGGTGAACTGTGCCTGCATGTCGGTTGGGAAACCTGGGTGTGGTGCAGTACGGAGGTTAACCGCCTTAGGGCGCTTACCGTGCATATCGAGGCTGATCCAGTCTTCACCGGTTTCAATCTCGGCACCCGCATCACGCAGTTTTGCGAGTACCGCATCCAGCGTATCGGGCTGGGCTTTATGGCACACCACTTTACCGCGGGAAATCGCAGCAGCGACCAGGAAGGTACCGGTTTCGATACGATCCGGCAGAACGCGATACACACCACCACCCAGACGTTCTACGCCTTCAATGGTGATTTTATCTGTGCCTGCACCGCTGATTTTTGCGCCCAGCGTGTTGAGGAAGTTTGCCGTATCGACAATTTCCGGCTCACGAGCGGCGTTTTCAATAATGGTCGTGCCAGTGGCAAGCGTTGCCGCACTCATGATGGTCACGGTCGCGCCAACGCTGACTTTGTCCATGACGATATGCGCGCCTTTCAGGCGGCCATTAACGGAAGCTTTGACGTAACCTTCTTCCAGTTTAATTTCCGCACCCAGTTGCTCAAGGCCAGTGATGTGCAGATCAACCGGACGTGCACCAATAGCACAGCCACCTGGCAATGAAACCTGACCCTGGCCAAAACGCGCCACCAGCGGACCCAGTGCCCAAATCGAGGCACGCATGGTTTTCACCAGATCATACGGCGCGCTGAAGACATTAACTTCGCGAGCATCAACGTGAACCGAACCATTACGCTCAACGCGCGCACCCAGCAAATTCAGCAGCTTCATGGTGGTATCGATATCACGCAGCTTCGGCACGTTCTGAATTTCAACCGGCTCTTCTGCCAGCAGCGCAGCAAACAGAATTGGCAGCGCAGCATTCTTCGCCCCGGAAATGGTCACTTCACCACTTAAACGGGTGGGGCCTTGCACACGAAATTTGTCCATTAACGGCTCTCAATTATCTATCAACAAATCAACCGGCGAGATACTTAGAAACCGTTGAGTTTACGGTCGCGCGCCCACTCGGCTGGGGTATAAGTTTTAATGGAAACCGCATGAATACGGTTATCCGCAATGTATTCCATCAGCGGCGCATATACAGCCTGCTGTTTTTTCACACGGCTCAGTTCACCGAACATCTCACCCACCGCGATCACCTGAAAATGACTGCCGTCGTTGCTGAGAACATGTACTTCATCTAATGGCAGCGCCTGCATCAGCACGGCCTGAACTTCACTATTTTCCATCGCTCTTTGCTTCACTTAATAATAATAAGGCGGATATCTTAGAGGAAAGCGCCTGACTCTTAAATACGCAAAAGCCCCTGAATAAATCAGGGGCTTTTGGCGATGACAACGTAATCAGGCGATTTTTTCCGCAGAAACAATAATCTGCTGTAGGTTATACAGCGCAATTAATGACTGGAGTTTGTCGTTGATACCGGTGAAAACTGGCGTGCTACCTTGTGCTCGCGCGATTTCGCGTAGATGGACTAACAAAGCCAGCCCCGCTGAATCCACGCGCTCCAGCGCCGCGACATCAATGGTTGCGACATCCACCATGGCGGTTTCACGGTCATGCCACAATGACAGCAGGGTATCGCGATCCAACATGCCGCTTAAAGATAGCGTGCTGGCATTGCGCTGCCAGCGTAACGGTTCGCTCATGCTTACTGTTTATCCAGAGTGATAGGCTGTGCTGCGTAGGTTTTCAACTGCGCGGTCAGACCATCAATGCCCTTGGTACGCAGCAAATCACTCCACTCATTTTGTTTGGTGGTGATCATACTGATGCCTTCAGCCACCATATCATAGGCCTGCCAGTTGCCGGTCTGGCTGTTCTTGCGCCACTGGAAATCAAGACGCACAGGCGGACGGCCGTTCGGATCCAAAATAGTCACGCGAATCGCAACGATATTCGCATCGCCAATCGGCTGCGGTTGCTGAATCTGGTAGGTTTGGCCATGGTACAGCGCCAGCGCCTGGCCATAAGCCTGCGCCAGATAATCGCCAAATGCGGCAAAGTAAGCGTCGCGTTGCGCGGGCGTTGCTTCACGATAATAGCGGCCCAGCACCAGCGCACCTGCGTACTTGATCTGTACATAAGGCAGCAACTCCTGACGCACTACCTCACGCAGATAGTTAGGATCCTGCTTGATTTTAGGTTGCTCGTTTTTCAAGCGGGTGAAGGTCTTCGCCGCCGCTTCATTCATCAGTTTATAAGGATCGCTCTGATCCGCTGCATTGGCCGCCAGCGGCACAATCGCCAGCATGGCAATCATCAGGAAACGTTTAAACATCGTGTTTTACCTCTCTATTCCGTTGTAGCAGGTGCTGCCGGAGCAGGCGCACTCTCGGTGCCCTGCTTTTGATTATCGTTTTTGTTATCGCCGCTCTTGTAGAGGAACTGGCCGATCAAATCTTCCAGCACCATCGCGGATTTGGTGTCACGCAACGTGCCGCCATCTTTCAGCATAGCCGAACCCAGTTCTGGATCATCAAAGCCTAAATTTAGCGCGAGGAACTGTTCACCCAGCAGACCTTGCGTGCGAATAGCCAGCGAGCTGGTGTCCGGGATTTTGTCGGCATATTGATCGCTGATGTCCATGGTGACACGCGGCGACAGCGTTTTATCATCCAGCGAAATATCCGTGACACGACCAATCACCACACCACCAATTTTCACCGGTGAGCTGACTTTTAGGCCGCCAATATTATCGAAAGTGGCATACAGCTTCCATGTCGGTTCGGTGCCAAGTGACTTGAGATCGGCCACGCGCAGGCTGAGGAATAACAGTGCCAACAGTGCTGCCAGCATGAAGACGCCAACCCAGATTTCGTTTTTCTTGCTTTGCATTGCATCAATTCCCAAACATCAGTGCTGTCAGCACAAAGTCCAAACCGAGTACCGCCAGTGAAGCATGCACTACGGTACGCGTTGTCGCCCGACTAATCCCTTCCGAGGTCGGGATGGCATCATAGCCATTGAACAGCGCAATCCAGGTTACCGTCACGGCAAAGACTGCGCTTTTAATGATGCAGTTGATGACATCGGTGCGGAAATCCACGGCATTTTGCATCGCTGACCAGAAGAAGCCAGGATCGATGCCTTTCCATCCCACGCCCACCAACGCCCCACCGGCAATACCGACTGCCGTAAAGATCAAGGCTAGCAGCGGCATGCTGATAAACCCTGCCCAGAAGCGCGGCGAAACCACGCGACGCAGCGGATCAACGGCCATCATTTCCATACTGGAGAGCTGTTCGGTGGCTTTCATCAAACCAATCTCTGCCGTCAGGGCTGAACCCGCACGTCCTGCAAACAGCAATGCCGTGACCACGGGACCCAGTTCACGTAGCAGCGATAAGGCCACCAGCATGCCGAGACTGGTTTCAGCGCTGTAGGTCGTCAGCACCAGATAACCCTGCAGGCCCAGCACCATACCAATGAATAAACCCGAGACCACGATGATCAGCAGCGACAGCACACCCACGCTGTACAGCTGTTTTACCAGCAGTGGCGCGTGGCGACGGAAAGCGGGTTTACCCACCAGCGCATGAAACAGCATCAAGCCTGCACGGCCAAACGCCGCGCAAGTATTAATTCCCTGACGTCCAAGTGACGCCAGCGCCTTTAGCAACATCAGTTTACGTTCTCCCTGCACGAGTCAGATCGCTGAGGTAATCCCCGGCAGCGAAGCGGAATGGCACAGGACCGTCCGCATGACCCTCAATAAACTGGCGCACGCGCGGATCAGGATTTTCCCGCAACTCCGGCGCGCTGCCCTGGGCAATAATCTTTTGACCGGCAACAATATAGGCATGGTCAGCAATGCTCAAGACCTCTGGCACATCGTGTGAAACCACAATGCAGGTCACACCTAACGAGTGGTTCAATTCATCGATCAATTTCACCAGCACGCCCATGGTAATCGGATCCTGGCCGACAAAGGGCTCATCGAACATGATCAGGTCCGGCTCCAGCGCAATCGCGCGCGCCAGTGCGGCACGGCGCGCCATACCACCAGAGAGCTCGGCCGGCATCAGTTTGGCTGCACCGCGCAGGCCGACTGCTTCCAGCTTCATCATCACCGTGCTGTGCAGCAATTCCGGCGGTAATTGTGTGTGCTCACGCAATGGCCAGGCAACGTTATCAAAGACGTTAAGATCGGTAAAAAGTGCACCCGACTGGAACAACATGCTCATTTTTTTTCGCACTTCATACAATTTAGTGCGGGAAAGCGTCGGGATATTCTGGTCACGGAACCAGATTTCCCCATTATCCGGTTGCAACTGACCACCAATCAGGCGCAGCAGCGTGGTTTTTCCAATCCCGGATGGCCCCATAATAGCGGTCACTTTACCCGCTGGCACGGTAAGCGAAATGTCATCAAAGATGACGCGGTCTCCGCGAGTGAAGCTGACGCCACGAACCTCAACCAGATTCGTTTTTTGCTGGATCATCGTTACCTCTTTATGCGGATCGGGCGTAATCAAAGTCGTGGATGGTAGCCTGGTAGACCACAATGCACGATAGTTTTACAGAAACTTACCCGTCAGGTGTGGCGAAAACGGCCTTAAAATTTACTTTTGCCTCTCAGACAGTCAAAATCAGCGCCTGTTTCCGCGCGCGCAATGTATTTACCTGTCGGACAAGGTTTGCCGACACACCTATCCATCAAGGATTTTTCATGTTCGTAGCCACTGCCCTGCTGTTTATTGGATTGATTTTACTGGCTTACGGTGCTGACCGTCTGGTTTTCAGTGCCGCGATCCTGTGTCGATCCTTCGGCATTCCTCCGCTGATCATCGGCATGACAGTGGTAAGCATTGGCACATCGTTACCCGAACTGATCGTTTCTTTTTCTGCAGCGCAGCATGGGCAAATGGATTTAGCTGTAGGGACGGCGCTGGGCTCAAACATTACCAATATTCTGCTGATCCTCGGCGGTGCCGCACTTTTGCACCCATTGACAGTGCACTCCAATCTGATTCGGCGCGAACTCCCCCTGATGCTGCTGGTCTCACTGCTGAGTGGCATCATGCTGTTTGATAATCACCTTAGTCGACTTGATGGCATCGCGCTGCTGCTGATTGCGTTAGGTTATCTGCTGATCGCCATTCGCATTGCCCGCCGCGCAGAGCGGGATAACAACGACACGTTAACGCGCGAACAATTGGCTGAACTGCCGCGCGATGAAGCTGGCAATACCGTGGCCTTTCTGTGGCTGGCGGTGGCGCTGATTATTTTGCCGATGTCGACGCGGATGGTGATCGATAATGCCACCGTGTTTGCCGACTATTTTGGTGTCAGCGAGCTGGTCATGGGTCTGACGTTGATTGCCGTGGGCACCAGCCTGCCTGAACTGGCAACCGTACTGGCGGGGGCATTGAAAGGTGAAGACGATATCGCTATCGGTAACCTGATTGGCGCTAATATCTTTAATCTGGCCATTGTGCTGGGCCTGCCCGCGCTGGTGCACCCCGGCAGCGTTGATGCGCACGCTTTCGCACGAGATTACTGGGTGATGTTAGGTGTCAGCGTGCTGTTCGCCCTACTCTGCCTGTTACGCAAACGCCGGATTGGCCGCGTAGCGGGCTCTCTTTTGTTATCGGGATTTATTGCGTGGGTTCTGTGGCTGTGGCTCAGCCCTGCGCTCATCACAAGTTATTAAGGACGGACTGACCATGTCACATCAGCAACCGGTTTTTGATTACCAACAGGCAGGTAAAGCGGTACTGCGCATCGAACGCGAAGGGCTGGAGCAGCTCGATCAGTATATTAATGCCGACTTTAGCCGCGCCTGCGAAATGATCATTGCCTGCCGTGGAAAAGTGGTGGTGATGGGCATGGGCAAATCCGGTCATATTGGTGCAAAAATGGCAGCGACTTTCGCCAGCACCGGCACGTCTTCGTTCTTTGTTCATCCTGGTGAAGCCAGCCATGGTGACCTCGGTATGGTGACAGCTAACGACGTGGTGATCGCTATTTCTAATAGTGGCGAATCGAACGAAATTCTGGCCCTCATTCCGGTCCTCAAGCGACAGAAAGTGCCGTTGATTTGCCTCACCAGTCGTCCGGAGAGTGCCATGGGGCGTGCCGCTGATGTGCATTTATGCGTGAAGGTTCCACAGGAAGCGTGCCCGCTCGGTCTGGCACCGACCTCCAGTACTACCGCCACGCTGGTGATGGGCGATGCGCTGGCGGTTGCCCTGCTGGAAGCACGCGGCTTTACGCAGGAAGACTTTGCGCTCTCGCATCCCGGTGGCGCACTGGGCCGCAAGTTGTTGCTGCACGTGAGCGATATTATGCACAGCGGTGACGAGATCCCACACGTCAGCCGCGATGCGTCGCTGCGGGATGCGCTGCTGGAAATTACGCGCAAAAACCTCGGCCTGACGGTGATTGTTGACGACCTGATGAAAATCGAAGGCATTTTCACTGATGGCGACTTACGCCGCATCTTCGATATGGGGATCGATTTCCAGTCAGCCAGCATTCAGGATGTGATGACGCGCGGCGGGATTCGCGTGCGCCCGAATATGCTGGCTGTCGACGCACTGAATCTGATGCAAAACAAAAACATCACTGCGGTGTTGGTCGCCGATGACGATCGTCTGCTCGGTGTGGTACATATGCATGACATGCTGCGCGCGGGCGTAGTTTGAACAGGAACAAAGAATGAGTGTTGAAACCACGATGATTGATACCTGCTATGGCCCGGTGAGTGCCGATGTAATGGCTCGGGCGGCGCGGATTCGCCTACTGATTTGCGATGTCGACGGTGTGATGTCTGACGGCGTGATTTACATGGGCAACAACGGCGAAGAATTGAAGGCCTTTAACGTCCGTGATGGCTATGGTATTCGCTGCCTGCTGACCTCTGATATCGAAGTGGCTATTATTACGGGCCGCAAAGCGAAGCTGCTGGAAGATCGTTGCCAGACGCTCGGCATTACGCATCTTTATCAGGGACAATCAGATAAGCTTTTGGCGTGGCGTGAACTCCTGGATAAACTGTCATTATCTGCTGAGCAAGTGGCTTACATCGGCGATGATTTGATCGACTGGCCAGTGATGGCGGAGGCCGGTTTGAGTGTGGCCGTTGCCGATGCCCACCCCGTGTTATTACCTCGTGCACACTACGTCACCCGCATTGCCGGTGGCCGTGGTGCGGTACGTGAACTCTGCGATCTGATTTTGATGGCGCAGAACAAATTTGAGGATGCCAAAGGGCAATCAGTATGAGTAAGAGCAGGCGTTGGATAACGCTGATTTTGGCCTTGATCGCCCTGGTGCTGATCGGCTGGAATCTCACCAACCAGGACGATAGCGAAGCGCCGATGGCGACCAATAGCCAGGAGCCAACCTATACCAGCGAGAAGTCCCATTCTGTGGTGTACAACCCCACGGGCGCGCTGGCGTACAAACTGATCTCGGATAAAGTGACTTACTTTGCGGCAGATGAGGTGAGCTGGTTCGATAATCCGGTTGCAACCACGTATGATGAAAATAAAGTGCCCACCTGGACAATACGTGCCGATAAGGCAAAGCTGACCAAAGATCGT
This sequence comes from Pantoea rwandensis, assembly GCF_000759475.1. Classification (NCBI taxonomy): domain Bacteria; kingdom Pseudomonadati; phylum Pseudomonadota; class Gammaproteobacteria; order Enterobacterales; family Erwiniaceae; genus Pantoea; species Pantoea rwandensis. Next base: position 4,224,357 of record NZ_CP009454.1, read on the forward strand.
ATGCTTTATCTATATGGTCACGTCGAAGTGAATACCCTGACCCAGGATTCTCAACTTGAGCGCATTATTACCGATACGGCTCAGGTTAATCTGGTCACCCAGGATGTGACATCTGACGATCAAGTCACCCTATTTGGCCGCAGTTTTAATTCCACTGGCATGAAGATGCGCGGCAATTTACGAACCAAGAATGCCCAGCTGCTTGAAAAGGTCAAAACTTCCTATGAAATCCAAAATGAACAAAAACAGCCTTAAGTTGTTGTTGGTGAGCGCCTTACTGGCGACCAGCCTGCCCGCGCTGGCCCTGACGGGCGATTCTGACAAGCCCGTTAATATTGATTCGGTGAATCAGGCGCTGGATCTGCAAGGCAACGTGGCGACCTTTACCGGCAATGTCATCGTGACTCAGGGTTCAATCAAAATCACCGCTGACAAGGTGGTGGTCACACGTCCAGGTGGCGACAGTAAAAAAACTATCGTGGATGCCTACGGCGCTCCCGCCACCTTCTACCAGATGCAGGATAACGGCAAACCCGTGCAGGGCCACGCCTCAAAACTGCATTATGAGCTGGCGAACGATTTCGTTGAACTGACGGGCAATGCCTTCATTCAGCAGCTGGACAGCAACATCAAAGGCGATCGCATCACTTACCTGGTGAAAGAGCAGAAAATGCAGGCGTTTAGCCAGGGCGAAAGCAAACGCGTCACCACCGTACTGGTGCCGTCGCAGTTGCAGGACAAAAACGGCTCGTCCACGAGCCCTAAAAAGAGTAACTGATCGCTATGGCCACATTAGTCGCTGAAAACCTGGCGAAAGCCTATAAAGGCCGCCGCGTGGTGGAAGATGTCAGCCTGCAGGTAAAATCTGGCGAGATTGTCGGCCTGCTAGGTCCAAACGGTGCCGGCAAGACTACCACATTCTACATGGTTGTCGGGATTGTGCCGCGTGATGCAGGCCGCATCGTGATCGATGACGAAGATATCAGTATTCTGCCGCTGCATGCGCGAGCGCGCCGTGGTATTGGCTATCTGCCGCAGGAAGCGTCAATCTTCCGCCGTCTAAGCGTGTTCGACAATTTGATGGCAGTGTTGCAAATCCGCGATGATTTAACGGAAGAGCAGCGTCAGGATCGTGCCAATGAATTGATGGAAGAGTTCCACATTGAGCATCTGCGTGACAGCATGGGCCAGGCGCTTTCCGGTGGTGAGCGACGCCGTGTTGAAATCGCTCGCGCTCTGGCAGCCAACCCCAAATTTATCCTGCTGGATGAACCTTTTGCCGGTGTTGACCCGATCTCAGTCATCGATATCAAAAAAATCATCGAACACCTACGCGACAGCGGTCTTGGCGTGTTGATCACCGATCACAACGTGCGTGAAACGCTTGCGGTGTGCGAACGTGCTTACATCGTGAGCCAGGGACATCTGATCGCGCATGGCACGCCTGATGAAATTCTTGCAGATGAGCAGGTTAAACGGGTTTATTTGGGCGAAGAGTTCAGACTCTGATAAGGTGTCGTTATTCACGACATTTGCTTAGGAAATTCAAGCAGAATTATGAAGCAAGGTTTGCAACTCAGGCTCAGCCAACAGCTGGCGATGACCCCACAGTTGCAGCAGGCCATTCGTCTGCTGCAACTCTCTACGCTTGAACTCCAGCAGGAACTGCAACTGGCGCTGGAAAGCAATCCGCTGCTTGAGCAAACCGATCTACATGAAGAAGTCGATTCACGTGAGCATCAGGAGAGCGACTCGTTAGACACACGTGAAGCCCTCGAACAGAAAGAGATGCCCGAGGAGCTTCCACTCGACGCCACCTGGGATGAAATCTACACCGCGGGCACGCCTTCTGGCACGGGTACCGATTACCAGGATGATGAGCTGCCGGTTTATCAAGGCGAAACCACCCAGTCACTGCAGGACTACCTGATGTGGCAAGTGGAGCTCACGCCGTTTACGGATACCGACCGCGCGATTGCCACTTCAATTGTCGACGCCATTGATGACACGGGCTATCTCACCGTTTCCGTCCAGGACATCTGCGACAGCATTGGTGATGAAGATCTGACGCTGGAAGAGGTTGAAGCGGTGCTGAAGCGTGTTCAGCGCTTTGATCCTGTCGGTGTCGGTGCTCGTGATCTACGTGACTGCTTGCTGGTGCAACTTTCACAATACGCTGCCGATGCGCCAATGCTGGCAGAAGCGCGGTTGATCGTCAGTGAACATCTGGATCTGCTGGCCAACCATGATTTTCGCAGCCTGATGCGTGTCACACGCCTCAAGGAAGACGTGCTGAAAGACGCGATGCTGCTGATTCAGTCACTTGATCCCCGTCCCGGCCAATCGATCAACACCAGCGAACCCGAGTATGTGATTCCTGATGTACTGGTGCGTAAAACCAGTAAGCGCTGGACGGTTGAACTGAATTCAGACAGTTTGCCGCGCCTGAAGATTAATCAACATTACGCCGCGATGGGCGGCTCCGCGCGTAACGACAGCGACAGCCAATTCATTCGCAGTAATTTGCAGGAAGCCAAATGGCTGATTAAAAGCCTCGAAAGCCGCAACGACACACTGCTCAAAGTGACGCGTTGTATTGTCGAGCAGCAGCAGGCGTTCTTTGAACAGGGCGAGGAATACATGCGGCCGATGGTGCTGGCTGATATCGCCCAGGCCGTGGATATGCATGAATCCACCATTTCCCGTGTGACCACGCAAAAGTACCTGCACAGCCCGCGTGGCATCTTTGAATTAAAATATTTTTTCTCCAGCCATGTGAATACCGAAGGCGGTGGCGAAGCCTCTTCCACGGCGATCCGTGCACTGGTGAAGAAATTGATCTCCGCGGAAAACCCCGCAAAACCCTTGAGCGACAGCAAACTCACCTCCATGTTATCCGATCAGGGCATCATGGTGGCGCGACGTACGGTTGCTAAATATCGCGAGTCTTTATCTATACCGCCATCAAACCAGCGCAAGCAGTTGGTTTGACCGAACGAAGAAGGAAGACCTATGCAGCTAAACCTGACCGGACTGAATGTTGAAATCACTGAACCGCTGCGCGAATTTGTAAATAGCAAATTTGCCAAACTGGAACACTACTTTGATCGTATCAATCAGGTTTATATTGTTCTGAAAGTGGAGAAGGTGACGCAGATTGCGGAAGCAACACTGCACGTCAATGGCGGAGAGCTGCACGCCACAGGGGAAGCGGAAGACATGTACGCGGCCATCGACGGGTTAATCGACAAGCTTTCCCGTCAGCTGACCAAACACAAAGACAAACTGAAAAAACACTAACCTTCATGCTTGCAGAGTGCTGACCGATTCGGCACTCAGAGCGCAAATGGGGCGGGTTAACCGCCCCGTTTTGTCATCTGCGCAAGCGCCAACGGGAGACTCGCCATTGTGCTATGAATGGCGTTAACCTTGCGGCTATGTGAACTCGCAAGTGAAACGATGATGAACAACGATCTGACACTGGAATTGAGCTCGGTCCTCTCACTGGACTGTACCCGTAGCGGCGTACACTGCCAGAGTAAAAAACGCGCGCTGGAAATTATCAGCGAGTTGGCAGCAAAGCAGCTCAATCTGCCGCACCAGACACTATTTGAAGCCATTCTGACCCGCGAACGTATGGGCAGTACGGGCATTGGCAACGGTATCGCCATTCCGCATGGCAAACTGGAAGAGGATACGCTGCGCGCCGTTGGTGTGTTTATCAGCCTCGACCAACCGATCGCCTTTGACGCAGTGGACAATCAGCCGGTTGATCTGCTGTTTGCTCTGCTGGTGCCTGCAGACCAGTGCAAAACCCATTTGCATACGCTGTCGCTGGTCGCTAAACGTCTGGCGGACAAAACCGTCTGCCGCCGTTTGCGTGCGGCACAGAGTGATGAAGAACTCTATGCCATTATCACAGAAGCTCAGGAAGAACACTCTTAAGCGACAGACACATTTACCGGCCTATTCGTCGGTTTAAAACGGGAGAAATGTGATGGTGCTGATGATCGTTAGCGGTCGGTCAGGCTCAGGAAAATCGGTCGCACTGCGTGCCCTGGAAGACATGGGATTTTACTGTGTCGATAATCTGCCCGTGGTGCTGCTACCGGAATTAGCGAACACCTTAACAGAGCGCAATATTTCGGCGGCCGTCAGCATTGATGTGCGCAACATGCCTGAATCGCCGGAGGTGTTTGAAACGGCGCTCAATAATCTGCCGGATTCGTTTTCACCACAGCTACTGTTCCTGGACGCCGATCGCAACACACTGATACGGCGTTACAGTGATACTCGCCGCATCCATCCGCTCTCCAGTAAAAATCTGTCACTGGAAAGCGCGATTGATGAAGAGAGTGACCTGCTTGAGCCTTTGCGTTCGCGGGCAGACCTGATCATTGATACTTCCGAAATGTCGGTCCATGAGTTGGCTGAAATGCTGCGTACGCGCCTGTCTGGCAAACGTGAGCGTGAGCTGACCATGGTGTTTGAGTCCTTCGGCTTCAAACACGGCATCCCAATTGATGCCGATTACGTCTTCGATGTGCGTTTCCTGCCAAACCCGCACTGGGATCCCAAGTTGCGTCCGATGACCGGACTTGATCGTCCGGTTGCGGCTTTCCTCGACCGCCACACTGAAGTGCATAACTTCATTTACCAGACGCGCAGCTATCTGGAGCTGTGGTTGCCGATGCTGGAAACCAACAACCGCAGCTATCTGACGGTCGCGATTGGCTGTACCGGTGGTAAACACCGTTCGGTTTACATCGCCGAACAGCTGGCAGATTACTTCCGTTCACGCGGCAAAAATGTGCAGTCTCGTCATCGCACTCTGGAAAAACGTAAATCATGACCGTGAAGCAAGTCGTTGAGATTCGCAATAAGCTGGGCATGCATGCGCGCCCGGCAATGAAACTGTTCGAGTTGGTGCAGAGTTTTGACGCAGAGGTACTACTGCGCAATGAAGCCGGTACGGAAGCCGAAGCCAGCAGCGTGATTGCGCTGTTGATGCTCGACTCCGCGAAAGGCGGCCATATCGAGATTGAAGCCAGCGGCCCTCAGGAAATAGAGGCGCTGGCTGCGGTGATTGAGCTGTTTGAAGCCGGGTTTGACGAAGACTAATTGCTGTTAATGCAATTTGTAGCGAGCGAGGAAACCTTCCCCACCTAACTGACGCATCTGGCGCATTATCCACTGCTGGCGCATTCGTATATACCCGGAAGGTGCATCAGCGCGGAAGCGAATCGGGTTTGGTAGTACCGCCGCCAGCAGCGCCGCTTCAGAAAGCGTCAGACGACTGGCTGGTTTGTGGAAGTAGCGCTGTGAAGCCTCTTCCACACCAAACACGCCGTTGCCAAACTCCGCAATATTCAAATATACCGTCAGAATGCGGCGTTTGGTCCACACCGTTTCGAGTCCAACGGTTAAACCGGCTTCGAGCCCTTTTCGCACCCAGCTGCGGCCATCCCATAAGAACAGGTTTTTTGCGGTCTGCTGCGACAGCGTTGAGGCACCACGCATCTGTTCTGAGCCATCGTTATCCAGCACTTTTTGTATCGCATCAACATCAAAGCCCCAGTGCTCCGGAAATTTTTGATCTTCAGAAGCGATCACGGCCAGCGCCATCCACGGAGAAATCTCATCCATGCTGACCCAATCGGAGTGCGCCACATAGTCGAACCGACCACTGAACCAGGCACCCAGTTGACGCTCCACCATCACCGCAGAAAACGGCACTGGTAAAAAGGCAAAGATCACGATGCCGGCCAGCCAAATTCCCAACCACGCCAGCAGCACTTTAGCAATCAGCACTTTAAGGCGTTGCCCCATTTTCCCTTTACTCTTACTCATGCAATTTACTCTTACCTGTTCCCTGCATTAATCAATCACCCCGGTCACAATTTTGATTACCTGTAATCCTGGGCAAAACTTTACCGCCTATCGCGTGAAAGTTAGAGATGAAGTTATTACCTGCGTCATCATCGTTCCTCTATTAGAGCCAATCACATCAAGCACTTCCATCATAAGGGAATCGGTTCCATGGTGAAAAACCCAGCAAAACCCTTACAATCGGATACTTCATACAAAGTGATAAAGATCACGTTTAAACTTTCACAATACTTAACAATAAACTTTCAAAGCATTTGAATAAGCGCACTGATGCGCGCAGCCGTTTCAATAAACGTGGCTGAAATCGCGTCAACATCATCATGATTAGCCCTGACAATGGTAAAGGATTTAGCCTTCCGTTTGGTTTACATTGCACCGCAAAACCTTAAACTGGAACTTTCTGCAGAGGGTTTCCAAAACGTTTTGGATAACCCACCAGAACCACCTTATTTGTTACCTAATATCAGCATGTTAAGCTCACTTAACTCTGATTTTTCGGCTGATTAGGAATTTCGGCGCAGCTGTCAGGCTTTTCCTGCTTCCGGCTGAAGGAAATTCAGGCAAAAAGCAGAACAATTGGTCAAAAATAGTGCAATACGGCAAAGAAATTAATTCCTTGCTTGACTGTGTCAGCAAATTAATGTTTTCTGTATTTAATCGCTGCTCAACTTCACACAATTTAATGAATCTTGTCACAAGCGTTGGCGAATTTGTTAAGGTGATTTCGAAGCGTTAACCAATACCATACTGTTGCTGATCCATTCGACTTCTAACGATAGCAGCAGTACCCATTTCCCTGGTGTTGGCGCAGTATTCGCGCACCCCAGTTTCGACTGGGGTCATTTTTTTCTGGCGTCCGAAGATTTTTCCCTTTCAGCTACCCACTCGCGTAACACGTTAACGTCATGCAGCCACTCATGTTTTAATTCGTCGATCCACTCCTGCACGTTGTCCCACCATGCTGGCAGTTCCGGTGACTGTATCTGTTTCGCCAGTTTCTGCAGATGCAACAGTCCTACTGAGCCCGCAGCCCCCTTAATTTTATGCCCTTCTTCCGCAATCCCTTTTTGATCGCGCGCCATCATGTTGGAATCCAGCACGTCGAGATACCCCGGCATCATCTGTTCAAACATCGTCAGGCTTTGTGTAATCAATCCTGGGCCGACCAATTCGATATACTGCTCCAGCATCTCCACATCGAGCAGCATGCGCGAGTGTTCGTCTGAGGAGGTCTGAATCTCTTCTTCCGGCTCGCCCTGGTAATCCCAGAACTTTTTAATCATCGCCGTTAAGGCCGGCACCGCCAGCGGTTTACTCAGCACATCATCCATTCCAGCGTCGAGATACTCTTTTTTATCCTTCAGCACGTTGGCGGTCAGTGCCACCAGCGGCGGCAGCGCCACGCCAGCATGGCGCTGATGAATGGCGCGCGACACATCCAGCCCGGTCATATCCGGCAATTGGATATCCAGCAGCACCAGGTCAAATTCCTGCGGATCGAACATTGCCAGCGCTTCAGTGCCGGTCATCGCCACTTCCACGCTGCATCCCAGTTTCTCCAGTACTGAGCGCGCCACAATGACGTTCAGTTCAATATCTTCAACCAGTAATACGTGCAGCGCCGGCAATGGCATGCTGTCGTCGAGATCTTCGTTTTCCACTTCATCGGCCACACGAGGTGCATTTATCTCGACCACAAAGCATGAGCCCTGCCCCGGCGCACTACTCACGCTAATATCACCGCCCATCGCCTGTGCCAGACGACGAGAAACCGCCAAACCAATGCCGGTACCGGTGGCGGGTTTTCCGCCGTGCTGATCTTTTACCTGGTAATACATGGCGAAGATCTTGTCCTGCTCTTCCTGCGGAATTCCCATGCCAGAATCCTGCACTTCAAAGCGCAGCGTTTCGTCCTGGTGATAGGCGACGCGCACCACAATTTCACCCTGCTGGGTGAATTTCACCGCGTTACCGATCAGGTTCCACAAAATTTGGCGCAGGCGCGTGCCGTCAGCAGAGATGATGTGCGGCAGCGGTAGCTCAGGTGCCATCACGAACTTCAGTCCTTTCGGCTGCGCCAGTAACCCGGAGAGGTTTTCCAGATCGGCAAGGAAGCCGGTGAAGTCGAGCGGCTGATTATCCAGCTGCACTTTGCGGCGCTCAATTTTGTCCACTTCAATCACGTCATTAAAGATGTTGCCAAGCGTGATGGCAGAGACATGGATGGTTTTCAGGTACTTCAGTTGTTCCTGATTGAGATCGGTGTCCAGCAGAATGCGGCTCAAGCCGACAATGCCATTCAGTGGCGTACGCAGTTCATGGCTGATGGTTGAAATAAAGGTGGTCTTCTCACGGCTGGCATTCTCCAGCGCGTCCTGATAACGCTTACGCTCAGTAATATCGCGACCAAAGCCCATCAGGCCGCTGCGTTTACCGACGCGATCGTAATACGGCACTTTGCGGATTTCGAAGCAGGCTTTGCGCCCATCAGGATATTGCAGCCACTGTTCGTACGTCAGGGAGACGTTATGGCGGAAGACCTTTTCATCCGTCTCCAGCACCTTGGAGGCGGCATCTTCATCGTAAATGTCGCGCGGCGTCAGGCCAATCAGTTGCTTCTCGCTCATGCCCGTTAGCAACTCCATCGCGCGGTTACAGCCCGAGAACTGCTTGTCGATGTTGCGATAGAACACCAAATCCGGTGAGGCATCGAGGAAGGAGCGTAAGAAAGAGGATTGCTGTTCCAGCTCGATTTGCGCCTGTTCACGGCGCGCCATCTCTTCGCGCAGTTTATCCATCACCTGCTCGCGGGCCTGCTCCGCTTTGATACGATCGTTAATTTCCTGATTCAGCTGAGCGATGGTCTCTTTCATTTGCTGGTTAAGTTCAAGATCGCGCGTGCGCATCTCTTCCAGCTTATCGACCAGCTTCGTCAGGCGCTGGCGAGACTCTTCCAACTGATCAACCACCACCGAGAGAAAATAGACGGCCCAGGGCGTGATCAACAGGCCGAAGAACACCGATCGCACCACATCGATACTCTCAACATGTCCACGCAATACCATGGTGACAGCCATTTGCACCACCATCGCCAGCACCACCAGTGCTGAGGCTAATAGCAGCGAGAAACGCACCAGCCCCAGCTTGACCATCAGATCAACGTAGTACTGCGCTAAAAGACGAATTTGTTTCATCACGAGCTCCCTGAACGAAATCTGGCTCATGATAGCGTAATTATCGCGGCACTGCGCCGACTCAGCGTGTCATTGCCTGCTGACTTTGCCTCATTATGGTGCATCGCAGCGCCTTTTCGCCGATGTTCGCGTCGTTATGCGTAAAGCGCTTGACTAAATCTGCCAACTGAATAATCTGGAGGGCCGCGCTTTTGCGACCCTTTTGTAACATCCCGTGCTATTCCGCCTCCCGGCAGCCATTTCATCTGATGGCTGGGCCTTGTTATTGCATATTCATTCAACTTTAACGCCATTTTACTCACAATCGGCTTGATTAATTTTACTAATGACAGCCCTATTTTGATTCAAATATGACGCCATAAGAAAAACAGATACATGCTGTGCGTGAAACCGCCCCAACAGAATTTTATGCTGATGGAATGCAGTTATTCAGCATTGTTTAGATATCTGAGGCGTACCTCACAGTGAGACGGCTCACACTTCATAGGGGAATCAGAATCGTCAGATTGACAGTTATTAACGTAATAAATTGTTCATAATCATAAAGTTAATTGGCAAAACAGCCGATTACCCGCAACAAAGCTGGCTATTTGACCTGAGTTCGCTTTCCCGATAAGTTGGAATTCCGCTGGATGCTTTCCAGTCGGGACTGAGTCTCGGCATATCTATGCAGCAAGAAACTCCCTCTGGATGCAAGTTATCTCCCGTAAGAGACCGGAAGTAAGAGCAGCTCATCAAGGACGAGACCATACTCTCTTGAGAGCCTTTGCTCGGTATTGCGACGTCCGCGTTTAAGCGGCGAAAACGAATTTGATACAGCACGCAGCAGTGCTCTGTGCTTGAAATAATGCAGGTAATGTCAAAAGCAGTTTAAGGAGACCCTCAATGTCCACTCAAAAACCTCATCCCTATGGTTTGTATGATCCCTCAGCCGGTAGTGATAGCTGTGGTGTTGGGTTTATTACCCGTAAGGACGGCGAGCAGACCCATGAGATCCTGCAGATGGCGCACAGCGCACTGTGCACAGTACCGCACCGTGGCGGTATGTCTGCTGAGGGCGTGGGCGATGGCGCAGGTGTCAACGTCGACCTTTCTCTGAACTTCTTCCGCAAAGTGACTGGCCAGCCACTGGAAGCTGGCCGCTTTGGCGTGGGTAACTTCTTTGTGCCAAAAGATGCCGAGCTGCGTGCTAACGCAGAGCGTCTGGTCGAAGAAACCCTGGCCGCCCATAACTTCCCTGTGCTGATGAAACGCGATATGCCGTTGGACGGCAGCGTGACACGTCCAGCCGCCCTGCCATTCCAGCTGCCGATTGTGCAGTGGATTTTTGCGGCGCCACAGGAAGTCACTGAACAGATCGAATTCGAGCGTCACATCTATCGTGCGCTGCTGGATATCGAAGCGCGTGCCTTTACAGAAAGCGAATTCGGCGGTCTTTATCCGCTGTCGCTCTCTTCCCGTACTCAGGTATTCAAAGCACGCCTGAACTCAAATGAAGTGATCCCGTACTTCAAAGATTTGACCGATGTGGACCATCAGGTGCGTGGGCTGTTCTTCCATACCCGCTTCTCCACCAACACCGATCCGCACACCACCATGGCACAGCCGTTCCGCCTGATGGCGCACAACGGTGAGCTGAACACCGACCGTAAAAACCGCATCGCAGAAGCGGCATTGATGCTGGCGCGCGGTAAGAAAATCGTGCGTCCGAAAGGCCAGTCCGACAGCTCGCGTCTGGACCAAAGCATTCATAGCCGTTTGATGGAAGATAACCTCGACCTGATCAACGCCGTCGTCTCAATGATGCCGCCAGCGTGGGAAAACGACACCTCACTGTCAAATGAAGTGCGCGCCATGCTGGAGTACTTCTCTCTGTATGAAGAGAAGAACGATGGCCCGGCAGCGTTGATCTTCGGTAATGGCGAAGTGATCGGGGCACGCCTTGACCGCCTGGGTCTGCGCCCATTGCGTTCTGTCGAAACCGCCGAGTACATCGGTGCGATGTCCGAAGCGGGTCAGATTGCCTTCCCACCGGAAAGCGTACTGCGTCGTGGCCGTATCGAAGCGGGCGGCATGCTCTATTACGATCACAAAGAAAAACGCTCTTACACCACGGTGGAAGCGCTGGAAAAACTGGCAGCAGAGAAAGATTACCTTTCACTGCTGAGCGCGGCTCGCGTGGACCTGCACGATCTGCCGGAGATTCAGGCAGAGCAGCTGGGTTCACCGCTGCGCTATCGTGGTGACCTCAAAACCTATCAGCGTTTTGTGGCGTACTACTACAACCAGGAAAGCTTCAAATTCATGATGGACCCGATGTTGCAAACCGGCGCTGAGAAAATCTCGGCGATGGGTTACGGCAACGCCATCAATGGCCTGTCCGACCACGAAGGCGGCATGGCGCACTACTTCTCACAACGCTTTGCTCAGGTTACCAACCCGCCGCTGGATTCGATCCGCGAAGCGGACGGCATGACGTTGCGCGTGGCACTGGGAGCAAAACCGCACTTGGGCCGCAGTAAAGGTCAGCAGGTTATCGTGCCCACGCCGATCCTGACACACCTCGATATGCTGCGTCTGCGCGAGCAAACCGTCGCACCTTATGCGCGTTTCGAGATGCTGTATGAGCCGGTCATCGGCAAAGATATCGTCAGCCGCGCCGCCAACGCCAAAGCGCTGGAAAACGCCATTGATAATCTGGCACAGCAGGTCGTGGATTTCGCACGCCAGCAGGGCGGCATTGCGGTAATCACCGACCGCCACATCTCTTCAACTCACGCAGCCATTCCTATGCTGCTGATGGTTTCAGCGATTAACCAACGTCTGGTGCAGGAAGGTCTGCGTCTGGATGTTTCTCTGGTGGTAGAAAGTGGCCAGAGCATCTCTTCACACCACATCGCAGCCACTTTAGGCTTTGGTGCGTCAGCGGTTTACCCGCTGGGCGTACAGATGCGCGCGGAAGAGAAATATGGCGAAGGCGAAGAAGGTAACAAAGCCTTCAAACGCTATGCCAAAGCAGCCGAAAAAGCCTTGATGAAAACCATGGGTAAAGTGGGTCTCTGTACCGTTGAGAGCTACAGCTGTGGTGAATTCTTTGAACCTAACTTCCTGAATACCGACGATCCGGTTCTGAAGAAGTACTTCCCGAATATTAAAACACCGGTCGGTGGCGCGGGCTTCCCGGCTATCGCCCAGATGGCGGTTGACTGGCACCAGAGCGCACTGAAAATTCAGGGCGAGGCCGAAGTGCCACTGCTGGGTCTGTTCAAAGAGCGTGCGGAAGGTGCAGGTCACTCTTACGGTACCATTGCCGTACGTACCTTTATCGACATGACAGAGCAGCCGATTCGCTTCGCTGATAAAGCACGCGAAGAGGACAACTTCATCCGTCTGATGACGCTGGCCAAACTGGACAATGCCTTCAGCATTAAAGCTGACGCATTCAAAGACAGTAGCTTCGAACGCATCCCGAACGAGGTCATTGACTCACTGGCGATCACGCCGGATTACCGTCAATTCTCCAGCCTGATGCACGCCGAACGTAAACGTCGCCCTGCTGCGCTGCGTGACATCCTCGCGCTGCCGTGTGATTTGACCCACGTTGACAGCGAAGCGGAGTTTGGTCGCAAACTCGGCCGTTACTCACTGGTCAACAACGGTTTTGCCACCCGTGGATTGAAGTGTGAAGCCGTGGAAGGCAGCCTGAACCAGTTCGAGTTGCGCCTGATTGATTCCATCGCGGGCCTGAAGCCAGAAGATGAACGTCTGGAAGCGCTGGCACGTGCACTGAAAACCCGCTTTAGCAACGACATCGAAAGCAGCAGCGTGGCCGATGGTGTATTGCACATCACCGCTTACGGTAAAGCGGCAAATTACCTGTCACTGATCTTTACCGCGTTGCCTTCGCTGCCACTGGAAGAAATCCAGCCGGCACACGAAATTACCCGCACTTTCGCCTCCGGTGCGATGAGCCACGGAGCGCTGGTTGCGCCTGCGCACGAAGCCGTAGCGCACGGTACCAACATGGTTGGTGGCATGAGTAACTGTGGTGAAGGTGGCGAGCACTATTCGCGTCACGGCACCATCCGCGCTTCACGCATCAAGCAGTTGGCATCGGGTCGTTTCGGCGTATGGGCGGCATATCTGGCCGACCCGATGCTGGAAGAACTGGAGATCAAAATTGGTCAAGGCGCGAAGCCAGGTGAAGGCGGACAGCTGCCTGCACCGAAAGTGACCGTGGAGATCGCCGCAGCGCGTGGCGGTACACCAGGTGTTGAGTTGGTTTCACCCCCACCGCACCACGATACCTACTCTATCGAGGATTTGGCACAGCTGATCCACGATTGTAAAGCCGCACGTGTTCGCGTCATCGTGAAACTGGTGTCCTCTGAAGGCATCGGCACCATCGCGGTTGGCGTGGCGAAAGCGGGCGCAGACGTGATTAACGTGGCAGGTAACACCGGTGGTACCGGTGCGGCCTCGGTCACCAGCCTGAAATACACCGGCCGCGTTGCTGAAATCGGTATCGCGGAAGTGCATCAGGCGCTGTGTGCTAACGGCCTGCGTGACAAGGTGCAGCTGCGTTGCTCCGGTGCACAACAAACCGGTAGCGACGTGATCAAATCTGCCCTGCTCGGCGGCGACAGCTTCGAGTTCGGCACCACCGCGCTGATGATGCTGAAATGCGTGATGGCGAAAAACTGTAACGTTAAATGCCCAGCCGGTTTAACCACCAACGCCGAAGCCTTTGATGGCGATCCGCGTCAGCTGGCGCAGTACTTCGTTAACGTGGCGCAAGAAGTGCGTGAATTCCTCGCACGCCTCGGCCTGCGTTCACTGCGCGAAGCACGTGGCCGTTCTGACCTGCTGCACCTGATGGATCATCCACTGGAAGTCGGCAAGCTGGATCTGCGTGCGATGTTGACCGTGGTGCCAGAGCAGAAAATCGCGAAGCCGGTCTATCTGGAGAAAGATTTTGAGCTGGATGATAGCTGGGTTGAAGAGCTGAAAACGCAGCTGATCGGCCAGGCGAGCCGCGATATCGCGCTCGGCGCAGGCATCACCCTGAACAACCGTAACAAGAGTGTTGGCGGCCAGTTGGCCATCGACATCGAACGTATGCTGAACCACGAGCTGTCTGCTGAACAACGTGCTGCACTGCCAGCGGTGTTCAAAGACGATCGCGGCCGTCATTACCTGGCACCGCGCACCGTAAACATCCACACCAGCGGATCTGCCGGTCAGTCATTTGGCGCCTTCTGCAACGATGGTATGCAGATGAAGCACTACGGCACCTGTAACGACGGCGTAGGTAAAGGTCAGTGCGGTGGCGAGCTGGTGGTGATGTCACCAGGTGGCGGCGCACAAGACAGCGACGGCAACGTGCTGATTGGTAACTTCGCGCTGTTCGGTGCGACCGGTGGTCGCTTGTTCGTACAGGGCCAGGCGGGCGACCGTTTTGCGGTTCGTAACTCTGGCGCTACTGCGGTAGTCGAAGGCGTCGGCGATTTCTGCTGCGAATACATGACTAACGGTGCGATTCTCAACCTCGGCACCTTTGGTAAAGGTTTCGGCAACGGCATGAGCGGTGGTTTCGCTTACCAGTATGACCCGTACGGTGCACTGGCAGGACACGCAGCGGGTGATTCCGTGCTGTTCGGTTCAATCGCTGACGAAGATGAATTGGCGCAGGTTCACAAGCAAGCAGTGCTGACCATGCTGAACTGGCACCTGGAAGCCACCAACTCGCCGCGCGCAGCCTGGCTGCTGGAGAATTGGGAAACCGAGTGCCACCACTTTGTCTACGTGATGCCGCGTTCGCTGCTGCTCTATCAAGATGGTGGCGAGATCCTGAAAGCGAAATCACGTAAGGATTTGCTGGAAGAGCTGTCAACCTCACTGGCTGCGCATCAGGTTGCCAAATTCAAGGCAGCATGGCGCACCGGCAAAACCATTGCGGATGGCGCCGTACCGGCTTACGGTGCGACGGATACAGCGGAAATGTTCGTGCTGCTCAACAACTACACCGTATTGAGCTTCGCGCAGCAACTGGCGCTCGGCAAACTGCCAAAAGGTACTGCCGTTGAAGACCCTGCGGTTGAGAAAGCGGTACGCAATTTGCTGATGACGGAAGACTTCGCGCTGGTGAGCAAACTGCAACGCCATGCACGCTCAGCGATTGAAAGCTACAGCGATGACGAACTGGCTAGCCTGATTGCAGCAAAACGTATGTCCGATTACAAAGCAGCATTAACGCAACGCAACATTCGCTCGATGGACAGCCTGGCGACCTATGGCTGGATCATTTATCAGGATGCCCGCAACCGTGAGGTGCTTGGCCATCTGCCTGATTTCGAAGAGCTGTTTGCACGCGCCGCGCTGCCAGAAATCGCCGCTGCTGTCGGGAAACTTTCCTGATAGCAGCACCAATGAATGTGTGTATATTGACTGAACATCACGAGACGGGTTTGAGTACAGATATCCATGAAGATTCCTTACATTCCTGAAGATGCGCCGTTTAACGGCGAACAGAAATACTGGCTGGCGGGTTTTCTCGCCGGTCTCCACTCGCGTCTGTTGGTATTAGAAGATAAGCAGACGGCACCTGCGGCCGGTGGCGCCACCAACACGCAGTTGCACATTCTGTTCGGTTCACAGACCGGCAACGCAGAAGCGCTGGCGCAAACTGCCGCTAAAGCCGCGCGTGCCAAAGGTCTGGTGCCGGTGGTTCAGGCATTGGGCGAAGTAGACCTAGACGTGTTCGCCACCATGCGTCATGTGCTAATTGTCACCTCCACCTACGGTGAAGGCGAGATGCCGGACAATGCCCAGCTGTTCTGGCAAGCACTTTCAGCCAGCACCGCGCCGCGTCTGGAGCAGATGCACTTTGCTATCCTGGCGATCGGCGATACTGGCTACGATGGCTTCTGTCAGGCCGGTAAATTCTTCGATATGCGTCTGGAACAGCTGGGTGCTAAGCGCGTCTTTGACCGTATCGATTGCGATATCGACTTCGAGGAGCCTTCCAGCGCATGGATTGGCGACGCAATGCCACAGTTTGCCGCCAGTGCCGGCAGCAGCGGCACGGTGTTAGAGAGCGCGCCAGAAGCACCGGTAATTCCAGGTAGCAACAAGCAAAACCCTTATGCTGCAGCGCTGGCGACGAACAAGCGTCTGTCTGGCGAATCATCGGCGAAAGATATTCGCCACTTTGAATTCGATCTCACTGACAGCGGCCTGAAATATGAAGCCGGTGACGCGTTGGGCGTCATCCCAGTGAACGATGCTGAGCTGGTTAGCCTGTTGCTGAGCGAGCTGAAAGCGGACTATGAAACCCCGGTGCCAGGCTTTGATCGTAACCTCGGCGATCTGCTGACCTACCAGTTCGAGATCTCCGAACCATCGCGCAAGCTGATTGAGTGGGTGGGTCAGCACACTGCCAACCAGGAACTGTTGCACGTATTACAGCACGACGATAAAGACACCCTGGCTAACTGGCTGTGGGGCAAAGACACGCTGGACCTGCTGCAGCTTGAGCTGAAGCGCACTCTGTCTGTGCCAGAGTTCGTGGCGATGCTGCGTCCGTTGCAACACCGTGCGTACTCCATCTCTTCCAGCTCCAAAACGCATCCTAATCAGGTGCACCTGACGATTGCTTCCGTGCGCTATCACAGCGGTGGCCGTGAGCGTAAAGGCGTCTGCTCTACCTATCTGGCCGAGCGCGTGCGCCGTGGCGAGAAGCCAGCGATCTTTATCTCGCCAAACAAAGCGTTCCGCGTGCCGGCTAACGGCAATGCTCCGCTGATCATGGTTGGCCCTGGCACCGGTATTGCTCCGTTCCGTGCGTTCTTGCAGGAACGTCAGTCAACGGGTGCTGAAGGTAAGAACTGGCTGTTCTTTGGCGATCAGCATCAGGAACACGACTACATCTATGAAGATGAGCTTAATGGCTGGCAGCAAAGCGGTCTGTTAACACATCTCGACCTGGCGTTTTCACGCGATCAGGAAGAGAAGATCTACGTGCAGAACCGTATGCTGGAAAAAGGCGCTGAGCTGTACGCCTGGCTGCAGGAAGGGGCTTACTTCTACGTCTGTGGTGATGCCTCTCGCATGGCGAAGGATGTCGACTCTGCGCTGTATGAAGTGGTCCGCCAGTTTGGTGGCCTCTCCAGTGAACGTGCAGCGGCTTACATCGACCAGTTGAAGAAAGATAAACGCTATCTGCGTGACGTCTACTAAGACCCATAAAAAGGAAGCTGATGAGCTTCCTTTTTAACCTCTGCTGTCGCAGCACGCTGAATCGCGCCATGTAACAGCGGTTCAGATGTGCGATCAATCGCGCCGTTATTGAGAAGTGCATCCATAAAAAAACGGGCCAATTGGCCCGTTTCTTATTTCATGCGATTTACTTCACCACGCGTAATGAAGGGCGCCCACCACGCGGTGGCGGTTCATCATCCGGCGAGTGATCGTTATCAGCCGCATCGTCGGGACGATCGCCATCAATCACAGACATCATCGTCTCTTCCTGGCCTTCCTGTTCGTTGGTTTCCAGCTCGTAAGCCGGTTCCGGTTCGAACATGGTACCTGCACCGTTTTCACGTGCGTAGATGGCCAGCACAGCGGCCATTGGCACAGAAACCTGGCGCGGCACGCCACCAAAGCGCGCATTGAAACGCACTTCGTCATTGGCGAGGTCGAGGTTACCGACAGCGCGCGGCGCAATGTTCAGAACGATCTGGCCATCACGCGCATACTCCAGCGGCACCTGCACACCAGGCAGATTGATGTCGACCACCAGATGCGGCGTTAACTGGTTGTCGAGCAGCCAGTCATAAAACGCACGCAGCAGATACGGACGACGAGCCGTTAGTTGCGACATTTCCATACATTAGCCCCGGGCTTGCAGGCGCATTTCACGTTCCGCTTCCGTTAATGAAGCGAGGAAAGAGTCACGTTCAAATACGCGCGTCATGTAGCCTTTCAGCTCTTTAGAACCGGCACCAACCAGTTCAACGCCCATTTGCGGCAGGCGCCACAGCAGCGGTGCCAGGTAGCAATCAACCAGGCTGAACTCTTCGCTCATAAAGAACGGCGTGCGAGAGAACAGCGGGGCAATCGCCAGCAGCTCTTCACGCAGTTGTTTGCGTGCCGCGTCGGCTTCAGCATTGTTACCGGTTTCGATAGCACGCATCAGCGTGTACCAGTCCTGCTCGATGCGGTGCATCATCAGGCGGCTTTCACCACGGGCAACCGGATAAACAGGCATCAGCGGTGGATGCGGGAAACGCTCATCCAGGTATTCCATGATGATGCGTGATTCATACAACGTCAGTTCACGGTCGACCAGCGTTGGTACAGTGCGATACGGGTTGAGGTCAATCAGATCCTGCGGCAGGTTATCCGTTTCAACCTGCTCGATCTCCACGCTGACGCCCTTTTCAGCCAGTACAATACGTACTTGATGGCTAAAAATGTCAGTCGGACCAGAAAACAGCGTCATTACCGAACGTTTGTTGGCAGCGACAGCCATGAAAACCTCCAAGTTTGTTCACAAAAAGATACTGCGAATAGCCAACCACGCGGCGACTCACCTGCTCATCAGATTCGCACACAGCCAACGTCAGTGGCGCTTTTCCGTCGTCCCGACAGAAATAACGCGCACAACGCTCCGGCTTGCGGGCGCAAAGTGTCAGTGAGTTTACCAGATTTTAAGCAGCTTGTGGGGCAGGGATAATGATTTGCGGGCAAAATGCGGGTAAAGCTCGCGTTTTTAGCGTGAGAAATCGTGAATGGCGGCAATAAAAAACCCGCCGAAGCGGGTTTTTTGAGCAAATTGTGTCTGCCGAAGCAGCAACAATTAACGCTTAGAGAACTGCGGACGACGACGTGCTTTACGCAGGCCGACTTTCTTACGTTCAACTTCACGTGCGTCACGGGTAACGAAGCCCGCTTTACGCAGTTCAGGACGCAGAGACTCGTCGTATTCCATCAGAGCGCGTGTGATACCGTGACGGATCGCACCAGCCTGACCAGAAATACCACCACCTTTAACAGTGATGTACAGGTCAAATTTACCAACCATATCAACCAGCTCCAGCGGCTGACGCACGACCATGCGTGCAGTCTCGCGACCGAAGTATTGCTCCAGTGAGCGCTGGTTAATTACGATGTTACCGCTACCCGGCTTGATGAAGACGCGAGCGGCAGAGCTTTTGCGGCGACCAGTGCCGTAGTTTTGAGTTTCAGCCATTGCCTATAATCCCGATTAAATGTCAAGAACTTGCGGTTGCTGCGCCGCGTGAGTGTGCTCGTTGCCTGCGTAAACTTTCAGTTTACGGTACATAGCACGACCCAGTGGGCCTTTCGGCAGCATGCCTTTAACCGCGATTTCAATCACACGCTCAGGACGGCGCTCGATCATCTCTGCAAAGGTCGCTTGCTTGATACCACCGATGTGGCCAGTGTGGTGATAGTAAATCTTGTCATTACGCTTGTTGCCGGTTACAGCAACTTTCTCAGCGTTCAGAACGATGATGTAATCACCGGTATCAACGTGCGGAGTGTATTCCGCTTTGTGCTTACCACGCAGACGGCGCGCCAGTTCAGTCGCCAGGCGACCCAAGGTTTTGCCCGTTGCGTCAACAACATACCAGTCACGCTGTACGGTTTCTGGTTTAGCTGTAAAAGTTTTCATTGAAAAGCTTACCCAAATAAAAAGTTACACGTTGGTGAAATCCCAAACGCTAAGTAAACGATTGAGGCTCACACGACCATTTTGCCCAGCAAGCCACCCCTTCAAGTGAGTTACCGGATCACATCGAGTTCTTGGGAAAGAAAACCGATGCTGTAACGTGGGGTCGCAAGATTATAGAGAAGTCGAACTCAAAGATCGAACCTTTTTGCATCGAAATCCTGCGATTTTTGCCCACGTCATCAGGGCAGATGCGGCAGACGCAAATACTCTTCGCTTTGCATCTCCTGCAAACGCGACAAGCAGCGTTGATACTCAAACTTCAGGCGCGTGCCCTGATAAATTTCAAACAATGACGTTTCGGCCGCCACCACCAGTTTCACGTGGCGCTCGTAGAATTCATCGACCAACGCCAGGAAGCGGCGTGCCTGATCTTCCGTCTTGTAAATCATCACCGGCACATCATACAGCAATACGCTGTGGAAGCGGCGTGATAGCTCGATGTAGTCATGCTGGCTACGCCCGGTGCCGCACAGCGTGAGGAAATCGATCGCCAGCACGCCTTCGTTAACGCCCAGCGTTGGCATCTCACGATGGTTAATGTCCAGCACGGGGGCATCTTCACGCGGCTTACCTGAAAGCGCGCGGAACATGCGCTCCATTTCGGCATGCGTGTCCTCATTGAGCGGGAAATTCCACAGATGGGCTGACGTGAGGGTACGCAAGCGATAGTCGATACCCGCATCGACGTTCATCACATCACAATGACGTTTGATCTGCTCGATGGCGGGCAGAAAACGCGGGCGCTGCAGGCCATTGCGATAGAGATCGTCAGGCGGAATATTGGAAGTCGCCACCAGCGCAATGCCGCGATCAAACAGCGCTTGCATCAGCGTACCCAACAGCATCGCATCCGTAATGTCTGAAACGAAGAATTCGTCGAAGCAGAGAATATCGGTCTCCGCTTTAAAGCGGTCGGCCACGATCAGCAGCGGATCGCTATGGCCTTGTAACTGCGTCAGTTCTTCATGGACGCGCAGCATAAAGCGGTGAAAATGAAGACGAAGTTTGCGGTCGCCAGGAATAGACTGAAAAAACAAATCCATTACCCAGGTTTTACCGCGACCCACGCCGCCCCACATATACAGCCCGCGCACCGGGGCTTCGCTGCTGCTTTTCTCTTTACCCATCAGCTTTGACAGGCGGCCAAACAGCCCTTTCGCCGCAGGTTCCTGCGAGGGCTTGCGGGCAATCAATCCTTGCTGGATAGCATCTAAACGGGTAATGGCTTCACGTTGTACATCATCCGGGCGGAACTCGCCCTGTGACAGCGCCTGCTCATAGCGGGCAAGCGGAGATGAGGTTTGCATGGTTCTCTCAGAATCCCTGAAAAAGTCCGATTCACGGGTCGGTTGGCGAAAATTAGGCCGCTCTACAGTAAGCGATGCAGCCCGATAGTTCCACTTCCATAAGATTATTGGTTATAGTGGCTGCTATTGAAGTGGAAACAGAAGCAATGCCCTACGAAGCAACGGAAATTACACGGGAGTCATTATGACCTGGGAATACGGGCTGATTGGTTTAGTGATTGGCATTATTGTCGGCGCAGTCGTTATGCGTTTTGGCAACAAGAAGCTGCGTGAGCAGCGAAGCATGCAGTACGAACTGGAAAAATCGAAGGCTGAGCTGGCAGATTATCGTGAAGAGCTCACCAACCACTTTGCGCGCAGCGCAGAATTGCTGGACAACATGGCACATGACTACCGCCAGCTGTATCAGCATATGGCGAAGGGTTCGAATGACCTGCTGCCAAATCTGCCGGGCGAAAAAAATCCGTTTGCTTATCAGTTAACGGAAGCCGAAGCGGACAACGATCAGGCACCGGTGCAAATGCCGCGTGATTACTCTGATGGCGCATCGGGTTTGCTGCGTGGTAGCGACCGTACTCCGCGTAAATAATCCTTTTGGGGCACAGCTTAGCTGTGCCCTTTTTGTTTTCCGAACACTTACGCCAAACTACTGTCACACTTTCTATCCCCTTTCTTCTTTCGCAGCGAGAGCGTTGTAGCAATGAAAAAACAAGCACGACTGTTAAGCGCATTAGCCTTGAGTATTGGGATGAGTCTGGCGGCAACGCCTGGCGCGATGGCGACGCTGCCCGCACAGGTGCAGGGACAAGCACTGCCGAGTCTGGCACCCATGCTGGAAAAAGTTCTGCCCGCGGTCGTTAGCGTGCATGTTGAAGGCACCGACAGCGGCCAGCAGGCACAGGATATTCCTGAACCGCTAAAGCGCTTCTTTGGCCAGGCACCGGGACAATCCCAGCCGCAACCGTTTGAGGGCCTTGGTTCAGGTGTCATCATTGATGCGGCTAAAGGTTACATTCTCACCAACAATCACGTGGTAAACGGTGCCGATAAAATCAGCGTCCAGCTCAGCGATGGCAATGAATATGATGCCAAGCTGATTGGCCATGATGAGCAAACCGATATCGCGCTGATCCAGGTTGAAGGCGCTAAAAATCTGACGCAGGTGAAAATCGCCGACTCCGACGCGCTGAAAGTGGGCGATTTTGCCGTGGCTATCGGTAACCCCTTCGGTCTTGGCCAAACGGCCACCTCCGGCATTATTTCGGCGTTGGGCCGCAGCGGGTTGAACCTTGAAGGCCTGGAAAACTTCATACAGACCGATGCAGCGATCAACCGAGGTAACTCTGGCGGTGCGCTGGTGAACCTGAATGGCGAGCTGATTGGTATCAACACCGCGATTCTGGCCTCCAGTGGCGGCAACATCGGTATCGGCTTCGCGATCCCAAGCAATATGGCGATGAACCTCGCGCAGCAGCTGATTCAGTCTGGTGAAGTGAAGCGTGGTCAGTTGGGCATTAAAGGCACCGAAATGACGCCTGACATCGCCAAAGCCTTTAACGTTGACGCGCAGCGCGGTGCCTTTGTTTCTGAAGTGCTGCCTAATTCAGCGGCGCAGAAAGCGGGCATTAAAGCGGGCGACATCATCACCTCCATCAATGACAAAGCGATCACCAGCTTTGCCGAGCTGCGCGTAAAAGTGGGCACCACCCCACCAGGTCAGCAGGTGAAAATTGGTCTGCTGCGTGAAGGCAAACCGGTGACCGTGACCGTGACGCTGGAACAGAGCGCGCAAACCACCGCCAGCGCCCAGCTGATGTCTCCGGCGTTACAAGGTGCCACCTTGAGCGATGGTGCCTCTAAAGCCGGTGATAAAGGCGTGAAAGTGGATGCCATCGAAAAAGGCACGCCAGCGGAGCAGGCAGGTTTGCAGAAAGATGATGTGATTGTCGGTGTGAACCGCGATCGTGTGACCTCGCTGGCTGAAATGCGTAAAGCGCTGGAAAGTAAACCCGCGATCCTGGCACTGAACGTGGTGCGCGGCGACGAGAGCATTTACTTACTTATGCGATAATCCTCGTAACAGGCGGACAAGCAGGTGTTTGTCCGCCTTTCTCATGTTATTCTGCCCAGCGATCCCACCTTTCCTGAAATAACACCATGTTTCTTAAACTTTTGCGTTCTGTGGTGATGGGCCTGATCGTAGCGGGTTTGCTGCTGGTTGCGATTCCTGCGCTGCGTATGAGCAGCAACGTCACCTTTGATCATGACAACAGTGATGATGAATCCCCCGTGAGTTTCAATCAGGGGGTGCGCCGCGCTGTGCCTGCGGTGGTCAACGTCTACAACCGCAGTGCCCATGGCAACAACAATCGCGGTATCACCACGCTGGGTTCTGGCGTAATCATGAACGTGAAAGGCTACATTCTCACGAACAAGCATGTGATTAATAACGCCGACCAGATCATCGTGGCGTTGCAGGATGGCCGCTTCTTTGAAGCCACTTTAGTGGGTTCAGATGCGATGACCGATTTAGCGGTGCTGAAGATCAGCGCCACTAACCTGCCGGTGATTCCGATTAACGCGAACCGTATCGCACATATCGGCGATGTGGTGATGGCGATTGGTAACCCCTACAACCTCGGGCAGACCGTCACTCAGGGCATTATCAGTGCCACCGGGCGCGTGGGCTTGAGCTCATCGGGTCGTCAAAATTTCCTGCAGACCGATGCATCCATCAATCAGGGCAACTCAGGCGGTGCGCTGATTAACTCGCTCGGCGAACTGATGGGCATTAACACCCTGACATTTGATAAAAGCAATGATGGCGAAACGCCGGAAGGGATTGGCTTTGCGATTCCAACCGCGTTGGCAACCAAGATCATGGATAAGTTGATTCGTGACGGTCGGGTCATTCGTGGCTATATCGGCATCACCGGCCGTGAGCTGCCGCCGCTACACGGTCAGGGCAGCAGTCTGGATCGTGCACAGGGTATTATCGTCAGTGAGGTTACGCCAGGCGGGCCAGCCGACCAGGCAGGGATTCAAGCCAATGATGTGCTTTTACAGGTGAACGGCAAACCGGCGCTGTCGGCGCAGGAAACCATGGATCAGGTCGCCGAGATTCGTCCAGGATCGGTGATTCAGGTGCAGGTTCTGCGTAACGAACAGAAGATGATGCTGCCGGTCACTATTCAGGAGTTTCCAGAGGCACCTGCCGCTCCCACGACACAGCAGTAACGATGAAATGAACAGCGGCGCAATATGCGCCGCTGTTGTCTGAATCACCCTATCCCGAGCAAGAATAATTAGCTACGATCCACCGGGAAGGCAATCACGTCGCTTAATGCATTGGCTTTCAACGCCAGCATAATCAAACGATCCACACCCAACGCCACACCTGAACAAGCAGGCATGCCATGTGCCAGCGCATCCAGCAGGTTGGTATCAATCGGATGCTGCGGTAAGCCACGCGCTGCACGGCGACGATTATCCTGCTCAAAGCGCTGACGCTGTTCGCGGCTATCGGTTAACTCGCGGAAGCCGTTAGCCAGCTCCACGCCTTTGTAATACACCTCGAAACGCTCAGCGACGCGATGATCCTCAGTGCTGATTTCGGCCAATGCCGCCTGACTGGCCGGGAAGTGATACACGAAGCACGGTTTGTCGTTACCAATCTTCGGTTCAACACCCAGCATAAACAGCAGCTGCAACAAGGTATCACGGTCTTCTTCACGGTTCGCCAGTTCACCCTCACCCAACTTCGTCGCGGCTTCACGCAGCTGCGTTTTATCCGCTGACAAAGGATCAAGTTCCAGATGGCGAATAAACGCCTGCTGATACGATAAAGATTCGGCGCTATCGCACTCTAGCACCTGCTGCATCAGATCATCGACTTCATTCATCAGGCGATACATATCATAGTGAGGACGATACCACTCCAGCATGGTGAACTCTGGATTATGATGACGACCTGCCTCCTCATTACGGAAGCAACGCCCCATCTGATAGATCGGGCCACTGCCCGCCGCCAGCAGGCGCTTCATATGATATTCCGGGCTGGTCATCAGCCACAGATCGCGCCCTTCCGCTGCGCCTGGACCCACAAAGCGCGTCTGGAATGGGACCAGATGGATATCCGTGATGGTCGCCTGGCTCATTGCCGGGGTATCGACCTCCAGCACGCCGCGATCGGCAAAGAAACGCCGAATTTCCGCTAAGATAGCGGCGCGTTTCAACAAATTGGCAATGGGTGCGCTCGGCTGCCAGCTTGCCGTTTCGCTCATGTTGGTGACTCCTTATACAGATAAGGGGGAGAAGTCTACCCGTATTGGCTACGGCAAACAACGGCGTGACGGGATCGAAGGCGTTAGCGGTGCTTTTTCAGACAAAGAAAGAGGAAGTCAGGAAATCCGGTACGAAATCGGGTTTCGCACCGGTTTGGATCACTGTGCGCTGCGCTGAATCGCTTTGCCACCGGCCTGAACGTCCTCGCCAACACCACGGGTGGTGTTGCAGGCGGTCAACACAGAGGAAAGCACCAGAACAGAAAGAATCGCGACAATACTTTTCTTTAACATAGCCATATCCTTGTTGGTTGCAATAAAAGTACAGCCATTCAAGCATAGACCTTATACACGACCTTGCTGGCTAAGCCGCTGAGAAAAGGCGGCGCCCTCGCAATTTATTTATAAGCTGCGCGTGAAATGGCACCGCCCAAATGGGAGACGTCTTCACCAAAGCCGTGGAAAGTGTTGCAGGCACTTAAAGCAGAAGAGACCAGCAACGCAAAAACAGCCAATTTCGCCATCTTTTTCATTATTCTGAACTCATAAAGGAAAAAAGGCGCATCGAGTGATGCGCCTGATTTGGCAATTATTTTACGCGCGAAACGTATTCGCCAGAGCGGGTGTCAACTTTAACCACTTCGCCAATCTGCACGAACAGTGGAACTTTGATCACTGCGCCAGTAGACAGGGTCGCTGGCTTGCCGCCGGTACCGGCAGTATCACCTTTCAGACCTGGATCTGTTTCGATGACTTCTGCTTCGATGAAGTTCGGTGGCTGAACAGCGATCGCTTTATCGTTCCACAGGGTAACGATACAATCCGCATTGTCCTGCAACCATTTGGTCACGTCGTCCAGCACTTTAGATTCGATCTGATACTGCTCGAAAGACTCTGGGTGCATGAAGTAATAGAAGTCGCCGTCGTTGTAAGAGTACTGCAGCGTCATATCACGAACGTCTGCGCCTTCGGCAGAGTCGGTAGATTTGAAGGTCTTCTCAACGCGAGAACCGGTCAGCAGACGACGCATTTTAACGCGTGCAAATGCCTGGCCTTTACCCGGTTTAACGAACTCACTGGCTTCGATGGCATATGGCTCGCCTTCGAACATGATTTTAAGACCGGGACGGAAATCGTTGCTAAGATAAGTCGCCATAAAGGCCCTCTGTAAATATTGAACTGGTAATAGCCAAAAAAATGGCAAACATTGTAACCCTAAATCCCCCCATCAGAGAAGATTGGTTGCAGCAACTTGCTGATGTTGTCACCGATCCTACTGAATTACTGCAACTTTTATCTCTCGAACAGCATGCGGATCTGGCCGCAGGCAACGATGCGCGCAAGCTTTTTGCGCTGCGCGTGCCGCGTGCCTTTATTCAGCGCATGACGCCAGGCGATGCAAACGACCCCCTTTTGCTGCAGGTGGTGACCAGCCGTCAGGAGTTTGTTGATGCGCCAGGTTACAGCACTGACCCGCTGGATGAGCAAAGTAGCGTGGTGCCCGGTTTATTGCATAAGTATCGCAACCGTGCGTTGTTGCTGGTGAAAGGTGGCTGTGCGATTAACTGCCGTTACTGCTTCCGTCGCCATTTCCCCTATCAGGATAATCAGGGCAATAAGCGCAACTGGCAGGCGGCGATTGATTACATCGCTGAGCATCCAGAGCTGGATGAGATTATCTTCTCGGGTGGCGATCCGCTAATGGCCAAAGACCATGAGCTGGCGTGGCTGGTCGGCGCGCTGGAGAAAATCCCGCACCTGAAGCGTCTGCGCATTCATAGCCGCCTCCCGGTAGTGATCCCCGCACGCATTACCGAAGGGTTATGCCAGATTCTGGCCGAAACGCGCCTGCAAGTGCTGATGGTGAGCCATATCAACCACGCGCAAGAGATTGACGATGAGCTGCACTACGGCATGCAGATGCTAAAACGTGCGGGCGTCACTTTACTTAATCAAAGCGTGCTGCTGCGCGGTATCAATGATGATGCACAAGTGCTGGCTAACCTGAGCAACGCGCTGTTTGATGCCGGCATTCTGCCCTATTACCTGCACGTGCTGGATAAAGTACAGGGCGCGGCGCATTTCTTTGTGTCGGATGATGAAGCCCGTGCGCTAGTGCGCCAGTTGTTAACCATGGTATCGGGTTATATGGTGCCGAAGCTGGCGCGCGAGATTGGTGGTGAGCCGAGCAAAACACCGCTGGATTTACAGCTACGTCAGGAATAACCGCCGCGCGAGACATTGCGCCCACAAAAAAAGCCGCATCAGCGGCTTTTTTTACATCTCTTTCATACCATTACGGGCACTTATACACCTGACCAGACATTTTGCTGTCAAGCGGTGCGAAAGCTGAGAGCAGGTTCTGCGTTGGGCTGGTTGCACCGTAAATCACGTTGCCACCCATCTCTGCCGCGCGGTTACGCAGGTCATTGGCTGCGCCACGCAAAGAACTGCCTTCACCGCCTGATCCGCTCAACCAGTTGCTCTGTGAGCCGGTGACATTGCCCAGCAGCTGACATTGGCTTCCAGGCTGTTGGTCAACGAAAGTGACACGCTGTCCGCCGGAACTCAGTTGATTGGAGCTGCTGCAGCCCGCTAGCAGTAAAGTCCCTACCGCCAGTCCGAGCAAGAGGTTAATCCGCATTGTAATCCCCATTTATTATCATCAGTGTCGGGCGGCAGCGTAGCAGAAAAGCGCACTTTTTTTCTGAACATTCATTGCCCTAAACCCGCAAAGCCGAAGTATTGCGCTCATACTTATACCTTGTTCGCCACCAAAAGAAAAACCCCCGACCGTTTCCAATCGAGGGTTTTTCACATGACTTAAGCAGTCAGGGGCAAATTACATCATGCCGCCCATTCCGCCCATGCCACCCATGCCGCCAGCGCCACCTAAATCAGGAGCATCGCCTTTAGGCAGGTCGGTCACCATCGCTTCGGTGGTGATCATCAGGCCCGCAACAGAAGACGCGTACTGCAGCGCAGAACGGGTCACTTTGGTTGGGTCCAGGATACCGAAGTCGAGCATGTTGCCGTACTCTTCAGTCTGTGCGTTGTAGCCGTAGTTGCCGTCGCCCGCTTTCACGTTGTTAGCAACAACAGATGGCTCTTCACCGGCGTTAGAAACGATCTGACGCAGTGGTGCTTCCATTGCGCGCAGCGCAACTTTGATACCCACGTTCTGATCTTCGTTCTGACCTTTCAGGCCAGAAGCAGCGATTTTCGCTGCAACGCGAACCAGTGCAACACCACCACCAGCAACCACGCCTTCTTCAACCGCAGCACGGGTAGCGTGCAGGGCATCTTCAACGCGTGCTTTCTTCTCTTTCATTTCAACTTCAGTGGCTGCGCCCACTTTCAGAACGGCTACGCCGCCTGCCAGTTTCGCTACGCGCTCCTGCAGTTTTTCTTTGTCGTAATCAGAAGTGGCTTCTTCGATCTGCTGACGGATCTGAGTGACACGGCCCTGGATTGCGCCCTGATCGCCCACGCCATCGATGATGGTAGAAGTATCTTTATTGATCACAACGCGCTTAGCCTGACCCAGGTCTTCCAGGGTGGCTTTTTCCAGGTCCAGACCGATCTCTTCAGAGATAACGGTACCGCCAGTCAGGATAGCGATATCCTGCAGCATTGCTTTACGACGGTCGCCGAAGCCTGGTGCTTTAACCGCAGCCACTTTCACGATACCGCGCATGGTGTTAACCACCAGTGTTGCCAGTGCTTCGCCTTCAACATCTTCAGCGATGATCAGCAGTGGTTTACCGGCTTTTGCAACCGCTTCCAGTACTGGCAGCAGCTCACGGATGTTAGAGATTTTCTTATCGGCTAACAGGATGAATGGAGCATCCAGTTCGATAGCACCCGTCTCTGGCTTGTTGATGAAGTACGGAGACAGGTAGCCGCGGTCGAACTGCATACCTTCAACCACGTCCAGCTCGTCCTGCAGGCCGGTGCCTTCTTCAACGGTGATAACGCCTTCTTTGCCCACTTTCTCCATCGCGTCAGCGATCAGAGTACCCACGGATTCGTCGGAGTTAGCAGAGATGGTACCTACCTGAGCAATCGCTTTAGTATCCTGGCAAGGAACAGACAGCGCTTTCAGCTCTTCAACGGCTGCAGCAACGGCTTTATCGATACCGCGCTTCAGGTCCATTGGGTTCATGCCAGCCGCAACAGCTTTCAGGCCTTCGTTCACGATAGACTGAGCCAGAACGGTTGCAGTGGTGGTGCCGTCGCCCGCAGCGTCGTTCGCTTTAGAGGCCACTTCTTTCACCATCTGTGCACCCATGTTTTCGAACTTGTCTTCCAGCTCGATTTCACGCGCAACAGAAACACCATCTTTGGTGATGGTCGGTGCACCAAAAGATTTATCCAGAACCACGTTACGGCCTTTCGGGCCCAGGGTAACTTTTACTGCATCTGCCAGTACGTTCACGCCACGCAGCATTTTTACGCGCGCGTCATTACCGAATTTTACGTCTTTAGCTGCCATTTCAAATATCCCTTAAATTCGTTTCGTTCAGTGAATTACGCGTAATTACGCTTCGACAATCGCCAGGATGTCGCTTTCAGAGATGATCAGAACTTCTTCGTTGTCGATCTTCTCAGTTTTGGCGCCGTAGCCTTCGCTGAAGATAACCAGATCGCCAACTTTCACGTCCAGCGGCTTAACATCGCCGTTTTCCAGGATGCGGCCATTACCCACAGCCAGAACTTCACCACGAGTTGATTTGCCAGCTGCAGAGCCGGTCAGAACGATACCGCCAGCAGATTTAGCTTCAACTTCTTTACGCTTGACGATAACGCGATCGTGCAACGGACGAATTTTCATTTGGTAGCTCTCCTTTGAGAAATCCAATCATTCAGTTTTTTGGGTTGAGCCGGACTGCATGGCTTCCGGCCTCGTGGAGAGAGAGATAGGGTCACTAAAAAGGGCTTTCAAGGGGAAAAAAATAAAAAATTTTCGTTTGCGTAACAGATGGCGAAAAAGGCAGCAAAAAGGCGGCTTACGCCGCCTTGGTTAGACTCAGTGATCTTTATCGTGGCCAATACGATCCTGATCCTTTCGTTCGTATTCACCATCCATGGTATAGCCACTGTCCGGCCCTGCGCCGGGTCCGCGCCACACACGCAGATGCGGCATTAATTTCAGCGTCAGGTGCTTCTGTACCGGCGGTAACAGCAGCAGCAGGCCAAGAAAGTCAGTAAAAAATCCTGGCAACAGCAACAGAAATCCTGAGATGATCAGTGAAACGCTTTTGGTCATCTCCGCCGCTGGGCTTTCATTGCGCGCCAGCTTCTCCTGCATCAGACGGAAGTTCTTCATACCCTGGTTCTTCACCAGCGACACACCGATGCACGAGGTGAAGATCACCAGTAGCATGGTGAGCAGCACGCCGAGGGCATGTGCAACCTGAATGAAAATTGAGATCTCAATCCAGGCCAGAACAAAAAAAATCACGAACGGTATCCAGCGCACCGATATCTCCTGTGAGTAGGGCTGCCTCGCTTCTTGCCAGGCAGCAGAAAGGGATGGTCTGTCTGACCGTATAGATAGAGATGGGCATCTCAACCCGTGATTTCAACCGATCCTGCCAAATTTTTCCCACTGACTTAAAATTGCGAACTACATCACATATCGTTATTACCGCTGGGCCAGTAAATGCCCGTAAAGTGATCTGTGCACAAACAATTCTGTAACAACAGAATATGATCGTGCCCGCCAGCCCGAAGATGGATAATATGTCGGCACTGGTATTCCACGACAATATAATTGCTTCACCTGCACAGTAATTGTCGCCCGACCATCCCGGTCGCCCGGCAGTGACACCGCAGAAATAATAAGAAGGTAATCATGGCGAACAACATTCGTATCGAAGAAGACCTGTTAGGCATGCGCGAAGTCCCGGCAGACGCTTACTACGGTGTTCATACTCTGCGTGCGATTGAAAACTTCTACATTAGTAACAACAAAATCAGTGACATACCGGAGTTTGTCCGCGGTATGGTGATGGTGAAAAAAGCAGCCGCGCTCGCCAACAAAGAGCTGCAAACAATCCCTCGCAACATCGCAAACACCATTATTCAGGCCTGTGATGAAGTGCTGAATAACGGTAAATGCATGGATCAGTTCCCGGTTGACGTCTACCAGGGCGGCGCGGGTACCTCGGTTAACATGAACACCAATGAAGTGCTGGCGAACATCGGCCTGGAGCTGATGGGCCACCAGAAAGGTGAATACCAGTACCTTAACCCGAACGATCACGTGAACAAGTGTCAGTCCACCAACGACGCTTATCCTACCGGTTTCCGTATCGCGGTTTACGCCTCCATCCTGAAATTGCTGGATGGCATTAGCCAACTGAGCGAAGGCTTCCAGCGTAAAGCGGTCGAGTTCGAAAATATCCTCAAGATGGGTCGTACTCAGCTTCAGGATGCGGTACCGATGACGCTGGGCCAGGAGTTCCACGCGTTTAACGTGCTGCTGAATGAAGAAACCCGCAGCATTCTGCGCACGGCTGAACTGCTGCTGGAAGTAAACCTGGGCGCCACGGCAATCGGGACTCGCCTCAACACGCCGGATGGCTACCAGCAACTGGCGGTTCAGCGTCTGGCGGAAGTCAGTAATCTGCCAGTGGTACCTGCAGAAGACCTGATTGAAGCGACGTCCGACTGCGGTGCTTACGTGATGGTGCACTCCGCGCTGAAACGTCTGGCGGTGAAACTGTCGAAGATCTGTAACGACCTGCGCCTGCTCTCTTCCGGGCCACGTGCGGGTCTGAACGAAATCAACCTGCCAGAACTGCAGGCCGGTTCGTCAATCATGCCAGCCAAAGTGAACCCGGTCGTGCCAGAAGTGGTGAACCAGGTGTGCTTCAAGGTTATCGGCAACGACATTACCGTGACCATGGCGTCCGAAGCGGGTCAGCTGCAGCTGAACGTGATGGAACCGGTGATTGGCCAGGCGCTGTTCGAATCGATCAGCATTCTGACCAACGCCTGCTTCAACCTGCTGGAAAAATGCGTCAACGGCATCACGGCTAACAAAGCCGTATGTGAAGCTTACGTGTTCAACTCCATCGGTATCGTCACTTATCTCAACCCGTATATCGGCCACCATAATGGCGATATCGTCGGCAAGATTTGTGCGGAAACCGGTAAGAGCGTGCGTGAAGTGGTGCTGGAGCGCGGGTTGCTAACCGAAGCGGAACTGGATGACATCTTCTCGATTCAGAACCTGATGCATCCGACCTACAAAGCCAAACGCTACACCGACGAAAACGAACAGTAATCCGTTCCGGATCAAGTCGCAAAAAAGCACGCTTGTATACACTACGGCGTGCTTTTTTCTTATTGGCGGCTACAACTTTAAGAGTCAGGATCTCCCCCCGACTCAGGAGCGGAACGAATGGTGGTAGTGGAATTACTGATTGTCCTGCTGGCAATCTGGCTTGGTGCGCGTTTAGGCGGCATTGGGATTGGATTTGCTGGCGGTTTAGGTGTGCTGGTGCTAACGCTGTTCTGCGGCATGAAACCAGGTGCGATTCCTTTTGATGTGATCGAAATTATTATGGCGGTGATTGCCGCGATAGCCGCCATGCAGATTGCGGGCGGGCTCGATTACATGGTCGGCCTGGCGGAACGCCTGCTGCGCCGCCATCCACGTTACGTCACCTTCCTCGCGCCACTCGTCACCTATGTAATGACGCTGCTGGCGGGTACCGGACACACTGCGTTCTCGACGCTCCCCGTCATCGCCGAAGTGGCTAAAGAGCAAGGTGTACGCCCTTCACGCCCACTGTCGATTGCGGTGGTCGCCTCACAAATCGCCATTACCGCTTCACCGCTTTCTGCGGCGGTGGTGTTCTTCGCCTCAATTCTTGAACCGCGCGGCGTCAGCTATCTGGCGCTGCTGGGCGTATCGATCCCTGCCACGATGGCCGCGATATTCTGTGCCGCCGTGATCACCAGCTTTCTCGGTAAAGAGTTAAAGGATGATGAGGTTTACCAGGCGCGACTCGCCAAAGGCGAAGTCACCCTGCGAGGCGAGCGCGTCTATGAGATTAAACCCGGGGCCAAGCGTGCCGTGCTGCTGTTCCTGATCGGCATCGCAGCGGTGGTGCTCTACGCCACGGCCATCAGCGACAGCGTTGGGCTAATCAGCAACCCAGTGCTGCCTCGTAACGAAGCGATTGTGGTGTTTATGCTCACCGTTGCCACACTGATTTGCCTAACCTGCAAAGTCGATACTGGCGAAATCCTCAGCGCCAGTACTTTCAAATCCGGCATGAGTGCCTGTATCTGCGTGATGGGCGTGGCATGGCTGGGCGATACCTTTGTCAAAGCCCACCTGGCGGACATCCAGACTGCAGCTGGCGATATGTTGCAGAGCTACCCGTGGATGCTGGCGTTGATATTGTTCTTCGCTGCTACCCTGCTCTATTCACAGGCAGCGACCACCAAGGCGTTGATGCCTGCGGCACTGATGCTCGGCGTTTCCCCGCTGGCCGCAGTCGCCTCCTTTGCCGCGGTTTCGGCACTGTTCGTGTTGCCGACCTATCCCACCTTATTGGCAGCAGTAGAAATGGATGACACCGGTTCGACCCGAATCGGCAAGTTTGTGTTTAATCACTCCTTTATCATTCCCGGCGTGTTGGCGATTGCCTTCTCGGTGGCGTTTGGCTTCCTGTTTGGGAGCCTGATTCTGTAGCGCCGTTACATCCTGAAAACCTCGTGGCGAGGCGGCCGTGCTATCATCGCGGCTCATTCGCCACCGGAGCTGATTACATCCTCATGGCTGCACGACTTTCTCGCCTGATGGGCCTTTGCCTCGCATTGCTGTTTTGCTTTTCAGCACAGGCCAATATCTTCTCACCTCACAATAACAGCCGCTTTGTGCCGGTGGATCAGGCATTTGGCTTCGATTTCAGCCAGCAGGGCAACCAACTCACACTGAGCTGGAAGGTGAAGGACGGCTATTACCTTTATCGTCAGCAGATTCATGTGACGCCGCAGAAAGCACAGATGGCACCGCTGGCTCTGCCGTCAGGACAGCCGCATGAGGATGAGTTCTTCGGCAAGAGCGAAATCTATCCGCAGGATTTACAGGTGCCTATCACTCTGCATCAGGCTGAGTCCGGTGCCACGCTCACGGTGACCTATCAGGGCTGTGCGGCCGCCGGTTTCTGCTACCCGCCCGAAACCCGCTCAGTGCCGCTCACTCCGGTTGCCGCCAATCACGATGCACCCGCCGTGAACGCGCAGCCTGCGCAACAGCGTACGCCACTGCCGTTTTCACCGCTGTGGGCGCTGCTGATTGGCATCGGCGTCGCCTTCACGCCGTGCGTATTGCCGATGTATCCGCTGATCTCCAGCATCATTCTCGGTGGCCAGCGTCGCTACTCTGCTGGACGCCTGTTCGCGCTGGCGATGGTCTATGTGCAAGGGATGGCGTTGACCTATACCGTGCTTGGCATGGTGGTGGCCGCTGCAGGGCTGCGTTTCCAGGCTGCACTGCAGCATCCATACGTGTTGATTGGCCTGTCAGTGCTGTTCATGGTGCTGGCGTTGTCGATGTTTGGCCTGTTCTCACTGCAACTGCCTTCCCGTCTGCAAACACGCCTGACGCTGTGGAGCAACCGTCAGCAAGGCGGTTCATTGCCGGGCGTATTTATGATGGGCGCACTGGCGGGATTGATCTGCTCGCCCTGCACCACCGCGCCGCTGAGTGCCATTCTGCTGTATATCGCACAAAGCGGTAACCTGTGGGCCGGTGCGGGCACGCTGTGGCTGTATGCCTTCGGCATGGGCCTGCCGCTGATTGCGGTCACGATGTTTGGCAATAAGTTGCTGCCGAAAAGTGGTCCGTGGATGCAAAGCGTCAAAGAAGGTTTCGGCTTTGTGATTCTGGCGCTGCCGGTCTTTTTGCTGGAGCGAGTCGTTGGCGATGTCTGGGGATTACGTCTGTGGAGCCTGCTCGGCGTGGCCTTATTTGCCTGGGCGTTTAGCCTCAGCCTGCGCGCTAATGGCAAATGGCGCATTCTGCAAATTGTGATGCTGGCGGCAGCACTGGTGGTCGCGCGTCCGTTGCAGGATTGGGCCTTTGGCAGCAGCGTCACTGCGCAATCTGTCGCACATCTGCCGTTTAAAACGGTGGCCAGCAGCGAGCAGCTTGATAGCGCATTGCAGCAAGCACAAGGCCGCATCACCATGGTCGATCTCTACGCTGATTGGTGTGTGGCGTGCAAAGAGTTTGAGAAATATACCTTTAGCGATGAAGCCGTGCGTGCCGATTTAAGTCAGGTACAGTTACTGCAAGCCAATGTCACCGCAAATAATGCACAGGATAACGCCCTGTTGCAGCATTTACAGGTATTAGGCTTGCCGACCATTCTGTTTTTTGACGCGCAAGGCAAAGAAATCCCTGACTCTCGCATCACCGGTTTCTTGAGTGCCGCCGACTTCCGCGCGCATTTGCACAATCTGTCGCGTTAAACGACACTGGTTGCAGGACACTGCCCGTTCGTGCGCGAGCGGGCCCGCACTCCAGAGGAGAGTCACTTGCAACGTGAACAGATTCTTGAGCATGCGCTGAATGTGCTTGAGCAAAGCGGCCTTGCCGCCACCACTTCCCTGCAGCAACTGGCGGGGGAAACCGGATTAGCACCCGAACATCTTGAACGATATTGGCCCGATCGCGATGCCCTGCTGTATGACGCGCTGCGCTATCACGGTCAGCAGATTGACAGCTGGCGCCGCCA
Source organism: Pantoea rwandensis (assembly GCF_000759475.1). Classification (NCBI taxonomy): domain Bacteria; kingdom Pseudomonadati; phylum Pseudomonadota; class Gammaproteobacteria; order Enterobacterales; family Erwiniaceae; genus Pantoea; species Pantoea rwandensis. The sequence continues at coordinate 4,260,549 of NZ_CP009454.1, forward strand.
GATACAGCTTAATGAACATCTCACGGCCCAACAAAAACTGCTGGCGCGCTATGACGTGTTATCCGAACACGTGAGCAAAGGACGTTTTCCTGGCTGCCTGTTTATCGCCGCCTGCAGTTTCTATCCGCAGCCTGACCAACCCGTGCATCAGCTTGCCGAGCAGCAGAAACGCAGCTCATGGCAGTTCACTCATGAGATTCTGGTGGATTTGGCACTGGATAACCCGACCATGGTGGCCGATCAAATGGAGCTGATTCTTGAAGGTTGTCTGAGCAAACTGTTGGTGAAACGCAACGTGCAGGATGTCGCCACCGCGCGTCGTCTGGCGGAAGATGTACTGAGCATTGCGCTGTGCCGGCAGAATGGGGCATTAACCTGAACAAAAGGCTGCGGCAGAGTCGTCCGTTTAACCCGCGACAACGTACAATCTTGCCATCAATCTTATTGCCAGTTCAGGTGGAGATACTTCGAGCCTCTTCACGGCCAATACGATCGCCGATGCGCACGTTGAGATTTTGCACGACCTGCCTGAAAAGCAAGCAATCAGTCACGATTGCTACGCTTTTTTGACGAAAGCCGTTGACGGCTGAAAGCCATTAAGGTTTAATGCGCCCCGTTGCCCGGATAGCTCAGTCGGTAGAGCAGGGGATTGAAAATCCCCGTGTCCGTGGTTCGATTCCGCGTCCGGGCACCAACAACTTCAGAGCCTGCCTGTTAAGAGATGAGATCCTTAACAGGCATGACAATTTCCCTGACCGTCATCATGCAGCATGAGGCAATTCGTTCTGCATCTGGGGGTTTAGGGATTAAGAATCCGGATGGTGTTCCACCACCATCCGGATTTCTCACATCCCAACAATTTCAGTTACAGGTATTTACCTTTTCAGCGCGGCTCTGTCAACGATCTGTAAAGGAAAACTGCCTTTTTTTCCCTTTTTCATATCAATCCCTTATGAATTTGCCTTAAGATTACTCCTAAGCAGCATACGCTGATTCAAGGTTCCTTCTGAGGTTATCCATATTCGCTTCAACGTATTCCAGTGTCACGGCTACGCTGGAGTGTCCAAGCAGCATCTGTACGTCATTCAGACTCCTTTCCGGGCGTTTCATCAGGTCTGTGGCTATCGTATGTCTGAACCGATGTGGACTGACATCACAATGACACTCTTTTGACAGCCTTCTGAAAAAGGCCCGAAGGGGAGGATGATCCATATTTTTGGCTTTAGTCATTCTTTTTTTATTTTGAGTAAACCGATTGATATTAAACAACTGATCTCCTTTTTTGGCCCCTCTCTGAACGGCCCTGTGATACAGCTGTTCCAGACGTGGTCTGAGTCTGGCCGTTACGGGAACGCGATGTTCACGATGATTTTTCGAGCCTTCGGCACGCAATTCTATTATTCCGAGTTTTAAATCTATGTCACACAGACGTAGATGAAGAAGTTGATTCTGCCGCATCCCGGTGTATTTGAGCGTCTCAATTACAGTCATCCAGAACCATGCAGGTTCAAGAGCATTAGGCCTCGGGTCATTCACGCCCATGTCTTCAAGTTCTATCTTTCTCTCCATGATTAAATCTATTTTTTTCATTTGCTCGCCAGACAGCGTTTTTTTTCGTTTGATATCCGGTTTAACGATAACCTGATTAAATGGGTTATCCGGGATATTAATCATACCATTGCTGATTGCATGATTATAAATTGCTCGCATGTGAGTTACTTTATTATTCCACGTGCGTTTACTTAATCCCTGGTCATTCAGGACATAACGACGCCATTTCAGGACATCAGTCCGGGTAACGCTTTCTGGAAGAATGTATCCCTTGTTAAACTCGATAAAAGTCTTTACAACTTTCCTGTAACTCCATTCTGTAGCCTCACGAAGAAATTTATTAAGGAAGTAATCTTCCAGAATAGCTTCAAATGTCATAGCATCTTTCATAAAGACCCCATTCAGTTCTGTCAATTTATAAAAAAATTATTTTTTAGCTGAAAGCCATACGCTGTCCGGAGGGCAGCACCCTTTTTTGAAGATAATGTCGGCTTTAATCATGTAGCCTGACACTTTCGTAAAACGACCGCTTTTATCCGGCGAATCGTATTGATGGTAATGGAACAGTCCCTTACCATTTCGTGAATGATGTACGCTCAGCGACTCGAAATTTTTCTGAAGCCGGTCCTTATCAGCTGCTTCTTCACCCTTTGCTGACATGTATCGGTAAAAACAGCCTGGAGAAACAAGAAATACAAACTGTGCCAGTACATGTAAAACACTGTCTTTTTCATTAACGCTTATCGTGCCATCCTCAACGCTGTCCCTGAGCCAGTCCAGATAGATTTCTCCGGGGTGGGCTTCGCTGTCGGAGGATTTACCCGCAGACCGCTCGTCTGGTGAGGGTGCCAACCCGGGAGTTGAGGAGTGAACCGCTCTCTCTGCCGGAGACTGGCCATGTGCCATCAGATCCAGCATTGACATGAGGTTTTCAGTAGAGGCATGGTGGTCTGCTCCATCTGACGAAATCTCCACTTCAGGCTCGGCCTCTGTTTCTTCCCTGCTCAGTGCAGATTCCAGCACCAGACTGAGTTCGGGTAGCGGCACAACTGCAGACATTGTCGTTTCTGCGTGCGGAGCACTATAGGAAACAACCGCACTTTCAATTGGTACTGATTCAGCGATTTCTGTACCCTGACTGGACAACGGGATCGCTTCGGTTTCATATAATTTTGGGGGCGTATCATCTGCCCCTGATGAAACCGGTGTTGGTGACAACTCAGAGGACAGTACTCCGGCTGTGGTGAGCCCTGTTGGCATGCCACAGCTGATAATGACATCACTGATGATGCTGTTAAGTATCCCCGATTCCTTTCGCCTTCCTGACAGGTAAAGCAGTAGGCTGTCTGACAGAGCTGGCCAGCGCTGCAGCCACAGCATACCGGTGTCCGGCAGCAGGCTGAGAGCCATATACAAACCATTCATCTCTCCCCCCTTTTTTTGCACAGGGCGAACCCGCCAGGCCACGTCGGGGACACTCATTCCCGGATACCAGACGCGTCCGTTCTTAAGCCCCCCTTCCATTTGCGACAGCCAGTTGAGGTGATGGAAGAGTCCGGCCCAGTACACAGCACAAACCCAGCCAGGGGCCTGCTCTGACTGCTCTTCAGGCGAGGCTCCCGGTGGCAGCATCATACCGCGCACCAGCCTGACGGCACGCGTGGCCACCGTGAGACTCAGGTCGGTAAATCCCCCGGGGCCTGAAAAGGGGCCGTTCCATGCTGCCGGGCAGGCCTGAACGCGGGCAGCCATCTGCTCTAGGGGACTTAGCCACCATGCGTCTGTTACGGGTTTCGAAAGCGGACTGTTTTCTGACAATACTTTGATGAGCTGACGTCGATCCCTTGATGCTAAACAGGCTGCAGCGCTTTGGGCAGGATGCCAGCCCGCCTCTGACGTCTTTATTTGCTCTCTGATATCAGAGTCAGCCTCAGTATCAACACTGTTTTGCTGTCTGTTCCTGCCTGTTAACCAGTTTAGTCCGCGCACCGTTACCTCCTCAGGTTTCAGCCTGATAAAATGACGTTACGCTAAAAGCCCCTGCCGCAATTGCAATGAAAAACCCGGTATTAGCCGGAGCAGAAATCTCACTTGCTAAAAATCTTCATAACCGGTTCACGGTTTTTGACTGTCAACCACTCACCTTATTGTTTTAATGCCCCCCTCTTTCCTTCTATCGTGCAGAGTTTCATTTATGCAGCAGATGATTGTCTTTATCACCCTGACTTCATGGCTGGTCCTCTCCAGTCTGATGAGCTGCAGCTTTACCGGCGGCAGCAGACATGGCGTTTTTGTCACGGTCTGGGCGCTGCTTGCCTGCATACCTTTCATGCTGAAACCACTTGCCCGCGCAGAACGTCAGTTCAGGCCGGCGTTAACGCTTATAAGCCACAGACGCACGCGAGGTTGGGTGCATCTTGCTCCCTGGCAGCCCACCACGAATCTGACGCCGGAGAAGGTCGGCCAGTTCTGGAACAGCGTTAACACCTCTGCCTGTCAGGCGCTGCAGACTCACCAGACCGTCATCATCTCCTCCCATCTCCTGACCGGTATCCGCGCCCGCAGGGTGATGGCTCACCTGGAGAAAAGCGGCTTTGATGTTCGCAGCCGGACATACAGCATTCCCTTTACCCCGGCCAGGAAGGCAGTGATGCAGCTGGAAATCCTTTTCCGACAATGGCGCTGGCGCACGGAATTTCGAAGTGTCTGGCCTGTGCTGGTTCTGAAACGAAAATCTTCTGATGCGCAAAAATAATTTCCACTATCACCGGACTGCGCAGCAGCTCACACTGGCTACATGCGTGTATTCGATCTGAACGATCGATTTAATCCGTTATACAGGTGCCGCACAGCCAGGTAACGTAATCACAGCGGCTACAAATGAGCCTGACATAAGTCAAATCATGACGTTAGCCAGCACCAGGGAACTTATGAAGCGAAATAATATGACAACCATACTCTCCCGTATTGCGCTGGAGCAGGATGAAGAAATGCAGCAGCTGGTCCGACAGTTTGCCGACGGCAAAAAAACAGCGGGCACGCCCATGGCCATCCGCTTTCGTCCTGCCGTGCGGGAGTTCATCTCGCGGGTATCGCAGAGCCTGGGTATTTCCACCGCCGAGCTGGTCAACGTTTTGATGGAGGGGATAATGCTGGAAACGCTCGCCCCACGTCAGGCCACAGTGACGCGGATTTATGAACGTTTCTGGCAGCTGATGGATGCGCACCGGCTTAGCGTTACCGGGGTGGCCACGCTGCTGTCTGGGTTGAACATGGGGCTCAGCGTACTGGAGAGCCGTGAGCGCACGCTGGACTATCTGACGGCGCCAGTAATCCATCAGTTAGCAGAATGGTTCGGCGTGTCTCCTGACTGGCTTAACGGTTCTGAGGAACAGCCTGTCAAACAGGTGACGTTCACCTGCTGGCAGGATGTCGCAGATCGCCTCCTGCCTGAGGTCTGCGCCGGAACCGTACTGCCTGCCATTACGCTTGTTCGCCAGGAAAGTAGTGTTGACCGTATCGGCGGTAAAAATGAAACGCTCGTCTATATTCGTCAGCTGAAACAGATTAACAGAATAACCCTGAGAGTCGTGACCTGCAGTGGCATTATTACGAATGAGATTGTAGCTAATTACAAGACAAACGATTTTCTGACTTTCTGCGAAACGATGAGGGAAATATCCCGGCTGGGAGATATCGAAACGGCATCAGTGCCTGAGCATATATTCACTCAGTTTATTCGCGGAAATGAATTGCCCGTTTCATTGCTATCAACACTCAGAACTTTTGTCGAAGAACAGAAAGACAAGGGTGTTAACTGTCAGTGGGGTAGGAAATAAAAAAATTAACTAACCGGAAAATATCGCTCGTTTGAATAGCTCACAGGCGTGAGGAAAAGATTAACTCTTAACGATACATTGCTGTTTCATCCCTCATTATTAAATGGCGGCAGCAGAATTTTACCCTTATTTATTGGTGCGTCAGTACCAGGGATTAGCTTTATCCAAAAAATACAACCGATGAAAGGAAATAAATGATGAAAGTATCCATGATTACACACGGAATAACACTGGCGCTGTTTGCGACTGCTTTGCCGGCGGCTCAGGCAGCAGGTTCCTGGACCGAGGCGCGTAATGACGCAATGGGCGGTACTGGCGTGGCCTCATCCAACTACACGTCGGCCGCGCTGGCCAACCCGGCGCTGATGACACGCCATGATGCCAGTGACGATTTGGGCATTATCCTTCCGGGCATCGGGGCACAGATCAGCGATCCGGATAACTTGCAGGACGGCCTTGATCGCGTAAAAGACAACTGGAAACGCCTCAGTGACTTTGCTGGCAGTGGTAACAGTGCAGCACAGTCCGCAGCGCTCAAAAAATCTCTGCAGGACGTCTCAGGTGACAGCGGTCACGCCAGCGCTGGCGTGTCGGCCGTGATTGCCATTCCGAACGACACGCTGCCCTTTGCCCTGGTGGTGAAAGGCTGGGGACAGGCAAAGGCCCGTGCAGTAGTGACCGATCACGATCTGAAGTATCTCGATACCGCGCAGACCGGCATTTTCTCGCCCACGCAAGACGATCTGGACCAGCTCACCTCTCGTGCAGAAGGGGTGGCGGCACTGGTCAGTGAATACGGCCTCGCAATGGCCCATCAGTTTACGCTGGCCGGCACACCGGTTTCGGTGGGGATCACGCCAAAATTTCAGCGGGTCGATACCTGGAACTATAACGTGGCCATTAATAACTACAGCACCTCTGACTTTCACAGCGGTGAGTGGAAACGCTCGGAAAGTGGCGCCAACATGGATATCGGTTTAGCCACGCAGCTGACACCTGAATGGACGGTGGGCCTGACCGGACAGAACTTGTTCTCACGGAATGTGAGCACCCGTGAAGTGAATGGTCTCCAAGACACTTTCCAAATTCGCCCGCAGGCCACGGCAGGTACCTCCTGGAGCAATGGCCTCATCACGCTGGCGACAGATGTTGATCTGACACCATCCAGTGACTTTGCCTCCGATGAAAAAGAACAGTATGCCGGTGTAGGTGCCGAACTCAACGCATGGGACTGGGCCCAGGTGCGCGCTGGCTATCGGGCAGACATGCGCAACAGCGACAACAACGTGTTTAGTGCTGGCATCGGCATTTCGCCCTTTAGCGTGGTCCATCTCGACCTGACCGGTATGGCCGGAACCGACCGCACCTATGGTGCGGCGGCTCAGCTTACCTTCACATTCTGATAATTACGGGCTGCTTCATGCAGCCCTTCACTGAAAGGTTAATAAAATGAAAAAAATGTTCTCTGCTGTCTTCTTTACAACTATCCTTATGGCGCTGACAGGCTGTAGCAATAACGCCTTAAACGAATTCGGCCTCGGCAATCTGAATTCGCTCCTCAATTCCCCCAGCCAGCAGCCAGCGACTGAGAACGCAGAATCGACACGTCGTGACTCGGTGACCTGGACCTCAGGAACTTTTTCGGTTCGAGTTGATGTGGTTGCAATGCGACTAAAACAACACTACGGATTTGTGTCGGATACTGATATCGCCGCTGCGCGTAATAGCGGCCAAGGAAATGCTGGCTGGTCAGCGTCAGCCATATCAGAAGGCGCCAGCTGGGAGGCACAGCCGGGCAGCTACTATCGCATGAGCCGGAACTGGGCCGGAAATGACCGCCTGACGCTCGAAGTTCGGGGGAGCAGTAAAGAGAGCTTCATTACAGCAACCTATATATCTTCCAATCCGGAGCATCTAAAGAAAACCTGGACATCACGTCTGTGGAAAAAAATTCCGGACGTCGCTGGCGGTTCTCTAAAATAAATAAGGGGGGCATTTCATGATTGAGTTATAGACTCAACTTGATGCAATCCGCGACCGGATTGCAGATGCGCAGGATATTGCGGCACGCAGGGTACGCTCCGTTAGACGTGCAGAGCGCAATCTTGAAATTGCAGAAGACAACCTTACTGAGTTGCAAAACAAACGTGATAAACTGCTTATTGCTTCATGGGGAGACATACCGAACTGGCAGGTTATTTTTGACATGGTTAATCCATGTATGAATATAAAGAACAATGGGCCGGGGAAAAAGGCCTTCGCACTGCCGGGATGTATAACTGCAATACAAACCAGGGAGCTTTCTCTGTTGGTTTTACCACAAACTCCGAACATGAGTTGCATCAAAATATCCGCATGGTTGAATTCGTCATGCAATATCTACGGGCTGACCGTAATAAAAAAAGTAATGATTGTATATAACGTCCCGACGGATAATTGTTGCTAAGATTTTGTTTTTAATACAGCGACAGGAAAGTGTGGAATTACCACTGACAGCTTTATGTGCCGCAGTAGTATTATCGAATTCTCAACAGCAGAATAAGCGCTGCGTTATCTGCAAAGCATTTCTGATACCGATATCGTCCCTGAGCCAGAATGCCTTCCCGGAACAGAAATATATCCTTCCGGAGGTGAAAAATGACACTTACCGTGCGGCCTGGCGTGATCTTGACCCGCCATCTCCAGATAGGTATTGTATCTTAAGTTAACGATGCCAGCTGCCGTCGGTATTCCCTCGGGGAATGATATCCCAGCACGCTGTACGTATGATTTTCATTGTAATAGCGTCACTAAAATGAATTTTTTTCGCTATCAAAGAAAATCATATTGCCTTCATCGGCTAGTCGATTTTTTAATTCCAACTAAACTCGATAAAATAATCAAAAAAGCCATCGTTATAAATGAAGAAAATAACCCTAATGCAGCAAAACAACCTGCAATAAGTCCAGAGCTCGCTTCTGCAGTATTCGCTAAGGTAGAAAAAGTACCAAAGCTCTTTCCTATATTATCTTGTGCGGAATAAGATTGAATGGCTGAGACTAATGTTATATCAACAAGTGCGCCTATAAAACCAAGCGCTAAGGCTAAAGCTATGACTAATGAAATATTTATTAAAGAGACAACAGGGAGAGAAAGCATTACGACACCGTAGCAGAACCAGAATAGCATTAACTTATAAACACTTGTGTTGTAGACAATTTTCGTATAAAAAATGCCCCCTAAAATAGTACCGCAAGCGCTAGCGGAGAAGATGTAACTAGTAATTATTTCATTCCCTCCATTTTCAAGAACATATGCTGGAATTATAAATCTTAAAATAGATCCTGTAAAAAGTATACATACCGCTGAGCCGAAGATCGCAATAAATAATTCCGCTTTAGAGTGATAAATCTCCTTAAGATATAGGATATTCTCTTTATAAACCCTTGATAAATTAAATTCAACATCACTCGTCGAGCTTTTATATGTAAATTGCATCAGTATAACTATAGAAGTGAAGTATGTCACAGCATTAAATAGCATAACGTACCGCTTATCTGATAAAGATATAATCAATGTGCAAATTAAAGGGCCAATTACAGATGCTGACTCCTCTATTATTTGCATTATTCCATTAACACGAGTCAAATCTTTTTTGAAGAATAGATTTGGAATTGCCGTCTGAAAACTGGGCTGAAAAATGCTCCTGCCGATTGTGGTTAATATTGAGGCTAACATCATTAACTCGACGTTTAAAAAGTCGCAGTAGTAAAAGATGAAGATTAATGATGTTGCAATTAACCTTATTATTTCGCTATAAATAACATTAGATTTTATTTTTCTATTGTCAGCAAGCCAACCACCCAGCGGACCAAAAAAAAGGAAGGGTATAAATCTGAAAAAATACACTATCCCAATCAGCCAGAAGTTATTGTTAGTAATCTCTAACAGAATAAATACAAATGCAACTTCATAGGCATAATCGCCTGTTTTAGAAATGAATAAAGATGATGCCAACAAATTAAAGTTTTTATTTTTTAATAGCGACATTTTTCTCAACCTCAATTACAAATTTTTCAGCACCTAAAGCTGAAAATCCTTCAGATATTGCAGAAATTGATAATTCAAAGTTTTTACTTCTGTCAACTATCAATTGTACAACCTTTGATGCTATAGACATTGCAACGCCCATCCCAATACATAAATGTACTCCTGCCCCGAATGACAGTGGCCTTTTTTTTCTTCCATGAATGAAGGAAAATGGAGATTCAAAAACGTTAGGATCAAAATTAGCCAATCCAGTCATAAACAATACTTTATCACCTTTTTTAAAGCTAACTCCCTGATATTCGAAGTCCTGATTAAATACACGACCTACAGATAAAACTGGCGGATGAAGACGGGAAACCTCTGTTATGAGGGCGTTGATTGAACAGGGAAATGGAAGCAAATTAAAATTTTTTATATCGAATAACGCGGCAACAATCAATTGCATTGTGGTTTGATGAGCTGCAACGAAAGCTATTGTTAAATCAATAGAGTCAATATCATAAGATTCTTTGCTAATATTAACATTAGAGTCTTGGGATATTTCATAATAAATCTTTAGAAAAGACTCCATTATATCCACAAAGTGATCACGCCCTTGCACCTTACCATCAAATAGATTTCCAACATTTTCAGCGTGGCGAGATATGTTTCCTGAAAAACTAATCCCAGTTAGCAACTCCGCCAGCCTATTATTTAATGCTCCTAAATGCTGCTCGGTAATTACTTTATCTTGAATAAATAACGACAATTCTTCAAAATTGATGCTCTTATAGTTTTCATGAATTATATTAATAACGTTGCTTTTACTGTGATCCCTAAAAATCAGTGACTTAGTAAGCAAAAATTGTGCTTTTTCAACAGTGTATTTCTGGCTATCATCAAATAAATCCAAGGGAACTTGCATCCTGTTCTTCGTCAGAACGCTACTGTTCAATAACTCCACACAGCTATTGTAACCATAGAAAATCCAACTTTTTTTCTCTTCGTCAAATACATACCCCCTAGAAAGAATATCTCTTGAATTCAGTTCAAAATATCTTTTCTTAAACTCGTCTATTAAGTTTTTAGAGACATTAGACATACATTAGCTCTTTTTTTGCGATGAATTTACCTGGTGTATTCAATTGTTCGGTTATAAATCTTTTCATGGCCACCTGATCAGCTTCGGGCATAAGCCAATACATGATATTTGTATACCAATACCATCCCAACTTAGTGAGATAAAAACTTCCGCCGGTATCAATAATTAATTTATTCTGGATGAGGATCTCGATTTTTTCTTGCAAAGCGAACGGTATCTGGTTCATCTTCACTTTATCTTTGCTGATAACCCCATGATACGGAAGGCGTAAAATTATTGGTTTCATCTCATCCAAAATTGGTGGATGCTTGCTGATAGTCGCCATAACCTCTCCCTTCTCAAGAGAAGTCAGGTATTTGTTCCTGCTGGATGTATTGGTTATAACATGTTCTCTTATAGAGCTGACGGCATTGACTCCAAAACCATGTAGGTCATGATCTGAATATCCATAAACATGCTCATGATAAATAAAACTGTATTCGTCAGTTACAACTTCATTGGTGACATTTTTGCATCTAAAATAGCCATGCCCATTATGAGGCATAAATCCCTTACTTCTCATGTATGCATCCACTAACATATTCATAGTGAATTTTCTAGTAGCCGTTGTTAGCGGCAATTCCCTGTTTTGAATTGCCTTATGCAACTTGGCCTGAGTCATAACGTTATCTATTGGATATATGTCAATATTAGTCGTCCCTAAATCAATAGCCTTTTCCAAGTCCCTAATTATATCCTCCTCATCTTGACCATTCATGCCATATAAAATATCAAATAGTACATTATTGAAATTTTTGTTTAAAATTTCTGAGGCAAATTCGATCTGCTCAAATGTTGATGTTAAATTAAATAATTTCCGCCACTCTGGATTGAATGTCTGAAGACCAAAACGAGGATGGGTAACCCCCATTTCTTTTAATGCGTTAACTTTCTCTTCTGTTAGGCTCTTAATTTCTATTTCAAAAGAAAACTCACATCCCTCTGAAAGGTTAAAATGTTTTTTTATAGTTTCACCTATGCGAAAAATATTTTCCGGGGATAGTAATGATGGGGTGCCACCTCCAAAAAATATTGACCTTACAGGAATCGCTTTGTAATCGTTGAAATTTGATTTTATTTCTAATTCTTTGATTAACATTTCGGTGTATTTATCAACCAACTCAGCGTCTTTGTAAGCTCCTCTTGTGAAAGGACAGAATGTACATATAGTTTCGCAGAAGGGTATATGAAAATATAAAGCTCGAGACTTTATATTCTTATTGCTGTTGGAAAGAACATCTTCCAGGCTCAAGTTTGCTATGCTTTTCCCTTGATTTGGGAAGAAGAAATTATATACAGGAAATTGATAATCAAACTTAAATAGGCCATTGTCTTTAATGTTCATAATAAATCCTTAATTGAAAGTTTCTATATTCACACCTTTCTCTATATTGTATTTAGAAACGCTACCCCCCCTTTCAAGATAGCGAACTAGCAGCCTTTTGCTTTCACCTAATTCTTTCTCAATTTCTTTGATTGCTAACAAACAGTCTTTACCACATGTATATAGATCAATACTTATATAATTATTTTCAGGGTATGTATGAAAGGAAAGATGCGATTCACTCAAGAGATACACACCCGTAACTCCTTCACCTCCTGAATCAAACTTGTGAAATATTGAACCAAGAATAGTAAATTCTGTTCGATTCAATATTCCCGTGAAAATTGATTTTAATGAATTCTCGCTTCTCAGTAATTCTGAGTTTTCGAGGACTATATCAAGTACGTAGTGATGACCTGTATCATCCATACAATCACCTTTATGTATTACCAAAGGCAAGGGCAGAGACCTGCCCTTGCCTTTTTTTACCAAGCTACGCCGTTAAAGTCATAGTTTTCAGTTGAAGATTCAGTTACGAACAGTTCGATTGCACTTTCCATAATAAACCTCTCATATTGGGTAAAATTTAAGTTTATGCAGCAGTCAATATCATTAACAACTGCACGGGTAATTATATAAACCAAAATAATGGTTAAGTGATCATACGATTTTCCAATGCGTGATAAATGTCACATAAAATTAAACTATAAAATAGCAAGAAAATAATTTACATGTTTATTATTTAAATCGAAATCAAACGCACGCACCTTGCAAGCCCCTGAAATATATATAGTATAAAGTCAATGTCTTCCTTTTTAGTTTCAATCAATAACCTCTCCTAATTCCAAGGGAGGTTTTAAATAACATCACTGTTAAGATTGACAAACCTTTGACAGGGCTAAAATTTTCCCATTGCAAACGAAAACATAAGTCATGCAACTGTATGATTCGGTTTTATGGATGATCGTAAGCAAGATTTATCTGGGCTTTGATATTTATGTATCAACAGTTGTTGAAATCCTAAAAAAGTTTTAAAGATTATCAAGGGCCGTCTGTTTAATGAGTTCGAGTACGTTATTCGGGGGTGATGACTTGTGTCTTCTTACCCCCTTGGTGAAGAGAATACGCCACCCTTGAGGAAACATTGTTATCTAAAAGCTGATAAATACACGGCCAAAGCTTTCTCTGTGGTCGCTCAGTAAGGCCGGATAAATCGGTTCAGAAAGTGCTACCGTCAAGCTAGCGTGAAACCAATTAAAAATAGAACGTTTTTAAAATGACTAAAAAACGCTCCCGGGGGAGCGTCTGGTTTACAATGATTTTAGGCAACCTCAGTTAAAGCAGTACGCAGTCGATGTGACCAGTTTCCCTGGAAGTGTGCAGGCGTAAGTAATACTCGCCGGCGCTCATCATTCAGTGAATTACCGATCACCACCTCACCGGCCACACCACACAGCGAAAGTTGTATATACGCCATACCGGCTGCCAGCGGATCGATGTCGGTGGCCGAAACCCATAAACAACGATGAGGAGAGTAGCCTGCCTCACGTAAAACACTGGCAAATGCCAGCGTCATACAGCCGGCGCCACAGGCTGGTTCGGAAAGCGTAATAAACGCCTTGTCTCTGAAATTTTCTTCGACGTTGCCAAGCTGTATTCTGGCCATCATTATCGCAACGCTCCAGGGGGTAAAAAACTGAGCGCGGTACTTATCGCCCATCTCAAGCTGCATAAAGACCCGCCCCAGAAAATCACCCGGCTCCTCCTCAAGCCCGTTTAGCACATGGGCCAGCAGATGCGCCATGTTCTCCACGTCGGGCTTTTCATACCGTGACACGATGCGCAGATACTTCTGCTCGCGCTTTTCGCAGAACTGAAGGCGATTTTCCAGTGCAATGACACTGCAGCTGATGAAATCTTCAAACACCTGGTGCCGGCGGTGGTAACGGGCCGTCTGGCTGAAGAGAGAAAGAAAGGCTTTTTCGTGGTTTATGACTTGTTTCATGCGTGCTTCCTCGTGCAGAGGGAACACGCACCCGGAGGGAAACGGTGTTCCCTTCAGGGTGAAAAAAAGCCACAGCTCTCGCTGTGGCCGGTCAGTGAAGCCGGATAAACCGGTTCAGGTTGGTGTTATGCACGGATACTGCCGTAATGTGCTGCGCCGGACGCAGGCACTGCAGCCGTTTCTGGCGTCACCAGATACATACGGGCCCCATCACTGGCTGCTGACTGGCGCAGTTCCTCTGCCGGGTAAGGACCGCTGTCAACGTGGTCGCCCCGGTCAAAGCAGTTGTAGCCTGATGTCCCGGCTTCCGGTGAAATCCAGTAGTGCCGGATTTCACAGTCAAACAGCTGCGACATCTCGCCCATCACCTCGCCTGAAGGCGGATACCAGGGAGATGTAAAGCTCAGAGTCAGTGAGCTGACTTCATCCCGATTCCAGATGGCCTGATGGCCAGCCGGAAACGCCATGCCATACAGCTGCAGATAAAGTTCTGATGTCGTGCAAAGTCCGGTGAACAAACCACTTTCGCCGTTGAGCTCAGTGGCCAGACGTGACGGCATCACCATCAGCATGTCGCAGGGGCAGGTTGCCTCCGGCATGATGCTGAGCCATTCCCAGCGCTCCTGCGGGTCGAAGTGACCGCCGGCGCCGGCAACGCCAAACCAGTCGGCATAGTGCACGGCCATCAGCTGCGCCATTATCTGCCGCGCTGAAAGAGGAACAGCTTCCCACTTCAGCGCATCGATGCCGGACTGCAGCCAGATTTTTTCCATGCGGGAAACCGTTTTAGTGTCGATCCATGCATCCTGCTCCAGCAGCTCAATGAAGTGCTGGAAAGCCTGGTTGGGTGAGGTCTGCGCACCCGCGCCATATGCGGTAAGCATTGGGTAAGGTGTGTATTCCACCGCCCTGACGGGCTTCAGTATGCCGGCACAGCCGGCCAGAAACAGCTTTGTAGCCTGCCGTATGGCCTGCCGGTAAAGCGGTTTTTCCGTGCCGGCAATCCAGGGCTGCATCACATCGAGGCAGACCGATTTGGCGGTGATTTCCAGACGGTTATGGCACCATGAAAACATTGTGAAACTCCTCTTGTCGGTTAAAACGAAAAGAGGGCATCCCCCTGAGGAAGATGCCCTCAGGGGGATGATGGCGGCCGCAGCCGCCGGTTCAGTTATGCCGCCTGTTCTGTATTCCGGTTCAGGGGCTCAAGTAAGTATTCCGAGGCTTCCCGGGCGAAACGACAGGCCCGGAAAATTGCTCGTTTGTCTTCACGCAGCGCTCTCAGCCAGCCGGCGAGGTAGCTTTCGTGCTGCACGTCGCCGGTAATACCCAGTTGCGCGCAGAGAAAAGCACTGCCGGTTTCCGCTATCAGCTCTTCGAAGGCGTACACCGGGTCACCAAACTGCCGTGATGAAGAGGTGATCCCTTCCCGGTTGAGTCGGCTCCCGTGGCCAGTGGCATGCACCAGCTCGTGCAGCAGCGTGGACCAGTAATCCGCCTCCGTAAGGAACTGCGGCGCCGTCGGCATCACGATGCGGTCTGCGCCCGGGCGATAATACGCCCGGTCCTGCCGGCGATGGTCACACCCGACGCAGGTTGCGCTGAGTATCTGTTGCACCTGCTTTAGCTGAACTGCGCTGAGATAAGAGTGCTGCCCGGTCGGTGCAGTATGAGCAACCGTTCCGGTAACAGATTCAGGTAACCCTTCGCACTGATGAACACTGAACAGCTGCAGTTGTTTGATCATGGCCAGTTGCTCCATGACAGGTTCACCGTCCCTAAACAGCAGGTTATCGCTACTGTCCCGGGCCTGTTTCTCAAACGGTTTGTAAATGATGGCCAGCGCGCTGGTTTCGCCCTTTCTTACGTATCCGCCGGCGTCTTTCGCCTGCCGGAAGGTAATCCAGCGGTCGGAGGCGTAACCGTGCTCTTCAGCAGCCATCCACAACAGCGGAACATTGATACCACTGTAGGCACGGCCGGTGACGGCATTCACCGGCAAACTGCTGCCGTGCACGCCTTCAGCCGAACGCCATGGCCGCCGCCAGGGGGGCACGCCGTTCTCCAGCGCAACAATAATTTTGTCTGTGACCTGCTGGTACAGGTCGGGAGTGTTAAGTTCTGCCGCTTTACGCCGGCCAGAAGTCGTTTTCATCAGATGCTGCCTTTTAGTAAGGGGCGCATCCTGTCCAGTGGCGGACAATGCGCCACCAGTGAGTGGAAAATCAGTTATCAGGAGTAGCGTAAGGAGCCGTCTGACATAACGGTACGGATGCGATCAGTTACGCTTGCGACTGCACGATTAAACATCTCCCGATCTGCGGGTTTGGCCCGTTTTGAGTCCAGGCGTATTACCTGATCCAGAACACGCAGTGCCTGTGAACGCCAGCTCAGACGTTCAGCATTACCCACGCAGGCATGAAAGTGGCGCAACGACTGGTCATAAAGCCACTGCACACTATCCCGGTATTGCCCCACCGGCACATACATCTTCAACGGAGGTTGCGTTTCTTTTTGAAGAGTCAGCGCATTACTCAGGTCACTGATAACGGGGGTTATCAGCAGGTCACAATGTTTACTCAGCACCGCATCGAACATGCTCTGTGCCAAGAAAGTTTTGAAAGAGAATTCTTTATCTGGGATCAGCCCGTCGGCGACATCTGACCAACCAGAATCTTTTGACGGATTACAGCCTTCAGCCCAAGCTTTCATCCACTCGCCGGGGCGTCGGTCATCGGGTATGCGGATATAAATCCCCAGGTTCTTTTCGAGTATCAGCGGGCGCTGCATACCCAGATTTTGAGTGAGCAGCGGACGAAGTTCAGTTGATGTAAAACGGATCATGTTCCCTCCAGTTAAGATGAGGAGGAAACCTCCCCGGGAGGGAAGGTCCCTCCGGGAAGTGTCAGTCAGTGAAGAACGATTCAGTCGAAGCGGTAACGCAGTCCGGCCATCTGCTGCGCCATTTGCCGTCCAGCGCGTAAGGCTTTACGGGCAGAGGCAAAATGACCTGTGCTGGCCAGCTGCTGATAGTGCCAGTCGCGTGAACTGTAACCCGTTCTACGCGAAATGATGGCGGTATATCCGTCATCAGACTCGACGACCTCGGCGCGGAAACTGCTGTGACCGCTGCGGTTCGTGAACCATTCTGCCTGTCGCTGCTTCATTGCCACTGTAAGGCTGCTGAGCATGCGGGTGGTACGGGTGATGAGTATCAGCATTATACTGCTCATGGTTTTCTCCTTGATGAATGCGGAGAAAACCGTCACCGCGGATGCGGGAAGGTTATCCCCGCAAGGGTTATCGCGTTTGTCTTAGTGACGCCGGCTTTTGGTGTATGACTCATTCGCAATCCGGTTGAGGCTGAACCCAATGGTCCGGCTCAGTCCATCCAGCGATCTTCGCTTATGAGATTCTCTTCGTCCTGGACCGCGCGCCCGAAAAAAAACGTCCAGGCAGCTTCGTCAATCTCTCTGGCCATATTGCAAAGGCCTTCGAAGAAAGACTTCCAGGATTCAGGAATAAGATTGCGCACAGACAATGCTGCGAGGTCTTGTGCAACAGCAGCCATGTCCCAGACATAGTACGCAAAGCCATCTATGTCGGTTGGAGTGTTAAGGCCAAGGCGACGTAGAGCTGCAATGCTCAGCAAATCACCTTCAGCATTAACAAGCGCCACTTTGTGCGCAGTCAGCTCACGGGCACGAATGTGAAAGGATGTTTCAGGTAAATATTCGTTCATAAAGGATTCCTTAGAATTGAGGAACCCTGTCCCTAAGGGGGACAAAAGTCCCGTCAGGGTGACAAATGATTAAATTGTTCAGACCGTCATGTTAAGTCAGAGAGAGGGTAGCTTTGATAAAACATTTCGCGCAGTTGGTTAGTGGCTTCGTCCAGCGCTTTTTCCTCGCGAGCCCGGGTTATGCCCTGCTGAAAAGCTTCATTCCAGTGTCGGCTGTGGACCTCTGCGCCCAGAAGGATGAGACAGTCCACTGCGTTCTTAACAAAGTCATGTCTGACGTAACCGGATTCCATGGCAAAACCCGTGGAATCTGCAACCCACCTGATAAAAGTCAGGTAATCGGGAAGGCCGTCTGCAGGCATCTCGGGATCGACATCGACCCTGAATTTGTTCATTAAACGGAAGTGAAGCTGTGTTTTGACGTAATCCACTATAATTTCTGCGTCAGCAGAAGAATCACAACGGAGTAAAGTGCCTGGATTGAACACACGGGTGTAATGCATCGGGGATATCTCCGTTAATGAAGGAAACAGCCACCCTGTACGGGAAGTGTTTTCCCGTAGAATTAATATCTGGAAGCGGAGTTGAATGGACCTTGACCCGGTTATCAGGTCCCTGTTTGCAAAGGTTAACAGGTTTGAACCGCCCGAAAGCGCCATCTCTCAGGTTTTAATGGCATTGGCATGTGACTACCCGAAGGCGTTCCTCTCAAATCACCGGAACATTGGCAGTTGTCGATGTGACAACGGTTAGCAATCTAAGCCTACACAATCCGCTCGTTTCCAGCAATACCAGGTAGATAAATTTCTCAATAAACAGTTACTACTGCCAGTTAATAACAAATTAGTGATTGTTAAAAAAGGCAGACAGGGCGCCATGGAATAAATCGAGAAACGCATGGTGACGTGGGTATTCTTCATCATAGTGCATGTGCGCTTCTTGTGAGCAGGCTACTTCGTAATACCCTCGTTCGAGAATAAATGTAGCTCTATCGCTCAGTTTCAAAATAAATCGCATAGTCCAGTGACAGAAAAATGAAATTCTATTCATCACTCTCAACCTTGTTATAAACACGGGCCACATAATGCCCTCTGCCATCCCCATGCCCCAGGTCCATTGATGCAAGAGCCTGCGCCTCTTCTTTACTGAAACCGTTTTTCATATGAAGATTCATCACATCGACAGAATAGGCATAGCGTAAACTGTGCGGTGCATACTTCCCGGTCAATCCGGCTTCACGCACTATATTACGGTACCGCTCGATAGCGGTATGTAATGACGGCTTATCGATTAACTTACCGTTATTTTCATTCAAATATTTTAGCGCAATACTAATTGCGGAAAGAGTAGCATCACGATCCAACACAGTTGTGTCTCTGGGACGACCTCCTTTTGTCCCGAATACAACGCGTATTTTTTCGTTACCAGTAAGTAGCGTTTTTTGCCAGGTTTTTAATGATTTCGCGGACTGGACTGTTTCTTCGGTTCTTAAACCCAGTAACCGGGACAACCTCAATGCACAAGCTACACCTTCATCCTTTTGTTCCACACTCGTCAGCACCTGCCGGAAATAATTATCGGGAATGGCAACCTTTGTTCCGTCACGACTGGTTTCTGAAATGCCCAGAGCCTGGTTGCTCAGTTTTTCGTGAGTCGGGTCAGCCATAAAAGTTTTTCCTGCAACCCGAAGCAAAGCCCGGATGGCCGACATTTCATTCTGGAGAGTACGCTTTGAAATTTCCTCAGATAGGCGGCTTTTCATATACAACTCAATATGTCCGGTCTTTATGTGTTTTACATCTCTAATCTGGACGTTAAGTTTTAATAAACGCTCAGCAAACCTGTCCGCAATTTTCATGCGGTCAGAAACAGTCTTAAAACTTCCCCCTGCCTGTCGGGCAAGCGTTTTTAAATTCTTATTCAGTTTTGCCATAGTCAACCTTCCATTCAAACAGGTGTCAGTGCTTTTCCGTCTGCGTGAACGGAAAAGCACTGACACCGACTGCGCTAGAGCTACAGACGATGAATTTCACCCCGACGGCACGGTTTAAGGTTGCGCTTCCTGCGTCTCGACAGATATCTGTGCATCGGGGCGGCGAAAAGTTGAGTTATTGCGAAGCTCCCCAGGTCTCTGACCTGCTCGCGGTTTTCACCGGGCTGAAATGAATCAGTCTGCTTCCACACACCAGTATGTTTACCGGTGTCGCCATCGATATCGTGTAGATTTTTCTCCTCTTTAAATGAAGTTCTGCCCCCTTTTTTTGGGTAAGACGTTTGGTAGATAAATGAACAAACAGTGAGTGATGTACGTCTTTAAGGCCCTCAAACCTTAAAGTACGTGTTGGTCAGTTGGTAAAAGAGTTGTTGAAACGGCAGTGCGTCAGCTCTGCCAGTTATGCGCTGCGCGCGTCACTTGGTACTCGTTTCACTCGAACGCAAGTGACGCCGCGCTCCTCTGCTCTCAATGCAGTCGTGGAAGATGCCCAAATGTTCCAAATGGTCATACCCACGCCGCAAAGCTTGCAACGGATGCAGTCGTCAAAAATCGAGACGAAACGAAGAAAACAGACAGATGAGTCTGCAGGAAGTCTGTCAGAGACAGCTTGTTTGTGAAGGAATATCCTTTATCGCTGCTAACGCGATCCCCATTTTCAAAGGCTAACGGGTTTACCGCCCGAAGGCACCGTCTCTCAGGTCATGACGGTTTTGGCATGCAATCACCCGAAGGCGTCCCTCTCAGATTGCGGGGACATTGGCATGTTGCTTAACGCAACGTTACAACGAGGGAGATGTTAGATCGGAGCATGATCCTTTTACAAGTTAAATGTCATAGCTATATGTGAATCAAAAAGGTAACGAGTCTGAAGCAGGTGCCTTGAATTAATGTTCATCTAATTCTTAGAACCCTGCGACAAACTCACCGACGATTTTTCAAAAGTCGTTAGAAGGAATTGAACACAGATAAACGTCCCCATGTTGTTGAATAATCCATGCTGAATAATTGCTGTGCGGAATGCAGAGTTAAATGCTTATAACTTTCATCAATATAGTCCCTAATCTTTGCATTACTAATAACAATACTGGAAACAGGAATTTCAACTATACCTGCTGAGTACCTGTTCATTATCACCCATTCATCTCCTTCCATCTTATCTGAAGGAAAGCTTAAGTGTGAATACAGTATGTTCTCTACAGGTATACTTAGCTCAAGCGATATATCCCCATAGCCACCTTTTTGATTGGTATCGGAAAAGGAGTTAAGAATGTCCATTCGTACAGGTATTTTTTCTTTCCCCAGTAAATTAGCAGCAGCTTCATACAGCATAAGTAAGCTACTGTAGTTCATTCTCTCAGCAAAATACGATGATATTCTCACTTCATTTATTTTATTTTTCAGAAGCACTCTGGGCCGGATTTCGCGCCTTAAATTTATATGACTGACCCCTGCGGTATTTAAAACCCCTTGCAGATGACGATAAATATCCGCCAACTCACCGACGATTTCATTTAACTGTGTTTTACTCAGGGAGGCAATAAAAGCATCAACCTCATTACTATACCTGGCGTATATTCTGTCATCATCAATTGATATTTCACGTACATCAAAGGTCATAGATATAAGTCTCAGTAAAATTGCATATCCATTACTTTTCTTTTCGCAAAATCCAGTAATGAATTCGTATTTTTTAATTTTACTGCCATAACCAATACACGCGGATAAAATATCGCTTGTCAAGCTAAATTTATGGTCATTAAAATAGATGTCTAAATCATGTGTTTTAGATGAGGCCATTTTTACACCAGTATATTTTAAAGATAAATTCTAATTTTCCAAACCCACTATATT
Source organism: Pantoea rwandensis (assembly GCF_000759475.1). Classification (NCBI taxonomy): domain Bacteria; kingdom Pseudomonadati; phylum Pseudomonadota; class Gammaproteobacteria; order Enterobacterales; family Erwiniaceae; genus Pantoea; species Pantoea rwandensis. The sequence continues at coordinate 4,282,006 of NZ_CP009454.1, forward strand.
CATCTAAGGATCATTTTGATAGATCCCGTAATGTGGTGCCTGATGAAACGAACTGTGATTTTTGTACAAAAATTTGCCAGCAGTACTATTTTTTAGTACCGTGAAACGACATGTCAATCTTGGCTTTGCGTTGTGAATGAGGAAGGTCATATGGCTAGTGACTGGAATGAAGAGTTAGATAAATACGAGAGTGGTCGTAGTTTCGGAGATGATCTCAAGGACTCTATCAGGGCCGCTCGATCTGTCACATGTTTGATAGCGTCTAAAAATTCTCACGCTGCCTCTGGCAGGGCAATAAATTCTAAAGATAATGGATGGATTTATGGTTCACAGGGATGGGGTAATTATGTGAACGGCGAAAAAATGGAATATGACAGTGAGGACTAGCACTGAATGATAGAAGTATCATCCAGTGCTTGGGTTTATATTTTCTTGATTTGATTTAACGCAGTGTTTTTAACTTGCTTTCCAGCTTCTTCTCCTGCTTGTTTTGCCTGAACAGACCCTTTTTCCATTGCAGACGAAATAGCAGTACCAAGTTGAACTCCTACCCACGATAACATACCGAGCCAGAATGCCGGGAAAACCACGTACATCATCCCCAGAACCAGATTCATAATCCATCCGTCTCGGGGAGAGCTAAGGAAATCTGCGATAGGTTCACCTGAAGCAAGTCCGTTAGCAGCAAGGCTTGAGTACAAAATGGTTATCAGTCTGTCATCAAGCCAGCCAGCAAGCTCCCACCAGAAGGTGATGAACTGCAGTGCAAACAGCGCAAATGATATAGTAACCACCGTTTTGGGCTCGTAGGCACTGAACATCATCAGCACAGGTATGACAGTAATAATCATCATCTGCAATAGCGCCTGTATCATGGGAAGCGCCTGTTTCAACGCATCGAAGCCAGGAAGTGCCTCTACCTGTTTCATGCCTAAACCTACAGTAGATGCCAGCCGTGAGAGATTACCGCCAATGCCTGACGCTGTATCATCCGCACCGGCCATATAGGTCACCCCTCCGCCTGAAAGTCCGGCGTTACGCGGGCTGACTATCCATCGAAGTACCACTTCCTCCCACTGTTGACCTGGAAACTGCCTCTGCACTTCTTTACGTGTGTAATCACTGAAAGTGGCTAGCACGCGAGTGCGCAGCCCGGATGAGCCACCGGACCACCATGTTTTACAGGTGGGATAGCCTCCCTGACCGGTGTCCGGATAGCCGCTGTCGCGCGTGCTGTCATAGGGCCACTGGCTCCTCGGGGTGGTGGCGGTGTAGTAATCATAGTAACCCGATGTATTCAGGAAATAGTCGCTGCCTATCCAGCCTACCGAGTTAATGGTCGCATCGCTGAGCTGAGTATTGCTGTTTTTGAGGCGGAAATATGCCCGGGAGTAGCACTGGTCGGCAAAATCCTGCACCTCCTGCAGCAATACAGGGTCACGCAGCTTGGTGTTCTGCACGTCAAAGCGCATCTGGCGCAGCTGTGTGCCGCAGGGGATAGATGCAATCATCGCCTGTGTGGTCCCCTTAGACATCATATGCAGCAGATACCACCATATGGGTACCTGAGCGGTACGTCCGTCAAAGTCGTTAACCAGTCCGCTGTAACCGGAGTTTTGCGGCGTCGGCACGCTGATGCCACACTGCTTTGCTCTCGAACTGTCGAACTTGATGGTGCTGATATCCACGGGCAGGAGTGGAATACAGCAGAACAGCATCACCACGAACGAGACGTAAATAGCGTGCTCGATGCGCGGCATAGCCAGAAGCCCCTTGTTCCCCTCATCCGCACCTTCCTCACGCACCTTAAGCCAGACGCCAAGCACTTTAAACACCAGCGGCAGGGCAAACAGTCCCGTGCTGCTGAGGATGGTCCACATGGCGTTATTCATCACCCAACCAAAGAGGACCAGAAAGTATTCCAGATAACTGTTTGCAGTCATGGTCTTTTCCTTATGCCGTGCCGGTCCAGGCCACGCACTCTGTGGCCAGAATAAACAATACGCCGAGCAACTCGGTACGCGGCAGGCGCGCACGGACTTCCGGCCAGCGCCTCAGTAGTTGTGGGCGTACCTTCATGAGCCAGACTCCTGCGATACCGGCATACATCATCAGTCGCCAGGCAAACAACGCCCAGCGGCTGTCATGCAGCCAGCGACGGGTCAGGTGGCCATCCGGGTCGTAAGCCATAAATACGGAAGCCAGGGCAAACATACCTGCAGTAATCAGAACCAGGACGGATACCATCATAATGAAACGGCCTGTGCGGCCGCGGAACCAGGTGCGTTTCATGTCAGTTTGCTCCGGAAGACTGCGTCTGGTTCATCTGGCCAAAGCCCTGGTCCTGGTTGCCGGACTTCTGCTGCAGCTGGTTGTCCTGGTTACGGGTTCCCTGACGCGCGAGCGTGGTCAGCAGGCTGTTGTTGCTGATGGACTTGCGAAGCTCCATTTCATTACGCAGGGCATTCAGTTCCCGATCGAGCGCATCAATACGACGGTCACCTTCGGCAATCGCCTCTGGCTGTTCCGCTGCGTTGGGCTCAGATTCGCCCGTGGTCAGCATGCGTCGCATGGTCAGCGCGGTTTCCACGGTGTCAGCCATCGCCAGCTCACCGGCCAGTCGCTGAACCAGAGCGACCTTGTCCGGGTCATCGCGCAACGACTGGATGACGCCGCGCGTCACGACAAGACTGCCGGTTTTAAGGGCTGCGAGGTTATCAGCCGTTGGCTGCAGTTCTCCGCCGACCAGCTTGCCGAGCTGCTCAAGATTGCCTTTGGTGGCATCTTCCAGCACCGGCGAGAACCCTGTACCGGCAAGCGTGCTACCAGGCTGATTGTCTGAACCGCCGCTGGTGCACTCGCTGGTCTCACGGCAGGTGCGAATGGAACGGTCGCCCAGTACTTTAACCACCGCTGCGGCGGCCGCATCGGACGTTGGCCATCGCTGACATACGGTGCCACTGCAGCCCGATGTGCTTACGCTGCTGTTACTTGTGACCGGCAGGCTGTTCATCATGTTGTATCCTGCCTTCGCGAGGTCCCGCGTCGGCTGAATGGCCTGCTGGCCTTTTCCGCCGCGTTTCTGACCTCCGACCCAGGTCACCCCCTCTTCACCGGTTGCTTTCTGCAGTTTCTGGTCGCTGGAGACGGCATCACCGCCGCTGGAGGCGACAATATCCTTGTACTCTTCGGAGACGGCGGCCTGTTGCCACTTACTCCCCAGCGTATAATCGGCAAGCTTTTTCGACATGTTCTGGCAGTTGAGCTGGGCTTTATCAAAACTGAGTCCCGCCTGCAAAACGCCGTTGGTGAGCATTTCATACAGTCCCGGATTCGCCCGCTGGATGGCCATTGCCGGCATGCTCATGACTGCGCCGGTTGCGCCCTGAATAACGTTACCCATCAGGTCCTTAAAACCACTTGTGACCCCGTTAAGCTGATTGCCCACGGTGGTTTTCAGGTCAAAGTTGCCGCACATGAGGTCGCTGCTCCAGCCGCTGTTCAGACCTAAACGTGACATGTTGCTGCGGCTTGGCGGCGGGGAAATGACCGATCCGCCCCCGATCGAATAGAACAAACCATCATTAATGGCGCCGCTGACCGAAGCGCCCCCTGATGACAGCGATGTATCAACGGCCAACGCCGGCATGGAGATAAGAGAAAAAAGCGTGCACGCCGCCACCAGGCGGAGTACAACCCGTGTCTGCTGTTGTTTCATAGGTTTATCCTCAGGAGAAATCGGTGCTGTAAAGGAAGGTCTGGCCACGGCGCTTGCAACAGCTGTAAGGTTGCCAGAGTGCCCAGGCGTAGTTGCCGTCTTCAGCAATCTGGCCATCAGTGTCCGGAAATACCGCGCAGCTCTGCGAGAGCTGAGGAGATAGTCGCTGCCACTTGTGATTTTTGGTTCCCGTGTTTTCCTGTACCGGATCGGGTGGCCAGTAGCCTGGTGAACGCTGGCCTGTGAGCGGACTGTAGACGTGAAGCTGACCTTCCCGGGTGATGATATCGGCCACGCGCTGAACCACTATTGCCGCGGATTTGTAGCTGTCGGTCTGCGTGACAAAGCCGCCACGTGGATAAACGTTGCCCCACATCGTCCCGGATGTCGTACTGCCAATTTCACGCTGCCCCGGGATTAGGGCTTCCGGATAGAAGGATTCAGGCACGCCGGTGCGCCAGGCGAGCGCATCGAGAGCGCTCGTAAAATACGGCATAAAGGGTGTGGCGGCGCTGTCACACGAGTAGCCCGACACCATACCACCGATGAGTTTTGTCGCCGGATGACCGTATGCATCGCCATAGTAAAAGTGCAGGTTCTGCTTGCGCTCGCCGGGCGCCTTCATTTCCTGGCGGCCGCCACCGGTCGGCACACCGCCCGCGCCGCCCAGAAGGGCGCTTTCGGCGCCGTCGGCCAGGCTGCTGACGGCAGACATTTCGGTCCAGGGATTGGCGCCGGGGCTCAGATAGGCCGACACCACGGCCTCAGGGATATAATGCGTCACCTTGACGGATGTTTTCACCGAGCAGCCAAACGGCGTGCAGAACAACCAGTAGCAGATGCCGCTGATACGCCAGCTGATGCAGTCCTGACTGGCGGCGCTGGAGAGCAGGCTGGCAGTATTGACACTGGCCATCGTGCCCGTGCAGGCCAGCAATGTTGCCAGCGCCAGACGGCGTGGGCGGGAGAAGGACATTTTCACTGGGCTTTCTCCTTCCAGGCATTGAGCTGCTGCGTGGCTGTACCGACGTCGGTGGTGCCGTACACGACCCACCTGTCGTCAAACACCACGGCAGGGTACTTCTCCAGCCCCAGTGTCCAGGCGTGCGTGAGGCCGACGTAAGCGCGTGACAGTTCCTGCTGACGCTGCTGAAAGGCCTGTGAGCTGACGATCGCGCGCGCCTGCTGCTCAGCCTGCGCTGGATCTGCCGGCAGGGGCCCAAACATCTGCGCCTGAAGCCTGTCGGGCGCATCGAGCAGAACGACGGTGACCTCTGACCCGGGATTGCCCGCGACCGGGTGGGCGCTGTCGGTGTAAATAACGGTACCGGCGCATGCACCGGCGGAAAGGAATAACGCTGTGAAGCAGCTGACGTTTAATTTCATGGAGAACACTCCCTGAGTGAATAACCCGCTCAGGGTGCGTTCAATATCGGGGCGGGTCAGTAATTAACTCTGAGCCCGTTAATGATATTTTTTCGCCCCAACGTCAGGTTGACAGAACGGGAAAAGTGCACCGATATGTCAGGTGACAAACCGGGGAATATGCACTGTTTCAGTTCAGTTGCCCCCACTGGTTTCACGCCACTCAAGGTAGTCCATCTCATTCATAAATCCGGCCGCAGCCGCGTTACGTTCGATGCTCCACCGCGTTTCGCCCTCCTGAAGGAAAGGAAGCCAGTCGGAAGGGACAGCCCTTTCATGGGCTGGCTCAATGTCCTGCTCATAAAAGTCTTCCGTTTCGCCATCAGCCCCGAAATTTTCCGGAAAATCACGGGCAAACCACTTTGCCCTGTTTTCCCACGCACGCATGGTCCAGGCGGCCAGCGTCTCTTCATCAGTATCTGTCTCATAAGCCAGGAACCTGACGATCTGGTCACTCAGCATGTCCTCCGTTACTTCAGGTAAAAGCGATAAATAATGCGTTTTTAAGGCATCCAGCCAGTGTTGCTCATCAGTATCCTGCCGCTCATTCGACATGTATCCGGAATTTTCCTCATCTGATGCATACCATTCTTCAAAGGCCTGCTGCTCCCGCAACCGCTGAGCCTGGTTTTCACGGGTCTGCTCAATACCGGTGGCCACAACGCTGTTCCAGTCAGTTTCAGCCGGAGCAGCCGGGGCCGAACCGTTCAGCAGCTGATTAAGCAGACTGAGCCGGGAATTATCTTCCGGCTCTGACGGTGCTTTGACAGCGTCTTCAATGCCTTCGCGGCTGATTACGCCGGGTAGACCCTTTTTCTCCCTCCCGGTGCTGGCCCGCTCTGTCAGATATCGCTCTCGCCAGGCCGTCCCGGTCGCGCGTTTACCCTCACCCTCCAGACTCGTGGTGTATTTCATCAGCCAGACATGCATGTAACGCTGGCGATCGGGCGCACACAGAATGCTGATATCATGAAAGCGCTGATAAAAAGCCTCGTCGTGGCCACAGTCCATGCTGTCACCTTCGTGTGCCACCTCATGCTCCGTCAGGCTGAACAGGAGACTGGCGGTCTGGAGCGCGTCGGATTTAAGCCGGCGCACGATATCGATGTTATAGGCAATATAAGTATCTCCGTCCGTCCACGCATCGGCAGACGTAGACTCACCCAGAAGGATCTGAAAACGTTTGCCGCCATAAGAGCGTGACTGATAGCCAGACTCGCCCCCCGAGCACACGGCGGCATACTGGGCCAGGCACCAGCGCAGTGCTGTCCAGGCCCGACGCGTTTCCTTATCAAGCTGTTTTTCGCTGACCATCTGCGTGCGATCGATAAAGTTGGCGCTGAGGGTATCAAAATCAACCAGCGCCAGGTCGGTCTGCCAGCCGGAACCCCATCGCTGTTGCCCGGGTAACTGTTCACGGAACGCCAGCAGGTTTGCGCGTACGCGGCTCAGGCACTCCATGAATTCATCCGGTTCAAAGCAGCCGAAGCGGGCGAGTGTGACGGGGTGCACTACGGGCGCGATACCAGCCCGGGCAATAATTTCCCCGCGCGGAACATCGCGTGCATACCGTGCGAGGGTAAAACAGTTTTTATCTGTTGCCGCCGGGTAATAGCGGCATTTGCGGACAAAGTGCTCAAGTGTGACGTGGCGTTTTCCGGGCAGGAGGGTGATGACCTCCTCACCGTTCATTAGCTTCTGGAGATCCCCCTCTCCTGCGAGCAGCGCGCGCGCCGTTTTCTCCCGTCGCGCTTCTGTTTTACGGTGCTTACCCTGATTGTCTGAGAAATCGGCGGCAAGCTCGCCAAACCTGGCGGCAACGACTTTCCAGACAGGGCAGGTCTTGCGGAGGATTTCAGTCCGCGAAACGTTCAGCGCAAGAGGCTTTTTGCTGACGATGAGGCCGCCGGTACCCCAGATATGGCCAGGGTCGTGACGCACCAGAACACCCTGATTGTAAATCGACAGGGCGCCGTCTTCCCGGAGACGATACCAGGCCACATCGTCCTCCGCGTCCCATGTCTCCCGTGCTGGCTGGCGTGAAATCAGGGTACCATTGAGGCATACCGAGACGGGGGTATAGCGTACCAGGTCACGTATTTCCTGAATGCACGACATACGCTCCTGGCTGCTCAGCGGTTCATACCATTCCCCGCGGATACAGCAACCCGGCTCAGCCTCCGCAATTTCCTCCAGGTCGTAGTGATATCCCATTACACGGGTATCAACCGACATCTGCCAGCGCTGCGATCGCCAGACTGTGCGGGCATGCGCCATAATCTGGCCGCGGCCCAGACGAAAGCGACCATAGGTCGCATCCCCTTCCTGATGCGGCGTGCCAAAACGGCCAAAGTAGCGCTTAACGCCATCATGTGAAGTAAATCCGCGACCGTCATCGCGGCAGGAGAAGCCCTCCTGGGAAATATCAACAGTGACAGCGCCGGCTGCGGCATCGACGCTGTTCATGATCAGTTCGATAACAGCTTTACCGATCGAACCGGCCTGACTGTAGATGATGTGGTGAATAATTTGCGGATCGAGTTCAAAGGGATAGCGCATTAACAGACTCCTTTTTATGGACTGAAGTCCATTTTCTGGTTATGCGCACAGGGTTAAATAAAGAACTGTGATTGCCATTGTGAAAGAATAGGTGGAACTGTTCAGACATGAGTCATGCCGGTGGAAAAAATGGAACTGAAAGACACAATTGCTGAATCGCTGGAAAGCAGGGGCTTATGGCGACGAGCAGCCTATCGCTGGCTGACCGTGCTGGATAATATTACTGACGATGCCGCACGCGAGGCCATCATCCGCCGCAGAGAGCGCTGTCTGGGTCACGCCGCCAATCTGTCACCTGACGGTCGGAGAAGCGAAACACGGCGACTTTATAAGATTCAGAGCCGGTATAATGACGGTTATTAAGTCGTTGATGGATTTTTGTTAGTGCAGAGGTGTTCGTTATCGAGAAACAAAAAAGGCTCCATACGGAGCCTTTACAACCAGGATGGCTGGATCAGAGAGGTTTTACTTTAAAAGCGCCTGCCTGTTCAGCTTTTGTCTTAACAGTCAGAAAACGCTTTAACATTTCAACCTTACCTGCATGTACAGCGGTATAGTCAATGCCACCCTTCTCATTGGTCCGGGTAGTGTTGCGTTCTAATTGCATAGTATGCTCCTTGAGTTGTAAACAAGAACCCCATTTTTTCGGCATAACGCTTGATGTACCTGTCATAAACGCGCTGCAACTTTTCGTTGTCTGCGCCGAAAAAAATTAGCTCTATCTTTTCAGTGTCAGCGACACGGAAAATCATCTCGACTATCGTTTTATAAAGATAGTTTAGTTTATGTAAGTGAAGATCCAAGCCGCCAGCAGGTTTCCCGAAAGGGTTACCGTCGGCACACGGGTTCTCTTCAGTTGCACGATCATAAAAACTCACGACCTGTATGGAGAACAGGCTTGCTATCTCCTCTCCAATCATCTGATGCATCGTTTCAGCAGCAGCAGGATCAACAGATGGAGGCATGAACAGTAATCTAATCTCAATCCGCCGCTTTGAGCATCCTGACAGGATGAACTCAATATCAACGTAGGCACCTTCCCCGAACCGGTCACCAAGTATGACCAAACCCTCAGAAAAATGCTTATGTTTAGATGCTTCCAGATTGTCTTCATGCATGGTAGACAACCTGCAACGGATGACTGTGTTTAAGCAAGGTGGCTATAATACACACACCAGATGAAAAGTAATACACATTTTCTCCGCCGTTGTCATGACTGAGAGCATGTTGAAAAACATCCATGCTAATCGGTCCATAAATTGGAAAATCGGCGTAATCCTACAAAACTTTAAGAAAAAGTTACATTTTTATTATTAGTAAAATGCGTCCTGAAGCGGGCTCTATGCCGCCCGCCCCCGCAGCCTGCCTGACGGCCCGACAGCAAAAGTCGCTGTCTGACCGTCAGGCAGGGCCAGTTTAATTACATACTACTCCGCCTGTTACCCTGTCTATCTCCTTCAATACCCACAGCAGGTCGGTGGCATCCGGCACGCAGATATTCCAGCGCAGGCTGGCCCCGAACTCTGCCTCATTGGGCCATAAAGTATTACCCGTAACGGTAATCAGAATATCGAGCGTTTTCTCCTGAGCATCAGCCAGATGAACCGCTACGCAGCTGCGACGGCCTACCCGGTGGGGATACACCGAAAGCAGTACCGGTTTGTCCAGGCGGTTAATGATTTCCCGCTGCAGTAAATCCAGCGACACGCTGTCAGCCTGCCCGATTGAGGCCTTCCCCTGAGGCGGAACGTTAAAAATGACAGAAGCGATCAGAGCCTTGTCCGGTACGACCATTGGCGGTGCCATAGTCAGTTTTTTCATGAATTCCCCTGTCAGATACTCAGTCCGCGATTTTCATCAAGTCGGCGCGCAACATGAAACGCAGCCTCAAGTTCACTGCAATTTAATTCGTTCATGATTTGCCGTCTCTCGGCTTTTTCCGGTTTTTCGGTCATCCCTAAAGCCAGATACAGACTGGGCGGAACTGCACGGAACAGGGCCTGGACTTTTTCTGAAAGAATGACCCCTTCGGTATATTTTCGCGGCACCTTGGTGGCAGATAGCAGCATGACACGCTGTTCATCCGTGAGCGTCTTGAAACGGGCAATCTGCTCCACTTCCTGCGGAGGCATCACCAGACAAATCCACCACTCTGCCATATTCAGCATCTTTTTAGCCGTGTCCGGGAAATCCTCAAGGTTCTGGGTGAATATCCAGAGCCATGTGCCCAGCTTTCGCCACATTTTGGCAATTTTAGTCGCATAAGGACCTAGCAGTGGGTTCGTGGTCACAATATGCCCCTCATCGATGGGCACAATAATATCCCTGTCGCTGTACTGGTCACGCTCGGCGATATTGTTGATGGTGTTCAGCAGGGAAATAACGGCTACCGCCATTTGTGCTTCATAGCCCTCACGGGCCAGCGTCCCCAGGTCAACGATCGTCACATCCGCCTCTGGCCACGGGGTGCCAGGACGGTTGAAAAGTTCACCTTCAAATCCTTCCGTGAACATCCGCAGCGCCTCTGACATCTCCTCCGCGCGCGACCGACGCGCAGCGGTGCGTTTTTCGCGGCCGTCTTCACCGTGGCTGATGTCCCGGGCAATATTCTGCAGTGCAAACATCAGGTCTTCAGGCAACATCTGCCGGTCTTCATTGTACGCGGTTCTGGCCGCAATCATGATGGCCTCACGGATCATGCCGCGGTCTGCGCGCGTTAACCTGGATTCTTCCGCAGCTTCTCCACCGGTAATCATCAGCCGGGCGGCAATTTCCATCTCACCCAGCACATCCCGCTCTTCATCTTTATCTTCATCATCATCAATATCAGGAAGCGCATCTTCACTGATGATGAGCGCGTCCGGTTTCACCTGCATCAGCAGATGAGAATCTCCGAACGGCGCAAGCGAGATAACTTTTCCGGGCTTGATGCTCACCCGGTGAACGCTGAGGCCGAGAGACGCGCAGTAATCACCAAAAAGTCCGAAGCTGTTGCCCGCTTCAATCAGAAAAATACGGGGGCGATAAATGGCCATCATCTGCGCAAGCTTAACGAGTGCCGTTGCAGACTTACCTGCACCGGTGGGCCCGAACAGCATCAGGTGGGCATTCTGCGTACGGTCATTCCTGTTGAGTGGGTCGACCGAAAGCGGTCCGCCTCCCCGGTTAAAGAACGTGAAGCCGGGGTTGCCGGTGCCGGTGTCTCGTCCATACACCGGTACCAGACAGGCAAAATGCTGCACGAACATCAGCCGGGTATACCAGTTGTGACGATCCTGCGCCGGATTGAAGCACATGGGTAAGGCGCGCATATAGGTACTCAAAGGACCGATATCATGCTCAGGGTTTACAGGTTCCAGCCCGCAGTTAAGCAGCTTGCTGCTGAGATCGAGATAGCGCCGATCAAGTGAAGGCAGATCCCGCGCTTTGATAAGCAGCGTAACGGCGGCGCGATAAAGCTTATGTTTATTGCCCAGGTAGGTACGTGCCGTGGCGGCGTCTTCACGCGCGCGAAGGGAATCCACGTTTTCACCCATTGAATCGCGGCTCAGGCGGGCAAATGTTTCCTCCAGTTTATCCTGCGGATGGATCACCAGCGTCAGGGTCAGCACCGTCCCCTCCGGCAGCAGATCCATGATGGCATTGATATTATCACCACGTTTTACCTCTCCGGTCAGATGTCCGGTGGAAGGGGCGTTGCGCAGTCTGGCAACGGGGACGGCCTTGTGCGCCACATCATCGAACCACCATACGCCTTTCTCCCCGTCGCTGCGGGGGCGGGTAAACCACAGGCTTTCACTGAAATCATTCAGCAACGGCAGCTCGCCGGGCGCATCGTCGGTGTGTTTTGCGCAGCGGTACAGCGTGGCCTTGTCTACCCATTTCGGATCCGGATTGAACCAGCGCAGTAGCCAGCTGTGGATCTGCTCTCCATTCTGACGCTGACACCGAATTCCGGCGCCACTCAGTGCGGAAGTCAGTCGATCGCATACCTGTTTGAGCAGTACTTCAGGCGCCATCGGGTCACGGTATGGAGATTCAACCCAGCGGTAGATCACCATTCGGGTTCGCCTGATCTGACCGCGCCAGGGCGCACCGGTCACCGCATCATCTACGAAGAGTCCCTTTTCACTGGCCACGTTCTGCAAATGACGGGCCTGCTCGCTGAGCCAGGCTTCCGTAAATGCGGTTCCCTGCGCACCAGGTTTGACATAACCCCGGATATTATCCATGTAGGCAGTCAAATCTGATTCATCCTGGCAATAGAACTGGACTACCCACTGATGGGCATCCAGCTCCGGGAGACTGTCCTGCAGGGCGTTTTCCACCACGTCGCGAATTTCGTCGAGTCGCGAATCCGGACGCCCCTCGGTTCCGACCGGAATGATTTCGTAAACGGCGCCTACCGAAACGCCGTCATCGAGGAGGATGCACTCGTGCGCCGGGAGATATTCTCCCCATGGGATGTGATCGATAATGGACGGGGTTGTACTGTACAGGGTCGCTTCATCACGGCGGGTCAGACGTCCTTCGCGGGTCAGCGGCTCATGTCCGTTAACAGAAAACGGGCCGTCACCGTACTGGTGCGGTGCCTCAGCTTCCGCCCTGCGGCGGAAAAGTGAAAAAGCCATTACAAATCCTCCGTGCGCTCGCCGGGCAACGCGTACTGTACCTGGCTGTAAAAAGGAAAGACGGTGCTGTAACCGGGCACCGGCGTATTGCCCTCAGCGAGATGCGGGAAGACGTACATCACCATGTCGGGATTAGGCAGGCGAGGAAACGTCTGCTGGATTTCGTTTTCCTGCGTGCGGCTGTAACTTTCACGAATCTGCTGAGCGATCGTCCGCTCAGAGTCCGTCACGGGCCGGCGCAGGGTGGTACGACTTTCTCCCGTGGCGTGGGAGGCGGAGGCGCCATCGTTCCACAGCTCGAGCATAGAGCTGTCACCGGGCGGCAGCATCTCATCCTTTGACGTGCTGCAGCCGGCCAGCAGAAGGGGCAGCAAAAATATCAGAGGTAACATACGGTGGTATTTAGCGGTTTGCATGGTCTTCCTCCGTTGTTTCAGCCCCGGTTATCACGGCAGACACCTGCATCACCCGTCCATCCGGAAGGTAATAACGCACATCTTTGCGTTCCCGTGCCAGTTTCTGACCTACCGCGAAAATGGCGCAGTCCGTCACATCGTGGTGAATCCCCTCCCACTTTCCGTTGTCTTTGCGGACAAAGCCCGCATAAAGTCTTCCACCGAGTGGGGTATACCCCACCCTGTATTCTAAATGGGTGTTTTGCATTGAATTCCCCGTCAGTCCATTCCTGTGCCATTACCGGCAAGGCTGAAGTCATATTTAACCTTGCGGCCTTTTTCTTCATAATCGATGGCCAGCTGGCGCGTGATATGTAAAGCGACCTTCTGACCAGGTGGGACATAGATGGCGTCGAAGGTCTGTCCGTAGCGGGCTTTAACCCAGTCGATCGTTTCCCTCATACCGCCTGAGAGCGCTTTGCCCAGCACGGCCTGACCGGCATCACCGGTGAGAGACGAAGTCACGCCACCGTAGGCGTTGGTCTGGGTGGTATTCTGGTTCTGCGCAAATGCGTCCCCCGCAGCTCCCGCGGCGGCAAGCCCTGCGATGGTCGGCAGGTAGGTTGAGGCGTTGCTTTTACGCGTACCGGAGATGCATGGAATACCGTTATCGTCTGAAAGCCATCCGATGCTGCTGTTATTGCCGTTCGCGTTACCACTGTTCTGGGTGCCGCCACTGTTCTGGCCATCGGGAGAAGGCAGCGTTCTGACGGTACCGTCGGTAAAGACAAACGTAATGCTGGTAATGGAGCCGCGCACGCAGGACAGCGTCCAGTCACCAGTGGCGGTCCCGGATACAATAGCGCCCTGCACGTCGGGCAGTTCGATGCCATTAGCCGTCAGGTTGTCTTTACCAATCATGACTTTAAAGGGATAGGGATCCGTGACTTTGCCATCAATCGGAATACGCCCCAGGAGTGCTGTCATCGCGCGGCTCCCGACCAGCGTTGAGTTCTCCGGTAGCGTATAGACTGGATCGGTGGCCTTTTGTGCATCAGTGAGTTGAGTCTGCACCGCTGCGGCAGTATTGCCGGCAGCCTGTTTTCCCGCCTGACCCACATCACCAAACGATGTGGCAAACGAGAAACCCGTTGCGTTATTTTTATTGGTTTCAGTTACTGCCTTTCCGCTGGCATCAACGGCAATACCGTCTTTAGGTTCTACCCACTGCAAACCGTCTGGAGAAGGGGTGCTTGCTGCACCGGGATTGAGTCCATTGTCGTAACCCAGCCCTATCGGTATGTCACCGCCCGGACCGCTGCTTTTTGCACCTGCATTTGTACCGGCCCCACCGTCCTGCAGCTGATCCATGAGCTGCTTAACCTGCGTTCCGAGATCGTTAACCTGCGCGCTGAGCTGAAGGCGCTTCTGTGCCTCTTCAGCGCGAACATTGCTGACAACCTGATTAATTTGCGCATCAACGTTGCCGTTAGTGGTTTTGAGCGCCTTGTTTTCGTCACTGAGTTTTTTATTGTCATCAGCAAGTGTGTCCAGGCGATCCTGTACTTTACGGAAGTTGCCCACCACCGTGCGCAGCGTATCCTGCGGCGTATCACCTTCAATACCGAGCGTTTTAAGGTCTTCTGGTGACAGGTCTTTCAGTGCAGCATTCGTTGGTGCGTGTGAACCGGTGGAGGGCTGGCCACCGCCTGAGCAGGATTTCACGCCGACGACAATGGCGCTGGCCAGCACCACCGGCACAGCGACCCTGACAATGAGATTAGAGGAAGGTGCTTTCATTATTTTTCTCTCCGCTTACGGCCGTCAGCAGGCTGCAGTGACGGCGGTTCGGCGATAAAGGCTCCCTCCGGACGCCCGGACGTTACCAGATAAAGCACCGTGGTATCCTCTGGCGTGCCTGCACGCCCCAGCCAGCGGTGCTGGAAGGCCGCCGTAATGAACTGGCCCTCAAGCGCACGCGGATCGAGGATGACCTTGCCCGATGAACGATTACGCACCTGCAGGGCAATGACGCTACTGCCCTGAAGGCTCCAGGCTGCCATTGGCGTGACGGAAACGGGCTCAGAGGGCATGAGCGTGGTAATGGACGACGGCAGTTTGAGGGATACCGGACTGATACCCGGCACTGCTTCTACCGTGCGCAGCGGACCATACATGTTCTGCGCCGCATAGCGGGTCAGGACCACCGGCAGCGGCGCATTAAGTTTCGCCGGCTTACTGCCTGCCTTAGCTGTCTGATTATCCGTTTGCTGAGCGCTACGACCGGTGCTGTCCCCGTCACTGCTGATGGACTGCTTGTCACGCGCAGTAGCCGTGGCCACCTCACCGTCATACACAATTTTCACCGGCTCACGTGTGGTTTTACCCGGCGCTGCAGACACGTCGAGCAGAATAAGTTCCCCGTTCTCTTTATCCTGAAGCTCAAGTCGCGTCACCGGGAACGCTTCGCTGGCATCGAGATACACCGCGCCACCCGTGCTTTGAATGCGCAGTTTGCTGTTAAGCGTGGGCGGAAAACCCACTCGCACGTTTTTATTTACGAATACGATGCGTTCCTGCCCGACGGTAAGCGGGACCTGAAGCGGAATACGCTCCCACTTCATCAGTTCCACCGCACTGGCCATACCAGGGAGAAACAGGCCAGAGAGAAGAACAAGAGAGTACTTTTTCAATGTATGCCTCATCACTTTTTCTCCGGCTCAGGCAGGGTGACAGCCTCCAGGCGCTGGGGCGTGGCCGCATAACAGTCCAGCGCGAGACCGAAAGGGTTGCGCTCCGGATCGCCTTCCCAGCGCACCACTTTCAGGGGGTAGCGGACCAGCGCGCGCTTAACCGACTCAGTGTGGTAGTACTCATCTGCCACCAGGTCGAGCTGTGCAATCCAGTGGTCCTGATCGAGAATGGTGACGCTGCGGTTTCTGTAACCACGGCGCGGGATTTCATATACCACGCGAACGCGATCACGAAGCTCATCACTGTTCTTACGCATCTCTGCGTCTTTGTTCAGAAAGTCCTGACAGGATGGTGTGAGGTACGGGCTCATCTGTGCGATTTTGGCCGGATAATCCACCTCGCCATTTTTTGGCCAGGAATTCAGCTGCTGAAAAATATAAAAGGCAAAGCTGTAGACGGTTGAAGGCGGTACCTCCCACCATTTACGCGTACTGCCGGAACGCAGGTCCGGCGGATTGTGAATGGTCAGCTCGGAAGGAGCACGCATCCAGCCAACGCCCGTGACCAGCAAACCGGCAAACAGCAGCACACAGGCGATGCGCAGGGAAATAATGTGATTGTCGCGTGCCGTCATGCCATTACGAAAACGACTCATCGCTCACCCCCGCGCGTAACAGCCCGGGTACGTTTTACCTCCCATGCACGGCTGTCCAGAACCATCGAGCGTGACAGGCGGGCCCTGCAGCGAATTTCTTCCAGACGCTGCCAGATGTAGTTCTCCGGCTTGCCACGCTTGTAGCGAGCAATCCAGCCTCCCCCCAGGAAAACCACGATGAGTGGCATCAGCAGCATGCAGGTAGGAAACGCCAGCCACCCGATAAAAGGCACCACCGCCAGCGGCACTGCCAGAGGGACACCGGCAATGACACCAGCAATGGCCGCCAGCAGAAACTCACCAGACGTAAAACCTTTCCACACCACAGGGGGGTTATTCAGACGGTCAGGAAGGAAATCGATGACGGCCATACACGCTCCTTACAGAATGTCTGAGGCTTTGGTGGCCAGATATATGACTGCCAGGATGAGCATGATGCCCACCACTGCGTAAAGCAGGAATTCTGTCCAGGAGCCTTTGCCCTTTCGGATGTCGTGGAAAGAAGTGATGATGGCATGCGCAACGGCCAGAAAAGCGCTTGTACATATAAGCAGGCCCAGTGCCAGTCCGGCCATCTTGGCGTAGCCCATCATGGTGTTGTAGGTGCCACCACCACCTCCTGTCGTGGGCTGCTCAACAGAGGGAAGGTCTGCCAGAGCCTGTCCGGCAGACAGTAATCCTGAAAGCAGTAGCCCCGCCCGCGCATAAGCAGAGTGGTAAAACCTGAGTAACTTGGATTTCATTGATTTATCCTTTCAGTGGAAAAACAGAAAGAGCATCGACAGGTAAAGCACGACCAGCCTGACGGCGAGCTCATTGAACTGACGGAACGTCACGGATTTTGATACGACCCCGCGATAGGCCTGAACCAGCGCCCAGGCGCAGAAAAGCAGAATTACGACCGCAAGCGTGCCGAGAATGAGAGTATTCAGCTGCCCAGGAGTCAGGCTGCTGCCGGTCCCCGCGCTCCAGCCGTTCAGTTGCGCACCGTTCATCGCCATGCGGGTTCCTCAGCACGATACTGGCCGGTAACTGAGGACTGGCGGGATGCAGGCTGTGCCCGAGAAGGTTCAAGATAGGTCGTTATACCCTGCTTCATGGTGGAGATGTCGCGCGTTGCCTGCTGGTAATCGAAATAAAAACGGGCATCCTCGGTCTGATTGGCCACCACACGCGCCCGGTCCAGACCGGCCTGCACCTGATCCAACTGACGTAAAACCTGCGCCAGCTCGTCTTTTTCTGATGCATGGCACTGCAGAACGGGAAGTGTGGCTATCAGCAGTACAATGAGTTTTCTGGTGTGACGCATGGAGTTCTCCCGGTTAACTGGTCGTCGGGAGATTGACCTAAAGGCGAAGACCTTACAGCAGTAAATTCTTTATGGGGATTGAAAAATAAATGTGTATGTGGGGGGGGGGGGGGGGGAAGGCCTCGTTAGTAGTGTGTTACTTACGCGGGTATTTTGTTCATCGTTGAATGACTATGTTGTAAGAGTTTACAGCAAGGATACACTTCTGTGCGTTGGTGCCGATAACATCCCTGGGAATTACTGATTTTTGTTCACAACAATTAAACCGGGAAAAAAATGTTAAAATTCTTCAGAAAATCTTGTCAGGCGGAGAATATAATGCCTGTAACAGTTGCGGAGGTTTTACCACAATCCGAAGACATACCATTAAAACCGATGCCGAATATGCTCAACTGCGTTCTGGACATGATCCCTCAAATAGTCTGGTCCTGTGAGGGAAAGGAAATAACAGAAAATTCACCGTTATGGTTATCTCCTGATGCGCCGTTTGTTTTCCATAAAACACAATCCTCAACAATTAATCTTTCAGATTTATGTTCACTTATTCACCGGGATGATATTGGTCGCTTCAAGCATTTTATAAGAAGTGCTTCCGTTACTAATTCTACCTCACACAATCATGAAAGATTCCGCATTTCATCACCAAGTCAAAGCGAAGAGTGGTACGGTGCGACCATCAAACGTGAGCGCTGCCCAGACGGATTAACGCAGAGGATCAGTGGAACATTTTTGAATCTCACTGATGAAATTGCACGCCAAGGTGATTATGACATTGTCCAGACGCGTTTTAATCTTTCACGTGAAATGCTCAATGACGGACTATGGGACCTGCAAATTATCGGCGGTGACCCCCTCCACCCAAAAAACGTTTTTTGGTGGTCCCCTCAGTTCCGCAAATTACTTGGCTTTGAAACCGTTGAGGAGTTCCCGGATGTTATTGACAGCTGGGCATCGCGTCTACATCCGGATGACAGCCAATACACTATCGACGCTTTTATAAAGCATCTGAATGATCGCAGTGGGGCAACCGGATACGATGTTGATTATCGATTAAAACTTAAAAATGGCGAATACCGCTGGTTTCAGGCCCGTGGTCAGACAAAAAGATCTGCAGATGGCACACCTCTTCGGGCTGTAGGGGCACTCATAGACATTCAGCCACGTAAGGACAGAGAAAAACATGCGGAACAGGAGCAAAGACGAGCAGAAATGGGAGCAGAAGCGGTAAAAGAAATTGCGCAACTGGTGTCTGAAAATGCGAGCATTGCTGCTCAGATAAAACTTGTTTCTCTCAATGCCAGTATTGAAGCCGCCAGAGCAGGTGTGCAGGGGCGAGGATTCTCAGTCATCGCCAGTGAGATAAGAGAACTGGCAGACAGGACAGCCGAAATAACTGCTAATATAAGCCGACTTCAGGGCAGGCTGAACATATCAGAAAATAATAGCGACAACTTAAAGTAAATTAGAACATCCTGGCCGTCATTAATTATAAATTCATCAATTTCTGACGGCCAGTTGAAGACGATTCCCTGCGTCCGAATTTAGCTGTAACGTTGAGTGATATCTTATGAAGGAATTTCTAAATGATATAAGAAACTATGAGACGCTCTGCAAAATCACTATCCGAATCAATGAGGCGCCCTGATGTTTATGAAGAGAAGCAAATGATACCAACCATCAGTAATCCTTATGCTTTGCCTTTCCGCTAAAATAATTATTGAAAGATCGTTCCGCAGTTAGACAAGAACTGCTAGATTGCATGTAGCATTAAATGAATTATGCTGCATGTCACTTCATGTTACCTGTGGTTTTAATTTGCAGTATAGATATGAAGAATGTGAAAGACTTTTTTCTTGGGTAGTCTGAGACGTTGAGCTGATGTTCCGTTCTGCAGAGGTAAGTTTCGTGAAAATTGCAGCCAATCCCCCCCCTAAAGAAACTCTTTATTCATTCAGCGGAAGGGGTATACATTGTTCTTTCGATATGAACACATTACTGAAGATCAATTATTGTGTCATATGAGCATTTTCGTTGTAAAGGCCGGTCGGGAATTCGCCATTCTGGTCAATAATTAGTTTAATGACTTACTGTTTACAGAAGGATGCTTTGGACTAATTTTAAAGGGGGCGTATCGCTAAAACATTAATGTTGATTTTTTTAACTGAGCTTGAGTCAAAGGAAGGGCTGGGCATTAAAATTCGCAACTGTGCGGTGAAATGTGAAAAGAATAACAGCGCTTACTTTATTAAAGTATAAAAAATGGGCTGATAACGAATTGATTAATAATATCATTAATATTGATATTCAGCACTACAATAATGAAAGAAAGAAAATGATAAAAACAATGTGTCAAATTCATAAGGCTGACAGAATTATACAAGCTAACATTCTAGGAGACAAAAATATTTATATTTGTCTTAACGCACCTTTCACGCCAGACCCCTATGAACTTTTAAAAAACATGAGGGCATGCAATAACTGGTTTATAAATCATATTGCCCCAATGTCGCTTGAAGAATTTGATGAGATAATATCTTTCAACCGGGTTAATGGTCGACCTGAAGAAGCAAAGGTTTTCGAACTAATTGAGCGGGTAATCATCAATGCTACACGCCAAAGGGCATATGTCAGCTGGCTCATTACTGAGTGTGGAGGGAAAGCACCAAGTGGGGTAATAACCGAGTTTCTAAGAAAGAATTATTCATGATGCAGCTCTCCCCTTTCGAAAAAAATTATAAATCAGGCGACTGGAGGAATTCCCCAAATTTTTTTGGTTTGTGTTATAATATTGTAACATCCTTGATTAAGGAGAGAGTGTGTCTTTAAATATAAAAAACCAGCACATACATCAATTGATAGGAAAGGTAACTGCTGAACTACTTAAGCAAGGACAATCGGTTGAGGTACAGGATATTATCTATGGCTTATACTCCCTTAGCATACGCACCAGTGACCTCACCACACGAGAGTTATGCCAGCAGGCTATACATCACATGTCTGCAAAATTGCATTGAACCAGCGTCATTATGCCTATAAATCCCTCCCGATTTTTTACGAAAAGTAGGCGGTCAAAACCCCTCATCATCCGGGGTACCGCCCACGACTAATTCGAGCGTGCTTCTCAGCAAATCCTGCCTTTCGTGGTCTTTTTCAAGCTCCAGCTCAGTCAAAATTTGAAGAATTAAGCTTTTATTAGTTACACGGCTTCCTCTCTTCATAAGCTGCAAAGCAATACTGTTAAGCAACTCTCTTTCCGGGAGCGATGAGTGACATTCCATATTGAACTGTTTGAGGATGTCATGTTCGTTGCTCTTCTGCTGCATTTCTTTTCCTGTACCTTATGCCGGCTTGCGCCGGCGCGTTTAAAAAATGATGATACAGATAAGCTTAGTGCCGAGTCATGGTGTCAGCATATAATGCCATTAGAAAATCCTTTTTATCGGAAGTCCTCATTGGGGGACTTTCGGAAAGAGAATCCTTAACAAGAGAAATGGCGGAAAATGTTGCCTGCTTTCTTTTGGCATCATTTTCAGTCATCAGAATTCTCTCCAGTTGTAGTAACAGGGCTGTACGGGTAATGGGTATTTTTTCTTCTAGAATAATCATTACAGCCTCGCCAATAATGATATCAGTCA
Organism: Pantoea rwandensis; assembly: GCF_000759475.1. NCBI lineage: Bacteria > Pseudomonadati > Pseudomonadota > Gammaproteobacteria > Enterobacterales > Erwiniaceae > Pantoea > Pantoea rwandensis. The sequence goes on from NZ_CP009454.1 coordinate 4,303,027, forward strand.
ATCCGTCGTCGTCGACAGGATGGTACATGATAGCTCCTCCAGTTCGAGTACATACATGGCACTATTTTGGATGTATTGTTGTAGAGTGATAGTATACCCACGTAAGCTTCTTTCATACCTTTTATGATTCTGCATGATAACCCGGACCAAAACCATGAAACATTTTAGATTCGCAGTCAATCCCGGCCTATCGCATCAGCCATAGTTCTTAATTTGTGACTATCCATCATTCTTCGCTTCTCAGATGGTTGTCTTTGAAGAGGAAGATCCTGAATCCGATGATCCCATATACAACAGGCAAGCTCTGCTAATTTTCTTAACTTATTGGTATCAGATAGCGGCTTGCCATGACCTTTTTGATTGAAATCCTTCAACAATTCAATAAGTTCCTGCGTCTCAAATAAATAGTCACGTAATGGCATATCGTTCTTCATTATGCTTGATACTCCCAGAAAAAGCCCGGATATGGCTAAGAGGTGCAATCTTGAGAATTTTCACATTCCGTTAAGTTAAATAGCGGTAAATCTCATGATGCGTGTTTAATTAGTTTTTAACACTCGGCTGGTTGACAATACCCGATGGTAGGCTATTTTCAATAGCGCTGGTTAGAAAAATCCGAATTTGGATAAGTGTAATTTTTGTATCAATTCACCCGGGCACATGCCCGGGTACTTTATTGAGGCTATGAACCAATAAAAAATCTTACCATCAGCCTTCATGAAATTAAGGGCGCTTAAATCGGAATGGATTAAAAATATCAATTAGATCAATGCGCTACGGTTCATTGTGTTGTTTTTCTTGTATCAAATTACTATTACGTTAGCCAGTTACACCCCCACACTTTTTACCTCATCCTATAAAATTTCAACCACTAATTTTAAGACTTAGCTTGAATTCAAATCATAACATTAAACATAATTCCGCCGGGAAATCTTATGGTTGAATTAATTTCGTGGAAAATTATTAGCAGGGTGTTAAAGTTGTTGTGCGATATCTTCTGTCGCGAATTTCATATCTGTGTTTTTAGCCCGCTATGATGGCGGGCATTTTTTATCATGTGCCAGTGTCTAAGAAGAGATTCGTGATAGCTTCAAAATTCATCATGGCAATATAAAATCTTAAAGCAAGCTCGACTCAAGCTGGTCTGCGTGCTTTTTCAGATATGCAGTTTTCCTGTCTCATAGAGTTTTCGTCCACTTAAAACTCAAAAATCTAAAAATTCAGTAGACTTCTCGTAAGTTTAGAAGCTTTGACGTATATCAGTTTCCCAGCCAGTCACTTTTCTTGATGGAGTACAACAGGCTGGGTGAGGCTTTTTCTACGTCGTGAACTTCTCTGATAAAGCGGAGACCGGACTTTTTCAGCACACCCTGCGATGACAGATGATGCGCTCTGACAGTGGCTGAAATTTCCTGAAGATCCAGATTACTGAACCCAAAAGCCACCGAAAATCTCGCAAATTCAGTTCCATAACCTTTTCCCCAAGCAGCAGTCTCAAACCTATAACCTAGATTATTCACCGTCATAAGCTCTATGCTTCGAAGAGTCAGCCCCCCAAAACCTATAAGGGATGAAGGCGTGTTTTTCTCCGCAATGGCCCAGCATCCGAATCCATGATGACTCCAGTGTCTCAGCCAGTGTTTCAGAACATTTCTGGCATAATCAATGTCCGGATAAGGACCTGCGGGGTTAAATGTATTTGTTGCCGGATCACCATAAATTCTATACAAATCAATCAGGTCACATTCTTTTACTGGCCTCAACAGAAGCCGTTCAGTTTGAAGCAGCATTAGGTACTCCTGAGTGATGTCCTATGCCCGTTATATTACTAATTACACAGTTTGCAAGTTGACTGTCGTAAAACTTACATTCCTTCTGGAAAATATTCTCAGTTATCTACACCCTCGATTTTAAAAAAATCAGGGTTCATACTGTTTAAACGGGAAGGTTGGTGAAGTTGAGTTGCTGATGTATGTTGAGCGTAATGGTTCAGATTCCTCTTAATTGACCAGTTACACGACCATATTGGTTAGCGCAGGTGAAAACAAGAACTCTGGCTTACCGTATAACAGAACCCTCAACAACAGTTTAGTTAGTAAACGCCACTTCGCCCCTCACTCTTCTAAATTCTGTTGGGACTGTTTTACAGTCTATGTCATCTCTATATCGCTAAGGCCATAGTGAGTACAGACAGGCTTAGGCTTAAGGTACTTTGTGCTTTAAGTCAGTAGTGACCGTTAATTAGTCTGGTTTTTTCAGCTCCTCTATAGCAGCCTGGTCAATCACATTGTCCGCACTGTCTACAGCGCGAGAAATATTTAACAAGCTTTGAAACTCGCTGAGCAGGATTGCGGCGTCTGATTTGAGTAGTTCATCTGATTCAGTGGATTCGATAACCGTATTAATAGCCTTATTCGCACTTTCGATCATTTCAGTAACGCCCCCTTCTTTACTTACTGCCAGAACGAGTGCGCTGATAAGCAGAGACTGGGCTTCAACACGGGCAGTTAACTGTTTCATTCCCGCATCAATTTGTGAAATTTTAGCAAGCATGCTGAGCACAACATTCTTCATCGCGATAACCTCTCAAAAAAAGCATCTTAACCTTTTGTTAAAATCCTGTAGTCAGAACGACTCTGAAAATGAGCCGGACTATCTAGGGTCTCATTATTACCCAAAGGCTAAATTCCCCAGAATCTTAATTGGGTTATTGCCATGATTATTTTATGGTTTATGCGGGACTATACCTCCTGAGTCAAGTGCAGCCCGAAATGAATCAGGAGTATTCTCTGGCTTGTGGGCAGTATTTCAGGAACCTTTTCAGGCTAAGTATGTAGCGATACAGTTCACGAACATGATTGACCTGGCTTCATGTGAGATATTGGGCTTCGGTTAAGCAAAAGTTACTTAGGCGTCAGTCAGCCGATTTTGCTGAAAACAGCAGCCACTTTCCCTGCTAAATAAGTCTACAAAAATTAGTCGCAATCACCCTTTCTGTTAATTACACAGCTGGGTGAGTGGTAGATCGCTCATATATATTTTTTAAATGAACCGGTCACTACAGCCAGTACTGCACCAACAAGTAATGCTGATGGGAGGAGTAACAGGTTTGGCCATACTGCAGTAGGCCATGCCAGATAAAGCATGCAAGGTCCGTACAGCGCGGGTTTGATGAAACGTTTTGCGTGGTGATAGACAAAGCTTGATTCATAACCCGCACCGTAGCGCCGCAGGTCACGCCGGACCAGTCCGTCAACCACGCCCGTTATGATCACCAGTGCAAAAAGAGGTAGACTCAAAAAGAGGATCATGACCCGGATAAAGAAAATCAGCGTGACCCAGACCGTTGCCTGAAGATAGACCTCAAGCCAGCTGACCAGTGAGGCGCCAACGCCGTTCAGCGCCGGAATAAGGCCACTTCCCTTTTTACTCAGGGAGTTGAACGACTGCAGCCAGCCGCTGAATCCGCTGTCCACAAAAAGCCACTGCCATGCCACATGTACCCATCGACTGACGGTCTCGACCGGCGCGCTCATCAGCAGGCTACGGGTGTACCCCTCTGACAGCCACCGGCTCTCTGCCAGCATGACGCGGTAGCTGTGTGCAGCCCCTTCATCGGGCCAAAGCAGAGCAATGCAGGCGTACTCAATCAGCAGGCTGACCAGCAATGAGCCCAGCAAAATGCCAATAAGACCCATCGGAAAATCCCACAGCAGCATGCCTATCGGGCCAGACTGCCGCTGACGAGCTGGCTGGCTGCGCTGCCCGTTTTCACTGTCCTGCTGTGACATCCGATCCCCCCGTAAACACCAGGTCACCGCCCGTCCACCACGTTTCACCCGTGTGGTAGTTCTTCTCCATGCTGTCAGCGAGATGTTTCAGACTGGCAGGCATATGCGGGTCGTCGTTATCTGCCGGCAATGGCATACGAATTTTCCATAGCTGGCCGCCTTCCAGCAGCGCAAAAGCCTGCCCCTTGGGCAGGTTGATGATATCGGCAGGGCTTATCATTGGCGTTTTTATCAGGCTCACCTGATCGTTGACGTTACTGTTGAAATCCGTGCCTTCGCCAGGACGGGACACGTCGGTAACCCCGGAAGTAAGCGTTTTCTGGTAGACGTCCACTTCCGGAAGCTGATCGGTGAGCAGCATGGCGGTATTCTTCTCACGCACACGGAGCATCACCAGGGTATTGAAGTTGCCCACAACCTGATTGGCTTTGGCCGTGCTGCCAATGCGGGCCTCAATATCAGACAGTGTCTGCGTATAAGCCGTCACCTGAAAACCGGCGCCGCCGCCTTTGTTTATGAGCGGGATGAATTCATCCCCCATCAGTTCGTTAAACTCATCGCAGTGCAGGTTAATGGCTACTTTTGACGACTGGCCCTCATCTTCATCACCGAGACCGAATTTATAAATGTGACCGCCTTCGGATACGAGGTCAGCGAACATGCTGTTACCCACGGCGGCGGCCACAACAGGATCTGAGAGGGCGTCGAGCCCGACATAGACCACGCCGCGCGATTTGATGATGTTGTGCCAGTCCAGAATCGGCCGGGGGTCGTTGAGGTCAGTGTAATCCGGGGCAAGAAGCGCTGCCGTTTTACCCGTTGTCAGCTTCTCCAGTAATGGCAGCAGTGAGGCGACAATCTTATCGAAATAGGTCCGGTCATACTGAACCGCGCTGCGAAGCCCGTCCAGCACGGGGTCCCAGAGCTTTTTACCCTCAGGGCTCCCCAGTACCTGTTCGGACACCCATATCTTTGCGCCATTGGGTCTGCCCTGAAGATGGCGAGGCAGGTCCTTGTCGCTTACTCCGTTGCTCAGCAACGCCTCGACAGAGTTCATAAGCTGCGGCGCTTTTTCACTCAGCAGATTATCGACATAGGTTTCATAGAGTTCACCGATGTTGGTGACATAGCGGAGAATGAGGCTGTAGTCTGGCCGCTGCCCCAGAGCGACCAGCGCGCGCGTGATGATATTAACAAAGCGCCAGGCGAACTCACGAAATGCGGCAGAGTTACCCTCACCAGAGAGCTGACCGGCCACGCGGGATGCCACCTCAGATATACGGCTGAACCTTCCTACTGCGTTGTAGCGTGCGCTGATATCAGGCCAGCCCAGGTGAAACACCCAGAAATTATCCTGACGCCCCGCTCGATGAGACTCTGCGTACATTCGACGTAGCAGGTCCGCATCGCCTTTAGGATCAAATACGATGACAACCTCATGCTCGCCGGCCGCATTTTTCCGCCGGATATCCTGCGTAATGAGCAACTCTGCCAGCCGGGTTTTGCCCACGCGCGTAGTGCCAATAACCAGCATATGCCCTACGCGCTCACCAAGATCATAGGTGGCAGCGGTTTCATCAGGTTCGACACCATGATAAACCGGACTGCCGCCAACCGGAGGCAACGGACGGAAAGGGTTAAGAGCTGAATCAGTCCGCGTCAGGCGGCACAGCCAGGGGAGGCTGTACTCCATCTTTTTTTCCACGTCACGCGCCATGCGATACAGCACTGAAGGCTGAACATACACTTCACACTCCGGGCGACGCGCTTCCATCAGCCGCTGCGTGTGGCGAGCTGACCACCGGAACCCCTTCCCTAAAAACAGGTGGCGGCGGCTGACGGGTATCTGTTCACTGGTGAGAACATAACGGGGAAGACGGCGGATGTTGCGGCGATAGCGCAGTATCTTCAGGCCCTGCCGGGTGCGCTTCAGGGCCAGCACTCCAAAACCCGCAGCAGTCACCCAACTGACGGAAGGCGCAAGCGCCACCGCCCACGGGGCTGTCAGACAGATGCAGGTCGCGCTTGCAGCGACGGTTGCGGAATACATTTCTACGGCCGGACGGAGCAAAGACTCCATGACGTAATCATTACTCATGGGCGCCACCATCCTGACAGCCTGTGAAAAAAGCCGGTGCGGCCGGCTGACGCACGCTGATCACGCCACATGCGGAGTTCATGGAGAAGTCTCCAGCCATCTTCCGGATTTGAGACAACACGAGCGGCAGTGACTGAACTGACGGCGGGATTATCACGGTACTCCCGCTGCCAGGAGCCCGAGCTGAAATACAGCGAGCTGGAATACATATCAGTTTTCCAGCCTGCAGTATCCTCACGGCCGCGATGGATGTGGTTGACTTCAAGGTCCATATAAAAACCCTGGGCGGTATGCTGACTCAACTCATCACGAAGCGCCATATACACGGCCAGCAGGGGTTCATCGAACTCGTAATGACTGAGATGCACCCCGTGCAGATACGCCATTTCCCGCTCATGGAACAAAAAACGCGCCAGACCGCTGCGATGATTGCCGTCGGCGCCAATATACCAGTCTATGCCGTTGTAGCTGTTGTAATACATGGAAGGCTTTTTACGTTCAGTCTCCAGGTAGTACCCCGGGTTGCGTTCGAGCATGGGGATATTGCGGTCCATGCGTTTACCACGATGCAGAAAATCATGCCAGGTGAGTCCCTGATAATCCGGGTGTTCAGTTCCCTTAATGCAAAACACGTTAATGCTACCCTGATCCGTCCAGTAATGCCGGCGCAAAAAACCACCGTGCAGCCGCAATTTGTGGTCATCCCATACGCCAATAATGTCCCCTGCCCAGTGCGGTGGATTAGCGTCCATTCTCGTCAGAAAGTCACTCATGCTTATTGACCTCTTCCTTTACCGGCATTTTCTGGCCAGTCATGATGGGACCTGACGATTTTACGGACCTGATATACCAGCTCGAAGAGCAGACCGGCGAGGCACAGCGGTATATACGAGTCGGGCACCAGACGCAACGTTCGTAATAACCCTGCGTTCAGGACCTCGGGCGTGTAGGCCGGGCTGATAAAGACCGCTACAGGCACTGCAGCCATAACGACCGACACCAGGCAGCTGAAAAGGATAAGTGGACGAAAGATAATGACCCTGATTGCACACTGGATCAGGTTTCCAAGGACGGTATAAATCGTTCTGGCCCTCTCCGATTCCAACATGTCACAGATAAGTTCGGAGGGGGGCGTGTTAGGTTTGCGCATATCAGCGTTCCTTTCGGGCAGAAGGTGACAGGGCGAAAGCCGGTGTTGAAACAGTACGTGTCAGTGTCTGTCGCTCAGGTGAAACGTTGAGCTTTTCCATCCATCTACGGTCGCCTGCCAGCAGCCTCAGCAGTTGCTGACCGCTGATGAGCCTGATGCCTGGATAGCGGAGGAATGCCTCTCTGCTCACTTCACCCGTGCGCCCGGTGTGCACAAACAGTCCCGACGCCCGTTCAGTTTCGGTCAGCAGACCGAATGCAGAGACGTGCGCGGCGTGGATGGTATCGCTGTAGCGCTTGGCCTGAATCAGCCAGCGCTGACCGTTTATCCAGACCTGACCGTCAGCACCACCGTCACCGTTGTATCGTGCGTTGCGTTGTATGCGCAGTCCCTGTCGGGACATCGCCGTCAATAACATTTCCTCGAAGACGTACGGGTTCATCTTACGAAGCCAGGTGATTCTGGCCGCGTCATCCCGCAGCTGCGGCAGACGAAGCAGTGCCCGGGCCGCCTGTTTCTGATAACGGTGATGGCGACGCTGGCTGACCGAACGCGGCCTTAACACTGTGATGGCAAGTGCCAGCGTCCCTGCCAGTAACAAAGCAAGCATCCCCCTGTGCTGACTCAGCAGCTCGGCGATGGGAATGACTGGCATCACTGTGATATTCCTGTTGCGGTGATAAGCAGGGGGTAGTGATTCAGCCCCAGCCGGCGAGACAGGTCGCCGCCGCTGACGGGCACCATAGCCACGCCCGGCGCCAGTTGACGCAGGGTGTTTAAACCCTGCTCATCCTGGACGCTTATCACCATGCCAGTTGCCTGCATGCCACTGAGTGATGCAGCATGCTGCTGCAGCCATTGACGTGAAGCCACGTCATCACCCAGCACAAATACCGGCGGCATACCGGGAAGGTTTAGTGGCCGGGATGCCACAACTCCCGGAGACATTTCCGGCGTACTGACCGGCAGCATATCGGAAATGCTCAGAGAGGCGGGCGGCTGTGGCAATGACTCAGGCATGCCGGTGTAGTTGTTCTGACCGGCATTGATGGCGTCAAAGAGGGGGGCGGTTGGCTCACCACCTGAATCGCCCACGACGATGAGCGAGGCGCATGCACTGAAGGCGACAGCCATAACGGCTGAAAGGAGTGAGACAGTAAAAGCCTGACGAAAGAGTTTTTTCATTGAGGTTCAATCCAGGTGAGCGTTGAGCGGGCCAGCGCCACAGGCTGAGCTGAGCCTGCCGGTATACTGGCTTGTGCGATCTGACTGAGTTTGCGACGAACGATGGCCATATAGGTCGCTGCGTGTTGCCCGCCCGCAGGATGGTGGTAACAACCCGCAGCCCGCAGCCAGCTGCCAGGTCGGGCGTCATAGCAGGCTCTCAGTATCCGGGCGGCAGCGCGAAGGTTGGTATAGGGGTCGAAAGCATCACGATACGTCGGAAAAAAATGCCCGTTCCAGCCCAGATTGACCTGCGCAATGCCGACATCAATGTTCTTCAGGGGCCAGCGCTGCATAAACCCCATAAGTGCCGAAAAGGCCTGCTCCCGCGTCTCATAGTGGTATCCTTTTCCCGCCACATTTATTGTCCATGGCCAGGGCTTAGCCCCCCATGCGGTCTGGCGGGTACTTTCTGCCATGGCCAGTGAATACAGTGATTCAGCAGGCACACGTTCAGCTGCTGCAATCTGCCGGTAAGCATCGGGAATAACCTGCAGCTCTGCAGACAAGGCGGACCCCGTGGCAAAAAGCAGGACAGTAAAGAACATCAGAATGCGGCAAGCTGCCATCCGTTTTCTCCCTGCTGCAGAATGACCGGCATCTGACCCTGACCGTAGCGCATCCACAGGCCGCCATCATGGTTCAGAGTAATCTGGCGGCTGCGGACTTTATCTACCGGAATATTGTGTTTAATGGCCCATGTCCTGATGCCTTCGTCGCTGCTGTCTCCTACCAGATAAATATCAACCGGCCGGTTGTCGGCCAGAACGGCGGCCAGGCGCGCATCGCAGCGGGTGCAGTTTTCCTTCACAAAGAGGGCCAGACGGCCCTGCGTGTCGTGCGCAATGCCGGCCGCGTTGCTGCCCATATTGACGGCCAGCGTCTCCGGATACAGTCGCAGCCAGGCTGCGTTAATTTCTCGCTGAAAAGCCAGCTCCTTCTCGCTTCGCTGATACTCATGTCTGACCCAGAGTTCAGCAAGGCGGCGACGTTCGGCAGAGCTGTCAGTCTCAACACCCAGTGCGGTGAGTGGATCAAGCCCGGGGGACATAATGCCCCGCGATCCCTTCATCATCGCCTGGTACCGACTCCAGTCGGTATCAGATAATCCCCACTGCTGAGCCTGTTGCTGCGCGCTCAGAACGCTCGTGGATGACTGCTGCAACACCGATACCACGCTTTGCGCGGGTGACGTCTGGACTTCAGCAGCCTGAAGTGCCCATGGCATAAGACTCAGTGCTGCCAGTAAAAAGTTTCTCATATACGTTTTAGCTCCACTTATTGAGCCTGGATCAGCTGTTCACTGCCATTGACCTGGAAGCGGGCCGCATGCCCCCCCTCCGTGGATTTCAGCGTCCAGCCCATCAGACTGTCACCCGGAGAAAGCAGGCGCATCGCTGATATCTGCGAGGCACCCCGGGGAATGACCACGGCGAAGGTCTGACCGCCACGACGTTCAATGCCGGTCAGCTCGAACGGTGCAGCCAGCGTCACCGCGCGCCTGACTGACCGGTTAATCTTTTTTGATGCGGACGCCGTCCGACTTTTTCCTGCCTCACTGGCGGTGCGGGGCTTTTCAGGCTCTGAAGGTTTTTGTGCAGGTTCTGCCCTGCGGTTAAGCTCATCCAGCGTGGCTTTAGCCTGCTGAACGTCGTGCTCTAGCGCACCCGCGCGGGTCTGCAACTGAGCCACCGCCTGGCTGTTGGTGTTTTCGTTATCACGGAGCTGATTGATCGCGCTCTTCAGGCTGTCCTGCTGTTCACGGGTTGACTGAACTGCGCCAGGCAGGTCAGCAAGCGCGGCGGCCTGCTGTTCAAGCGTTTTAAGCCGATTTTCCATTGCCGAAACATTTGAGGTCAGCTGGCCAATCTGTCCGCTGCGAAAAGCGGCATCGAGCGTGTTAAAACGAATGGTGAGGTCAGATACCTGACTGCCCATAACAACCAGCGCAATGAGTGATCCGGCCAGACTGACAGTCAGTAAAATTGCACTGCCGGTCAGGAGAATTTTTCGGGGGCTAAACGGCAGTCGCTGACGCGGCTTGACTGCAGCAGAGGGCTGCACCTCTGGCCCACAGAGCTGAGACTCAGGCGCATCCGGAAGTAGTTCCTCGGGTGAGGCATGACTGGGTGACATACAGGGTTTCCTTATGGCTGCACAGCAGAACGGCCATAAGGTGCAAAAATGCGCGAAGAATAACGATGATTAACTCATTAGCCGTTTGTAAAAATTTCAGGAAGACGCCAGCAAGTGGATATCAATGAACTGAGTACGGGTATGGAAGATCTGCTCTGCAGATACCTGGAGGAGCAGTGCAGTAAAACTCAACACATAAGGTGTAATGGATAAAAAAAACCGCATACCAATAAATGGCATGCGGTATCAATATGTCATTAGAGGTTTGCTTTCGTTGGTACTACTTAATTTTCATAAAAATCATTTCGGCAGTCAATCTGCGGAAACTGATTCCTTAGTTACAAAAGGGTTTATCAGGACCCTTCCGGGGTCACGGACGTTAATTTCCCCAGGAGGCGGGAGTCTCTTGCCCGCTCGCGCGGCGATCGCCTGAATGCGCAGGAGACTTGACGCTGCTAAGAAGACTGCCTCTTCACGCGTTGCTGCTGTTATGACCGTATGATCGAGATCTGTGAAGCGCAGAAGGTATTGCCCTTCTTTTTCCTCAATCTCTGCCGGATAAGGTATGAAAATAGTCGCCAGTTTTTGCGCCTGACGACGCCGCGCATCCAGCTTGCTCACCAGTTGTGTCGCGCGCAGATGGGTATATCGCTTTAGCATATTCATACTCTTATGACCGGAAATAGCCGCAACCTCCATGACATTCAGAGTGCCCAGCTCAAACAGCCGGCTGACCGCCTCGTGGCGAAGGTCATGAAAGTGAAGGTCCTTAATTCCTGTTTCACACAGAAGGGCACGCCAGGCGCTCTTGAATCCATTTGATGTGTAGCTGAAAACGGGCCCTGAAACCGCACCTGCGAACTCTTTCAGCACCTGCCGCGCCTTCCAGGACAAAGGTACGTCCCGGGCTGTACCATTTTTTGTTAAAGGCAGATGCGCCACTCCCATATGAAGATCGACGTACTCCCACCTCAGAGACAGGATTTCGCCCTGACGCATGGCTGTTTCTAACGCCAGTTGAAAAATAGCAAGGAGCTGCGGATTTTTACTTTGAAGAGCACGTTTAATGCGGCGTTCTTCAACTGAAGTGAGACGACGGGTCCGCCCCGGAGACGCAGCAGGTTTACGTACGTGTTCAACCGGATTATGAGAGCAGGTTCCCCATTCAATGCGTGCAAGGTTATAAAGTGCGGAAAGTAATGCCAGTTCCAGCCTGACAGTATTTGCACTGACATTGTGACCTGTACGGGTACTAATTGTGCTGAGCCTTGAATCCCGATAATCAGCGATATCCACGGATGAAATCTCATCCATAAATTTGCCAGCCAGTGCCGATCGTTTTAACACATTTATTCGGTAAAACTCCTGCAGGTGGCCGCGCTTATGCACAGAGACACTACTAAAATATTTATCCAGCGCCTTAACCAGCGTCATTTTTTTTATGCGATTCCGCAGTGCCATCCTATTCCCCTGAAAAATCAGGAAAGATAACACAATCTTGAATGACATAACTGTCAATCCGGTGTGTGGAAAAACCCTTCATCAAAGGGGGGGCAATATGTTCTTCGAAAATATTGGCCAAGTGGTGAATTGGTGCCAGAAAACCAATTACTTTGTCAGCCAAATCCAGCAACTGGAGGATGTAACTGCCCGGCGGGCACCTTAGATACAGCTTATATGACTGGGCAGTCCAATCTTTATAAAGCTTGGGATACTTTTTTCGAGACTCATTTTTGTACTTTGTAACTGCTTGAGTATTTGAGGGACTGGTTAAGAAAAAATGTTTTGTTTACTAGCCTGTCAATCCGGTGTGTGGAGAAGTGCTGGATTGACACTGGGAGCAATACAGTATGGTGGACAGACTTCCTACCATGATGTGAAGGGGCTGATGGGCTAGCATTGTGCCCTGATGGAACAGTAATGGTTGGTCTGCGCAATCAGGGCGGAGACATTGACCTTTATACAGTCCTCTGCCGCTAGTACCAGCCGGATATGAGCCCCTACTCATAGGTATATATGGTAAAAGCACCTGGTGAGCACCCTTGACTTGGCAGCGGGTTTGAAACGATCGAATAGCCGGTATTGGCAGGCACCTGAAATGAAATCGTCCCTGATTTAGCCCAGGCTGGATTATTGTCGGATGCAGACGCTGCTCCTACGCCACCTGCAGAAGCACTCAGCGCCCAGGTGTTAGTACAGCCCTGACCATCACCGAGATCCTTGTACACGATTGAATTACCGCCTACTGCATACACAGTGATAGTTGCATTAGCTGAGTTATATCCGTTGTACTGTGAAGTGAAGCTGCCAACTAAGGAATAACGTCCGCTGTTTTTGGATCCACTCCACACACCGGATTGACAGGAAAGTATGGCGCCAGCACCGTCGCGGCTTACCAGCCCGTTTGGCGAGCAACCTGCGCCGGCCGAGTTGACACCATCAAGCTGTAAAACCTCTCCCGTAGACAGGCGCCCGTCTGCCCGAACGCTTCCGCCGCGAACCTGACCGCCGGTGTAAATATTTTTGTTATTGATGGCACGCACCCAGTCGTTATCAGACATATAAAAACCGCCGCCATACGTCTCATTCAGCCAGCCCTTGCTCCCACGCGTTATAAACCAGCCATTATTTGAACGGATATCATTATTTGCCGTCATGGCATTACCCGCGGTCACATTCGAGCCGGCTGTCACATTCTGCCCGGTCACAGTTCCACTGGCGGTGATATTACCGCCCGCAGTGACATTACTGGTGAAGGCACCGTTTGCTGCGTTGACGGTGGCCGTGTTATTGAGATTGTTTCCTCCCATGTCAATGCTGGTATGCATCGTATTAAGGTCGGGCTTGCCGGTAACGGAAAAACGATACAGGCGATCACTTTCACCGCGCGCAACGCCCAGTTCATCTGTTGTCAGCAGCACGGCAATATGCCCCTGCGTGGTACTGACACCAAATTGTGACAACGGTAAGCTCCAGCTGCTCATCGCACCGGTGGCGATGCCTGACGTCCAGATATACCCACCCATGCCTGACGTGATATCCATGGATATCTGACGCAGCGCCAGAAAAGGAAGCGCGGAGCCGTTCTGCGTGTACACCAGAGCCTGCAGCTGATCGGTATTCGTCCCATTGCGGACCAGCGCAGCACGATATCCCTGACCATCTATCGTATTTTCACTGAACCCCTGCTCCAGAAAACCGGTATTTTTTAACATGACCGGGGTCACGATGACCGGGGCCGTTGTTGTGGCACTCGAGAGCAATGTGTCGTAATAACGCCCCGTGTAACTCTTCACGGCCTGGGTAAAGCGTGATACCTGTGCGGACGTGTTCATCCAGGTGCGCTTTTGCATCCATTCACTGATCAGTGAATAGCCCCATACGCTGACCAGCAGAAGGATAATCAGTGCAGCGCCGGTGCTGAGGATGGCCCATCCCCGGTCCATTGAGTTGTTTGATTTCACGGGCTTCACCATGTAATGAGTGGTTGATAAAGTCGGGTTAAAGTGACAAGAATCGCGCCAGTGCACAGCCAGGGCCCCATCGGTCCCCCTTCACTGACTCGGCGAACCAGCAACTGCCAGATCACAAAAAATATGACGCCGGCAAGCAAAGCAGAAAGTCCTTCAGGTCCGCCCAGCCAGGCAGACACGGCGCCCGCCAGCCAGACATCCCCCAGACCCAGACATTCTCGGCCATGCATTCTGAACGTGGCATATCGCCATACGGCAAATACAGCCAGCGCGGTCACAGCTGAGAAGAAGTGTTCCCAGAAAGCGGGAAAGGCAAGAGCAGAGACCAGTCCGGCGATTAGACAGCTAACCGTCATTTCCCGGGGAAGAAAGCCGGTAATGGCATCACTCAGCGTCATTTTGAAGAGAAAAAGGCTGAATAATACCGCCAGTAGTCGTTCCAGGGCGGGCGCCGGAGACATAATCATAAAGGCTGTTGCGGCTGCGAAAAGCCAGGTGATACCTGCCGGTGCGGGTGTGGAAAAGACCTTTACCCACTCCCGACCATCATTCGAGGTCATCAGATAAAGGCGCACAAGGCTCGCCATTGCACTGAAGATGCAGATGCACAGTGGGAAAATAATGATAAGCGTGGGCCACGGCATGCTCAGGGTCAGCAGGGTCACAGTTTAACTCCCCGTTCTTTCTGCAAAAGCTGGCGGTAAATGGCATAAATCCGGTTGGCGTAGGACTCACGGGTTTCATGACGATCTTTTCTGAAGCCGGCGTTATAAGAGCCCAGGCAGTTCCAACTGATGCCACAGACCTGAAAATGCTTCGCCAGTATCCAGGTGCCGATTTGCACGTTCAGACAAGGGCGCGTCAGGAGTTCCTGAGGGCTGTGGATAACGCCCTGAGCCATCAACGAAGGAATGTGTGTTGAGTTGACCTGCATAAGTCCGTAGTCGGTGCTCAGCGCCCGACCCGTAGTTTTATCGCGGTTGATACTGGTAATCCCCGGACGGAGGCTGCTTTCGCCCGTTGCTATGGCTTTTAGCAACAGTGGGTCAATGTGATATTTCGCGCCCGCCGCATCAAAGCAGAAGGCCCCCGCACGGGGGCACAGCATGATCAGAAGCAGAAACGTGAAAATACGCAGCATGTCATCAGCCATTGTGCGTGAAGACGAGGGTATTGTTACCGGTCATACCGCTGTCAGCAGAGCAGGATTTTCCCGCCTCTTCTGCACTCACAACACCATCGCTGTAGTCCGTACTGTTGATGGTAATAGCGCTGAACGCACCACCGGAGCCCAGTTGGGTAGCGAGAGAGATGCAGTCTGCCTGCGGTACTTTCTGAGTCGTCACGGAAAATCCGTTGTTAAACCCGTTAGTCGCCACCGGCGCCATCACGACCTGCCCGCCGTAACTGTTCCACATGGTGGCGGAGCCTGAGCTCGCCGTCCCCTGAATGGTCCAGCCGGCTTTCGGTGCGCCCCCCTGCTGAATGAGCGTACCGGTCATCGTGGTGCCACTAGTGAAGTTATATCCCCCCTGTGTCTGCTTGAGCTGCTGAGCATTGGTCACGATGGTCTGGAGATTTGACACCTCCACGCCAACGGACTTTTTCCCCCACAGGCTCCATACCCATGCACCAACAATACAGATAACAATGACGGTACCCAGCGCAATGGCACCGTGTTCCAGAATGCCCCAGCCGCGGTCGGGATGGCGCTGATGCTGCGGGAAAGCCTTTGATGACATGATTTTTCCTTAATGATTGCTGAACGTGTTCATGTCCTGAATCTGCATCACCATCAGCAGAATGAGTAAGAAGAAACTCATAATCAGAACGAGAGAAAAGAGTTTGGTGACGTTCGCGCGCCGGGCAACGCGCGCCAGGGCCTGCTCCAGCCAGCGGTCGGCATACCGGGTAATCAGCGACGCAGCGCTGCTGCCTTTATCCAGCAGCGAGAGGTAGTTCACCGCCTCACGGCTGGGGAAGTCATAACCGCTGTTGCGCATTGCACGGCCCAGAGAATCCCCTTCGCTCATGCACTCCATCGCCCCCTCAATCCGCTCCTGCAGCCAGGGCGGTGCAAATCCGTTCAGGATCTGCAGAGATTTGAGTTCCTGCACGCCGGCACCGAGCAGCGCCCCAATATTCATCAGAAAAACGGCGCCCTGCAGGTCTTTGTAAACCGACCAGGGCATGAGGTAATCAGCGAAACGACGCAGTCGCCCCCGCCACCGCGGCAGAGACCAGAATGCAAGAACCACCAGACCGGCGGCTACAGCCGCCGCGGTCAGCCCCCACTGGCCTGTCCAGAGTGCGACGCCGTTCATCAGGCCGAGTGCCCCGGTCCAGCCCGCAGGATCGGACATTTTGCTCATCGTTGGCACCAGCGCCAGATTGTTGGCCAGCAGCAGTCCTGTTCCCAGCAAGACCAACACGACAGGGAACACCGAGGCGAAAAGAACCTGACCGAGGATGCGCCGGCGGGCGAGAATGAGCTTGTCGGCCTGCATCAGGGCGCCAGGAATATTGCCGGTTTCCATCCCGGCGCTGATCAGCGCGGCCTCCTCATAGGGTGCCCAGACGGCGAGGACATCCTGCAGTGCGCGCCCGGGGCGGTTATCGTTTACCCCTTCAAGGCAGTCCTGGACCAGCTCATGGTAGGGATGCCAGCGCTGGCCAAAATCGGTATGCACTTCACCGATCATGATCAGCGCCTCTTTAAGTTGTTTGCGGTTCTCCAGCAGAAAGCGCAGCGTCTCGTAAAAGGGCTGGCGATACTGGCCGGTAAAGGTCGCTCTGACAAGGCGATAGCGCAGTTTTTCTGCGACCGACATGTCCCTGTCTGGCGTAAAGCGATTAACGGATGCCATCGGGGACCTCACAATGCATGACCTCATCTTCATCCAGTGGACAGATAAGGTCGCCTTCAAGCGGGTCGACACGCCCCTCTGCCAGATATCGCATCAGGTGCATACGCCGGGTGATCCCCCCGTTGTTCACCCAGTACTGGCGGGCCACCGCTGGCCCGTGTGACAGCCAGAGCTGCATCTGGCGCGCATCCGTCCTGACCACCTCGGCCACGGCTGTTCGCCCCGTCACCCCACGGCTGATAATGCGCCCCGTCAGCGGCACCGTTTTCTGACAGTGCGGGCAACCTTCGTGATTGCGGAAGTAAAGTTTGCTGGTATCGCAGAGCCCCTCAATGGTGCAGTACTGTTCTAGACGGGCACGCGTATCGGCGTCCAGATCAGGGGATTTAACCTTCCAGGGGACACGGCAGCGTTCGCACAGCAGTGGCACCAGACGCTGGCCTATCAGGCCGGTGATGAGTGCCGCATCCGCCAGAAGATGACGGTCCACACCAAAGTGCTCCATACGGCGAAGTGCGCCAATTGCACTTTGTGTGTGTGTGGTAGAAAGAAGAAGATGACCCGTTTCACTGGCATAAATGGCCGCAATCAGTGAATGAAGGTCCCTCATCTCACCGTTCAGGATGGCATCCGGATCAAGGCGCAGCGCGGAGGCGTTGGCATTATCCCATGCACGGCTGACAGCCTCCGGGGAGTTATCGGCGGGCATAACGGGTGTCTGAATCGCGCCCGGAATACGACCCTCGGGTGGATTTTCCAGCGTCAGCAGGCGCTTTTTCCCACCGGTAAGTTTCAGCCAGATATCGCTGAAGACGCGCAGCGTGGCGCTTTTACCTGACCCCGTTGGTCCGGTCAGCAGCACCATCCCTTCCGGTAGCTTCAGGATCTGCATGATAAGCTTTATCTGCTCCGGCAAAAAACCCAGCTGCGGCAGCGTCGGAACCCTGTCGCCGTCGTCCGGGATAAGACGCATGACCACAATCAGCCCGTCAGGTGTGGGGCGATGCTCGTAGCGTGCGCCATAGAGACCGGCCCGGCGGGCAAACTTTGCGTCGACGCGCCCGGACTGCTCACGGCCGGCAAAGAAGGACTGCTCACGGACATCGCACATAGAGAGGTAGGAAGTCGATGCCAGCGTCATGCCCTCCACATCTTTCACCTCATCAACCACTTCGAGCTCGCCATGGATCCGCAGCTGTACGATCGTCAGTTTACGGTCTGCACTGATTTCAAAATGGATGTCAGAAGCACTGAACTCATGGCCCAGCTTCATGTAACTGATGACCTTGTCCTGCGAGACGCTGACGTCCCGTTTATCCATGTCAGCTTCGCTGATCCCCTGATTCAGTCCCATTCCCTGACGGTCAGCCACTTCCCGACGACGGTTCAGCTCGCTCAGGGTCACAAACTCGGTTGTCGCGGCCGGATAATGGCGTGTAACGTCCATTACCCAGCGCTGAATCGCCGCTTCTTTTCGCCGGTTACCATCAATCAGCAGCGTCACGCCACCGGCTGGCTGCCGTTCAGCGTATACAAAATCCATAATCTCTTTATCAGGTGTCATCATGGCCTCAGAAGGAGAGTTCAGAATCGTCGTTGAGGCGCACAAGCGTGGACGTCACCTCAGTGACACGCTTTGTGGTGCCCGGGATTTGATCCCCTTTCACCACCTCTGTCACACCCCCGTCGGGGAGCACAATACGGGCACGTAGCTGATTACCACGTCCGTAAATCTCCTGAAGCCGCACGCTGCCGGCGCGCTTCTCCGCGCCAGCTGACACGGTCTGCTGTGAGGGGGCAGGCTGCGCCATCAGTGGCATGGCAGGCTGAGCGGCAGTGGCCAGATAATTCCTGTCGGTACTCTGCCCGGACTGGCTTTCACGCAGCTGCTGCTCGAGACGGGCTGTCTGAACTTTCTGCTCAAGGATGAGGTTTCGCGCCTGTGCAGCTTCAAGCTCACCCAGCGTGACGTTGGGCGGCAGTGAGTCGCTGGCCAGGGCCGGCAGTGTCGTTCCGCAGAGCAGAACGGCCAGCAGCAAGTTCATGCCGGCGGGATTAATTCTGCGCATAAACGCTCCCCTTCATCGTGTAGTCAAACTGCCCCTGCGGGCTCATGGTGATGGACAGGCTGGTCAGGCGGAGCCCTGTGGCATCAAAATCCTGGAGCAGCCGCTCAGGCTGCAGCCGAGAGCTGACGGAGAACGAGAATTCCCGCCAGTCCTGCGGGGGCGTGTTTTTTTCCTGACCCGGCGTGACAGCCGGCGGCTTCACCTCGGTAAACTTCACGTCGAGATTCCGTCGCTGCAGATGGGAAATAAATCGCATGAGCTGAGCGTCAGCACCGGGGAGCGCTTCGTCCGTGAGTCCGGCGGGTGAGGTGCGTTTGAAGGGAATGAAAACGTCGCCGCTTTTGCCGCCCTCCTGCAGGTTGAAGACGGCTGAGTGACCCAGCAGCTCGCGTGCGCGGCGGGAAAAGTCCTCCACGGTTGCGCCGGGGGTGGCAATAAACCGCAAACGCAGCCCTTCCGGCACGCATTCGCCATCCGTAAATCGCCAGCCGGCCACGGAGGCAAAAACAGGTTCACGGGTGAGCCAGCAGTTGCTGAGCAGCACAGAAACGGGAAGCTGCGAAGCCCACGGATGTGGTGCGCGTGCGGGCACGGCCGGTTTTTCAGGCTTAAGGGCCATGCGGGCGCGAAACGCCGCCATCGCAGCCGCCTGTTCGGCTTTCTCAGAGGCGGTCTCGTACCAGTAAATCCCCGAGGCCACTGCAAGGGTGACGAGGGCCGCCGGCAGGATAACTGACATCGCATTGACGCGCTTACGCAGCCGGCAGCGCTTAAGCTGAGTGCGGCTGAGTCTGTCAGTCAGCGTACTGGCGTGGCGATCGTCGTCCACCGTCGCGGCACACCTTAATCCTGGCGCATCGGCGTCGTTGAACCGCAGGAAATTTTTTGCAGCCAGTTCAATGGTGGCGCGCGAGCCGGTCACGTCGCCCATCACCCGAGAGCTGCCGCCGATGGCGGCAAAGAACACCCACATATCCTCTTCGTGACTCAGACGGTAGATCCCCAGGCTTTCCCGCCCTCGGTGAGCAGAAACGCCACGGCAAGGGAATGAATATGACGGCGCGCGCGGCCCGGAGAAACCAGCCCCTGCATCGATGCATTCCCGCGCCCGGCAGCAACAAAGTGCGTATCGGGAGAGGACTGGCTGCGAAACCGGGTGGCCAAAGCGTTTCGCTGCGGCTCCCAGTGCATTCCGGCCATCCAGTCGCGACGCTGATGCATAATCCGGACGCCGGTACGAAGGCTCAATTTTTTCATTGCTGGCATGTTTACCTCAGCAGAACAGGAGTGATCATGATGACAAGCGTGGTACGGCCGCGGGAGCCGGTCTGACCGCCGCCCAGAATGAAGTTACCTGGCGTAAAGGTGCCCTGTTTGTCTGCGGAGACGTTCTGTTGTTCCGAACCGGTCAGCACCAGCGTCTGCCCGGAACGGAGGTTCACCTTGCGTGCCAGGCCTTCGGTAGAGGTTGTAGGCAGGTCATTACGGGTATTGCCGTCGGCGCTGATAAACTTCTCAATCTGCGGCGGGCTGGTATAGCTGAAAGCAAACTGCAGCTGCACGTCACCGTTTTCCTGAATAAACGGCAGCATGGTCATGAACAGCCCGGTGGTAATGGTCGTCGTAGTCATTGATGAGGTGACGCCAACGTTCGCCGTGGCCGTCGAGCTGGAACTGGACAGGGATGCCTTTCTGGCTGGAAAGCTGGTAGGCCACCGGAGTCAGGTTGGCGGTCGGGTCCAGTCTGATTCAGCGCCATGCTGACGTTACCCTGCTCAGACAACGCTTTGATAAGCAGGCTGGAGCCGGAGAATTTCGCAGCGTTACCTGAGGCGGTATCGAGAATTGAAATGCCCGCGCTGGCAGCAGATGTGGATGCATTGGGCCATGGAGCCGGTCCAGACTGGCGCCAAAGTTATTGAGGGATTTATAAATCAGCCCCCAGTCCAGTCCCAGCTGCTCATTACGCGTCTGGCTGACGCTGACTATCTGAATATTTAGCTTGAACCTGACGACTCAGGACTTTGTTCTGGTATTCGATGTATCGTCCGATACGGTCAAGCACATCCGGCGTGTCCGTCACGCTGAGCGTACCCGTGGCGGCAGACAGCCAGAATCTGCCTGATTTTGGTGTCAGCATTTGATCGATTGTTTTACGGATATCATCATACAGGTCACTGTTCATACCGTAATCGGTCTTCTGGTTCGAGCTGATGTCACCGGTCGTGCCACCGGTAGTTCCCCCTCCGCTGCCCAGCTGATTACCGGAGCCAGAGTTGATTGAGGCGCTACTGTTGACTTTGGTATTGAGAATGACGAGCTGGAATGTGCGGGTATCCTGCTGGTAGAAATACACGCCGCTGCGGTCACTACGCCAGGACAGACCGTATCCGCTGGCTTCAACATCCAGCAGATCCCGTACATCGCCCTGGAATTTGATACCGCGGACAAGGGCAGTGCTTTGCTGAACAGGTGCAGCCTGCCCTGATGCGGAGCCGATCTGTGATAGTGGTACGCGACCATTATCATCAGGCGCAGGGAGCTGACCATTCATCTGCGAGGTTGTCACGCTACCGGTTGAAACGTTGCTGAGTGCCGCAAAGGCATCCGGCGTGATGGAAACCCTGATGCCGCAAAGCGCGGTAATGCGTTGTCCAAGCTCAGGCAGTGATATACCGTCTGGACGGTTTATCGTTATCTGGCAGGCAGGCAGATTTTTTTCGTCCGGCGTGGATACGACGGGCGCAACCGGCTGCAGGTTAACCCAGGGTTTGTCGGACCAGACGACGGTAGGTTGGGTCATTGCCTGTCGGCTCTGCAACACCCGCTGAGCAGTGTCAGCCTGTCCTGAAGCTTCTTTATCCATTTTGCTGATTTCTGTCAGCGAACAGGATGACAGCACGAACGCGGTGGCCAGCGCTGTCAGGCAGAAAGGTATACGCGGCATCCGCAGCTCCCTGAGGTGGTTAATTGAGGTAAACAATGCTGCCCTCCGTTATTCCGGAGGGCAGGGAAAGATTCATATCGGTACCGTCAGCCATGCGCAGGCGACCGCCGCTGACGGTCAGCGCTAGCGCTGAGGTCACTGACTGGCTTCGCAGGGCGGCAAAAACGCCATCGTAGCAGGGACCCATATCCAGAGCCGGTTGCTCAGAATGACGGAGTGAATACGGCTGTCAGGTGCAGGGATGATGCCTGTCTGAGCGGGGTAACGGGACCATCAGCGACCGCCCGACCATGGCGCCAGTTATTGACCGCATCGGCTGTGCGCAGCATGTCTGCGGCCAGCTGGTCCGGCAGCGTTTGCTGGACAGCCGCACGGACGTGCTCTGACGAATGACGCTGCGCATCACCCGCCATCAATGCAATGACCACAAAACACCAGGACCGGCAGCGCGAATCCCATCTCAGTGCCCCCGCCCGCAGGGTGTCGCTGACGGAAATCAGGCATTGAATGCGGTTTGCCTCAGCAAACAGCGGTTTTTCGGCCTTGCGATAGAGGTCAAATACCTGAACCATCACCGACTCAAAGTTGCCGTGGAAAATGAGAGGGGCATCAATGCGGTAATCAAGCGATACCGGCCAGATAACGACCCAGTTACCGCCGTTACTGCACGGCGCCTTCGAAGCCCAGCCGGTGAGTGTCTCTTTCAGGGTTGAACCCGGTTCTGCCCGCCATGTCTGACCCACCGGGGCGACGGTAACAGGTGTGCCCGGAATGGGAGAGGCTGCCGTCTGGCTGCTCACAGGCGGCGGGGAGGGAGCGTTGTGACAGGACGCACAGAGGACGCTTTCGGTGTGGCATTCACTGTAGTCTGTGTGACTACCGGCGGACGAACTGCCACAGCCTGAGAACCGGTCTGCTGAGCCACTTTAGCAACCGGTGCCTTAGCTAATAGCGGCGGATTGTTAACCGGAGGGTTGTTCGCTGATTTCTGCGCTTTCCGGGGGCCACTGGTTGTCAGCACGGGTGACGGCACGGCCAGATTCTGTGGAGTCAACGCTGTTTTTTGGACGGCAGCCGGCAGGGTTTCACCAGTGAAAGGGTTACGGGGTAAAGCATTTTCAGGAACGGCTGGGCCCGCTGACTGAAAGGGTTTCGGCTGAACCGGGTTAATTGCCGACAGGCTTTTTGCCGGGGGAGCGTTGCAGCCGCTGCGTCAAACTGGCGATACTGATCATAGTCTTTCACGGTTAACTTCATCCACTTTCAGCCGCCAGGCGGGCCGGCAAGAATTTGCAGCGCCTCGCTCAGCTTAACCGGGCCAATATCGCGCTGAACAGCGGGAAGCGGACGGCTGAGAAGTTCCGAAAATGCAGAGAGTCGTGGCTGAGCACAGTGAATAACCTGATTCCAGCAGGAGATAGCGAAATCCTTCTCCTACTGTGTTAACCAGCTGTGCAGGCATCGTGATATCAATAATCTGATTGAGCGGATCGCGCTGTGCATCATCCGGGCGCGTACTGACGAGCGTATAGCGATCGTAGCGCACCACTTCGGGGGCACGATTGCGGTAAATGTCATCGAAACGTGCAGGCTGCTGATAACGCCCATGAGTTAATAGCGCAGGGTCAGAAGCCGGGTTGCTGCAGCTGGCTAACATGACAGAGCAGGCGAGCAGGCCGGCTCCCGTTGCCGCGCGTCTTGAAGGTACTGCCATCAGGATTCACCCAGGGATAGTCTTAGTCAGGAGTGCTATTCTGGCGGTGATGAAAAAGCGGGCAATGCGAAACTCTTACTGTCTACTGAAGGAAAAAAATCCACAGCCGATAGTTAATTCAGGTGTGGCAATGGCAGATATGCATGGAATACTGGAAAAGTACTTACGACATCAGTGAGGTGTCTTCAATATTTGGTGGAATGCTGACTCTGCTCAGTAGCCTTCTCCTTCTGTGGGTGCTAATCAGTTACGTCTGGTATAAGTTTAAAAACAAACCCTCTGAAAAAGCAGTTTACCATTTCACCTCCGCAGCGAATCTCGGGAAAATCGAGGCAGCACAATCATTGCGAGCCGCAAGAGATGGGATTATATACGCAACCCGAAATCCAAAGCTTTCACGCGTCGGCTCATCCAAAACAAAAAAGTCATCGAGCACTCCCCCTGTTGTGGTATTTCGCGCGAAGCGTTAAAGATTTTCAGTAATAAAAACCATTTCCTCAAAGCCCTTGTTCATGGCCACCATTTTTATGGCGTCATCTTTTGTGAGGCTATAACTAATGAAAAGGGCGATGTTCTTATCCTGAAAAGTCACAGGTTGCTCAACGCTCTTATCATTGATAAAGCCGTAGTTAAATGCCTTCTGGTCGACGGGGTAACATAATTCGCTACCTTTCATGGGTGACGGCTTTCATAAGTTCTTACTTCCTGCTGTACACCTGGGTTCGCTTACCTGGATTGTCAGCGTGGCAGTGAACGAGCCTGTACCGATAGCCTGGAGTGGGCTGTATTTAATCCTCCTGGTTACCATGCTGGTATTGATCCTTGTATGTTCTCCGCTGATCATGAGATCCCTTAAAAAAAGAGATGAAAAAGCGGAAGCAAGGTCACTATGAGATACCCCAACGCAACCACAATACCGACATCGTCATTTTTAAAGACGCGAGAGATAATTTGGTTCAGCGTGTAAACCCCAAGGTTAACGGCAATAATTGCAGGCCAGCCAACATGCGGTTTTAGCATCAGGTATGAGCTTCCCGCAGCCAGCATGTAAACAAGCAGGTAGATGACCAGAGCGTCAGCGGTGCCAAAGTAAAGCAGGTCGAGCACAGTGT